>NZ_DAIPZL010000003.1:0-391118 GCF_036782235.1 Rheinheimera sp. | reverse complement strand
GAAATGGCGCAAGCGTGAATTTAAAGAAATATGCCTTTTTGCATTCAACCGCGCATTTAATAGACAAACTTAGGGTTTTGCCGCCTATTCCGGTTCAGATAAGCACCAGTCTGAGGCTATTATCTACTTTCCCTCCCTGCCCGACCATTTCATCATAAGCTGACTGATGTAGCAGTACCGCGTTTTTTACCTGTGCTTTATCCAGCAGTTGTAATACCTCTGTG
This sequence comes from Rheinheimera sp., assembly GCF_036782235.1. GTDB lineage: Bacteria > Pseudomonadota > Gammaproteobacteria > Enterobacterales > Alteromonadaceae > Pararheinheimera. Next base: position 390,894 of record NZ_DAIPZL010000003.1, on the reverse strand, counting down.
ACACTTTTGAATCTTTGTGGCCTGCGCAGACCTCGTTGCAACAAGTCGGCCTGCAGAATAAAACCAGTTTGTCCCCGACAATTCGCGTGCGCCAGATAAAGTCCCATTTCAAAAGAATGGATTGTCAGTTCATTAATGACGGTACCAGGTACATTAAGTGAGACCAGGGTGAATGCCATACTGTTTTGCTCCTCTCTGTTTAGAGAGCATTACGGCATCAAGATAAAAACGGATGAAAACAGCCCTTGTTTTCATCCGCTTTGTTTATTCACACTTCACTTGAGTTCACAACACTGACAAATCAGAAGTCGTATTTAGCCGAAAACTGCAGGCGATTTAAATCACCTTCCAGATCTGACTCCAGTACTCTGTTGGCATGACGGAATTCAACACCCACTGAAACCTTACTGGCCAGCTGATAAATCAGGTTGGCACTGTAACTGTGGGTACTTTCCGTTTGTGCTTGCCCTGTATATTGCACAGGGTTATCAATTTTTTGTGCTGAATAAAAGATGCTGGAGCGCAGTTTGTCATTCCAGGCATGTTTATAGGCCAGGGTGTAACCGACACTTTTAATCGCTTCGAGTTTGTTGTCACCGCGAAGTACTGCATCGTTGCCGGTGTTCAGGCTCATGTAACGCCCAAGCGCGTCACCATAGTTTACCGCAAAACGAATATCGTCGGTTTTTGACAAATTCACTTTGCCGCTAAATGACAGGCCGTAACCCTGCACCTGATCGTCAATCAGACCGTTTTCATAGGATAACTGACGTGATAATGCAGATACTGTGAGCCCGCCCCAGTCGGCTGTATGGTTGTAACGAACCACTAAATCCGGTGTTGAATTGTCATCTGTCACTAAACGGGTACCACCATTCAAAGGTGTCACTGTGGTTTCCGGGTTTTCAATCGCAAACTGGAAACCGCCTGTGGTGTAACGGATTTGCGCCTGACGTACGAAGATAGTGCCATCTGTGGTGCCAACAAAATCAAGACTATCCGGCAGCGCGTTCACGTCCATAAAAGTGGACCAGGTTTGACCGAACAACCAGCCGTCATAAGCAATAAAGGCATGACGGATCTCAGGTGCATAACCGTTACTGACGCGTTGATCGCCAATAGTGGTGGCCATCATGTCAAATTCAAAACGGCCACTGATTTTTTTGCCGTTTTCAAGCAAGGTATCGCTGGTGATAAAAAAGCGCGACTGGCGGGCATGCATATCCCATTTAGCCGACTCTGAATTGCCACCAACAGGAATAAGGCTTGGTACATAAAAATCACGGCCAATACCTGTGGCAATACTACCATCTGAGGTGTCTGTAACCATGGCATCAAGTTTCAGGTAACCACCAATACCAATTTCGGTGTTATCACCCATTTTAAAACCAGCATATGCGTGCTGGCTGCAAAACAGTGTCAGCATCAATGCCGCCACCGGGACTAATTTGTGTGTCTGAGTTGTTTTCGCATGTTGCATCTTGCTGCTCCGTTCGCCTTGTCGGTTATCATTGTTATAAATAGCTGTCATCATTCGATTACAAGCTAACTGTGGTGCAGGAATACAAAGTCCTCAATTAGCCTTTAGTCGAACACTAAATAAACAATGGTCAGCAGCTAGACTAATGTCTAATTTGCGCTGCTACACCTTTGCGGTAGAACAGCTTTATTAAAAACATCAGGTGCATAGCGCCTACGGGGAAGACAAATCATGTCACAACAACTTTATCCGGTAAGTGCGGCTGCAAAAGCCAGAACCTTGCTGACCAATGAAGCTTATCTGGCCATGTACCAACAATCTGTGGATGCGCCGGAACAATTTTGGGCCGAACATGGTAAACGCATCGACTGGTTTAAACCTTTTACCAAAGTCAAAGACACCAGTTTTGAGCTTGGTAAAGTCCATGTGAACTGGTTTAGCGACGGCACCCTGAACGCCAGCTACAACTGTCTGGACCGCCATCTGCCGGAAAAAGCCAATCAGGTTGCTTATTATTGGGAAGGTGATGAACCCGGTGTTGATAAGGCCGTCACTTATCAGCAGCTGTATGACGAAGTTTGTCAGCTGGCCAATGGTATGAAGAGTCTCGGCATTCAAAAAGGTGACAGAGTTACTATTTATCTGCCGATGATCCCGCAAGCCGCCGTCGCTTTATTAGCCTGTGCCCGCATTGGTGCTGTGCACTCTGTGGTATTTGCCGGTTTTTCTCCTGATGCACTGGGTAGCCGCATTGTCGACTGTGACTCTAAATTAGTGATCACTGCCGATCAGGCCCTGCGCGGTTCGCGCGTGACTGCACTCAAAGACAATACCGACCAGGCACTTGCCCACCTTGGCAAAGCTAATCCGGTGAAACACGTCATAGTGGTAAAGCATGTGGGTCAGAATATTGATGAACACGCTGGCCGCGATATCTGGTACCACGACTTATTGGCAAACCAGAGCAGAGAGTGTGCACCTGAAGTGATGAACGCTGAAGATCCACTCTTTATTCTGTATACCTCTGGCTCAACAGGTAAACCTAAGGGCGTGCTGCATACCACAGGCGGTTATATGGTGTGGGCTTCAATGACTCACCAGTATGTGTTTGATTACCATCCGGGTGATGTGTACTGGTGCGCCGCCGACGTTGGCTGGGTTACAGGCCACACTTATATAGTGTACGGACCACTGGCAAACGGTGCCACCAGCGTGATGTTTGAAGGGGTGCCAACTTACCCCAACGTTAAACGTATTGCGCAAATTGTCGATAAATTTCACGTGAATATTCTCTACACTGCACCAACTGCCATTCGCGCCCTGATGGCACATGGCACAGCAGCAGTAGAAGGTTGTTCCCTGTCCTCACTGCAAATTCTTGGCAGTGTGGGTGAACCGATTAACCCGGAAGCCTGGCACTGGTATCACCAGCAGATGGGCAAAAGCAACTGCCCAATAGTAGACACCTGGTGGCAAACTGAAACCGGCGGTATTTTAATTACACCATTACCTGGTGCGACCGCTTTAAAGCCAGGCTCAGCTACCCGGCCATTTTTTAGTGTCAAGCCTGCCATTGTCGATAACGAAGGCAATCTGCAGCAAGGCGCCTGCGAAGGTAACCTGGTGATCCTCGATAGCTGGCCAGGTCAGATGCGTACTTTGTATGGTGACCATGACCGTTTTGAGCAAACCTACTTCTCTACCTATAAAGGCATGTATTTTACCGGCGACGGTGCCAAACGGGATGAAGACGGTTATTACTGGCTGACTGGCCGCGTTGATGATGTATTAAACGTATCGGGTCATCGTTTAGGCACAGCCGAAATTGAAAGTTGTCTGGTGGCACACGAAGCCATTGCAGAAGCTGCAGTGGTGGGCTACCCACACGACTTAAAAGGTCAGGGTATATATGTGTTTATTGCACCTCGTGTTGGTGTGGAGCCGAGTGACGACTTAACCAAAGCAGTCAAAGAATGGGTCAGACGCGAAATTTCCCCAATCGCCAGTCCGGATCTTATTCAGTGGGCGCCGGGTTTACCCAAAACCCGCTCCGGTAAAATTATGCGCCGGATTTTGCGTAAAATTGCCGCCAATGAATACGATCAATTAGGGGATATCTCAACGCTGGCTGATCCGTCAGTGGTTGAGCACCTGATTGAAAACCGTCTGAATAAATAACCACTTGAACAAGTAACCACCGAAGCGGAGCATAAACCAATCCATGGTTTATGCTCCGGTAAAAGCATAGACAGTCAGCAATGTCTTGATTATGCTGGGGTCATAAACACGGCGTGCTTATTTTTGCGCCGCCTTGTCGCACCGGAGTCCAGTATGGCCAAACTAATAGTTGCGGATGATCATCCGCTGTTTCGTAATGCTCTGATCAATGCCATCAGCAATACTTTTGTTACCAAAGCAACCATCGAAACCGATTGTTTTGAAGCCACCTGTCAGGCGCTGGAACAACATCCGGACACCGACTTATTGCTGCTGGATTTGCATATGCCGGGCAACTGCGGTTTTCTGGGGTTAATTCAGCTGAGAAAAAAGTACCCGGCTTTACCGATAGTGGTGATTTCTGCCAGCGACGATCCGGACGTCATTCGCCGTGTCATGACTTTTGGCGCTTCTGCTTATGTGCCTAAATCGGCTCATCCGGTAGAAATTGGTAAAGCGCTGACGGCAGTGATGAATGGTGATGTTTGGCTGCCACAACACATGCAGCAGCTGTTTAAACCGGATCCGAATAATCTGAACGATTTGGATTTGGCCGCCAAAGTGGCGCAGCTCACCAATCAGCAATATAAGGTATTGTATTACCTGACTGAAGGCTGGTTGAATAAACAAATTGCCTACGATTTACATATTTCCGAAGCCACAGTCAAAGCCCACCTGACCGCTATTTTCAGAAAACTGGGTGTCACCAACAGAACCCAGGTGGTGATCCAAGCACAGCGATTACAACTTGAAGCACCGGTAGACAGAGCTTTAGCCCAGCAGCAGGACGCCTGACACCACCTTATTGGTTTTTGCCGATCATTTGTGTGACAAGATGCTCCGCATTCAGCCGCAGCTGTATCTGTGCGATCTTTTCCAGTTGGGTAAAAGCGGCCAGCGTCAGCCGCTCAAAACTGCCCATAAAATGCTGCAGTGTTGTCTCGTCCATACCTCTACCCGTTTTGTGCCGCAGTTGCTGTTCCTGCTGTGCCCGCCAGACACAAATCTGCTGCCAGTCTGGCGCCCTGAGCCAAATCAGCGGTCTGAATAATTGCCAATATTGCTGATATTGACCGCCAAGTTGCTGATTAACAAAACAGCGCCAGCGGCCATCGGCATCAAATTGTGTTTCAAAAGGGCTGATGGCTGTAGCGATCTCTTTTTTATCTTGTGGTTTGAGCCCAATACACCAGCCTTCCACCAGCAATAGATCAAGCTGCTGCGCGGGCAAAGCTGCGGCGGGTTCATCCAGCGCTTTATCAAAACGAGGTAACGCCACTGGATCCCCAGCCAGCACAGCTCTGGCATCTTCAATTGCTTTGTCAATATCATGTGTGCCTGGCACACCACGCTGGCGCAGCAGCGGATGCACATCTGCTGCCAGCTGTGCCCTTTGGGCACCGGACAGATAATAATCGTCGAGTGACACGGCGGCAGCGCGAAGGCCCAAAGCCGAAAAATGCGCCACCAGACGTGCGGCCAATGTTGATTTACCCGAACCCTGAGCGCCGCTGATCCCAATCACAGCGGGCAAAGACTGCAACTCCAGCTGCAACAGCAGCGCCTCTAATACGTCAAGGTTGGCTCTGGTCATCTGCAATAGCACCTGACGGCATGCTCTCTGGTGCTGCCACAACCTGCTCTGCGGTGTTGAGCTGGGCGCCCTGCTGCAAGTCATCATCTTCCAGCAGCTTATGCTGATTAAATTCAGTCATAAATATCTGCCAGAACGCCATAAAAAGTGCCGCCACTAAAGGCCCAAGCACAAAACCATTAATCCCCAGTAAGGTAATACCGCCTAAAGTGGAAAAGAGCACAATATAATCCGGCAATTTAGTGTCGCGCCCAACCAATAAGGGCCGCAGAATATTGTCAGCAAGGCCAATCACCAGCGCCCCATAGGCAATCAGCACCGTTGCCTGCCACCACTGACCACTGGCATACAGATATAAAGCCACAGGGAACCAGACCAAAGCAGCGCCTATGGCCGGTAATAAACTTAAAAAGGTCATCACCACGCCCCAAAGCACAGGAGCCGGTATATCTAACACCCACAGAATAAAACCACCTAAAGTGCCCTGCACCACAGCCACCACCATATTGCCTTTGACCGTTGCCCGGGTCACTTCCGCAAATTTGGCAAATAATAACCGCTCCCGCGCATCACCTAGCGGCAGTGCTTTTACCAAAAGCTCCACCAGTTTGGCCCCGTCACGCAGCAGGAAAAACGCCAGATACAGCATTAAACCAATATTTAAAAACAAACCGGCGGCATTCTGGCCTATCGCCAGGGTTTCTCTGGCGAGTAAACGACTCCCCTCCACAGCAGCGTCGGACAATTGCTGGCGCAGATTATCGGTATTGACGCCAAATTCCTGCAAAGTGGCAGACACTGTCGGAAAAGCACCACGGATTTTATCCAGCGTGGCGGCCGGATTCAGTTCGCCGTTCTGAATACGCTGGTAAAAAGCCACCCCTTCTTGCGCAAAAGAAAAGCCGATGGCCAAAATGGGTAACACCACCATCACCATACAAATCAGCAGGGTTAACAGCGCAATGCGGTTGGGTTTGTCACCCAGTTTTTGCGTTAACAGGCTTTGCAGCGGATAAAAAATCACAGTCAGGGCACAGGCCCAGAAAATGGCGCCCCAGAAGGGTTCCAGCACAAGCCCAAAAGCAATAGTGACAGCCACCAGTAAGATCAGAAAAAAACGCCGTTCCAGTTGTGCCCGCATTATAGCTATCTCCTTGTTTAAACAATGTTTAGCCTACCACGGCGCACTATGCTCTGCCCAGCATCAAGCTGCATGGCTGCTTTGCGTCTGGCTCAACACGCCGCGGTCCGCTTAGACAGCCTGGGAATACAGCTTGGGAATAAAGCGAAGTTTTCAGCTACTGCTAACCCCGGCCTCTGGCCAGTTTTACCGAATTTAAACAGGCCCGAAGCGCTGCCGCTTTAATAGGTTTGGCTAAAAAGATCAAACCAAGCTCGCGGGCTTTGGCCGGTAAATCTGGCTCGGGCGCCGCCGACACTAAAATGGCCGGCACTTGATACCAATACTGCTGTAACTCGCGGTACAAACTCAGGCCATCCTGCTGATTACTCAGCTGATAATCCAAAATCAGCAGATCCGGGGCCGGATGATTGGCGGCATAAGCCAGACTCTCTTCCACGTTATCTGAACTTTGCACCTGCCCCACCTGCCACTGCGCCAATAAAGTGGTCAGTGCCGCCAGATTGGTGCTGTTGTCATCTACACAAAATATTGAAAAATTGGCAAAAGGTCCGGCTTCTGTCAGCTGCACTATGGCCGCGTTGTCACCAGGCTCAACCTGCTGCTGCGCCACAAAAGGTACTGTTAAGCGAAACACTGTGCCTTGACCAGGCATGGAACTGACGCTGACCTGATGGCCCAGACTTTTGGCCATACGCTGTACCACACCAAGACCAAGGCCAACGCCCTGCTGACCACGCGAGGTCGCGTCCACCCGGTAAAAATCATCAAAAATATGCTGCACATCGGCATCATTGATGCCAGGGCCTGTGTCCCAGACTTCAATCAGCAACTGACTGCCTCTGCGCCTGCAGCCCAGCAATACGCGGCCGGATTGAGTGTATTTGATGGCGTTGGACAGCATATTCTGCAAAATCCGCCGTAAATAAGTCGGGTTACTGCGCACCAGATAAGGTACCTGCCGCACTTTCAGTTTCAGCTGTTTTTGACTGGCCAGCAGCGCAAACTCATCACCCAGCTGGGCCAGCATAGGCGCCAGTTGCAGTGTACTGATTTCAGGCTCCATTTTGCCGTCATCCAGTTTGGCAATTTCCAGCAAGGTCGAAATCAGCTCTTCGGTGGCTTTCAGTGAGCTATCCAGTTGGCGGATAGTTTCCTGCTGCCTGGCTGGTTCTGTTTGTTCCTGCAAAGCGGCAGTAAATAACCGGGCAGCATTGAGCGGTTGCAAAATGTCGTGGCTTGCCAGCGCCAGAAAACGGGTTTTAGAGGCATTGGCTGCTTCAGCTTCAGCTTTGGCCAGCAACAACTGTTGCTCTGTGGTGCGCCTGAGCTCAATTTCGTCCCGCAGCTCCTCGTTGATCTGACTGATCTTTGCGGTGCGCTCCAGCACCCGCTGCTCCAGATGTTGTTTGGCTTCTGCAAGTTGCTGCACCGCATGCACATGTTCAGTGATATCGGTAAAACTGGTGACAAAACCGCCGCCCGGTATTGGGTTACCGCGCATCTCTATCACTGTGCCGTCCGGGCGCACCCGCTGAAACACATGGGCTGTGCCACGCTGCATATGCTGCAGTCGTTTTTGCACATGTTCATCGGCGCTGCCCTGGCCACAAAGGCCGCGCTCGGCATTAAAACGGACAATGTCGGCAATGGCGCGGCCCACCCGCACCATGCCTTCGGGGTATTGAAACATCTCCAGATATTGTTTATTCCAGGCTACCAGCTGCAGATCACGGTCTACCACACTCACGCCCTGACTTAGGTTTTCCAGCGTGGAGAACAAAATTTTGCGTGAAAACTGAATGGCCTGACGGGTATCATCAAACAGTGTTACCACATCTTCAAAGGCCAGCTGACGACCATCGAGCACAGCGTTGACCATAGCAGCGGCGCTGGATGAGCCAATCACACCAGCCAGTTCACGCTCAACATGGCGCACCAGCGCTGGCACCGGTGTTTCATCCAGCTGCAAAGGCTGCGGTTGGCGACGGCTAAATTCAGCCAAAGATTCCCTGGCGCGCTGGTTGCCGACAAAACGTTCCAGTAAGGTTTTTAAATCCTGACCATAAACGCGGGTACGGCGGATTGATTTATCTTCATCCAGCGGTAAATTGGGTTTTACAAAAGCCACTGCCTGTAATCTGTCGTGCAGGTCAGCTTTATGAAGTAACGAAATACCAACATAAAACAGTACGTTCAGCCCCAAAGACCAGAACACGCCATGACTGAGCTGATCAAGCTCCAGCCCGAACAGCGCGGTGGGTTTAAGCCAGCTGAGGCCAAAGGCGCCGGATTGCAGCCATTCCTGCCCCAGTACACCAACACTGACCAGCTGTGGCAGCATTAAACAATAAAACCACAAGGCAAAACCAACACCAACACCGGCATACACACCCAAAGCATGGCCACGGCGCCAGTACAAACCACCAAGCACAGCAGGTGCCAGCTGGATGATCAGCGCAAAGGCCAGCAAGCCGGTTTCGGCCAGTTCGTAGTTACGGGCAAATAAACTGTAATATCCATAAGACAGCCCCATCACGGCAATAATCATCAGCCGGCGTACCCGCAGGATCAGCGGACTGTAGTCTTTTTCCAGCTGCTCTACAGTGCGGCCACGTAATAAAGTCGGCATCACCACGTCGTTACTGAGCATGTTACTTAAGGCCAGAGTAGCGATAATAATCATCGAAGTTGCGGCAGAAAAACCGCCGATAAACACCAGCGCACTGACACTTTCCCAGCCCTGACTGGCCGGCAGCAGCAGTACAAAACTATCCGCCTGTGCAAGTTTGTCTGGAAACAGCTGTAAACCCGCCAGTGCTATTGGCAGCACCACAATAGTTACCAGTAGCAGATAACTGCTAAACCAGCGTTTGGCGTGTTTTAAATGTTCAATATTGGTGTTTTCAACAAAGGTGACATGAAACTGCCTGGGTAGCAGAAAAATAGCAGCCATCGCCAGCACAGTTTTGGTGATAAAAGCAAAGATCCCACCCTGCTCGGCCTGATATGCGGTCTGACTATGACTACTGGCATACAAGCTAAAATCCGCCAACATCTGCCAGGGACGGTCGAGTACAAACCAGCTAACCGCCAGCGCCAACGTTAATAAAGCGGCTAGTTTGATCACAGATTCAAAGGCGATGGCCACCATTACACCGCGGTTTTGCTCGGTCAGATAGACCTTGCGCGTCCCAAATAAAATGGCAAACAACGTCATGGCCAGCGCACTTAACAGCGCTGAATCCTGCCACCAGATTTGCATGGCGTCTTCACTGCGCCCCAACAGCACCTGATAAGACACAGCCACAGCTTTGAGCTGAAGTGAGATATAAGGCACCACTACCACTAAACATAACAAAGCGGTCAAAGTGGCAATGGTGTGGCGTTTACCATAACGGGCGCTGATAAAGTCGGTAATAGAAGTTACGTTGTGTTTTTTTGCGACATGCAGCAGCTTTCTTAGCACTCTTTGGCCGAAGATAAACACCAGCAAAGGCCCAAGATAAATAGGCACATAGTCCCAGCCGGAACTGATGGCTGAACCAACAGCGCCATAGTAGGTCCAGGAGGTACAATAAACCGCCAGCGCCAGGCTGTAGATCAAGCCCCCATACTTTCGTAGTAGCTGATCAGAGGCATGGCGCTCCGCCCAGTTGGCAATACTGAATAAACCACCGACGTACAGCAGTGCTAATACCGCTACAATCCACGCTGCCACGCCCTTCTCCTTAAAAAACATTTGACTGCATCAATACCCATCTTCGCAGGCAAGGCCCTGAAGTCAAGCCAGGCGCCATTCTCTTCGACTAAAGTCGGGCTATCGCTTGACAAGGCAACTGCTAGATTAAGTTGGCTCGAGAAAAATAACTAGAGGAAACAACTATGGCGGACGACAAACACAACGCTCAGGCCTATTGGCAAGCCAACTTGCGCCTGATCATCATTAGCCTCGTCATCTGGACTGTCGTGTCCTATGGCTTTGGCATTTTATTAAGACCTTTGCTGGCAGGTATTGAAGTCGGCGGCACTGACTTGGGCTTTTGGTTTGCACAACAAGGCTCAATTCTGACTTACATCGCGCTGATTTTCTTCTACGCCTGGAGAATGAATAAGCTCGATAAAGAATATGGCGTGGACGAGGAGTAACTCAGATGAGTCAGTTTGCAATTAATATGATCTTTGTGGTCGGCTCTTTTGCGCTTTATATCGCCATCGCGATTTGGGCAAGAGCAGGCTCCACCAAAGAGTTTTATGTGGCCGGTGGTGGTGTACACCCTGTGATGAACGGTATGGCAACAGCCGCCGACTGGATGTCTGCGGCTTCTTTTATTTCAATGGCCGGTTTAATTTCAGTGGGCGGTTATGCCAACTCCACTTACCTGATGGGCTGGACCGGTGGTTATGTGCTGCTGGCCATGTTACTGGCACCCTACTTACGTAAATTTGGTAAGTTCACAGTACCAGACTTTATCGGTGACCGTTTTTACAGCTCTGGCGCCCGTTTAGTGGCCGTGGCCTGTTTAATCATCGCTTCTGTGACTTATGTTATCGGTCAGATGACAGGTGCCGGTGTGGCCTTTTCGCGCTTTTTAGAAGTCAGCAGCGATATGGGATTAATCATCGCCGCAGTTGTGGTCTTTATGTACGCTGTACTTGGCGGCATGAAAGGTATTACCTATACCCAGGTGGCGCAATACGTAGTGCTGATTGTGGCTTATACCATTCCGGCCGTGTTTATCTCATTACAGCTGACCGATACCTTATTACCGCCTGTTGGCCTGTTCTCTGAACATACCCAATCAGGTGTGCCACTGCTGCAAAAACTGGACGAAGTGGTGCGTGAACTTGGTTTTGTCGATTACACCGCTGATGTAGACAATAAACTGAATATGGTGTTATTCACCCTGTCACTGATGATCGGTACTGCAGGTTTACCACACGTGATTATCCGGTTTTTTACTGTGCCAAAAGTTGCGGATGCTCGCTGGTCGGCTGGCTGGGCGCTGGTGTTTATTGCCATTTTATATCTGACTGCTCCTGCTGTTGCTTCTATGGCACGGTTAAATCTGATGACCACTATTTACCCTGCGGGCCCAACCGCTGACGCCATTCAGTATGCTGAGCGTCCGGACTGGATCAAAAACTGGGAAAAAACCGGTTTGATTAAGTTTGAAGATTTAAATGGCGACGGTCGGGTACAGCTGTATAACCACACACCACAGTTTGCCGAAAAAGCAGCTGAACGCGGCTGGAAAGGCAATGAGCTGACGGTGAATAACGACATCCTGGTGCTGGCAAACCCTGAAATTGCCAACCTGCCAGCCTGGGTTGTGGGTTTAATTGCTGCCGGTGGTCTGGCTGCTGCTTTATCCACAGCTGCTGGCTTATTATTGGCGATTTCTTCAGCCGTCAGCCATGACCTGATCAAAGGCTCCATTAACCCCAATATCAGTGAAAAAGGCGAACTAAGAGCGGCCCGTATTTCAATGGCAGTCGCAATAGTGGTAGCCACTTATTTAGGGATGAATCCGCCAGGCTTTGCAGCGCAGACAGTGGCGCTGGCTTTTGGTATAGCCGCTGCGTCCATCTTCCCGGCGCTGATGATGGGGATATTCTCTAAACGGATAAACAGCAAAGGTGCTATTTGTGGCATGCTGGCGGGTTTAATCTCGACCACTGTGTATATTTTCCTGTTCCTGGGTTGGTTCTTCATTCCAGGCACTGCTTCTTATGAAAATATCCCGGCCAACTGGTTCTTCGGCATCTCCCCACTGTCCTTTGGTGCTGTGGGTGCGATGATTAACTTTACCGTGGCCTTTGCAGTGTCCTCGGTCACCGAAAAACCACCTGTGCATATTCAGGATCTGGTAGAAAGCGTTCGTTTCCCACGTGGCGCTGGTACTGCGGTTGATCATTAAGTAGCATAAGGCACTGACCTTAAGCCACTTTTAACTCACGGGCTTTAGCGATAGTAGATGCTAAAGCCCGTTTTATTTCAGGAAAAAACATTATGCTCTGGGAACTTGTTGCCACAGTTTTTGCTGGTTTAGGCGCTGCTGGTATTGCCTTAATGCTGAGAAAATTATCGGCACAAAAATTACCCCGTTATCTGGTGCCTGTGTTCGCCGGCCTTGGCATGCTTGGCTTTCAGATCCACAGCGAATACAACTGGTACAGCCACCAGCTGACGTTACTCCCTAAAGATGTCGTGGTAGTTAAAGCTGTAGAAGAAAAAATCAGCTGGCGCCCCTGGACTTTGCTTAAACCACAGATCACCCGTTTTATGGCATTGGACGTAAAAAACTCTGTGGCTAACAGCAAGAATCCGGAATTAATATTGGCCAATCTGTATTTGTTTGAACGCCGTCAGGCCGCAATTAATGTAAAACTCGTCGTGCACTGTCCGAGCAAACAAAGAGCCAACTTTACTGAACAGCTGGAACTGCCAGCCCAGGGGGAAACTCCGGGCACAGACTTTATAGCTATAGCCGCAGATGAAAGTGTGTTGTTACAACTTTGTCCGCAAAATAACGCCTGATCAGGCGTTTAACCGCCACACCGGCGCAGACTACCGACTAAAGTAGACTTTCGCCCCCCTATCGCTGTTGCTACAGTTGCAGTGCTGTTGATGCCCTTGTCACAACTGCACTGAAGCTGCAAAGGAGCAGTGATGGAAATCAGCGAAGTTATTAAATTTCTTGCCAAAACCACACCTTTTAACCATTTGTCCACGGCCGAACTCAACCAGCTGTGCAAACATATTGGGGTATATTATTACCAGGCAGAGGACAAGGTGCCCACCAACGGTCGCCGCCTGCTGATCGTCCGTACCGGCGTTTTTGCACTGTACAGCGACCAGCAGCAGTTATTGGCCAAACTGCAGGAAGGTGATTTTTATGGTTATCAGCTGTTATTAACAGATTTAACCGATGCCGATGTGCTGCAGTGTGAAGAAGATGGTTTGGTGTATTGGCTGGACGGTCAGATTTTTCACCAGCTACGCCATCAGTTTAAAAATGTTGATTTGTTTTTCCAGCGTTTATTCAGCCGCCGGCTGCATCAATACAAAGAACAACAACAAAGCTCCCGTTTTACGCTGAAACTGCACGACGTGGTGCATGCCCATAAAATTGCCATTACCCCAGAACAAACAGTGCAACAGGCCGCCCTACTGATGACGGAAAAACGGGTATCGTCATTATTGGTCGAGCAGGAGCAAAAGCTGGTGGGTATAGTGACAGACCGCGATTTACGCAGCAGGGTTCTGGCGCAGAACTTACCCGCCAGCACAACGGTGGCAACTATCATGACCCGCCAACCGCACACTATCGACAAAAATGCCTATTTGTACGAAGCAGTGCAACTGATGAGCCGTTTTAATATCCATCATTTGCCGGTGACCGAACAGGGTCTTTGTTTTAGCATGATCACCGCCACCGATATTATCCGGGCGCAGCAGGATCATCCGGTCTATCTGATTGGCGAAATTCACCGCCAGCAATCAGTGGACGGACTGGAGCAATGTAGTCTGCATATTCAGGAGCTGGCGCAAACTCTGGGCAAACAACAGGTACCGGCCCATGAAGCGGGCCATATTATTACCACTATCACCGACGCCCTGACACAACGTCTGATTAAACTTGCTATGCAACAATTGGGCGACCCCCCTTGTGTGTTTTCCTGGTTGGCCTTTGGTTCGCAGGCCAGAATGGATCAGAGTTTAAATGCCGATCAGGACAACGCCCTGCTGCTGGAAAAAGAGCCGGTCGGTGATGTTGAACTTTATTTTGCAGCGCTCGCAGATTTTGTCTGCACTGGTCTGGCCCGTTGTGGTATCAAACTCTGCCCCGGCAATATTATGGCCAGCAACCCTGAACTTCGGCTCAGTTTAAAAGGCTGGTCCGGTCGTTTTGCCCGCTGGATCACCACTCCAACCCCTCAGGCGCTGCTCAACGCCAGTATTTATTTTGATCTGAGAGTGATTGAAGGCAGCCGCGGTTTATTTAATGCGCTACAACAAGATATTCTGGCAAAAACAGCTAACAACGACTTGTTTTTACTGCATTTATCCAAAACAGCGCAAGAGCGCACTGCCCCGCTTGGATTTTTGAAAAACTTTATTCTGGAACAGGACGGTAAACACAAAAAAGGGCTGGATCTGAAAAAACGCGGCATTAGCCTGATCACCGATCTGACAAGGGTTTATGCGCTATCGGCCGGCATCAGTGAGGTCAATACCAGGCTGCGACTCAAGGCCTTAGCCGATAGCCAGGTGATGGATAACCGTGATGTACAGAATTTACTGGACGCTTTTGATGTGCTGGCGCAACTTCGCTGGGATAAACATCTGCAGGAGCTGCAACAAGGCCATGATGTGACTAACCTTTTGGATCCGGCGCAGTTATCTGCACTGCAGCGTCATCAGCTCAAAGACTGTTTTGCCGTCATTCATGAAGCGCAGTCGTCAATGCGCTACCGTTTTAGCCGGGAGCTGTAGATGTTTGGCTGGTTAAAACTACACAAAGAGCCGGTGAACGCCATAGTGCAGCAGTTTGAAGCTGTCGCCTGGCCCAGCCCGGACACCCCAGTATCCCAGTGTCGCTTTTTGGTGCTCGACCTTGAGACCACCGGCCTTGATGCCAAAAATGATCATATTGTCAGCCTCGGTTGGGTTGTGATTGAACAACAGGAAATTGATCTTGGCAAAGCACAACACCTGCTGGTAAAGCCACCGGTCAGCGTAGGTCAAAGTGCAGTATTCCATGGGTTACATGACAAAGATTTATCTAAGGCGCAGGATTTAGCCGATGTCATGGCAGAGCTGCTGCAACTTTATGCCGGCGCCGTTTTTGTTGCCCACCATGCCAGTATTGAACAGAAGTTTTTAACCATGGCCTGCCAGCGTTTGTATGGCCGCTCACCCAAATTTAAGTTTATCGATACCATGCAACTGGAGTGGCAAAGGTTATTAAATCGCGGCAAGGTGGTGCATCAACGTGATTTACGTTTACCCTCTTGCCTAAGCCGTCACCATTTACCACACAATCAGCATCATCATGCGTTAGAAGATGCCTTTAGTTGTGCTTTGCTACTGTTAAGCCAGCTGAAAAAAAGCCGCAACCATCAGATGACACTGGGCGAACTGGCCGCACTGAGCAGGGGTTGAAACGTGGTTGAAGCCGGGTGTTAAAGATTACAGAATAACACCGGAACAACGCCCCCAACTTTGGCCTGTGCCACATAAAAACCAGGCGTTTCACAAAAGGTAAAATGCAAAAAAGCCAGTCAATGACTGGCTTTTTCTAACGCTGTGCGCTGCTAAAAATTATTTAGCGCGGCCACGGTATTCGTCAGTACGGGTGTCGATTTCAATCATGTCACCAGTTTCAACAAAAGCAGGAACCATCAGCTCAAAGCCGGTGTCCAGTTTAGCTGGTTTCATTACTTTACCTGAAGTGTCACCACGGGCAGCTGGTTCTGAGTACACAACTTCGCGAACAACGATAGTTGGCAGATCAACAGAGATAGCGCGCTCGCCGTAGAAAACAACTGAACACTGCATGTCTGGCACTAAGTATTTCAGTGCGTCAGTCATGTTTTCAGCTTCGATTTCGTACTGGTTGTATTCAGCATCCATGAATACGTACATTGGGTCGGCGTAGTAAGAGTAAGTCACTTCTTTGGTGTCTAACATGACTTGTTCAAACTTGTCGTCAGCACGGTAAACAGTTTCTGAACCCTGACCAGACAACAGGCCTTTTAACTTCATTTTTACTACAGCAGCGTTACGGCCAGATTTGTTGAATTCAGCTTTCTGAACAACCATTGGCTCGTTGTTGACCATGATCACCTGGCCAGCGCGTACTTCTTGAGCAGTCTTCATCATAATTGAAATATCTTCTTGTTAGGAAAAATTGCGGGGCATTTTACATTTATTTTCGGCAAAACGCACGAGGTTGCTGGCAAGATCTTCATGTGTCATTAAAAAAGCGCGCCATGCCTTGTTATAAAGCGCAATTTTTTCTTTATTTTCAAGCAATAACGGCCAAAGCTCCGCCAGAGGTAACTCCAGATCCCAGCGCCGGTGCACTTCAAGTAACAGCTGCTGCAAAGGCGATGCAGCCTGCTGCAGATACTTTGTTAAAAAGGCGTCCAGCTTTACCTGATGTGCCTGCTCCTGCTGGCGGTAAATTTGCCAGATAAAAGTTTTGCCCGCCCAGTGTGCGCGGATCACAGAATCTTCACCGCGGACAAAGTTAATATCACAGGCAGCAAGCAGATAGTCGTATTGCTGCTGCGGCATAAAAGGCAAAATATCAATCCGAAGTTTACCGCGCTGTGCAAAACTCTGACTGCCAAGTTCAGGCCACAGCGTTTTTAACCTGTTGGCCAGCACACCTTCAGGTACCAGCAACACTGTGCTATCTGCACTTTGGCTCAGCTGTTCTAACCAGCTGCCAATCGCAGGCTGATCATAAGCAAACAAAGATACTTTGCTATCAAATTCAGTAACATGGCTAAGCCCAAGCTGTTGCCAGAATTGCTGTTGTGCCTTTGTGTCAGCAGCAAAAGCATCCAGTGTTGCCACCAAATTGCGCTCTCTTAATAAAGCGCCGGTTTGTGCGGTAAACCCAGGGAAAAAAAAGTATTTGTGAAGTGCCAGCCCCGGCTGTGGGGACGCCAGGCCATGACAGCCATGCACCCAGTCTTCCGCCGATAAATATTCCAGATTCAGCCAGAGTGCCTGTGGTTGGTGCTCTGATAGCGCCTGCAAATAAGAAGTGGGAATAGTACAGGCCAAAGCTTCAATCACCAGATCCGGATATTCTGCCGCCTCAAGCTCAGCCAGCGGTGAGCTCCATAAGCACACCTGCACCCCTTCAATCCGCTGCGTTGTTTTGTCCGGCTGCACCTGCGGGCAAATTCTGGCAAAACTGACAAGGTCGTCCACCCACAACCTAATATCCAGCTGATGCTCGGCCACCAACTGCCGCGACAGCCGCCAGCAAATGCCAATATCCCCAAAATTATCAATCACACTGCAAAAAATGTCGCAGCGCTTAATCGCGGACGTCATGAAAAATTCCTATTTAGAAAAGCGTTCTGGCCACAACCGACAACAGCTTGACTGTTGCATACAGGCTGACGGCCAGCAGCAGCAAGGTTGCCAGCGCCAGGCTGTGCAGTCTGAGGCCAAACACAAAGGCGCGCAGTTTATCACGAAAGGGCTGGCCTTTTGACAGCGGCGCTGTGGTGGTAAAACCGGCACAAATCAGCAGATACAACAATAACCACAGGGCCAGCAATAATGGCAACAACAGCTGTGCACCCACGCCTTGTTGCAGCAGCTGCCATGTTGCAACCACAAATGCCAGCAGGCAGAGCACTCTGCCGGACCACAACGGCAATAAGCGGCGCTGTGCAATGCGCTGCAACAGCTTTACATAACGCGGGTAAAAACCGATCAAGCCAGACTCCGTGCCTGTTGCCACAAATGCTGCGGGAATAACGGCACTATGCCGGATAAACCAAATAAATCGCCGACTAACCAGATTTGTTCAAAAGGATGTTGGCTGGGTAATAACAAACGGGGTCTGTGCTGCTGCAAATCCTGACTCCGCCAGTGGGGGTTGGCATTGCGGATCACCAGCCACACCCTGCTGCTGTCATAACTTTTGCGGCCTTTTTGTGCGATCAGCCGGTTTAATGCTTCCAGTAACCTGTCTTCTGCCGGCACCTGCTGCAAAGCCAGCAATTCCTGGTGTGTTTGCAAACTTAACGATCTACCTAAGATTTGCATAGCTTCGGCTTCACTGCCGTATAAATGGGCAATTTCCAGATCAAGCCGCTCATCCGCCAGATAACAGGACACATCAGGTTTAGCCGGTTCGTTATGCCAGATATGCCGCATTGGCAGTTGATATTTCTGCTCATACAAGCGCATAAAAAGCCGGGCTGCGTCATGCTCCAGCTTAATTTTTTCTAACTGCTGCCCCTGCATCCTGGTGCTACTCCTTTGCAGTATGAATGGCACATCAGTGCTCTATAAACCGGATGCCCGAGCTGTAATGAGGCCGACATCCTGCAAATCATGGTTGCTGCTTTTGTTCAGCAGCCTGCTCTTTAAGTTTTTCATAAGCACCGGCATTCACCACCCTGGTATAACCTTGCGCCTGCAAGGCATCAAGTGCCAGGCCAGAGCGACGGCCACTGCGGCAATACAGGTAAATTTCGGCATTTTTATCCTGAGTAACTTTGGCTATCTGTGCGGCAATTTGTTCATGCGGAATATGCAGCGCCCCCACCAAATGACCGGCATTAAACTCATCTGCAGTGCGCACATCAATCCAGATGGCAGAGCCGGCTTTTTCTGTCGCTGTTTGTTGCTGCAGTGCTTGAGCCTGAGTTCCTGCCAGCACTCCAGTCTGCTCGAACTGCGCTGCCAGCAACGAAGTGCTGAATAACAGTGCCGGCAGCACCACAGCCAGACCTGATGTTTGCATCAATAATTTTTGCATGAGCTGCTCCATAAAAGCTGTTTGTTGAAAATGTCAGCTCAGTAGCTGATTAATCTGCTTTGAGCTGCTGCACTATTTCCAGCAGCACGGGCCAGACCGAGACCAATAACAACAACGCCATACTGATATTAAAACCGCGTTGAGCAACCGGCTGGTTCAGCCAGCGCCTGAGTAAAGCGCCAAATAACAACCAGCTGCCGACACAAGGCAGGCTCATCAGTAAAAAAGCCAGGGTAATTTGCATCACATCCTGATAAAACTGGCCCTGCATTGTGGTAAAGGCCGCCACTGCGCCCGATGCCATGACCCAGGCTTTGCCATTGACCCACTGAAAAGCGGCCGCCTGCAGGAAACTAAAAGGTTTGCTGTTGCTACCTTCAAGCGACGTGGGTGTACTACTGGCAATTTTCCAGGCCAACCAGCACAGATACAACACCCCCAGCACTTTAATCGCCAGGTGTAACCAGGGCTGATTGCTTAGCACCACACCAAAACCCAGCCCAATCATCAGCACCATCAGCGGAAAACCAAGACAGATGCCGAATAAATGCGGCAAACTGGCTTTGACACCATAGTTGACGCCTGAGCTCATCATCATAATGTTATTGGGCCCGGGTGTGATGGTGCTGGAAAAAGCAAAAAACAACACGGCAAAAAATACGTCCACCTGCAGCTCTCTTATGGTTGGGCTTTGTCAGCCATGGTAATGCCCGCCAGCAGCCATTGGCAATGGTTTACCGGGCTATTGCACACTTTATATAACAATTCGTACTCAGGGCTATAAATCGCCCTTTGACATTTTGCGGCAACGCCACAACCTGAAGCGGTGCAGTGCCAAAAGGTATAAAAAAACCAGCAATACGCTGGTTTTTTATCAGGTTTACCCGTGCGGGTTAATCATCAAAGAAGGTATCGCGCAGTGCGACGGTACGGTTAAACACCAGGTTATCTTTGCTGAAGTCTCTATTGTCAGCACAATAATAACCTTCACGCTCAAACTGATAAGCTTGCTCTGGCTTGGCATCCACCAGACTTGGCTCGACAAAACCATGTTTGATGGTTAATGACTGCGGATTAATCACGCTGATAAAGTCTTCTTCCGCTGCCGGGTTTGGCACGGTAAAAAGTTTATCGTACACACGGAACTCAGCCGGCTTGGCCTGGCTTGCTTCCACCCAGTGAATAACACCCCGTACTTTGCGGCCATCAGCCGGGTTCACGCCCAAAGTGTCCGGGTCGTAACTGCAAATCAGCTCAACAATATTGCCGGCTTCATCTTTAATCACTTCGTCCGCCCGAACTACATAGGCACCACGCAAACGTACTTCACCACCTGTGACCATACGTTTGTATTTTTTATTGGCTTCTTCCCTGAAATCAGCGCGGTCAATATAAATCACTTTGCCAAATGGCACCTTACGGCTACCCATGGCTTCTTCTTTCGGGTGATTATGCACTTCCAGCCACTCAATCTTGTCGGCCGGATAGTTGCTTAAGGTAATTTTCAGCGGATCAATGACCGCCATGGCGCGTGGCGCATGGGCGTCTAAATCTTCGCGGATACAAGCATCCAAAGCGCTTGCTTCAATCATATTGTCTTGTTTGGTGATACCAATACGTTTGGCAAATTCACGCAAAGACGCCGGTGTATAACCACGACGGCGCAAACCGGCAATGGTTGGCATGCGCGGGTCGTCCCAACCAGACACATGGCCACCTTCCACCAGGGTGTGCAACTTACGTTTACTCATCACCTGATATTCCAGGTTCAGACGGGAAAACTCAATTTGCTGCGGGTGGCAGTTGATGGTGATGTTATCCAGAATCCAGTCGTACAAACGGCGGTTATCCTGGAATTCCAGTGTACAAAGTGAATGGGTAATGCCTTCGAGCGCATCAGAAATACAGTGGGTGAAGTCGTACATAGGGTAAATGCACCACTTGTCACCGGTTTGATGGTGATGAGCAAATTTCACACGGTAAATCACCGGGTCGCGCATACAGATAAAAGGCGAGCTCATATCAATTTTGGCACGCAGTGAACATTCACCTTCTTTAAAACCACCGGCACGCATTTTTTCAAACAGCGCCAGGTTTTCAGCAGGTGAAGTGTCGCGGTACGGGCTGTGTTTGCCAGGCTCAGTTAAGCTGCCACGGTACTGGCGCATTTCTTCGGCGTTTAAAAAACACACATAAGCCAGACCTTTGTTAATCAGCTCAACGGCGTAACCATACAAAGCGTCAAAATAGTCAGAAGAATAACGCACTGCGCCATCCCACTGAAAACCCAGCCAGTTCACGTCGTTCTGGATTGAATTGACAAAATCGATGTTTTCTTTTTCCGGGTTGGTGTCGTCAAAACGCAGGTTACACTTGCCCTGATAATCTTCGGCAATACCAAAATTTAAACAAATTGATTTGGCATGACCAATGTGCAGATAACCATTTGGCTCAGGCGGAAAGCGGGTTTGCACTGTGTTGTGTTTGCCGGAAGCTAAATCGGCATCAATAATTTGCCGGATAAAATTGGTGGGGCGTGTTTCGATGTCCGCCATATAAATCAGATCCTTGTGTGTCGACAAAAATAAAGGAAGAAAAAATTCAGTTGGCCGCATTATAACAGCAACAAAAGCGCTGACCAGTAGCGCGTTAGGCTTTGCCGGTTTTTGTTAGCACACTTTACAACTGCAGCAATAAAAAGGGCTGCCCGAATGGCAGCCCTGGTCTCTTCAGCCAATGAAAGCGGATTAATATTTTGCTGCTTGATCAGCCGCCGGCAAAGTGGCCTGGATAAACTCTCGCAGGTCCTGATTGGACTGTTTTAAATCCTCATAGCGCAAATACATCATATGACCGCTGCGATAGCCTTTAAAACTCAGGCGGTTTTTCATTTTGCCGCTAGGGTCTAACTGCCACATGCTGTATTTGGCATCAAAATAGTTGGTAGCACCGTCATAATAACCGGACTGGATCATCACATGTAAAAACGGGTTTTGCGCCATCGCCTGACGTAAGTTCTCACCTGTGTTGTCGTCGCTGTTATCCCAAGGGCGTACCGGGCCAAACATATTGTATTTCACGTCGGTTTTGTAATTGAGCTCAGTGCGCAGGTAATGGTTAATGGCTGGCGTAAAAGAATGCAGCCAGGACGTCAGCTCCGCATTAAAATCCGGACTGTCACCGGCATCCCGCCGGTCTATACCAATATAACGTGAGTCTAACCGACCCACGGTTTGGCCACGATCGCGCAGCAGCTCTTTCCAGAAAAAGTCATTTGGAATATCCAGATTGTTCTGCAGAACCGCCTGCAAAGATAAACCGGCATATTGTGCCACCTGACGGGCGATCTGATCTTTTTCTTCAGCGCTGATAAAAGCACCTTTGGCCAGTGCTGGCAGGTACTGATTAATGGTGAAATCTTCAACCTTTGGCAGTAAATCCATTAAATCCAGCTGCTGCAGCTCAGGGCTGAGTTTTTTGTGATACCAGGCAGTGGCGGCAAAATAAGGTAAACGGTTGGCTACATCCACCGGGCCTTCCCGTTTAATGCCTATTTCAGTTGGGGACACCAGCACCACACCGTTTAAATACATCCACTGCATATTTTGCAGCGCCAGTGCCAGGCCAGACACCCTTGTAGTGCCGTAGCTTTCACCAATCAGATACTTAGGTGACTGCCAGCGCTCGTTGCGGGTGACAAAAGTATTGATCCACTCAGCCAGGTATTTGACGTCAGCATTGACACCAAAAAACATTTTGGCCTGCTCGTCTTTACTCATCATTTTGCCGTCTTTATCCGGCAATACTCTGGAATAAGCGGTGTTTACCGGATTCACAAACACAATGTCGGCGGTGTCCAGCACCGAATAAGGGTTTTGTTTGGTGCCATAAGGCTGCAGCGGATAACCTTCGCTGTCAACATTCAGCGCTTTCGGGCCAGTGTACGCAATCTGCATCCAGACCGAGGCTGAGCCAGGGCCGCCATTAAAGGAAATTAATAAAGGCCTTTTGCTTTTGTCCTTAATGTCGGTGCGCTGATAATAAGTGTAAAACACAGTGGCAACGGCTTGGCCTTCGTCATTCCACACCGGCTGGGTGCCTGTGGTGGCGCTGTAAGGAAAGGAGTTGTCGTTCACTGTGGTTTTATGTTGGGTCACCACCACTTCATCGGCGGCAATTTGCCGATCATTGCTAGCTGCACTGTCGCTTTTAGCCGTTGCCGGCAGCGCCAAAAACCAGCAAGCGCTTAATATTAAAAGTTTTGTTTTCATCTGAGTCCGGGATCTATCTCTGGTTTGTTATTCTCCCGGTGTAGCACCGGGCCCTAGGGTCATCAGATTGTTATTTAACTGAAGTTTTCCATCAACAACAAAAGAGTTGAGACTATCTGCTGCAAAACAGGTCAGATGGCGCTGTTTAACCTTTACTGCAACTGAGTTTGTCCTGGTATTTTTGTTCGCGGTACAAATAAGACGCCAGTTGTACCTCGGCCAGAGCGCGGTTTTTCTCATCAACAGTCACAGCGTCACTCACCAGCTCCAGCTTTTTACGGTTGGCATCATAACGGCCTTTAACGGCTTGCTGATAGGGTTTAAGCACCACCACTTTATCTTGCTCCAGCAAGGCAAAATATTGATCAAACTGCAATAAAGCGCGGCCAGGGCTTTGGCTGTCGCGGCTAAAATCACGCCCTGTCAGCGGATGACAAGCCGACACTCCGGCCAGCGACAATAAAGTGGGCGCCAAATCAATTTGACTGGCAAGTGGTTGAATGTGCTGTGGCTCTACTGCCCCACCTAAAATCAGCGCCGGAATACGGAATTTTTCCACCGGCACCAGGTTATTGCCGTACACCCTGTTGTCGTGATCGGCCACCACTAAAAACAACGTATCCTGCCAATAGTCAGATTGCTGCGCTGTTTTAAAAAACTGCCCCATGGCCCAGTCGGCATATTTCACCGCGTTATTGACCTGAGCTTTCGGCTGCTGATGCAGGCTAATACGGCCATCCGGAAACTCAAAAGGCTCATGATTGCTGGAGGTAAAAATCAGGCTGAAAAAGGGTTGGCCTTGCCGGTGTAATTGCTGCAGCTGTTGATGAGCTGCGTGGAACAAGTCTTCATCACTGGCGCCCCAACTGCCAACAAATTGTGGATTGTTAATTTTGGCAAAATCGACAATATCGCTAAAACCATTGCCGGTGAAAAAACTGCGCATATTGTCAAAATGGGCTTCACCACCATAAATAAACTGGGTGTGATACCCCTGTTTTTTTAAAATAGAAGCCAGGGTGCTGAAGTTATGCTGGCTGTTGGACAGTTTTACTGTGCTTTGCGCCGGTGTGGGTGCAAAACCGGCCACCACGGCTTCAATCCCCCGCACCGAGCGGGTGCCCGTGGCGTACATTTGCTCAAACCAGATCCCCTGATTTTTCAGTTGCTCAAGTTCAGGTGTTACAGCTTCCCCCCCCAATGATTTGACAAAAGTAGCGCCCATACTTTCTTGCAGCACTATCACGATATTCAAAGGTTTATCGCGGCTTGTTGTCGCCTGCTGCTGATGCAGGGTAGGAAGACTGGCATGGTTAAACTGCATTTGTTGATGCCAGGGCCAGCCAAGCGCATATTTGAGCATCTCATCTGTTGCTAATTGTCCGTAAATCGCACTGGAACTGGCTTCGTGACGCATGCTGTACAACGCATACAGTACCGAATAGGGCGAGCTTATCACCAGCGAATTGACCATAGCATCGCCAGTGATGGCGAACATGGCCGGGTTAGCCGGCCTGTGCTGGGTGGTAGAACGAATGGCGATAAACACCAGCAGCAACACCAAAGGCCAGCTGAACCACAAGGTTTTGTTACAGGCGCATCTAGTGCTGCTGAGACCCGCCCTTAAATAACGGTAACTGCCATAAAGCAGCACCGCTGTGGCACTGACCCCCAGCAACAAAGGCGCACGAAAGCCATACCACAGGGTGGAAAATACTTCTTTGGGGTATTTCAGATATTCAAGATAAAGCCGGTTTGGCCTGACATCATATTGCAGCAAAAAAGCCGGGGTGGAGAGTTCGACAAATAACAGCAGGCTGAGCATCAACATCAGCCACCACAAACTAAACCGCTGCCACAGCCCTTGCGATTGTCGTCTGGCGAGCACGGGGGCCAGCAAGATAGGCAGAATCAGCATCAAACCCAGCAAAATAAAGTCAGCGCGCAGCCCCTGCAGTAATAACCAGAACGGCGCGCCGCTTTGTTCAACTCTTGACCATTGCCAGATAAAAAGCGCCAGCCGGCTTAAAGATAAAAACCCCAGCGCCAGCAGCATAAAACGCAGATATAACCGATAGGGCCCGATAACACGCTGCCAGAACGACAACCTTGGGTAAGCGGCCGGTATAGCGGCAATGTCAGTTAAAGCAGCGGTAGCAGGCGCAGCTGCACCGGCAGATAACAACTCAGACACAAGAGCAACTCCGTTATTATTGTGTCTGCAGTCTCACCTGCTTTCCTTAACAATTTCTTAAGACTGGGTCTGCAACAGACCGATGTTAAAATTCATACTCCAGTGCAAAACGCAAGGTGTTATTCACGGTGGAAGCGTCAATGGCAAAAATCACCGCAAATTCCCATTTTAATTGTTCTAAACCACTGAATTTATGCACGCCCATCATCGAAGGGCCGGCACCTTTGTAATTTTCACCGGCATAAAATTCAATGGCAGGCTGTACAGCCGGCAACCAGCGATAGCGGTATTGCAGGCGAAATTCGGTTTCAAGCTCAGACTCTAAAGTCTGACCCCATTCGTATACCAATAAACCATTGAGCGTCAAGCTGGTCGGGCCAAACTCTTTTTCCATTAATAAACCGGTGGTGAATTCATAATTATCCGAGTTATTTTGCCTTTCCAGCTCAAACAGCATGCCCCAGTCGGCACTGTACTGGCCCTGCTCTGTTAACATCCAGCGTAGCTCCAGCTCATAACCACTGAGCTTGTAATCTTCCGGGCTTACCCTGTCAGCCATCACATAAAATTCCAGCGCCATCCGCTCGGCAATAGAAAAACCATAACCGAGCTTTTGCGCCATGGCATTATTGTCCGGATGTTCAGCCTGTTTCTGGTAGGCAAACCTGTATTCAAATTCACGCTCCAGCGGCTGCACATAAGGATGGTAGACTTTATCTACCACCCGGCCGTCGGCCCAAGCCGGCACGCTGCATAACAAAAACAGCAATCCCAGTCCCAGTCTCATTTTTCTACCTCCAGGCGGCGGCTTTGCCACAACAACAGCAAAAAAGCAGCGACAAAACCCACCAGTTGCATCAGGCCAGGCGTTGCTTCATAACCCAATAACGCATTAAAAAAGTGGCCATATTCCGATTCTTCAGACAACAACCATTCGCTGTTCCAAAGTTGTGGCCCGCTTGCGAGCCAATCAGTTTGCACCAGCAACATCACCGCCATGCTGATTTGCCGGGCTGCCAGCAGTGACAGACACAACTGTAAAAACACCCGCCAGCGCCCCGCCAGCTCCAGTTGCAACTGATACCAAAGCACTGCCACACTAAGGCCAATGCCAAGCCCCAGCGCTGCGCCCAGCAACAGCGCCGGGGAGGCAAACAGATTTTGCTGATAGACAAACAAAAACAGCACCAGGTTACTGCCGTTGACCCACAGCAAACTGGCCACCGCTAAACCGGCCAGCCTTGCTGACCAGTGTGGTTGTCCGGCAAAAGCCACACTCAGCAACAACAAAATAAAAGTCAGCAGATAACAGCAGATATACAAAAGCTCCAGGCCTGAGCCTGAGGCAAAATCAGAAATACGGCTAAACTGGCTGGCAATCAGCAACAACCCAAACACTGTTGCCCCCAGCAATACAGGTAATAAAAATTTGAGTCTGCTGCCCTGCCATACCAACAGCGTGCTTAACAGCAACAAGGCCGGCAGTAACTCCTGTAAAAACATCACCACAGTGTTAATCAGCACCGCTGCCCTCCTTTGCCTGTTGCTGCGCCTGCCATTGTGCTTTAGGGAGCACTATCAAGGTGCCGCGGGCACTATCCGGGTGATATTCACCGACAAAAGCATGTTCACCCGGCTCAAGCGGGCCGATAAACACCACCCCTTTGCTGTTGCCTAAAATCACTTTTTCCCGGTTGAGGCTAAAACTTTCAAATTCTTCCGGGGTGCTGTCCTGGTTATGGATCAGCAGTTTGACCTTTTCGCCCTCTGGCACATAAAGTGTGGTGGGACTAAACAGATGGTCTTTTAACTGCAGCTGCAATACCAAAAGTTCGGCATAAGCGGGAAAGCCGATTAGAGCGAGCAAATAAAGCCCGAATAGTTGAAGTTTGTGCACTAGGCTTTGACGCTCTGGCTTCACTGCGGTAATTCCACTGTTATTTTAAGTCCTGAAGCAAATCCCGATGGCCCAAGGGTTAAACTGCCAGCATGCAGCGCAACAATTTCTTTGACAATAGCCAACCCCAAACCCGAGCCAGGTTGACCGGACTGATGCCGGTCGCCACCCACCCGGTAAAAACGATCAAATACGCGCTGATATTCTTTTGGATCTATGCCAGGCCCCGAATCTTCCAGGGTCAGTTTTATCAACTTTTGCTCAGTCGCAAGCGTTAGCTTGATCTCACCATGGGCAGGAGTGTATTTAATGGCATTGCCAAGCAGATTCACCAGCATTAAGCGCAGTGCAAAAGTATCGGCCATCAGCGGCACATAAGATGCTCCACAGAGCTCCACTTGCTGGTTTTTTTGCAAAATTTGTGGATACAGCTCAGCGATGACTTCGCGGCATAAGGCCGCCAAATCCATGTTTTGCAGCTTGGCTTTAAAATGCTCCGGATTGGTTCTGTTGAGCAGCATAATTTGTTCGATGAGCTGACTCATACGCTGCACACCGTCCTGCAGCGCCGGCATTAAGCCTTGTGGATCGGCCACACCGGCCTGTTGCCACTGTGAAATGGCGTTGTGCAGATTCACCTGTAAGACACTGAGCGGTGTACGAAGCTCGTGCGCCACATCTGAGGCAAAACGTTTTTCCCTTGCAAAAGCATCACTGAGTTTGGCCAGCAGCTGATTGGTGGTGCCAAGCACCTGCGACAGCTCAGCCGGCACTTGCGAAAGCTGCACCGGCGTTAAATCGTCGGCCTTTTTGCCCGATAACTGCTCGGCAAATTTTAACAGCGGCGATAAACCTTTACTGACCGCCAGCCAAATCAGCAGCGCCTGTAGCGGTAAACTCAGTACCACAGGGTAAATAGACGCCAGCACTACTTCTTCCGCCAGTTGCTGACGCTGTTTGAGCGGCTGCGCCACTAATACAGTCAGGGGCACAGTTTGCGCAGCTGTAGTGGCCGCATCTGTGCTCTGCATACTGTCCGTACCCTGCATCCTATCAGTACTTTGCACACTCTGAGCGCTGACAGCTGCCGGCACCAGCTGCAGATAAGTGCGCCAGCGCTGACCGGAAAAGTTTTGTTCGCTGTAACCTTCAGGGGCCTGAATTTTCTGTGCTGGCGCATTGGCGGACCTGTATAACAAGGTGTTGCCACGCCAGATTTGCACCACGCTGCCAAGTTTGTCGTCAGCAAGCTCCGGGCCTGTGGCCACTTTGGTAAAAGATGGCAATAAACTGGCCGCCAGCATTTGTAAATCATCATCAAACAGCTGATCCGCCCTACTGATACTTTCACGATAACTATGCAGCGCCGCCATAAAACTGGTCAGCGTCAGCATTGCAATCAACATAGTCACCAGATAACGGCGGATAGAACTCATGCCGGACTCACGCTGTAACCCACACCACGCACCGTTTTAATAAAGTCTTTGGGCAGCTTTTTCCGAAGATTGGAGATATGCACTTCAAGGGCATTGCTGGCCACTTCTTCGCCCCAGGCATATAAACTGGCTTCGAGCTGCTCGCGGGTTTTAATGCGACCAGCCGACTCCATCAGTACCTTTAGCAGCATATATTCGCGTCTGGATAAACTGAGCACAGCACCATCCACCGCCACCTGATGTGCTGTGGCGTCAAGCTCAACATTCTGCAGACGAATAAGGTGCGAGCTGGCAGTGCCTAAACGCCTTTCTATCACTCTGAGGCGGGCAAAAAGCTCGGACATGGCAAAAGGTTTTACCAGATAGTCGTCCGCCCCTAAATCCAGACCGCGAATGCGGTCGTCAACGCCATCGCGCGCTGTGAGCACCAGCACCGGTAACTTGGCGTATTTTTGCCGGGTAATTTTTAATACATCCAGGCCGTCGATGTCGGGTAAACCCAAATCCAGTACCACGGCATCACAGTCCTGACTGCGGATAGAGGCCAGCGCCTGCTGGCCCAGTGACACCTGATTAACCGTAAAACCCTGTTCACGCAGCGCAAGTTGCAGACCCTGCGCCAAATCCATGTCATCTTCAACCAGCAATATCCGCATTGGCTTTACCCTACCACTTTTAATGTTTTAATTTTTTCGCGACTTTAGCCATCAGCATAGCAATTTCCTGCTGCCGCCCGGCATCGGCACTTTCGCGGCCCGGCCGTTTTGGGGCTTGTTTGGCCTGTTCAAGATAGCGCATTGCTGTGGAATAGTCGCGTTTATCTGCCAACAATTCTGCATAAAAGTAATTTGGATCAATACCTTGCGGGTTTATTGTTAAAGCTTTGGTTAAAAGCTCTGCCGCTTTTTTATCACTGCCAAAACCAATAGGCCAGCCTGGCACTTTAAAATACAACACGCCTAAGCTGGTGTAAGCCGAACCTTGCAGCGCATTGGCATCAAGCGCCAGGGCTTTTTCAAAATCGACTTTAGACTCCTCAGCCACACCTAAAGCACCAAGACCACCTTTGGCACCGGCCAGGCTGGATTTAATAATGCCACGCCAGATATAGGCTTCGGCTTTATCGGCATTGGCAGCCACCACCTGGTCGGCAGTGCCTACTAACTCGGTAAAAGCTTGTTCGCGCTTGTCTTCATCCAGCTGATAGTTAATGTCGGCCCAGCGCTGCTGCAAAGGCGCTATATCGCTCAGCACATCAGCCCAAAGTGCCGGGCTCCCGATAAAAGCAGCCGCCAGCAGCAATAGACTCAGACCTTGATTGAGCCCCTTGCTCAATCTGCCGCGTACTTTGTTCGCCTGACTATTGTTGGTTAAAGTCTTCATTTTTACCTCGTTGCCCAGCTACTGAGCCCTGTTAAAACCAGTTGAATACCAATTTTTTATTGAAAACTGTGGTTAAGTCCGGCCGCTGGCATACTTTTCAATCACAGCGAGTTTTTTCTGCAGTGCTTTGTCAACCAGCGCCGGAAAAATCGCATTTAGTCTGACAAAAAGTTGCTCAGGCCAGCCTAAAAAGCGCCGGCTTTGTGCTGTTTCCAGTTGTTGTAACAAGGCTTTGGCTACCAGCTCAGGGCTGTCCATCTGATTGCCCAGTTGTTGATTCATCGCTACAACAGCGGCACTGTTAATAGCAGTGTTGGTGGCTCTGGGTGCAAAATACAGCACCTTCACCCTGGTGGCGCCAAGCTCCCGCCGGAGCGCTTCGGTAAAACCCCGCAGGCCAAATTTGCTGGCACAATAGCCCGAATAGCCCGGATAACCTATGCTGCCAAAAGCAGAGCCGACATTGACAATAAAAGCGTCGTTTTGTTGTTTCAGCTGGGGCAATAACAACTGGCACAGCTGCATTGGTGCCAGCAGGTTCAGCTTGATTTGCGCTGCATAATCCTGCTCGGCACAAAGGGCAAACTGACTGATGCCGGCGTTGTTAATCAGGCCGTGCACAGCCCCCTGTTGCTGACAAAATTGCTGCAGTTTCTGCAGTGCCTGGATGTCTGTGACATCAGCGCTGAATACTCTGTGCTGGCCCGGCAGCTGCTGGCGCAGCCGCAGCAGCGCTTCACTGTCGCGGCTGACCAGGATCAGCCTGGCGCCCCTGGCCGCCAGTTCGGCCGCAATAGCGCGGCCAATACCGCCGGTGGCGCCTGTCAGTACTATGGTTTTATCCTGAATATTCATCTTCAAAGCTCCGCCGTTTCGGCTTGTGGCATTTTGCTGATGCCATGATTGGCGTCCAGACTGAAAAAGATGTCACCATAAAGCCGGTAAAAACGTTTGGCCGCGTGGATGATCAGCTGCTGCTCCTGCTCGTCGTCAATGTTGTCCATCAGGCCTTTGAAAAACTTAATGTGCTCCTGATCCAAAGCGCCGTGCGAGCTTAAATAACTAAAAGCTTTTTTCGGCAGTTGCAGCTTTTTTGCAATAACACCGGCAGCCTGGTCGGCCAGTGCTGTGGATGTGCCTTCCAGCACCAGCACCATGCCAAAAAAACATAAAGGGTGGATACGGCGCACTGAGTCGTAGGCATAAGCCACCATCATTTCGGTGGCAAAAGACGGCTTACTACCACGCACCTGTTCTTTGTCATAACCACAACGGGCAATGTCATTTAAAACCCATTCCTGATGGCCCAGCTCTTCTTCAATATATTCAGCCACAGCTTCACGCAGCCATTCTTTTGATTCTGGTAATAAAGCGCCCACCGACATTAACAGCGGAATGGTATGTTTAACGTGGTGATAGGCTTGCTGCAAAAAGGCAACGTAGTCATCAAGGGTGATGTCGCCATAAAAACAGCGGTGGATCACCGGGGCTGACAACAAGTAATCACGTTCTGCTGCAGTGGCTTCAATTAACTTCTGATGAAAACTCATAAACAACTCCTGATTTCAACAAGCAGCTGATGCTGCAGCAACTACATCGGATTGAACGCTGTCGGTGACAGCATCATTGGTATAAAGCGCGGCGATTTGTGCCTGATACAGTTCGGCAATTTGGGTACGTTTGGGTCTTTGATTGGCAGTTAAGGTGCCGCTCGCTTCGGACAAAGGCGCGCTGAGGCGGTAAAAACGCTGCACCCTGGCGTAATCAGGCAAACTTTGATTCACCTGTGCCAGCCAGTTTTTAATCTGGCTGTTGCTGATAGCTGACTCTTGGCAATACACCAGGGCGCTGCAATAAGGCCGGGCATCGCCGACCAGCACCGCCTGTTGCAACAAGCCATTTTTTAACAGTTCGGCTTCCACCCATTCCGGATTAATATTGCGACCCAGGCTTGAAATCAGCAGATTTTTTTTACGGCCTTGAATTTGCAGCCGGCCATCAGGCAGCATCACGGCCAAATCGCCGGTGGCTACCCAGCCTTGTGTTTCATCTGCAGCCGTTGCTTCTTGCCGTGTTTGTGGCTTTGCATCAGACTGAGCATTCAAGTCCGACAAATAGCCTAAAAACGGCGTTTTAACCCAGAGTTCGCCTGCAACAATTTTCACCTGCAAATGGGATAACGGCTTACCCACTGTGGCTAAATCTTCCAGGCTGGCCGTTGCAGCATTTACCTCTGATAAAGCAACCACAGAGCCACATTCACTTAAGCCATAACCCTGATACACCGGCAAACCGGCTTTGGCGGCCTGAGCCAGTAGTTGTGGCGCCACCACAGCGCCGCCCACTGCAATAAATAACAGGCTTGCCGGTGCCTGCCAGCCGTGCTGACAAGCCTGCACTAACAGCTGTAACAGCTCGGGCACTAAAATCAGTGTTTGTGGTTGGGTGCTGCTGATAAGGCCTAATAATTTTTTCGGCTCTGCCAGGCTGCTGCCATGAAAACCACGCTGGAATTCGTCGGTCAAAAGCACTTCACCACCAGCCAGCAAAGGTGCATAAATGCCGGCGATATTTTCCAGCAAGGTACTCAATGGTAATAAACACAAATGACGCGGCGCTTTGATGGAAATTCGCTCCACCAGACTTTGTGCCACCTGCAGCTGGGTCGCAGCCGATAAACACACCCCTTTGGGCGTACCGGTAGAGCCTGAGGTAAAGGTAATTTTCTGACAGTCTGGTGGTAACTGCAGAGCCTGGTCGGCCCGCTCGCACTGATAAGCATACAAATGATGGAAATTGCCCACCGGCCGGAACCCCTCCAGCTGAAGTGTATTGCTGCTGAAGATTAAATCAGGTTTAACCGCAGCCAGGATATGGTGCAGCTGCGCTTCACTTAAATAAGTGGGCAGTGGTACTAACAAGGTATTGCTATCGAGGCAGGCTAAATCCAGCAGCGCCCATTCCAGATTGCCCGGGCTTAACAACAGCACTCTTTTGGCAGAGAGTGCCTGCAATTGTTGTTGCCACTCATTCACTCTGGCCCTTAGCAGAGTCAGATCCAGACTTTCACCACTGATGGCGTCCGTTAGTTTTGCGGTGTGCGGGAAATTCAGTTTCACGCGCATCTGCCTTGGTTCACTGTTGTTGTCTGATCCACAGTTGCTGCGCTGGTTTTGGCGGCAGATTTTTGTTCAAGGCTCAGGCCTGTCACAGTGGCATGCAGAGAGGGCCAGTATTGGTGTGGTAACGCCAGTAATCTTGGGGAGCTGCTGATAAGCGCCATGGCCTGGGTTAAATCCAGCGCACAAACTTTAGGGTGACTTTGATAATAACTGCCCCAGCTCAGAGCACTGTCACCAAGGCGGCTGGCGTCGCCTTCAGCCAGAAACGTCAACTCCAGGCCATGACGCTGCAATAAATCCTGCACCTGAGCTGTGGCACAGCACACCAGCTGGCGATACCCCAGCTGATACAAGGCATAAGCCAGCACCACAAAGAGCAATAAAGTGTATTGACGGTTGGCGGAATACAGATTGCCAATTTCAACCAGGCTATCTCTGCTGCTGTGAATACCGGCCGAGCGCAGCACAGTGCAAATATCGGCATCCAGATACTGCTCAACAAACAAGGACTGATTCTGGCCACTGCGAATACCCAGCACCGCCTGCCACTGACCTTTGGCCTGCACCGCCAGTAAATCCGGCATAAAAGTCTGTACATCGGCACCATAAGCCTGGTGAAAACCACTGGCAATAAACTGCTGTAACGAATGACGCTGCGCCGCATCCTTGTTCAGTAACAAGAGTTGTGCCGCTTTATCACTCTGCAGACCAGCATCCATCGCTGCAGGCTCTGACTGCAGCTGTGGCGCAACCTGCCCCTGTTGAGCGCTAAACTCTGGTTTAAAATTGGGCTTCAACTCAGGACTAAACTGAAACTGCAGTGCCACCATCACCAACTCCTGCTCTAAGGCTATGGTCGCGATTCTGGCTGCTGATACTTAAAACAACCTTAAGTCGGAAAATTTGTCTGTTATTACCAAAGTGGCCCACTGAGCAGCGACGGCACTGCTTCAGATGTTGCTAATTTATTTGGTAAAACCGCAAGCTGGACGCTGCGGCCTTTCACAGATAAGTCATACTCAGCTGTAAGCAGTTACAGGCGGATTAGAGTTATGTCAGGGCAACAAAGCTGGCTCCCACCTTTTATGTTTTTTCTGTTGTTGTGTGTCACCCCCTTGAACGCTGACGGCAACAACACCGGCCGTTCTACAGAGCACAAGGAGCAGCAACAAAACGACGCTGATAGATTTGAACAGCTCAAATTGATGAGTAAATCCAGACCGCGTGAGGCCAACTCAGAGATAGACCAGTGGTTAACCACAGTACCCAAACATGACTTTGAATTACGCGAGCGGCTGATTACCACCAAAGCATTTAATCTGATGGTGTTGTCTGAAAATGATGCGTCAGCGCAGTTACTGGAAGCCTGGCTTCACGAAGTGCAGCAACAACATCCGGCCAGAACCACCAGAGCACTGGAAATTCTGGGTTATATCGCCATGCGCCGTGGTGACCATATCAAAGCCAGCAATTTACTGGCGCAAGCGGTACAACTCTCGACAGAGTACAATCAGCCGGAACGCCAGATCACCAGCCGTATTTATACCGCCATTCAGGCGGTACACACCGGACAAAACCAAACTGCACTGGAATTGTTCCAGGCTGCCCGCGCACTCAATGAGCAATATAAGTTTGATTATCTGAGAGTGAATATTCAAAACAACATCAGTAATTTGCGCATAGAAATGGGCCAATACCAGCAGGCTCTTACCGATTTAATGGCTGCACTTGACGATCCGGCCTACGAGGAAGCCGATTTAATTTATGTCAAAATGAGTCTGGCACGCTGTTATCTGGCGCTGAAACAACATGATACTGCCCAGCCATATGCTGAAGCTGCACTTTTGGGTTATCAGCAGCGGGAAGATCCCTATTATCAGAGTGTGGTGTTATTGATGCTGGCGGAAATCGCGCAGCATCAGCAAGATGTTCAGCTGGCACAGCGCCATCTTGACCAGGCCTTAACCCTGGCCACAGCGCAGCAGCTGAACCGGCAACTATCTGATGCTTATCTGTTAAAAAGCCAGCTGCTGCAACAACAGCAACAAGATGCACAAGCGCTGCAAGCCATGCAACAACATCTGCACTATTACAAGAAGTACCACAATGAAGAGGCTCAGCAGCAGTTGCTGCAATTGCAGAACCGGATAGAAAACTTAAGAAAACAGCAACAGATCAAAACCTTAGAGCAAGAGCTAACAGTCAGAAACCTCAAATCCAGCCATCAGCGCCGCACAGTCTGGTTAACTGGCAGCGCAGCTTTAGCCATTATTCTGCTGCTGTTATTCCTTGTCCGGCTGCAACAGAAAAAGCGCCAGCAATCCGAACTTTATTCCAAACAACTGGCCGCGTCTTATCAGCAGCTACAACTCACGCAACGGCATTTAATTGCTTCCGAAAAAATGGCTGCAACAGCGGGCATGGTGGCTGGTTTGGCGCATGAGTTGAACACCCCGCTTGGCATTCTGACCACAGCAGTAAGTTTATTGCAGGAAAAAACCACTGAATTTCAGCAAAAACTGGCTACAGGCCTGACGAAACAGGATTTGCAGCTTTATCTTGCCGACAGCAGCGAGGTTCAGCGTTTATCGGCACAAAACGTAGAACGTTGTGCCCGCCTGGTACAGCACTTTAAGCAACTGGCTGTACAGCGTAGTGACAATTACAGCAAATTTAACCTGCAGCAGTTGATCACCGATGTGATGGCATTATTGGCGTCCCGTTTTGACCGGCAGCGACTCAGCATCGATTACCAGCAGACAGAACTGATGTTGTATGCCGATGCACAGAGTTTTCAGCTGCTGCTGGTTGAACTGATTGATAACGCCATTTTGCACGCTTTTCCCGAAGGCAAAACCGGCCAGATCCGGCTTTGGATAAAATGCCTGCCTGAGCATTGGGAGCTGCATTACGAAGACAACGGCATGGGTTTTTCTGCCTCATCCCCGGACAAAGTGTTTGAACCTTTTTATACCACCAGCCGGCACAGCGGCCACACAGGTTTGGGTTTAAATCTGGTGTATAACCTGGTCACAGTGGCACTGGAAGGAGAAATTGAGGCTCTTGCCGTCAGTTCAGGTTTTGCCCTGGTGTGCCGTTTACCCAATCAGCTGCGAGCAGCTGCTGAGCCAGAAATGGCTCAACGCTCTTAAGCACAGCAACACTTAAGCACAGCAACACTTAAGCACAGCAGAGCTTAAGTTCGAGCGCCTTACGAAGCCCTGATACAAAAAAACCCGCACAAGGCGGGTTCTTTTTTGCACTAAAAACTAAACCGCTCTTACCAGCCAGTCAGTTCACGCAGTGCTTTACCGATATCTGCCAGAGAACGCACAGTTTTAACACCAGCGTCTTCCAGAGCACGGAATTTGTCATCAGCCGTACCTTTACCACCAGAGATGATGGCACCGGCGTGGCCCATGCGCTTACCAGCTGGTGCAGTTACACCGGCAATGTAAGACACAACAGGCTTAGTCACGTGGGCTTTGATGTAAGCAGCAGCTTCTTCTTCAGCAGTACCACCGATTTCACCGATCATGATGATGGCTTCAGTCTGTGGATCTTCCTGGAATAATTTCAGGATGTCGATGAAGTTAGAACCTGGGATCGGGTCACCACCGATACCAACACAAGTAGACTGACCAAAACCTTCGTCTGTGGTTTGTTTCACAGCTTCATAAGTCAGAGTACCTGAACGCGATACGATACCTACTTTACCTGGCTTATGGATATGGCCTGGCATGATACCGATTTTGCATTCGCCTGGTGTGATAACGCCAGGGCAGTTTGGACCAATCATACGTACACCTTTACGGTCAACGTATTCTTTGGCAAACAGCATATCGATAGTCGGGATACCTTCAGTGATACATACAATCAGCTCTAAACCAGCATCAGCGGCTTCGATGATTGCATCTTTACAGAATGGTGCCGGAACATAAATCACAGTGGCAGTTGCACCAGTGGCAGCAACAGCTTCTTTCACTGTGTTGAACACTGGTAAACCAATGTGCGTGGTGCCACCTTTACCTGGGCTTACACCACCAACCATTTTAGTGCCGTATTCCAGCGCCTGAGTGGAGTGGAAAGTACCCTGGCTACCAGTGAAACCCTGACAGATGACCTTAGTGTCTTTGTTGATGATAATAGACATTATTTGCCCTCCGCGGCTTTCACTACAGCTTTAGCAGCTTCTGATAATGAAGTGGCAGCGATGATGTTCAGGCCAGAACTTTGAAGCTTCTGGGCACCTAATTCAGCGTTGTTACCTTCTAAACGCACAACAACTGGTACGCTTACACCCACTTCTTCAACGGCACCGATAATACCTTCAGCGATCATGTCACAACGCACGATACCACCGAAGATATTCACGAATACTGCTTTCACGGCAGAATCAGACAGGATGATTTTGAATGCTTCGGTTACGCGCTCTTTGGTTGCGCCACCGCCAACGTCCAGGAAGTTTGCTGGCTGGCCACCGCTTAATTTCACGATGTCCATAGTACCCATAGCTAAACCGGCACCGTTTACCATACAACCGATGTTACCTTCTAAAGCAACATAGTTCAGTTCCCATTGGGCAGCACGGGCTTCACGCTCGTCTTCCTGTGATGGGTCATGGAAAGCGCGCAGTTTTGGCTGACGGTACAGTGCATTGCTGTCAGCAACCAGTTTGGCGTCTAAGCAGTGCAGGTTGCCCTGAGAAGTGATCACCAGCGGGTTTACTTCGATCAGTGCGATATCCAGGTCAACAAACATCTTGGCCAGGCCCAAGTAGATGTTAGTGAACTGTTTGATTTGCGTGGCGTTTAAGCCCAGCTTGAAGCCGATTTCACGCGCCTGGAACGGCTGAGCGCCTACCAGCGGGTCAATCGCCATCTTGATAATTTTTTCTGGTGTTTCTTCAGCGACTTTCTCGATGTCTACACCACCTTCAGTCGACGCCATAAATACAATGCGACGGCTTGAACGGTCTACCACGGCACCCAGATACAGCTCTTTTTCGATATCTGTACAGGTTTCAACCAGGATCTTGCTGACAGGCTGACCTTTTTCGTCAGTTTGGTACGTAACCAGATTTTTACCCAACCAATTTTGAGCAAAGTTACGGATTTCTTCTTTAGAAGAAACTAATTTCACACCGCCCGCTTTACCGCGACCACCAGCGTGAACCTGAGCTTTCACTACCCACTTGTTTCCACCAATACGATCTGCTGCTTCTGCTGCGGCCTGTGGAGTTTCTTCCGCATAACCTTCAGATACAGGTAAACCGTATTCGCGAAAAAGCTGTTTTGCCTGAT
Organism: Rheinheimera sp.; assembly: GCF_036782235.1. Classification (GTDB taxonomy): domain Bacteria; phylum Pseudomonadota; class Gammaproteobacteria; order Enterobacterales; family Alteromonadaceae; genus Pararheinheimera. The sequence goes on along the minus strand of NZ_DAIPZL010000003.1, from coordinate 352,335 downwards.
ATTCGTGCAAATTCATGGCTTCTTTCCGTTTTTCTATTGATTGTAGCCGCCCTTTCGGTGCGGCCTGACCCATTGGATAATGCCTTGTGGCTATATCCAGATGATTTAAAAGGCTGCTTTAACGCAGCCCTTCCGCTCTATTTTCCCGGTTGCAACTTCAGACCTGGCCAGAACTTTGTGTTGTCTGGCCGGGTTTTCAGTGGCTTAGGGTAATATCAGATATCCAACAAAATACGGGTTGGATCTTCTAATAATTCTTTCACTGTGACCAGGAAGCCCACAGATTCTTTACCGTCGATGATACGGTGATCATAAGACAGTGCTAAATACATCATTGGCAGGATTTCCATCTTGCCATCAACCACCATCACACGGTCCTGGATCTTATGCATACCCAGAATTGCCGATTGTGGCGGGTTGATAATTGGCGTTGACATCAGAGAGCCGAACACACCACCGTTGGTGATAGTGAAGTTACCGCCCATCAGGTCGTCCATCGCCAGTTTGCCGTCACGGCCTTTGATGGCTAAATCTTTGATAGCTTTTTCAATTTCAGCCAGATTCATTTTGTCGCAATCGCGCAGCACCGGGGTGACCAGACCACGTGGAGTTGACACTGCAATACTAACGTCGAAGAAGTTGTGATACACAATATCGTCGCCATCAATAGCAGCATTCACTTCAGGGTAACGTTTCAGCGCTTCGGTCACGGCTTTTACATAAAACGACATAAAACCTAAACGGATACCGTGTTTTTTCTCAAACACATCAGCGTATTGTTTACGCAGATCCATAATTGGCTTCATGTTCACTTCGTTAAAAGTGGTCAGCATGGCTGTAGAGTTTTTCGCTTCCAGCAGACGGTTAGCGATAGTTTTACGCAGACGTGTCATAGGCACACGTTTTTGTGAACGGTCACCAACCACAGCAACTGGTGCTGCAACGGCAGGGGCGGCTTTAGCAGCAGGAGCTGCCGGCGCGCCAGACAGGAATTTTTCCACGTCTTCTTTGGTCACTCGGCCGTTTTTGCCTGAACCCTGGATTTTGCTGGCATCTAAGCCTTTTTCAGCAATCATACGACGTACAGAAGGTGTTAACACTTCATCAGCGTCGCTGGCGGCAGCCGGGGCTGCAGCAACAGGAGCAGCGGCAGCAGCTGGGGCTGCAGCAGCAGTTGCGCCGGCGTTCAGATGACCAATCACCTGCTCGGCCAGCACAGTTGCACCTTCAGCGTGGATGATTTCGCCCATCACGCCATCAGCTTGTGCCACAACTTCTAAAACAACTTTGTCAGTTTCGATATCAACCAGAACCTGGTCGCGGCTGACGGTTTCACCTGTTTTTACATGCCAGGTAGCGATAGTTGCATCAGCAACAGATTCGGGTAGTACTGGGACTTTAATTTCCACTTTGTCACCTTTTTACAGATTGGTCTGCGTTTGTGTTCAGTCTTACAAAGCCAAAGCCAGTGTCGTTATACCCGTCATCCTTGAAGTTGCAGGGGTGTTGCCTTCACTCGCTCGCCCCACTCACATAGACAACTATGCTCCTGGGGTCTCACTCACTCGGCGCCTACCTGCGACTTCAATGATTTTGGGTATAAACCCACACTGACCATAAAAAATCGTTAAATACCCAACATCCTCGACGATGATGGGTACTTAGGTTTTGTCTGTTTACGCCAGCGTCAGCGCGGCATTAACTAACGCCTGCTGCTGCTTGTTGTGTACCGATAAATAACCAACAGCTGGTGATGATGAAGCATCACGACCGGCATAAGTTAATCTGGCGCCATTTGGAATAGCGGCCCAGAAATTATGCTGACTGCAGTACCAGGCACCCTGGTTTTGTGGTTCTTCCTGACACCAGACAAAATCGGTCACGTGCTGATATTGCGCCAGTACTTTGGCCATTTCTTCCTGCGGGAACGGATACAACTGCTCCACACGTACAATAGCAATATTGTTCAGGCCACGTTTACGGCGCTCTTCCAGCAGGTCGAAATACACTTTACCGCTACAGAACACCACACGTTTCACGTCTTTGGCGTTGATATCATCAATCTCACCAATGACGTTGTGGAACTGACCTGACGCCAGCTCTTCCAAAGTTGATGTGGCCAGCGGATGACGCAGCAGGGACTTAGGTGACATCACAATCAGCGGACGGCGCATTGGGCGTACCATCTGACGACGGATCATGTTAAACACCTGAGCTGGCGTGGTCGGCACCACCACCTGCATATTGTGATCAGCACAAAGTTGCAGGAAACGCTCTAAACGGGCTGACGAGTGTTCCGGGCCCTGACCTTCATAACCGTGCGGCAGTAACAGTGTCAGACCACAGAGACGGCCCCACTTTTGTTCGCCTGAACTTAAGAACTGGTCGATCACCACCTGAGCACCGTTGGCGAAGTCACCAAACTGGCCTTCCCAAATCACTAAAGCACGTGGTTCAGCTGTGGCGTAACCATATTCAAAAGCAAGTACGGCTTCTTCTGACAATGCAGAATCGTATACCTGGAACGGACCTTGTGTCGGGCTTAAATGTTCCAGTGGTGTATAAGTACTGGCGTCGTTTTGGTTGTGTAATACCGCATGACGGTGGAAGAAAGTACCCCGGCCAGAATCCTGACCCACAATACGGATACGGGCACCTGAACCGACAGTGGCAGCGTATGCCAGAATCTCAGCAAAACCCCAGTCGATTTTTTTCTCGCCTTTGAGCATTAAAGCGCGGTCTTCATACACTTTGCCAACCTGACGTTGTAATGTATGTTCAGCCGGTACCTGAATGGCTTTTTCACCCAGCGCCACTAAATCGGCAACATTCATGCTGGCGTCGTAAGCTGTGGTCCAGTCGTGACCTAAGAATGGAGTCCAGTCTACAGCCACTTCGCTCATTGGACGCCACTCTTCAACCACACAGTCACCTTTGTCCAGCGCGTTGCGGTAGTCGTCAACCATGGCCTGAACTTCGACAGCGGTAAATAAACCGGCTTTGATCAGCTTGTCAGCATAAATTTCACGGGGTGTCGGGTGTTTTTTGATTTTTTGGTACATCAGCGGCTGCGTTGCATTCGGCTCGTCCGCTTCGTTGTGACCGTTACGACGGTAACACACCAGATCAATCACCACATCACGTTTAAAGGTGTTGCGATAATCAACCGCCAGCTGGGCAACAAACACCACAGCTTCCGGGTCATCACCATTCACATGGAAAATTGGCGCCTGCACCATTTTAGCGATGTCAGTACAATATTCGGTAGAACGGGTGTCTTCCGGGTTTGACGTGGTGAAACCCACCTGGTTGTTGATCACCAGACGGATAGAACCACCTACCTTAAAGGCACGGGTCTGAGAGATGTTAAAGGTTTCAGCAACCACACCCTGACCAGCAAAAGCAGAGTCACCGTGAATGGTAATTGGCAGCGCCAGTGAACCGTCGGTACAACCACGACGATCCAGACGGGCACGCACTGAGCCCATCACCACAGGGTTCACAATTTCCAGGTGAGACGGGTTAAAGGCCAAAGCTAAATGCACATCACCACCTTTGGTGGCAAAGTCAGACGAAAAACCCATATGGTATTTTACGTCACCGGCACCAACGACTTCGTATTTACCGGCAAACTCATCAAACAGCTTGCTTGGGTTTTTACCTAAGACGTTGACTAAGGTATTCAGGCGACCGCGGTGCGCCATACCGATAATACAGTCTTTTGCGCCCTGCTCACCGGCACGGTGGATCATCGCTTTGATCATCGGCACCATAGCGTCGCCGCCTTCCAGACCAAAACGTTTGGCGCCCGGGAATTTGGCCGATAAATAACGCTCTAAACCGTCCGCAGCAACCAGACCTTTTAAAATCTGGGCTTTGGTCGCTTTGTCATAATTCGGGGTAGAACGCACTGACTCTAAACGTTGTTGGATCCAACGTTTTTCATCAGTGGACACAATATGCATATATTCAGCACCGATAGAACCGCAATAAGTGGTCTCCAGCGCTTTCACCAGTTCACCGAGTTTCATCGTTTCAGTGCCGGCTACAAAAGAGCCCACATTAAACTCGGTGTCAAAATCATCCTGGCTTAAATCATGGAAAGATAATTCTAAATCGCGCACCCGTGGACGTTTCCACAGCTCCAGCGGATCCAGTTTGGCATGTTGGTGGCCACGGAAACGGAAAGCATTAATCAGTTGCAGAACCTTTACCTGACGGCTATCACCGCCACCTGTTGCCACCACCACTTCACGGTGTTTATTTTTGGCAAGTTCAGCAAACTGCTGACGGATCTCGGAATGCCGGGATTCCAGTTCTACACCATCAATTTTTGGTAATTTTGCGAAGAACTCGCGCCATTCATCACCAACACTGGTAGGTTCAGCTAAGTAGGATTCATAGAGTTCATCTACATAGGCCATGTTGCCACCGCCAAGATGAGAAGACTCCAACCACGCCTTCATTACACCTTCGTGCATTTACTTTCCCTTATCTCGAAGCACCTGGAAAAAAGTAGCAAAAAAATAGCCATGGAACAGGTTTGATGGCTATTTTTTCCTGGTTGGCGGTCACTGACCCAGCTGGCCGCCGTTCATTGTGTTACATCAGCTGTCAGAAAAGGGGCGCTTTACAGCGCCCGGTTTAATAACATCGATTTGATTTGACCAATGGCTTTGGTCGGGTTTAACCCTTTTGGACATACGTTGACACAGTTCATAATACCGTGGCAGCGGAATACGCTGAATGCGTCGTCCAAATCGTTTAACCGTTGTTCTGTGGCAGTGTCACGGCTATCCGCCAGGAAGCGGTAAGCATGTAACAAACCAGCCGGGCCGATGAACTTGTCAGGGTTCCACCAGAATGATGGGCAAGACGTTGAACAGCAGGCACACAGAATACATTCGTATAAACCGTCAAGCTTGGCGCGCTCTTCCGGTGATTGCAGATATTCACCGGCAGGTGGTAAATCGTCATTGATCAAATATGGTTTTACTTTCTCGTACTGAGTGTAAAACTGAGACATATCAACCACTAAGTCACGCACAACAGGTAAACCTGGCAGCGGACGGATCACCAGCTTACCACCTTTACCTTTGCCTAACGCAGACAATGGTGTGATACAAGCCAGACCGTTTTTACCGTTCATGTTCAGACCATCTGAACCACAAACACCTTCACGGCAGCTGCGACGGAAAGATAAGGTTGGGTCTTGCTCTTTTAATTTCAACAGTGCATCTAACACCATCATGTCGCGGCCTTCCGGATTATCCAGCACATAGTCCTGCATCCGTGGCGCATTATCGACATCAGGGTTGTAACGGTAGATAGAGAATTCTAACTTCGTCATTCTGTATCCCTCTTAGTAAGTACGGGCTTTAGGTGGGAAAGCCGGACGGAACTTAGGTTCCATATTCACTTTCCGCTTAAACATAGACTCAGTGTCCGGTGAGTAGACGCTATGGCATAACCAGTTGTCGTCATCACGGTCCGGGAAGTCAAAGCGAGCGTGGGCGCCACGGCTCTCAGTTCTGTAGTTGGCAGCAACTGCAGTTGAGAATGCGGTTTCCATCAGGTTGTCCAGCTCCAGACACTCGATACGCTGGGTATTAAACTCAGCACTCTTGTCGTCCAGACGGGCATATTTCAGCCGCTCACGGATCACTTTTAACTGCTCTAAGCCTTCAGCCATTGCCTTACCTTCACGGAATACCGAGAAGTTCAGTTGCATACATTGCTGTAAGTCTTTTTTGATTTGCGCCGGATCTTCACCCTGGCCTGCTTTGCTATCTTCCCAACGTTGAGTACGGGCTAAAGCAGCTTGCAGATCGGAGTCAGAAGCGTCGCGGTATTCAGAAGTTGCAGCCAGTGCTTCACCCAGGTGTAAACCTGTAGCGCGACCGAATACAACTAAGTCTAATAAGGAGTTACCACCTAAGCGGTTCGCACCGTGTACAGATACACAAGCAATTTCACCACAGGCAAATAAACCTGGTACTACAGCCTCAGAGCCATCCGGTTTTGGATGAATCACCTGACCATGTACGTTGGTCGGAATACCACCCATCATGTAGTGACAGGTTGGGATCACCGGAATTGGCTCTTTTACCGGGTCAACGTGAGCGAAAGTACGGGACAACTCACAAATACCAGGTAAACGGCTTTCTAAAACTTCTTCACCTAAGTGGTCCAGTTTCAGTTTGATATGCGGGCCCCATGGACCATCACAACCACGGCCTTCACGGATTTCCGTCATCATAGAACGGGCAACCACGTCGCGGCCTGCCAGGTCTTTGGCGTTTGGTGCATAACGCTCCATAAAACGCTCGCCGTCTTTATTCAGCAGGTAACCACCTTCACCACGACAGCCTTCAGTCACCAGTACACCGGCACCGGCAATACCTGTCGGGTGGAATTGCCACATTTCCATATCCTGCAGCGGCACACCGGCACGCAGCGCCATACCTACACCGTCACCGGTGTTAATGTGCGCGTTGGTGGTTGACGCAAAAATACGGCCGGCACCACCAGTCGCTAAAACAACTGCGCGGGATTTAAAATAAACGATTTCGCCACTTTCGATGTCAATGGCAGTACAACCTACCACTGCGCCATCCTGGTTTTTCACCAGATCCAGGGCATACCACTCAGAAAACACCTGAGTTTTGTTTTTTACGTTTTGCTGATACAGCAGGTGTAATAAAGCGTGACCGGTACGGTCAGCAGCTGCTGCAGTACGGGCGGCTTGTTCACCACCAAAATTCTTGGACTGACCACCAAAAGGACGCTGATATACACGGCCATTCTCAAAACGGGAGAAAGGTAAACCCATGTTTTCCAGTTCAGTAATGGCTTCAGGGCCAGTTTTACACATATATTCAATAGCGTCCTGGTCACCGATATAGTCGGAACCTTTGACGGTATCAAACATGTGCCATTCCCAGTTGTCCGGGTGAGAGTTACCTAATGCAACAGTAATACCACCTTGCGCAGATACAGTGTGAGAACGGGTTGGGAATACTTTAGATAACAGAGCACAGGTTAAACCTGATTCAGTAATTTGCAGAGCAGCGCGCATACCTGCACCACCTGCGCCAATTACCACGGCATCAAATTCGCGAACTGGAATATTCAATTAAGCACCCCACATAACAAACAGGCCAACAGCGACATAACCAAAAGCGATGGTGTACAGCACAAATTGCAGCACAGCACGTAATGTCGATGATTTTACGTAGTCAGTCAGTACCTGCCACAGACCAATTTTGGTGTGAACAGCGATACAAACCAGCGCCAGTAAAGTAAAGGCTTTTACCAGAACATTAGAAAACAAGGCTTTCCAGCCTTCATAGGTAATTTCCGGGGTGCAAAGGAAATAACCAAGGATAAACAGGGTGTACAGCGTTAAAATGACTGCTGTAGCGCGCAATGACACATAATCTTGTACGCCATCACGTTTTAACGATGCTTGATTCAGAACCATAACCAGACTCCAGCTAATACGGCCAATACAACCCACAGGGCTAAAGCAACTTTAGCGCTGAGTTTGCCCGACTCTAATTCTTCCCAATGGCCCATATCCATGATCAGGTGGCGCACGCCGCCGACCAGGTGATAAATCAGCACTGTGATGGTACCCCAGGCAATGAACTTGGCGATAAAAGAAGTCATGACTTCTTTAACCAGTGCAAAACCCTCGGCAGAAGACAGAGATACAGCCCAAGCCCAGATCACGAAAATCAGCGCAAAAAACATTGCGACGCCGGTTACACGATGCAGGATGGATGCAGTTGCCGTTACCGGCATGGATATAGTGGTTAGATCAAGATTTACAGGTCTTTGCTTTTTCACAGTTTCTTGCCTATCGACGCCCTATTCTGAGCTTTGTTGTCATTATACGTTGCTGCATAAACAGTCAACACCCAATGGATATACAGGCTACAGCGTGGAGTGGTTCAGCCCAATTTTTTATCTATCGGTCAGTGAACTGATTCAGAACCCGCGACAGTATATATTTCACGAGTCGGGATTACAATTTATGTTTAATTTTGTTGAAGAAAATCCACCGCAGTCACGGTATCTGTTTTGACAGAATTGGCAATACGACTAGAGTCGAATACTTATTGTGCAGTTAAGCATTAAAATTGACTTTTATGCCCCAGTTGCGGGTAGAATAAGAATTCCTACCGGTTAAACCAATAACAACACAGGAGAAATCCAATGGCAGATAAAAAAGCTGTCGTGCATATCGAAGGCCTGGCGCCTATCGAACTGCCAATTTACTCGGGCACGGCAGGCACAGATGTGATCGACGTACGCGCCTTGGGTCAGCATGGTTACTTCACCTTCGATCCGGGCTTTATGTCCACAGGCTCTTGTGAATCAAAAATCACTTATATCGACGGCGACAACGGCGTGTTATTACACCGTGGTTACCCGATTGAGCAGCTGGCGGTGAAGTCGGACTATCTGGAAACCTGTTATTTGTTATTGGAAGGCGAGCTGCCAACCAAGGCTCAATATGACAACTTCACCCACGTGATCACCCGTCACACCATGGTGCACGAAAAACTGGCATCATTCTTCCAGGGTTTCCGCGTTGACGCGCACCCTATGGCGATGTTGTGTGGCGTGGTTGGCGCTATGTCGTCGTTCTATCACTCAGATTTAAATGTGAACGACCCGGAGCAGCGTAAACGTTCTGCTCACCGTTTAATTGCCAAGCTGCCGACTATCGCAGCCATGGCTTACAAATATACCATTGGTCAGCCATTTGTATATCCGCGTAACGACTTAAGCTACGCCGAAAACTTCCTGCATATGATGTTCTCTGTGCCAGCTGAAGAATACAAAGTCAGCCCTATCCTGGCCAAAGCCATGGATCGCATTTTTATGCTGCATGCGGACCATGAACAAAACGCGTCAACCTCAACAGTGCGTTTAGCCGGTTCTTCAGGCGCTAACCCTTATGCCTGTATTGCCGCTGGTATCGCGTCGTTATGGGGCCCTGCGCACGGTGGTGCCAACGAAGCTTGTCTGGTGATGCTGCAGGAAATTGGTTCTGTTGACCGTATTCCTGAGTTTGTGGCCCGCGCCAAAGACAAAAACGATTCTTTCCGTCTGATGGGTTTTGGTCACCGTGTTTATAAAAACTTTGACCCACGCGCCAAAGTGATGCGTGAAACCTGCCACGAGGTGTTAAAAGAGCTGAATATCAAAGATCCACTGCTGGATGTGGCCATGGAGCTGGAGCGTATTGCGCTGTCAGACCCATACTTCATCGAGAAGAAACTGTATCCGAACGTCGATTTCTACTCAGGCATTATTTTAAAAGCCATTGGTATTCCAACCAGCATGTTCACAGTGATTTTTGCGATGAGCCGCACTGTTGGCTGGATCTCGCACTGGGACGAAATGTTATCCGACAAAGGCCACAAAATTGGCCGTCCACGTCAGCTGTATACAGGTTATACCGCCCGTGATTTTGTTGAAGTTGCCAAGCGTTAAAGTAAGCTTGATGAAAAAAGCGCCTGCGGGCGCTTTTTTTGTCTGTGATTTTTTAAAGCTTTGCCGTCACAGCATTGTGTCCGTTTTCATAGCTCATTATCACCAGCGACAAGCTTGCCGCATCAGGCAAAACAAGGCAAAATCCGCCTTTGAATAACGGCTTGTCAGGTGTGTTTTGAGTTTTAATGTTGAGGCCTTTCGCGCCGAATTTGCGTTTTTTCGCCAGCATCCGGATTGGATTTATCTGGACAGCGCCGCCACCATGCATAAACCCGATGCAGTGATAAAAGCAGAAGTTGAATTTTATCAACAGCATAACAGCAACGTCCATCGCGGCGCCCATCAGCTAAGCCAAGAGGCGACTAAGTTATTTGAACAGGCCCGCGACACTGTTGCGCAAGCGCTGAATGTCAGACGCAGAGAAGAAATTATCTGGACCAGCGGCGCCACAGCAGCGCTGAATCTACTGGCTTGCGGCCTGATGGGCACAGTGTTAAAACCGGGCGATCGCATTCTGTTAACCTGCCTTGAACATCATGCCAATATTGTGCCCTGGCAATTTTATTGTCAGCAGCACGGCGTGCTCATTGATGTAGTGCCACTGACGAATGAACTTGAGCTCGATATTGCGGCATTTCAAAAGCTGCTTGAGCTTAAACCCAAAGTGGTGGCGATGGCAGAAGTATCCAATGTGCTTGGCACTATTGCGCCTGTTGCACAGCTGGTACAACTGGCTAAAGCTGCAGGCGCCATCACTGTGATTGACGGTGCCCAGGGTATCGTCTGGCAGCGGCCGGATATGCAGGCACTGGACGCCGACTTTTACGTATTCTCAGGCCACAAACTTTACGGCCCCACCGGCATTGGTGTGCTGTATGGCCGTTACGAACTGTTAGCTCTGCTCAAACCGCTGTGTTATGGCGGCGAAATGATTAAAACCGTGAGTTTTACCGGCACCACATTAAACCAGCTGCCTTACAAACTGGAAGCAGGTACACCTAATATTGCCGGAGCTATTGGCCTTGCAGCTGCGGTCAGCTGGTTAAACAACTTTGATAGCGCAGCACTTACAGCACACAAGCAACAACTTTTTACTGAGTTATATCTGGGATGCCAGGCTATCAAAGGCCTGCAACTATTGTCACCACAGCAAAATAACGCCGGTATTCTGGCTTTAAATATCAAAGGTGAACATCCAACAGATGTAGCCGCGTTGTTAAACGAGCAAAAAATTGCGGTGCGCGCCGGTACTCACTGCGCTATGCCGCTCTTTCAGGCGCTGCAACTGTCAGGCGCTGTACGTTTATCGCTGGCTGCCTATAACAACAGCCATGACATAAAACGCACACTAGAGGCACTTGAACAAACAGTGGAGTTATTGCAATGACTGCCCATGAGCTTATTTTGCAAAGTAAAGCCCCCTACACCGCCATTGCAAAGCACGAACTGCCAGCCATTGCGGCAAGCAGCGACTGGCAAAACAAATACCGTATTTTGATGAATCTGGGCAAACAACTGCCGGTATTTAGCAGCGATCTTCAGCGTGACGAGTTATTGATTGCCGGTTGCGACAGCAAAGCCTGGTTATTGCATCAATACGACGGTATCACACAAAAACACTATTGGGCCTTTGATAGTGAAGCCCGGGTTGTCAAAGGTTTGGTTGCACTGGCCATTTGTCAGTTAAACGGCTTGTCTAACACTGAATTAGCAAAAATAGACTTCACTGCTTTGCTCAGGCCACTTGGCCTTTACCAGAATATCAGCCCATCCAGACAAAATGGTTTACAGGCTGTGCTTGATAAAATGGCTGAGCAAATCAAAGCAGCAAGCTGACGCCAAAAAGCAGAAGCAGCGGCACGGCCGAGACAGTGCCAAACCATTGTTGTTACATTATTTTTGCGCTAGCTGTTTGGGGTAACAGATTCGTTTTTGGCTGCCAAAGCCGCTTCTTTTGCCGCTAAATTAGCTTTATCAGCCAGCTTTCTAAGCACTCTGGATACTGCAACAAACGCAAAACTGGCGGTAACGACTGTCACAGCGCCAAAACCACCACTGCAATCAAGCCGCATTGCGGTTGGTTGTTCATCGCTCACTTCAGGTTTTGCCAGACAAACTGTGCCATCGGCAGCCGGATAGGTCAGCTGCTCGGTCGAATACACAGCGTCTATACCAAAACGTCGTTTGACATTGCGGCTGTAGTTATAGTCACGGCGCAGGTTATTGCGCACTTTGGCAAGGAGCGGGTCATTGATAGTCTGGCTTAAATCCGCCAGCTGAATTTGGGTTGGATCTGTCTGACCACCGGCACCACCTATGGTCACCAGCGGAATTTTATTGCGTTTACAATGAGCTATCAGCGCTGTTTTTGCCTTAATCGCATCAATGGCATCAATGACATAACTAAAGTCTTTGCTCATTAATTCAAACAAATTGTCGGCGGCAACAAAGTCGGTTACCTGATGCACCACACAAGATGGGTTAATTTGCAAAATGCGTTCAGCCATCACCGCTACTTTATCCTGGCCGATAGTGTCTGTGAGTGCGTGCAGCTGACGGTTGACGTTGCTGATACAGATATCGTCCAAATCAATTAAGGTAATTTCGCCAATACCTGAACGTGCCAGCGCTTCTGCCGCCCAGCTGCCCACACCACCAATGCCCACCACACAGACATGGGCCTTAGCAAAAGCGTCCAGCGCCTTGACGCCATATAAACGGCCAATACCGGCAAAACGTAATAAATAATCTGACATCTGTTGTGTTTTACACCTTAAAAATTCCGCTTTTGGTTGCGGTTAAACTTCATCCAGAGTGATGTTTTCAGAACAAAAATCCGGCTGACTGAATGAATGACTCTGTATGCCGGAGAGCTTTTTTACCTCTGGCATTTGATACTGTGGCCAGCTTAACTGCCAGGGTTTATCCCAAATTTCCAACTGTTGTTGCACAGCTTCGGTTAAAAAATAATGCCCGGCATCCGGCCTTTGCACAAATTGCCACTCGGTGCCGCCATCTTTAAAACACAAGGCATAAGCATGCAGATACACCCGGTCGGCCGCTGCTGCCTGGTACAACTCGTCACCCAAAATAGGGGCGGACACTGACTTGAGCGCCACCCTGATCTGATGGGTTTTGCCGCTAAAAGGTTTAATCAGATAAAGCCTGATGCCGGCAGGAACCGTATCAGCAATGCAGCTTTGCCTCTTATCTTCGGCAGCGGACACATTGGCAAAACCCGCCGAGATAAAATAACTGACCGCCGGATTTTGCTGACTGGTCAGCAGTTTATAAGCCCCCCGCCTGGCGGGTGCCATATCGCCTTTGACCCAGCCTTGCTTTTTTTGCACTTTGCCACCACTTAGCGCCAGATAAAATTTTTGCATCTGCTGTGTCTGAAATAACGCTGATAATCTGGCTGCAGCCTGAGGACTGCGGGCAAATAGAATCAGCCCTGAGGTGACTTTATCCAGCCGGTGGACCGGGTATAGTGCAAAACCAAGCGCTTGTTCGGCTTGTACCACCAAACCAGCGCCCTGCTCAGAATGAAAACTGACGCCGGGAGCTTTATTCAGCACCACAAAATCATCGTGGCTAAACACCAGGTTAAAAGCAGGTGCGCTCACGCCAGCAACTCTTTGGCATACAGATTGGCATGGGCTAAATCAGCCGGAGTATCAACCCCTACAGGCGGCACTGCACTGGCATCGGCCACGTGAATAGCTTCGCCCTGCCACAACACCCGCAGCTGCTCCAGGCATTCGATCTGCTCAAGTTCAGACACAGGCCAGCTGACATAATCCTGAATAAAACCCGCACGATAGGCATAAATGCCAATATGACGACGGTAAATTTGTGCCGTTTTGGCGCTATACGCCTTGTCGCGGTCAAATGGCATTACACTGCGGCTGAAATACAGCGCATAACCGTTTTTATCTGTGACCACTTTCACCACATTGGGGTTATCCACTTCGTGTTGTGCGCTAATGGGCACAGACAAAGTGGCCATCCGCGCTTTTGTTTGCTGCGCCAGATTGTTTGCCACCTGATGGATAATTTCTGGCGGAATAAAGGGCTCATCCCCCTGCACATTGACCACCACAGTGTCTGTTGCCAACTGCAGCAGATCCACCACTTCAGCAAGACGTTCAGTCCCTGAATTATGGCTGGCTTTGGTCATCACCACTTTGGCACCAAAATCAGCAGCCACGCTGGCCACCCGCTCATCATCGGTAGCAATCACCACCTCTGCGGCACCACTTTGCTGTGCCTGTTGCCACACCCACTGGATCATCGGTTTACCGCCGATATCAGCCAGTGGTTTGCCCGGTAGTCTGCTGCTGGCAAAACGCGCCGGGATCACCACTACAAAAGCCATGGTTCTACCTCGGCCGCACTGAGTTCACGGCTTTCTGAACTTAACAACACAGGGATATCCTGTTTTATCGGGTAAGCCAGCCGGTCAAAAGTGCAAATCAGCTGCTGATTAGGTTTGTCCAGCTTTAGTCTGCCCTTACATAAAGGACAAGCAATAATGTCTAACAGTGCAATATTAAAGGCCATAACGACTCCACAGCTGTGTTAGTTTGGCGGCAAGTAATTCCTGCGCCGCCTGAGGGATACGGGCACTGACAGGTAAATAAAACCAGTCGGCTTTGGCAAAAGGCCGGCATTTCACCGCATCTTTTTCCGTCATTAATAAAGGGCCTTTGAGGCCATCCAGATCAGCTGCGCTAAAGGCATGATGATCCGGGAAAAAATGTGCTTTATCGGTGTGATACCCCATTTGGGCTGCACTGCGGGTAAAACGGCGTGGATTGCCAATGCCACTGACCAGCGTCACTTTAGCACCAGGCAAAAGTTTCTGTTGTTCATCCAGCAAAGCGCTGGCCTGGGCTGGCTGCAGCTCAAAAGTAAAAGGGGTGTGGTGATTTGGCAGGCTGTTTGATAACACCAAATCCGCCTGTTTGAGCCGCCAGGCCCCCTCCCGCAAAGGCCCGGCAGGCAATAACAAACCATTCCCCAGGCCACGGCTGCCATCCAGCAGCACAATTTCTAAGTCGCGATAAAGCGCATAATGTTGCAGGCCATCATCCGACACAATAATGTTGCAGTCAGTTTGCGAGAGCAAATAACGTGCTGCCGCCACTCTGTCAGGACACACCACCACAGGGCAGCCGCTTCGGCCCGCCAGCAAATAAGGTTCATCACCCACGGTTGACGGCTTGTCTTGTTGCAGCTCAACAAGCTTTGGCGCTTTGATTTTGACGCCATAACCGCGGCTGACAATACCGGGTTTCCAGCCTTGCTGGCGCAGATAGTCACACAACCACAAAGTCACGGGCGTTTTACCAGTGCCGCCCACCGAAATATTGCCCACCACCACCACAGGCACCGGCAATTTGCTGGTTTTGAGTACACCGGTTTTAAACAGCAACCGCCGTATACCGCTTATCAGCGCAAACAGCAGACTCAAGGGCCATAACAACCAGCTCCAGCCATAAGGCTGATACCAGCTGCGTTCCAGCGCTGTCATGCAGTTTCTCCAAACTGCATCTTATACAAACTGGCGTAATAGCCATTTTGTGCCAGAAGTTCACTGTGACTGCCGCGTTCAACAATCTGGCCCTGATCCATCACCAGAATAAGGTCGGCATTTTCAATCGTAGATAAACGGTGTGCAATCACCAGATTAGTGCGGTTTTTCAGCAGTTCATCCAGCGCCGCCTGAATTTTGCGCTCAGATTCGGTATCCAAAGCCGAAGTAGCTTCATCCAGCACCAGCACAGGTGACTGGCGTAATAAAGCACGGGCAATGGCAATACGCTGGCGCTGACCACCGGATAAAGTCACGCCATTTTCGCCAATTTCAGTATCCAGCCCTTTGGGCATCTGACCGGCAAACTCCATCACATGGGCTTTTTCCGCCACATCCAGCAGACGCTCTTTTGTAAGTTCCCCCTGAAAACCATACGCAATGTTATTGGCAATAGTGTCATTAAACAGCACCACATGCTGCGACACCACGGCAATCTGACGGCGTAACGAATCTAAAGTACAGTCTTTGGTATTGATGCCATCGAGCAGAATTTCACCTTGCTCCACTTCATAAAAACGCGGCAACAAACTGGAAATCGTGGTTTTGCCACTGCCGGAGCGGCCCACCAACGCTACTGTCTGGCCTGCGGTCACACTAAAATTAATGTCTTTAAGCACCTGCTTGTCATGGCCTGGGTAATTAAAACTCAGATTGCGAAACTCAATATTGCCCTGCACTCTGTCCAGCTCCCTGGTGCCGGTGTCACGCTCCGGCGTTTCATCCAGTACAGAAAACACAGTTGCAGCAGCTGCCATGCCTTTTTGGAAATCGCTATTGACTGTGGTCAGTTGTTTCAGGGGTTTGAGCAACAACATCATAGAGGTAATAATTTCGGTAAACATGCCGGGTGTTAAGGTATCGAGCATTTCCGGAAAGCTGGCCAGATAAATCACAAAAGCCAGCGCAAAAGAGGCAATCACCTGAATCACCGACACACTGAGCGCGCGGGTGGCTTCCAGCTTTACATCCAGCCGGCGGTTAGAGTTATTCACTTCTTCAAAACGTTTGGCTTCTAAAATTTTGCCACCAAAAGATAAAATCACTTTATGGCCGTTCAGCATCTGCTCGGCACTGGACGTTACCTGCCCCATAGCACCTTGCATATTGTTACTGATCTGACGAAAACGACGGGATACATGCGACACAATCAGCGCTATCACAGGTGCTATCACCAGGAAAATTGCTGATAACTGCCAGCTGTTATAAAACATCAAGGCCAGCAGGCCAATAACAAAAGCCCCTTCGTGAATAAGCACCACCAAGGCTTTACTGGAGGCTTGTTTAATTTGTTCGGCATCATAGGTAATACGGGAAATCAGCTCGCCGGTGGAGTGCTGATCGTGGTAACTGACCGGCAACGCCAGCATCTTTTCGAACAACTGTTGGCGTAAGTCTTTGACAATATGGGTGCCCGACCAATTCAGGCAATAACTGGCGATAAAATGGAACACACCACGCAATAAAAACAGCACTATCACAGCCACAGGCGCCAGCGCCAGATAATCCATATCCCGCTGGGTAATACCACGGTCAATAAACTGGTCAAACTGCGACAGAAAAAACACATCTACTGAGGCATAACCAATCATGCCCAGAATGGCGACCACAAAACCAAACCGATAATGTTTTAAATAACCAAGCAGACGCCGGAAGGTCGAAGCAGAGCTGTGTTGAGTAGACAAAATAACATCCTGACAATGAAAGACATTGGCATTCTACCTTGTTGTTGCAGCGGTTTCAGCAGCAAAGGGCAGATTTTCCAGCCATTTTACCAGCCGAGCCGGCCTTATGGCCCGAAGCTCTAATTGATCATCACTAAAACGAAGCGACATCGCACCACTGTCGGCGCTGTTATAAAGCGGAATTTGTAATAAAGACAACCTAGCTTTCACTTCATCGGACGGATGCTTATAAGGATTAGCAAAGCCTGCGCTATTCAGTGCAAGTTTTGGTTTAACCTGCTGTAAAAACGTCAAGTGATTTGAGCTTTTGCTGCCATGGTGCGACAACAGCAGCACATCAGCATCGAGCCGCGGCTGGTGCTTTATCAGTTGTTGTTCAGTTGCGCCGCTGATATCCCCGGTCAGCAGCACAGCCCACTCCTGAATAGCGAGCCTGAGCACACAGGATTGATCATTTTTTATATCAGCAGCAGCGGGCCCGGGCGGCCAGAGTACCTGGAGCGAAAACTGCTGCCAGGCCGCTGGCAACTGCCGGCAGTTAAGATCCGGATGCAAAGAGCCCACATCTGTCACCAGTTTGGCGTCGGGATAGGCGCGGCGTAACAGTGCCAGATGCCCGCTGTGGTCACTGTCATTATGGCTCAGGATCAAATAATCCAGTTTTCGCACCCCCTGATAACGCAGATAAGGCAGCACCGCAGCTTCAGTGGCGCTGTAACTGCCATAACGTGGGCCAAAATCGTACAGCAAACCATGTTCGCCCTGCTGCAATAAAATGGCGGTGCCCTGCCCGACATCAATCAGATGTAATTGCGCTTCAGATTTAAGTGTTATCGTTAGTAACAGTGGCAAAGACAACACTATCAACAGCGGCAAGTTGCGGCTTTTTCCCGGCAGCAGCACTAACAAAAGAGCGGCCATCAGCAGCAAAGTCAACAAAAATCCGGCTTGAGGCAGACTCCACCACCAGTTGGCCTCTGCACAGTACAATAACCAGCGCAGCAAAGGTTGCAACAACACATCCAACAGCTGCCATAACAGCGTGAGCGGCCAGGGACTGAAACATTGTAGAAAAAACACCAGCAGCAACAACGGGATCACTAGCAAACTGCACCAGGGCACAAACAGTAGATTCGACAATAATGACAAGGGAGCAACCCCTTGAAAAAACAATAAGCCAAGTGGCAGCATCAACAGCGAAAAAATCAGCTGATACCGTAAAAAGGCCAGCAACTTGGCCCTACCCCCTGTTGCCGGCGGATAACGCCAGCCCAGATAAAACACCAGCGCTACCGCCAGTACCGACAGCCAAAAACTCAGGCTTAACAACCAGAATGGTTGCAACAGCAACAACAGCGCCGCCACCAACAGACAAAACTGTCGGCCGGAACTGCGCCGCCAACATAATTTCAGCAGCACCAAGAGTACCAGCGCTACTAAAGCCCGTACTGTCGGCACTGCATAACCTGCCATAGCACTATAAAGCCAGGCGGCAGCCAGTGCTGTACCAAGTGCCAGACTAAAGCGCCACCATAAGCCGTGTGCAAGCATAGCCCAGGCGCGCTGACTGAGCAGCACCCAGCCAAACACCAATGCTATATGCATACCGGAAATCGAAATCAGATGACCAAGGCCGGTCGCCTGCAGCCCAAGCCATAACTCGTCGCTAAAAGGCCGCTCACCCAGCGTCAGCGCCAACATCAGCGCTTTGCCTGAATAATCGTTAAGCTCAACCTCCAGCTGATTAAACAGTCGTTGACGCCACGAAATTTCTGCGTCAAGTAACTTCAGTTCAATCAAATTCTCCGAGGATTGTACCGTTGCCTGCGCCACCAGACCGGATACTAAGGCCTGAGCTTCAGCCACGCCGCCACCTGGATTAGCTAACCCCCTGATAGTTTTGAGTTTTACCGGAAGTTGCCAGCGTTGCCCTTGTTGCAACTTCACCGGCACCTGAAACCAGCGCACCTGCAACAAAGCGCCCGCACCAGGTTGTGCTTTATCCTTTACAGTTTCACTGAGCTGTAATATAAACCTGCTGCCTCCGTCATAGTGCTGTGGAATACTGACGACAGTTCCGGCCACTATTGTGCTATGCTGCGCCAGCACCTGCTGACTGGTCGTGCTGTACTGCTGCAGCTGAATACTCAGACTGGCAAGATAAAGGCACAGGCCTGCGCCAAACGAGCAGCGAAGCAGGACGCAAATGAACAACAGGCTCAAGGGCCAGTACCAGTCAGGGATCGCAGGTAACAACAAAGCAGTAAAGCTTCCTGCCAGGATCCCAACACAGCATGATTCCATCTTCATAGTTGGTAACTAATTTGGTAACAAAGTTGTAATGGCTAAAAACTTTATAAAAAAATACTTACCAGATCCGGATTCGATCAAAAACCATCAATCGATGCAGATTTTTGGCAAGCTGCTGCACGACGGTAACTTATGGCATCTGCACCGCCGCTCGGCGCGGGGGGCTTTTGCCGCCGGTTTATTTGCCGCCCTGATGCCAATGCCGGGCCAGACTGTATTGGCGGCAGCACTGGCCATTTTATTCCGGGTCAATATTCCTATTGCAGTGGCGTTGTGCTGGGTAACCAACCCCTTTACTATGGCACCAATTTTTTACATTTGTTACAACATTGGAACATTTGTACTAGGACAACCACCACACGATATTCATTTTGAAGTAACCACCGAATGGCTGATTGAGAGTATCAATACGGTCGGTAAACCTTTTTTAATTGGCAGTCTGATTTTTGCTGCTTTTGTCTCGGCCTTGTCCTGGTTCACTATTGATGCGTTCTGGCGTCTGGGTGTAGCCAGAGCCTGGCGTAAAAGAGCCGAACAACGCTTAGAAAAAAGAGCAAACAAAACAGATAAATCCTGAAGATCTGGTACAAGCAGGCCAGGTGCCTGCTTGTCTGAACATGCACTGCACCTTTGCAGATAAAGAGCCTGTTGATGGCAAAACCCTGGTATAAATCTTTTATTCCCGACAGCAGCACACTGCAGCAACATCCGTCGTTACAACGCTTTGGCCCGGCGCTGCAATGTCCGTCGTTGTGGCATTTGTCCCGACGCTCTGCCCGAGCAGCCGTTGCTGTGGGTTTATTCTGTGCCATGCTGCCCATTCCGGTGCAAATGTTATTGGCGGCTTTTTTTGCTATTTGGTTGCGTGGCCATTTGCCGCTGACTATCGCGCTGGTGTGGCTGAATAACCCAATGACCATAGCGCCGATTTTTTATGCAGGTTACAAGCTTGGCAGCTGGATGCTTGGAACAACAGCCAAACAGCTGGAGTTTGAACTCAGTAGCCAGTGGTTATGGACACAGCTCTCCGACATTGGCCTGCCGCTGTTGCTGGGCAGTATCAGTCTGGGCTTATTGCTCGGATTAGCAGGCGCACTGCTGCTGGATTTTTGTTGGCGGATACGTCTGAAAAAGCGTTGGGCTGCAAGAGCCCACAGGCATTAAGCGGCATTATTAACGTTGCCCCAGCACCCGGGCGGGATCCACATAAGCTGCACGGGACGCCGGATACAAAGTGGCCATCAGGCTTAACAACAAGGCCACACCGACCGTCAACAGCACATCCTGGACATGCAGTTCAGAGGGTAAATAATCAATAAAATAAATGGTGGGATCTAACAGCTGTAAGCCAAACAACTTTCCAGCCACGGCATAGATATGTTCAATTTGCCAGGCCAGAATAATACCAACCAAAGCGCCCATCACAGTGCCTTTAACACCATTGAGCCAGCCTAACCACATAAAAGCGCGCACTATCACCCCAGGCTCTGTGCCCATGGTCAGCAAAATAGCAATGTCACTCTCTTTTTCCCGCACCGCCATCACTAAAGTGGCCACTATGTTAAAACAAGCCACGGCTATCACCAGCGCCAGCACCAGATACAAAATGCTGCGGACCATCTGAATGTCCTGATACAAGTGACCCTGGGTGCGAAACCAATCCAGCATATAGACATAATCTTCGGCCTGATTGCCAAGTTCGCGCGCTATATTACCGGCTTGAAAAATATCCTGAATTTTAAAAGCAAAACCTTCCACTTGCCCTGGCGACAAGCTTAACCATTCACCCAGTGCATCCAGATCCACCCAAACTTGCTGATAATCCAGCTGACCACCAATACCGGCAATGGCCACCACTTCCAAACTGACGTTTTTCTGACTGGCGAGCTCGCCTTGTTCAGATAGTTGCGGCAACATCAACTGCACCGTATCGCCAACTTTGGCTGACAATTCAGTGGCAATGCCCTGCCCCAGTACTATCTGACTGGCGCCAAGCCGACTGAGCTCACCTTGCTGAATAAAATCACCGAGCCGGCTGATACCATGTTCAAATTGTGGGTGAATACCGCGTACCGACGCTGCTTTTACTTTGCTGCCCAAACGCAACATGCCGTCGGATTGAATAAAAGGTGCCCCCGCCACCACGCCAGGTGTTTTAACCAGTTGCTGTAGCTTGGGTTGCCATTGCTTGATGGGTTGATCCACGGCCAGCAATTCCACATGTGGGATCACCGACAATAATTTGTTTTTTAGTGCCGCTTCAAAACCATTCATCACCGACAAAGCCAAAATCAGAATGGCCACACCTAGGCCTATGCCCCAAGTGGAAGACGCCGAAATAAAGCGGATAAAAGCGCTACTGTTGCGGGTATGGCGATAACGGCGCGCCAGTTGCCAGGATAAACTAGCCACGAAGTTCACCTAAACGGCCATCTTGCATAAACAGCTGCCGATCTAACCTTTTTGCCAGTTGCTGGTCATGCGTCACCACCACAAAGCTGGTGCCAAGCTCCTGATTCAGCTCGCGCATCAGTTGATAAATGCTTTCTGCGGTTTGATGATCCAGATTACCTGTCGGCTCGTCGGCCAGCACCAGCGCTGGTTTACCTACCATAGCCCGGGCTATGGCTACCCTTTGCCTTTCGCCGCCGCTGAGCTCACCCGGCCTGTGACTGATCCTGTGGCCAAGCCCAACCCTTGCCAGCATCTGTTCGGCCTGTACTTTGGCATTTTTGCTATTTTCACCACGAATAAGCAGCGGCATCATCACGTTTTCAACAGCGGTAAAATCCATCAGCAGGTGGTGAAACTGGTAAATAAAACCCAGCTGTTGATTCCTGAGTTTGGCTTTTTGCGCCGAAGATAAAGTGGCGACATTTTGGTTGGCCAGCCACAACTCGCCGCTGTCGGGCAGATCTAAAGTGCCGAGAATATGTAATAAAGTACTTTTACCTGAACCTGAGCTGCCAACAATAGCCAGCATCTGATGGCTTGGCAGCGACAAATTTACCTGATGCAGCACTGGTGTGACATGAGCGCCGTCACGGTAACTTTTACAAATATCAATACAACGCAACATCAGTTATTCATCCCGTAAAATTTCGGCAGGTTCAATTTGCACCGCACGCCAGGCCGGATAAATCACCGCCAGCGCCGTTAACGCTAAAGCCGACAATACAATAAAAAGCAGCTGCAATGGCTGTAAATCAATAGGCAAGGCCATGCCGGGCAACAGTTGCAGGCCAAGCAGCGCCATCAGCGGGTTTAACTGCCAGCACAGCAGCACCCCCACCAAAGCACCGGCAAAAGCGCCTACTACGCCATGACTCATGCCCTGCACCGCAAATATCAGAAACAACTGACTGTTGGTCATGCCCTGGGTTTTTAAAATGGCCACTTCCCGCTGTTTGTCGGTGACCATCATCACCAGCGCCGACACGATATTAAAAGCCGCCACTGCCACTATCAGCAGCAGCATCAGCCACATCATGGCTTTTTCCATGGCCACAGCTGAAAACAACTTGCCATGGCTGACCCGCCAATCCACCACCTGGTTCACACCAGGCAGCATTGTCAGTTTTGGCGCTATCGCCACTGAACTAAAAGCATCACTTAAGCTGATGCGCCACTCAAGCTCTGGTTTGGGGGCCAGTTTTTGCAAATCGCCCAAAAGCACCACAGCCACCACTTTGTCGACTTCGGAGCCACTGTTAAAAATGCCGGCCACAGTAAAGACCCGCTGCCTTGGCATCCAGCCCATAGGGGTATAACTGCCGCCTGATGGCAACAACAACCTTACTTTCTGCCCCACCTGCACCCGCAGTTTGTCGGCCAGTGCTGAACCCAACATCACCTGATAACGGCTCTGGCCAAATTCCTGCCAGTCGCCTATTTGTAATGAGTCACGCAAAAACTGAGGTAAGGCATCGACCGACACCCCTTGTAATAGAGCGCCACTTAATTGTTTGCTGGATTGGATCAGGGCTTCGGACTGGGCAAAAGGACTGACCTGTACCACCCTTTGATCCTGAGCTTTTAACAGTTCAGGCCAGGACTCCGGCGTTAATATGTCGGTTGACACCACCAGATGCGGCAGCACCCCCAAAATACGTTTTTTCAGTTCACCTTCAAAACCGTTCATCACCGAGCTGACCAGCGTCAGTGCCATCACACCTAAAAAGATCCCGGTGACTGAAAACAACGTAATAAAAGACAAAAACGCATGGCCTTTGCGGCTTTGGCTATAACGTAAACCAATAAAAAGTGGAATTGGTAGCTGCATCCTTTTCTCAGGACTTCATTGAATGATAATGATAAAGTAGCGGGATCATAGAGATAAACAGTGGCGCTTACAAGCCACCTGCCGAGGTTAAAGATGGACAAGGCCCAACTTGAGCAGCTGCGTGTGCAATACCACGACTATTTTTCGATAGAGCAGTCGGTACAAGCCAATATCAGACCACTACCACAACCGCTGCCTGATGAAGACGATTTTTTATTGATGATCCCTGAGCCATTTTTAATGGCCAGTGAGCAAGCGGTACTGGATCGTTCGGCGCTCAAGGCGCTATCTAAGCTTGGCGAACTGGCCGAAGAGCTGGCCGCTTATCTGAAAACCCAGGCGAAAAAACTCGATATGATGATGCGTTATGTGCTGATGCAACAAGACGATGTCAATTATCGTCAGCACACCCATAGTTTTGGCGGTTCAGCGCTGAATTTTTTAACCACAGCGCCGCTGCCGGAAGGCCAGACGCTGGAAATCAAATTGTTTTTAAATGGTGCTGACGGCGCCGTGTATTTCCTGGCAACTGTGCTTGACAATGAACCCTATCAGGCTGCAACAACAGATACTGCAGCTCAGCCCCTAGCAGCCGGGGTGCCAACTTATCTAGTGCGCGCTGCGGTCAGCCGCATTCGCGATGAAGACCGTGAAGTGTTAGTGCGTGCCAGCCTGCATGAACAATCCAGGCAACTTAAACGCAAAGCACTGGAACGTGAACAGCAACGCACTCAGGAAGGAAAGCTGTAATTGCGGCCCTATTCATCAGCCAGGCGTTAGGCTGACGCAGGACAAGTTGCTTTTGCTCTTATTACTCCAGGCAGGCCACAGGTGTTATTAACAAATAGCATTGCAGATAAAACTGCAGTTTTGACTTTTCCAAAGTATCAGCAGCAAGGCTTTGATTACCTTGCGGTTATTTATCAATACGGCATTTTTTCTGCAGTAACCATGCAGCTGCCGCGGGGTTTGTTATGCGTTTGAATTTATCCTTACCTTTGCCTGCGGGTCCGCAGGACATCAAACAACTGGGTAATTTGTGTGGGGCGGCCTTACCCCTGGTGCTGGCTGAACTATTGCAGCAGCAAAAAGGCGTGTATTTGTTGCTGGTACCCGATACGCCATCTGCCCTTCGGATAGAGCAGGAACTGGCGGTATTTTTAGCCGACAGCAGTCAGCTTTATACCTTCCCCGACTGGGAGACTCTGCCTTATGATGTGTTTTCTCCGCATCAGGATATTATTTCCCAGCGCCTGCGAACTCTGTATCAGCTGCCTGCTTTAAAACAAGGGCTGGTGATAGTGCCGGTCAGCACCCTGATGCTCAGGCTCTGTGAACAAAGCCATCTGCAGCAAAACAGTCTGGTGCTCAAACAAGGCCAGAACCTTGATTTAACGGCGTTAAAACGTCAGCTGGCGCAGGTGGGTTACCGGGCGGTGGATCAGGTGATGGAGCATGGTGAGTTTTCGGTGCGGGGCTCCTTACTTGACCTCTACCCTATGGGCAGCACTTTACCTTATCGTATTGATTTTCTTGACGATGAAATAGACGGTTTACGCACCTTCGACCCCGACAATCAAAGAACGGTCGACAAAGTCAGCCAGGTAGAGCTGTTACCGGCGCACGAATTCCCGCTGGATAAAACCGCAATTGAACGTTTCAGAAGCCGATACCGCGAGCTGTTTCCGGCGCGCAATGAAAAAGAGTCTTTATATCAGCAGGTGAGTCAGGGCCTGTTACCGGCCGGTATCGAATATTATCTGCCATTGTTTGCGCCTGAAACTGTGTCCTTGTTAAGTTATTTTCAGCCAGACACTGTCGTGTTGCAATTTGGTGACATTGAAGCCGCGGCGCAGCGCTTCTGGCAGGACGTAGAGCGACGTTATCAGGACAGGGCCATCGATTTATTGCGCCCTATTTTAAAACCTACCCAGTTATATTTTCCGGTTGAGGCGCTGTTTGCTGAACTGAAAACCAGGCCCAGGTTGCGCTTATCTGCGGCCACCTTGCCGGCCAAAGCCGGGGTCAGCAACCTCAAGGCAGAATTGCTGCCTGATTTAACAGTCAATCACCAGCTGGCAGAACCATTGGCTTTGCTGCGCAATTTTGTGCTGACGCAAAAACAACAACAAGGCCGCTGCCTGTTTTGGGTCGAATCTGAAGGCCGGCGCGAAAGTTTATTGCAGCTGCTGCAAAAAGCAGGCATTCGACTGCCGCAGGTGGCCGGTTTTTCTGATTTTCTCGAAAGTCACGAAGATGTGGCCATTGCCATTGGCGCGCTGGAGCAAGGGGTTTGGCTGAAAGATGGCGTGAATATAGCCATCATCAGCGAAAACGAGTTATTCGGCCAAAAAATCCGCCAGCGCAGAAGACGTAAACACAGCCAGCAAGTGTCCAGCGACACTATTATCCGTAACCTCGCCGAGCTCAACCCGGGCGGTCCTGTGGTGCATCTGCAGCATGGTGTTGGCCGTTATCAGGGGCTGCAGGTGCTGGAAGCGGCTGGTATCAGCGCCGAATTTGTCACCATTGAATATGCCGGCGGCAGCAAACTTTATGTGCCTGTGTCCAGTTTACATTTACTGAGCCGCTATTCTGGCGCCGATGCTGAACATGCGCCTTTACATAAGCTTGGTAATGATCAGTGGGAAAAAGCACGGCGTAAAGCGGCAGAAAAAATCCGCGATGTGGCGGCAGAACTTTTAGATGTGTATGCCATGCGGGCGTCACAAAAAGGCTATGCCTTTAAAATTAACGAAGAAAGTTACCAGAAATTTGCCGACGGTTTCCCCTTTGAAGAAACCGCCGATCAGCAGGATGCGATAGCCGCAGTACTGAAAGACATGCAAGAGCCGCAGGCGATGGACAGGTTAGTCTGTGGTGATGTGGGTTTTGGTAAAACCGAAGTGGCGATGCGCGCCGCTTTTGTTGCTGTTGACGACGGCCATCAGGTGGCCATTCTGGTCCCCACCACTTTGCTGGCACAACAACATTTTGAAAACTTCCGTGACCGTTTTGCCAACTGGCCAGTCAGGGTGGAAGTCTTGTCGCGTTTTATCAGCGCCAAAGAGCAAAAAGCCATTCTGGCCGATGTGGAAGCCGGCAAAGTGGACATTCTGATTGGTACCCACAAGCTGTTGCAGGACGATATTAAATTCCGTGAACTGGGGCTTTTGATTGTTGATGAAGAACATCGTTTTGGCGTACGCCAAAAAGAAAAAATCAAAGCGCTCAGGGCCAATATTGATATTCTGACCCTGACTGCCACCCCTATTCCACGCACCTTAAATATGTCGTTATCCGGCATGCGCGATTTATCTATTATTGCCACGCCGCCGGCCAAACGGCTGGCAGTGAAAACCTTTGTGCGCGAAAACGAACCAGGTCTTATCCGCGAGGCGGTGCTGCGGGAAATTATGCGTGGCGGCCAGGTGTATTATCTGCACAATGACGTGGCCAGTATTGAAAAAACCGCGGCCGATTTAGCGGAGTTATTGCCGGAAGCTTTGATAGGCATAGCCCACGGTCAGATGCCGGAGCGGGAGCTGGAACGTATTATGGCGGACTTTTACCATCAGCGTTTTAATCTGCTGTTGTGCTCCACCATTATTGAAACCGGCATAGACGTCCCCACAGCCAATACCATTATTATTCAGCGGGCAGATAACTTTGGCCTGGCACAGTTGCACCAGTTAAGGGGCCGGGTTGGTCGTTCACACCATCAGGCTTATGCTTATTTGTTAACACCACCGCCAAAAAGACTCACCCCGGATGCACAAAAACGGCTGGAAGCTATTTCCGCACTGGAAGATTTAGGCGCTGGTTTTGCGCTGGCCAGTCACGATCTGGAGATCCGCGGTGCCGGTGAGTTGTTGGGCGATGATCAAAGTGGCCAGATTGAATCCATTGGTTTTACCCTGTATATGGAAATGCTGGAAGAAGCAGTACAGGCACTGAAAGAAGGCCGTGAGCCGAGTCTGGATAGCATGCTGAGCAGTCAGGCAGAACTTGATCTGAAAATTCCTGCTTTACTGCCGGATAGTTATATTCCGGATGTCAGCTTAAGGTTATCATTCTACAAACGACTGGCCAGCAGCCGCGACCGCGACGAACTGGACGAAATTCAGGTCGAACTGATAGACCGTTTTGGGTTATTGCCGGACGCCGCAAAAAACCTGGTGACCATCACTGGCTTTAAACAGCAGGCACAGGCCCTAGGTATAAAACGGCTGGAAGTGAACCCGAAAGGCGGCAGCATTGAATTTGCCGAACGAACTCTGGTGCAGCCTGGTTATATTATCGGCCTTATCCAAAGTCAGTCGCGGATTTATAAGCTTGAAGGCGGCAATAAACTGAAATTCAGTATTGCCAGCAATAACAGTCAGGAACGACTGGAGCTGGTCAGGGCCATGCTTGCGGATATGCAGCATAAAGGCACTCAGGCAACAGGCCGTTAATGGCCAGAGCTTAAAATGACTACATAGGGTGCCGATACTCTGCAAATGCCGGCGCCAGGCCATCCAACAATCTGAAGTGGACATTAGATCAATGAAAAAACTTGTGCTTTTTAGCTTTGTGTTGCTGAGCGTCGTGCTGACAACACCTGCATCTAAAGCCCAGAGTATTGAAAGCTCATGGTTTGAAATTGAGCTGCTGGCTTTTAGCCGCAGTGATATCCAACCTTTATTGGAAAAGTTTCCGGCTCAAGTGACGCCTATCAGCACAGCTGGGGCGCTGGATTTATTAAGCCCTTTGTATCAGCCCGATTTAACCGCCTTGGCTACAGCTTTGCCTGGCTGCAGCGGCTCTGCATCTGGCTTTAAACGGGGTGTTGCACCTGCTGTAAAGCCAACCTTTACCACAGCGCCTGTTTTAAACAACGACCCTATGCTGCAGCTTGACCTTGCCGTGTTTGCCACACCAGTTTTTGTCGCTGAACAGGCACAACTTGCCGAATTCAGCTTTCGCCAGAGCCTCAGTGCTTTTGACTTTCATCCGGCTTTGTTGCCACAGCTTTGTCCACTGGCACCGCAGTCACATTATGCAACCACACTGAAACACCCGGATTATCAGCTGATGAGCGCGCCACTTTTGGCATCCCCACAAGCAGTGCCTTTAACGCCGGCTGGCAGTGAACAACATCAGAGCAGCGCTTATCTTGCGCCCGAAACAGCATTGGCGCTGACCGACCTTGCTTATCAGCTGAAACACCGCGCCGGTCATCAGCTGCTGCTGCACACTGTGTGGCGCCAGCAACTTGGCAGCAAACGTCAGTCGGTACCAAGCCGCTGGTTTGGCGGACGCAACTTTGCCCCGGCTTTTGATTATGCTGGCCGTGCCGCCACAGAGCAGCCCGATCTCAGCCAAAGCCCGGAGCTGCGTTTGCTTTCTGATATCAGCAGACTGGAGCAGCAACTGATTGCCGAGCCGAAACTGCCGCTCAGTGCCGACAGCAGAGTGCAGCAGGCCTCTGGCGCCGTCTGGCAACTGGATGGTTTAGTGCGGCTTTACAGTGAGCGGATGTTATTTGCTGAAACTGAATTTAACCTGCGCAAAATGTCGGCCGATGGCCAGAGGCTGCAAACTTTCTACAGTAAAGACCAAAGCCGGTTGCTGATTGGTAATATCCATTATCTGGATCATCCACATCTAGGACTGGTACTACAAATCCGTCGTTTTACGCCCCCTTCGGCTGGCGCTGCAAGTACGTCATTGATCAGCCGTTAAATTATCAAGCAAGGAGTTCTGATGAAAAAAATAATCACCGCCGCATTGCTGCTGAGCCTGGCAGCTTGCAGCAAATTATCGATGGACAACTACCAACAGTTAAAAACCGGTATGAGTTATAACGAAGTCACGGCCATTATTGGTGAGCCGGCCAGCTGTGAAGAAGCACTTGGCACCCGCACCTGCCTGTGGGGCGATGACAACAAACAGATTAAAGCAGCCTTTCTGGCCGAAAAAGCCATGTTATTTAGCCATAAAGGTCTGAACTAACAAGCTTAATTAGCACAAGCTGTTACATAACAAGCGTTGTAACAACCAGCCTTGTGCAAAATATGGGGGCCGTACCGGCTCCTTATCTATCAAAACCAGCAAATAATCAGGGTTGTGATGTATCAGCTGCGGGATTATCAGCAACAAACTGTACAGGCGGTGTTGCACTATTTTCGCGCCCATGCCGAGCCCGCAGTGGTGGTGCTGCCCACAGGAGCCGGCAAAAGTCTGGTGATTGCTGAGCTTGCGCGTATTGCCCGTGGCCGCGTGCTGGTACTGGCTCATGTCAAAGAGCTGGTTGAGCAAAATCATCAGAAATATCAGCAATATGGCCTGACCGCTAGTATCTACGCCGCGGGTTTGGGTCGTAAAGAAACCACCAGTCAGGTGGTGTTCGCTTCTATTCAGTCAGTGGCGCGTAATCTCAGCGATTTTTGCGCCAGTTTTAGCCTGCTGGTGATTGACGAATGTCACAGGGTCCCGGATGACGACAACAGCAGTTATCGCCAGGTGATCAACCACCTGCGTGAGCAAAACCCCGGTATTAAAATTCTTGGTTTAACAGCAACGCCCTACCGTCTGGGTCAGGGTTTTATTTATCAGTACCATAGCCGTGGTTTGGTGCGCACTGAAGAGCCGCGCTTTTTTAAGTTTTGCATTTTTGAGCTGCCATTGCGTTATTTGCTGGAGCAGCAGTATTTAACCCCGGCGACTGTGCTGGATGCCCCACTTCTGAGTTACGATTTTTCCGGTTTAAAACCAACAGCTGCAGGTTATTTTCGTGAAGAAGAACTAGCCGCTGTGATCAACAGCGCAAAAAGGGTTACACCACAAATTATTGAACAGGTGAAACATTACGCCAAAGATCGCAAAGGTGTGATGGTTTTTGCCGCCACCAGTCAGCATGCCCGTGAAGTGTTGTCCTATTTGCCTGCGGATCAGGCAGCGCTTATTTTAGCGTCCACACCAGCCAGTGAACGCCAGGCTATTATTCAGGCTTTTAAACAGCAACAGCTGAAATATCTGGTGAACGTAGCCGTATTGACCACAGGTTTTGACGCACCTCATGTTGATCTCATTGCCATTTTGCGCCCGACTGAATCAGTCAGCCTGTACCAGCAAATAGTTGGCCGTGGTTTAAGGTTATCACCGGGTAAAAGTGATTGTCTGGTACTGGATTACGCCGGCAATATGTACGACTTACATTTACCTGAGGTGGGCACTCCGCCACCTGTGTCTGGCGCCGAACTGGTGACTGTGCCCTGCCCGCTGTGCAATTTTGCCAACAGCTTCTGGGGCAAAACCGATGTGAATGGTCTGGTGCTGGAACATTATGGCCGCCGTTGTCAGGGTTTTGATCGCAGCGACTTACAGCATATTCAGCCTTGTGGGTATCGTTTTAAAGCCAAATTTTGCCCTGAATGTGGCTCCGATCAGGATATTGCCGCCAGGTTTTGTACCCAATGCCAGACGGTGCTGGTTGACCCGGATAAAAAACTGCAGGAAGCATTAAAGCTTAAAGATGCGCTGATCCTGTATCCTGTGGAAATGACATGCAGTGCCCAGCAGGACCACAAAGGACAAAGCAGATTAAAAGTCAGTTATGTTGATGCACAGGGGCAACAGCTGCATGAATTCTGGCCGCTGGCCAGCAAAGCACAGCGTCAGCGTTTTGGCCGTATCTTTGTGCCCCCGCATTTAACCGACCGCCACCGCCCTTTTGATACCAGCTCAGTCAAAGCCATTGTGGCGCAGCAGCACAGATTACAGCCGCCCTCAGCTGTGATAGCCCGTAAAGACGGTCGTTTCTGGCGACTCAGGGACAAATTATTTAATTTAAGCGCTACAACAAATGCCGACAGCTAAGCTTAGCCAGCCACCACGGAACAATAATCTGCATCGGACTGACAGCTGGTTGCAAAGTGTTGTTTTTAAAAATTAATCACCAAAGCATTGCTTTACAATGGCCAGCAGTTAAGCAAAAATGAAACTCCCTATCAGCAGTGAAGGAACACCGCATGTTGTCAGGTGATTGGTTTTTTGCCCAACAACCCAAGCCCGGCGTACCGCCGCAACCCGACAACAGGCTGCTATCTCGTTGCCTCATTTTTGCAGTTGGCGTAAAGCCGCGCTGCCAGAACAACAACTGAGCTTTGGATGTACATCTGTTATGCAAATTAAAGATATCAATAAAGATACTTACCGCAGTCACCTGAATGTGATTATTGTGGCGGCTATTGCGGTCTTTGCAGCGCTTGGCGTGGGACTGTCCAGTTTGTTGATCCACTATTTTGGCGGGCCACAAGGCGATAACTTTATCTGGAATTTGCTGGGGGTCAGCATTGGTGGATTTATTGCTGCCGCCTGCTTAAAAAAGTTAAAACATACCCCTTATTTTTATGAAGTGGCATACGTCTGGGATTTAAAACAAGAGCTGAATCTGATTAACCGCAAACTGACCCACCTGAAACAGGCCTGCAACAGCGGCAATGTCGATGCCATGATTATCATGTTGTACAACTACCATGGCTCCAGACAGTTGTGGCAGCTGGATGATAACGTCCTTAATTTGCAGGAACTGGAGCTGGAGCTGATTCAACTGGAAGATAAGATCCGACAGACCGGCCTGAAACTGGATCCTGGCCAATATCAGCGTAGTCTGCTGGATAAATTCTAGGGCGCTAAAAGTCATTTCAGGGACAAAAGTAAATTTCACACACTAAAGCTAACTCTCTGTTCCTAAATATAAAATATTTTTTTCATCAGGATATTTTTTTAATCATCCGGCTGTGAAAGCAAGAAAGAATAGACAATAATCAAACAACACTTTGTCTCTTTCCAATAACAACAAGCTGTTACAGGGTTCTGATATGACTGCGCAAAATGCTTTATTAACCATTCTCGTCGAAAAAATCCGCAACGATAGTTTAGTTTTACCCAGCCTTCCGGAAATTGCGTTAAAAATCCGCAAAATGGCAGATGATCCTAATGTAAATCTGAACCAGATGGCCGACATGATTTCGCATGATCCGGCTTTGTCAGCCCGCATTATGAAAGTGGCCAACAGTGCTTTTGTCGGTCGTGGTGTGCATGTCAATTCGCTGCATCAGGCCACCACCCGTATCGGTCTGCGTTATATCAAAAACGTGGTCACGGCCATGGCGATGGAACAGCTGTTTGTATCAAAAACGGCTTTTATCAAAAAACAAATGGACCTGGTTTGGACTGAAACCTTGGAGTTGACCGCTTTTGCCCTGACGGCCATGGCACAGCACAATGCCAATTTTAAAAACCCTGCGTTAAACTTTGATACCATGACACTGGCCGGTTTAGTCCACAATATCGGTGCTTTACCCATTTTGACTGAAGCGGAAAGACAGCTGGATATTTTTGGAGATGAAAACTTTATCAAAGGTGCTATCACCAATATTTCCGGAAAAATCGGCGCAACTATTTTGCGTACCTGGGGTTTCCCGAATGAACTAATTGAAGTGGCTGAACAGTGGGATATGCCAGCTTATCAGCCGGCTCACCCTTCTTATGTCGACTTTATTCGTATTGCCGCTATTAAACAAAATCGTTTCCATGGCGAAGGTGAAACAGCACAGCTGCTAAAACCTTTTGTCGATCTGGGTTTGATCCCTTCGACCGATTTTTACCGTTCACCTGATTTTGTGGCACGGCTGAACGAAATCAAAACATTATTTGCTTAACAAAAGTTTGCTTAACAAAACATCAGTGATAAAAAAACCGCCATTTGGCGGTTTTTTTGTTGGGATTAAAACAGCGCCTGATGCAACTCTTTCACCACAGTCGCCGCTTCTTTATCTTCAACCAGGAAACACAAATTATGCCGGCTGGCACCATGACAAATCAGCCGCATATTAATTTTTTCCAGCGCCTGAAATAACGAACCTGTGACACCACGGGTGCTATGCAAGTGATTACCTATCACCGCAATTAAACTCAAATCCTGCTCCACAGTGACCTCAGAAAAAGCTTTCAGCTCCGAGAGCGCCGGTTCAATCGAATGGCTAAAGGCACTGCCCGGTGCGTCATCCAGTGTTAAAGCCACACTTATTTCAGAGGTGGTGACCAAATCCACCGAGATCTGATGGCGGCTTAAAATATCAAACACCCGTGCCAGGAAACCGGCAGCATGCAGCATAGCCGGGCTTTTTACTGTAATTAAAGTCTGGGCTTTACGCAGTGCAATTGCACGGTAGGATGGTTTGGTATCGACCTGTTTGGAGATCCAGGTGCCGCCAGCTTCTGGCTCACGGCTTGAGCCAACAAAGACCGGAATATTTTGCCGCATCGCCGGGATCAGGGTCGCCGGATGTAATACCTTGGCACCAAAAGTTGCCATTTCGGCCGCTTCGTCAAAACTAATTTCCGGAATACAACGGGCGGCACTGGTGAGTCTGGGATCTGTGGTAAAAATACCCACCACATCAGTCCAGATCTGCACCACACGGGCACTTACTGCTTCACCTAAAATAGCGGCGCTGTAATCGGAACCACCACGGCCTAAAGTGGTGGTCTGGCCGCTGGCGTCAGCACCGATAAAACCCTGAGTGACAATCAGTTGTTGTTTTAACAGCGGTAACAGATATTGTGCTGTTAAGCTGGCAATGGCTTCAATTTGTGGTTCGGCTTTGCCAAAACGACTGTCGGTACGCATCACGCGGCGCACATCAAAACTACTGACTGCCGCCCCCCGCTCGGCCAGCACCTGCGCAAATAAAACTGAACTTAACCGCTCACCAAAAGATAACAATAAATCTTTTTCAGCGTCACTGAAATCACGCTCAAGCTGCAGCAGGGTTTTTAACTCAAGCAAAAGTTGTTCTATGGCTGCGCCAACCAGATGTTGTTGCTGCAACTGACGCAACACATTGTAAGTAATACGTTCTATGCCGCTGTAATGCTCAAGCCGAAGGGTTATGTCAGATGTTTTGGCGATGTCGACCAATAAATTGGTCACGCCTGAGCTGGCACTGACCACAATCAGCTTGATATTGGGATCGGCCAGAATAATGTCGGCACAACGCGACATGGCAGTAAAATCAGCCACACTGGTGCCACCAAATTTGGCAACGATAAAAGCATCAGGGTTCACAACAGGCGCAGCAGTTGCTGCAGTATTTTGCGGATTTAACAAGGTTTCTCTCCTTATAAAAAACATAAGCAGAGCATGGCATTTGCAGCATGAGCATCAGGCAGCGTACATAGCAAAAAGCTATGCTTTGCAGCCTGATAACAGACGAACAAAGGCCAGAAGCTCTCCACCGGGTTTCAGGTGACAGTCGCAGGGATTCAGCCCTTTTGACCGGACAAACTGTTGCTATGGCAGTTTATCCTCGGCGTTCATCCCCATTATTCAGGTTAAGGTTTATAGCTACCTAGCCTGAACTACCTGGTGAACGCTCCTCTTCTGGTCTATCGGATATGATTGACGCCGCCAAGATACTGTAGTTTTTTGCAAAAGGCAACAGACTTTTAGATGTCTATATTGGCACCATTGCCGCTAGCATGTATTAGCTTCTGTGCGCTCACCCAATAACAAACCGCACTAAGTAGTTGTATTTAAATACAGAGCAAAAAAAACGGAGCACCAGCTCCGTTTTTCCTGTGTTACCGTTAACTTGCGAACTGACCAAAAAAGTACACACCGCTGTAACCTAACGTATATGCAAACAGCAGATAGCCGGCCATTTTGAAGTAGCTGCCAAAGGTCAGTTCTTTAATTTTGCTCATCGCAATAATACCGGCGGCAGAGCCGATAATTAAAATGGAACCACCCACACCTGTGGCATAAGTTAACAACAGCCATTCCGCTGTGCTCATGCTCAGATCGGCTTTTAACAGCGCAGCTGTCAATGGCACGTTATCGATCAGTGACGACGAAATCCCCATCAGATAGTTAGCCTGCAGCGGCGGTAATACTTGGTACAGGTTAGTGAAGTTATTCAGGAATCCCACTTCTTTTAAAATACCAACGAGCAACAACACGCCTAAGAAAAATAACAGAGTTTCAAACTCCACTTCGCGCACATAATTCAAAATGCTTTGGGTGGCTTTTTTGCGCAATAAATACTGAGCACTTAAGAACATTATGCCAAGACCAAACAGGAAGGTCAGCACAGGCGGGATTTGGAACAGGATATTCAGCAGCAGCGTTGAGCCGATGGTGGCAGCAAAAATACCGGCGATAATGGCATCGGCTTTTTCGATAGGTTTGGTTGATTTTTCAATGGTGATTCGGTCTTTCATACCACGCGATAACAGAATTGCCAGCACTGCCACCGACAAAAACGCTGGCACAACCAGCAGTAACAAATGCGCGATAGTTACTTTGCCGGCCAGGAAAAACATCAAAGTTGTCACATCGCCGGTAATTAGCGACACACCGCCGCTGTTCACCGCAAAAATAATCAGGGTTGCGTATTTAATCCGTTTTTTCACGTCCATTTTTAAACTGGCAATCACCGCGATGGACACCAGGGTTGCCGTAACGTTGTCGGCAAAAGAAGAAAATACAAAAGCAAAAGCGGCGATAATAAACATCAGCCGGCGCTCAGATAATTGCGAAGGCAACATGCGTTGCACCATCTGCGAAATAAAACCTTTGCTATTGAGATAAGCGACAAAAGTCATAGTTGACATCAAAAACAACCACAAAGTGGCTATTTCTAACAGGTTATGGTTTAACTGCTCGCTAACTTCGGCACTTGTAGCACCATGCATTGGAAAAATAAATGCTAAAATCCAGCACAGAGTACCGAAAAAAAGTGTCGTTTTTGCCTTGTTTACGTGGATAATATCCTCTATAACGATGAGCACAAAAGCTAGGGCAACCATGCCCAGTATTACGGCTGTTAACATATATTTTCACCAGATTGTAGACAGTGGAAGTGACCAATTTGCGGGGCGGCATTCTAGCATCGTCAGTCAGTTATCACCATCCACAACTGGGCATACATTGGTCTATACCCCTTAATTTTTTAACAAAAAGTTACGAGTTCATGCTATCAGCAAAAAAAATCATTAAGTGCCTCGACGACCACTGGCCTGTTCTGGAAACATTGGCAAGTCGCAGTGCGCTTGGTAGTTTCAGTTTTCAGGATGTGCAGGCGCTGATCCAGCGCCACGCGCCAGCTTTGAGCAGCGAACAGGTGTTTCGTGAAGCCCAGAGGTTATTGCAGCAGGAAGTGCTGATCCCACTGGCCAAATCCAGTCAGCTCGAACTGAACCGAGCCGTGCTCGAATTTATTCAGTTCCTGACGCAGGAGCACCAGCTTGGCACTGTCGGTGATATTCAAAGCCGGATTGAAGATTTAGACCGCCTGCGTGGCAAACTCAAAGCCGCCGCCGACAATAAAGATGTCAGTGAAATGCGCCGTTTTATTCGTTTAATGGACGAAAGAGTGCGTGAAGTGGTAAAGCATTTTCGTAAAAACGAAAGTGCCATTTTGCATTTGGTCGAACAAGCCAAAGCTGACGAAAGCAAATTAAGTTTGGCCAAAAGATACAGCGCTGTGATGGAAGCTTTTGATGAATACATAGAGCCTGTGCTGCAGATGATTGATATCAATGGCCCTTTCCAGCACAGCATTGCTGCTTTGGAATTGCTGCTCAGCGACTTAATTATTCATATTGAACAAACCGGCTTTTTGCAGGGTGAAAAAGAACCTTTAGTACAGCTGCGCACCCGCTTGCTGGAAATGAACCAGCTGGGCCGTGAATCACTTATTCGCAGCACAGACGTGCTGATGCCACTGAGGGAAGAGCTGCGGAAAAACACCTTATTGTCACGTAACGCCAGCGCTTTATTGGCACTGTTGCGTAAAAAAGGCCTGGAGCCAACGCTTGAACAATTGGTGCCTAAATTCAGCTCTGATCATCAAAAATTCAGTCTGGGCTCGGCCAACCAAATCACCAGTTATATGGCCGAACTGGTGGATTATCAGGACGAGCTGTATCAGATGCCACAGCAGGTTGACCAGGCCGCACACCATAATATCCGTGTACCTGAGCTGGCTGATGTACTGAAATTTGCCCGCACGCAAAAAGCCAATACCGATTTATCACTCTGGCTTGCCAAAAGTTACCCACAGCTGCCGGTAGATGAAATGTTATTTTTGTATCAGGAGCTTAGCCGAGCCCCAAGCCTGAAACTGCAACATTTAGAGCAGTTAACCGAGCTTGAAGTCAATGGTTATCGCCTGACACTTCACCCTTTTGCCCCCACAGCACAGTCAGGAAATTAACTGATGCAGATTGAACTGGAACAACTAAGCCAGCTGGCTGACATTTATAAAAAACTCAGCACTGGTTTTCATATCAGCGAGCAGGATTTTGCCCTCTGGCAGGAGCTCGACAATAACGAAGACGCCTACAGCGCATTATTTACCGCCCTGGGTCATCAGCTCAAACGTGACAGCCGCGGTTTTTTCCATTTTGAAGTAGACGATGCCACCGTCAATATGGGCAAGATTTCCCGTTTATTTGCGCTGACCACTTATGCCCTGGTGGAGTTTTTTGCAGACAAAGGCCAGGACCCGCTGCGGGCGTTATTTGACGAAGAAATCAGCCATGAAATTCTCGCCAGCATTTTGCAGCAGCAATATCACCTGTTTGAGCAGCTGGAAGTGTATTCAGCCACTGACCTCAAACGGGAAGTGATGAACCGCATGGTACGTTACGGTTTTGCCAAAGCCCAGGGTGAACAATTTAAGTTGCTGTCCCCTATCTACCGTTACCTTGATGCCTTAATGGCGGTTGATCAGCTGACCGAAGAAACCAACACAGAGGATACCAACACAGAGGGCCAGGCCGATGTCTGAGTTATACGGCTTAACCAAGCTCGCTTTATTAAATACCGCAGGTTACGCCAAGTGTGTGATCCCGCTCGATGACGCAGCGTCAATCTGCGCGCCCAACAACACAGGGAAAAGCTCGGTCATTAACGCTTTGCAGTTTCCGCTCATTAACGATTTACGCTTAACCGAATGGGACGGCCACGATTTAGACGAAACCCGTAAATTTTATTTTGGCACCGACCAGAGTTACATTTTGCTGGAAGCCAACTTACCCAATGGTCCTGTGGTCATTGGTGTGGCGGGCCTTGGTAAAATTGCCGGTTATCAGTACCAGTATTTTTGCTACAACGGCAAGCTGAACCTTGATCATTATCTGGTCAACAACAGCATTGTGAAATACAACAAGCTGGATCATCATTTACGTGAGCTGGGTTTTGACCCTTTAGAGCTGAAACCTGCTGAGCTGAATGCCCTTTTAACCGGCGGCGCCACGCCTTATGACAGCAAAATTAACCTGCGGATGATCCCGCTGACCAATGTCAGCGATGCCCCTGTATACAAAGACATTTTCCGCCGTATTTTAAACCTGCACCGCTTAACAGCGCAGGACGTCAAACGTTTATTATTGCCGGTGTTTGCCCGCCATTTAAGCGACCCCAAAGTCGATTTTTACACTGTCTGGCACAATGCCTTTGAAAAAGTAAACCGCGACAGGCGCGAGCTGAAAGCTTTGGAAAACCAGCAACAGGCGGTGGAAGCGCTGGAAAACCTGCTGGAAAACCGCGCTGTACTCAAAGGCCGTTTAGGCGCTTATGCACCAAAACTGGACAAAGCTTTGGTGGAATTTCAGAGTTATTTAGAAGATCAACAAGGCGAACTGTCGAATAACCTCGAAGAGCTACACCGCGAAAAAAGCCAGCTGGAAGAAAAACAGCGTTTATACGTGGGCCAAATCAAAGAACTGTCCGGTCGTAAAATTGAGCTGCAACAATGGTTTAGTGAACACGACACCCTGGCACTGCGTTTTGGCCTGACCAATCTGGCAACCCTGCAATCCAACCTTGCCAATATCCGCCAGAGTTATGAGTCGTTAAGCCACAGCCTGCAAGGTGCAGCCAATTTAAACCCTACCACCTTGGCGCATCAACAGGCGCAAACCCAGAAGCAGCTGAAAAGCTTAAAGTTGCAGCTGAAAAACCTGGAATACAACCTGTATTCCAGGCTTCGCGAAGATTTATCCTTGCCTGAAGTGCAGCAACTGATTAAAGCGCTGAACCCGGATTTATTGTCGCTGTCGACCGCAACTGGCGGTGATGTACAAATCACGGATGACGATGCATTTGGCGAGCAATTAAGTGCCCTCGCCGATTGTTTCCGTCAGGGCAAATTGCATCTCAAAGGTGCTGTCATTGATTTAGCACATTTATCAGCCCCGGATATGACAGGGGTTGAAGGCAAAATTCAGCTCAAAGAGCAGATTGAAGCACTGCAACTGACCCTGGCCACGCTGGAGCAGCAGGAAGAAGTGGCTCAGGATTTAGCGGGCAAAACCCGCGAAAAAGAGCGTTTATACGCAGATATGCTGCAAGCTGAAGAAGATTTAAAACGTTTTGCCCGTTTTGAACAAATGCGCGAGCTGCGTGATCAGCAACAGGATTTAGTCGATGAGCTCGAGCGTGAAGAAGAAATTCTGCACGAGCAACTATCGGAAGTGCAGCATAAAGCCAGCAGCTTGTCGGACCGGCGTAATCTGGTGACCAATAAACAGGATCAGCTGAAACGTCAGCTTGAACGTATTGAGCACGAGAAAAAAGAACGCATTGATTTTCAGCTGGATTTTTACAGCGGCCGTATCACACCTTATCCAATTGAGATTAACCTCGAATACGACAATCTGGCCGACGAGCTGCGCTCTTACAATAAACATTGTCAGGAGCTGAAGCTTCTGGACATCAACATTAAAAATACCTATTTGTTTATTTTTAATGCCGGCATCAGCAAATTTGAAGCCGAAACTGATGAAGACGCCAAATATCAGAAGCTGATCCAGGCCTTTCACCATCTGGATAAAGAGCGTGAAGCTATTGAACGCCGTGCCAGAGTGGCGCTGACTGAAGTTGCGTCCACGCTTAAAGGTTTAAGATCAGATTTAGACCGCCTGCACCGTGAGCTCAATAGCTTTAACCGCGGCATCTGGCGTCATCAAATCTCTAATTTGCAGGATTTTAAAATTGAGATTGTCGACCGCAAACTGCTGGTCGGCCATATCGATACTATTCTGACCACCTCGGATGCCTATCAGCAAGGCGACACGCTCGACTTGTTAGCCCCAGGGGTCACCACTGATGAGCGCGAAATTAATGCGGCCAAAGATTATCTGATTCAGGCAGCCAGCGAAAAATCGGGCCTGACGTTGTCGGATTTATTTGATATCCGTTTTAAAGTGGTGAACCGCGCCGGTGAAGTGGAGTATTTTGACAAAATAGACTCAGCAGGCTCCAACGGTACCCGTATTACCATTAAGTTATTGTGTGGCATGTTGTTTATTCGTCAGTTATTGGCTGAACGGGAAAGGGGTAAATACCGTATTCCGATTTATATCGACGAAGCAGCCGACATTGACCCGCATAACCAACAGGCGCTCATTGAAACTGCACTGAATTTTGGTTTTGTGCCTATTTTTGCCTCGGTGAAACCACAAACCAGCTGCCGTTATATAGTGCCGATCCGCACTGTGAAAAACGGCGCACAAAACTGGGTGGATGAAAAGGACTGGATCCTCTGTGAACAAATTGGCAGTGCCGAGCCTTTGTTAACTGAAGACAAAGTGGATGACGAGGCTGAGCTGGCGGGCTAAGTCTCTGTTGCCTGTCTCATGCCGGGCGGGCAGCTTGTGGCAACAGCTGCTGTTCTGATGAAAAATCAGGCAGTTAAGTTGTTGCCGCTGAACTTTTGCTGGCAGTTTTACTCAGAGCCAACAAGTCGACGCAGGCGTTTTAACCCAAGCCAGCGGCTGTTGTTTTTTTATCCGGACAAGGAGTTTCGTCATTCGCGGACTGAGTTTTCACACTGTTTTTCTGCTGTTGATGCTGTTGTGGCTTGCTGTTACGCCGGCTCGGGCTGATGCTGCCAATCGGATTGAACTGATTGGTGTTACAGGCGAGCGTAAGGAAAATATTGAGCTTTACCTGTCATCTATCACTGAAGCTGAAATTAACAGCTCGTCCCGCTTTAAAAACCGGGTCAGCCGCGATATTAAAAAGGCGCTCAGAGGTTTAGGTTATTATCAAGTAGTTGTTGATTTTATTGATAAAAAAGACAACGACAATTACATCCTCACAGCCAAAATCACTGCCAATAAATATGTGTATATTCAAACCAATGATTTGCGGATTTATGGTGGTGCAGCCAAAGACACCCAGTTTTTGCAACTTCTGAAAAACGCCGCGCCAAAAAAAGGCGAGCGCATGCACCATGGTAAATACGAAAATTTCAAAAGTGAGCTGATGAGCCTGGCCAATCGCAAAGGTTTTTTTGATGCCAAATTTACCCGCACCGAACTTTATGTCAAACCAGGCGACAGGCGCGGCACAGTGCGGTTGTATTTTGACTCAGGCCAAAGATATAAATTTGGCGACATCAGTTTTCATGGTTCACAAATCAGGCAG
Source organism: Rheinheimera sp. (assembly GCF_036782235.1). Classification (GTDB taxonomy): domain Bacteria; phylum Pseudomonadota; class Gammaproteobacteria; order Enterobacterales; family Alteromonadaceae; genus Pararheinheimera. The sequence goes on along the minus strand of NZ_DAIPZL010000003.1, from coordinate 310,465 downwards.
GCCAGACTGAAATCCTTATTAAAATTCCGCAAAGGCGACCACTACTCTGCCCGCCTTTTGGGCGAGCTGAGTCAGTCCCTGGCCACCACCAACTGGTTTAGCAGCATCAACCTTGAAGCCGACGTCGACAACCGTAAAAACGGCGAATTGCCGCTTCGCATCGAACTAACACCAGCGCTGAAAAACAATGTGGAGACAGGTATCGGTTATGAAACTGACGTGGCAGGCCGGCTCAAAGCCAAATGGGAAAAACCCTGGCTTAATGACAGAGGCCATAGCCTGGGTGCCAACTTAGCTTTATCCAATCCGGAGCAACTGCTGGAAACCCGCTACAAAATGCCGCTGCGGGATGTCACTAACGACTATTACCAGTTTGTATTGGGCTACAAAAACCTCGATAAACTCGACACTGTCAGTCAGGAATTTAATCTGCTGGCCGAGCGCAACTGGCTTCTCAAAAGCGGCTGGAGTCGAAATCTGTCGATGCGCTGGTTGTATGAAGATTATTTACAAGGCACCCAGGAAGCCACCTCCAACCTGTTTATGCCGGGCATCAGTTTTAGCAAGGGAACCAACAGCGGGGGCAGTATGCCGCAACAGGCAAATTATTATCTGCTGGCAGCCGAAATTGCCGACCAAAGCTGGGGCTCGGACACCGACTTTATCCGCTTGCGCGGCAGAGCCGGCTGGATTGGTAGCTGGAGTGCTGATAAACGTTGGTTGCTGCGTCTGGACGCCGGCACCATATTGCAGGAAAGCATTGAGAGTATTCCATCGTCTTTACGTTTTTTTGCCGGTGGCGACAACAGCCTGCGTGGTTATCAATACCGCACTGTAGCGCCTCAGGATGCACAAGGCCTGTATATTGGCGGTTTGCATATGGCGGTGGCCAGTATGGAATATCAACACAGAGTCAAAGGCGACTGGTGGCTGGCGCTATTTACCGACTATGGCAGCGTCTGGAACCAAAACCCGGATTGGCAACGTGGTGTCGGCGCCGGTATTCGCTGGGCATCGCCAATAGGCCCGGTACGGCTTGATTTTGCTTTTGGCCTGGACGCCAAACCCGGTACCGACTTTCGTATTCACTTTACCCTTGGCCCCGAATTATGAAGCTCAGCTGGTATCTGCTTAAAAGATTTTTACTGAGCCTGCTGGCCATTCTGCTGATCTGCCTTGCGCTGATTGGCACCAACTTAAGTTTGCAACTGGGCGCTTTGATTGCACAGGGGTATTTGCCGACTTTGACGATTGGCAGTATCAATGGCGACTTATGGCGTGGTTTTACTTTATTGGATGTGCAATATCAGGACGAACAACAGCAAATCAGCGTAAAAAGTCTGCAAAGCAGGCTCGACTGGCGCTGCCTGAGCATTAATGCACTTTGTTTACATTATCTGAAGCTGGAAGGTGTAGCTGTCAGCATCAGTGAAACTCAGGAAAATGATAAAGCAAACAACGAAATCACGGTGCTCTCTGCCCCACTACCGATCCGGATTGACGAACTCTCTCTGCACAACGCCACTTTTGCACAGCCGCAATTTCGACTGCAATTGGGCGCGCTGCAAAGCAGCCTGCACTGGCAACAGGATCAGGTAACACTGGGCGATAGCCTGGTGCGTCAGTTCAGAATACAGCAGATGCTTAGCCCCCAAAACACCAGGCCAAAGCCCAAAGCCAAAACAACGGCCGCCATCACCCAGGGTTGGCAATTGCCACCTGTGCCGGCTTTGCCGGACCTTAGCAGCATAAAGCTGCCGCTGCAGCTTAGCATCAAAAGTCTGCTGCTTGATGACATTGAGTTACTGGACGCTGAGCACACCGAGCTGCAGCTAACCAAAGCGCAATTACAGGCCAATTTCAGCCACCAGCACTGGCAACTGGCTATTGCCGACTTCGACGCAAAAACGCCGTTACTCAAGTTTCGCAGTCAACTGGATCTCAAGCCGCAACAACAGCAGTCTATTGACCTACAGCTTGAGATCACAACGCAGCCCTGGCTCGCTGAACAACAGCTGCAACTCAGTCTGCAAGGGCCGCTTGATTCTATTGCGCTCAATGCAAAGCTGCTGGGCGCGCAGCAGGCAACCCTCGCCGGCACTTTGGATCTAACCAAGCCACAGCCTGAATTTGTACTTAACCTGAGCTCCGATGCATTGCAATATAAAATGCCTGCCGAAGACGAACCTAAAGCTGATGCAGATACAACAGAGCCAAAAACATACCGCCTTGGCAATCTGCAACTGCAACTCAAGGGCTCCACTGCCATTTTTGATTTTGTCGGCAACAGTCAGTTGCAGTTGCCGGATTTACCCACAGCTCAACTGAAGTTAGCCGCCCGTTATCAGGCAAAACCTGCAACCTTGCAGATCCAACAACTGGATTTGCAAACCCTGGGCGGCGATCTGCAGGCATCTGCGACTGTAGATTTAACCGCACAACAAATTCAAAGTAACCTAGTGCTAAAACAACTGAAGCCTGGTTTATTCTGGGCTGATTATCCAGGCAGCCTGTCGGGCGAACTCAGCCTTGATGCCGATGTTAAACCCGCGACAATCAAACTCGCCTTGCCGGTGATTAAACTGCAGGGGCAGTTACGTGAACTGCCCCTGCAACTGCAAGGCAGCTTAACACTTGAACAACAAAACGAATTCTGGGCATTGCAAAGCCCGGGGCTGGCACTCAGTCATGGTCCAAACCAGCTGTCGGCCAAAGGCCTGCTGACAGACCTTTGGGATGCAGAAGTTGTGCTCCAGGTGTCGGACCTGTCACAAAGTGTGGCGCAAAGTGAAGGTCGGTTAACTGGTTTAATTAAACTGACAGGCGCCGCCAAAAATCCAAGCCTGGAACTGGATCTGCACGCTGAGCAGCTGAATTATCAGGACGATTATGCACTGGCCAGTTTTGCGCTACGAGGCACCTTGGCAGCTTTAGGTCAGCAGCACTCTTCGTTATCTTTGACCGCCAAAGAAGGTCAGGCACCGGGTATTCAACTGCAACAACTGGACTGGCAACTGACAGGCACAGCGCAACAACATCAGAGTCATCTGCAACTGGATAGTCATCAGCTGCAGGCGGCAATAGCTATGGAAGGCAGCCTCGACACTCAGAATTGGCAGGTTAACTGGCAGGAAGCCAGATTTAAATCTGATATGGGCGACTGGCAGCTGCAGCAGAGCCTGCAAACAAGCTGGCAGCGGCAACAACAGACACTGACCTTCAGCCCGTCCTGTTGGCAGGACAAAGCCGCAACAATTTGCCTGAAGGCGGATAAAACACTGTCGGCCACAACAGGCGCTATTAGCGCGGAACTGACACAACTTGATTTGGCGGCGCTCAGTCCCCTGCTTGAGCAGCATCAAAGCTTAAGTGGCCGGGTGGATGGCGCCTTTTCTTTAGGCTGGCAACCGAAACAGCTGCCAAGCTTCAATCTGAAGCTGCAAGGCGGCGCCGGCCTGCTGAATTATCAGAGTTCCAGCTTGTTGGAAGTGCCATGGCAACAGCTCAGCCTAAACGCAAGCTTACAAAATAACGAACTGCAATCTGAGTTTAAGCTGATTTTTTCAGAGAAAAGTGATGCCAGGCTAGCGCTGAAGCTGCAACAGCTCGATAGTGCCGATAAAACCATCGATGCCAGATTTCAGCTTAAAGCGATGGATTTAGCCTTTTTAAGGCCTTTGCTCAACGACTACAGCCAGTTTCAGGCTGAGCTGAACGGCGATATCAGCGCCACTGGTGCTCTAGATCATCCACAGCTACGCGGCACTCTGGCCCTCGAGAAGCTAATATTAACCGGCCGTCAGGCTCCAATGGATATTCAGCAAGCAACACTTCAACTGACGCTGGATGGCTTTTCGGGTAATCTGGCCGGAGAGCTGGTGACCCCTTCAGGTCAGCTCAATATGACAGGTCAGGCAGACTGGCAACAAACTGCGCTCTGGTACGCCAAACTGGCACTCAAAGGTGAACAAGTTAGTGTGCATTTGCCCAACACTACACTCACCTTGTCGCCGGATTTACAATTTAACGCCGATGCCAAGGGCGGCCGTTTAACAGGTTTAGTGGATATTCCGCAGGGCAAAATTGAAGTTGATGACCTGCCACAAGAGGCCACCCGGGTATCAGATGATGAAATTTTAATTAATACTCAGGAGCTGGATAATTTGGCGACCGAACAATGGCGACTGAGTTCGGATGTCAAAGTGCTGCTGGGCGACAATGTCCGACTGGCCGCTTTTGGCTTAAAAACCCGGCTGGAAGGTGAATTAAGAGTACGGCAAAATGGCAAACAACCGACTGTACATGGCCAGGTCAACCTGCAAAACGGTACTTTCCGTGCTTATGGCCAGGATTTGCAATTACGCAAAGGCCGGCTGAATTTTAACGGCCCTGCCGATGAACCACTAATGGCCATAGAAGCTATCCGCAATCCGGAAAAAACCGAAGATGGTGTCATTGCCGGCTTAAGAGTCAATGGCTTAGCCGACAGTCCTGTGGTGGAAGTATTCTCCACGCCGGCCAAACCCCAGGCCAATGCGTTGGCTTATTTGCTGATGGGACGGGATTTAAACAGCAATAGCTCAGATAAAAGTATGACCACCAGCCTGATTGGGATTGGGATTGCCAGCAGCGGTAAATTGGTAGGGCAGTTAGGCGAGGTGTTTGGTTTAAAAGAGCTCAGCCTTGACACCGCCGGCAGCGGCACCGACTCCAAAGTGACGGTCAGTGGTTATTTGTCCCCTAAATTGCAGGTGAAATATGGGGTGGGTATTTTTACTCCCTTTGGTGAATTTACCCTGCGCTACCGTCTGATGAAAAAACTGTATTTAGAGGCGGTTAAAAGCGTCAACACCTCAGTAGATTTATTATATAAAGTGGAGTTTGATTAAAAAATCACCTCAAAACAGCGCCTTATAAAAGTCCATCCAGCCGCTACTACAAAAAAGACCAGTTTTAGCTGATCTTTTTATCATTATTTTTTGATTAGCGCCTGCAGTTAAAGCGGTTTCTTTAACAACAAATGCTGATAACGCCCTAACGACGCATAAGGTTCGGTGCGGTTGTATCTGAGCTCCACTTCCAGCAATTTATCAAACTCAGTCTCCTGCTCTGAACGGTCCCGTAAATAATCGTGGAAACAACGCACCCCGGTTTTACTTAATAATTCAAAACCCTGTACCTGACACCAGCGATGTACATCCAGAGGATTCAGTGGATGCTGCGGGCTTAAACTGACTTTTTTCTTATAGGCCAAATCGCGTAGCACATAATTAAAGTTGCCATACACAATATTGGAAAACCTTTTGGCGTCCAGGTTGTAAAACATCAGTGATAAGGTGCCGCCTGGCTCCAGCAGCTGCCACAGCTGCGCTATGGCAAGTTCAGGCTCAGCCAGCCACTCCAGTACGGCATGACAGAGCACCACCGGATATTGCTTGCCCAGTGTTGCCAACTCAGCAAGGCCGGTGTTTAAAATACTGATGTGCTCAGACAGCCCCTGGTTTTTGGCGTTTTCTGCGGCCATCGCCAGCATTTCGGCCGACAAATCCGTGAGCAGCAGCTGATGGCCCAATGACGCCAGCCACAATGCCAGCTGGCCTTGACCAGCGCCTACATCCAGCACCCGGCTTGGCTGTTTTAATGCCTCACATTCTGATAAATCCCGCTGCAATACCAACTGCCTTAACCGGCCTTTTGTTGTCTGATAAATATTCTGCTGAAATTTCGCCGCGATACTGTCAAAATTGCGGTCCGATTTTTTCTTTGCCATGGTGTTATGGAATTTCCCGTTAAAATTCTGGCCTCGCCAGCCGTGATTCTGTTGTTGTTGGCACTGCTGCTGGTTATGTTACATCAATTGCGCCCCGGCGCCGCCAAAGCAGGCAGCCTTTTGTTGTTTTTGCTGATTTGGGGCGCCACCACTAAACCCCTGGTAGACCAATTGGCCGCGCCGCTCGAGCTGCAATATCCGGCTTATGACAAAACAGCTCATCCACAGCCACTGCAGCATATATGGGTGCTGGGCTGTAATCATCAGGACAGCCACTTTTTACCCCTGACCAGTCAGCTGGAACCCTGCTCACTGGCCAGAGTCAGTGAAGGGATCAGGCTTTGGCACCAACAGCCAACAGCCCTGCTGCATTTTAGCGGCCGTATTGACGACAGGCTGACTGAGCACAGCGAAGTGGCACGTCGTTATGCCATCGCTATGGGGGTTGCACCTGACCACATTCGTTTGCATCAACAGCCGCAAAACACCCGCGAAGAAATTCAAAGTCTGCTGGCTGCGACCGGCCAGGACCATGTTGCGCTGGTCACCTCGGCCATGCATATGCCAAGAACCATGCGCTGGGTGGCTTTTTATCAGCAAATGCAGGCCAAACGCGGCCAGATCATAGCGGCACCGACCGACTTTAGCGTCCGGCGTTTACATCATGAGCTTAAACCCAGCCATTTTATTCCCACTGTAACCGCCATCAGTGCTTTGGGTTATGTGCATTACGAATATCTGGGGCTGGTGCTGCAACAATGGCAAATGTCAGCCAACACAACAAGTGCACAGAACACCGAGGCATCAAGCGGGGTGCCCGATTTAGCACAGCCGGAATAACAACAGCCTGCAGTGACCGCCCCCCGGGTTAAGCGAACCTTCCCCCAGCCTACAGCAGCAGGCTCAGGCCGGATTCGGCAGATCAATAAACTCAACTTCAATGCCGGTTTGCTCTGCAAGCCACTGCCCCAGTGCCTGGATACCATAACGTTCAGTGGCATGATGGCCAGCGGCAATAAAATGGATGCCAAGCTCGTCGGCACTATGAATGGTCTGCTCTGACACTTCGCCACTAAAAAATAAATCGGCGCCAGCTTGTGCCGCAATGTCGATATAACCCTGACCACCGCCACTACACCAGGCGATAGTTTGAATGGTGGCAGGCCCGGCAGCATGTAACAGTGGCTGACGCTCTAACAAGGCCTCAAGGACAAAAGCCCAGTCTTGGGCATTGCGGCTGAGCGAAGAAGATGGCACATCGCCCAGCATCACCACCCCCAAAGGCTCAACGCAAGTTAATGGCCGCAGGTTTTCCAGTTGCAGCAGCTGACCAAGCCGGGCGTTATTGCCAAGCTCAGGCTGAACATCCAAAGGCAAATGGTAAGCGAGCAGATTGATATCGTGCTGCAGCAAGGTTTGCAGCCGGCGTTTTTTCATGCCGGTCACCGCATAATCTTCACCTTTCCAGAAATAACCATGGTGCACCAAAATAGCGTCGGCACCAGCAGCTACCGCAGCATCCAGTAGTTTTTGTGACGCCGTCACCCCAGTCACCACCTTTTGGATCTGGCTTTTGCCTTCCACCTGTAAACCATTGGGGCAATAGTCTTTGATACGGCTGGCAGTCAGTTTTTCTTCCAGCAGTTGCTGTAATTGTTGCCGGCTGATGCTCTTTGTTGGCTGCGTCATTGTTGTTCTGCTCCGGATAATTGTTCAAGTGCGGCCAGTTTGGTTTTGGCTTCGATCCACTGGCCCATAAACTTGGTACTGCGAAATTGATGTTGTCTGAGCATGGCGCCGATAAAATGTTGTGCCCTGTGCCGGCTCAGATTTGTTCTGGCTTGTTCCAGTTGTTGCCAGACGCCGGGCTGCAGCGCTTCAAAAGCAAACTTTTGCTGCAAAATCGCAAAACCTTGTTGCTGTGATGCCCGCCACAAGGCTTCATCCTGGTAAAGCCGTACTGCCGCCTGGGCAATACTGTGGTTATCCTCAGCCACCAAGCCGGCAAACGCCCCCTCTAAACACATGCCTTCAGCCCCAACGGCCGTGGTGACACTGGGGGTGCCATTTTGCATCGCATCAATCAACTTGCCTTTAAGGCCTGCGCCAAAAGGTAAAGGAGCAAGACAAACTCTGGCCTGACGCAACACCTGGTGCGCATCATCAGCCCAGCCTTTGATCAAAAAACCTTGTTTGTTGTTGTGAAGTGCGGTGGCTTTGGGCGGCGGATAAGCACCATAAATATGCAGCTCAATACCAGGTAGCTGGGCTCTGATCAAAGGCCAGATTTGCTGCAGCCACAACACCGCCTGCCAGTTCGGTTCATGACGAAAATTGCCAATAAACACAAAGTGTTTTCGCTCATCAAACTCCGGCAAAGCCAAAGGCAGCTGCAGTGTTAATAAAAAGGGGCAATATAACAACTGACTGGCGGGCACCTGAAATTGTTGCTGCAATAATGCCATTTCATATTCAGAAATAGTCAGTGTCAGATCTGAGCGCAAAATGGCCGCAATTTCCCGCATCGCAAGCTCCGAGTGCAGATCTACGGGCTCTAGCTGACGTTGTTCTTTAAAGGCCTGCTGCCGGGCGGCCCGTAAAAAATGCAAATCTTCACTGTCAAGCAGCCGTAAGGCGTTGGGACAAGCGGCTTCGACCCGCCAGCCAAACTGCTCTTCCAGCATAAAACGGTCAAACAGCACCGCATCCGGCTGTAGTTCTGCTATCCAGCGGTCGAAGCTGCTGCAGTTGAGGCTGATCGTCACTTCGCTGATACCAAGGGCTGTCAGATCAGCGCGGTGCGGCCCGCGCTCAGCAGCACTGGCAAAAATCACCTGCCAGCCCTGACTGCGATACAGCTCAAGTAAACTTAACATCCGCCAGCCGGCGGCAGATGAAGCAGGCTCCGGCCAGACGTACCCCAATACCACTAATAACGCCATCCTAACCTCCAGAAAAACGGTCGTTATTGTAACCCTGATCCGGTAAGGCACCAAACCTTGTCTGTCAGGCTTGCTGCGCGCCACTTTATTAGTGGTATGATGAGTGCCGTTGTTTTGCTGTTGGACCTGTTATGACCAAAGTGAAGGCCCCTTATCACCCAACCGAAGAGTTGTTGCATTGGCTTAGCCATGGTTTTGCCGCACTGTTAAGCCTACTGGGTTGTTTGTTATTACTGCAAAAAAGCCTGCAACAAAATGACTGGCAAGTCACACTGGCTGCGCTGGCGTTTGGTGTCAGCTTGTTTTTATTGTACCTGTGTTCCAGCCTGTACCATGGCAGTAAAAACCCTCGTCACAAAGCCTTTTGGCGCAAGCTGGACCATGCCGCTATTTATCTGTTAATTGCCGGCAGTTACACCCCTTTTACTCTGATCAGCATGCGGGACAGCTGGGGATTCTGGTTGCTGGCTGTGGTCTGGGCTATTGCTTTTGCCGGTATTATTCTGGAGTTTGCCGCCCATCTGAAATTTAAAAAAACCAGCCTGGTGCTTTATCTGCTGATGGGCTGGCTGGCGCTGATTGCGATTAACCCTATGCTGACCCATGTGCCTGCAGCCGGTTTGTGGTGGCTGCTGGCCGGTGGTTTATGTTATTCCTTTGGTGTGATTTTTTATATCTGGCATGCGCTGAAATTCCATCATGTCATCTGGCATCTGTGGGTGGTCGCAGGCAGCGGCTGCCATTTTATTTCGGTATATTATTTTGTGTTGTAACGCCAACATCAGTGAAAAAACAAAACGCCCCAAACCGGGGCGTTTTTTTATATGTTGACAAAACACAACATAGATTAGCAGCGGTTGATATTCAGATAATCCACCGCAGCCTTGGCCCGCACTATACCCCAGCCATACTGGGTGTCCCGGCCTGCCGTGCCTCTGTCTTCAGCTGTCGCATTCAGCGCTGCACGAATTTTCGCCGCGCTGCAGGTGCGGTGCTGACTCCAGACCAGTGCCGCCACCCCAGCCACATGGGGGGATGCCATTGAAGTGCCGCTTAAGCTGCTGTAAGTGCTGTTTTTATAGGTGGAGTTGACACTGACACCTGGACCTGAGATCTCAACCTGGCTGTTGTATTGTGAAAAGCTGGCGCGCACTTTACTGCTGTTGACCGCAGCCACCGACATCACAGCACTATAAGAGGCTGGGTAAGAAAATGCACTGGTACCGGCATTACCGGCTGCAGCCACTAATAACATGCCGCCATTATAAAAATTGGTCATCGCATTATTTTCGGTGGTGCTGGAGCTGCTACCGCCCAAACTCATATTCACCACTGAAGCACCGGCATTTTTACAGCTCTGAATGGCCTGAATAAGGTTAGAGGCTGTGGTCCAGTTGCCTGAGTCGTTAAAAATTTTGACTATATGCAAACCAAGCTTGGCCGAACGGTTTACCCCTACCACACCAATATTGTTCCCGCCAATAGCGGCGATAGTGCCGGCCACATGGGTACCATGGCCGTTACCATCTGTGCTCCAGCTGCCATGACCGCTAAAGGCATAACCTGTAACACCGCTGCTTGGCAAATCCGGGTGACCATAGTTGTACCCTGTGTCAATGACACAGGCTTTGATATTGGACGTCAGTGCATCACTGACCTGAGGCGCCTGCACCATGGTAATGCCATAAGGCACAGATTCTGCCAGTAAATAACGTTTTGGATCTTCCTCGACATAATCCACTGACGGATTATTTTGCAGCGCTGCCAGCTGCTGTGCATTCAGTTTGGCCACGCTGACACCAAAAGCATCCAGATGATTGGCTTCCTGCACCTGGGCCTGACGTAATAACGCCATAGCGCCTTTACGCGAAAACTTCTGTTTGCGTTCACCCGCTGACAAATAGCTGTCAGCCTGAGGACCAAGCGCCTGAATGGTCGAACCGGATTTAAATTTGATCATGTATTGTTTATCGTCACCGCTTAATGGCATAAATTCGTCAGTCTCACTGGCGACAGCTTGTTGCACTGACAGTGCCATCACAGTGGCGGTAAAGAGCAGCGGCAGAACTTTTTGGATTGGTTGCATCATGATAGTGCCTTTAAATAGTTGATTTATTGTTGTTATGTCCGCCACATTTTTTTATGTGACGGGCGAAAATCAAACTAAAGGCATAGGTCAGCGCCTCCAAGTCTCGGGCGCTGATATCTTTCTGACAATTTAATGACAACAAAATGATACTTTAGAAATCAATACATTAGGCAACTTTACATTAGCGCTTTGTCCTTGCTGGCAACAGGCAGACTAAACCAGAACGTCGCACCTTGTTGTTCAACACTCTGAAAGCCAATCTGTCCTTCGTGACTTTCAATGATACGCTTGCAGATAGTTAAACCAAGACCTGTACCCTCTTTGGCTCTGCTATCCGAGGCATCAGCCTGACTGAACTTTTCAAACACTCTGTGCTGAAATGCCGCCGGGATGCCAATACCCTCATCTGTGACAGCCACCTTCACCTGCTTGCCATCACTGGACAACATCACTTCAACCTGACCACCTGGATGAGAAAATTTGATGGCATTGGATAATAAATTATCAAGCACCTGCCTTATTCTGAGCGGATCGGCCATCACCAAATAACGGCCATGCCCGCTCTGTGGTGTTGAGGTATTGTCACCGTCAGGCGGCAGATCGGTTTTAAGCAGCAATGTCACATGGTATTTATCGCTGTAGGTCTTCAGTGCTGTCATGGCTTGTTGTGCCGCGTCTTCTAAATCAAGTTCGGTTAATTGCAGCACAAACTTGCCGGCATCAAACTTCTGCACGTCCAACAAATCATTAATTAAATTTGATAACCGCTCACAATTATTCAGCGCTGTCTGTACCAACAACTGATAAGGTTCAGAGTCGGGTTGCACCACTTTTTGTGCTATTAAACCCACAGCCCCACGTATCGAGGTCAGCGGTGTTCTGAGCTCATGCGACACAGTGGAAATAAATTCATCCTTTAACTTATCAAGCCTGGTTAATTCTTTGTTTGTTTTGGCAATTTCCAGCAAACTTTTTTCCAGCTGTTTGGTTCGGAGTGACAAGGTTAGTGAACTGTCTTCCAGCGCTTTGGTGCGCTCTGCCACTTTGGTTTCCAGGATCAACTGGGCTTTTGCCCTTTCCTGCACCGAATTTTGCAATAACTTATTAATTTGCCGGATATGACGCAACCGGTACTGGTGAAAACCCAGCATCAGCATCAACAGTAAGAATAACAAAGCACCTTGCACAGGCCGGTGTTGCCACCAGGGGGGCTCAACCACCAGCCGCACAGTGGCGCTCTGGTCACTGAATAAACCATGGTTATTGGAGCCTCGCACTTCAAAAAGGTAGTCGCCAGAAGGTAAGTTGGAATAATAAGCACTGTTTTTGCCCGAATGTAATATCCAGTCTTTGTCAAACCCCTTGAGCCGCACCATAAACTGATTACGGCTGACATCATGATAATCAAGGCTGGCAAATACAAACTCAACGCTGTTGTCGGCCGGCGTTAGTTTCACCAGCGGCCACTGCGCAGTATGGGGTTGGGCTGGCAGGCTTTTGTTGTTAACCAACACGTGCGACACCGCAACTTGCGGTACTCTGTCATTGACCCACAAAAGCTCAGGTTCAATCAGGGCCATCCCGCCTATGGTGCCGACCAGCAGCTGACCGCTCTGCTCTTCAAAAATTGATTTAAAAGCAAGTTCTGTCGCCACCATACCGTCCTGGCGGGTGAAAGTGATAAAGCGTTCTGTGCCGACAGGTCTTAAGGTTAATCCCTTCGCCGACAACAACCAGATATTCTGCTTGCTGTCGGTATATGCGCCAACAATATTATCGCTGGGTAAACCATTGCCACTGTGAAAGTGCTGCTGTGTTTTGCTGTCTGGCTGATAAACAATAAGACCTTTTGAGGTGCAAAGCAGCACTGCGCCTGCTGGTCCTGACTCCACACACTGCACATCATCACTTGGCAGTTTCAGCCCGGCTAAACTTTGTTTGATCACTGCACCTGTGTTGGTATCAATCCGCAATAAACCGGAATAACGACTGCCAACCCATAAAATCTTGTCTTTGAGCAGCATCGCCTGCACGGCGTCCCCAACTTTTTGGCGCATTTCCTCTTTCAGGTAAGTCACCACTTTGTCCGATTCGGGATCCCAGGCCAGAACTCCCTCCCCCCAGAGACCAAACCAGAACCGTCCGTCCTGTTCTATCTGTAAATCGCGGATATTCCCGTCACTGCTGCTGGCGAGTGTAAAGGGTGTGGTGATTTTGCGAATGGCGTCCAGCTCTGTGTTGTACAGGTATAAACCCACATCGGTGGCTGCATACAGCTGGCCCTTATTATCTAACCTGATGCTGTTTACCCTGCCACCGGTGGCATACCTTGTTAGATTTTGCTTTTGGCGGTCAATACGATAAAGATGATCTGCGCTACCAAGCCAGATGATATTGTTGTCGGCAAAAACGCTGGTTGCGGTAAAGTCAAACTGGTCGGTAGCTAAGGCGGGCAGCACGTTTTCTAGCGAGGAAAAAGCGGACTTGTTATGCCTTGCAAAGTAGAGCCCGCTCTCCCGCGAACCAAGCCACAGCACGCCTGTTCTGTCTAAAAAAATGCTTCTGACATTGACGTTAGGCAACAACGACTGTTGTTCCCGAAAAGGCACAAACTGCAGTAACTCAGGATCAACCCTGAACATACCGTTATAAGTGCCAACCAATAATTTATTGTCAGCATCAAAACGCAGCACATTAATAATCGGGCTTTGTTGTTCCGGGAAAAACGGAACTTGTTGCAACTTACCTTGCTGTAACCGGAATAATGCATCACGCCCCCCCAGCCACAATTCATTATTGCGCGTAGTTAAAGCTCTAATTTCATTGTCGCGGCTTTGGGGGACGGCGTCAGGATATAACTTTAACGCCTGACTTAACCCTGAACTTTGCTGATAACTGTGTAATCCCTGCGCTGTGCCTATCCAGACAGTACCATCTTCAGTTTGGGCCAAACTCCAGATGCGCTGATTGATCAAAGGCTGTGCTGATGTAGGGCCGCCAATACGGATAATGCTGCCGTCAGGATTAATTTTGTTCAGGCCAAGGGTGGTGCCGACCCAAACAGCGCCGTCTTTATCCTGCATCAGGGTTTGGATATACATACCGGCAAGCGCGTTTTCGGAGCTTTCATCGGCCACAATACGGCGTAACTTTCCACTAACCCCATCAATCCGACTTAGGCCATAACCCCAGGTACCAGCCCAAAGCGTATTGTTATTGTCAATTAATAAAACACCTACATCTTGATTGCCAACCTGCTGGTGTTCGGCTGGGCTTAACAGTGGAAATTCAGTAAAGGTATAACCATCGTATCGGAGCAAACCAGAGTTGGTGGAGGTTAGCCAGATATAACCCTGTTTATCCTGTGCCACACTGTAAATCGTGGCATTTGGCAAGCCGTCGTCGACGCCAATACGCTTAAAGTCGTGATAGCTAAACACACTGTGACTACAAACGGCAGCCCAGCATAAGATCAGTATCCTTAACCAGCCAGCCAGTCGCCGACTCCTCCACCCGCGCTCCAGAACAACCTCCGGCTCCAAATCACTACCTGCACTTGCGCTAACGCCTTCACCTTAGCACAGCAAAGCTCAGTTTACAGCGCAAGCGAATTAATTTCGCCAAAGCGCTTTGCGATGTAGTTGCAATACCCTAAAATCGCCCCCATCTCGATGAGCAATGTCTTGTTATTGTGCTGAATCCACCGGAGTTTTTATGTCAAATCCTCAACATAGCCGTTTAATGATCTTAGGTTCAGGTCCTGCGGGTTACACTGCTGCAGTTTATGCCGCCCGCGCCAACCTGAACCCGGTTCTGATCACCGGCATGCAACAAGGTGGTCAACTGACCACCACGACTGAAGTTGAAAACTGGCCGGGCGACCCGCACGGTTTGACTGGTCCTGCGCTGATGGAGCGGATGCGCGAACACGCAGAAACTTTTAATACGCAAATTGTGTTTGACCATATTCATACCGTTGATCTGAAAAACCGTCCTTTTACCCTGACCGGTGACAATGGTGTATACAGCTGTGATGCGTTAATTATCGCGACCGGTGCTTCTGCCAAATATCTGGGCCTTGAGTCTGAACAGAAATTCAGTGGCCGTGGTGTATCTGCCTGTGCAACCTGTGATGGTTTTTTCTATCGTAACCAAAAGGTTGCCGTAGTTGGTGGTGGTAATACCGCGGTAGAAGAAGCCTTATATCTGTCTAATATTGCGTCTGAAGTACATTTAATTCATCGCCGCGACAGCTTTAAAGCAGAAAAAATTCTGGTTGACCGTTTAAATGCCAAAGTGGCCAGCGGCAATATCGTGCTACACACCCACAGGGAACTGGCCGAAGTGCTGGGTGACGATATGGGCGTGACCGGCGTACGGTTAAGCTCTACTAATGGCCAGCCGGAAGAACAGCTGGCACTACAAGGTGTGTTTATTGCTATTGGCCACAAACCAAACACCGATATTTTTGCCGGTCAGCTGGAAATGAAAAACGGCTATCTGGTGGTGAAAAGTGGTATTGAAGGCAACGCCACCCAAACCAGCATTGAGGGTGTTTTTGCCGCTGGCGATGTGTCTGATCACATTTATCGTCAGGCGATCACTTCTGCCGGTACCGGCTGTATGGCCGCACTGGATGCAGAACGTTACCTTGATGCACAAAGCAAATAATCTGCTGGCTTAAATGCCAATTTATCTGCCGGAATTGCGGGAGGACCCACACTGGTTTCCCCCGCTCTCTGAATCCCTGAGCTACCCTGATGGTTTACTGGCGATGGGGGGGGATTTGTCGCCACAGCGGCTGCTAGCTGCTTATCAGTCGGCTATTTTCCCCTGGTTTGGTGAAGACGAACCCATTTTATGGTGGTCGCCGGCCACTCGGGCTGTCTTTGCGCCACACCAGCTACAACTGAACCGTAGTCTGAAAAAATATCTGAAAAAACAGCAGTATCATTTTAGCTGTAATATGGCGTTTACCGATGTGGTGCGTTTATGTGCAGCGCCGCGGGCAAATCAGCAAGGTACCTGGATAGTGCCGCAGATGCAGAAGGCTTATCTGGCACTGCATCTGGCCGGTGTAGCACAAAGTATTGAAGTATGGCGTGGCAGCGAACTGGTAGGTGGTTTATACGGTCTCACCATAGGTGGATTATTTTGTGGGGAGTCGATGTTTAACCTCGAAGCCAATACCGCCAAACTGGCATTAGTGATGCTACAAAAACAGCTGCAGCGATATAGCGCCGGTTGGATTGATTGTCAGATGCCCAATCCTTTTTTACTGCAACTTGGTGTACAACCGCTGCCACGCGCCGATTATCTGCTGCTGCTAAACCAGCTCAAATATCAACAGGTGCCGACAGAGTTCTGGTTGGCGCAAGCTCTGGAGTTTGAGTTGTGAGCCCACAACAACTGTTATTTGGCTTAACCGCCGAGCACCCCTGCAGTTATTTGCCACAGCAACAGGAGCGACTGGTATTTACTTTGCCAGAGCAGCCGCTCGACACTGACTTATATCAGCAGTTAATGGCTTACAATTTCCGTCGTACCGGCGATCAGCTATACCGGCCTTATTGTCTGCAGTGCCAAGCTTGTCAGGCCAGCCGGGTGCTGGTAAACGAATTTCAACTCAGCACAAGTCAGCGTAAATTGCTGAAAAGAGCTGAAAGAGCGGACTGGCACTGGAAGTTTTGCCCACCAGATACGGTTGCCGCTTATTATCCACTTTACCAGCAGTATATTAGTGAAATACATGCCGATGGTGTGATGTATCCGCCCTCAGAAGAACAGCTAGCTTCTTTATTGCACTGCAGCTGGCTTAATATTTCAGTCATTGAACAATATCAGGGGGCTGAACTGGTTGGCGTGATTTTGTTGGATCCGATGAAGGATGGTTATTCTGCGGTGTACAGTTTTTATAAACCCGACACCGAACTTGCGCTTGGCACTCTCGCCATTCTCGCCACTTTGTTTCATAGTCAGAAACAGCAACTGCCCTTTTTGTATCTGGGCTATTTTATTGCTGACTGTACAAAAATGGCCTACAAAGCGAATTTCAGGCCGCAGCAGCGTTTAATCGCTGGTAAATGGCAGTCTTTTGATTAAAAAGACCTGAGTCGCTTTACTTATCCTTGTGATTTCGGCACAATCTGCACACTTTTTTTTCCGGTTTAAATAATTTTTTCTAAAGGGGCTCGTACGCTGCATGGCGAAAGAAGACGTGATTGAAATGCAAGGCACAATTTTGGATACCTTGCCAAATACAATGTTCCGGGTCGAACTCGAAAATGGTCACGTGGTTATCGCGCACATTTCGGGAAAAATGCGGAAAAACTACATCCGTATTCTGACCGGCGATAAAGTCACTGTAGAAATGACGCCATACGATTTGACCAAAGGCCGTATCGTATTCCGTCAACGTTAAGTTGCATCAGCGGTACAACATAAAATTGCTGTCTGCTGCCAATTGAAACACCTGATAAAACAAAACCCGGCTAAGCCGGGTTTTGTTTTTGGTTAAAAGTTCCATTCAGGCCGGCACTGCGGCATCGCTGTAGTCAAACACCAGCTCGTCACCAACCAAATCTACACGAACATCACCACCCTGAGTTAAACGACCAAACAAAATTTCATTGGCCAGCGGTTTTTTCAGTTGCTCCTGAATGACGCGCCCCATTGGCCTTGCACCCATGGCCTGATCATAACCTTTGTCCGCCAGCCACTGCCTTGCGGCACCACTGAGCTCCAGCGACACTTGTTTTTTGTCCAACTGAACCTGCAAATCACAAACAAATTTATCCACAATTTGCAGAATAATGTCGCGTGACAAATGTTTAAACCAAATGATGCCATCCAGCCGGTTACGAAATTCCGGGCTGAATGTCCGGTTAATTTCCGCCAGAGCGTCGTGGCTGTGATCCTGCTGTTTAAAGCCGATGGTTTTACGCACAGTTTCCTGCACACCTGCGTTGGTCGTCATCACCAGAATCACATTTCTAAAATCTATTTTACGGCCGTTGTTGTCGGTTAAAGTGCCGTGATCCATCACCTGCAGCAGTATGTTGTAAATATCTGAATGCGCCTTTTCAATCTCATCCAACAACACTACAGAATACGGGTGTTTTGACACCGCATCTGTTAACAACCCCCCCTGATCAAAACCGACATAACCCGGCGGCGCACCAATCAGCCGGCTGATGGAATGACGTTCCATATATTCCGACATATCAAAGCGCAGCAGCTCAACCCCCATAATTTTGGCCAGTTGTTTGGTGACTTCAGTTTTGCCTACACCAGTAGGGCCGGCAAACAAAAAGTTGCCGATAGGTTTTTCCTCGTTACCAAGACCTGAGCGTGACAACCGGATGGCCGAGGTCAGCACTTCAATAGGCTCGTTTTGACCAAATACCACCAGTTTTAAGTTCCTGTCGAGATTTGCCAGTACATCTTTATCCGATGCAGAAACCGACTGCTCCGGAATACGCGCCATTTTGGCAATGACATGTTCAATATCAGGCACGTTAATCACTTTTTTGCGTTTTGAAACCGGCAATAACCGCTGACTGGCGCCCGCTTCATCAATAACGTCAATGGCTTTATCGGGCAAATGGCGTTCATTAATGTATTTTGCTGATAACTCGGCGGCGGCACGCAGTGCTTTGTTGGTGTAACGCACACCGTGGTGCTGCTCGTAACGTTCTTTTAAACCAAGCAAAATCTGTGTGGTGTCGTCGACACTGGGCTCAGTAATATCAATTTTCTGGAAACGCCTGACCAGCGCAGTGTCTTTTTCAAAAATGCTTTTAAATTCCTGATAAGTGGTAGAGCCGATGCAACGCAGACGGCCACTGGACAGCAGAGGTTTAATCAGGTTAGACGCATCCATGACGCCACCTGATGCTGCGCCAGCACCAATGACGGTATGAATTTCGTCAATAAAAAGAACCGCATCTTTTTCTTTTTCAATTTCTTTTAACAGCGACTTTAAGCGTTTTTCAAAGTCGCCCCGATACTTGGTGCCTGCCAATAACGCACCCATGTCGAGCGAATAAATAGTGGCGTTGGCAATCACTTCCGGCACCTGGTTTTGCACTATCCGGTAAGCCAGCCCTTCAGCAATGGCTGTTTTACCAACACCGGCCTCACCCACCAATAAAGGATTATTCTTTTTACGCCGGCACAGTACCTGAATAGTACGTTCAAGTTCAGTGTCACGCCCGACTAAAGGGTCTATCTGGCCGTTTTTCGCCAACACATTTAAATTAGCAGTAAAGTTTTCCAGATATTTATTATCTTCAACCCCAACATCACCCACATCATCCTGCTGCTCGTCATTTGGCTCAATTTTATCGGCCTTAATAACGCCGTGAGAAATGTAATTCACAATATCCAGCCGGCTGATATCAATTTTCTTCAGTAAATAAACAGCCTGAGATTCCTGTTCGCTAAAAATTGCAACCAGCACATTGGCGCCTGTGACTTCAGACTTGCCGGACGATTGCACATGAAAAACCGCTCTTTGCAGCACACGTTGAAAACCAAGGGTCGGCTGGGTGTCACGGTCTAAATCACCGTCTGGGATCAGTGGTGTGGTTGAATCGATAAAACTTGATAAATCAACGCGTAGTCTGTCGATATTTGCCCCGCAGGACTTCAGTGCATCACCTGCCGCCGGGTTGTCCAGCAAAGCCAGCAACAAATGTTCAACAGTCATATATTCATGGCGGCGTTCCCTGGCAAAACGAAATGCCAGATTCAGCGTCAACTCAAGATCTTTATTTAACATGCACTGCTCCTAATCCACCTGAGTTACCTACTGAGACATAGGGCTTAAGCCCTTTCCATTGAGCACAACAGCGGATGTTCGTGCTCTTTGGCATAAGTGGTTACCTGTTGCACTTTGGTTTCGGCAATTTCTGCCGTGAATAAACCACATACGGCTTTACCTTCATAATGGACTTTTAACATCACTTCGCTGGCTTTTTCATATTGCATATTAAAAAACCGGGTCAGCACATCTATAACAAAATCCATCGGCGTGTAATCGTCGTTATGTAAAATCACTTTATACATTGGAGGAGGTTCGACCCGTTGCCGGATCAGTTCTGCCAAGCCTTCGTCATGTCCCTGTGTCTGTTTGCTGCCGCTCATAAACTATAGTCACGCCTGGTTAATCCATCAAAGGATATGGAGGTTAATTCAGTGCTTTTCAATAAGGTTTAGTTCGGTAAAAAACTTGACTAGCTGAACAAATTATCTACAGTAACTAATGGAGCTTGAAAAAGCTTTGAAGCTGTCAGCTTAGAATACAGAATTTAGCTAACTAAGAGAAGGAAGTATGTAGTATGGCTACCGGTAAAGTAAAATGGTTCAATAATGCCAAAGGATTTGGGTTTATTCGTGAAGATGGTCGTGACGAAGACATCTTTGCCCATTACTCAACCATTAACATGGACGGCTACCGTACCCTGAAGGCCGGCCAGGATGTGACCTTTGAATTGTCAGAAGGGCCAAAAGGCCTGCATGCTGTGAATATCGCACTGCCGGAAGACGGCAAAACCGAATAACACTGCATCATCGAAGTGACAGGCAGCAGCCATGCAGGGGGACCTGCCTGACACTCATTTCATATCTGTGGTCCGCTCTTTCATTAATGCTCTCTTTTATTACTTCTGCTCTGCTTTTATTGATTTTTGCTTCATGCATAACAAACATATTCAGACCACGGCTGACTGGTAAAAAGAACCTATTGTACAGATGCACCAGGCGACTCAGTATCTGCATCACCTCGTCTGTCTGATCCTTATCCAAGAAGAATTTGTTGTAGAGGAAAAGGTCTGGTAGCGGCAAAAGTTATTAAACAAAGATCAAGGGAAAGCCTGAGCGGTAGAACACTGCCTCTGCAGTTACAGAGATAGGTGTCAACCTTTTTCAGGACGGGGCAGTCACACAGTCAGGTTTATTCAGAACAGTGTAAAGATTGAAAAAAGGGGCTGAATTCAGCCCCTTCTCTATTTATGAACATCACTTTTGTTAGCTCCGCCCCTGGCAGGTAACAAAAGCTGTAGATGTCAGCAGTTAAACTGCAGCAAGCGCTTGATTAAACAGTGCACTTGGACGCATGGCTTTACTTGCCAGGTTGTCATCAGGACGGTAGTAACCGCCAATATCAACCGCTTTACCCTGAACTGTGTTCAGCTCCTGCACAATTTTGGCTTCGTTTTCACTCAGTGTTTTGGCTAAAGGTGCAAAACGTTGTTGTAATGCCACATCAGCAGTCTGTGTTGCCAGCGCTTCTGCCCAGTACAACGCCAGATAAAAATGGCTACCACGGTTATCCAGCTGACCCAGCTTACGGGTTGGCGATTTGTCGTTGTCGAGGAAACGGGCAGTTGCCTGATCCAATGTATCGGCCAGCACTTTGGCACCTTTATTACCTGCAACCTGACTCAAGTGCTCCAGCGACGCAGCTAACGCTAGGAACTCACCTAATGAATCCCAGCGTAAATGGTTTTCTTCAACAAACTGTTCAACGTGTTTAGGCGCAGAACCACCAGCGCCGGTTTCGAACAAACCACCACCGTTCATCAAAGGCACAATTGACAACATCTTGGCGCTGGTACCTAATTCCAGAATTGGGAATAAGTCGGTCAGGTAGTCACGTAACACGTTGCCAGTTACGGAAATAGTATCCAGACCTTGTTTGATGCGCTCCAGACTTACTTTGGTCGCCTGCTCAGGCGTCATGATTTTGATGTCTAATCCTTTGGTGTCATGTTGTGCCAGATAAGTGTTCACCTTTTTAATCAGCTCAGCATCATGGGCACGGGCGGAATCCAGCCAGAAAATCGCCGGTGTATTGCTCAGACGGGCACGGCTCACCGCCAGTTTTACCCAATCCTGAATAGGCGCGTCTTTAGTCTGACACATACGCCAGATATCACCGGCTTCAACCTGATGTGACATCAACACAGCGCCATCGGCATCCACGACATTCACTACACCGGCCGCCGGGATCACAAATGTTTTGTCGTGTGAACCATACTCTTCTGCTTTTTGTGCCATTAAACCAACGTTTGGCACTGAGCCCATAGTACGTGGGTCAAAAGCGCCGTGTTCTTTACAGAAGTTGATGGTTTCCTGGTAAACACCGGCATAACAACGGTCCGGGATCACAAACTTGGTGTCTTTTAACTTACCGTCCGGGCCCCACATCTGACCTGAAGTACGGATAGCTGCAGGCATCGAAGCGTCGATGATCACGTCGCTTGGTACATGCAGGTTGGTAATGCCTTTATCAGAGTTAACCATGGCAAGGGCTGGCTGCGCTGCGTACACTGCAGCAATATCGGCTTCAATTTCCGCGCGTTTTTCAGCCGGTAACTGCTGAATTTTTGCCAGTAAATCACCAAATCCGTTGTTGACATCCACGCCCAGCTCTTTCAGTACAGCAGCGTGTTTTTCAAACACATCAGCAAAAAACACTGTAACCACATGACCAAAAATCACCGGATCTGACACTTTCATCATGGTGGCTTTTAAATGCACAGAAAACAGCACACCCTGCTCTTTTGCTTTTTTAATTTCAGCGGCTAAAAATTCGCGTAACGCTTTGGCGCTCATCACAGAAGCGTCAATCACTTCCAGTGCTGACAGACTGGTTTTTTCTTTGAGGACCTGTACTGAACCATCGGCTTTTTTCAGTTCAATACGCACTGCAGTTGCAGCAGGTACTGTCACTGATTTTTCACTACCGTAAAAATCACCGCCACTCATATGAGCAACGTGAGATAACGAAGTTTTTGCCCAGGCGCCCATAGAGTGTGGGTTTTTACGGGCGTATTGTTTCACCGATAAAGGCGCACGACGGTCTGAGTTACCTTCACGCAGGACCGGGTTTACCGCACTGCCTTTAATTTTGTCATAACGGCCTTTTACGTCTTTCTCTTGGGCAGTCACAGCTTCTTCCGGATAATCCGGCAGCGCATAACCTTTGGCCTGCAGTTCTTTAATGGCCGCTTTTAACTGTGGCACTGAAGCACTGATATTTGGCAGTTTGATAATGTTGGCATCTGGCTGAGTCGCCAGCTGGCCCAGTTCAGCTAATGCATCTGATTGTTGCTGTTCTGGTTTCAGGTAATCCGGGAAAGCGGCAATAATACGGCCCGATAACGAGATATCACGGGTTTCAACCTGCACACCGGCAGCTTTGGCAAAAGTCTGCACTATTGGCAATAAAGAATAAGTGGCAAGAGCTGGTGCTTCGTCTGTTTGGGTATAAATGATTTTTGAAGTGGTCATGTAATTTCCTGGATCTGCAACAAGGGCGCCACCATCTGCCTGGCCTGTGATAAAAAACCACAGCGACAATCAGATCGCAGCCGGAATTGTTGAACAAGTTTATCAGTTTAGCTCCACTGGCCATAACGCCCGGGCGCAGCCACAAGGTTCAAGCCAACAACTTAAAGTGCTGGTTTTAGCTCTGGAACTAACGACAGATTGCTGAGCCTGCACATAGTACAGACTTCAAATCCAGAGAAAAACCTTTCGTGGCCTGACCAGTGATAAAAAAACGACAAAAATCAAAAGTCCGGAGGTATTTTTGCCACAACAGAAAAAAACTACACCAAAACAGCGGCGGCAACGTACTATCTGCATACCTGACTATGGAGACTTGCTCACAGTGACAGATCGTTCCCATTTACACCTGACAGTTGCAGCTGTGGTTTGTTATCAGGACAAATTCCTGCTGGTGGAAGAAATCGACAAACAAAGTGGCAGGCGGGTGCTTAACCAGCCAGCCGGCCATGTTGAAGCCGATGAAGATTTACATAGTGCGGTGTGCCGCGAGCTTTATGAAGAAACGGGCCTCAAGCTCAGCCCTTCCGGCTGGCTTGGTATTTCCCAGCTGCTGGCCGCCAATGGCCATCGTTATGTCAGAACAAACTTTTATTTTGACCTTCACGAACAGCCAAAGCCGCACCAACCACTGGACAAAGATATTCTGGCGCTGCACTGGCTGAGCCAGACTGAGTTGCAAAAGCACCCTTTACCTGTACGCAGTCAGCTGGTGCTTGATGCCATCAACGATTTTCTGCATGGCCCGAAGTTGGCGCTCTCGCTGATCAAAAGCCCGGTCAGTGCTGTGCCAGTTCAGAAATAAAGTGCTATAATCCGCGCCTCTTTTTTGGCGTGAAGTTAAAAGAATGTCGGATAACAGCAGAAAAAAAGTCATTGTGGGTATGTCAGGCGGCGTTGATTCGTCAGTGTCTGCTTATTTACTTCTTCAGCAAGGTTATCAGGTCGAAGGCCTGTTTATGAAGAACTGGGAAGAAGATGACAACGACGAATATTGTGCTGCAGCCGAAGACTTAAAAGACGCGCAGCAAGTGTGCGACACCCTGGGGATAAAACTGCACAAAGTAAATTTTGCAGCTGAATACTGGGACAATGTGTTTGAATATTTTCTGGCTGAATACAAAGCAGGCCGCACCCCCAATCCGGACATTATGTGCAACAAGGAAATTAAGTTTAAAGCTTTCCTTGAGTTTGCCGCCGAAGCGCTGGGCGCAGATTACATTGCCACAGGTCATTATGTACAACGCCGTGAAGTCGACGGTAAGTGGCAGCTATTGCGTGGTTTAGACAATAACAAAGATCAGAGTTATTTCCTGTATACCATTGGCTCAGAACATGTGGCACAGACCTTATTCCCGGTCGGCCATTTAGAGAAACCTATGGTGCGTGCTATTGCTGAACAGCAGGGCCTGGTCACCGCCGCCAAAAAGGACAGCACCGGCATTTGTTTTATCGGTGAGCGTAAATTTAAAGATTTCCTGCAAAAGTACCTGCCCGCTCAGCCTGGCGACATTGTCACTGTCGACGGTGATGTGATTGGCCGCCATGAAGGCCTGATGTATCACACTTTGGGGCAGCGTAAAGGCCTTGGCATTGGCGGTTTAAAAGATGGCGCTGACGAACCTTGGTATGTGGTGGAAAAGGATTTAGTGAACAACCACTTAATTGTTGCCCAGGGGCATGAACACCCCAGTATGTTTGCCAAAGGTTTGATTGCCGACCAGCTGCACTGGGTTGATCGTCAAGGCCCGCAAACTGTTTTGCGCTGTACGGTCAAAACAAGATATCGTCAGCAGGATATCGCCTGTACTTTGACTCCACATCAGGACGGTACTGTCACTGTGGTGTTTGACGAACCACAAAAAGCGGTCACTCCGGGTCAGTCTGCGGTGTTTTATCTGGATGAAGTTTGCCTTGGCGGCGGCATTATCGACAGGGCGGTACGTTAATTATGCAATTTTCTTATACCACCCAAACCTTGGCGCTGGCCGCTTTGTGTCAATGCATCCGCTTAGTACAGCAGGTTGCCCGCGGCGAAAATACGGAAGCTTCCGAACTCGCTATTGCGCTGCAAAGTGTCGCTGTCCTGAACGCTGACGAACCTATTGATATTTACGGTGGCAAGCTGGGTCATTTAAGCCAGGGTTATCATATAGTGTTGTCGCAGCTTGGCGACAACCCACAAAAAGATCTGGAACTGACCCGTTATGCCATGGCGGTGTTAGCACTGGAACGCAAAATGAGCAAAAATCCGCAGGCTTTGCAGGCCGTTGGTAAACGTATTGAACGTTTAAATCAGCAGCTGCAGCATTTTCAGATCACCGACGACACTATCATTGCCAGCATAGCGGACATCTATGTTGAGCATATAAGCCCACTGGGCAACCGTATCCAGATTGCCGGTAAACCTGCCGAGCTGAAACAAAGCACAGTACAGAATAAAATCCGTGCTTTATTACTGTGCGCTATTCGCGCAGCGGTATTGTGGCGTCAGGCCGGTGGTCGTCGTTATCATTTTATTCTGCAGCGCAAAACCCTGCTGCAGGAAGCCAAAACTGTTTTACAACAATTAGCGCAAGCATAGGAGTTTCCATGGAACTGAACGCATTAACAGCCATCTCCCCTGTTGATGGCCGTTATGGCAGCAGAACTGATGAACTGAGAGATATTTTCAGTGAATTTGGTTTGATCAAATACCGTGTTACCGTCGAAGTACGCTGGTTACAACAGATGGCCGGTATTGCAGGCATTGCCGAGGTTCCAGCGCTCAGTGCAGCGGCCAATCAATTGTTAAACAACATTGTCGACAATTTCAGCCTGGCCGATGCACAAAGGGTAAAAGAAATTGAACGTACCACCAACCACGATGTAAAAGCGGTTGAATATTTATTAAAAGAAAAAGTCGCGGAGCTGCCAGAGCTGGCTGCTGTCAGTGAGTTTATTCACTTTGCCTGTACTTCTGAAGATATCAATAACCTGTCGCACGGTTTGATGTTAAAAACCGCCCGTGATCAGGTACTGCTGCCTCTGTGTGATCAGCTGTTAGCCGCGTTAAAAGACATGGCAGTACGTTACAAAGCAGTGCCGATGATGGCACGCACCCATGGCCAGCCAGCCTCCCCTACCACTTTGGGTAAAGAAATGGCCAACGTTTATATCCGCTTACAGCGCCAGCGTGAACAAATTGCCAATGTACAGATGCTGGGGAAATTTAATGGTGCTGTTGGCAACTACAACGCCCATTTATCCGCTTACCCTGATTTAAACTGGCACCAGATCTCTGAGCAGTTTGTCACCAGCCTGGGTTTAACCTGGAACCCTTTCACCACACAAATTGAGCCGCATGATTACATTGCCGAGCTGTTTGATGCCATCGCCCGTTTTAACACTATTCTGATTGATTTTGACCGTGACGTTTGGGGTTACATTGCGTTAGGCCACTTTAAACAGCGCACTATTGCCGGCGAGATTGGTTCATCCACCATGCCACATAAAGTCAATCCAATTGACTTTGAAAACTCGGAAGGCAACCTTGGCCTTGCCAACGCTATTTTCCAGCATCTGGCCAGCAAATTACCAATTTCACGCTGGCAGCGTGATTTAACCGACTCTACGGTGCTGCGCAACCTTGGCATTGGTTTTGGCTATACCTTAATTGCTTACCACGCCACACTCAAAGGCATCAGCAAGCTGGAAGTCAGTGAAACCAACCTGTTACAGGAACTGGATCAGAACTGGGAATTACTGGCAGAGCCGGTGCAAACTGTGATGCGCCGTTATGGTGTGGAAAAACCATACGAAAAATTAAAAGAGCTGACCCGCGGTAAACGTATTACACCAGCCGATTTACACCGTTTTATCGACGCGCTGGACGTGCCTGAACACGCCAAAGCCCAGATGAAACAGTTTACGCCGGATAACTATATAGGTGCAGCTATCGCCCTGGTCGATACGCTAAACTAAGCTTAACCACTGAGCTTGTGAAGCAACCGGCGGCACCTGATGCTACCGGCATAACACAGCGGCTGACTTCAGCCTGCAGCACCGCCGGTTTTACCGGCGGTGCCTTTTTCTGACGAAGGAATTCAGATATGTACACTTTAAATCTGCACGATGTAACCATTGAGCGTTTTCTGGCCGAATTCTGGCAAAAAAAGCCATTGCTGATTAAACAGGGTTTTACCAACTTTGCCGATCCCATCAGTCCGGATGAACTGGCCGGTCTGGCCGGTGAAGAAGAAATTGAATCCCGTATTGTCAGTAACGCCAGCGGGGATTGGCAGCTGGAAACCGGTCCTTTTGACGATTTCAGCAGTTTTGGTGAACAAAACTGGACCTTGCTGGTGCAGGCCGTAGATCACTGGCATCCTGAATCGGCCGCGCTGATTGAGCCCTTCCGTTTTATCCCCAACTGGCGGATTGACGACTTAATGATTTCATTTTCGACCCCGGGTGGTGGTGTTGGCCCTCATTTGGATCAATACGATGTATTTATTATTCAGGGCATGGGTAAAAGACACTGGCGAGTTGGCATGCCAGACAACAGCCTGCAACAACATTGCCCACATCCGCGCTTGTTACAGGTAACTCCTTTTACCGACTGTATTGATGTGATCACCGAGCCTGGTGATATTTTATATATTCCACCAGGATGCCCGCATGACGGTATTTCGGTAGATGCCAGTCTGAGTTATTCCGTTGGTTTTCGTGCCCCGGCTCAAAAAGATTTAGTCACGGGCCTGGCTGATTTTCTGATTGAAAATGAAATCAACGGTGACCGTTTTACCGATCCGGACCGCACGGCGACCAACGCAGTCGGCGAAATCAGCGCCAGGGATCTTGCGAAGGTGAAAAACCTACTGCAACAAATGATTGATGAACCTGAATTACTGGCGCGTTATTTTGGCAGTTATATCACCCATGCCAAACACGAACTGGATGCCACAGAACCGGATCCACATTACCAGGCCGATGAAATTGCTGAATATTTGCAGGAAGGTTCGGTACTGGCCCGCCTGGGCGGTTTACGTTGTTGTTATATTCAGCCAAGCCCTAACGACGACATTCTGCTTTTTATCAATGGCAATACCATCAACTTGCCGGCGACAGAATTGTCGACAGTTAAGCAACTTTGTGAACAAGTGCAACTGGATCAGGCAACAGCGGCCAGCTTTGCCGAAGACCCGTCAAAACTGCAATTGTTAACCATGCTGATCAATCTGGGTTATTGGTATTTTATTGAATAAACCCATAGCGGAACAGTCTCAAAAAGCCACTTTTTCCAGTGGCTTTTTTTCTTTCAACTAGGGTACTTTTGCTAAAACAGGGCTAACCCCAGAGATTTTCACTCTCAAACAGGTCATACAACGAATGGGCACGGCTAATCAGAAGCTGTATATAATCGGCTGTTGTTTGGTCCTGCACACCGGCATTCATCAGCTGTTGAGCTTTCATTTGCCAGCGCAGCGAGAAAGCCCTGAGAGCCTCTCTGGCATCAATGGCACCGCTGGCTTCAAGGTAGTCTGTTGGTAAGTCACCGGAAATAGCCCAGTAACCTTGGCGATTCAGTGCATTAATTTTCCACACTGCAACATAAGGCGGCAGATAACGGGATTCCTGCACAGCAACATTGTCCATCACTATGCCCTGCTCAGCCAGATGCAAATTTGCTTTTTGAAATTGCTGTCGCACCCATTCATTGATTTGGTCTTCTGTGAAGGCCTGAGGTTGCTGCTGATTGTTTGATGTCATGCTAATTCTCTTCACTACAACTAAAAAATGCACTCTAAGTCAGGGCAGGCTTTTTGACAAGCAGCAAGATAAATTGTCGACAATCCACTGGACTGACCAGACATTATTTTTTGGGATTGATGGCGAAAACCGGTCTGAAGTGGTACATTCCGCCGCGAAAAAACCGGTCCCCTGCCAGGCTGCAGTTTAACCCTGCGCCTGCTGATAACAACGGAGAATAAGACGTGGCAGTATTTAACCACCCAGAATTTGACAACCATGAACAAGTTGTATTTTGCAGCGATAAAGAAACCGGCTTAAAAGCCATTATCGCCGTCCACAGCACCAAACTCGGCCCGGCGGTTGGCGGTTGCCGGCTGTGGGACTACGTTGCTGACGAAGATGCGCTGGTTGACGTGTTAAGGTTATCCCGCGGTATGACTTATAAAAACGCCATGGCAGGTTTACCGCTGGGCGGTGGCAAGTCGGTCATCATCGGCAACGCCAAAACCATTAAGTCAGAAGCTTTATTCCGCAAGTTTGGTAAGTTTGTGCACGGTTTAAGCGGCAGTTATGTGAGTGCCGAAGATGTAAACATTACCACGGCCGACATTTCTATTGTCAATAAAGAAACCCCTTATGTTGCAGGTCTGGAAGGTAAAAGCGGTAACCCTGCACCATTTACTGCTCTTGGCACTTATCAGGGTTTAAAAGCAGCAGCCAAACACAAATTTGGCAATGATTCGTTAAAGGGCTTAACTGTTGCAGTACAAGGTCTTGGCAGTGTTGGTTTTTATTTGTGTGAATACCTGCACAAAGAAGGCGCAAAACTGATTGTGACCGATATCAATCAGGACGCAGTCAGCCGTGCCGTCGCTCAGTTTAATGCCACTGCTGTTGGCCTCGATGAAATCTATAGCCAGCCATGTGACATTTATGCACCTTGTGCCTTAGGTGCCACTATCAATGACCACACAATTGAACAATTCAAATGTAAAGTCATTGCCGGTTGTGCCAACAACCAGCTCAAAGAGGCCCGCCATGGTGAATTGTTACGACAAAAAGGCATTTTATATGCCCCGGATTATGTGATTAACGCCGGTGGCATTATTAACGTATCTTTTGAAATGCGCCCTGAAGGTTACAGTGAGTCTGAGTCAACGGCCAAAGTGATGGAGATTTACCATACACTGCTGAATATCTTCCAGCGAGCTGACACCGAGCAACAACCCACTAACGCTATTGCCGATTTAATGGCGCAGGAAATTATTGCCCGCGGCCGGAAATAATCAGTACCGGACACACCAGATAGTGTGGTGTTGGCTATTCTTTCTGTAAAAAACCGCCTGAAGGCGGTTTTTTAATTCCCGAAAAGCTGTACACTGAATAGGCAATATTTGTTTTATCAACCAAACAGATAACTAACAACAACATTTGCATTAAATTTGCAAAACCTGCTGTTCATGCGGTTTTGCTTGAATAACAACTTCAGGGATGACCTTAATGAAACATTTCCCAGGGCTTAGTGTAATAAGCCTACTGCTTGCAATTTTTGTTCAACCTTCATTACAAGCTTCTGAACTTGCTGGAAAATTTGGCAAGATGCCTTTGGTCCAGGATGTGTCGATATCGCCCGATGGCGAAACACTGGCAGGCACTTTTCATATTGAAGGCAAAGCCGTTGTGATGACTGCCCCCTTTGGTCAGCATGAAACCACAGCACTGGTCAGTTTAAAATCAAGCTCAGACCGGATTGAATCGGTGGACTGGGTGAACAATAAAAGATTATTAATTAACGCCAGCCGAGCTAAATATATTGCCGGCCGCTTTTATCGTATCCATACCATGTATGCAGTAAATAGTGACGGTTCAGATTTGCTCGAAATCAGAAATCAGGCGACTTATAAAAAAGCAGAAGACAGCAGAGTTGCAGGCTTGCAAAGTACTTATCTGCTGAACGATTTAGCCGAAGACGATGATCATGTGTTAGTGCGGGCTTATGACGAACGCGACCGGGGTTATGCGGTATTCAAGGTCAACGTTTATGACAGTAAATTCAGTAAAGTTGAAAGTGCTGCCGGTGACCGCTCCGGTTTTGTATCAGATCGCAAAGGTAATGTTGTTTTTTCTACAGTGCTTGATAAGCAGTTGCTCAGTGTCGAGTTTAAAAAAGCTCCGGATCAACCATGGCAGAAATTAAAAACCATTGATCTAACTGGCGATATCGACTTCTTCCCTGTGGGTTTATCTGCTGACGGTAAATCTGTGCTGGTGAACACCGACTATAAAAATAATTTTAACCATCTGGCTTATTTTGATTTAGCGACAGGTGAAATCAGCGCCCCGGTGTATCAGGTTGAAGGCCATGATATCAATGTAACCTACAGCAAAGCCGGTAAACTGATTGGTTATGGTTTTACCAAAGATTTTTATGAACAGGTGTTTATTGATCGGGAGCAACATCAACATAATCAACAAATTAAAGCGCTGATGCCCGACCGGCATTCTTACATCACCAGCTACAGCGATGATGGCAAACGTGTGGTGATTTACAGTGTCAAAGACAATCAGCCTGGTCGTTTTCTGACACTGGACTTTAATACTAAGAAAGCAGCCTTTTGGTTTAGTCAGTATCCGCATCTGGAAAAAACGGCTTTACCTTCGGTCACCTCTATTGCATTTACCAGCAGGGACGGCTTGCCATTGCAGGGTTACCTGACAGTGCCCCTGCAAAAAGACAAAGCGGCACCTGTCATTCTATTCCCGCACGGTGGCCCCATTTCCCGTGACAGCAAAAACTTTGACCCTTTTGTGCAGTTCTTCAGTGCTATGGGTTACGCCGTGCTGCAGGTTAATTTCCGTGGTTCAGCCGGATTTGGTACTCAGTTTGAAACTGCCGGTTACCGGCAATGGGGCCAAAAAATGCAGGATGATCTGATGGATGCACTTGCTGCCGTGAGTGCCAATCCGGATCTGGACACCAAACGCAGTTGTATTGTCGGTGCCAGTTATGGTGGTTATGCCGCCTTGGTTGCCAGCTTTCGCGACAGCGACAAATTTCAGTGTTTTGTCTCCATCTCCGGCATTTCTGACTTAACAGCCATGCTCAGATCAGACGGAGCCAACAACGACACCAGAAAAGCCATTCAGGCGACCACTATCGGCGATTATGAAAATAACGCAAAAACACTGGATGCAGTGTCGGCTATACATCATCTGGATAAAATCAAAAAGCCACTGTTGTTGATCCATGGTGTAAAAGATACCCGAGTGCCATATAAACAGTCAGCAGAGCTTTATAGTGCCTTAAAAGCGAAAAATGTCCCGGTCAGTTATCTGGAGCAGGAAGACGGTACGCACTTTTTTGATACCGAACAAGAACGTACCGAAGCTTTTGCTCAAATGGAGACTTTCTTAAAACGTTATTTACCGCTGTAAATTTACGGCTTGAAGTGAAAACACAAACCAAGTTTTATCCATAAAAAAACGCAGCTTACAGGCTGCGTTTTTTATGGTTACGATGCGACAATACTCTAGCTGTTGTCCGCTAAAACAGCGACAGATCAAGCTTTAGTTTCTTTATGCTGCTGGCTTTGAGTTTCTTTGTACCAGCTGACCCAACCTTTGGTGATGGCATATACATAATAACTGCTGATCTCGGCGGTCAGTTTGGCGAATAAATCAAAATTCGATAAGTTCACCGTCAGTAAGCAAGCAGTACCACAATTGACAGGTTTAAAAGTTGAACTGGGTGCCGACAATACAATGGCATTTAACTGATATTGCTCGGCCAGACGCTTGACTCTGAACGCATGGTAATCACTGCTGACAAAAATATAAGGGATGTTTTTATCCAACCGGTTATTTAACTGATAAAACTCATGATAAGTAGTGGCGCCACCGTGAAAACAATCCAGCTCTACCTGGGTTTTTAGTTGTTTCTGTAAATAATCCAGATAGGGTTGACAATATAATGTGGTGATATGAACTGTTGTTGTCGCAGGGCTATTTTCTAAAACTTGCGCAAGCTGGTCCAGCCGGCTTTTGGCACAATCCGGCAAATTTGTTTCACTGCCACCACAACCTAACACTACATAGTTTCCTTGAAAGCCAGGCGCTATTTCTGTGGCACTGATGTTGTTGTAATACCATTCGCGCACCTGATTGCCAAGGTAACCATTGCCAAAAGCATAAAACCATAACAGCAACAGCCAAAGCCCCTTTTTACGATATCTGACAGCTGCAAACACCAGCCCCCACAAAAATACATTGTGGGGATATAAAAAGGGCTCAATTAAATCTTTCACAGCATACTCCTTAAACTGCCCGCCGAGGTGCAATGATGACAGCTCATTTGTTCTGACGCCAGCGACAATAAAAATACCAGAGCCAACTATTTTTGTATTGCCCGGGCTTGACGCCCGCTTACTTAGTCGCAAGCTGTGATACTATCTGCCACAAAAATAGCAAGCAATCGGAGTGACGCTATGTTGCAAACAGTATCAGTGATTGGATTGGGTTATATCGGCTTGCCAACAGCGGCCATGCTGGCCTCACGTAAACTCAGAGTGATTGGTGTTGATGTGAATCAACACGCAGTAGACACTATTAATCAGGGCAAAATTCATATAGTGGAACCAGAGCTTGATCTGCTGGTGAATGCCGCTGTTACGGGCGGTTATTTATCTGCCCAGACCAAAGCTGCGCCGGCTGACGCTTTTATGATTGCGGTGCCTACGCCGTTTTTTGACGATTTATCACCGGACTTGTCTTATGTTGAAGCTGCGGTGAAATCTATTGCCCCTGTGCTTGCCAAAGGCAACCTGGTGGTGCTGGAATCCACCAGCCCGGTTGGCACCACAGAACTCATCTGTAAATGGATCAAAGAGAGCCGCCCGGATTTAACCTTGCCAACGGACTCCAGCACCCCGGATTTACATGTCGCTTATTGCCCTGAGCGGGTACTGCCAGGCAAAGTGGTGCATGAGTTGATTTCGAACGACCGTATTATCGGTGGTTTAAGTGCAGCTTGTTCGGCCAAAGCCAAAGCTTTGTACAACACCTTTGTTGCTGGTGAATTACTGGTGACAGATGCCCGTACCGCAGAAATGTCCAAGTTGACTGAAAACGCCTTCCGTGATGTGAACATTGCTTTTGCCAATGAACTGTCGCTGATCTGTGACAAGTTGAACATCAATGTGTGGGAGCTGATCCGGATGGCAAACCGTCACCCGCGCGTCAACATCCTGACTCCTGGTGCCGGTGTAGGCGGCCACTGTATCGCGGTAGATCCATGGTTTATTGTGCACTCAGCCCCTGAGCAAGCCAAGATTATCCGCACTGCCCGTGAAGTGAACGACTTTAAACCTGAGTGGGTGCTGCAAAAAGTCCTGTCGACTATTGCCAACCATAGCTTAAATAAACCCTCAGTGGCTTGTTTTGGTCTGGCCTTTAAGCCCGACATCGACGACCTACGTGAAAGCCCGGCGCTGCATATCACCAATAAACTGGCTGACAGCTACAACGGTAAAGTGATGGCGGTAGAGCCAAATATTCACAGCACCAATAAACTGCACGCCAATGCCGAACTGGTAAGCCTGGAGCAAGGTTTAACAGCGGATATTATTGTCATTCTGGTGAAACACAAAGGCTTTACTGGCGTTGATTTTAGCGGTAAAACCGTTATTAACGTGGTGGGTGAATAAAGGTTTTTACCCGGTCGTTTTGTCAAAACGGCAAATCCACGACAGAAAAAGGAGCTGAATTCAGCTCCTTTTTTTATCTGCACCACAGTCACACCGGCCAATCAGGCTTTAGCCCTATCCTAGCTCTGTATTAGCTATGTTTTAGCCATGTGTGCTTGTTGTGATCGCAGCTTTTTTATCCTGTAGATAACCGCGCCAGCACAAAATCTGTAACAACAACACAGCGGTCAGATTTGACCACATAAACACCCAGGCGGCACTGACAGAATCCAGCTCGTCATTTAACCACAAGTACGCCAGCGAACTTAACAAAGCCACCAGAGTCACATTGGCCGCCCGCCAGTCACTGCGCCCTGTTGCCGTGATCCAGACTTCAAAATAAGTTTTCACCAGGGTTAACCACAGCGTGATCACCACCAGTAAAGTCACCAGATCGGTATCAGGCGTTAACCGCTCATTCAAAAGCCATGGATACAACCAGGGATATAGCAGCATCAACAACAGATAAGGCAAAGACAACAACGGCAGGCTCAGCAGCAAAATACGTTTAAACGACGCGACTTTGTCCTGCAATAGGGCTTTGGCACTGAGTTTGGACAACAACACCTGGGAAAACACCACTGGCAGTAAAGTTACCGGCATAAACAAAATAAAAGCTTTACGGAACTGGCCAAGCGCGGTCAGGGTGCTGAACATCGCTAGAAAAATAAAAGGAATATTGGTCAGGTAAATGGCAAAAACGTCATGCCAGGCATAACTGAACCTGTCACGCCAGGTTCTGCCCTGCCATAAGGCCCGCCATAATTGCACCGGCGCCAAAGCCATCGCGCCAAACTGCGGCCAGATCACCTTAAGCCCAACTGCCAATGGCGCCAGACTTAACACTAAAATCCAGCCAAGCACTGAGGCCGTGTCATCAATAGCTTCAAACCAGACAAAAGCCACCAGCACCAGCATCAGAGCAGAACCAAGCAGCTGACTTTTTACTTCAATGGCAAACTGCTGCGCGCCTTTGAGGTAACTGAAAATAGCCTGATTCAGCGCCCACACTAATCCTATGGAAAGACTTAACAGATAAAGACTATAAGGCAGTGGATCCGACGCCAGCAGACTGTAACCCACAAAACCAGCACAGAGCAGAACAAACACCAGCAAACTGATGGTTAAACTACTGATTAAGGCATTGATATTGCGCTCTTTTGCCGCATTGTGAATAAGATAAAAATTCACACCAAAAGCAATAGTCGGGAAAAACAGATTGGCCAGCATATACACAAAACTGAATAAGCCAAATTCGGTTTCCAGTAAATGTCGCGCCAGTGCCAGATTTAATAACCAGCGAGAGCCAAAATTCAGCCCCTGCGCCACACTGTTGCTCATCATTTTTCGGGCAAAATCGCTGCGGATCACGGCAGTGGCTCCTGCAAGTTCCGGATATATAACCAGACAGCGCCATTTAACATACCCCATGGGATCCAGAGCATGCCCGACGTCAGCACATGGCCGGCCATAGTGGCCACCAGCAATAACACCAGGTTCAGCACAAAAATGCCGGCCACCACAGTGCGCGGCGCCAACAGATACGCATGCCAGCTTTGTTTTAAAATAAGTGCAAACCACAGCAGAAAATAACTGAGCCCGGCAAGGCCAAACCACAACAGCAAATCCACGGGGTCAATTTCGGCAAGAGCTTTGCTGCTGTATATTTCAAGGCCTGTGTTACCGATGCCGGCAAGCCGGTGCCAGTCGGCAAAATACCAGCTGCTGACAAGCCAGTTATCCAGCGCATACTGATCGCGCGATGACAACAACACCCCAAGCACCCCCTGCTGTTGATACACCAGCTGCAGTTTTTGCCCGACACTGCTAGCAAGCAGCACAGGCCATTGCCAGTACAACAACAGCACACCAAGCGCCAGCAGCATAGGTAAAATCAGCAACTGCCGGCGATACTTCAGCCAGCTGTCTTTTTCCTGCAATAATGGGATCAGTAACGCTAAAAGCAGCACGCCGGCCATGCCGGTCTTAGTCAACATGGAACTGGCGGCAAATAAACTGAGGCCAAGTACCAGCACAAACTTTAATTTGGCCACAGGCCAGTAACAGGCCAATAAATAACCACTCAACACCAGTAATAAAGCGGACAGCTCATTGGTGGCTTTAAAATATCCTTTGGTACCAAGATTTAAATCAGGTAAATAATCATTGGGTAAATAAGCACTAAAACCAAAACCAAGCCGCCCCAGCAGCATATTCAGCACCAGAATAGTAAAACTAAATAAAAAGATTTGATGTAAAGCCTGCTGCGCCTGCACCGGCGAGCGTTTGGAAAAATGAAAAAAGTACAAAGCGGCCAGCAAAGGCGATAACAGTTTTAACACCATACCAGCGTCATAAGAAAATCCATTGCTGTTGCCTGTTTGCAGCAAAGTGTAAAAAGGCCCGGCCAATAACAATATTGCCAGTACCATCAGCACTAACAAACCACGCACCTGGTCACGCAACAAAGCACAAAACAACAACACCAATAACGCAGATTTGTATAACGCCGAAAGCGGCACACTTTGGCCGCTCAGACTCAGCACCACACCGTTGGCAGCATCAATCAGCAGATACCATTTGGCCAGCAGGATGATCAGCAAATCCAGTAAAGGTAATTTAAACCCAGTCTGTTCATTCATCTGCGGCTAAACACCAAAACCAGCAAGATAGCGCCAAGGGCTGACAGCAGCGCCCCGACAACGGCAATAAACAGCAGAGGTTTGTTTTTTGGCTCTTTTGCCGTCAAAGGCTGTACTGCATGCAGCACCATCTGACGGCCATGCTGCAGCACATTCAGCTCAGCCTGTACTTTATCCAGCTGCATACTGAGCTCTGAACGCTCGCCGACTGTAGTAGCTTTATCCAGTGCCTGTTGTAAGTCGGCCTGACGCGCACGATACTGGCTGATTGCCTGAGTTTTATATTCAGCTTCGGCGCTTTGCATCATGGCAGAGAGTAGCAGCTCTGCTTCGGAGGGCGTTGGCGCACGCCATTTGACCGTCAGCTGATTGCCACGTCTTTTGTGGTCATAAGCAAATTTTGAGCGCCATGTTGCCGTCAGCTGCTGTTGTTTGCTGGTGTCGCCTCCAGCACATAAGGTATTTTGTGCCTGACACAAGTCAGCATTTTGCCATAGCTGCTGCCAAACCTGCGGATGGTCCAGCAACAAGGTAAAACGTGCCATTTCATCCACTTCAAGCGCCCCCAACATCAGGGAGGTTTGCGCCGGTAATTTATCGTACACAGCAGCCAGCTGCGCCACTTTGTGTTCAGCCAGGGTATAGACTGCCCGCGCTTCGGCATATTTCGGTGCTGTTTTGCTATAGAGCACAGCAGCAAGGGCGCCGGCGGCGGCAGCCACCAGGATCCATAACTTAAAACGCTGTAACACCGCCAGCATCTGATTGCTCAGATCCTGCTCCACAGAAAATAATGGTGAATTCATTTTTGCCCAAACAGCCCTTTAATGCCTTTATTTAAAATTTGCTTCCGCAGCCGGATTGCCCAGGCCAGCCGGTGCTTCAGGTAATAACGCACCTTGCTTTCGACCAGACCATAACGACAGGAAGATAATAATTCCGCAAGTGACATCGGCAGGTTTTGCATAGTGCGCCGGTAAAACGCCTGATTATGCAAATTGCGCTCATTCATCAGCACACGGTGTTTTTCGACAAACTGTGCCTGTGCGTTCAGCCGTTTGGGCGAAGTGGTAATACGGCCCAGTTCATGCCCAACGTGCACCACATAGCTGGCGTCAGACAATCTTAATGCCGGGCCATAAGCGGCCACCATCCGAAGCCACATATCGTAATCCTGAAAAGCCGCCAGTTGCTCGTCGAAGCCACCCTGCGCCAACATGCGGCTTTTGCGCACCAGCGCCTGATTTGATAAACAATGCGCGTCCAGCAGTTCGGGCAAACGAACTATTTTTTGTTCCGGGTACAACTGCTTACGTACCGAACCATAGTCCCAGAAATAACTGGTACAAATGCAGGAGTATTGATCGTCATAATTTGCCATCATGCCCGACAAGCGGTGGGGCAAAAACTCGTCATCATCGTCAATGCCTGTGACAAAATCACCGGCCGCGGCTTTAATCGCCAGGTTTCGGGCAGCGCAGGCGCCCTGACCTTTTTCCTGGCGAAACAAGCGGATCCGGTTATTGTCGCCATAAAGACGGTTTAACACTTCCCAGGTGTCGTCACTGGAGCAGTCGTCGACAATCAACAATTCAAAATTCGGATAATCCTGCGCCAGCACTGAAGCAACAGCACGTTGCATCATCTGACTGCGGTTAAAGGTGGGCATATACACACTGATCAGAGGGTAAGTATCGCGCCCGGCGATTTGATGTTCGGCCAAAGTTTCAGTCTCTTGTCATAATATTTTTACTGAGTACAGTCGATATCGTATCTGCGCAGCTATTACAGCTTACCGCACAGATACAGCCAGAGGTATTCCACCAGATTCCATTGGCGTTTAATACGCGATGGCTGTGACAACAAACGGTATGCCCACTCCAGGTTCAGTTTGCACCAAAGCTCGGGCGCCCGCTTAACGTTGCCGGTAAATACATCATAAGTACCACCAACGCCCATAAAATAAGCATCAGGCAGCTGTTTTTTTGCTTTTTCAATAAATAACTCTTGTTTGGGAGAGCCCATAGCAACAGTGATCACTTTGGCGCCACTTTGCACTAATTGGCTGATCAGCGCATCTTCATCTTTAAAATAACCATCCTGAGCACCTACCACTGGGACACCCAGCGCTTCCAGTTTGGTTTTGGTGGCCTTCAGCACTTCAGGTTTGGCGCCAATTAAAAACACCGGCACTTTTTTTTCGGCGGCTCTGTGCATCAAGGCTTCCCAGGTTTCGCAGCCAGGTACACGCTCTACAGGTTTTTGCAATTTTTTCCGCATCACCTTCACTACGCCCATGCCGTCGGCATAACGTAATTCGGCATTGTTCAGAATTTGCATCAGCGCCGGATCTTGTTGTGCTTTCATCACTTTTTCCGGATTAATAGCAATAGCTGCCCCGGCAAACACAGAGCCATCATCCCGAATAATATAATTCACCAACTGCGCCATACTGGCAAAAGCCATTACCTTGATACCGCCGACTGACACCTGATCTGGTTGAAACGCCATATATGAAGAACCTTGCCTGTTAAATTCGTTAAATCTTTGATTGTGAAGCGCCAAAATCGTCTTACAGCATAGCTCAGCCTGTCGTTGGTTATAAACGCTGATACAGCTGTAACAGCCTATCCGCCACTCTATTGACCAGATAAGGTTCGGCCATTTCTCGTCCGACCAGCTGTAACTGGCGGTACTCTGCGTCTGGTAAACTTAATAACTGCTGAATTGTGTGTACCACTGTATTTAGCAGCTGCTGTTCGTCTTGTTGTGGCAAACAAAAACCATTCTGGCCTGGCTTAATTTGCGCCAGGGAACCGTCGGTTTCAGTGGCAATCACCGGGGTGTAACAAGCCATGGCTTCAGTCATCACCAAACCAAAAGATTCGTTGCGCGACAAGCTGATAAAACACTTGCTGTTTTCAAAATATTGTTTGAGCAAAGCAGGGTTGGCAGGGTCGCACAAGGTTAAATTCGGGTATTGGGTCGCGGCCTGCGCCAGCTTCTCCCGATAAGGCCCATGCCCAATCACTGTCAGCTGATACTGACTGAGTTTGGGCAGGACCGCCAGCAGCCTGTCCATGCCTTTATTCAGATCCAGACTGCCAACATACAGAATATCAATAGGCTTTTCACTGCGATCTTTGTGTTGCGTTTGTGCAAAGACCGGATGAATACCGGCCGGCAGCACTTCTGCAGAAGCGGGCTTTTCAAAAAACTTCTGCTGTAGCTTTTCACTGGTAAAAATAAAGTGCTGCACCTGTTTGGCCGCGTATTTATAAAGCCTTGGCTCGGGCTTATATAAATAAATATCACTGCCATGAAAGGTCACCACAATTTTAACCTTGCGGTTTCGAAGCCAGCGGTACGTCAGCGCTAACCAGATGGTCGGGTAAAAATAGTGCACATGAATAATGTCGTAGCGGGTGCGGCAAAACACAAAGTTCCAGACAAACTGCAGCCAAAGTACCGGGTATTTCAGCAATTTGTTCAGCAAGCTGTTGTTATGCCAGCGCATATAACAATAAGCAGGCGCAATAGCCGACAATGCGTCTACCTGATTCCTGACAAATTGCCCCTGAAAAGGCGCTGAGGCTTTAGGTCCCATATTGGTGACTATCAAGACTTTTTTTGCTTGCTGCTGACTCACGACAGATCCTGTTTTGGCCAAAGTGGCAGGATCATACTTTGGAACTTCACCGGGCAACAACCAGCAGGCAGAAAAATAAGCTGCGATTGAGCAAAGTGACAGCCAGAATGATAGGCTCTGCCAATAGTTTTTGCCTGACTGCGCAACAAAACAGCAGTGGCAAAAGCTTTCTATGGTTGCAGATAGTAACTGACCATAACATCACCTATAATCGCCTTTGTTTTATAACAATAATTAGTTTGATTGATTTAGCGGATCCTTTATGCGCGAACACTTTGTGTTGTTTTCCACCACTTTTATTCTGACCTTAGTTGCGATTTTTATTCTTATCCCTGTGGCTAATAAAATCGGACTGGTAGATAAACCCCATGGCCGCAAACAACATGTGGGGTCAATTCCGCTGATTGGCGGTATTTCGATTTTTACCGGTGTTGCTGCCACTCTGGCCATTTTTGGTTTGCCACAGGACAGCCACTGGTACTATCTGCTGTGTGGCGGCAGCATTGTGCTGCTGGGGGTATTTGACGATTTCCTCGATTTAAGTGTCAAACTGCGGCTCTGCGCCCAACTGTTGATTGGCGCTGTGATGGTATACGGCCTGGGTTTATATCTGGCCGACCTTGGCAATTTATTTGGCCTGGGCTCGGTAACCCTGGGTTATGTGGGTCTTCCGCTGACGCTGATTGCCGTCATTGCCGCTATTAACGCTTTTAATATGATTGACGGCATCGATGGCCTGGCCGGTATGCTCAGTGGTGTCAGTTTTGTGTCATTGACCCTGATGATGGGCATTGGCGGCCAGCTGGAGCATGCGGTGTTGCCGATGGTGCTGGTATTTGCGCTTATTCCGTATTTGCTGTTTAACCTGGATTTAATTGGCAAAGGCAAAGGCAAAATTTTTATGGGGGATGCCGGCAGTATGTTAATTGGCTTGTCGGTGATTTGGCTGTTGATTATCGGCAGCCAAAGCGACAGCGCCAGTTTCCGCCCTGTCACCGCCCTTTGGGTCATCGCAGTGCCTTTGATGGATATGGTAGCTATTATGATCCGTCGTATCCGCAAAGGTCAGTCGCCCTTTATGGCCGACCGTGAACATTTACACCATATCTTCCTGCGTCTTGGTTTAACCTCCCGTCAGGCGCTGGTGATTATTACCAGTTTGTCCTGCATGCTGGCCACTATTGGTATTGTCGGTGAATATCTGATGGTGCCTGATCTGGTGATGCTGGTATTGTTTTTGCTGATATTCAGTCTTTATTCACTGTCTTTACAATATATCTGGCGTATTACCCGTTTTATCAAACGTTATAAAGCAAAACAACGTGCTAAAAACAATCCGTAAATTGCTGGAAGCACGCGCCATCATTATGTTGATGGAGCGTTTTTTCCGTTTGGGCGCAGGCGCCATCGTGACCTTTATGGTGGCGCGGATGCTGGGCGACGAAGCACTGGGTGTATACGGCGTTGTGATGGTCTGGGCGGCATTTTTAACGCCGCTTAGCAGCATGGGCCTGAACAATCTGGTGCAGAAAATGGCCAGTAGTCAGACCGATCCACAGCAAAGCAGAACCATACTACAAAGTGCACTCTGGCTTCGGCTGAGTGCAGGGTTGTTTTTTGCCCTGCTGATGATTTTGGGTTTTGCCGTTTTTTACCCCCATTATTTTGCCATTGGCCCTGTTGCCATCAGCACACTTTTTATTCTGCAAAGTTTCAGCGCCATGATGCTCTGTGAATACGACCAGAACTATCGGGGGCATTTTCGTGCAGTAGCTTTGTCAAAAATTGTCGTGTCAATGCTGACCCTGACGGCCCGGGTGGTGGCGCTGATTTATGGTGCCCAGGTGGATATGCTGCTGTTGGTGGTGGGCATTGAATTTTTCCTGACCGGTGTTTTGCAATATTACTGGCAGCGCCGTTATGCACCAGACGAGCCTGGCCTTAGCTTGCGGTATTTCAGCTGGCAAAGCAGCAAAGACTTATTAAAACGCTCCAGCTGGCTCTGGTTATCCGGTGTTGTGTCGGTGATTTATCTGAAAATTGATACCATTATGATTGAACAGATGATAGGTGTTGCCGCCACGGGTCAATATACGGCTGTGGCGAGGTTATCTGAACTTTGGTACGTCATTCCTGTTACTTTGGCCGCACGTTATTACCCGGATTTACTCAAAGCCTATAACAATCACTGGGACAGCTATCTTTGCATTTTGAAAAAACGCAGTGTGCAGTTTTTTCTGATGGCCTTTGGCATTGCCATCTTTATGACTTTGGGCGCGAAGTGGATCATGTGGCTGGCTTATGGCGAAAAATTTGTGCCTTCTGCCACAGTGCTGCAAATTCATGTCTGGGCTGGCTGTTTTATTTTTGTGCGGGCGCTTATTAGCCAA
Source organism: Rheinheimera sp. (assembly GCF_036782235.1). Classification (GTDB taxonomy): domain Bacteria; phylum Pseudomonadota; class Gammaproteobacteria; order Enterobacterales; family Alteromonadaceae; genus Pararheinheimera. Next base: position 267,155 of record NZ_DAIPZL010000003.1, on the reverse strand, counting down.
CATTTAATTATTACCGGTAACGAACCTTTAAGTTTATTAAGCCACGGTGTCGGCGCTATTTTAAATGTGCTGCTTAATCTGTGGTTGATTCCCATTTATGGCATTGAAGGTGCGGCCTGGGCCACGTTAATTTCGTATGCTTATGCATCATTTTTCTTTTTATTCTGCTCAGGCAAAACCAGAGCGCATTTTTGGCAATTGTTAAAAGTAAAAGCGGTGGCACCACAACCACCGGCCAAACCGGAGTCTTAGTTGTGATTAAAAAACTGCTGCGAGCCACCTACGCCAGGCTGGATTTATGGTTGTTGCCTTATGCCGCCAAAAGCCGCAAATTTGCCGGCATTTATTATGCGTTTTTTAACCCGCATTTTCGCCGTGAAATGCATGCCACTGCCGCTGGCCGTCAGCATTACCGGCTGCATGAAGAAAGCTCGACCATTGCCAGTGTGATTATCCGCCGTAATATCCACCGGCTGGAAAAAGGCCTGTCAATGGTGCCACGTAAGTCGTTGTTTGCGCTTGATTATATTGACGAAACCTTAAAAGCTTTTGGCAATATGCTGCAGGAGCCTGCCCACCAGCTGGATTTAACTTTACTGAACTACGCCCATGATGTGCTGGAGAGTTATTTTGCGGTTACCACCTGGCCTGAAGGCGCCACTCAGCCGGGCATTTTTGCTGAGCAAGCGGGCAAAATCAGGCCACTGCTGAACAAAACACAGCAGCAGGCCGCTGCAGCGCCAGCGCCTTACCAAAAAAGACCCAGAGCCGATATCAGTTATGACGAATTTTATAAACTCTGTCAGCAGCGCTGCTCGGTGCGCACCTTTTTGCCTAAACCAGTAGAGCCCGAAATACTGGAACGTGCCGTTGCTGCTGCAGCCCAGGCGCCCAGTGCCTGTAACCGCCAGCCATTTCGTTATATTGCCGCCACCCAGGGCGAAACCCTGCGTAAACTTGCCAGCCTGCCGATGGGCACTGTGGGTTATGCCGAAGGTTTACCGGCTGTGCTGGCCGTGGTCGGTGATTTAAGCGCTTATCCTTTTGAGCGTGACCGCCATGTCATTTATATCGATGCCAGCCTGGCCAATATGCAGCTGATGCTGGCGCTGGAAACCATGGGCCTGGCTTCCTGCTCTATTAACTGGCCTGATATTGAAAATTACGAAATTAAAATAGCGAAGCTTTTGAAACTTCAGCCTTTTGAACGCGTGGTGATGCTGATTGCTGTCGGATATCCAGATCCAAATGCACTGATCCCACATTCCGAGAAAAAAACCGCAGCCGGATTACTGAGTTATGTCTAAGCAACACACATTAAAAGTAGAAATTAAAGGGGTGCAGTTTCGCAACAAAGGCGCTTATCTGATGTTGCTGGGCTGTTTAAAAGGTTTAGAGCAGTTAGGCCGGCCTTTTGAGCTGGTGTTATCCCCAGGCCCAAATTTACCCTACCGCGAACGCGCTATGCTGGGCGCATGGCAAAAATTGTCATTGCGCCGTAAAGGGCTGGATTTCACGCCCTGGTTTGGCAAATTACCCAACTTTATGCTCAATACCTTAAAGCGTTACGGCATTGTCACAGAACGCGAAGTGGATGTGATTTTAGAAGCCTCAGGTTTTGCTTATGGCGACCAGTGGCCTTTGCTGTTTTTGCAAAATACCGCCCGTGAAGTCAAACGTTTTGGTGAGGCTGGCAAAGCTTTTATCTTTATGCCACAGGCTTTTGGCCCTTTCAAATCGGCCCAAAGCAAAGCAGCAATGCGCGATATTATTCAGCACGCAAAACTGATTTTTGTGCGCGATCCGGTGTCTTTAGGCCACTTACAGTCCTGTATGGCAGAGCTACCGCCCCACGTGATCTTAACGCCGGATTTTACCGTGGGTTTAAAAGGTGAGAGCCGCACTGCCCTGCCGGAATTTGATGGCCCTTTTGCGGCCCTTATTCCCAACAACAAAGTGATTTCCAAATTTAACCACGCCAATGCCGAAGCAGAGCGTACCCGTTATGTGGAGGCTTTTGCCGCGGCCGGTAATCAGCTGACCGAGCTTGGCCTGAACGTCGTACTGGTCAATCATGAAGGCAAAGAAGACGCAGCGCTTTGTGCTGAAATTGCCAAACTGACGCCTTGTCAGATCATCACCATTGAAGATCCGCTGGCGGTCAAAGCATTGATCGGCAAAGCCGAACTTTGTGTCAGCTCGCGTTTTCACGGTGCCATTAATGCGCTGAGCCAAAATGTGCCTTGTATTGCCACCAGCTGGAGCCACAAATATCACGCTATGATGGATGACTTTGGCATGGCCGATTATTGTATTGAAGAGTTATCGGCATTAACGCTCACACAAAAAATCACCCAGCTCTTGGCCAATAAAAATGACATTCAGCCGGTTCTTGCCGAAAGATCGGCGGCATTAAAAGCCAAAAACCAGCTGATGTGGCAAAAGCTGCACGACACTTTGCGTTAATCACCACAAGGGCTGCTGATAACACGCCCCATAAAAAAACCGAAGCCAGGCTTCGGTTTTTTTTCTCGCTAACACTATCACTCCAGGTGATGGTTTTTAGCGGCGAAACCTTGGTTTTAAAAAGCTGCTGTTGCCCAGTCAATCCAGCCCAGTTGCCAGCTCAATAAAATAAAACCACCAAAGGCAATACGGTACCAGGCAAAAATTTCATAACTGTGATTGCCAACGTATTTGACTAAAGTACGAACCGCCAGCAAAGCAGCGACAAAAGCAGTGACAAAACCCACGGCAAACATCGGGATATCAGCTGCGCCTAATAAATCGCGGTGTTTAAATAAATCATAAAAGGTGGCAGCAAACATCGTTGGCACCGCCAGGAAAAATGAAAACTCGGCCGCAACTTTACGATCCAGACCAATAAACAAACCACCAATAATAGTGGCACCTGAACGGGACGTACCAGGCACCATAGACACCACCTGAGCACAACCGATTTTTAATGCGTCTTTCCAGCTGATATCGTCCACATCCAATACCCGAACCTGATGCTGACGACGCTCAGCCCACAGAATAATCAAACCACCCAGCACCAGCATCACAGCCACGGTAATAGGGTTAAATAAATACAGTTTGATGGTTTTAATAAACAACAAACCAATAATGGCGGCCGGTAAAAAGGCAATAAACAAATTCAGGATAAACTTTTGCGCTTTGCTGTCGGAGAACATCCCTGTTGCAACACCTAAAAAACGCTGCCGGTATTCAAAGACGATCGCCAGAATGGCACCAAACTGAATGGCAATTTCAAACACCCGGCCATCGTTATGAAAACCAATTAAATCGGCGACGACTATTAAGTGCCCGGTACTGGACACAGGTAAAAATTCGGTCAGACCTTCAACAATACCCAGAATAAAAGCCTGAAATAACAACCACCAATCCATGTTCACTCCAACAACAAACCAAGACGGCGGTTATTATCGGGGCTTTTGGACAACAAGCAAGGGAAATGTCGTATCTGTTGCTGTCGGCTACAAGCCTTCGCTGATGGAAAAGATGCGGTAAAGCCAAAAATAATGCCGGTTGAATGAGCAACCGGCATCAAAGGCAAAGCCATTATGTTTATATGAGCTGTGAGCGCAGGTTTTACCGGTGATTTAAAGCATTAAACCCGATTTAAGCCAAAGGGATCATCAATGCTATAAGCAGGCTCGGTAAACCAGCGTGGGCCCTGCTCTGTCATATAGAAGTGATCTTCTAAACGAATACCAAACTCCCCAGGCACACAAATCATCGGCTCATTGCTAAAACACATGCCAGGCAATAATGGTTGTTTGTTGCCACGTACCAGATAAGGCCATTCGTGAATATCCAAACCAATGCCGTGACCGGTGCGGTGTGGCAAACCAGGCAGCTGATAATCAGGGCCAAGACCGGCCGCTGTTAATACGGCTCTTGCCGCATCATCTACAGCACCACAGGCCGTGCCTAACTGCGCTTTGGCAAAAGCAGCAGCTTGTGCCTGTTTTTCCAGCTGCCAGAAATGGCGCTGGCGTTCATTGGGCTCGCCAAATACATAGGTGCGGGTAATGTCGGAGATATAGTCATGCAGCTTACAGCCGGTGTCGATCAGCACCACATCACCTTTTTTCAGCTGTTGTGGCTCTTTTACACCATGCGGAAAACTTGAGGCCACCCCAAACAGCACAATCACAAAATAAGAACCACTGGCACCTACTTTGCGATGCGCCTGGGCGATAAAAGCTTCCACTTCACGGGTATCTATTCCCTCATACAACATACTGGCGGTGGCCTGATGCACGGCCAGCGTCATCTCCATGGCGCGTTGCATTAACGCAATCTCGGCCGCTGATTTTTGCTGCCGACAGGCAGCTGTGATGCAGCTGGCATTAATAAACAGCTGCGTCGGCGCCTGCTGTTTCAGACCATCAGCAATAAAATAGGCGGTGTTTTCATCCAGGCCCACTTTATCGTTTTCTTGAATGCCAAGCTTGCGCAACACGTCGATAAATAATGCATAAGGGCTTTCGTCCTCCTGCCAGCCATGTAACTGACCTTCAATCAGCCAATAGTCTTTTAAGGTGCCAAGTTCAAACACCGGCGCCAGATAATGCAGCTCGCCTGTTGCAGTGAGTAAGGCACCCACCAGGCGCTCACTGGCATACCAGGCGGTCCCGGTAAAATACTTTAAACTGGTGCCGGCATTTAAATAAATAGCGGCTATGCCCTGCTGCTGCATCAGGCTGCAGGCTTTTTCAATACGCGCCTGATGTTCTTTAATACCGATAGGCTGCACGCCCGCCGTCATATCCGACAAAGTGGCCAGCGCTTCTGCTGCTGTTTTTCCGCCTACACCTAATGTCATCTGCTGCTCCTTGTTGTGCTGATCTGGTTTTATGCTGGCCTGGTTTTGTACTGATTGGCTTTGTACTGTTGGCTGACTATTTTTTGCGCTGTAGCGCCAGGCTGATGCACAGAGTATCCCGTGCTATTACCATGAAATAAAATGATATGATTTCAGATAATGATGAATTAAATTCACACCATCAGGCGCGGAGCAGTTTTTATGGCAAATCATCCAGATCAGAAACAACAACTCACTGTATCAGACAGGATGGACACAACAGCTGCGCAGCCGGCCGCTAACACGCTGAGTCATCACACTGTTAGCCACAATGCTGTTAGTCATAATGCTGTTAGTCACAGCGTGGTGCAATTGCCACCACTGAAAGCCTTACAGGCGTTTGAAGCCACGGCAAGGCTGTGCAGTTTCAGCCGCGCTGCCGATGAGCTTTGTGTCAGCCAAAGTGCCATCAGCCATCAAATCCGCGCTCTGGAAGATTTTATCGGTATGCCTTTGTTGCTGCGTCAGCATAAACCCATCACGCTGACGGAAGCTGGCGCCACCTTATATTCGGTGGTTGGTGATTGTTTTTTCCGTTTGCAGTCGGTCACCCACCATTTGCGCAAAACCAACCAGAGGGTGTTAAAAATTGTGGCGCAAACCTCCATTGCTGTGGAGTGGCTGGCCCCCAGACTGCCGCTTTTTACGGAGCAATACCCGCAGATCCAGACGTTGTTGCATATGGAGTCGAGCGCCAGCAGCCTGGATGCGGCCGCTTTTGATGTGGTGATAGGCACCTGGCCCACGCCTGCGGGTTTTGTTAGCCAGCGCATTCGTACCGAATGGTGGTTTCCGGTCTGTGCCCCTGCACAATATCAGCTGCTGGATTTAACCAATCCTGCCTCGGTATTTGCGTATCCGCTGTATAGCTCAGAGCAGGGGGAAGACTGGCAGCTGTGGCGTCAGCAAATGCAGCTGCGCGAGCCGGCCAAACTGGAAATGTCGCAGGTGAGCCTTGCATTACTTGCCACCAAAGCAGTCAGCTGTGGCCGTGGTCTGGCACTCAGTAACAGTTTTATTGCCGGTGATGCCATCCGTCAGGGCCAGCTAAAAGCGCTGACGCCCTGGCGTTATCAGCTGCCCTGGGGCCAGTATCAGCTGCATTATCGCCAGGACTCGGTGAGCCGCCAGGAAATTGCCATTTTTAATCAGTGGCTGCTGGCTCAGGCCGCAGCGTCGCTGCTGCCCGAATTACAAACATCAGGCTAAACCAGATTTTTTAGCTGCTTATAAGCGCAAACCACCACTGCGTTCAGTGCGGCTCTGGATAGCCTGCAGCAGCACTGTTTCAGCAGGGCACACTAAACTAAACCGGCTAACCGCCCGGGTAATGCCGGTATACACCAGCTCGCGGTTTAAAATGGCACTTTGGCTATCGGGTAACACCAATACCGCATGGCTAAATTCCGAGCCCTGTGATTTATGCACTGTCATAGCATACACAGTTTCAAGTGCCGGCAACCGGCTTGGCATCAGCCAGCGCAGTGGCTCACCATGACGCGCCGGCGGAAATACCACCCGAAGTCGTTGTTGTAACTGGCCATCAATATGCTCCAGCCGTGGCAGACAAATACCTACATCACCATTCATTAGCCCTGTGGCATAGTCGTTCTGGGTGATCATCACAGGACGCCCCGGATACCAGCCGTCGGTGCGCGGGATCAGCCTGGCCTGATACAGCAGCGCGCTGATACGCTGATTCAGCTGCTCCACACCATATTCCCCCTGGCGCAGTGCGCATAACAGCGCAAAACTGCCAAAGGCCTCCAGCACAGCAGCGCCCCATTGTTCGTAATTAGCGGCCTTGGGTTCTTGCACTGGATAAGCTGTGGCATCAGCGGCCAAATCCGTAACCGGCCCTTGTTGCACCAGTTTTAAATAGCAGCTAAAACCACCCTCAGCCCCCTGAGAACCTGCTTCTGCATTGAACTGCCCGGTCAGCACCAGCAACTGAAAACTTTGACTGGCCGGGCTTTGTGAGAGCCAGCTAATTTCAGCACCACCTTGTTGTAGCAGCTGTAAAGCTGTGGCAGCGTCACCACTATTGACTGCAGCGGCTAACTGCCCTATGCCACTGTCGGCACCAAACCTGTGGCTGGTTCTGAGCATCAGAATTTGCTGCTCCAGCGCACCTGGTGTATTTGTTTGCACCGCATCAGGCAGCTGTTGGCCGCTCATGGCCGCCAGCCACTTTGCCGTTTGCGCACTGTAACCACCCTTGCTGGCATCACGGCACAGCTCGGCCAGAATGGCACCTGCTTCCACCGACGCCAGCTGGTCTTTATCACCCAGTAAAATCAGCCTTGCCTTTGCCGGTAAAGCACTGAGCATGGCGGTAAAGATCGCTACATCAACCATGGACGCTTCATCCACCACCAGCACATCCAGCGGCAGCGGAAAACCTGCATGGTATTTAAAACCCTGCTGCTGCGGTTGCCCCCCAAGCAAACGGTGCAGGGTTTCGGCATGGGCTGGTACTGCCTTTAATAACTCCGGCGTTAAACCAAGTCGGGGTGTGAGTTTGGTTAATGCGCCGGTAATGGCCACACTGAGCCTGGCAGCAGCTTTACCTGTGGGTGCCGCCAGCCGGATCTGCAGATAAGCTTTGCCTTGTTGTTGCTGCAGCTGTTGCAATAACAACAGCAGTTTCACCACTGTGGTGGTTTTGCCGGTGCCGGGGCCACCGGTGATCACACTAAAGCTGCTGCCGGCGGCCATGGCACAACCCAGCATCTGCCAGTCCGGACTGTTTTGTGCTGCAGCTTGCGCCGGATTTGGCGCCATAGTGTCCGGGAATAACGCGGTTAATAATGGCTTTACCTCTGCGGCCACCAGGCTGTGGCGAAGTTCTGCGGTGCGGGCAAAACTTTGCTGTAAATAGGCTTTGATCTGCTGCTCATACTGCCAGTAACGACGTAAATACAGCCGGTTGCCTTCCAGCACATAAGGACTATTCTGCTGCTGTTGCTCGTTTTGGCCGATACAGGCCACCACAGGCACAGCTTGCTGTAACTGTGTAAGCACTTCATCAAGCTGTTGCGGCAACAGCCACTGCTGCAACAGCGCCAGCGCTTTGCCGTGGCGCTGCGCCGGACTTAACAGCAGTGCGGGTTGTTGCAGCACCTGAGCAAGATCCAGACACAAATGGCCTTGCGCCAGCTGTGCACTGCCAAGCGCCAGCCAGCGCCAGACATCATCGGGCAGCGGCTGGGCTCTTTGTTGTTTAAGCATCTGCGCTTTTAGCATCTGGATTAAAGACAAATCCAGCGGGCGAATAAGACCCAGCTGTAACCACAGTTGCAGCTCTGTCCAAAGCACATGGTCAGAACCTTGTTTCAGATCGGCGGCCTTGTCATTCAGTGCCAGTTGGTCCGGCTCAGCAAAGGTCATGTGCGGCTCCTTGCGCTGCGGTTTTACCGCTAAATATGTTATCCAGGGCCAGGATCAGCGCTGGCGGCAACTGACAACATAACATACCGGCATTGGCTGCCAGCCCGTCGGCCGCGCCACGCACAAACCAGTAATAAGCCTGCCCCAGATGCTGCTCTATGCGGTAATGGGGTAAACGGCTGCCGAGCAGCCGGTGCAGCGCCAGACCATACAAAGCAGCCTGTAAGTCGTATCTGTGGTCCAGCATCATCTGTACCAGCGCCCTGTCATCGTACTGAGCGTCCGGCAAATAGTTACTTTTATAATCCGCCACATGAAAACGGCCATCAGCGCAAAAAGTTAAATCGATAAAACCTTTGAGCATACCGCTGAGCTGCTGCGGCTGTAACGCCGGACGCGGTAGCTCTGGCCACAGATATTGTTGCAGCAATGCATCAATATTTTGGGTTTGCACCAAACGGGCACTGAGCCAGAATTCCAGCTCACTCTGATACTGTGTCAAAGTGGCAAGCGACAACAAGGTTTCACCGCAGCGCCACTTCGCTGTCAGCAGAGCGCTGAGCCAAGCGGCAACTTCAGCCACAGCATCAGTTGCTGAACTAAATTCCGGCCGCTCCAGCGCATCAGTCACCAGTAAACGCCGGTGCCAGCGCAGACTGCGGTTATCCTGCCACAACCAATGCAGCTTCTGGCTTTGTTCTATCAGCTGTTCAGTCAGAAGCTCAGGCGCTGCAGCCACTTTGGCAAAGCCCTGCAGCGCTGCCCATTCCAGCACATCATGCAAAAATGTCCCTGCGGCCGCGCCGCGCAAAAACTGCTGGCTGACAAGTGGCATTGTTGCTGGTGAAGGTTGCTGCGCCTGCGGGTAAACATAGCTGCCGGACTCAGTCAGCCCGGTCGCCTGCTCATTGCTTAACTCGCGGTATAACTCGGCATTTTTGGCAAGTTCAGGCCCGTCTGTGCTGCTATCAAAGCGGGGTAATAACCTGGCGCTCTGCGCCGCTGCACCTGAGTGTGCCTGTTCATAAAGGACAGCATCAGCGCCTGCAGCTGCAACAGAACCAGCACCAGATGCCAGCGCACTGTAACTGGCAGTCCACCAGGGCAAATAATTGCGTTTACTGACAGTGGCATAAGGTTGGGCCGGTATGGCCGGCTTTTCTGCGGCAGCTTGAAAATAAACCGCAGGCTCATCCTGAAAGGTGTTCAGCCGCACTGCCGGATCTTGCCACTGGTCAAGCAGAGTTGTCAGCGTCCCGGGACATAGCAGTGCACTGTCATCCAGCAAATAAGCAATAGCCGAGCTGTCTTTTAATGGTGCCAGCCCCAGCCAGCAATAATGCTGCGCCCTGGTCAGGGCGACATAAAGTTTGCGTAAATCTTCCCCCAGCCGTTCGCGCTCGGCTTTGGCAAAAATGCTGTCATCTTTTTGATAACAAAGCTGTAATTGGCCGGCATCGTCATGGTATCGGTATGGCAAATTGGCCGGATCTAATGGCCGTGCCGCCGCGATAAAAGGCAAAAACACCAGCGGGTATTCCAGCCCTTTGGATTTATGAATAGTCACCACCCGCACCAGCGCTTCATCACTTTCCAGCCGCAGTTTCATCGCATCGGCATCCAGCGCCAGTTCACCGGCCAGATGGTCTTTAAAATAACGCAGCAGCGCCAGTTCCCCATCCAGACTGCGGCTGGCCTGTTGCAATAGCTCCGCCAGATGTAATAAGTCGGTCAGTTGCCTTTCGCCGTCCTTTTGGCCGGCAAAACGGCTGATCAGCTGAAAATCCTGCAACAAACGCCGCACCAGAGGCAGTACCCCCTGCGAGCGCCATAACTTTGAAAAGGCAATAAATTTGTCCTGCCACAGCGCAAAAAACCATTCATCCTGTTGCAACCTGGCAAGTTCAGCATAATTCCAGCAAAGGCTTTGGGCACCAAGCGCCGAGCGCAGTTTCAGCTCATGGTTTGGGTCGCTGCAGGCTTCCAGCCATAACAACAAGTCATGGGCTATGGCCGTTTGAAACACCGAACCTTTGTCCGATAAATACACACTGCGAATACCACTGTCTAATAAAGCGCGGCGGATTTCGTCCGCCTCCTGCTGATTGTTGACCAGCACTGCGATATCGGCCGGTTGCAGTGGCCTGAGCTTTTGACCGTCCGCCGGACTGGGCTCCGGACAGGGCTCCTGACTATTGGCAGCAACAAAACCGGCCTGCGCCTTTGCTCCAGCATTTAATAACTGACAAATCTGATTGGCACAGGCGCGCGCCATCTGGGCTATATAACTGCTTTTACTGAGCGCTTTGTCGCCCTCGTCCAGATAACAGACTTGCAGCGCCGGCATCTGCTGCTGTTCATACTGAAAAATGTCCTTGCGACCTGCCGCCTGCACCGCACTATAGGCCACCAGATTTTGCCTGGGCCTGAATAAAAAGGCGCCATCGCCCTTTTCACGCTGCTCCGGCTGTAAAAACAGCTGATTGACCACCGAGACCATGGCCTTGGAAGAACGAAAATTAGTATCCAGCGAATAATGTCTTGGCGCTGTGGCTTGTTTGGCCTGTAAATAAGTATAAATATCGGCGCCACGAAAGGCGTAAATGGCCTGTTTGGGGTCGCCAATCAATAACAAAGCGCTGTCCTGCCGGTTTTGCTCCGGCTGATAAATCCGGCGGAAGATGCGGTACTGCACCGGATCTGTGTCCTGAAATTCATCAATCAGCGCCAGCGGGAACTGCGCCCGCACCCGCGCTGCCAGATGTTCCCCCTTGCTGCCCTCAAGTGCATCGGCAAAACGGCTTAATAAATCGTCAAAACCAAATTCGCCCTGTTGCAGCTGGGCTTTGGCAAAACGCTGCCGGCACCAGCGCAGGGCATGCTGGCGCAGCCCTTCCTGGCAATCGGCAATCCGGGCAAGTTCAGTCTGAAGTTCGGCAATGGCAGCAAAAGCCGGATGTTGTAACGCTTCGCCTTTGCTGGCCTGGGCTATGCCTGCCGGGCTTAATCTGTGCCAGGCACTGTCGCTGAGCTCAGGTGTGATCAGCTGCGGATCTGTGGCCCAGCGTTCCAGTGCCCCCAGCCAGTTTTGCAGATAATCTTCACGCAGCTGACTGCCGTTAATACGTTTTTCCTGCCTTGCAGTGGCAAACAACACCCTGAGCTCCTGTAACCAGACCGGCCAGGGTGCTTTGAGTCGGGTTAAAGTGGCGCGGCGTGTTGTTTGCTCTTCGTGGATCAGCTGCGCAGGCGTCGGCCTGTGATCGTCCTTTTGTGGTGCCGCGCGCTGCGCTTGCGGCTGTGCAGAATCCTGCCATACCTGCTGCAGCGCTTTTTGCAGCTGCTCCGGTGTGGCATAACATTGCTGATAACGGAAAAACTCCGTCTGGTTCAGCGCATAAACAAAACAGCGCCAATAATCCTGCACCACTTCGGCCAGCAGCGCCGACTGATCACTGCTCAGGCTTTCCTCAAAACTGCTGCCGGAATCAAAAGCATGTTCAGCCAGCATCCGCTGACACCAGCTGTGAATCGTCGACACCGCAGCTTCGTCCATCGACTGACTGGCCAGCTCCAAACGCATGGCACATTGTGGCCAGTCCTGCGGCGCAAAACTTTGTGCCAGCGCCGCTAATACGTCATCTGCCTCTGTCACTTCAGTGCGAAAATAACGGGCCGCATCTGCCAGTCTGGCGCGGATACGGTCAGTGAGCTCAGCAGTCGCCGCTTCGGTAAAAGTCACCACCAGAATGTCATTTGGCAACAACGGCGGCAAAGCGGCAGTAGCGGCATCTTGTCCATCACTGCCCGCTAAACCTTGAGCCGCGTCGGTATATTCATCGCCGCTATGGCCAAGCACGGCACGCAGGTACAAAGCGGCAATGGTAAAAGTTTTGCCGGTACCGGCACTGGCTTCAATCAGCGCACTGCCACGCAGTGGTAAAGTGAATAAATTCAGTGTTTGGCTGGCTGTCAATGTTTGACTGGCGGCTATTGGCCCGGCCGTCTTATTAAAGTCTGTCATCAGCCACGCTCCAAAATGCCGCTGTCTTGCAGATAATGCCGCAGCCCCTGATATAAAGCTTTGGCCACCACCGCCATTTCGCCTTGTTGCCACAAAGCAGTAAAGTCTGGAAAAGCGCGCTGTAAATAGCGGTTTTGCTCTAAACGGCCACTGTTAAAGCCATCGCCCTGATACAACCTGGTCAGTTTGTCGAGCAGTTTGGCATCTGGTGTGCTGTCATCCGCCGGCTCAGCCTGCAAATACAACAGCGCTGTACTGAGCTCCACCGGCAATGGCCGGCATAAAGCCTCGCTCAGCCAATGACATAGCTGGGTAAGCTGGGCGACTGCCGCGGCTTTTTCAAGCGGCGGCAAACAAATCTGCCCATCTACGGCCAACAGCTGAATAGAAAGTGGATAACCATTGGCGGCACACAATAACTGGTGTAACCAGGGCGATAACAACTGGCTGTATCTTAATTGTTTGTTTTTATATAAAGCGCCCACCAGCCACTGATATTGCATTAGACGGCCATCAGGGGCACGGCGCAGGCCACGTAGCCAGTCAGCACATTGCTGAGCGCCAGCGCCAAACTGCAGATACAAAGGCGCCAGCAGTTCGGTAGTCTGGCTCAATAGCAGGCTTTGATATGCCTCAGCCTGTGGGCTAAGTAACTCTTCCAGTTGCTGCCTGAGCATGTCGCCGGCGCCAGCCAGCGGCAACAAGCCTTCCTGCGCTACTCTGGTGAGCTGCGTTTGCAGCGTCTGCTGCCAGGTTTTGCCTTCATCAATGGCCTGCATCAGTTGTTGCTGCAGCCGCTGTTGCAGCTGCCAACGCTGTAAAGCATCCAGGCTAAAATCTTCGCTGGTGCTCAGTCTGCTGTCATCGTATTCCAGCTGTATTTTCAGTCTTTGCCGGAAAAAAAACTTCACCGGATCTTTTAACAAGGCCGTTAATCGGGCCAGATCCCACACTGGCAATTCGTCCGGCAGGGTAAGCGTCGCCGCCATCGTCTGCGGCTTTGGCTCGGGCTGATGCAGTGCCAGCCATTCATGCTGATAACTGGTTAAAGTGTCTGAGCCAAGGTAACGACGGCTAAAGGCCTGCAGTGGATGCTGCACTGTTAAGGCATCCAGCAAGGCATCACCTGTCACTATGTTATTCCCAAGCTGCAGCCGCCAGCCGGAGGCGAGATGGTCCCTCAGCTGCGCTATCAATACAGAAGGGGGTCTTTCGCTGTTGTCATGCACACTGTGGCCAACCCAGCTGATGCGAAGCCGCTTGCGCGCTGATAATAAGGCTTCCAGCAGCAAATAACGGTCATCGTCCCGGCGCGAGCGATCGCCGGGGCGGTAGGAATGCGCCATTAAATCAAAATCCTGCCGGAGCATTTTGCGCGGGAAATCACCGTCATTCATGCCAAGCAAATGAATTTGCGCAAAAGGAATAGCGCGCATCGGCATCAGAGTGGCAAAGTTCACAGCGCCTGCCAGAAAACGCTGCGCCAGCCCCTGGCGCTCAAATCCGTCCAGCCAGCTTTGTGCCACCACAGCAAGGCATAGAGGGTTCTCCAGACCACTGCGCTGACACTGCTGCTGCCAGTCATGCAGCGCTTGTTGTAACTTCAGCAGCAGCTCGTTTTGGTGTTCATCCACCGGCAGAAAAAAATCGGCCAGCAGCTGCTGCAGCCACAATACCCAGTCTTTGGGCGGCAACTGTTGCTGACTTTGCTGCCAGTATTGCTCTAATAACCCCAGCAACACGGCAAGTTTACCGGCCAGCTCAGCCGAAAGCCCCGACACTTCAGCTAAAGGTGCAATCTGCAACCAGGCTTCACTGTCACCAACCGCATACCCTAATAACATACGCTGTAAACCGGCCTGCCAGCTGTTTTGCCAAAGCCCTGCGGGTAAACCCAGACTTTCACGCTGGTTTTCATGCAAACCCCAACGGATATTGGCCGCTTCTATCCAGCGTTGCAGTAGCGGCAAATCGGCATCGGTCAGCGCAAATTTTTGTTGTAATGCCGGCAGTTGTAATAGATCCAGCAAGGTGCTGACGGTAAAACGCTGCTGCTGCAGATTTAATAAAGTTTGCAGCGCCTGCAGCAAAGGCTCTTTGGCCAGCGCACTCTGATCGGCCACGGTAAAGGGAATATAACGGGCATCGTCGCGGCTAAAACGACCAAACACAGCGGCAATAGCGGCGGCATACTGGTTAATATCCGGCACCATTACCATCACATCGGCCGGTTTTAAGCCTGGATCCGCGGAAAATTGTGCCAGTAAATCATCATGCAAAATTTCAATTTCGCGCATGGCACTGTGCGCCGTGGCAAAACAGATACTTTGCGCCTGTGGCAGCGACAACACCGGCCAGTGCTGCCTGGTTTCGGCTAAAGGCCGAAGCTCCAGAATATCGTTTTGCAGCTGACCAAGCAGTGTGTTGTCCGGCGCACTGCTAAAAAGGTCAACCCTTTGACCGGCAAACAAAAAACGATGCGCCTGGGTCTGGTCAAACTGGTCGAGCAGCGCAATATAATCGCGGCCCTGTTTCCCCCAGGCCGCCAGTAGCGGATGGCCATGGGGGTGTTGTGTGAGCTCTGTTTGACTGACGGCATTGGCTGCATTTTGCTCCGGCATTTGTTTTGGCTGCTGCCGGCCAATGCCGCGGCGCAGTAAATCTTTGTCCGCCACTATGTCGGCCCAATAATGCTGACAAGGGTTATGCACCGCCAGCAGTACCTGAGTGTAAGGTGCGATGGCTGCCAGCGCCTCCAGCATTTGTTGTGGCAAACTGGAAATACCAAATACGATGACCCGCCGTGGCAAGCCTTGAGGTCTGGTTTGAGCACTGAGCTTGCTGGCTGCTGCTAAAAACTTGTGATGCAATAAAGCGCGGCTTAACGATTTTTCGGCATCGGGCACGTCATCAAGCACAGCGCGCCACAGCGCCGCTTGCCAGCGCTCAGACTCCGGCAGCACTTTTTGTCCGCCTCTGGCGTCTATCAGAATATCTTTGCCTTCACTCCAGGCCTGCAGCCAGTCAGCGCGGTACACCTGATACTGGTCAAATAAGTCGGCCAGTTTAAGCGCCAGCTGATGCTGTTTGCGCTGCAAAGTGTCACCCGCCAGATAACCGGCCAGTGCCTGAAATTCTGTTTGCTCAGCAAGCTTTGGCAGTAATTTAAATAACCGCCAGCACAGCTCGTCTTTATCAAACACTGAATGTTCAGGAATATGTTCAGCGCCAAGCACACTGCGATAGAGCTGCCAGATAAAACGCCCTGGCATTTGTAAACTGAGGCAGCTGGCGATCCCCAGACCACCATCGCTGCCATCCACAGGGGCTGTGTCGGCAGCAAGCGCCAGCTTCAGCCACTGGGCAATACCGTTACTTTGCACCAGCACAAATTCGGTTTCGAGCACACCCAGCGGGTACGCTTTGGTAAAGTGCACAACCAGTGCTCTGAGCTGCTCAGGCTGATTGGCATGAACCACTAAAAAACCGGGTTCCAGCGGCGGGGCATCATGAAATAACGGGGCATGCGGGTCGGGAAATGCGCTCACCTGAAGGTCCTTTTTTTGCGCGCTGACGCTTACTCATTAGCTAACAAATTGAAAAAAACGGCTTATAACTAAGAGGTGGCCACTGTTACCTGAGTCACTGTCATTGGTCATTAACCGACAATCACCCTGTTACGTCCGCTGGACTTGGCCTGATAAAGGCCGGCATCAGCCCGGCTCATCACTTCACGCACATCCTCCAGCCTTCCTGCCTGCGCCACACCAACACTAATGCTGATTTGAATGCCAGGGTAGCCGCTAAAACTTAACGCATGCACCGATAAACGCAGCTGCTCGGCCACTTCAGTGGCGCCGGCTAAATCGGTATTGGGTAACACCACCAGAAATTCTTCACCACCGGTACGACCCACTCTGTCCTGTGCCCTGAGCTGTTGTTTTAACAAAGCCGCTGTTTGCACCAGCACCTGGTCGCCGGCATCGTGGCCGTAATTGTCATTACATTGTTTAAAATAATCAATATCAATCAATAACAAACACCATTGTTGGTTGTTGTGCTGCGACTGCTGACGCACAGTTTCGGCAAACCATAAAATACTGCGTCTGTTGGCCACCCGGGTTAATTCATCGGTCATCGCCAGCCGGTGGAGCTGCCGGTTACGCTGAATTTGTGAAATGGCGTAAAACAGCGCTATGAGCGCCAGAATAATAAAAAGCGCAATGGCGATATACTGCCAGCGCTGCGCTGACTCCAGCACTTGCAACTGTTGGGCTGTCAGCTGATTCTGCGCTTGCAGCTGATTGTTTTTTTCATCTTTTAATTCGGTATCAAACTGATACCGCAGTAAGGACTCGCGCTGTTTTTTACTCAATGTGTTCAGTTGTTGCTCCAGCAGATTGGCTTGCAACAGCTGCTGATAAGCCCGGTTATAATCGCCGGCCTGCGCCAGCGCTTTAGACCAGGAACGATGTAACCACATGGAATAACGTGGGTTTTCAAGTGCGGAGATCAGTTTTTCTGCTTCGCTGAATTTTTCAAGCGCCGGTGCTAACTGGCCTGTGCCGGCCAACGCTTCGGCCTGGTACAACACAAAAAGCTCAGCATTCACGATTTTTTCACCACCGCCCTGCTGCTGATATTGCAGCAGCTGTTGCTCAACTTTGGCGGCAATCTCCAGACTTTCACCAAAACGCTCCTGCTGATTGGCCACCCACATTAAATCCACATCGGCCGCAGCTGCATATAAAGGTTCGCCAATTTGCAGATATAACTGTTTGGTGCGCTCCAGCATCTGTCTGGCCATTTCCGGTTTACCGGTTTCACCATAGATAAAGGCTTTTTGCTGCCACAAAAAACCAAGGCGGTATTTATCCCCTGGTGCGGCAAATTCTTTTTCCGAAAGCTCCAGATATTCCAGCGCTTTGTCATATTCACCCATACGGCGCAGCGAAGTAGCAATACTTTCCACTGTGTCACCAATGCCAAAACGGTTGCCCAGTTTTTTGTATAACTGATTGGCTTCAAACAGCTGCACCAGCGCTTCACCGTTGTCACCGCGGCTTGACAACAGCTCGGCATAAAACGATAAAGCCTGGGCCTTGGTCAGCGGATCTTCGCTACGGCCAGCCAAAGCAACGGCCTGCTGCAAATCGGCATCCTGTTCTAACAGCTGGTTTTTGTTGCCATAGTGATAAGCACGACACAGATAAAAATGCGACAGGTTCACCAAGTCCTGATTCATTTCAACCTTGTGTAAAAACTGATTGGCAAAAGCAATACCCTGATCGGGTTTGTCATAGAAGTCGGCGTAACATTTCTCACGCTGCAGCCGGCGCTGACGTTTGACGTCATCCGGTGGCACTGCAGCTTTGAGCTGTTGCATAAAATCGTCAATAGCTGCACGGTCGGCAAACACCAGATCGCCATTATCCAGACGCTGGATCAGCGAATCAAAGGCTTGTGCATCTGAGGCCTGCAGCAGAAAACTTTGTGTACACAACACCAAAGCACCAAGACCAGTCCAAAAACTTTTGATCTGCTTGGCCCATAACCAGGCTCTTTGGTGTTGTTTTCGCAAATAAACCTCCGAAGCGGATTGTTAACTGCAATAACCATCCGGGTTTTGTTGTTGCCAGCGCCAGGCGTCACGCACCATATCTTCCAGGCCACGCTCAGCTTTCCAGCCAAATAATTCCAGCGCCAGCGAAGGGTCGGCATAACACTCAGCAATATCACCAGGCCGTCTTGCCACAATCTGATAAGGCACTGCCACCTGATTAATGTCACTAAAAGCTTTGATCATTTCAAGCACACTGTAACCACGGCCAGTGCCCAGGTTTACCGCCACTAAGCCTGGTTGTTGCTGCAAATACTGCAGCGCTTTTAAATGACCGGATGCCAGATCCATCACATGGATATAATCACGCACACCGGTACCGTCTGCTGTGGCATAGTCATCGCCAAATACCGCTAACTGTGCTCTTTTGCCAACAGCCACCTGACTGATAAAAGGCATTAAGTTATTTGGCACGCCATTTGGGTTTTCACCAATCAAACCACTGGGATGGGCACCCACCGGATTAAAATAACGTAATACGGCTATCCGCCAGGCTGGATCTGAAGCCTGCAGATCCGCAAGGATATATTCCAGCATCAGCTTACTCTGGCCATAAGGGTTGGTGGCCGAGCGTGGCGCATCTTCGCGGATTGGCATCTGCCGCGCATCCCCATACACAGTGGCCGAAGAGCTGAACACCAGCTGTTTTACACCATGGCGCGCCATTACCCGGCACAGTGTGACAGTACCTGCGACATTATTGTCATAATACGCCAGCGGCTGCTCGGTTGACTCGCCCACCGCCTTTAAACCGGCAAAATGCACGACAGCACTGATCTGATGTTCAGAAAATACCCGCTCCAGCGCCGCTTCATCGCGGATATCGGCTTTTACCAGCGGCACCTGGCGACCACAAATTTGCCCAACCCGCTCCAGCGCCTGCGGCTGTGAATTGCTGAAATTATCCAGCGCCAGCACCTCAAAACCGGCCTCGAGCAAGCAGATAGCGGTATGAGTGGCAATATAACCGGCGCCCCCGGTCAGTAAAATCACGGGCATTTGTTTGTCCTTAAGGCAATACTTTACGAAATGGTTTGACGGTGCTTTGTTTATATACACCTGCAGCCAGATAAGGATCAGCCGCAGCCCACTGCTGGGCATCCTGCAATGACGCAAATTCAGCCACCACCAATGAACCGGTAAAACCGGCTTCACCCGGGTCTTCTGCATCCACTGCTGGTAATGGACCAGCCACTAACAAGCGGTTTTCAGCAGCCAGTTGTTGTAAACGCGCCAGATGCGCCGGACGGGTAACTTTACGCTGCGCCAGACTATCGGCGACGTCTTCAGAATAAATCATGTAATACATCATGCACTTCCCTTCAGTTATTGGCCGAAGATAACAGATAGCCGCCCTGTTTTCCATGATGCACTGCGCATCAGGCTGCAGATAACAGCTCGCATAAACTTTGGCTTACTGCCTGGGGCTATACCAAGCTTTTTTACCTTCTGTACTTTGTTGCCACATCGCCAATATATTGAGTCACGCCAAGGCAAAGCTGCATTTTAAGGCGAAAAAAAACCAGCTTGTGCAGCTGGCTTTTATGAGGTCTGAACCCACAACTGGGATCAGGCAGTGGCGTCGTTACCCAGGCGTAATTTACGCTCGTTGTAAATATCGACCAGTCCCTGCATTTGTGCCGCATCATAAGGCACCAGATTACTCAGGATCATCCGTTTTTCGCCGGCACCAATCACTTCAGCACCATCCAGCAATTCAAATTTCAGTAACACATTGCCTCTTTTGCCGTCAATCTCCAGGCTTGAATCGGATAACTTTAACTGCGGGCAGTTGTCACTAAAACGGAAAAACTGCAGTGCCATACTCTGGTAAATCACCAACGGGCGCTGTGGATGGATCATGACCTGATGTTGCTGCATCAGCGGCTGCAGAATATGCGGGAAATTCTGACCGGAGAAACGCACATAATCACGTACCAGGGCTTCGATAAACTGACAATTTTGTTGTTTGTTGCCGCTTTGCTCCAGCACCAGATAAGATTTGTGGTTCTGATCAAGCACTTCAACGCTGTTGCCCTCTTCACGGCAATGCAGCACCACATCAGAGCCAACCATGCCATTAAAAGTGCAGCTCAGACGTTCCGACAAACCGTATTTGTGCAGCAAAAAGGCAAACAATAAATCGCCCGGCACACAAAACCTTTTGCTGTCTTCATCGTGGATCGGATTAAAGTCTGACGCAATATTTTTGGCAAACTGACTGGCCTGTGCCCGGCTAAAACTAAACTCTTCACCCTGCACATTTACATATGGCTGTAACAACATCAAAAATTCTCATCCTGTTCGCAAGACGCGGAGTGTAACAAAACAGTGGCAATACAATGGTTTTACCAGTATCTGCAGCAATAACAAGGCTTAGCCGTTGTTTCTCTTTACAAAAATGCCTTGCACCAAAAAGCACTGTATATTTTCACAGTTTTCGCTTGCTTTTTAAACGAAGCCTGATTACTGTATACACATCCACTGTATATGCAAACAGTTATCCGAATTCAGTCAGGGGCTTTATCATGATCCAGCACAGCTATCCATTACCTTTGTCCGGTATCCAGTTTGGCAAAACTTTCACTTTGCCAGCAAAAGCAGCCACAACGCTGAATGTACAAGCTGTGTTAACAACCCTGGCTGCGCTCACCCAACAACAAGGGTTGCAGCATGGCTGGTTGTTAGTCATTGCCCCACCATGGCAGCTGACCAAACAAATGCTGGAACAAGCCGGTATTCAAAGTCAGCGTATTTTATTGATCCCACAAAAACAGATTGGCCGTTTTGATAACCTGATGCGCGATGCGTTAACCTGCTCCACCTGCAGTGCTGTGGTGAGTTTTTTACCTGAAGATCAGCATGAGCTGGAAGATTACCGTTATTTATCTGCTAAATACGGCACGCCGCTGGTGAATCTACCAACAGATGCTTTTGTACAACATCAAATGGCGCATTAACCATACATTAACCACAAAGATATGCGGCTCTCTTCATGACGCCGGATTTGCAATGCAGATGTTCACTGCGGCTTGAATGGCAAAAATTGAATGGCTAAAAAGCGCACAACACACAACAGGGCAGGCTATAGAACAGATAACTTCGGTGATTGAGGCACCCTACCGGAGGTTAACAAAACAGATTACACTTTGCGCCCCGTCATCAGACTCTGCTGTAGTGGTCAAACTGCAGACAGCACCGCGACAACAGGAGCAAAACATGTGGTGTTATTGTGGCTCAGGACAGGCGTTTGCCAGCTGCTGCCAGCCTTTTTTAACTGGCACAGCACAACCCCAAACAGCACTACAGCTGATGCGTTCCAGATACAGTGCTTATTGCAGCGGCCATATTCAATACATTAAAAACACTTACCATCCAAGCCAGCAATCAGACCAAGCCACGGCAGAAATCGCAGCTTTTGCAAGCGCGGCCCATTTTGTCAGTTTGTTGGTGTTGCCAATCAGCGATAACAACATGCTGCAACAACAAATGCCGCACAATGACTATCTGATTGCACAGTATGGCACTTTAACCCCGGCAACTGTTACTCCTGCCACAGCAGCACCAATGGCGGAAGGCTGTATCGATTATGTGCACTTTATCGCACGCTTTATCATGCAGGATAAACTGCAGCAGCTGGAAGAACGGTCCAGATTTATCTTTGAACAGCAGCGATGGTGGTATCTGGATGGTTATTTATTGCCGCATGCCAATCAGAAAATTAACCGCAACGACCTCTGCCCTTGTGGCAGCGGCAAAAAATACAAAGTCTGTCGCCCGCACCTGATGTCCGCACAACAAAGTTAATCAGCTACCTTGGCTCACTCAGGCGTGCATTTCCTGCAAAATATCAAATAAAGCCGTTGGATCCGGTGTGATCACATCGGCTTTTTGTTTTGCCAGATGGCGCCTGGTATGTACATCCAGACTATCCAGCAATTCGGCCGATAGTTTCTTGCCGTCATGACGCACCACAACAGGTGGGGGTGCCAACAACTGTTGTAAGCGGCACTGCGCCAAACCACCGTGCATCAGCGCCTGATGTTGAGCCGTTAAACAGCTGATATCCTGAGCCTGCATGGCAACATCACGCTGTTGTTGCACGCCAAGTTGTTGGTACAAACTGGGGGTGCCAGGCTCAGCTTCGCCTGTTGGCAGACAAAAGGCCGCCATTTCATCAACTGCCGGCGATAACATCGCCAGCCACAAAGCAAAATCAGCGCGCTGATGCTGTAACAGCGCCTGATTTAATTGTCCCTGTAATTGCCATTCGTTGACCAGCTGCAGCATAAAAATAATATTTTTAATGAAAACTGCTGACTTTATCGGCAGTTAAACAGCTTTCTTAAGTTTATTTCTTTACATCGACGTTTGATTTGATAAGATGCCGGCCACGTGGAGGGGTTCCCGAGTGGCCAAAGGGATCAGACTGTAAATCTGCCGGCACTGCCTTCGAAGGTTCGAATCCTTCCCCCTCCACCATCTTCCTGCTACTTCAGCACCTCTGAAATTCATCTATCCAGTACAAATAAACCCAACAAATTTCAGCTGTTTACCAACTTGCGTATTCACCTTTTGTTTCGCACAATCTAATCAGGTTTTGTCGGCCGGCTTGCTGCATGCACAAATTAGATCTGTCTGGACTGCACATACTGGTGGTTGATGATCAGCGCCCTTTTCAGGTGATGCTTAAAGGTATTCTGAAAAGTCTGGGCATGGTCAATATCCAGTTTGCCAACAGTGGCGAACAGGCGCTGAACAGATGTAGCCAAACCGAATTTGATTTGTTGTTTGTCGACTATAACCTGGGGGCAGGTAAAAATGGCCGCCAGTTACTGGAAGACTTAAGAGAAAAACAACTGCTTAAACCCAGCGCCATTTTTATTATTGTGACAGGTGAAAACACCGTCAGCATGGTGATGAGTGCCGTTGAAACCGAACCAGACGACTACTTAATCAAACCTTTTTCACAGAGTCTGCTAAAAACCCGCCTTGTTAAGCTACAGCAAAAAAAACAACATTTGGCTGCGTTGTATGAAGCTTTATATCAGCGTCAAAGCGAAGATGTGATTGCCGAATGTGAAAAGGAAATCAACAACAATGGCCGTTATGAACAATATTGCCGGCGGGTGCTGGCAGAAACTTTATTAAATCAGCAAAACTTTCCGGCACTTGAGCAACTGCTCAGCGACAGTATGCAACAAAGACGCCCGACCTGGGCGTTGCTACTTTCTGCCCGTGCCAGGTTACAACAACAGGATTACCAGGCTTGTTCACAGTTATGTGATGAGATTATTGAGGTCAACCGGCTTTGTGCCCAGGCGCTGGACATTAAATGCCATTGCCAGTTAGCCCAGAGCGACACAGCCGGAGCCATGCAAAGTATCAATCAGGCCATCAACATAGCGCCTTTTCAGCTTGGCCGGCAGTATTTATTGCTGCGGGTAGCGCGCCAGGCCACCAGCCCTTTGGATATGGTGCAGGCCAGCAAGCAAATTTACGAATTAACCCGGCGCACCGCCAAACAAGATGTGATGCATCTGCTCAATTACATCAGAACCATGCTCGACGCCATCGGCAGTCTGGATGAACCGGCCAAACGCAATAAATTACAACAGGAAACCCTGTTGTTATTACACCGCAGCCAAAAAGACGAACTGGCGCTGAAAGACGTTGATTTTGAGCGTTTTGAACAACTTTGTATGGCCAGACTGAACGCTATTGAAGGCCGCTTTCACCAGGCGAAAAAAACCGCCGACAAGGTATGTGACAAGATGACAGGGACTGAAGCGGAAACGCCGGATCTGGTGATGCTGCTGATGGACATTGGTGAATTTGAAGGCGCAGATCATTTTTTTGCCAAATATAACAGTCACACCACACCGGATCCGGTGCTGGCCGATATGCTGGCGCAACATCAGCAACAATCGGAAGACAAACGCCAGCAGCTGAGCACACTCAATAAAGCCGGTATGGACAGATATCAGGATGGTAAATATCAGGAAGCGATGCAGTTATTCGAACAGGCATTACAAGTAGCGCCTGCCAATACGGTGGCAGCGCTGAACTTAATTCAGGCGATGTTACAGGTGCTGGAGTCACAGCAAAAACATAAATCTCTGGTGCTCTACCAACGTTGTCGTCAGGTGTTTAAAACCATAGAACAAGCGCTACTGATGGAACACCACCAGCAGCGTTACACAGAGTTACAGCAGCAATATCAGAGTTATCGCCAGGAATTAAAACAAAGCAGCTGAACCTGAACTGCTCACACAATCGCAGCTCAGGCTTGTGGCTGCGCCAATAACGCAGATAACTCGGAAAACAACACACTGGCACCAATACGCATCAGCTCAGGCTGCGCCAGACGACCGGTAATATCTTCATACATCGCCATCAACTCCAGCGCCTGCGCTACTGTACGTACCCCACCGGAGGCCTTAAAGCCGACAGGACGTTTTGCCGCCGCTATTACGGTCAGCATAATACGGGCCGCTTCCATGGTAATACCAACAGGGACTTTGCCGGTGGACGATTTGACAAAATCAGCTCCACATTCGATGGCGAGTTCAGTGGCTTTAATAATTTGTTGTGGAGTAACCAATTCACCCGATTCGATAATAATTTTCAGGCAGGCTTTGCCACAGGCTTCACGCACATCATACAAAAAGCTTTTTACCCGGCCAGTGTCACCGGCCAATAACGCCTGATAAGGCAGCACACAGTCAATTTCATCAGCGCCAAGTGCCAGTGCCTGCTGAATTTCCTGCACCACCATATCGGCGGCAGCATTGCCGGATGGAAAGTTCACCACTGTGGCAAGTGTGCTTTGTACACCAAGCTCAGCCAAACGATCACGGCACTGGGTTAAAAACGCCGGGTACACACAAAAAGCTGCCGGCAATTTTGTGCTCAGCATATGCTCTGCCAGCCATGCCGCCATCTCTGTGCTGTTGTCATTGTCGGTTAAACGGGTTAAATCAAGCAGCTTGAGTAACTGCTGTAGTTTTAGTTGATTTGTCATCGCAGAGGTCCTGGATCCGGGCCGGCTTTTGGCTGTTATAGGAGTGCCGGCTTGTTAAGTCACTTTGTCGGGTGTGCGATTAAAACAGAAATAGTTGACACAAATAAAGCCCTGCCACGCAGAAATACCAACAAATAACCCGAAAGCTGCTTGTTGTCGTCATGGCCGCGCAGCTGTCTGAAACCATCAGCCTTGTTGCGCCAATACAGCAGCAAAGTTTCATCAGTGCAACGGCTTTGTCTGTACGCCGCGGTTTATGTTGTCAGAGCAATTGCAGTAAATGTTGATGCTGCTTAAACCATTGTTTTGCCTGTTTAAACTCAGGGTAAAACTGCGCCACCCTTTGCCAGAAGGCGCTGGAATGATCCATATGGCTTAAATGCGCCAGTTCGTGCACCACCACATAATCGGCCACCCAGGACGGCGCCAGCATCAGGCGCCAGTTAAAACTGAGTTGCCCTTTACTGGTACAACTACCCCACTTACTTTGCCAGTTTTTGATCTGCACTGCGCTGGCCTGCACCCGCATTTGTTGTTGCCAATACAACACTCTGGCCGCAAACCACTGCTGTGCCTGCTGCTGATACCAGGCGCTTAGCAACTCCAGCTGTTTTCGCCGGCGTCTTGCTGTACTGACACGATTGGACAACTGCAGCCACAAGACCTGACCATCACGGCTCACCGCACTGCAGCTGTCACTCACCACCTTTAACTGCAGTTTTTCATCAAGCAGTGGTAACAAACCCGCGACTAAATAATCAGGCGGCACTGCGGCCTGTTGCTGAAGCTGCAAATGCCGTTCTACCCATTGCTGTTTTTGCAAAATAAAACCATCAATTTGCTGTTTAGCAACACCTGTTGGTGCCAGCACTGTCAGTTGCCCATCACGGATCTGCAGCGCAACACTGCGCCGCCGCCCTGATGGCTTTAACTGGTATGGGATGGCAGTAAACTGGCAAATCTCAGACAAGGATGGAACTCTTTGGCTTGTTTTTGGCCCGGCAGCATAACGGATGCAGGCTTATCCGGGCAATACTGCCACTTAGCAGCCCCTCAATCTTGATGTTATGATAAGCGGCAATTGCATTTTAGACTTCACACAGGCTCAGGCATTATGAAAATTATTTCTTTTAATATTAACGGACTACGTGCGCGCCCTCATCAACTGGCGGCACTGGTGCAAACACATCAGCCGGATTTTATTGGCCTGCAGGAAATTAAAGTGCATGACGATGAATTTCCAATGGATGAAGTCAAAGCACTGGGTTATTCGGTATATCACTTTGGCCAAAAAGGTCATTATGGCGTGGCTATTCTGAGCAAAACCCCGGCTGATAGGATGTTGTATGGTTTTCCAGGCGATGAAGCAGACGCACAGCGCCGTATGTTGATTGGCCGCTGGACTCTGGCCGATGGCCGCAGCTTTACGTTACTCAATGGTTATTTCCCACAGGGCGAAAACCGCGACCACCCCACCAAATTCCCGGCCAAACAAAAGTTTTATGCCGATTTAATGCAGTACCTAGAGCAGAACCATAAACCAGACGAATTGCTGGCAGTGATTGGTGACATTAATATTTCGCCGCTCGATCTGGATATCGGCATTGGTGAACCGAACCGCAAACGCTGGTTAAAAGAAGGCAAATGTTCATTTTTGCCGGAAGAACGCGACATGCTGCAACGTTTAAAAGACTGGGGCCTGGTTGATACCTTCCGGGTGTTGCACCCTGAACGTACTGAGCGTTACAGCTGGTTTGATTACCGCTCCAAAGGTTTTGACGACAACAGAGGTCTGCGCATCGACGTAGTGATGGCTACAGCTCCACTGGCCGCTTTATGTGTGGAGTCAGACGTTGATTACGAGCTGCGGGCGATGGAACGACCTTCAGATCATGCACCTGTCTGGTCCAGCTTTAACCTCTGAGTACATCATAAAAAACGTTCGCTTGATAACCGCTGTTGACACGGCTTGTGCTGCCTGGGCTGTTACAGCAGCCCTGGCATAAATAACAACAGGAGCTGATAAATGCTTTGGCTGTTGTGCTGGCTGCTGCCGCTTTATTATTTAACGCTGGACAACAAGCTACTGACGCTGTGGCAACAGCCGCTTTTGCGTCAGTTGTTCGCCGGCATTGGTCTTTGTTTGTTGGTGCTGTGGCAGGTTAAAGCGCAGCTGCCACAGGGGCCTGCATTACATTTTCTTGGGATCACAACTGCAACCCTGTTGCTTGGGCTCAGGCTCAGTCTCTGTTTGATCCCTGCGGTAATGCTCACCACTGTTGCCGCCACCTGGCTGGTGGTACCGGCTAAACTGGGCTCAGCTACTTTATGGCTGGCAGACTGGGCTGTGCTGACAGTGCTGGCTTTGCAAAGTTATCTGCAGTTGTATCTGGTACACAAACAATTTGGCCAGCAGCTTTTTGTTTATATTTTTCTTGTGGCTTTTATTGGCTCGGCTTTATGCACAGTTAATTTTGTGCTGCTGCAAAGTACTGTATTGTATTTGCTGCAACCAGACGCCGCAGTGGATATTGCCAGTTATCTGGCGTTATCGCCGTTATTGGCCTTGCCCGAAGCTATTTTAAACGGCATGGCCATGACGTTATTGCTGGTGTACCGGCCAGAATGGGTCGCCACTTACAGGCCACATGTTGATCAATAAAGACCACAGCAGACAAAGCGGATTATCTGGCAGGCTGCTCTTTATAAACGGCGCTCTGTTCTTCTGACAACCGCTCTGCGCTTTTTATAAAGAGCTCTGCTTGTCTGCAAATCGTTCAGCTTGTAACACAGACTATAAATACTGGCGGATAAAGGTTTTATCCAGTTGTCTGACCGCCAGACTTAACAAAGTGGCCAGATCGGCATAACAGGGTTTGGCGGCAGGTCTAGGTACGGCCACACCGTTTTGCTGCATTTTATCGGCAATATCCAGATACCATTGCAACATGGCAGGCGGCAACACTGAATCGGCTCTTTTACCCAGCCAATACCAACCTTGCAACGGCAATGACAACATAAACAATGTACTGGCCAAAGCTGGCGCCAAATAACTTTGCCCCATCCATTGCAATTGCACCAATAGCGAAATCACGCTAAAGGCCGGCAACAGTTGTTGTGCCCTTTTGGTTAGGCGAATAATTTGATTTTCCGGAAAGACACTGTTGAGCTCGTCCACCAAAGGCCAGGTCTGACTATAAACAACCCCCTGCTGCAGGGTGGCAATTAAACTGCGCTGCATCTGAACCCCACGACCTGATGTACTGCCTTTTACCTTAGCATAAGTGCTGGCGCTGCGACCAGTTCGTTTCAGCTTTTATCAGCCGGTACCGCCAACAATAAAAGCAAAACAGGAACACAGTGTAAATTATCCCGACAATAACAGCGGTTACATTACCGGAAAGACCCGCACAAATGCACAGCTGCCTATAGGCTCCTGACTAAATTGCTATTTTTTAACCTCTTCACACACTTTTACATCTTAGCTGATATAACAAAAAATATGCCAGTCAATTTAATAATGAAATTTCATTAACTTATAAAACATAAACAGAGAAATGCACAAAGTTACCCACAGATTCTGTGGACAACTTTTATCTGATAAAACCGGCATTACACCAGATCACACTGAAAGTTGACTGGTAAAAATAACGGTTACAGCCTGAATTTTACATAAAAGCTTCAAAAGCAAAATTCTTTCTAAACAACAAAACAGTACCGATCCAGACGGTTACTGCGCTGCGGGGCCGATTTACCTTAGGATCTTGCAGAAAAAGAACCACAGATCGCTAGCCTTTGCACCTGAAGTTTGGGTACTATCAGAGGCATCATTTTTCGGAGAAACAACAACATGCCGGTGGCTTTTTCCAGACTGCAGCGAACCACAGCGTTACCTGTCAGCAAGGGGCTAGTGATCCAAAGCCCGGCCAGCGGTCTGGCGTTGCCGTTGTCCGAAGCTCCGGAACCTGCAGCTGCTGCCGGTTACCTTGGGGATGGTGTTTTAATGCAATTGCAGGCAAATCAGCTGGTTGCACCTTTTTCCGGCCTCTGCCACCGTCAGGATCAAGCCGGTCAACAACTGAGGTTTCACCACGCAAATGGCCTGCAGTTGGACATACATTTTCCGCCACAATGTTTAAACCAACATGGCAGAGGATTTGACTGGCTTGTTGCTGAAAAAGCCACTGTGCAGGCGGGGCAGCCAGTGCTTTGTGTGGATTCAGCCTTACTTAGTCAATGGGTGCAGCCTTTGTATTGTCTGATCACGTTAAAACAACATGCCAGATTCAGCACTATCTGGTATCGCAGTTGCTACCACCAGGCCGGACAAGACCCATTATTTTTGATTGAACTGGCAGCACAAGGCCAGGGCCAAAGCGCCTGACCAAGGCTTTATGCTGTCTTAGCTGCTGGCAAGCTGCTGCAGCGTTTTTTGTTGATACATAACCCGGAATATAAAATACCGATGATAAAAATTTATGGCATTAAAAACTGCGACACCATAAAAAAAGCCCGCGCCTTTTTAACTCAGGCTGGTGTTGAGCATCAGTTTATTGATTACCGCACCGACGGTCTGAGCCAAAGTCTGCTGGCGCAATTTGAGGCTGAGCTTGGCTGGCAGGCGTTATTAAATACCAAAGGCACCACCTACCGTGCTCTGCCGGACGAGCAAAAAGCCGATCTGACCACTGAAAAAGCTATGGCGCTGATGCTGGCGCAACCTGCGTTGATTAAACGTCCTTTGCTGGATGTGAATGGCCATTTTTATCTTGGTTTTAATGCCGAACAATATCAGCAACTTGTGGCAGGTGCACAATAATGTCTTTTACCCCAGCGGAAACAACAATGAGCCCCGTAGTGGCGCTGACAGCAGACCTGATCCGCCGCGCCTCAGTTACCCCTGCCGACGAAGGCTGTCAGCAACTGATGGCGGAGCGGTTAAGCAAACTCGGTTTTCAGATTGAATCGATGTTTTTTGAAGACACCTTAAATTTATGGGCGCGCCGTGGTCAGGGCAAACCGCTGTTTTGTTTTGCCGGCCACACTGATGTGGTGCCAACAGGTCCGCTGGAGCAATGGCATACCCCGCCTTTTGAACCCACCATTATCGATGGCATGATGTATGGCCGTGGCACTGCTGACATGAAAGGCAGCCTGGCTGCCATGATAGTGGCCACAGAGCGTTTTCTGGCGAAAAAACCAGAGCTCACCGGCGACATTGCTTTTTTAATTACCAGTGATGAAGAAGGTCCTTTTATCAACGGCACCAAAAGGGTGATTGAAGTGCTGGAAGCACGTCAGGAAAAAATCCGCTGGTGTTTAGTCGGTGAACCCTCCAGCACAAAAGCTGTAGGTGATGTGATTAAAAACGGCCGCCGCGGCTCTTTAACTGGTTATCTGACCATTCGTGGTGTGCAGGGCCATGTGGCTTATCCACATCTGGTGAAAAACCCTATTCATCTGGCCGCGCCGGCACTGGCTGAACTCAGTCAGCAGGTCTGGGACCATGGCAACGCTTTTTTTCCAGCCACCAGTTTTCAGATTTCTAATATTCACGCCGGCACAGGTGCCACTAATGTTGTGCCTGGTGAAATGACCCTCACTTTTAATTTCCGCTACAGTACTGAAGTGACGGCTGAGCAGCTGCAACAGCAGGTATTGGCCATTCTGGATAAACATCAGCTGAACTATCAACTGGACTGGGTATTAAACGGACTGCCGTTTTTAACTGACAGTGGTGCCCTGGTGGCTGCAGCCGTCAATGCGGTTGAAAAAATTCAGGGTTTTACCCCGTCACTGGAAACCTCAGGCGGCACTTCAGATGGCCGTTTTATTGCCCCCACTGGTGCACAGGTGTTGGAGCTTGGCCCTTGTAACGGCACCATTCATAAAATTAATGAATGTGTAAGCATCGCCGATCTGGAACTTCTGACCGATATGTATGAAGCCATTCTTAACGAGATGTTGTGCTGATGGACCTACCGCTGCTGCTGACAGGTCGTATCGAGCCAGGGCTGGTTGCCATTGACGGCCTACAGCTGGAGCAGCAAAGTGCTGCTGCTTTTCGCAGGATGCAGCAGGCAGCCCGCCTGGATGGCATAGAACTGAAGCCGGTGTCGGCCTATCGCAATTTTGACCGCCAGGCTGCTATCTGGAATGGCAAAATGCAGGGTGTAAGAGCCGTCTATAACCAGGCACAACAACAGATCGACATAAAACAGCTCAGCGGTTTTGCCAAACTGGAAGCTGTGCTTTTATATTCGGCTTTACCGGGTGCCAGCCGGCATCATTGGGGCACAGATCTGGATGTATTTGACAGCGCAGCTGTGCCTGCTGATTATCAGCTGCAATTGCTGCAAGCTGAGTATCAAAGCACTGGCCCTTTTGCCCATTTGAGCCAATGGTTAAGCCGTTATGCCGCTGATTTTGGTTTTTTCCGGCCTTATCAGCTGTACCAGGGCGGTGTAGCGGCCGAGCCCTGGCATTTAAGTTACCGCCCTTTGGCAGAGCCTTATCTACAGCAATTTGAATTACAGATGTTACAGCAGGCCATTGCCGGCAGTGCCCTCTGTGAAAAGGCGCTGATCCTGCAATATCTGCCGGAAATTTTTCAGCGTTATGTATTAAATATCAACAAGGAGGCTCTGTGAGCTGGACTTTTATCGGCATGTTATTGCTAGTGGTAGGATTAATCGCCGCCAATCTGGCCCTGCTTAAACACGGCAGCAAAAAAAATCAACGGCCCTTAGCCCGTGCCAAACAGTCGCAAAACAATAATCAACAACAGAAGGTGCAGGCGAGCGCAAGCACAGCACCTGCAGTTACCCATAACAATGACAAAATGAATGACAATGCAAAACCCAAAGATGTACTAAGCACAGCAAACAACTCAGACGGTTCGGACGACGCCGACAGCTAAATGTTTTAAAACTGCTGTGCTAAAAGTCACAGCAGCTTAAGCGCTTAAACACTGTGTTATTCAGATGAGCCTTGATTGCGGTCAAAACTGGAATAACCGCGGATAAACTTCTGCAGCTGGTCGCGCAGGTTGGGTGGTGTGCCTTTAATCATCAGCACATCGCGCTCAGCGTCATATTGCACTCTGTCGCCGAGCAGTTTCTGCTCAAAACTCAGGCTTAAACCCGCACCGGCACCAGAGAATTTCACCAGGGTTTTTAATTCTTTCACATCAACCGGGAACTGCTCAGCCACCGGCAGCTCACGTTCAGCACAATAACGGGCAAAAGCATTGTCGTCTGAGCTGTCGACAGTGGCAGACAGCTCCTGCAAAGTCACGTCCTGACCTTGTTTGGCGCGCTCTTCACAATACTGGTACACCTGTTTGCGCACATCATGTTTTTCTGCGCTGTCATAGTCACCTTCGGCCAGGTACTCTTCCACCGACGCCAGCACCACTTTACTGCTTTGTTTGGGATCAACCCCTTCTTCACAGCCTAAAAAGTCGAGGAAAAAGTCTGCCACTTTGCGCCCTGCTCTGCCGCGGATAAAACTGATGTATTTGCCTTGTTCAGGCGACATTTGATATTCAGTTAAATCAAGGCGGGCCGCCAGTTGCATCCTTGCAATATCCAGATGTTTGGCGCTGGAGAGCTGTAAATCGGCCGACACCGAAAAATGCTCTTTGCTGCCCAGAAGGGCAATAAACAAATATTCATTGGCCAGATAACGGTAATGACACAACATAAAATAACCGGTTTCCGGAATTTGATGTTTAGTCAGTTCCACCACCAGCTGACCTGTAGCCAGCTCAGCCAGACTGACAAAATTGCGTTCTTGTTGTTGCCACTGATGAATGGCCTCACAAAACTCAGGATTTTTGTTACTGCTAAAGGCAGCATAACCCTTGGCCGGTTTGCCATTGTAAGCCAGATGTAGTTGTTCAATTAATAAAGCTACATGCTGACTGACCGGCACCAGTTCCTGACGGAAATGTGCGGTTAACTGAGCAGATTCGTTGGCTTCGATATAATTAATGGCCAGCAAGTGCACATCGACAGACATAAGTTTTCCTGTTTAAATGGATTTCTGTTAATATTCTACCTGTTTCATTCAGTTAATTTCAGAGTAATTCATGCCGATCCAATCCAAGTATTCCAACCAGCAAATCGAAACCCTCGTCAACATTCTGTTGGAAACCTTGCGGCAGCAAAACGCCACCACCGAATTAAGCCTGATGTGTCTGGGCAATACCATCAGCCATATTATCAAAACCAATGTACCTGCCGCGCAGCAGGGCGAAGTGGCCAGACACTTCAGCCAGGCGTTACAGGACGCCGTTAGCAGTAAGGCGCACTAAGCCGTTATGGTGCTCGAGCAAAACCTGTCACTCGTTAATAAAATTGACCGCTTATTGCGCTGGGGGCACTGGTTTACCTTTTTTAATATACTGCTGGCGTTATGTGTCACCGGCAGTTATTTCCTGGCCGATCCACTACCACAGTCGGTATTAGGCTGGGTTTATCTGCTGGTCACCTGGCTGGGTCACACCGCCTTTTTATGTTTTTTGTTTTTTATTATCACCATCTTTCCGGTCAGTCTGATTTTTCCCTATCAGCGTCATGTGCGCGGTCTGGCGGCAGTGCTGGCGACCTGTGGTTTTGTTGCACTGATTTTTGACGCTTATGTCTACCATAGCCTGGGTTATCACGCAGGCAGCGCCTCGTATGAGCAGACCCTGAATTTATTACGCCAGCAGGTGGTCACCAATTTACGCAACTTTGTGCTGATCACAGCCGCAGTAGCTGCGGTGTTGTTGTCGGTGCAGTTGGTGCTCAGTAATTTTTGCTGGAAAAAAATCGCCCGGTTAAGCCACTCAGGTACCGGCAAACCGGCACTGGTGCTCTTCCTTGGCTGTTTTGTACTCAGCCACCTGCTGCATATCTGGGCTGATGCCAGTCAAAACGACGCTATTACCCGGCAAGACAATATTCTGCCGCTCAGTTATCCTGCAACGGCCCGCACTATGCTGGCGCGTTATAACCTGCTGGAGAGCTCTGACACCGCAATTTCAGCCAGCGGCTTACAACAAAACTGGCTGGCGCCCGACGCGCTGCGCCAGCCACAGGTGCAGTTAAGCTGTGCTGCCGCGGCCAATACAGCACCATTGCATGTCCTGCTGCTGCCAAAAATTGCCGCCACACAACAACAGCAACTGAAACAGCTTGGCCTGCGCCGGATGGAAACCCACTTTGCTCCTGTTGCTGCAGATCAGGCTCTGAATAATCTGTTATACGCCGACATGGCACCCAATAAGCTGGCAGAACAACCAGACTGGTTAACTCAGCTGCCACAAGCTTATCTGGCTTTTGACGCCACGGCCAGCTGGCAACAACAGCTGCCCTGGTTGGCCACTTCTGCAAACAACTATCCAAACAACAAAGCGCTGCTGCACTGGCATTTTCTGGACAACAATACAGATTTGGCAGCCCCGCTGCAGCAAGCCGCAGAAGGCCATGTGCTGGTGCTGGAGCTGTCCGGTCAAAGTGACAAGTTTGCGTTGGGCACTGCATCTTTTTGGTATCGCTGGCCACAGTTGCAACAACAAAGGATCAGCGACGTCACCCAGCACCTAGATATAGTGCCTACCCTTCTGGCTGAACTGGGCTGTTTTAATCAGCAAAACTGGAGTGGCGACAATTTGTTGCAGCCACAAAGCCAAACCAAGCTGAATATTGTGAATAATCAGCTGTATAGCTTCCGTAAAGACAAAATGTTGCTGGTGGAAGAAGACGGTAGTTTTAGCGTCTGGTCGGCAGGCACTGCAGTGCGGCTGGAGCAGCGGCTCGATTTACCGATGCTGACTGACGCACTAAAACGTTTGCCCTCACAACAGCAATAACAGGCAACTGAGCCTGCAATTGCAGCTTTTTATTGCATGTTTTTACTGACTTTGGGCCTGAGCACCCTTTTGCCACTTAATTCAAGTTCAGCCAGATGGAATAAATTGGTAAAGACAATTGCCGGCACGGCCTGAGCAAAACGTTCACGATAGGCAACTGCAGCCTCAGCCATCAATTGAGCCGCTAACCGGTCATACTGACTGTCTCCGTCATAAGACAAAGGTTCAGTTAAAGCGGCAAGGCCTAGCTCACGCTGGCGGCGCATAAAATAATTCAGTAAAAACTCATACTGCTTTACGTCCAGAAAATCGCGGCAATCCATACTCATCATTATCACCTGTCTGCCCACTACAGCCTTAGTTTAACTGCCATCAACCTTACTGCCCATGCACAGGGGTTCGCAAGAGCTTTCACTTTTGTCTGCTTAATTTGCCGCCAGCTGTGCTTTGCCAGAAAGCACAGCCAGACAAAGTGGCAACAGCAGGTACAGACATCAAGCTAACAGCGGGCAGTGACAGCGCCCGGAAACAACCTTGATGAATTTTTCCGATACCCACAAGCCATTAATCACATTGGCAGTTTTAATTGCGAATAACTAGCATTTTAATATCAACTTTGAGCGGAGCTGTTGCCATGCTAAAAACCCTGACTTTTGCCCTGATGCACTTTAGCATTGCTTTTACTGTGGCCTATTTGTTAACAGGCGACATGCTGATCGGCGGTTTAATTGCTTTGGTGGAACCCGCCGTGAATACCATAGGTTATGTTTTTCACGAAAAAATCTGGCAGCGGCTGCAACAGCAAAAACTGGCACCATCAGCGCAGCTTTGATTTACAACATGCCATACCTTCAGCGCTGAAAAAGGTTTACACTAGCGCCTTTTTCCGACCCCCACCCCGTAATGTCACGGGAAGCAGGATTTCTGGCGCATGGCCCTTAAAGCAACCATCTATAAAGCTGAACTCGCGATTGCCGATATGACACGGCATTATTATCAAACCCACAGCCTGACCTTAGCACAACATCCGTCTGAAACTATCGAACGCATGATGTTACGGCTGGTTGCATTTACCCTCTGCGCTGATGAACGTCTGGTATTTGGCAAAGGTATTTCCGAAGACAGCGAGCCGGATCTGTGGCAACACAATTTAAGTGGTGAAATTGAACTTTGGGTTGAACTGGGTTTACCGGATGAAAAACTGCTGCGCCGTGCCAGCCACAGAGCCAAGCAAGGTCTGGTGCTGGCTTATGGCGGCACTGTGGTGGATAAATGGTGGAAAGATGCGCAAAAAAGTGCGCAGGAACTGAGCAATCTGACGGTGGTGGCAATTAAAGCCGATGAATCTGCCGCCCTTGCTAAACTTTGTCAGCGCAGTATGCAGCTGCAATGTACCATTCAGGAAGGTCAGCTGTGGTTTGCTGACAATCAACAATCTGTGGTGATCAACCCCGTTGTGCTGAAAAGCGCAGCATCGCCTCTTTTTACGCTGGAGTAATTATGTTTTTAGGCAAACTCAACACCTTAGTGATGAAAAAGCAGGTTGATTTTGGCGTCTATCTGGACGGCAAAAGCTGGGGTGACATACTGCTGCCGCGCCGTTATGTACCCAAGGATCTGGACATAGGCAGTTCAGTGGAAGTGTTTTTATACCTGGACTCTGAAGATCAGCTGATTGCCACCACCGAAAAGCCGCTGGTGATGGTTGGCCAGGTCGCCCAGCTGAAGGTTGTGGCCACCACCAAAGTGGGTGCTTTTTTAAACTGGGGTCTGAAAAAAGACTTACTGGTGCCTTTTTCCGAGCAGGCGGTGCCGATGCAACAGGATTACAGCTATCTGGTGTACTGTTATGTCGACCGCAGCAACCGTATTGTTGCCTCCAGCAAACTGGATAAATTTATCGGTAAAACCCAGCCGTCTTATCAGCGCGGCGATGAAGTTGAGATTGTGGTGACTGAACCCACAGATCTGGGCTACAAAGCTGTGGTAGATAACGCACACTGGGGGGTGTTGTATAAAGATCAGGTGTTTAAGCCACTGCGTCGTGGTTATCGTTGCAAAGCTTATATTGGCAAGGTGCGGGACGATGGCAAAATTGATTTGTTGCTCGACAAACCCGGTTATGCCAAAACCACAAGTTTTGCCGAACAAATCATCGAAAAACTGACCAGCGCCGGTGGTGAATTACCTTTGTCCGACAAAAGTGAACCCGAGGCCATTTATGCCGCTTTTGGCGTCAGTAAAAAAGTGTTTAAACAAGCCATTGGCGGCCTGATGAAAGAAGGCAAAATTGATATTGAGCCCAACCTGATCAGGTTAAAAAAATAAGTGTTTAACGCTGTTTTGCGCAGCATCTAAAAAAGGGCTGAGTTCAACTCAGCCCTTTTTTATGGATGGAAATACTTCACTGCAACAACTCATTAGCGCAGCCAGCTGCTGGCTTCTTTAGCCGTCAGTGCTTTGGCAAACCAATACCCCTGACCGGCATCACAACCGAGCTCTGATAACAATTTGCGTTGTAAGCTGGTTTCAATACCTTCAGCAATGACGGTCAGTGACAAAGTTTTTGCCAGGGTGATGATGGTATTAACCACCGGATTTTCCTGAATTCTCGGGCGAATGCCGGCGATAAAACTGCGGTCAATTTTTAATACATCCAGCTGAAATTCATGTAGATAACTTAAGCTGGAATAACCGGTGCCAAAATCATCCAGCAATACTTTTACACCGGCCGCTCTTAAACAATCAATGCTGATTTTGGCCTGCGCCATTTTATCAATCAGTGCACTTTCGGTAATTTCAATCGCCAGATAATGCGGCTGCACACCGGCCTGCGCCAGCAAATCCAGCACCTTATGCGAAAAATCAGCATCGGAAAAACTGCGGCCCGACACATTCACGCTGACATAAAAGGGGTTGGCAAAATCAAGCCGCCAAGCGTTCAGCTGCTTCACCGCAGCCTGCACTACACACAGATCAATCTGCGCTAACAGACCAAGCTCTTCGGCCAGCGGCACAAAGTCCGCAGGTGACAATAAACCACGTTCCGGATGTTGCCAGCGGATCAGCGCTTCAAAACCTAAAGTTTCTTCGCTGGATAAATCGATAATGGGCTGATAATAAAGTACAAACTGGTTTGATTGCAGCGCAGCTTTAAGTTCAGTTTCCAGCTGATAATGGGCTGTGGTGGCAAAATCCATTTCACTGCAAAATTGCCGCCAAATGCCCCGGCCATCCTGTTTGGCCTGATACATGGCAATATCAGCACGGCGGATAAGCTCGTCCGTGTCCATCTGCTCTGTACTGACATCCGCCAGCGCAATGCCAATACTGGTAGAGGTTTGCAACTGATGCTGTTTTAAGGCAAAAGGCTGCTGCAACTTTGCCGCTATGCGCTCTGCTACTTCAATCACATCAGGCAGAGCTTTTGCGTCTTCCAGCAAAATAGCAAACTCGTCACCGCCAAGGCGCGCCAGGGTGTCATTTTGCCGCAAACAACTTTTCAAAGCCCCACTGACCGCTTTTAAAAACTCGTCTCCCACCTGATGGCCAAGAGTGTCGTTGACCATTTTAAATCTGTCTAAATCCAGATAAAGCACTGCCACCAGTTTGTCCGGGTAACGAAAACGGCGTTTAAATGCGTGGTTTACTCTGTCGATAAATAACAGCCGGTTTGGCAGATTGGTCAGTGCGTCATGCAGCGCCTGATGGCGCAGCCTTTGTTGTACAAAAGCCCGCTCCAGCGCGCCGGAAATATGCTGGGACACAAAGGTCAGCAGTTCTAAATCTTTTTGATCATAACTGATGCTAGGATCATAACTTTGCACCACCACGACCCCACGCACAGCATCACCGGAGCGAAATGGCACACCAAGCCAGCTTTCAGGGGCTGAGCCATAAGCAGTCACCACCTTGGTGCGGTCAAACTCTTCCAGCAGCGCCCTGTCTGCCAACAGCGGCTCATCGGTGCGAAACACATAACCGGTCAGGCTATTGGCCAGAATTTCTTTGGGATAAATGGTGGTTGGGCTGATATGTTCAGTGGTATCAACAAAATAGGGAAAATGCAGTACTTCGTCTTTATCATCATACAAAGCGATATAAAAATTGGGGGCGTAAATTAACGAACTGACGTTCTGGTGGATATGCTGGTAAAAAGCGTTAAAGTCATCAGCGTCATAACTCAGTGACGCAATATTAAATAAGGCTTTTTGCACCAGCTCGGCATATTCAAGTTTTTTGATCGACAACTCAAGTGCAGCTAAATCCTGTAATTTGCGCAGTCGGCTGCTGAGAATAGAAGCGACATGCTCCAGGATCTGCTGATGCTGTTCATTAAAAAAATGTGCGTCCCACTGCTCACAGTCAATAACAGCGAATAATTCCCCCTGCTCCAGCACAGGTACGGCAAGCTCAGACAACCGCTCTGACACATCTTTCAGGTAATGCTGACATTGCCGGGTGTCGGCCACTAAAATACTCTGTTGCTGCTCCGCACATTGCCCCACTATGCCCTGACCATAAGACAACACGCCTAACCCCTGATGATGGGGTAAATCTCTGGAGCCCACAGCGGCTACCCTGGTCAGAGTGCGGCTTTTGGCATCGGCGGCAAAAATGGCACAATCTTCAAAACCAAGGGCTGCGGCCACCTGCTGTGCCACAAAAGGATAAATATCGGCGGGCGTCATCAGCTCGTTAAGCTGTAACGCCAGTTTGTTGATCAGATGCAGAATAGAGGTTTCACGTTGTAGCTGCAGGTTTTGCTGCAGCAATTCATGGCGTTGCTGCAACAAGGCTTTGTTTTGTTGTTGCAGCTGGGCTACATCGGCAGGCTGGGCTGCAGACCACTCATCCATAGCGCGGGTCATAGTACAGGATCCATAATACAGAACCACCTGTAACGGTCCCACCGGACCGAACTAATTGTTTAGCTTAAGAAAGTTATAACATAGTTCAGCGCCGGCGGTAAATCAGCGCTTTCAGACCGGCTGACGGTGCCCCGGCTTGGTCAATACCAGATGCACGGCACTGGTGGCACGCTCTAAAAAACCACCTTCACAATAACAAAGGTAAAAATGCCACAGCCTTACAAAACGATCGTCATAACCCAGCTGATGCACTGCATCTCTGGCGGCCATAAAGTTATTACACCAATCGGCTAAAGTACGGGCGTAATCCAGACCAATATCCTGCACATGACGGATCACCAGATCGGTATGTTGTGCCGCAGCCTGCGCCATACGCAGCATCGAGGGTAAACATCCGCCCGGAAACACAAACTTTTTAATAAAGTCGACTTCACGACGATAAAATTCATAACGTTGATCGGCAATGGTAATGGCCTGCAGCAGCATCAACCCGTCCGGTTTGAGTAAAGACGCACACTTGGCAAAATAGCCGTCCAGGTATTCGTGACCCACGGCTTCAATCATTTCCACCGACACCAGCTTGTCATATTGACCGCTGAGTTCACGGTAATCCTGAAACAACAAGGTGATTTGCCCAGCCAAACCGGCCGCTTCAATTTGGGCTTTGGCGTAGTCAAACTGCTCTCGCGAAATCGTGGTGGTGGTGACACGACAGCCATAATTGCGGGCAGCAAAAATGGCCAGGCTGCCCCAGCCGGTACCAATTTCCACCAGA
Source organism: Rheinheimera sp. (assembly GCF_036782235.1). Lineage (GTDB taxonomy): Bacteria > Pseudomonadota > Gammaproteobacteria > Enterobacterales > Alteromonadaceae > Pararheinheimera. The sequence continues at coordinate 226,701 of NZ_DAIPZL010000003.1, read as the reverse complement.
TGATCCGAGGCTTTGAGCTGCAGTTTGTCACAAATCAGCTTTAGTTTATGTTGCTGTGCTTCGGCCAGACTGGCTTGGGCTGATGGGTACACGGCGCTTGAGTACATCATGCTCTGGTCAAGAAACAGCTGATACATGCTGTTACCCAAATCATAATGGGCGGAAATATTCTTTTTTGACTGGGCAACGGAATTGCGGTTACGCCAGTTTAATAACTTCAGCGCAGGTTTACTCAACCGGGCCCAACCCGACTCCAGTTTATCCAGCAATGCCATATTACGGGCAAAAATCTGCACCAGCGCTGTCAGATTGTCGGTGCGCCAGTGGCCTTCAATATAGGATTCACCTGCGCCTACTGAGCCGCCCAACACCAGCTTTTGGTAAAAAGCAGGGTCAACCACAGTGAGCGTCACCCGCAAATCTGCCTGGGGATCTCCCAGCAGCTGTTTGTCGTGGCCTTCCACCAGTTCAATACAACCTTGTTGTAAACCGGCGAGATAACTCAACATCAGATTACGGCAGATTTTATCCAGCATACCCAGATTGGCCAGTACCGAGGATCCGGCAATTGATAATGTCATAACAAAGGTTCCTTAGGCTGCGGGTGGTCATACACTGGCAATCGTTTTGCAAACAGCTTCAGTGCATGCCAATAAATTCGAAACACCACTTGTACGTTCTGCCATGGTGTGCGGATCAGCTGTTGTTGCAGACTGCTGCGGCTGAGCTCGTGCCGAGTCAGATCCAGCCAGGCACTAAAAACGCGCTCGCCATTACGCCAGTTGCTGATACTGAGCTGACAGGCAGCATCAGGTGCGGCAATTTTCCACTGATATTGCATATCAAGCGGATTAAAGGGCGATACATGAAAATTTTTATCATGACAAAATTCGGTGTCCCCCATCGGATTTAACGGGATCAAATAATAATGCCGTTCGTTCCAGGGGGTGTTACTTACTTCTGCAAGTAAATACAATGGCTTAGAGTCAGCATAGCAGTAATACAAAGTCAGAGGGCTAAAAAAAACACCGAAGTTCGCCAGCGGACTTAACAAAAATACCTGCTGCACTTCCTTGTCGCCGCCCAGCGCTTTGACTTTATCTTTGACCGCCTGCGCCAAATCACTTGCACCTTGCAGGTAATCCCGGCGCCTGAAACTCCAGGCGGCAAACTTTTCCAAACCTAAATAACGCCCCAAAGTCGAAAGAGAATCCAGTTGCTGTAAATCAAGCCATAAATAACTGACGTTGTAGCCAAAACCATGTGATTTTGGCACATAACGCTGATGGCCTACCCGGCCCTGGTACCAGGCATGCCCGGATTGCATCAGAACTTCACTCCAAACATGGCCGCTACATCGACCGCACTTCGCACGCCATCTTCGTGAAAACCGTTATACCAATAAGCACCACAAAAATAACTGCGGTTCTGGCCGTTAATTTCATGGCGGCGCTGCTGTGACAGCATGGTAAAGTGGTTATACACCGGATGGGCGTAGTTAAAGGTTCTCAGTACTTTTTGTGGATCAATCTTATCGCCGGCATTGAGTGAAACAACAAAAGTGTGTTCGCTTTTAATGCCTTGCAATATGTTCATATTGTAACTGAGCGTCGCTTTTTGCTTTGAACTGTCATCAAGCAGATAATTCCATGAAGCCCAGGCGCCACGGCGTTTTGGCAAAATACTGCTGTCGGTATGCAGCACCACGGAGTTCTCCTGATAAGCGATGCCACCCAGCACCTGCTGTTCAGCCAGGCTGGCATCAGCCAGCAGCCTTAACGCCTGATCACTGTGGCAGGCAAAAATCACCTGATCAAAATACTCGGTTTCCCCTGTCATCAAAGTAATAGCCACTTTATCGTCAAAACGGCGAACTTCACGCACCGGGCTATTTAACCGGATGCCCTCAGAGCCTTGCTGCTGCAACATGGCCTGCACATAACTGCGGGAACCACCTTTGATCACCGCCCACTGTGGCCTGTCGGTGATATTCAGCAGTCCATGGTTTTTAAAAAACTGCAGGAAAAATCTCAGCGGAAATTCCGGCATTTCGGTCAGGCCAGAAGACCAGATGGCAGCGCCCATTGGTAGCAGGTAATGATCCCGCAGCTCTTTGCCAAAACCATACTTGTGCAAAAAGTCATCCATTTTTAAATCAAGATCCGGGCTATTTTCTGCCAACAACTGCTTGGAGGTATTATTAAAGCGCACTATGTGCCTGAGCATGCGCCAGAACGACGGGCGCAGCAAATTACGTTTTTGCGCAAATAAACTCCAGAAAGTATTGCCGTTGTATTCCAGATTTGCCGCTGTTTTTTTTACCGAGAAGCTCATTTCTGTTGGCTGAAACGGCACTTTCAGCTGAGCCAGAAAACGGTTAAATAGCGGGTAAGTCCAGTTATTAAATACGATAAAACCAGTGTCTACCGCGTAATTTTTACCGCCAACACTGACGTCCACTGTGGCAGTGTGACCGCCCAGATAATCATTGGCTTCAAACAAGGTCACCTGATGCTCAGGTTTTAATAAGTACCAACTCATCATGCCGGCAATACCGCCGCCTATTACTGCAATTTGCATCAATTCATTCCTTAGTCTTGCGCCATTTTTTGTTTCACTTTTGCTGTCAGCCAGCCAAGTAGCGGAATATGCCGGTACACCATATCGGTTAAATCGTAATAATCGCGATGGTAGATAATGCGGCCATCCTGATGCCAGCGCAGTTCAGAGCAGCCCTCCACCTCCACTTGCTCCCCTTTATTGATGGCCGGATGACTTAAACGCATACGCCAGCTGACAAAACCTTGCAGCTCTGTGGCAGCCTGTTGTACCGGCGTAAAGTGGCAGCTGTTGAGTCTCTGATACGCATGTTCAAAATAACGCCCCAGCGCCGGCAACCCTTTGAGCTGATGCACAGGATCAACAAAAACCACATCCTGATGATACAGACGGCTTAAATCGGTCAGATTATTGGCAGATAACCCATTATAAAAATCGACAAACTGCTGCAAACGTAACGAACTTTGCGCGTTTTGTTGGTTATGTTCGGCAAATTTAGTCACTGCTTAACACTCCTGCCGGCTTTTTTACCGCATTAAAGATCTCAAGGGTTTTAAGCCGGGCTTTGGCATGATCCACCAAAGGTTTGGCATAATTGACCGACATCGGCAAAGGATGGGGCCAGTGCACCTGCTTATTGTTGCACTTTGCCAGTTCAGGGACAAAAGCACGAATAAAATCCCCATTGGGATCAAACTTTTCGCTTTGTGTCACCGGATTAAAAATACGGAAATAAGGTGCAGCATCTGTGCCGGTAGAAGCGGCCCACTGCCAGCCACCGTTATTGGCGGCAAAATCGCCATCAATCAGCCTGGACATAAAATAAGCCTCCCCCCAGCGCCAGTCTATTTGCAAATCTTTCACCAGGAAACTGGCCACTATCATCCTGAGCCTGTTATGCATCCAGCCGGTTTGATTCAGCTGACGCATGGCTGCATCGACAATAGGGTACCCTGTTTGTCCTTCACACCAGGCCTGAAACCATTTTTCATTATTGCCCCAGGCAATAGCTGCGGTATCTTGCTGAAATGGCTGATGTTTAATCAGTTTTGGATAAGCAACGAGGATATGTTTGTAAAACTCACGCCAAATCAGCTCACTGAGCCACACTGCCGCACCTGAGCCTTCCTGATAACAGCTCTCTCCTTGCTCCAGCAACAATCTGGCGACCGCCTGACGGGGTGACAATACACCCAGTGCAAAATAAGGTGATAAACCTGAAGTTCCGGGTTTGGCCGGAAAATCGCGCAGCTTTTGATAATCCTGCACCCGCTCGGAGCAAAAACTGCGGAGCATGTCGAGCACCTGCCGCTCCTCTACCGGATAAGCTGCCGAGCTGTTATCACCTGGCAGCATAGGCGTCAGTGATGCTGGCAAAGTCAGCCCTGGCGTGGTCAACTGTTTTGGTTTTGGTAAACATATCAGAGCCGCAGTCTGCAGTTTTTGCAGCCAGGTTTTCTTAAAAGGGGTAAATACTTTATAAACTTCTGCGGTTTTACTGAGCACAGAGCCCGGGGCAAAACAACACTGGGTATCAACAAAATGACAAGGGATACCGAGCTCCGCCAGTTGAGTACTGACAGCGGCATCTCTTTGCTGTTCACGCAGTTCATAGTCAGTTTGCGCAAACAAAGCGACAGCCCCAAGCCTGGCAATAGTGGCCAGTTGTCCGGCGCACTGCTGATAGCCGGAGCCCTCCAGCGCCAGCAAAGTGATTCCACAAGCGGCCAGTTCCTGTTGCATCGCCTGCACCCGGCGGCGGATCAGATCCTGTTTTATCAGCGCCATCTGATGTTGCTGCCAGCTATCTGGTGTGGCAATAAAAACTGCAAGCACCGGCAAACCGAGCGCGACTGCATTGTGCAGCGCGGCATTATCATAACAACGTAAATCGTTACGTAACCATAAAATTGAAAAGCCAGCCATAACGTTACGCTCTTAAACCCAGCTCAGCCGGGAACGGCTGCAGATATCTTTGGGCAGCCAGATAAGGCTGTGGATGCTGACGCAAATGATGTTTTAACAATGTCAGTGGCGCCAGCAAAGGTGCATGCCCCAGCCGGTACTGATGGATAAGCTGCAATAATTCCTGCTTAGCGTCGGCTGACAACATCTGTTTAAAAAAGCCCTGCAGGTGCATCAACACATTGGCCTGCTGCTTTCGGGTGGCCTGCTGTTTCAGCGCCCGGCTAAAATCCAGTAAATAACGATTTGCCAGCTCATCCGGACTGAATAGTTTGGCATTGGCCACCAAACGGCCCAGCTCACGGTAAGCCCCAGGGTGATGCGCCATGATCAAAAATTTAAACTGGCTGTGAAAACTCACCAGCTTGCCAATGCTAAAACCATCCTGCATCTGCTGTTGCCAGGCATGAATGGCATAAACCCTGGTGATAAAGTTTTCTCTAAGCTCAGCGTCCAGCAACCGGCCATCTTCTTCGACCGGCAACCAGGGATAAGCCTGCATCAGGCGGCGGGTAAAAAGCCCTGTGGCAATTTTGCCCTGTAACTCGCCTTTTTCATTGACTAGCCGCACCCGCTCCATGCCACAGCTAGGAGATTTAGCGCAGACAATATAACCCGACAGCTGCTGCAACGACGGCAGTTTAGCGTCGCTGAAAGCGTGCATTTTTTCAGTAAAATCAATGCTGCTGTCTTTATTGTTCACCAGGCGGACTTCACCATCGGCTTTTTGCATCAGGCGGATGGCCGGCCTTGGTGTACCAAGACCAATCGCCAGCTCAGGGCACACTGGCACATAAGATACAAAGTTGGCCAGTACATCGGAGCAAAATGGCGAGTTTTTATGACCCCCGTCATAACGCACTTTTTCACCGAGCACACAGGCGCTGATGCCAATCTGAATTGTCATAATGATTCTTCAATTACTGTCGCGGATACAATGCTTTACAGTCTAACCAGCAATTTGGATCAATGAGCGGTTAAATTTATTGAAAAATACTGAATGTGAGATTTAAAGAAAAATACGGAAAATGGCAGCAGGCTGTTGCCTGATAAAATAACCGGATAAAGCCTGAGCTTAAACAGCCAATACCCGCTTTCAGCAGACGCGGCACAAAAACGAAGCCAATAAAAAAGGAGCAGTCCCTGAGGTTTGCTCCTTTGTTGTTTTTGCTGTGTTCAATAAGCCTAGTTTGACTATTGGTATCAGCACCAGCAAAACACTGCAACAGGTTGCTGCAGTGTCTCGGCTGCCATTTATTTTTTGGCAGTGCCTACTTCAACCCGGCTTTTGAGTTTCTGGCCGGGGCGGAAAGTCACCACACAACGGGCGGAAATTGGAATATCTTCACCGGTTTTCGGGTTACGGCCCGGGCGCTGATTTTTAACCCGCAGGTCAAAATTACCAAAGCCCGACAGCTTCACCTGGTCGCCCGCTTCCAAAGCCACTCGGATCTCTTCAAAAAAAGCTTCGACTATCATTTTGGCGTCGCGTTTGCTGATGCCAAATTTGGTAAATAAACGTTCTGCTAAATCGGCTTTGGTAAGCGCCATTCTCAATCCCTCAACGTTGCGTTGAACTCATCACCAAGCGCTTGCACCACTGAAGAAACTACCTGTTGGATGTCTTTCTCTTCCAGCGTCCGCGCCTTGTCCTGCATCGTCAGCGCTATTGCCAGAGACTTCATGCCCTCAGCAACGCCCTGCCCTGTGTACACATCAAACAACTTTAGGTCAACTAGTTGATTTCCGCCAACTTTTCTAATAGTAGCAAGGATATCTGAAAAACGCACATCAGATTTTACAACTATTGCCAAATCGCGGCGGTTTGCCGGATATTTTGACACTTCCTGAGCTAAAACAATGTGTTTCGGGCCAAAAGCTTCAAGTTCGAGTTCGAACAGGAAAGCTTTGCCTTTGATGCCGAGTTTACGCTCTGCTTCCGGGTGTAAGGCACCCACCAGACCGACCTGACGGCCGTTGCGGCTAATAGCGGCAGTCTGACCCGGATGTAAGGCGCTATGCTCACCTTTTTCAAAGCTGAATTCGCTGTTCGCTGAGGTCATTGCAATTAAGGCTTCAACGTCACCTTTGATGTCATAAAAATCAACGGCACGCTCGGCGATGCTCCAGTGTTCATTGCCAAAACTACCCACAATAACACCACCAATCACCGGCACCTGACAAACGCCACCTTCTGCTTTTGCATCAGGCACAAACTTCAGACCAAATTCAAATAAACGAATACGGTTTTGCTGACGGTTCTGGTTGTATTGCACAGCCTGCAATAAACCTGGCCACAGATTTAACCGCATGGCGGACATATCGGCAGAAATAGGATTTGGCAGCACTAAAGCTTCCACACCAGGGAATAACGCCTGTTGTACTTTAGGGTCAACAAAACTATAGGTAATGGCTTCCTGATAACCGCGCACCACCAGCACATCTTTCAGGCTGTGCACAGAAATGTCGGCCTCATGATGGTCACGCATTTTTAAGCTGGCCACTGGTGCCACATTCGGGATGTTGTTGTAACCATAGACCCGCGCCACTTCTTCAATTAGATCTTCGCCAATACGAATATCAAAACGGTAAGTTGGCACTGTCACCTGCCAGCTGTTGTTATCCGCAGTCACGGCAAAACCAAGACGCTGGAAAATTTCTGTCACAGTGTCAGTGGCAATGGAAATACCCAGAATACGGTCCAGTTTTTGCCGGCTCAGGCTGATATGGGCAGGTTTTGGCAGATGTTCATCAGACTTAGCTTCCACCACAGGGCCAGCTTCACCACCAACAATCTCCAGCAGCAACTGAGTTGCGCGCTCCATTGCCTTGTGTTGCAGCTCTGGGTCAACACCACGCTCATAACGATGAGAGGCGTCGGTGTGTAACCCGTATTGACGTGCTTTACCGGCCATTTCCACCGGTGAGAAGAACGCACTTTCCAGGAAGATGTCGGTGGTCGCTTTGGTCACACCACTGTGCAGGCCTCCAAAAATACCGGCCATGGCAAGTGCTTTTTTCTCATCGGCAATGACTAAAGTGTCTGGCTTTAGCGTCACTTCGCTTTCATCGAGCAGCACCAGCTTTTCTTCAGGCTTGGCCAGACGTACCACAATGCCACCTTCAATTTTACTTAAATCAAAGGCGTGCATTGGATGACCCAATTCAAGCAGCACAAAGTTGGTGACATCAACCACAGGGTCAATAGAACGGATACCACTACGACGCAGTTTTTCGACCATCCAGAGCGGCGTGTTGGCTGCCGGGTTGATGTTTTTAATGACCCGGCCTAAATAACGTGGACAAGCTTTTGGCGCTGCTAACTCTATGCTCAGTTTGTCGCTGATAGTGGCGGCAACAGGGTTCACCGCTGGTACTTTGACATCCAGCTGGTTTAATACACCCACTTCACGCGCTAAACCAATTAAACCTAAACAGTCAGCCCGGTTTGGCGTTAAATCCACTTCAATGGCGTTGTCATCGAGTTTTAAATAGTCGCGGATATTGACACCCAGAGGTGCATCCTGTGGCAGCTCAATAATGCCATCTGAACTTTCGGCCATGCCGAGCTCAGATAAAGAACAGAGCATGCCATTGGACGGCTGGCCACGTAATTTAGCAGCTTTAATTTTAAAATCGCCAGGCAGCACAGCGCCCACAGTCGCAACGGCCACTTTCAGGCCCTGACGGCAGTTGGCGGCACCACAAACGATGTCCAGTAACTCGCCCGTGCCAATGTCTATTTTGGTCACTTGTAATTTGTCGGCTTCCGGATGGCGGCCACATTCAACTACATGACCCACCACCACACCGCTGAACTCGCCGGCAATAGCGTCGATACCGTCCACTTCCAGACCGGCCATCGAAATTTGTTCAGACAGTTCCAATGTTGATAATTGTGGGTTTACCCACTCACGTAACCAGGATTCGCTGAATTTCATCAATAAACTCCCCGCTTATTTAAATTGCTTCAAGAAACGCAGGTCGTTCTCGAAAAATGATCGTAAATCTGTAACGCCGTAACGCAGCATCGTCAGGCGCTCAACACCCATACCAAAGGCAAAACCGCTGTACACTTCAGGGTCAATACCCACTGAGCGCAGCACGTTCGGGTGCACCATGCCACAACCTAATACTTCCAGCCATTTGCCATTTTTGCCCATTACATCCACTTCAGCCGAAGGTTCGGTAAAAGGGAAAAATGAAGGACGGAACCGGATTTGCAGATCTTCTTCAAAATAGTTTTTCAGGAAATCGTGCAAAATACCTTTGAGCTCAGTAAAGCTGACGTTTTTATCCACCATCAAACCTTCCACCTGATGGAACATCGGGGTGTGGGTCTGGTCGTAGTCGTTGCGGTACACCCGGCCCGGCGAAATAATACGCAGCGGTGGTTGTTGTGTTTCCATGGTACGGATTTGTACACCTGAGGTTTGGGTGCGCAGCATCAGCTTTGGATTAAAATAAAAGGTGTCGTGATCGGCACGGGCCGGATGATGCTCAGGAATGTTCAGTGCATCAAAGTTGTGGAAATCATCTTCGATTTCCGGGCCGTGTTTCACTTCAAAACCAAGTTCACCAAAAAAGCTTTCAATACGGCGGATGGTGCGGGTCACAGGGTGTAAACCACCAGCTTCCAGCGTGCGGCCTGGCAAAGAAATATCAATCTGCTCAGAGGCCAGTTTTTGCGCCAGCACCGCTTGTTGCATCGCGTCACGACGGGCGTTTAACGCATCCTGCACTTGTTGTTTTACATCGTTAATTTGCTGACCTGCCACTTTGCGGGTTTCAGCGTCCATCGCGCCTAGCGATTTTAACAGTTCAGTAATGCTGCCTTTTTTGCCGAAAAATTCAACTCGCACATCTTCCAGTGCTTGTACATCGGCCGCTGCAGCAACGGCAGCTAAGGCGTTTTCTAATATGGCAGTTAGGTTCATCGTTATCCTCAGACCAGCCTGATTATGGAGACTTGATTAAACCGGCAATAATACACCAGAAAGTGCGCAGAATGGCTGTTTCTGCTGAGGTTTTTTCTTGGTAAAGTGACTTTTTCAACAGGTTTTACAGGCTTTGGCCAGACGGCCACAAAAAATGCAGGACAAAGGGGAGCAAAAGGGGTGGCAGACTCCGCAGGACAACAATAAATTAATCGGACGCTTCCGCCAGCACATCTTTAACAAAAGGAATGGTCAGTTTGCGCTGATGCACCATCGAAGCTTTATCGAGTTTATCGAGGATCGCCACCAAAGCACGTAAATCACGTTGCTGACGGTTAAACAAATAACGCGCCACTTCATCCGGCAACTCAATGCCACGCAGCCGGGCTTTTTGTTGTAATAACTTCTGTTTATCGTCGTCGCTTAATAACCGCAGCTGGAAACTGGTGCAGGCCTGCAAACGTGAGACTAAGTCGGGCAAAGTGATGCCAAGCTGAGTCGGCGCTTCATCGGCGACGATAATAAGTTTTTTGCCCTGCTCCACCATACGGTTATACAAATCAAACAAAGCCACCTGCCAATGACTGTCCCCGGCAATGGCCTGAATATTATCAAGGCACACCAGATCCAGTTGCTCCAGACCATCAAATAATCTTGGGCTGTACTGGCGAAAATCATCCAGTGCTAACAGCTGACTGGTCAGGCCCAACTCCTGCGCCTGCACACAGGCAGCATATAACAAATGGGATTTACCACTGCCGCTGGCACCGAATAAATACAAAGGCAAAGCTGCAGCCTGGGGCTGCAGATAGTGCCGGATAAACTGCACCGCCGGACTGCTGTCAGCACCATAAAAACTCTGCAAAGTTTCATCGTCCGGCAGCGTGACCGCCAGGGTAAATTGGGTTGGCTGCATCAGGGTTTGATATAACGGTAATGGCTGCTTTTAAGCGCCAAAGTGGTGCCGCTGTTGTTCTGCACCGGCAAAGTTGCATCCGTTGACGGCACTGCGGCAGCACCGTCCTGCTGCAACAACGCCTGCTCCATCGCAAGCTCAGCAGCGCTGATACCAGAGTCGGTGGTGCCTGATGATTCTGCAGCAGATGTTGCCGCTGCAATGTCCGTTGCTGCTGACTCTGTGTTTGCCGCACCTGCATCTGCCGGCTGCTCTGGTTGCAATTGTTTTTCCAGTGCCAGCGCCCGGTAAAAGTCGTCGCTGCTGGCAGTCAGTTGCAGTGTAATCACCGCCTGTTGCTGACCAAAACTCACCAGCTGATGCTGACGGACTGTCAGCATCGAACTAAAAATTTTCTGCAGCTGCACCAGATCAGTGAGGCTTTGCAGACCGGAAATGGTCAGTTGCAAGGTGGCGTCAGCCCCTGTCGTCTGTGTTTGATTTAAATTAACCGCATATTGTGCCGACAACTCGCCCGCCAGGGTTTTGGCAAATTGCGCCATCAGTTCCGGCATCGAGGCAGCGGTAAAATCCTGTAACACCAGTTCGCCGTTTATTTGTTGCTGACGGGTCAACCGGTATTGCAACTGACCCGAACCGTCCTGTAACTGCTCGATCAGCAGGTTTTGTACCCGCTCTGCTTTGTATCTTAATGACGCACTGCCAAGTGCAGCCCAGTCGCCTGCCCAAACGCTGTTTTCATTCAGCAGCGCCAAATCGTCCACGTCATACAAAGGATAAATAAAACTTAAACCGTATTTTTTCGCCTGCTCGGCCAAAGCTGTACGCAAAGGATGTTGATGTTCCAGCACAAACTTTGGCTCTGACAGTGTTTTTTCGCTGAGCCATAACAACACATCTGGGCGGCGACTGCCCCAAACCGGCACTTGTTGTTGTGCCAATAAAGTGGTGATTTTTTGCTGATCCAGACTGACCAGCATCAGATGGCGGCCATCACGCTGTGCCATCTGATACTGCTTGATATAGTTGCCGGCTTGTTTTAGTTCTGCCTGCACCTGGCCATTGGCCATAATGGCGTCGCTGCCGGTCAGTTTCACCAGCACAGCGGCAAAAGCCGCCTGTTGCCAGGCTTGCTGGCTTTGATTTGCGTCCACTTCAGCCTGATATAAATCCGTGAGTTCAGCCGCAGCAACTAACTGCGTGCAGCTTAATAGCGTCAATAAACTCAAAACAAATGCAGGCAATAAACGCATGGTGATATCCTCATCGGGCCAGCACAGGGAACAACCCCTTCAGGCCCAGACTGATAAATTCAATTGAAATCGCGGCCAGGATCAGGCCCATCACCCGGGTAATAATATTCATCCCGGTCTGGCCAAGTTTGCCGGCTATTTTACCTGATAACCGCATCAGAATGGCCAGAATTATGCCAACAACAATAATTTCTGCTGAAACAATTAGATAATGTTGCCAGCCTTCGGCTCTGTTGCCGTATAAAATAATAGAACTGATGGCGCCAGGACCTGCCAGCATCGGCATCGCCAGCGGCACTATGGCAATAGATTCACGTTTGGTCGCTTCCAACCTTTCTGCTTCGGTATTTTTGGCGCCACTGGTTTGGGCATGTAACATCGAAATGGCCATCAATAAAATCAGAATGCCACCGCCCACCCGGAATGAATTCACCGAAATACCAAAAAAATTCAGGATCATTTCGCCAAAAAACAACGTCACCAGCAAAATAACAGTGGCGCCTTTGGCGGCCGTCAAAGCTACATATTTTTTATCGGTTTCACTGTGGTGCTGAGTCAGTGACAAGTACATCGGCAACGCCCCCAGCGGGTTTAGAATGGCGAGAATACCGATAAAGATTTTCAGATAATCCTGGATTTCTAACACTGCGTTTTCCTTGCTGTCCGTATTCTGTAAAGACCGATGACTTCACCTGAGGTTAGTGTAATAACATCGGCCCCTCCCCCGCAATCCACCACCTAAAAATAATGTTTTATTTCAATGCTTTGCTGCTATTTTTTGCAACTTCACCTTACAGAGTGCAAGTTTTTTTATTCTGGTCATTAAAATAATAAAGCCACCATCAGGTGGCTTTATTTGACCGCACTGTCATCCGATGGCTGAATGAATCAGTGAACAGCGCAGTATTCAGACAAAGGAAGCGTTAAAGCTCAACTTTTGACTTACGGATAGCAGCAATAAACACTTCGTAAATCGCATCAATAGTGGCTTGATCCAGAGTATTGCCCTCTTTGTCACGCCATTTAATGGCCGTGCCTTTGTCGGTTTTACTCAGCGCCAGCTGATATTCGCCTTCGGCAATAGGCAACACCGCCTGCTCTTCACCACCCCAGAGTGCGTCCCAGAAACCCGCTTCTGGCTTACGATAACTGACGTAATACAGATAGTCGGTACGGTTTAAATCCGTCACTTCCAAAGACAAGTGTTCAAACAATAATTCAAGTTGTGCCCAGGCCACTTCCAGAGGTTGTGTGGTTAACAACACAGCTTCATTTTTATCGTTGGTGGCGCGGGTTAACAACACATCAGGCTGCTTGGCTTTGGCCTCCTGAATACGCGCCAGCTCCACAGTGGCCACTTTATCAATCAGCCGGTTTAAAAAGTGCACTTCTTCACGACGCTGGGCAATGGGTGTAATACGCGCGTCAGAATCGGCATATTTATGTTCAGTCAGCTGCACCTTCACTGCCACAGTGCGGCCATGGATACGGGGTTCAAACTCAACCTTAAAACGGCTTTGCTGGGTCAGGCTTTCACCTTTCCACCACCACCAGCCGGTTTCTTCGTATTCACTCACCCAACCAGACTGCCAGCTGGTTGCTGACGTTTTATTCAGTTCAATCTGCTGCTCGGTAAAAAAGTCGGTGATATTGCTGGTTAAAAATGGCAATAAATCACCGGTAAATTCGTTGCGCTCAAAAAACACCCGCACTTCTTTATCGTCTTCTTCAACCCGGGCATTGGTGGCAACTGCCAACACCTGCATAGGTGCGCGCAGCTCAACGGCTTCGCCGCGAACACCACTTGCCACTTTGGCAGGAATATCATATTGCGCCGGTGTTCTTGGCGCTTTTAAACCGGTAGGAACAGCCAGTTCTTTGACTGTTGGCGCTGCTGGCGCCTTGGTGGTTTCGGGTGCGGTCCATAACGAACAGCCAGATAACAGCAGGGTGGCAAATACAGTGCCGGGGATCCAATAATGCACCTAAAAACTCCTAAAGATTAATTTTGGCTTGTTGTAGCGCTTGTTCGATTACAACCTGATGAATTGGTTCCAGCCGGGTTAACGGCAAACGGGCAAAATCAGAAGCGATCAGCTTCATCCGTTTGAGTGCCCACTTGGTTGGAATTGGATTACTTTCAATAAATAAATCACGATGCAACGCCTGCAGGCTGTCATCAATGTCAGAGGCTTGCTGACGATTCACCTGACGGGCCGCCGCTATCATCGCCGTCATGGCAGCTGGCGCCACATTGGTGGTGACCGAAATCACGCCATGGCCGCCTTGCAGAATAAATTCTTTGGCACTGGCATCATCGCCACTGAGTAAATCAAAATCAGCGCCACAGCTTGCTTTAAGCTGCGACAGCCGCTCCATTGAACCCGTGGCTTCTTTAATACCCACAATATTGTTTACCTTGCTCAGTTCAGCCACTGTCGCGGCTTGCAAGTCAACACCGGTACGACCTGGGACGTTGTACAGCAACACTGGTTTGTTTGTGGCTGCAGCAACGGCCTGAAAATGTGCCAGCATGCCTTTTTGCGTGGGTTTGTTGTAATAAGGCGTGACTGTTAAAAAACCGTCGATGGCATAAGCATTCAGTGCCTCAGTTTTGGCAACAGCTTCGGCCGTTGAGTTTGAACCATTACCCGCCAAAATCTGACAACGCCCGGCCACTTGCTCAATCACCGCCTGTAATACGGTCAGCTGCTCGCTAAAAGGAATAGTGGCCGCTTCGCCAGTGGTGCCCATAATAACCAGACCATCGGTGCCGTTTTGCAACTGGTAATCCACCAAAGTGTGCAGGCTGGCGTAATCCACCTCACCTGTTTCTGTCATCGGGGTAATAAGGGCGACGTAACTTCCTCTGAACATGGCTACTGCTCCGTAATTTTCAGGCTGCCTATGGTAATGACGCCGTCATACAAACACAAGCAACAGCTGACTATGCTGATGAATTTTCGGCGAACTGTGCTAAACTCGGCGCCCCTTTTCTGTTCAAGGTCGCTTGTAAAGATGGCTCAACAACTGGTGGTGACTGCAATAGGCGCCGACCGTACCGGTATCGTCAGTCAACTGTCCCGGCTGGTCAGTGACTGCAACTGTAATATCGTCGACAGCAGAATGGCGATTTTTGGCAATGAATTTACTTTTATTATGTTGTTGTCCGGCGATGCGGCAGCCATCAGCAAAATTGAATATCTGCTGCCAAGTTCCGGTGTTGAACTTGATCTGCTGACCATGACCAAACGTACATCTGCCCACAAGCCGCCACCGTTGTCGGCCCCTTACCTGCTTTGTTACACAGGGCCGGATAAAGTGGGCACACTGGGGGCTATTTCCAGTTTGTTGGCTGACCATCAGATTTATATTGGCGCTTTACGCTCTGAAACCCATCAGCTGGATGGGGTGGCTCACACCCACACCCAGATGACAGTGCAGTTGCCGGCTTCTATTGATGCGGCCACTGTGCGCAGTCTGGTGCTGGAGAAGCTTGCACAAATGTCGTTAACAGGTAGTTTTGAATTGCAGAGTTAATTGCAGAGTTAACTGATAACCAGGCGATGCCGGCACTATACGCTCCCCCTGCGTCATGGCTGTGCAGCGCCCCGACACACTGGTTCAATCCAGTAAAAACCGGCCACAACCTTGTTTTGCGCCGGTTTTTTTATAAAACGGTTTTGATAAAAAGGAATCATGATGAATATGCTGACTGCAGGCCAAAAGGCCCCTGAATTTTCACTGCTGGATCAACATGGCAACACTGTGGTGCTGTCTGACTTATTAAAATCCGGCGCAGTGCTGGTTTATTTTTACCCTAAAGCCATGACGCCAGGCTGCACTGTGCAGGCCTGTAACCTGCGCGACCATCAGGCTGACTTTGCCGCCAAAGGAGTGCAGATTGTTGGCATCAGCACAGATCCGGTGAAAAGCCTGGCCAAATTTACCCAGCGTGATGCGCTGAATTTTACTCTGCTGTCTGATCCGGAACATCAGACTGCCGCAGCTTTTGGTGTATGGGGCGAAAAAAAGTTTATGGGTAAAGTGTACGATGGTATTCATCGCACCAGTTTTTTAATTGGGCAAGATGGCGTTATTGTGCAGGTTTATCAGGACTTTAAAACCAGCAATCATCATGAAGTGGTGCTAAAGTCTCTGCCATAACCCGGTTAACCACCGAACTGTCAGGAGCTTTATCCGATGAAATTGTATTATGCCCCGGGGGCCAGCTCACTGGCCGTTCACATTTGTCTGTTTGAAGCCGGTTTAAAATTCACACCCGTTAAAGTGGATTTAAAAAGCAAACTGTTGCCCGATGGTAGCAGTTTTACCCAGATCAACCCGCTGGGTTATGTACCGGCGCTGCAGTTAAAAAATGGCGAAGTGTTGACCGAATGCCCGGCTATTTTGCAATACATTGCCGATCAATCTCCTGCCAGCAACCTGGCACCGGCCAACGGCAGTTTTGCCCGTTACAAACAGCAAAGTTTGTTGAACTTTATTGCCACTGAGCTGCACAAAAACTTTTCACCTTTATTTGACCCCACAGCGGCCGAGCCCACCAAACAAGCGGCTGTGCAAAAACTGCAACTGCGGTTTGGCCAACTGGAACAGACACTGGTGCAGCCGCAGTTTCTGACCGGTGAGCAATTTACTCTGGCCGATGCCTATTTGTTTAACGTGTCGCTCTGGGCGCGGCTGGTCAAATTTGATTTAACCCCTTACCCGCAACTTCAGGCGTATCTGGAGCGGATTGCCAAACGTCCGGCGGTGCGTCAGGCACTGCAGGAAGAAGGCCTGTTAAGGCATGGAGAATAACCAATGAAAATAACTCAAACTTTACCTTGGGCTCTGTTACTGAGCACAACGGCCGCTGTTGCCGCTGAACCGGCATTTTTAGCAACAGAGCAGCACAAGCTGAAAATTGAAACTGTGGCTGAAGGTTTATCCCACCCCTGGGGCATGGCGTTTTTACCGGACGGCCGCATCTTAGTGACAGAACGTGATGGCAAACTTCGGATAGTATCAGAGGGTAAATTAGGCGAGCCTGTCACAGGTTTGCCGGCACTGGCAGTGGGTGGTCAGGGTGGTTTACTGGATGTGATGCTGGATAAAAATTTTGCCAGCAACCAGACACTGTATTTAAGTTTTTCTGAACCAGGTAAAGATGACACCAATAGCACAGCAGTGCTCAGTGCCAAACTGGTGGGCAACAGCCTGACCAACAGCAAAGTGCTGTTTAGCCAGCAACCTAAATTTAACAGTAAATATCACTTTGGTGGCCGGCTGGTACAGGACAGCAGTGGTGCACTTTTTATCACTTTAGGTGACAGAGGCAGCCGCCGTGAAGACGTGCAACCGCTGTCCACTCATATCGGCAAAGTGGTGCGGGTGATGCCGGATGGCAGCGCCGCGCCTGGCAATCCGTTTTTGGCCGATAAAAATGCCAAAGCTGAAGTCTGGTCAAACGGCCACCGTAACATTCAGGGCGCCACTTTAGACAACCAGGGCCGGCTCTGGACCCATGAACATGGCCCACAGGGTGGCGACGAAATTAATATCACCCAGGCTGCTAAAAACTATGGCTGGCCGCTGATCACCTATGGCGAAGAATATGGCGGTGGTGTGATTGGTAAAACCAAAGCCGATGGCCTGGAGCAGCCACTGCATTATTGGGTGCCGTCCATTGCACCAAGCGGCATGACCTTTTATCACCAGCCGATGTTTAGCAAGTGGCAACAAAACCTGTTGGTAGGTTCGTTAAAGTTTGGCCAGTTGGTGCGGCTTGAAGTTAAAAACGACAAAGTGGTACACGAAGAGCGTATCCGCATTGGCAGCAGGGTGCGTGATGTGGAAGTTGCCCCGGATGGCAGTGTGTATTTATTAACGGATGAAGATAACGGCGCCATTTTACGGCTGACACCTCAGCCATAACAGCACGCTGCTTTAAAAAAGCCGGTGTTTGCACCGGCTTTTTCATGTAAAGCTGAGCTGAAAACCAGAGGGAAAGTGGTTCTGGCAGATGGCAACAACCCTGCTTTGCTAAAAAGGCCGCCTGAAAATCAGGCCAACCAAGGGCGCCGCCATCCAGCCATCACAAATACAACCCCAGACTTCTGGCCTGAAACATCATAAAAATACCTGACTGAGGACGGATCTGATGTACCTTGCCCGCCAAACCCCGTTATCCAGAGCTTTGTTTCCTGGCACCAAGCGCTGCCCTACTTTGCTCGCGTTGTTGCCTGTGCTCGCGCTAAGTTGCAGTTTCGCGCTCAATGCTCAGCAGCAAGCGCCTGCCAGCGCTGACAAAACCCCAACCGCAAGCGAAGAGGAGCAATTGGAACGGCTGGTAGTCAGTGTGCAGCAACAGCCCAAGCCATGGTTAAGTTCGGTCGCTGCAGTGAGCCGGCTTGAGCTGAACGCCAGTCCGGCGCTGGATATTGCCGCTTTACTCAAACAAATGCCGGGGCTGCAAGCCGATCAGCGCGCCAACTTTGCGCAGGACAGCCGCATTAGTCTGCGCGGTTTTGGCAGTCGCAGCAGTTTTGGTGTACGCGGTATTGAAGTGATGTTTGACGGCATCCCCTGGTCAACCAGCGATGGTCAAAGCCAACCGTCCAGTATTCCCTTTGAGCAACTAAGCGCTGTTGAAGTGTTGCGTGGCCCTTTTGCGGCGCTGTATGGCAACGCCGCCGGGGGGGTGTTAACACTGCAGAGCAAAGCAGCAATGGACGGAGCTTCATTGCAGAGCCAACAAAGCAGTGATTACCGCCAGCACAGCCTGCAGGCCGGTGATGGTCAGACTGAACTTTATCTGAAAAGCCTGGATCACGACGGCTATCGCGCGCACAACAGCGCCGAAAAACGTCAGGCCGCCCTTCGCAGCAATTATCAGTTTGACAGCCTGGTGCTGAACTGGCGTTACGACTGGAGCGACGATCCACTGCTCGAGGACCCGCTTGGCCTGACCAAAGCCGAGTTCGACCGCGACTCAGGCCAAACGGCCTCTGTGGCCACTTTATTTAACAGCCGAAAAAGCAGCGCACAGCGTCAGCTCAGCATGACGCTCAGCCCGGATGATGACAACTGGCAAGTGTCGGCCTGGCAGGGCGAGCGGGATATCACCCAGTTTCTAGCCTTTAGCGGTGATGGCCCAACTGCGGCTGGTGGTGTGGTGGCGCTGACCCGGCACTATCGTGGCCTCAAGGCCCAGCAGCTGCTGCAATGGAATAACTGGCAACATCAATTTGTTGCCCAGCTGGAAGAGAATACCGACCAGCGCCAGGGTTATGTGAATCTGCGGGGTGTTGCCGGAGATTTACGCCGCGACGAAAGTGGTCAGGTGCAAAACAGCGAAATTGCCTGGCAAAGTGAATACCAGACCGACTTGTTATGGGCACTGCATCTTGGCGCGAGGCTCAGCCGCATCAAGTTTAAAGTCGAAGATTATTTTATCAGACCTGGCAACCCGGACGATGGCGGCCAAAGTAGCGAGCAACTGGCGGCTTTTGCGTTGGGTGCATCTTATCCATTAACTGAGCAGCTGCATTTTTACTTCAGTAGCGGCCGGGGTTTTGAAACACCAACCCTGACCGAGATGGCTTATCAGCCCAATGGCAGTGGTTTAAATCTGGCGTTAAAACCGGCGCATAACCGCCAGCTGGATCTGGGACTGAAATGGCTACAGCAACACACTCAGGCCTCAATCGACTGGTTTTATATTCAAAGTCGTGACGAGCTGGTGGTAGCACAATCGCTGGGTGGGCGCACCAGTTACCGCAATGCCGCAAAAACCCAAAGAACGGGGGCGGAAATCTGGCTGTTACATAACTTTAGTGAAAAGCTTGAACTGCGATGGAGCAGCACCCTGCTTGATGCCAGTTTCAAAGCCGACAGCAGCGCAGGCAATCATTTGCCCGGTGTAGCCCGGGTACAACATCAGCTTGGCCTGAATTATGCCCCTTTTGCCAGCTCCTTCTGGCAGCTCAGTAGTCAACTCAGTTACCGCGGTAAACTCTGGATTGATGACAACAACAGTATGGCGGCTGACAGTGCCACACTTATGGATCTCAAAAGCAGCTGGCAAACCGAGTGGCTAAACAGCAACTGGAGCTGGTGGCTGGCCATTGATAACCTGACCAACCAGGATTATGCCGGCGCTGTAGTGGTCAATCAGGCCAATGGTCGTAGTTATGAACCTGGCACGCCAAGACAATTTCAGCTTGGTTTTCGGGTACAACTGCTATTAAACTAGGTTAGATTAGCTGTACCCGTTATACTAGGACAGATGTTGTGGTGCCGCCTGTTGTTGTCGCTATGCACTGATGGCTGTGAAAGCCAAATCCGTCAGATGCTAAGCAGACAGCAGCAAGGGCAGCTTCTGGCCGGAGCTTTGTAATGCAGTTCAGACAAAGTTTGTTTTTGTTGTACGCTGTTTTGTTGTTTCTGTGCGCTTTTTGTAGCGTGATGGCACCCGCTTATGCAGCAAACCGCAGCACACCGTTGCAGCCCACTGATCAGCGGGTGTTGAAACTTGGCATGTACCACTCCCCGCCTTATTACCACACTGAAGATGTTATAAAGCCAAGCGGTTTATCGCTGGATATTTTAACACCGGTGGCGGCAGCCCTGGGTTACCGGCTTGAAGTGGTACCCTGTCCTTTTCCGCGTTGCCTGAAAATGGCAGCACAGGGCGAACTGGACATAGTGGCAGGTTTAATCAACAACCCGCAGCGGCAAAAGTTTTTATATTTTTTATCTCCGCCGATGATGCAGTTTCACTCAGCATTTGTGTTTTACGGTCGGCCACAAGCACCATCTCCGCTGACGCAACTTGCTGATTTAAAAGGTCGTACTGTGGCTGTGATGCGTGACGCTGTGTATTTCCCTGATTTTGATAACAGCCAGATTTTTTCCAGGGTAAAAGTCCCCTCTGAAAGTGTGGCACTGCACATGGTGGCGATGGGACGGGTGGATTATGCCATTACCGTCGAAAAAACCGCTTTGGGCTCCTTTCATGACGCTGGCTTGCAATTGACTGATCTCAAACGTCAGCCTTATTTTCAACAACAGAATATTGACGGTTACCTGGCCTTTTCCAGATTATCGCCGCATTTTGCCATAGCCGAGCAGCTCGAAGCTGAGCTGCAATTACAGGCCAAACAAGGCTTACTGGATAAACTCTGGGTGAAATACGGCCTGAATCACCCTTGAACAATCAAATTGTTTTTTGCTGATCTCTGTTCCTTCAATGGAACTTCGCAGCCACAACCCTGCCAAAGAAAACACCTTGCCGCACAAAATGGATGCTGTAACTTGCGGCAGTTAAGTGGCAATAACAAGGTTGTGCTTGATATTCAGGCCAGATCCAAGGCAACATTTAGCCTGCCATGGTCTATCCGAGACTGACCACAAAACCTTGAGTTGTGCGCAACTTCAGTTTGAAGTCGCAAACCCAACTGTAACGGGCAAGGTAAATGGCGTATCCATCCGGTTGTAGATGCAGCAACAGATCGCATATCCGGATACAGATGCAGTAAAAATGGCTGAAAAAGCCGTACGATCAGAGCAGAGTATTAATGAAGTTTATGCTTGTAAACTGCAACTGGCTGAAGGCTCTGGGCCTGTCAGCCCTGTTAACTTTTCCGGCCCTGGCCAATAACAATCAGCTGCCTGATCTTGGCAGCAACGCATTTTCAACTTTAACACCGGAAAAAGAAAAACAAATTGGCGATGTGATGATGCGCCAAACCCGTGCCAGATTGCCGATTGTCAACGATCCCTTATTGGATGAATACCTGAATAACCTTGGGCAGAGTCTGATTGCCAAAGCCGAAGGTGTACGTTTTCCGTTTCATTTCTACTGGGTTAACGACCCGGACATTAACGCCTTTGCGACTTTAGGTGGCCATATAGTGGCCAATACCGGCACCCTGGCCGTGGCGGAAACCGAAAGTGAATTTGCTTCTGTCATGTCTCACGAAATTGTGCACGTGACACAACGTCATATTGCACGTTCTGTTGAAGCACGCTCGCAGTCAGCGCCGCTGACTATGGCCTCTATACTGGGTTCAATTTTACTGGCGGCAGTGAATCCGGAAGCCGGTATGGCAGGTTTAATGGCGTCACAGGGGGTGGCACAACAATCAGCTATCAACTTTACCCGCAGTAATGAACAGGAAGCCGATCGTATTGGTATTCAGCTGTTGGCAAGTGCAGGTTTTGACCCTTATGCCATGCCGGAGTTTTTTAATAAACTCAGTGAAAAAACCCGGTTTGCCAACACCCAGCTGGCGTTTTTATATACCCACCCTTTATCCAGAGCTCGGATCAGCGACTCCAGAGTCAGAGCACAGCAGTTTGAGCAGAAATTTGTCCCCGACAGTGCCGACTTTGCCCATATCAGAGCAAGGATCTGGGCCAGATACCAACTGGACAACGCCGCAGCTATTGCCCATTTTCAGAAAAAACTGGCACAACCTGGGGGCAATACCAAAGCCAATCAGTATGGTTTGGCATTGGCTTTGTTCGATAGCAAAGATTATCAGGGTGCCGAACAGCTGCTGAGCAAACTCAGAGCCAGCGACGATAAAAACCTGTTTTATTTGGACGCCATGACCGATGTTTATCTGAGTACCAACAGGGTCAAACAGGCGCTGGAAATGCTGGAACAACAATATCTGCTAAGACCCAATAATCAGGTGATCACCCTCAATTACGCTAATGCGGCTATGCAGGGCAATTCACACCGCCTGGCACTACATCTGTTAAAAAACCTGTTGTATTACAAAAACGACAATTTCCTGGCGTACGACATGCTAACCCAGGCTTACAAAGGTTTGGGTGATATGGCGCGGTATTACGAAGCCCGCTCCGATCTGTATTACCAGATGGCCAATTATCAAAAAGCCATCGACGATATTAATATGGCGCTCAATGAGCTGGGGACGGAAGAACAACTGGAAAACCGCCGGCTTGAAGCCAAGAAAAAAGCCTTGCAGACAGAATTTAGCCGACTGAAAAAACTAAACTGAGGACGCGCCCATGCTGACCATTTATCATAACAACCGCTGCTCCAAAAGCCGCGAAGTCTTGTCACTGCTGGAACAGCTGGGCCGCCCATTTCAGGTGGTCAACTACCTGAATGAACCGCTGGACGAAAGTGCACTGCGTACTTTATTAAAACAGCTGCAATTGTCCCCACGTGAGCTGCTGAGAAATAAAGAAGACGAATACAAAAGCATGGGTCTGGATAACGAGTCTTTATCAGACGATATCATTATTCAGGCAATGCTGCGCCAGCCAAAACTAATTGAACGCCCTGTAGTGGTGCATGGCAATAAAGCGGTGATCGCCCGCCCCGCCAGCCGCTTACTGGAATTATTTTAATGCCGGTGACTGTGTTGGTGCTTTATCACTCCCGCCATGGCTCTGTGGCAGCTTTGGCAGAAAAAATTGCCGTTGGTATAGAAGCAACCGGCGCTACAGCGCTACTTCGTACTGTGCCGGCGCTGCATTTTACGGCAATGGAAGGTGCTGCGCCTGCGCCGCATTTAGCGCACCATCCTGTGGTCAGCCCAGAAGAATTGGCACAGGCGGATGCGCTGGCCATAGGTAGTCCGGTGCGGTTTGGCCTGATGAGCGCCGAAATGAAAGCGTTTTGGGACAACACCAGCGCTTTTTGGTTAAAAGGCACACTGATCGACAAACCCGCCGGTGTTTTTACCTCTTCTTCATCAATGCATGGTGGTAATGAAGCCACCTTACTGGGTATGATGCTGCCGCTGTTACACCATGGCATGGTGCTGCTCGGCACGCCTTATGATCAACCTGCATTACATCAGACCCAAAGCGGCGGTACGCCTTACGGCCCCAGTCATGTAACAGGCCCAGAGCACAGCTCTGCCCTCACAGCCCACGAACAGCAGATGGCTGTTCAGTTTGGTAAACGTTTAGCTCTAGTTGCCGGAAAATTACAATGACCTGGTTAATTGCGTCTCACATTCCGCTTGCTACCCGCACCCTCCGTTATTTGCGGTTAGGCCAAGTGGGTTTTTTAGCATTATTTTTGTTGATGCCCGCCTGGGTGTTATGGCTAGATCCGCCAGAACTTGGCAGTAGCAGAGTGCTGTTAGCACTGCTGTGGGGGCCCCTATGGTTACCCATCTTGGGTATTTTACGAGGTAAGGCTTATACCTTCGCCTGGGCCAATTTTATTGTGATGATTTATTTTGTGCATAGTCTGACTCATCTGTGGATCAGCAGTGGCACCACTTTTTATCTGGCCCTGGCTGAACTTGCGGCGGCTTGCCTGATGTTTGCCGGCTGTACTTATTATGCCAAATATCGTGGCCAGGAGCTGGGGCTGAAGATCCCAAAACTAAAAGACGATCCAGTGCGACAATAATCAGCCTGTGCAGTCCTTTGCCAACGACAGCATCAATATTGTGCTCTGCCATTGCAGTAGAATGCTGGCCTGATATTCTGCTTAAAGCAGTGTGAATTGATTTTTATTGGCGGTTTTATTTGACAGATAAGGCCGCATTGTTCTGCAATATCTGCCTTTTTTCGTTTCACGATGCGTCTATTGGTGTGTTTGCCGGTAAATAAGGCCGGATAATATTTTCAATAAACTGCTGCTGTTGCAGTTTATCAAAAGCTTGTTTGATAGCCGCCAGATGGCTTGATTTTGGGCTGAGCGCACAATAAAGAGCCGGAGCTTTGGTCCAGAGTGGATCGTAACTCAGGCTCACGCCAAACTGCTGTCGCGCCATCACATAACCATAAGATAAATCGACAGTCATCACCGCATCCAGCCGACCCTGCGCCAGCCGGGTTAAATTACTTTCCAGCGAATGGGCGTCATCCCGCACTAACAACTCTTCGGCAAAAGCCTGCTCCAGCTCGGGATACACAAAACCGCGGATGGTTCCCACTCTTTTGTGAAATAAGTCGCTCAGTTGCCGGTTGGGTTTGCTGTCGCTACGCCGCACTATATATTGCGCCGAATAAAATAAAGGCCCGACCCACTCCAGATCTTTTGGTTTACTCACCCAATCCGGACTGAGAAAACAACCCAGATCGGCTTTGCCCGACGCTATCCATTGCTCCACTCTGGCACGGGTTAAGGGTAGATACAGCACTGGCAAAGAGGTTATTTTGCCAACTTCGTCAATCAGTTGTTTGCTGATGCCACCACTGAGTTTTCCATCCTGCGAAAACATGGCGTAAGGCACTGGGTTGGTATCACTGACCACAGCCTTAATTTCATTGGCCTGCACCAGTGGATAGAGTGCGAATGCAGCAACGCACAGCAGCGCTGTTTTAACCCGGATTGCTTTTATCAACTGCATATACCTCTGACTACAGACCATCACAACAGAGCCCACAGCGGCGGCTGTTGCAAAAGCCAAACCTGTGGTTAACCATAGCAAAAATCGCCTTATCTGACAGTAGTTTTCAATCCGAAATGCAAGCTGCCACGTAAACAGTTACAGCAATGAAAAAGTGCACAATCAACGTGGTCTGAAAATGTGGTCTGAAATAGCCTTATTTCCGTTAAGTCAGGTGGTGTTGCCGCAAGGGCAAATGCAACTTCGGGTATTTGAACCCAGATATATCCGGTTGGTTAAAGAAGCCTGTGCCGGCAAAAGGCCCTTTGCCAGTGCTTTATTAAACCCTTATGTGGCCCAGCAACATCCGGATCGGATCTTTAAAGTTGCCACCCTGGTGCAGGTGACAGACTTTCAACAGCTGGACGATGGTTTATTGGGCATCACTATCGCAGGTACTGAACGGGTACTTATTCATCAGCGTTTTCAGGAGCCTGACGGCCTGCATGTCGCCAAAGTCAGCCCTTTGCCAGCTTGGCCTGAGTTGCCTTTCCAGCAAAGGGATGCATTAATTGCGGCCGAACTTCAGACCGTGTTCCGGCAGAACCCCCAGCTGGATGCTTTGTATCCTGAGCCGGCCTGGCATTGCAGCAACTGGCTGGCTCAGCGCTGGCTGGAAATTTTAAATATGCAACCACCGCTCAAGTATCAGCTGATGGCCGCAGCTGATGCCAGCCCGACGCTGGAAGCATTACACCAATGGCTGCAACCTGGCGCTGACCATCACACCAGCAGCAACAAAGGCGCTTAATTAATACCCAGGTATTTATGGACCTGCACGCTTAACCGCCAGTTATTGGCCATACAGGCTTCAATAGCCAGTTTAGTGGCCTTGGCTTTTTGACTGATAGGCTGCAGGTAAATATATTTGCCTGAGGTATTGATGCTCTGCAGCAGCTCTTTGAGCTCTTCCACATGTTTTTCCATCGCCACCGGATGTTTAATTTCGTTGGCACGCTCCAGGCAGCTGGTTAACACCGGATAACCCCCTTTCATATTCACCTTGGGTGACACTGTGACCCAGGTGGTGTCAGGCGCCAGAATTTCAAAAGTGCCCGAAGTTTCAATCTGAGTGCTAAAACCCTGCTGATGTAACAGTTCACAAAGCGGGTTTAAGTCATACATACAAGGCTCGCCGCCTGTGATCACCACATGGCGTGCACGGTAACCGCGCTCACGAAACAGCTCACAAATGCCCTTTGCGTCGGTATTTGCCCAATGATCAGAATCGGCTTTTTTTTGCGTGGTATCGCCCAGCTGTATTAACAAATCAGGATGGATGTCCCAGGTATGTTTGGTATCACACCAGGAGCAACCAACAGGACAACCCTGCAACCGCAGAAAAATGGACGGTGTACCGGTGTAATTGCCTTCACCCTGAATAGTTTCAAAAATTTCGTTAACTTTATACACGCTGAGTTGATTTCCTTTAGCCCTTGGCGATTATGCAGTACAATGCGCGCCCCAAATTGCTGACCATTATAACGGGAGCTGCAAGAATGCCGCAAAAAGTTGTTGTGATTTATTCCGGTGGCATGGATTCCTTTACCGTGCTGCACAATGCCATTCGTGCCGGCCATCAAGTGTATGCCCTGTCCTTTAACTATGGTCAGCGCCATGTCAAAGAGCTGATTTGTGCACAAAATGTTTGCCAGGAGCTTGGCATTCATCACAAAATTGTTGATATATCAGCAATTAATCAGTTAATTGGTGGTTCGTCTTTAACCGACGATATTGAAGTACCTGAAGGCCATTACGCCGCCGACAATATGAAATCAACTGTAGTGCCTAACCGCAATATGATTTTATTAAGTCTGGCGGTGGGCTATGCGGTATCGCTGGATGCGCAAGCGGTCTATTACGGCGCGCATTCGGGTGATCACTTTATTTATCCGGACTGCCGGCCTGAATTTGTGCAAAAAATGCATGACGTCTGCCAAATCGCCAACTACGAACCGGTGGATATTATCAGCCCTTATCTGCATCAGACCAAAATTGAAATCCTCAAAGATGGCCTGGCCATGGGTCTTGATTACAGTAAAACCTGGACCTGTTATAACGGCCGTGAAAAAGCCTGTGGTAAATGTGGCTCCTGTCAGGAGCGGCTGGAAGCTTTTGCATTAAATCAGGTGACAGACCCACTCCCTTACGAATAACACCACAGCGGCCCCCCCTTAAACAGCGCCTGCAATCTGGGATACTCAGGCACAGCAACTCTGTGCCTTTAATTACCGGCACAGGCGCCGTTAAACCATAGCCTGTAGTTGGCTATTGGGTGAATAACGGCGCAGCAGCTGATAAAAAGCCGTTAAAGCCGCACTTTGTTTTTCGCGCTGATAAGCCAGATACATCTGACGGCTAAAACCCTGTTCGCCCAGCTTTTTAACCACAATCAGTCCTTGGCTGACAAAAGGCTCTGCCAGCCAGCCTGGCAGCACCGCAATGCCCTCGCCTGCTGCCACCAGCTGCAGCATCTGGCTGGCCTGCGAAACTTGTCTGAGCTCACCGCGAAACGCGGTTTTTTGTAAAAACAGCCGGAATAAATCCTGTCGCTCTGGCGGAATAGGATAAACCAGCAACTTTTCCGGCGCTAAATCTGCCGCTGTTACAAATTCAGCCCCTGCCAGCGGATGCTCAGGCGCAATAAAAGCAAAAAGCTCCAGCTCAAATAACGGCAGATAACTGACGTGCTGCTCCAGCCGTCTGTCTGTGGTTAACACCAGATCCAACTCATCATTGAGCATGGCTTCTATCGCATGGTGCTGAATGTCGGTTTCAAAGCTCAGTTGCAGCTGTGGCCATTGCTGGCGAAATGCTTTTAATGCCGGCAATAACCAATGCACACAGGCATGACACTCCACAGTTAAACGCAGTTGTTGTGCCGGTAACTGACCACTTTTGAGCTGCTGCCAGGCCACATCAAGTTGCGGTAATACAGTAGCGGCCAAATCGAGCAATAATTTGCCCTGAGCGCTAAATTGCACTGGTTGTGACTTACGTACAAACAAACTGGCGCCCAGCATTTGCTCAGCATCTTTAAGTTGATGTGACAAGGCCGACTGGGTGACAAAAAGCCTGCTGGCTGCGCCCTGTAAGGAGCCGGTTTGTTGTAATGCCTGTAAAGTGCGCAGTAGTTTCAGCTCAATCATAATGAATTTTTCTCATCTAACAGAGGGCCGTTATTCAGTTGTGGCGCCACAGCATAACCGGCAAGAATAGACATATCAACATCCAGACGTCTAAATAAGGAAAAGATATGTCAACAACACACAGCCTTGGTTTTCCGCGTATTGGCACTAAACGCCAGTTAAAACGTGCTTTAGAACAATATTGGCAACAAGAGATCAGCCAGGCAGAGCTGGAACAGATCGGCAAAAAACTCAGAGCGCAGCACTGGCAGTTGCAACAGCAGGCCGGTATTGATTTAGTGCCTGTGGGTGACTTTGCTTTTTACGATCACATCCTCAATACCTCGTTATTGTTGGGTGTGGTGCCTAAGCGGCATCAAAGTGCTGATGGCCAGATTGATTTTGACTGTCAGTTTCGTATTGGCCGCGGCCGCGCTCCCACTGGCCCTGCCGCTGCTGCCAGCGATATGACCAAATGGTTTAACACCAATTATCACTATCTGGTGCCGGAATTTGACGCCAAGCAGCAATTTCAGCTGTCGGATCTGAGCCTGTTCCGGCAGATTGAGGAAGCCAAAGCGCTGGGACTTCATTTTAAACTGGTGCTGCCAGGCCCTGTCACTTACCTCTATTGTGGCAAAGTGGCTGATGGCATCGATAAACTTAGCCTGCTGCCGGCATTATTAAAGGGTTATCAGCAGCTACTGGATGCGCTTAATGCTGCAGGTGTAGAGTGGCTACAACTTGACGAGCCCGTGCTGGCGCTGGAACTGTCGGCAGCATGGCTCAATGCAATTCAAACCAGTTACCAGAGCCTGCAAAAAGGCAAGCTGAAGTTGCTGCTTGCCAGCTATTTTGGCGATATTTCCGCGTATTTACCGCAGCTGGTGGATTTACCCCTCGATGGTATTCATCTGGACTTATCTGCTCAAAGCTGCGATCTGCAACAAGCAGATGTGTTGATCCCAACCCACTGGGTGTTCTCGGCCGGCATTATTAATGGCCGTAATATCTGGCGTGCCGATTTAACCAAAGCCTATCAACAACTTAAACCTTTATTTGAGCGCAGAGGCGATAAACTCTGGCTTGGCACCTCCTGCTCTTTATTACATTGCCCGGTAGATTTAACGCTGGAAAAACAGCTGCAACCAGAAGTAAAAAGCTGGTTTGCTTTTGCCCGGCAAAAGTGTGAGGAGCTGAAGTTATTACAACAAGCACTACAAAGTGGTGATACCGGCGTTATTCGCAGTTACAGCTTGCCGCTGACAGCACGCCAGAATTCGTCGCTGGTGCATAACCCGGCAGTGCAACAAGCCTGCAAGCGCGCCAAGGCCGAAAGTTCAGACCGGGCTTTGCCTTTTGCCGCACGTATCAAACTGCAACAGCAACAGCTGCAACTCCCCCTGTTGCCCACCACCACTATTGGCTCATTCCCGCAAAGCAGCGACATCCGCAAGTTACGGCTGGACCTCAAAGCTGGCCGCATCAGCGAGCAGCAGTATCAGCGGCAGATCGAGCAGCAAATTGCCAAAGCCATCACACTGCAGGAACAATTAGGACTGGATGTGCTGGTGCATGGTGAAGCAGAGCGCAACGACATGGTGGAATATTTTGGCGAGCAACTGCAAGGTTATGTGTTCAGTCAGTTTGGCTGGGTGCAAAGCTACGGCAGCCGCTGTGTCAAACCGCCCATTATTATCGGGGATATCAGCCGCAGCGCGGATATGACTGTCAGCTGGACAAGCTACGCACAGTCGCTGACCCAAAAGCCGGTCAAAGGCATGCTGACCGGTCCTGTCACAATGCTGGCCTGGTCTTTCCCACGAGAAGATCTCAGCCGGGCTGATATTGCACTACAGCTTAGTCTGGCACTGGCGGATGAAGTAAAAGCGCTGGAGCAGGCCGGTATTCAGATCATTCAGATTGACGAACCGGCTTTTCGGGAAGGATTACCACTGAAACAAAGCCAGTGGCAGCAGTATCTCGACTGGGCAGTGGATGCCTTTAAAAGATGCAGCAGCAAAGTGCAGCACAGTACACAAATTCACACCCATATGTGTTATTCCGAGTTTAACGACATTATTGCTGCTATTGCCGCTATGGATGCTGATGTGATCACCATTGAAACTTCGCGCTCGAACATGGAGCTACTGGGGGCCTTTGAAGATTTTGCCTATCCAAACCAGATAGGCCCCGGTGTTTATGATATTCACTCACCCAATGTGCCGCAGCTTGATTGGATCAAACAGTTGATTAATAAAGCGGCCGGCAAACTGCCACTACAACAGCTGTGGGTGAATCCGGATTGTGGCCTGAAAACCCGCAGCTGGCCGGAAGCGGAAGCGGCTCTTGCCCAAATGGTGCAGGCTTGCCGCGAGTTAAGGCAGGAACTGGCTTAAGCTGTTGCTGGCAAGGGCTATGACTGTTGCTATATGTGCCCAAAAAAAGACCGCAACAGCGGTCTTTTTTTATCAGCAAAACAGCTTAACGAACCGGCAATTCAATTTTGGCAAACATCCGGTCAATCTCTTCCTGATTTCGCAGCATATTAGCTTTTTCCACCACTTCCTTGGTCAGATGAGGTGCAAAACGCTCAATAAAATCATACATATAAGTACGCAGGAACGAACCTTTGCGAAAACCGATTTTAGTGGTGGACGCAGCAAATAAATGGCTGGCATCTATCGACACCAAATCTTTATCCAGCTCTTTATCCATGGCCATTGAGGCTATGACACCCACACCTAACCCCAGACGCACATAAGTTTTAATTACGTCGGCATCGGTAGCGGTAAAGACAATTTTTGGCTCCAGGCCTTTTTCACCAAAAGCTCGGTCCAGCTCAGAACGACCGGTAAAACCAAACACATAAGTCACTATCGGATGTTTGGCCACATCTTCAATTTCAATGCGATGATCCAGCTGCGCCAGCGGATGATCATGGCGCACTATCACACTGCGGTTCCAGTGATAACAAGGCAACATCACTAAATCAGAAAACAAATGCATGGCTTCAGTGGCGATGGCAAAATCGGCATCGCCACGGGACGCTGCTTCTGAAATTTGTTGCGGTGTACCCTGATGCATATGCAACGACACTTTCGGAAACTTCTTGATAAAACCACCAATCACGTCCGGCAGCGCATAACGGGCCTGGGTATGAGTGGTGGCAATATTCAGTTTGCCCTGATCCGGCAGGGTGTGTTCTTTGGCAACCGCTTTGATACTTTCCACTTTTGCCAGAATTTGTTGTGCTATTTCAATGACATCGCGCCCGGCAGGCGTCACGTGGGTTAAATGTTTGCCACTGCGGCCAAACACCTGAATGCCCAGTTCATCTTCCAGCATCCGCACTTGTTTACTGATGCCAGGTTGTGAGGTGTACAAACTTTCCGCTGTCGCGGATACGTTAAGATTGTGATTTAACACTTCGACAATATAACGTAACTGTTGTAATTTCATGTGTCAGGCTTCCGTTATTGACATATGATTAGCCATATGCGCGGATGATGTGATTATTCCAGCCAATTCATATTTTGGCGTTTAGTATAACCAATAGTAGCTAAAAACCTGCCCAAGCAGTAGTTCTTTTTACTGACCATGGTGACAAAGCAGCGGTGAAGGATTTTAAATAACGTGGAACAACCGGACATTGATTTTGCCACTGTGCTGGCTTCAGCCGTACATGACATGAAAAACTCACTCTGTATGCTGATCCAGTCGATGGATTTATTACAGCAGGATCTCGCCCCTCATTCGGAAACAGCCAGTCAGGAACTGGCACGCATTCACTACGAAGCCTCGCGGTTAAACAGCAACCTGATGCAGTTATTGTCGTTATATCGTATTGAAAAAGAACAACTTCCGCTGCATCTGGACGAATATTTTGTTGAAGATTTACTGGAAGAAGTACTGATCAAAAATGAGATGTACAGCCAACAAAAACAAATCGCGGTGCAGCTGGAATCCAGCCACAATCTGTGTTGGTTTTTTGACAACGATTTGGTCGGTAATCTGATTAATGATATGTTTGTCAATGCGTTGCGTTACAGCACGACCCAGCTGTTACTAAAAGCCAGCATAACCGACGATTATCTGTGTATCGAATTACATGATGATGGCGAAGGTTTTCCACAATATATGCTGGAAAATAGCGACAATAGTATGATGCATTTTAATTTATCGGCCGGGCGCACAGGTTTAGGCCTGTTTTTTGCACATCTAATCGCCAAAGCACACCGCAATCAGGGCCGGATTGGCCGGATTGAATTAGCCAACGGTGGTCAGTTTGGTGGTGGGGTTTTCCGGTTGTATCTGCCCTGACGGGCAGCGGAACATTGGTAATTTTGCCAATTTCTGTTTAAGATGCGGATGATAAACCAAGTCAGAGGTTCAGATGGTTTTGACCATGATCATTGTTCTGGTAATAGCATTGGTGGTTTTTGCTGTTATCTCGAACGCCATACAACAACATAAAGAGCGGTTGGCTACGTTAAAACGGGCCGAGTTCTCAAAGTTGCGTGGCATGCTGGAAGATACCGAAGAAATTTTGTTAAACGCGGCAAACGTTCCTCTGACCCCTGCCACCTCACAAATGCTGCTTAAACGTATTGCTTACACACTCAAAGCCATGGTGGAGCTGGAACCTGGTTCCCGCGATTTAAAAAGCCGTCTGGCCGACACCGAAAAAAAGCTTGAGGATATGGGTAGCAATATGCAAGCGCCGAGCGAACATATCACGCTGCCTGATAACGACAAACAAATCATCGGCATGATCCAGGGCATTAAAAAGCTCAGAACTATTTTGCGGGCTGAGCATGCCCGCGGCAATATTGACACTCAGGTCGTGGTACAGGAAGACAGACGACTGGAAAACCTGCAACTGCGGATTAATGTTGAAAGCCAGATCAAAAGAGGCAATCAGGCCCGCGCCAGTGAAATGCTCGGTTCTGCCCGTCAATGTTATGAAAAAGCACTGATCACTTTATCCAACGCCAGTCATGTTGATGAATATGTCACAGCAAGGCGTAATGAAATGACCTCGTTATTAGCAGAAATTGCCGAAGAGCTGAAAGAAGGTAATTTGCGTGACCGGCAAAAACGTGCCGAAGCGGAAAATAACGACCTCGATGTGTTATTTGCGCCCAAACGCAAATGGTAACAAGCACAGTGCAGTTTTAATCAAAGCTTGCCCTATTATTCTCTGTCCCCTCAGCTCCCCCCTGCTCATTTTAATTAGCACGGCGTTTTTATATTAACCCAGCACTTTCGCAAATATTGCAACCTGATTTTCCGCAGGCAGCTTTCTACTTTTAATAATCTGCAATTTGGGCAAAAAATCGCCATGGGTGTTCTTCACAAACACACGGATAAAACGCTGCTCAAATAAAAAAACCACCTGTTGTGGAGGTGGTTTTTTTGTTGCTATGTCGTAGTTATGCGCTTTGTCAGCTTAAGCTTCGGCTTTACTTTCCTGCCATTTACCGTCTTTAAACCATAAAGACCAGCCTGTTGCTTTGCCGTCTTTTTCCGACATCACATACTGCTGTTTGGTCTTGCGACTCCAGCGCACTATGCTTGGGTTGCCGGCAGGATCTGTGGCCGGTGCCTGGGTCAGATATAAAAACTTCGGCACTAATCTGTCTTTAAAGCGTTGTAATTCAGCCACTAACGGCGCTCTGGTCTCGCGTGAGCGCGGGAAAGTAGAGGCAGCCAGGAACAGACCGGCAGCACCATCACGCAGCACAAAATAGGCGTCTGACTTTTCACAAAGCAGTTCAGGTAAGTGCACCGGATCTTCTTTTGGCGGCGCTGCTTCCCCGTTTTTCAGCAGTTTGCGGGTATTTTTACAGTCGCTGTTGGTACAACCAAAATATTTACCAAAACGCCCCGACTTTAATTGCATGTCTGAGCCGCATTTTTCACATTCGATCAGCGGGCCATCGTACCCTTTAATTTTAAAGGCACCACTTTCCACCAGATAACCATCACAGCCTGGGTTATTACCACACACATACAGCTTGCGATGCTCGTCCAGCAGATAAGAATCCATAGCGGTACCACATTTGGCACAACGTTTTTTATGGCGCAGTACCTCAGTTTCCAGCTCATCTTCGTCCGCTACTAACACTGCTTCATCACCAGGGGTTAAATTCATGGTGGTGGTGCAACGTTCTTTGGGCGGCAGGTTATAACCGGAGCAGCCTAAAAACACGCCGGTACTGGCGGTGCGGATCCCCATTTTCCGGCCACAACTCGGGCAGTCAATGTCCGTTAACACAAACTGATTGGTACGCATGCCGCCATGTTCAACATCGGCTTCGGCGGTTTTTAACTTGGTGGAAAAGTCGCCATAAAACTGGTCCAGCACCTGGCGCCAGGACAATTCGCCATGGGCAATATCATCCAATTTTAATTCCATATTGGCGGTGAAGTCATAGTTCATCAAATCGCTGAAGTTTTCCACCAGCCGGTCTGTCACTATTTCACCCATTTTTTCGGCGTAGAACCTTTTGTTCTCAACCTTGACATAACCACGTTCCTGAATAGTGGAGATAATGGCCGCATAAGTAGAAGGACGGCCAATACCACGTTTTTCCAGCTCTTTGACCAGACTGGCCTCACTAAAACGAGCCGGTGGTTTGGTAAAGTGCTGCGCCGGTAACAGCTGTTCCAGCACCAGCTTTTCACCCACTGTTAAATCAGGTAATTCTCTTTCTTCTTCATCTTTGCGTTTTTGCGCCGGTTGTACCCGGGTCCAACCATCAAAACGCAATACACGGCCTTTGGCTTTGAGCTCAAAGTCGCCGGCCTGGACTGTAATATTGGTCACGTCATACAGCGCATTTGGCATCTGGCAAGCCACAAATTGCCGCCAAATCAGCTCGTAGAGTTTTTTGGCGTCAGCTTCCATATCCCCCAGCATGCTGGCCTGAATGTTCACATCTGAAGGACGAATAGCTTCGTGCGCTTCCTGGGCATTGGCTTTACTGCCGTAGCTTAAAGGCTCAGGAGGAAGATATTTTTTGCCAAATTGCTGTTCAATAAATTCGCGCGCGGCAGTAACAGCTTCGGTCGACAGATTCGTCGAGTCGGTACGCATATAAGTGATGTAACCGGCTTCGTACAAACGCTGCGCCAGCATCATGGTTTTTTTCACACCATAACCCAGCCTGGTACTGGCGGCTTGCTGCAAGGTGGACGTAATAAAAGGGGCCTGAGGTTTACTGCTGGACGGTTTGTCTTCGCGCTCTGTCACCTGATAACTGGCGCGTTGCAGAAGCGCTACCGCAGCATCAGTTTGCGCTTTATTTTCCGGTCGGAAGGTTTTACCGTTTTGCCGCACCACTTCAAGGTTTAACGCAGCTTTGGCCGCCGACAGCGTTTGTGCATCTACTGTCCAGTATTCTTCAGGCACAAAAGCTTTAATTTCACGTTCACGCTCAACCACTAACCGTACTGCAACAGATTGCACCCGGCCTGCTGATAAACCGCGGGCAACTTTTTTCCACAGCAGCGGGGATACCATAAAACCCACCACCCGGTCTAAAAACCGGCGGGCTTGCTGGGCGTTTACCCGGTCTACATTCACCTGACCAGGTTCAACAAAAGCATTTTTAATGGCATTTTGCGTGATCTCGTTAAAGACCACCCTTTTAAATTTTTGCTCTTCACCGCCGATGATCTGTTGCAAATGCCATGCAATAGCTTCTCCTTCGCGGTCCAAGTCCGTTGCCAGATAAACAGTGTCGGCTTTTTCGGCTAAGGCTTTGAGTTCTTTCACAACCTTTTCTTTACCCGGCAGAATTTCATAACGGGCTTTCCAGCCATTCTCCGGATCTATGCCCATACGGTCAACCAGCGCTAAATACTCTTTTTGCGCCTTTTCCAGCTTCTTGTCGGTTTTACTTTTTTCTTTGTCTTTATTGCTGCTGGTAGGCAAATCGCGGATATGGCCCACACTACTTTTTACAATAAAATCATTACCTAAATATTTATTAATTGTTTTAGCTTTTGCCGGTGATTCGACTATTACCAGTGATTTCGCCATCGTTGTTCCGAGATCCCTAAACTTTGGTGGGCATTCTACATGTCTTTTTAACGTATATCCGCAAACTCAAGTTGTGACAAGTGAATAAACTCATTATTATTCGGTTGACTCTGTCTTTACAGGGTCATTTTGCTGGTTAAATCAGCAAAATAAAAAATGAAGCAATCCAATAACGGCCGCAAAAACAATAAAAACAGTGCCCCTTCCCAACTGAAGGAATAAAGCAAAAATGAAGTACTTTGAAGCAAACTTTGATGGCTTAGTTGGGCCAACGCATAACTATGCCGGTTTATCAGTCGGCAACGTGGCGTCACTCAACAACGCAAAAAATACCTCAAGCCCAAAACAAGCCGCATTACAGGGCCTGCAAAAAATGAAAGCGCTGGCCGACTTAGGTATGGTGCAGGGTGTATTGGCGCCACAAGAGCGGCCCGATGTTTATACGCTGCGCCGGCTTGGTTTTAGCGGTACAGATGCACAGGTTATTGCTAAAGCCGCCAAACAGGCACCGGCAGTGTTTCGTGCCGTCTGTTCAGCATCCAGCATGTGGACAGCCAATGCAGCCACTATTTCGCCCAGTAAAGACACCGCTGATGGCAAAATTCATTTTACACCTGCCAATCTGACCAACAAATTTCACCGTTCATTAGAACCTGAAACTACGGGTCGAATTCTAAAGGCAATGTTCTCGGATGAACGCCATTTTAACCACCATCAGCACCTGCCGGATAACGACCACTTCGGTGACGAAGGCGCGGCTAACCATACCCGCTTATGCAGTGAATATGGTGAAAGCGGTGTGGAGCTGTTTGTGTTTGGCCGTTATGCCTTTGATTACAACAAACCTGCCCCGCGTAACTTCCCGGCCCGTCATACTTTTGAAGCCTGCGAAGCCGTTGCCCGCTTGCACGGTTTGTCCGATGACAAAGTGGTCTATATCCAGCAAAGCCCGGAAGTGATTGACCAGGGTGTTTTTCATAATGACGTTATTGCCGTTGGTAACCAAAACGTGCTGTTTTATCATCAGCAGGCTTTTGTCGACAGCACGCAGAAACTAGATGAAGTAAAACGCAAATTTGGCGACAAATCAGAACTTTATCTGATTGAAGTGATGGATCATGAAGTGACAGTGCAACAGGCCATCCAAACCTATTTATTTAACACCCAGGTGATTACGCTGCCTTCAGGTGAAATGGCTATTATTGCGCCTACTGAATGTCGTGACCATCCACAGGTATCGGCTTATCTCGAGCAACTGACAGGCCGCGGCACCCCTATCCGTCAGGTACATTATTACGATGTAAAACAAAGTATGAGAAACGGCGGTGGCCCTGCCTGCCTGCGTTTACGTGTCGCCATGAGCGAATCGGAAAAACAAGCAGTTAACCCCAATGTGCTGCTGAATGATGCTTTGTTTAACCGGCTGAATCTATGGGTCAATACCCATTACCGCGATCAAATTTCTGAAGCTGATTTAGCAGATCCGTTGCTGCTGAATGAGTCACGCACTGCTTTGGATGAACTAACACAAATTCTGCAACTGGGGTCGGTATATCAGTTCCAGCGTTAAGTTTAATTAGTGATAAGTGCAAAAGACAAAGGCTACCTTAGGTAGCCTTTTTAATTTGATGACTGCTGAATATGTGTCCCGGTTGCCACTAACATTTACGTCCGATAGTGCAGTGAGCTAAATTTAAGGGCCAGAGGGAATAAAAAAGCCAGCTATTTAGCTGGCTTTTTATATTTAACTTTATTTCAGGTCTGAACAAATAGCATCTTCTGGGTTTCCATAAAACCCGAGATATCCGGATATTACAGGCCTGCCTGTACCAAATGGACTCACCATTGGTGGATTGGTTTCGTTACTATAGTCGGCTGCCAGGATACCCAGCGTTATAGGTCGACTAGTGACGTTTTCTGTGCCCTGTGCAGTTGACGTCACCTGCATATTCACATCAACCCAATAACCATATTCACGGGGATAAATCAGGTTCACCTGCGCAATACCATTGACATCGGCCACTACAGTTCTGGCTACTGTGGCAATATTACCCGGAGTAATTAGCTTATCGAAGTTGGTGTCTTCACCATCATCTAAAATACCATTTCGGTTTGCATCTTCAGAGGCACAAGTTACTGTATCAAATGGAACCCAACGAATAAATGAACCTTGTAACGGGAAGCGCTGTGGTGCACCTTTGCGGTAGCGAAATGAGGTAACAGCCACATTTAATTCCTGATTCGGCACCGGATTACCTGATGCATCTGTAACAACAATTGCATAAGGTACGGACAGCAAATTGGTGTTTATAATCTGAACCGGACCACCAGTACCAAAACGGAAAAATAAGGTTCTGCGGCCCACGGAAATACCGGTATCCCCTTTTACTGCCGTATTTGACACCACTACAGCGTTAATCCGTAAACCTGAAGGATCTTGTGGTGTGCCAGAGCCAGCCGTATTACTGTCTGCAGTAAATTCGGTTGTCGCAACACCTTGTGAGTTAGTAGTGCTGGTCGCCGGGCTTAACTGACCACCGGCGGACTGGGCCAGTGAAAACGCAATCACCTGATTTTTCACCGGGTTATTTTTGGCATCCCGTACTATGGCTTGTACTGTTGCTTTTTCACCAGGACCAATTTGCGCAGGGAAAGCCTGCACTTCAATTTTATTGGATTCAGTTGCAACAAACTCTACCAGTTTATTGGCAGAAATTTTGCTGCCATTAGTTGTTGAGCTCGCTGAGATATTCGTCAGGCCCGCATAGTCTGAGCGCACAGCAACCCGGGACTTCCCTGCATCATCCGTTTTATTGGCCACAGCAACCTTACCTTCAAATACTGCAGGAGTGACGTCGTCAGGCACAGCCGCAATTTCACCACGAGTTGTCGTAAAAGAAACATCGTTGCCCACTAAAGGTGAATTGTTCCGCGTCCATTTTATACCTTGTAACGCGGCTGTATTTAACGGAATCTCCACCACATTATTGCTGGCGGGTTCAAACGCAAATGCATCCGGGTCAATAAAAATGCTTGATGTATTTGTTACACCTAAAGCACTTACGGTAATGATATCACTACCACCGTTGGTTGCCTGATAGTCAACTACAACACGGCCTGTTGCTGCATCTGTCACTGGTGTGGTGTTGCTAAAACTGTTCCCCAGACTAGAGCTGATTTCAAGCTGGGTATTCTTAATGCCTTTTCCTGTTGCATCTAATAAAGCGATGGTCAGTTTAGTAGAGCCACCTAACACCACAGCGGCAGGGGCAAGCACATCAATCGAAGTACCTACCACATTAATCGTTGCTTTTGACGATACCTGGTTAGCACCTGCTGTTGCAGTTACATTAATGCTACGTTTGGAAAAGTCTGTTTTTGAAGATAAATAAGCTTTGGCAATACCATCAGCACCAGTAACGCTGGAGACAATTTCTAAATCTGCATTACCGTCTGCTGAAAATTGCACCGGCACATTTTTCATCAGAATATTGTTATCATCTTTAACAATGGCAAAAAGCTCAACCCGGTCAGTACCGCCTGTGCCCAGTTCAAGTTTGTCTGCAGATAACAATACGGAACGTACCGGGGTGGTATCAACCACACCACCATCCCCTTTTGACCTGAAGCTGACTGTACCTACAGTGGCAGAGCTGGATGCTGAACCGCTGTCAAAAGTTGCGGTAATAATACCGGCGCCGCTTTTGGTGCCTACTTTTAAACCAATGGTTGCTTTGCCGTTTGCGTCTGTGACTGAGGTAGCAGCACCATTGTCAAAACTTGCCAGAGCGCTGTCATCAAGTGAAAAGCGAATCAGCTTGCCTGATACCACGGCATTGTTGCTTGATTTAAGTTCAGCAGTAACCACCAGATCGGCGCCTTTGGCCACTTCAGCACCAGACAATACAACGGACATACTGTAAGCTGGAACTACGGTCGTTGTGTCATCGCCACCGATGGTTCCGCCTCCACCACAAGCGACTACTGCACTCATCAAAAACGCAACGAGAAGTTGCCGGATGTTTCGCATGAAAACTCTCCCTAGCTGTTTCTTATATTTAGATTTTGTTAATTCTGCATCTTAGCCGATTAATTTAAAAACCGGCAGCGCTAATTCTCGGATTTTCAGTAAATTTTTCTTTTATGGCAGAAACTGTTAGGCTAACCGCCATTTTCAACAGTTATAACTCAACTCCCCTGATGACTACAAATACAAAATTTAATCTGACCAGCCGGATTTTAATTGCAATGGCGCTGGGTATTTTAGTGGGTTCTTTCTTCCAGTGGATCCTCGGCGGCGCAGCAGAAAAAGAAGTTTCGTTAGCCGGATTTAGTATTGGCATCAAAGCTTTGTTTGTTGACGGTATTTTTCACGTTGGTGGTCAAATATTTGTTGCCAGCCTAAAAATGCTGGTGGTGCCACTGGTATTAGTTTCTCTGGTCTGCGGCACCAGCTCGTTAAAGGATATCAGCACCCTTGGCCGTATAGGTTCAAAATCCATGGGCTTATATATTCTGACAACTGCCATCGCCATCACCATCGCCATCTTTTTTGCATTGCTTTTTAGCCCTGGTGTTGGCGTTAATATGCCATTGGCACAAAGTTACCAGGTGGCAGATACGCCTTCAGTCGCTCAGGTATTTATTAACATGTTTCCGAGTAACCCGGTTGAAGCCATGGCCAAAGGTGAAATGTTGCAAATTATTATTTTTGCAGTGTTATTTGGTATTGCAATCGCATTAAGCGGTGAAGCAGGCCAGCGCGTGCGGCAAATATTTGAAGACTTAAACACTGTAGTTATGCATCTGGTTAATATTGTGATGCATTTATCACCTTACGGTGTGTTTTTCCTGATGGCAAAACTCTTTACTACCCTTGAACTAAATGACATGGGTAATCTTGGCATCTACTTCCTTGTTGTACTTTTTGTATTGCTTTTCCACGGTTTACTGGTCTACGGCACTCTAGTGAAACTGGTTGGTGGTTTAAATCCTTTGATGTTCTTTCGCAAAATGAAAGAAACAGCTTTATTTGCTTTTAGCACCTCCAGCAGTAACGCCACTATCGCCAGCAATATGGCAACGACCACCGGCAAACTTGGTGTAGATAATAAAGTAGCTTCTTTTACCATTCCGCTTGGCGCCACTATTAATATGGATGGCACCGCCATTATGCAGGGTGTTGCCACAGTCTTTATTGCCCAGGTTTACAATATTGATCTGACTGCCGCCGACTATTTATTGGTGGTACTAACCGCAACTCTGGCTTCCATAGGCACTGCTGGTGTTCCGGGCGTTGGTTTAGTGATGCTGGCCATGGTATTGCAACAGGTTGGTTTACCTGTTGAAGGTATTGCACTGATTATTGGTGTAGACCGTCTGCTGGACATGACCCGTACTGCGGTCAATATCACCGGCGATGCCATGGTGTCTTGCCTGGTAGGCAAAAGCGAAAAATGCCTGGACCTGGCCGTATTTAACGACCCGGACGCAGGTAAAAACGACAAGTTATAACAAAGCAGCAATTGAGCTTTGTGCAGCATAAAAAAACCGGCATTGCCGGTTTTTTTATGCTCAGATGGGTTGCTGAACACCGTTACTTCAGCCGTTAGCATAACAACACACTGTTCACTATCATCTGACTGCGTTGCTTGCGATTATTTGACTGCCAATAAAGCGTTGCGTATTACCAACAAATCCACCAGCTTTTTTCCACCAGCTGACTGGTCGCAAACTTACGTCTGGCAAAGCCCTGCCCTGTCAGATTACGAATACCGGCCAGTTGAATACAGGCCTTTGGAAACAATAACGGCAGCTCATTGGCAAAAACCGCAAAGGGTGGCCCTTGTTTTTCACCTTCCGGGTATTCAAGCGTGATCAATAACATATGCGCATTAGGGATCAGTTGCTGCAATTTAGCGGCATACTGCAACCGCATCTGCGGTGGTAATGCAATTAACGCCGCTCTGTCATAAATCAACGCTGTGCCAGCTACAGCCACTGCAGGCAAAGTAAAAAAATCGCCCTGCCATAACTGATAAACACCACTTTGCCAGATCCGATGTTCGCCAGATGAAGTCGTGGTTGCAGTCATTCCTGCTTCAGTAAAAAAATCCCGGCAGGCAATTTCAGCCAGTTCAGCACCTATCACCTGATAACGACCAGCCAGCGCATGCATATCCGGACTTTTGCCACAAAGCGGCACAAACACCTTAGGCACATTGGGCATTGCCGCCAGCTGAGCGCTTAACAAAGGATGCGCCGCATCAAGCTGAAAGCCAAGCTCATTGAGCGCCCAGCGCTGCTGCCAGAATTGGGGTTCCATTTAACGCCACACCATCAAAC
The DNA here is from genome assembly GCF_036782235.1 of Rheinheimera sp. Classification (GTDB taxonomy): domain Bacteria; phylum Pseudomonadota; class Gammaproteobacteria; order Enterobacterales; family Alteromonadaceae; genus Pararheinheimera. The sequence continues at coordinate 184,154 of NZ_DAIPZL010000003.1, read as the reverse complement.
GATTGGCCTGCTGCCACACACTGTTTAGCGTCGCTGCAGCCGCCAGTCCAACCCGCTCCGACAAGCGTTTTTTCAGCTGATATTTCACCTTAAACACCTGACGTTGCTGCATTTGCTTTAATACATAGTCATCACTGGTTAAAAGTTCATCGACCAGCTTCAGCTCAAAAGCCTGATATCCAAACCAGTGTTCACCCGTTGCCACCTGCTGAATATCCAGCACAGGCCGGTGTTTTTGTACAAAATCTTTAAACAGCAGATGGGTTTCTTCCAGCTCATGTTGAAACTTGGCGCGGCCTTTATCGGTATTCTCGCCAAAAACTGTGACAGTGCGTTTGTATTCGCCGGCGGTGAACATTTCCACATCAACATGATTTTTCTTTAACAACTTATGAAAGTTCGGCAGCTGCGCGACTACACCGATAGAGCCAACAATGGCAAAAGGTGCGGCGATAATTTTATTGGCAATACAAGCCATCATATAACCACCACTGGCCGCCACTTTGTCGACAGCCACAGTTAACGGGATCTCCTGCTGACGCAAACGGTCAAGCTGCGAAGCGGCCAGACCATAACCATGTACCACGCCACCGCCACTTTCGAGCCGCAGCAACACTTCATCATCTTTGGTCGCCATCGCCAGCACAGCGGTCACTTCTTCACGCAAAGCTTCTACTTCATGCGCGTCCATACTGCCGTGAAAATCCACCACAAAAAGCCGGTTCTGACTGCTGTGGTCAACGGTTTTTTGTTGTTTTTGCCATTTTTTATAAGCTTTTTTATCCAGCATGCCCTGATGTAAATCTTCCACCAGCGCCTGATACTCTTCGGATAAACTCTCAAAAGTGAGCTCTCCTTTACGGCTTCCAGGCTTCACCGCGGCCATCACCCCCATCAGAAGCACAGCTCCGATTGCCAGAACTATGGTCAGCGCTTTTAAAAAAAACATGCTGTATTCAAGCAGAAAATCCACAATATCATCCTTCTTTAAACTCATTGCCTGCATTGTATCGGCAAAAACAGTAGAGTACAGCTTTGTCATCCGGCAACATCATCTAACATCGTCCCTCAGCGCCGTAATTTCAGTTAGTTAAAAAAACAGGCAATAAAAAACCCGGCGAACCGGGTTTCTTTATTGGGTTAAAACCAACTTAACCTTTAATCACTGCCGCATTAGTGACCTGCACCGCCGCACCACGAGTCACCATAAATGATGCTGTTTGTGTCTGCATTTCGGTGGTGGCAGCACGGCTGGTAGCCGGGCTTAAAATGGCACTGTGATCACCTTCCAGGAAACGGCTGATAGCAGAGCCTGTGACCTGATAAACACCGGCTTTGGCTGGCAATGTCTGCGCACCTAATAACCGGGCTAAAGGTTCAGTACCACCCAGTGGCATGTTCACCGCCTGATTCGGGATCACCTGATCCGGTTTAAAGTTAGCACCATTGCCCACAACTTCAATGATATGAACCGGCGTTTTACCTGCCACTAAAGTGGCTGCATAGTTATTCGGATCACCAGCATCAGTCACAGTTTGGGCCGCAAAAGCAAATTGCGTCAGCGTTGCATTGATAGCAGTTAAAGCAGCAACCTGACCTTTTGCCGTTAAATCAGCCAGATACTCAGTAACAAAAGCAGCTGAACAACCCGCATAAGTGGCAGCATCAGTACACACTTGTTTACTGTCAACAAAAGCTTTAAAGCCTGGTGCCAAGCTTGCTGAACTCAGCATAATGCTGGCTTTAATGGTATTACCAAAAGCAGGAGACTCAAGCAAGAAGTTAGCAACAGCACCACCTGGCATTGCCAGTGAGGCCGCTTTTAACTTATACAGTGAATCTGCCACTGCATTACCCGTTGGGGCGTTTGCCAATGCCACCATGGAAGTACCGGTAATGGCACCTAAAGAGTGACCTAAGAACTGCACATCAGAACCATCTAACAGGCCAGGCTGAGACGCAAAGTTCAAGCCCAGACGCAGACCCAGCATGTCAGCAATACTCTGACGCAGGTTATCACGAGTCACCAGCAGGTCAGCCAGGTTCATGTACACAGTAGCGTCACCGCTCTTGCCACAACCAGCGCCTGATGCGTTAATCTCATCTTTACCGTCGCCATTTAAGTCAAAACCACGGCTGCCATGTAATGGATGGTCAATAGCAACAGTGGCAAAACCCTGCGCCGATAAAGCGGCAGTTAATGCCAGCATGTTTTCTTTACAGGAGGTGATACCGTGCTGCAGGATGACAACAGGCCAGCCTTTTTCCGGCTTGGCTTTGCCAATCAGCGCGCTGTTTGGCACTGTCATCTGAACCTTCAGCTGTTGTACTGAGTTTACTTTAGGCACCAGGTTAAACTTGGTCAGGTGACGTTGTTTATCTACACCTAAATCCATTAAAGAGCCGCCACTGACAGCTTTACAGACCGCATTGTTCTGCATTTGTGCAGGGCTGGTAATAGCACCTTCTAACGCAGCTTTTTGTGCTGCAGATAAACCGGCCAGCATAGCACCGCTGTCACAACGGCCAACCCAGCGGGTGGATAACGCTGCTTTTGGCGCGTCAGCGGTAGAAACCCCCAGGTAATAAGGCAGGTTAATGGTGCCGCTGTATAACCTGGCCGCATTAAACATAAAATATGGGTTGCTTGGGTCTGTTGGAATGGTCTTGTCCGGGTTTAACACCTGAGACACCAGTAAACCTGTGTCAGCAACTTGCAGCGCTGGCGCTGTGTTGTTATTTAATGCGCTTGGCAACATCAGCTGTTTGACTGTACCCAGCACATTGCTGGTGGATTGGGTGGTGATAGCTGCGGTGTAAATAATGCTGTCTTTGGCAATTGACATACTGGCCGCTGCATTTTCGAAACTGTTAATTAGTCCCTGTAACGCACGCTGTGAATCTGTGCCCAGTGGCAGCGTTGCTAAATCCTGTTTCACCAGCTCGTAAGTGGTGGAAGGTGCTACAGCGTTACCTGCACTGTCCTTCAAATTGTTGGTTAACACCAATAAATAAGTGGTGGCGGGTTTTAATGGTTTTAACGGAATCACAGCGACGTTATTACCAACGGCCTTGGTGACAAAATCCTGGCCATAAGTCAGCTGGGCTACAGCTTTACAGGCCACGCCACGCGGCACTGTGCGGCAACTGGCGTCAGTTGAAGCCGGGTCGCCCATCAACACTTCAACCAGACGCACGGCGTCCGGACGCGCTGCGCTGGTGGCATCTAAAGACACACCACCGGCAAAAGCCAGCTCTACGCTAAATGGGTTTTGTGTTGACCAGCCATCCAGTGCACCTAATGCAGTTTGTGGATCAGCATAGTTTGGTGTAGCAACAGCTTCACCTGGCATCACCAGAGTGCCATCTGTTGTGCCCTGAAACAACAAATCGTTTGGTACCGATACCTTGCCGGCTGAAGGGTCAAACACCACTCGGCTTACCGGCACAACGACAGCACCGTTATCCACCGCGTCCTGTTTTAACTCACTGAGTGAATCGCCGCATCCGGTCAGCCCGAGCGCGCTGGTCACCGCCAGGCTTATTAACAGCTTCTTCATATATTCTCCCCTGTCCTGATTTTTTATTATTTTGCTAAAGCTTTCTTTAAGCTCTAGTTTTTGAATTCCTGTCTCGTAAACTAGCAACAGCTACGACCAGTTAAAGTTAACCTAACCAAAAAAATTTCGCTAGGGTTAAACTAAATATCTGTGAAGAAAGGTGCAAAATCGCGGCAGAACGAGTATGCTGCGCCGATTTTTCAACAGGTTACAGGTTGATTTATATGCAAGATTTTCAGCCCGGTCCACAAGCGCTGGCCAACAAAACAATTCTGGTGACAGGTGCCGGTGATGGTATAGGCAAAGAAGCGGCCATCACCTTCGCCCGTTATGGTGCCACAGTGATCCTGCTGGGTAAAACTACCGCCAAGCTGGAAGCTGTGTACGACAGCATAGTGGCGGCAGGTTACCCGGAGCCGGCCATAGTGCCACTGGATTTAAACGGCGCCAGCAAAAAAAATTATCAGGATATGGCCAGCACCATTAAAGCCGAATTTGGCAAACTGGATGGGTTGTTACACAACGCCGGTATGCTGGGCGTGCTGACACCTTTTGAGCATATAGATTTAGAAACCTGGCAAAAAATACTGCAGGTCAATCTGACCTCCACCATGCTGATGACTCAGGCACTGTTACCTGTGATGGCGCTGGCACCTCAGGCCTCTTTAGTCTTTACCTCGTCAGGTGTTGGCCGCAAAGGCCGTGCTTATTGGGGCGCATACAGTGTATCCAAATTTGGCACTGAAGGTTTAATGCAGCTGATTGCCGACGAATATGAAGGCTCGACCATCAGAACCAACTGTATTAACCCGGGCGCAACCCGCACTAAAATGCGTACTGCCGCTTACCCGGGCGAAAATCAGCTGAGTTTAAAAACACCGGCCGACTTAATGCCACTGTATGTATATCTGATGTCGGACGCCAGTATAGGTGTCAACGGCCAGTCGCTGGATGCCCAGCCAAAATAACAGCACCTTTGATGGGAGCAATAAAAAACCGGCCTGAGCCGGTTTTTTTATTGGGAGCCAACTTAACGTTTGGCCAGAATTTCTTCATTGTGCTGTGCAGCCCATTCGTTCCACACATCAACTTTGCTGTTAAAGTTGGTCAGCGCTTGTTTGCTGGCTTCTTCCAACAGCGCATCAACCTGTTTAATATATTTTTTCTCTACTTTAGAAAAAGGCACTACATTAATGCCGCGCTCTTGTAAGCCCTTTTTCATTGTGTGGGTTTTTAATAATTGCAAAGTACCGTTTTCAACATAAAAAAACTGACTTTCTTTATTAATGGTTTTGAATTTTGGTTTTATCGGACGTTTCAGATCGCTTTCTGCCAACTCTTCAGCTTCGACCGCTACTGCAACACCATCAGCATTTAATTTGTAACCCAGCTGCTCCAGCGTAAAACCCTGGGCTTTGGCAAATTCACGAACTTTAGCCAATACTTCAGATTCTTTCTGGCGTTCATCCAGCACTGAAGTCAGTACGTCAATCACTTCCTGTAATTTTAAAACAGTCAATTCTTTTGCTGCTTTTTTTAATTCACGTTTATCAAGTAATAATGACATCGTTCGCTCCTTTATCGGGATCCTAATAATTATCGAGATATGATAGCGGCAAAACAAAATGAAAGAAACAATTTTCCCTGTTAATTATATAAAGCATAATTAAATGTGAACCACCTGCTTCACTGTGCGCCTTAGTTATCAGCTGGTCGGTGCTGAGTTTGTCACACATTTAGGGTATCTTAGCGCGAGCCAATTTCCGGAGTCGGTATGAGTTCTATTAAACATTTGTTTCAAAACAACAAAGCATGGGCAGACAGAATTGAGCTGGAAGCACCGGGCTTTTTTAAAAAATTATCAGAACAACAGGCCCCCGAATATTTATGGATAGGCTGCTCCGACAGCAGGGTTCCGGCCAATGACATTGTCGGTTTATTGCCCGGTGAACTTTTTGTGCATCGTAATGTGGCCAATCTGGTGCTGCATTCAGACATTAACTGCTTGTCGGTACTGCAATACGCCATTGATGTGCTGAAAGTAAAACATATTATTGTCTGTGGCCATTATGGTTGTGGTGGTATTAATGCGGCCATGAATAAACAAAAAGTGGGTTTTGTTGATAACTGGCTGCGCAATATCAAAGACGTGTATGCCATTCATCGCGACGAAATCGAAAGTATCAGCGATGAACAGGACAGACTGAACCGACTGTGTGAACTGAATGTGATTGAGCAGGTGCAAAACGTCTGTCATACCAGTTTTGTGCAGGAAGCCTGGGACAGAGGACAGTCGCTGACCGTCCATGGCTGGGTGTACAGTCTGCGAAATGGCCGGGTGAAAGACCTGCGGGTGAGCCACTCCAGCACTGCCACTATCGACAATATTTATACCCTTGATTTAACTGACGACATGCCAAGCGAAAAATAAAGGCGATATATCAGGCAGCAGTCTTTGTTGTTCAACAAACAAAGACTGCACCATTTTTTTTATTGGAAGATCACTTTTTATTGAAAAACGACCTTGCCGTCTTTGCTTTGGGTGTAAGTTGCAGCATGTCCTTTGACCCACTGCCCTTTTTGCAGGTATTCAGAACTGGTCAGCAACTGCTGCTCTTTTAGCGTACTGATGGAGCGCACCATAGTGATGCCATTGGCATTGTTTTCTACTTTTTCTTCTGCAGTCAGCCTGCCGCTTGCTGCATCATATTGCATGGTGCCATGGGTATAAAAACCGGCCGTGGTGAAATAATAATAGGCCAGGCTCTTTTTACTTTTATCCCAGAAAATAATCGATTCACCGCCATATTCACCATGATTCACCGAATGAATCACTTTGATCGCCTGACCGTTCAGCGCCCGCTGCCATAATGAATAATCAATACTTGTTTTGCCTTTTTCCTGAGTCTGCAACTCACCGCGCCAGACTTTATTTAAAAACGGTCGGAATACTTCCAGTTCAGGTGCGAGTTTGTCGTTTTGCTCTGCCGCCTGTACCTCAAATACGGCAACAGCACATAACATCAGCAATGCTGCAATAACTTTCATGCTTGCGCTCCCCGATGGTTTTGCTGATAAAAATCCAGCATTTGCTGTTCAACCTGTTGTGAAAATTGTTTCATCTGAATGGCATATTGCTCCAGAAAACGGTCTTCTGCGGTTTGTGCCTGCCAGGCTGGCACAGCTGCGGTGTTGCCCTGCTCGTCCAGCGCCACAAAAGTAATAATACAATGGTTGGTTTCCGGCAATTGTTCAGTTTGGGTGTCACCTGAGCGCACCTGAATAAAAATATGCATACTGGAATGGCCGGTGTGCACCACTTTTGCTTCAAGTTCCACCAGATGCCCCACCAGAATAGGACGGCGAAAGCGGATGGTGCCGACAGATACAGTGACACAATACAAACCACTCCAGCGTGCAGCGCATGCATAAGCGGCCTGATCAATCCATTTCATCACCATACCGCCATGCACTTTGCCACCAAAATTGACATGGGTCGGCTCAGCCAGAAACCGAAATTCAACAGTACGTTTATGCAGCATATTGTCCGTCATCAGTTTGTTCCCTTTGGTTATAACACCACGGTTTTATTACCGTGTACAAACACCCGGTCTTCAATGACCAGCTCCAGCGCTTTACTCAGGACATTTTTTTCAACATCACGCCCAGCTTTTGCCATATCTTCAGCGCTGTAATTGTGATCAACATTAGTCACCATCTGCTTAATAATAGGCCCTTCATCCAAATCATCGGTGACAAAATGTGCTGTGGCGCCAATAATTTTTACGCCACGTTTAAACGCCTGATGATAAGGATTAGCGCCAATAAAAGCTGGCAGGAAACTGTGGTGAATATTAATAATGCGGTTTGGATAAAGCGCGACAAACTCAGGGCTTAAAATACGCATAAATTTGGCCAGCACCAGATAATCCGGCTGATACTGGTCAATCTGCTGCTGCAACAGTTGTTCGTGTTCTGCCCGGCTTTTATCCTGATGACTGACAAAATGATAAGGCACAGCAAATTTGTCAGCTAAAGCGCCAAGTTCCGGATGGTTGCCGACAATGGCGGCAATATCCAGTTTGAGCGAACCGTCATACACTTTCATCAGAATATCACCAATACAGTGTGCTTCTTTGGTGACCAGGATCACCACTTTTTTATTGCGATCGCTGACCAATTGCCTTTCGCTGCCCTTTGGTAAGGCGCGGTCTAAATCCAACAATAAGGTGTGGTCGTTAAATATGCCCTCCAGCCGGGTACGCATATAAAACTGACCGGATACAGGATCCACATATTCAGTATTGCGAATAATATTCAGCTGGTGTTTGTAGCAAATATTGGTAATTTGTGCGATCAGCCCTTTTGAATCCGGGCATTCAATTAATAAAGTTTTTTGTTCCATCATTGACTCAATACGACATGATTGTTGCAGAAATTCAGCGCGAAGCCTCACTTTAGACGGCCATCCATCTGATAGCAAGTGAAAGCAAAGATGCTGTGTTGTTTTGTACTTTGCTTGTTGTTTGCATCTTTGCTCGCCATAATGCCCAAAGTTGCCGCTGTGCACAGACGAATAAATAAGCCTGAGACCTGAATGAAGCCTTTTGAATTTAATGCTGTTGGTGTAATTGAATCTCCTTATAAACAAAAATTTGCCATACCGCGCCAGCCGGGCCTGATCCCGGAGGCCAGAGGCGCCCTGGTGTTGTCGCCGCCTTATGCCGATGACGCTATAGTGCGTGGCATCGACAGTTTTAGTCATCTCTGGCTGGTGTTTGTGTTTCATGAAACAGCGGATAAAGGCTGGTCGCCTTTGGTGCGCCCGCCACGTTTGGGTGGCAACGATAAAAAAGGTGTATTTGCCACCCGCGCAACGTTCAGACCAAACCCAATTGGCTTATCTGTCGTAAAGCTGGAAGGGGTTGAACGCCGAGGCGATAAGCTGGTGCTGAATTTAAGTGGCATTGATTTACTCGATGGCACGCCGGTGCTGGATATCAAACCTTATTTACCTTATGCCGACGCGCTGCCACAGGCCAATGGCGGTTTTGCTGATGCAGCACCACAGACCGACATGACGGTGTCCTTTAGTGAACAGGCCCTTGCCTTTTGCCAGCTACAACAGCAACTACCGGATTTACAGGTTTTTATCGAAAAAGTACTGAAGCAGGACCCTCGCCCGCCTTATAAAAAGCAGCGGGAGGAACAACAAAGTTATGGTATGACTTTATATAACTTTAATATTAAATGGACTGTAGATGGCAACCACAATTATGTTAGTGAAATCAAAACCCAGCACAGTTAAAAAAGGTTTAATCACACGCCTTTTCTGTCTGCTGGCCATGACAATGCCGGCGAGTTTTCAGCTTGTAGCTGCCGATATTCCACTGTTGCCGGAGCCTGTCAGCAATCAGCTGGTGCTGCAGGCTTCAGTGCGTGGCCAGCCTTATCTGGCCAGTTTTGCAGGTTTGGGCGCGGCCAAAACTTCAGCGGCCATGCACAATAAAGTGTGGCAACTCAATATAGGCCAGTCGAACTGGCAAAGTATTGCGGCTTTGCCAAGTGCCAGCAGAGTCAATGGCCGTATTGCCGCCGCAGGCGTTGAACTGAACAAACATTTTTTTATTCTGGGCGGTTATGGTCAAAGCAGCGACGGCAAAAGTGGCACTTTAGCCGACAGTTATCGTTTTAGCCCTGTCACCCAAAGTTACAGCAAATTGCCCGATATGCCGGTGGCTGTGGATGAAAGTGTCGCAGTGGCCCATAAAGACAGGTACATCTATCTGCTGGCCGGTTTTCATAACAGCGGCGCGGTAAATCTGGTGCAGCTTTTTGACAACTTTACGCAAAAATGGAGTCAGGCCACACCTTTGCCGGGTAGCGCTGTGTTTGGCCATGCCGGTGTGCTGGTGGGCAATGAGATTTTATTTTGTGATGGCGTAAAAACCAGCACAACCGCAGATGGTTCAAGCCAGTTTGTGCCCGAGGCCGCTTGTTATCTTGGCGAAATTTCCGATAAAAATGCCAGCCAAATCAGCTGGCGTCAGATAGCGCACCACGGCGGCAAAGCCCGTACCCGCCAGGGCGCAATAGCGGTGGACGTCAATGGCGAAACCATGGCGGCTTTTGTTGGCGGCAGTGAAACCCCTTATCATTTAAATGGCGTCACAGATGAGGGGAAAACCATTAACCCCAGCAATGCGATTTATCTGTATTCATTTAAGCAGCAACAATGGCTCAAAGCGGCGCCCAGCGAAACCGCAGTGATGGATTTACGCAGTCTGGTATTAATAGACGGCGAAATTTTCAGCATTGGCGGTATGTTAGCGGGCCAGCAACTGAGTAATACCGCGATAAAACACAAGATTAAACTTCTGCCCGAGTAAAGGCCTTGTTAGAATAAGGTCAAAGGGCTCATTTTCAGTGGAACAGTTATGCGCAGCAGTCAGTATTTATTATCAACCTTAAAAGAAACACCTTCAGATGCCGAAATTATCAGCCATCAGCTGATGTTACGGGCTGGCATGATCCGCCGTGAAGCCTCCGGCATGTATACCTGGTTACCAACTGGCCTTAGGGTATTGCGCAAAGTTGAAGCCATAGTGCGCGAAGAAATGAACAAAGCAGGCGCTTTGGAAGTATTAATGCCCATGGTGCAACCAGCTGAATTGTGGCAGGAATCTGGCCGCTGGGAGCAAATGGACGCCGAGCTGTTACGGTTTAAAGACCGTCATCAACGTGATTTTGTGCTTGGCCCAACCCACGAAGAAGTGATCACAGATTTAGTGCGTAAAGAAATCAGCAGCTATAAACAGCTGCCCATCAATATGTACCAAATTCAGACGAAGTTCCGTGATGAACGCCGCCCACGTTTTGGTGTGATGCGCGCGCGCGAATTTTTAATGAAAGACGCTTATTCATTTCACTTAAGTCAGGAATGTCTGGAAAAAACTTACCAGACCATGTACCAGGCTTATAGCAATATTTTCACCCGTTTAGGGCTGGATTTCCGCCCTGTGCTTGCTGACACCGGCGCTATTGGCGGTGCGGTTTCGCACGAATTCCACGTGCTGGCCGCTTCTGGCGAAGACGCTATTGTGTTCTCTGATGAAAGTGATTACGCCGCCAATATTGAAAAAGCCGAAGCTTTGGCGCCAACCACGGCCCGCCCTGCAGCCAGTGCCGCTAAAACTGAAGTGGCGACGCCAAATGCCGGCACTATCGCTGAAGTGTCAGCTTTGTTAAAAGTTGATGCCACTCAGATTGTCAAAACCTTGCTGGTGCACGCAGCTAAAGCTGACGACAAAGCCCCACAAACTTTAGTGGCGCTGGTGCTGCGTGGCGACCATGAACTCAATGAAATTAAAGCCGATAAACATCCGTTGGTGGCCTCCCCTTTAACATTTGCCACTGAAGCAGAAATTCTGGCCGTAACAGGCGCCAACGCCGGTTCTATCGGCCCTGTTGGTCTGTCTGTTCCGGTGGTGGTGGACAGAAGCGCAGCTGTGCTTGCTGATTTTGTTTGTGGTGCCAATAAAACCGGTTTCCACCTGACCGGCGTTAACTTTGACCGTGATATCCAATCTTATGAAGTGGCGGATTTACGCAATGTGGTTGAAGGTGACCCAAGCCCATGTGGCAAAGGTAAACTTGTGATCAAACGTGGTATTGAAGTGGGCCATATTTTCCAATTGGGTGATAAATATGCCGCAGCGATGAAAGCCGGTGTACTGAATGAAGAAGGCAAACACCAGATCATGACCATGGGTTGTTATGGTGTGGGGGTGTCGCGCATCGTGGCCGCTGCTATTGAGCAAAACCACGACGAATACGGCATTACCTGGCCTGCGGCTATAGCACCATTCCAGGTGGCGCTGGTACCAATGAATATGCACAAATCAGTACGCATTCAGGAAGCCACTGAACAGCTTTATAAAGAGCTGATGGCGGCCGGTATTGAAGTGTTGTTTGATGACCGTAAAGAGCGCCCTGGTGTAATGTTTGCCGATATGGAGCTCTTGGGTGTGCCGCATCACATTGTGATTGGCGAGCGCAACCTGGACGAGCGTAAGGTGGAATACAAAAACCGCCGTACCGGTGAAAAACTGTTGTTGAATTTAGACGAAGTACTGGCAACGCTGCAGCAACAGCTGAAATAAGCCAATCACAGCAGTCGCAAGCCCGGATCCTGCCTGCAGTATTCGGGCTTTTTATTCAGGGTGTCATTAGGGTTGTCACTTCAGCACTACGCTGATGTGGTATCTAAGCGAAATCTGCATCGATAGTTGCCGCGTAATACACCCAAACCAGCTATTGATTGTTAAAGGAGCGTCCATGTTGTATTGGAATAGCCGCAGCCTGCCTGAACTGCAGGGACTGAATTTTCGTGAACGTATGCAGGTGCTGCGAAGTGCCGCGGATAGCCTGCCAACCCCACAAAAGCTGCTGCTGAATCTGTTAAAACTGGCGGTGTTAATTCCGTTATTTTTACTGATTGCCAGGGCACCGGATCTGGCCACAGCGGCGCTTTATGTACTGACACTGGTGCTGTTATACCCGCTTGTCACCCGCCCTTTGACTTTTTATCTGGTGCGCCCTTCATTAGCGAAAATCAGAGCAAATCTGGCGGCTAAATCTTAACTGCTGAACGCCCCTGGCTCTGCAATCTAAAAGCACGCTGCAGACTGATTGATAACAATAAAAAAAACCACCTCAGCTGAGGTGGTTTTTCTTTATCTATCAATCTCCGGCTTGTGTTGCCGCTTGCTTTGTTCGCGTTTTATTTTACGCCATGCATCAGTTTATTGATCAGCGGTGAAATCAGCAGCAGTAAAATACCTGCACCTAACAGCAGATAAAAACTGAAACTAAAGCCAGCCAGCGCCGATTCAATGGTCATACCGGTTTCACCGGAAATTTCACCGGCCAGAATACCAGACAGGTTATTACCTGTGGCCACCGACAGGAACCAGGCGCCCATCGCCAGACCAACATAACGCACCGGCGCCAGCTTGGTGACCATCGACAAACCAATAGGTGATAAACACAGCTCACCAATAGATTGCAGCACATAACACAACACCAGCGGCCACAGCGGGATCAAACCATTAGCATCCACCAGCTGGGTTAATGCAAACATCAGCACCAGGAAACCCAGCGCGTTGCCGAGTAAACCTAAACCAAACTTAAACGGAATTGTTGGTTCCATTTTACGTTTGCTGGTGAAATACCAAATAGCGCTGATCACAGGAGCAAACAGGATAATAGCCAGTGAGTTTACTGACTGGAACCAGCCGGTTGGGAAGATAAAACTACCGTCAGCAAAAATGTCACGGTTTACCAGATTTTGCGCCAGGAAGTTAAAAGAGCTGCCGGCCTGTTCAAAGAACATCCAGAACGTCACGTTAAAACCAAACAATAACAGCAGTGCACAGACACGGTGCATCTGGATACGGCCATTTTGTTTGCCTTCAATCAGCAGCATACCGGCCACAATCACAAAAAGCACCCCTAACACCCAGGCCAGCGTCTGCGCGCCCATACCTGCCATCAGGAAATACACCACAGGCACTGCAACCACCACACCGGCAATGACATAAGCCAGCATTTTGCCCGCCGGTTTATCTTCCGGCATCATGCCAATGCCTTTGAGTTGTTTGCGACCGATATAAAACCAGATGGTGCTTAAAATCATGCCAATACCGGCAGCGCCAAACACCGCTTTATAGTTCTGGTGTTGGGGTGTGCCAAAAATTTCACTGGCCAGCCAACCGGTTAATAACGGGGACAACATACCACCTAAGTTAATGCCCATATAAAAAATGGTAAAACCACGGTCACGACGGTCATCACCCTGTTTATACAGCTGACCCACTAAAGAAGAGATATTCGGCTTAAACAAGCCATTACCAACCACAATAACGGCAAGGCCTAATAAGAACACGTCCAGGCTTGGCACCATGATCATAAAAAGACCAATCGACATCACCACAGCGCCGAGCAAAATTGAACGCTGGTAACCAATAATACGGTCGGCCACATAACCACCAAAAATAGCGGTGGCGTACACTAAGGCCAGATAAGCACCGTAATAACGGCTGGCATCACCTTCACCTGAGGCATTACCGGCATAAAACTGCGCCACAATATATAAAGTTAATGCCCAGCGAATACCGTAGAACGCAAAACGCTCCCAGAATTCCGCCATAAACAACATCCATAATGGTTTTGGATGTCCCCATAAAGTTTCAAACTCTGGCTGATGGGTTATGGTCTGGGTTTGGCTCATACGCACACTCCGAAGTTTTGTCGCAGGCGCATAGCTGAGCGCAGCGTGTGAGCGCTGTTGAGGGTTTTCAGCATGGTGATTTCCTGTTTCTAATAATTATGTGAATGATAATTACGGGTTGAGGGTGTTTGGTTTTCGGTTAACGGACGTTTATACCGCAATAGGCGCTGAAAAAAAAGAGGCAACCCAAGCGGTTGCCCTTTTTTACCGCGAAAATCCGCAGATCTGCGGAATTTTGGCGACAGATCGGATCACTCCAGAAATTCTTCCAGTGCCTCTTCGTCCACTTCTGCAGCAGGTGGATTACCGTCATACAACTGGTATTCCTGACGTTGGAAATAAGCGTCTTTGACAAAAGCATAAGGGTCCAGCGAGTCGTTCAAAAGCTTTTCCTGTTGCATCAGCGCTTCACGCGCCGACAGTGCGCCAATGGTAAATTTGGCGATGGTTTGTGGGCTGTTTAATACCGACATCGGGAAATACAGGTTATCCACCACATCACCGGTCAGGTTACGCACTGTCGAAGGGCCACGCGCCGGGATCATCAAAAATGGACCATGGCCTACCCCCCAAACCCCTAAAGTCTGACCAAAATCTTCTTCTTTCACTTCAAGTCCTGCAGCGGTGGCCACATCAAATAACCCCACTAAACCCACAGTGCTGTTCAGTAAAAAGCGGCCGGCACTGACGGCAGAACTTTTGGGTTTGCCTTGCAATAAACCGTTAAAGAAATTGGCTGGCTCACTTAAGTTATTGACCATATTCGATAAACCAGTGCGGGCCGGTTTTGGCACCACCGCCATATACCCCTGGGTGGCGGGTTTGAGTAAATAAGCGTCCAGATAATCGTAGTTAAAGGTCCACATGGCGCGGTTCACTGATTCAAAAGGGTCACGTTCATCAGTGATAGCCTCAGCCTGCGGCTGTGCTGTTGCAACTTCTGTATTGTTAACTGCAACATCAGCTGTGGGCTTTTGTGGTTTAGCGCTACAAGCTGCCAGCGTGGTAAATAACAGCGCCAGCGTCATTTTAAAAAGTGGATTCATCCATTTACTCCAGTGAAAGTGTCAGCTCCTGCTGACCATCTTTTAATTCAATAAGTTCTGAAACTATTTCCGGGTCGCCCGCTGTTTTGGCAACGGCACCCGACTGACTGATCCGTGCTGATACCAGCACCTGCGCCACATTATCCAGGCCCCAGCCAGGCTGCATCACCATATTCGAGTTCAGCTCAATCTGACGACTGCCGCTAAAGACCGCCAGTTTTCGCACTGCCAGTGGCATAGGCGGGCCTTCGGCCGCTTTGGCTAGCACAAATAAACTGGCGTCTTTAAATTTTGCTGCCAAAGCAGCACTGATCTGTAAAGTCAGCATAATACGACGTTTAGGCGTGGCCGGATCTACAGCAGCGTTTTGGTCAGCCGAAGTAGCAGCTTGAGTGTCAACAGCAACAGCGCCTGCCCCTTCAGTCACTTTGGCCAGTTGCTGCTCCACCATGGCGTAACGTGGGTCATTTTTATCCAGTTGTGATAACAACATGTCCCAGGCCGCTTTCGCCTCAACCAGATCACCCCGCTCCTGGGCTATCAGCGCCAGCATCGACAAGGCGTCCTGATTCATCGGATCTTTACTCAGCACCAGCCCCAGGCTTTGTGCTGCTTTTTGCAGATTGTCGGCATTGTCGGTTACCAACAGCGCCTGGGCGTAACTTAACAGCACATTGGCGCGCTCTGGGGTTAGTTTCAGCGCTTTTTCAAAAGCCTCAATAGCGTCATCCACTAATCCCTGTGAAAACCAGATGCGGCCAAGCACATACCAGGCCACTGCGTCGTCGCCTTCATTGGCCAGTTTGGTGCGAAGCGCCAGCGCAAATAAACTGATTTCTTTTTCACTGAGCGGCTCGCCTTTATTAAGCAGCGCCCGCTCGCCATAAGAAGGTAAATTTTGTTGTGCCAGCTCCCAGTCAGCCAATTGCCGGTAATGACCACTGAGGCCATAAGCAATGCCCACCACCACAAGCACCAGTACCAGAGACAGCGGCGCCAGCCAGGGTGTGTTGTTACCGGCAAGAGCCGCCTGACGCTCCCCGATAAACTGGCTTTTTAATTCATTGGCTGCACTTAAAAAATCTTCAGCCGCCAGCTCTCCATTGTCTCTGGCCTGTGTCAGTGCATGCAAACGCTCGGCAAAAAGCTCGGTCTGGGTTTGTTCGGCGCTACCGGCTTTACGCGGCCACCATAACAGCAATACCACCACAGCCAGCATCAGCAGCGCCGCTACACTTAATTGCATCAACATTAATCCGGCTCCTTTGATGATTTTTCTGCCATGGCCTGTTTAATCATCGCCTGCAGTTTTTGTTCAAGCTCAGGGTCAACAGCGTCCGTTTGTTGCAGTTGCTGCGCTTTTTGTTGTTTTTGCAACATCACCCAGAACAAAGCAGCCAATAACAACAAAGGCGCCAGCCATAACCAGATTGTGCTCCACTGCACCGGCGGCTGATAATGCACAAAGTCACCATACCTTTGTTTCATATAATCAATCACTTGCTCTTTGTTTTGCCCTTGCTGCACCAGCTGATAGGTTTTTTCGCGCATATCCACCGCCACCACAGCGTTGGAATCGGCAATATTCTGGTTCTGGCATTTAGGGCAACGCAACTCGGCCGTCAGTTCACGGTACAGCGCTTCTTGCCTGGCATCCTGAAAAGGCAGCAACTCTTCTGCCGCAGTGGCAGCAAAAGCCGAACATAAAAACAAAGCGAATAACAAAGGGCTGAACGCCCCTAACAACAGCTGCATCTTAAGGCGCATTGGTGGCTCCTTCACTTTGTTGTCCGCCGGCGCCTGTCGCCTGGGCTTCCTGCACAACCGCCTGATATTGCGCAGCTAAGGCAAGCCAGTTTTGCGGGTTAATATCGCCAACATGGTGGGCGCGGATTTGCCCCTGTGCGTCAATTAAGAAGGTTTCAGGCGCACCTGTCACCCCTAAATCAAAAATCAGGCTACGTTTTTCATCCAGAATATTCAGCTGATAAGGATTGCCCTGCTCGGCCAGCTTTTTTGCCACATCCTGCTGTAATGCCGCTAAATCAAAAGTCTCGCCAAAGGCACTGTCCTGCGGCTGCACATAATACAAACCCACAATCTCAATGCCCTGCTGGCGCAGCTCGGTTAAAAAACCAAGCTCGGCATTACAGGTTGGGCACCACAGGCCCCAGACATTCAGTAAATACACTTTGCCTTTGAGATTGTCGGCGCTCAGCATCCGCTGTGGCTCCATCAGATCCGGCAGTGAAAACGCCGGCAAAGGTTTGCTCAAAAGCGCCGAGCCATGCTGGCGCGGGTCGGAAAACAAACCGCTGAATAAAAAAGCCGACAGCGCAATAAAAAGCACAAAAGGAATAAAAAACATTAACTTACGCATGTTCAGCTCCGGCAATTGCAGCTGTTGTTTCCCGCGTTTTTACGTCAACATGAACGCTGGCGCGACGGTAGCGTTTATCCAATAGCGCGAGCAAAGCACCCAATGCCATCAATACACCACCCAGCCAAATCCAGCGCACAAAAGGTTTGACATAAACCCGCATCGCCCAGGACGGGCCGCTCAGCTCTTCTCCCAAAGCCACGTATAAATCGCGGCTTAACCGGGCGTGCACCGCAGCTTCGGTCATCACGGTTTTTTGCAGTGGATAAAAACGTTTTTCTGCGTGCAGATGGGTCACTTTTTTGCCATCGCTGTACACTTCCAGCTCAGCGGCCTGGCCACCATAGTTCGGGCCGTTCAGCGCATAGACGTCGGTCAGCGTAAAGTGGTAACCATTGAGCTCCACTGTGTCACCAATTTTCATCCGTACGTCTTTTTCCACACTCAGGGTTTTGGTCATGGCCACGCCAATCACCAGCACGGCAAAGCCAATATGCGCCAGCGTCATACCCCAGTGGCTGGCCTGCAAACGGCCGATGCCAGTGCTGAAACCACCCAGCTGCTGCGCACGCTGATATACCTCACCAATGGCTGACATACCAACCCAGGCACCGAGCAAACAACCCAGCAGCGCCAGATTGGCCGCTAACGACTGTGTTGCGGCCAGATAACCAATAGCCATAGTTAATGCCAGCAGCGCCACTAGGGTCAGCGGTTTTAATAAAGGCGGCAGTTGCTGTTGTTTCCAGCGTACCCAGGGGCCAAGCCCCAGCAGTAAACTAAAGGGGATCACCAGGTAATAAAACAGCTGATTAAAAAACGGCTCGCCGATAGAAATAGAACCCAGGCCTAATTCTTTGTGAAACAGCGGGTATAAAGTGCCTAAAAACACTACCAAAGTGGCGGTCAGTAAAAATACGTTATTGCCCCACAACAACACTTCACGGCTAAACAGCTGATAGCGCGCCTGCGAGCGCACCGCATTCATCCGCAGCGCATATAAAAACAAGGAACCGCCCACCACCAGCAGTAAAAACGCCAGTAAATACAAACCACGGCTTGGATCTGAGGCAAAAGAATGCACAGACACCAGCACACCGGAGCGCACTAAAAAGGCGCCCATTAAACTTAAGGAAAATGCCGCAATGGCCAGCAGCACGGTCCAGGACTTAAAAGTGCCGCGTTTTTCGGTGACCGCCAGCGAATGCAACAACGCAGTGCCTACCAGCCAAGGCATAAAAGATGCGTTTTCAACAGGATCCCAGAACCACCAGCCGCCCCAGCCCAGTTCGTTATAAGCCCACCAGCTGCCGAGCATGATGCCCAGGGTTAAAAACAACCAGGCAGCTAAGGTCCATGGCCGTGCCCAGCGCGCCCAGGTACTGTCAAATTTACCGCCAATTAAAGCGGCAATGGCAAAAGCAAAAGAAACGGCAAAACCGACATAACCCACATACAACAAAGGTGGGTGCACTATCATGCCAAAGTCTTGTAGCAGCGGGTTTAAGTCACGGCCTTCCACCGGAAAAAACGGCAGGCTGCGCTCAAAGGGGTTGGACATAAAAAGCGAAAAGGCAATAAAACCAACACAGATAAAGCCCATCACCCCCAAAATGCGGCCTTGCATCAGCAGCGGCAAGGAGTTGGAAAAGAGCGCCACCAACGCAGTCCAGAGCGCCAGAATAGTGACCCAAAGCAGCATGGACCCTTCGTGTGAGCCAAAACTGGCAGTCAGCTGAAAATACCAGGGCAACACACTGGAGGAGTTACTGGCAACGTTAATCACAGTAAAATCACTGTGATAAAAAGCGTACATCAGACAGGCCATGGCGGTGGCGCTGAATAAAAACAGACCAATGGCCAAAGGTTTAGCCAGCAATAACGCCCGCACATTACCGCTGTAACTGCCATACATAGGCACTAGCGCCAGTAAACAAGACAAGGCAAAAGCAAATATCAGCGAAAGCTGACCAATCTCAGGAATCATTATTGGGTACCGCCCTCTGTTGCTGTGGCTGGCTTGTCCGTTGTTTTTGCTTCAGTTGTGGCAGCTCCAGACGTGGCGGAAGCATCTGTGCCAGCCGGATAGGTATATTTAGGCACCACATGTTTAATGCCTTTCACCGCTTCTGCTACTTCCGGCGGCATATATTCTTCATCATGTTTGGCCAGCACTTCAGTGGCCTGAATATTGGTGGCATCGATTAAAGTGCCTTGTGCCACTATGCCCTGCCCTTCGCGGAATAAATCCGGCAGTATGCCGTCATAATGCACTGTGACTGTCGGACCTGTGTCGGCCAAAGCAAAACTGACTTTTAAACTGCTGTCGTCCCGTTTGACCGAGCCAGGCACCACCATACCGCCAATACGCAAACGCTGGCCCGGCACGGGTTTAACTTTGTCTTTTCCTAAACCTTCCAGCAACTGACTTGGGGTATAAAACAAATCAACGTTTTCATTCAGCGCATACAACATGGCCCCCACAGCACCACTTAATAACAACAAAATGGCGCTGACGGCCATCAGCCGCTGTTTACGTCTTGGATTCATTGTGTTCTTCCTCAAGTTGTTGCTGCGCACGCACTCTGTGTTCACGCTGTTGTTTTTTGGCTAAGTCCTGCAAAATCCGGCTCTGACTGCGCTGGCTAAACCACCAAAGCGCGGCCAGCAGCCCGTAGGTACTGCCAAAGGACAACCAGACAAAAAGCGCATAACCGCCCATCTGCCAAAAGGCACTGAGTGACTCAAAATAAAATTCCGGCATCAGACACCCCGCCCTGCTTTTGTTTGCTGCACATTTGTTTGCTGCACATTTCCTTGCTGAACATGGCCTTGCTGCACATTTCCTTGCTGAACAGACTGCTGCGCCAAAGTGCGAACCCAGGGCCTGTGCTGTTCATTCAGTAAAATTGCGGTGCGAAGGCGCAAACAGGTCAGCGCCGCCAGCAATAAGGCAAAACCTAAAATTCCCAGCACTAAAGGCCACAGCATCGAAGGGTCAATCGAAGGTTTGGCAAATTTGGTGATAGTGGCGCCCTGATGCAGGGTATTCCACCATTCTACCGAAAAGTGAATAATCGGCAGATTCACCACCCCAACCACGGCCAGTAAAGCTGAAGCTTTAGCGCCAAGCTGGCGATCGGCAAAAGCGCCGGACAGCGCAATCACACCTAAATATAAAAACAATAAAATCAGTTCAGAAGTCAGTCTGGCATCCCACACCCACCAGGTGCCCCACATAGGTTTGCCCCAGGCCATGCCGGTCAAGAGGGCAATCAGGGTATACACAGCGCCAATAGGGGCAATGGCGCCAACGGCCCACTGTGCCACTTTAATTTGCCATACCAGCGCTATAAAAGCGGCAATCGCCATACTGCTGTAAGCACCCATAGACCAAATTGCCGCAGGCACATGAATATGAATAATGCGGTAACTGTCGCCTTGCTGATAATCAGCCGGGGTAAAACCAAGGCCCCAGACGGTGCTTAGCAACAACGTCAGCACAGCCAGCGTCATTAACCATGGAAACCACAAACCGCAGATGCGGTACAAAGTTTCAGGTTTGGCATACGGATCAAGCCACTTAAACATATCACCCCACGTTTAATCTTAATGCTTTTAATACCGCAAGCGGCACCAGCGCTGCCGCCAGACACAACATGGCCGCTAATACGGCCAATTGTGCCGAATAGTCCAGTCCCAGCGTGGCATTCTCCACAGCGGCGCTGGCAAAAATCAGCAGCGGAATATACAAAGGTAAAATCAGTAAGGCCAGCAGAATTCCGCCTTTATCGGCAGATAAAGTAAGGGCTGCGCCCAGTGCCGCCAGTAAATTTAATAACGGCGTGCCCAGCAGCAAACTCAGCACTATCGCCTGCCAGGCTGCAGTACCCAGGCCAAGTAATAAGGCAATCAGCGGCGATATCAATAACAACGGCAAGGCGGTGCTGCACCAGCTGCTGCTGATTTTGGCCAGCACATAAGGAAATAACGGGTCTCTTGCCGTAACAAGTTGCTCCAGCGTACCCTGGCGAAAATCTTCTTTAAACAAGCGTTCTGCGCCAAGCAACACACTCAAAAGCGCCGCTATCCAGACAATGCCGGGCGCAATTTCGGCCAGCAAATTCGGTTTAGCACCTACACCGAGCGGAAATAAGGTGAGGACTATGACAAAAAACATCAATGGATTCAGCCAGTCGGCTTTTTGCCGGGCCAGTAAGCGCCATTCACGCACAAAAGCGGCTTTAAACATTACCATCGGTAAACAAGCTCCAGGGTGCGGCTTTGCGGGAACTGTTGTTCCATCGCCTGGTGAGTGGTCAGAATAATGGCGCCGCCCTGTTCAAGATGCCGCTTAAACTGCTGTTGCAGCAGCTGAATGGCACTTTGGTCCAGCGCGGTAAAAGGCTCATCTAAAATCCAGAGTTTTGCCTGGGTTAACCACAAGCGCGCTAAAGACACACGGCGTTGCTGGCCGGCCGATAACATCTGACAGGGAATATCTTCAAGGCCAGCCAAACCCAGAGTGGCCAGCACGGCAAAATAATCGGTTTTTTTCAGCGCAAATGCTGCCTGCCAGAATTCCAGATTTTCAAGCGCGGTCAGCTGGGGCTGTACCCCACTTAAATGGCCGATAAAACATAAAGATTGGGCAAAATCACTCTGTGGCGCGCTGTTTGACGATCTGTGAGATAACGGCTCGCCACACCACAACACTTGCCCTTCATCAGGTGTAGCCAAACCCGCCAGAATACGCAACAAACTGCTTTTACCGGCGCCGTTTTTACCACTGATATGCAATAACTCACCTGCTGCGAGCTCAAGGTCAACAGCATCAAACAGCACCCGGTCTTGCCGGACACAACAAAGGGCCAAAGCAGTTAATAAGTTTGTCGACACCAGAGAAACAGCCATCAAAAAAAACAGCGCGCATCTTAACATATTGGCGTTAGAATACGCATGCGCTATAACCTTGATAGCCGCTTAAACAGCCAAAATTATGAACCAGATCAATCTTGATTCTCTGTTACACATCGGCAGCACTCCGGCATCAGCTGCCAGCCCCGCTGTGCTGGCGCCGCTGAAGCTCAGCCCCGACACCCTGTATCAGGGTTTGCTGAATATTGGCCGTGATGGCAGCAGTCAGCTGCAGCTGAGCACAGCACAAGGCCCGGTACAGATTAAATTAAGCCCTGAGCAAACCCGTTTATTGCAGGCTGGCTTACAGCAAACAAGCACAACAACCTTAACAACTGCCACCATTGCAACTCAGCCTCAGACGAGCGCTCATCCACAGCAACCCGGCCAACCTCAGGGCCTAATCAATCTTCATCTGGCGCTAAAGCAGCTGCCGTCAGGCCAATTGCAGCTGCAGGTACAGCCAAACGCCAATCCACCGACGGCCGTCAGCTTCAGTAGCGCTGCGCTGGTTAAACTATTAGGCGCCCCGGAGCACAGCAATCAGTTGCAATTGGAAGTGCAGTTAAGCCGCAGCGGCGAAAAACTGTTATTACAGCTGCCGAATCAGCGCCAGCTGCAATTGCCGCTCAGTTTTGTGCCACAAAGCAGCCAATGGCCACAGCAGTTTCAAACCAAAGCTTTGCTGCTGCTCGATGCCAGTACAACACAGCTTCAGATCAAACTAAAACTCGACACCGTTTTACCAGAAATCTTGAAAAACTCTGCTGCAGAAGTTACCAAAAGTCCGGAGCAAAACAGCAGCTCAGCCCAGTCCAAAACCGGCGCAGGCACAACACAGTTATTCTCTGACAGCAAGGCAGCAAGATCTGAAAACGCAGCAGCGGCCAGCACTTTGCCCGCCGCAGCTTTTAGCGATAAAACAGTGAGCCTGAGCCAGGCTCAGAACCGTGAACTGCTGCCATTGCTGGCCAAAGCGCTGCAACCTGCGCTGCTCAGTGCTGAAACTAAACCAGGTGCTGATGCCAAACCGCTGCAACAATGGCTGCATAATCAGCTCAGCGCAGCACAACAGGCCACGGCCAAACAAATCCCGACCCAGTTGCAACAAGGTGCCGACTGGCAATTAAGTCCGTCCAGCCATAAATCTGCGCCACAACAATGGCAATTACAGCTGAGCCCGACGCCGCCAAAAGGCGCTGTACTGGAGCTCAGCCCGCAGCAGCTGAACCGTACGCTGCTTTGGCAAACAACAACTGCCGATAGCCAGCAGAAAACCCAGGTCGATATGAGCCAGCTGTGGCGGCAATGGCTGCCGCTTTCCGGCGCCAAAGCAGATCCACTGCGGGTACTGCCAGAGCTACCGGCTGCGCTCAACGCCGTTTTTACTGAACTGAAAGCACAAAGCCTGGATGTGGCCAAGCCGGTGCAAAGCAGTCAGTTGCTGACCCAATTAAACGCCGCTTTGCAATTTAACCCGCTACAACAACTCCCTGCCAATACCAGCAGCAGTGCCGGCACTTTGGCCGTTGCGCTGCAACTATTGCTCGGAAGGCTGGCTGGCGCGAGCACCACAGAGCCCAAAACTCCGGTGGCGGCCAAACTGCAGCAGTTGATAGGCCAGCTTGATAACACACAAAGCAGCAATTTACTCAGACAACTATCGAGCCATGCCAGCACAATGCAAGGCTCGCAGCTGGCATCTGTGGAGCAGCAGCAACAACCACAGCAAAATCAGCAACTTTTTATTCAGCTGCCGCTGCAACAGGCGGGAGACAGTCGTTTTGCTGAGCTTGCCATCAGTGAGCGTGAAGCCGACGGCAAAAGCGGCAATGCAAAAACCCGGCAGTGGCTACTGACGATGAAATTTGATTTGGCCGAGCTTGGCCCCTTGCTGGTACAGGTGCGGTTAACAGGTCAGGACGTTAGCCTGCAGTTTTATGCTGAGCAGGAAAAAGTAGTCAGTACTGCCCAGCAGTTTTTACCGCTGTTCAAAGACCGGCTGAAATTACAGGGGCTCAGTGTCAGCGAAGCTCAGTGTCAGCTCGGGAAAATTCCGCCGCAGCTTTACCAGCGCAGCAATAGTTTATTGGCCGTTAAAGTGTAACTATATCAAGGTGTAGCCATGAGCAAAACCCAACAAGACAAAGCGGCCATCGCCCTGCACTATGACGGCAAAACACCGGGCAAAGCGCCGACCATTATTGCCAAAGGCCATGGTGATTTAGCCGATGAAATTATTCAGCTCGCCAAAGAACACGGTATTTTAGTGCATGAAGATGAGGAGCTCACCAAGCTGCTCAGACAAATGGAACTGGGTGACCAAATCCCCAAAGAGCTGTATTTACTGATCGCGGAACTGATTGCTTTTTCTTATGTGCTGCAGGGGAAATTTCCGGAGCATTGGGAAAACATCCATGAGCGTATTGATCTCAAAACCTGACCCCTGATGTCTGCAGTTTTCTACTCTGATCACACAAATTAAGTCCCGATTGAACCGCCTTTTTACGCCGACCGAAAAATAAATTTGCTGCCAAATTGGCGACTTAGCCGCCATTTTCACTGGTCGGAGATCTGCAAAGCGTTTTTCTTCGTCTAACCTGATAAGTCTTAATTGAATATCAACTGAATGAGGTGCGCTGATGAACGTACAGGATCTGAAACTCGGCATGTTGTGTCAAAGCAAAAAAGGTGTGGGTGTGGTCAGCTGGATAGACGCGCAGGACAGAGCTGTGTATTTATCCGATTTACACGACAACAACAAACATTTTGCAGTGAGTTTTGAAGAGCTGCAGGACGAACCTCAAATTCATCAAACCACTGATATTTATTATTAATTGAAATCCCGCCCTACTTAAAAAAAACGCCTGCAACTGCAGGCGTTTTTTATGCAAAAGGAAAACACTCGGGTTATACCCTGGTGCGTTTTTTCCCTTTAAAAGCAGGCTTGGCCGGACGGGCCGGTTTGTCTTGCTGTGGTTTTTTTTCAGCTTTTGGCGCTTTTTCCGGGTTTTTCAGTGCAATCTGATGTTTACGCACCGCCCTTTTAATAGAAGCCATCCGGCGGCGGCGCTCGTCTTTGTCTTCAGGTTTGGCCAAAGACTCAGTTTCATAATCCAAATGCACCAGTTTACGCAGGTAGTTCACATCTTCCAGTGCATATTCAGTGTAACCACCGGCAGGCAGATGTTTTGGCAATAATAAATCACCATAACGCACCCGAATTAACCGGTTGACTACAGCGCCCTGCGATTCCCACATCCGGCGAACTTCGCGGTTGCGGCCTTCGGTCAGGGTGACGTTAAACCACTTGTTAATGCCTTCACCGCCACTGGCTTTGATTTTTTTAAAGGCGGCTTTACCGTCTTCGAGCTCAACACCGGTGCGCAGTTTTTGGATCATCGCGTCTGTCACTTCACCAAATACCCGCACCGCATACTCACGTTCAACTTCAAATTTGGGGTGCATTAAGCGGTTGGCCAGTTCACCGTCTGTGGTAAACAACAACAAACCTGAGGTATTGATATCCAGCCGGCCTATCGCTATCCAGCGTGAACCGCGGATTTTTGGCAGGCGGTCAAAGACCGTCGGCCGGCCTTCAGGATCAGTGCGCGAACAAATTTCACCTTCAGGCTTGTGATACGCAATGACGCGGCAGATTTGTTCAGTTTCAGCAGCAAGTTTGACCGGATGGCCATCAACCCGCACCAGTTGGGTCGGCACGACCCTGTCACCGAGCTGCGCGACCTTGCCGTCGATAGTCACGCGGCCTGCGCTGATCCAGCTTTCCATTTCGCGGCGTGAACCCACACCGGATCGGGCCAGCACTTTTTGTAACTTTTCACTCATGATGTCTCCTCAGTCATCGCGACTGTGTTTAATAAAGCAGCGCTGTCGAGCGTCATCGCTGCCTGTGCGGAAAATTCAGTTAAAGCCGGCAATGCAGAAAGCGACTTTAAGCCAAAGTAGTTTAAAAATTCGGCTGTGGTGGCATACAAACCCGGTCGCCCCGGCACATCTTTGTGCCCCACCACTTTCACCCAACCCCGGTCGAGCAAGGTACGGATGATCTGACTGCTGACAGTTACACCACGCACCGCTTCAATTTCACCGCGGGTGATAGGTTGACGATAGGCAATCAGCGCCAGAGTTTCCAGTACAGCACGGGAATAACGCGGTGAACGCTCAGGCCAGAGTCTGGCCAGATAGTCACTCCATTCACTTTTGGTCTGAAAACGATAACCAGTTGCGGTTTCCACCAGCTCAATACCCCGGCCCTGATAATCCTGCTGCAGCTGTTTCAGCGCCTGGCTCAGCCGCTTTTTTGACAGCTGAAAATCCGCCAGCACAGTGGCTGTTAAATCGTCCGTGGTTAACGGCCTTTCGCTGGCAAATAAGCTTGCTTCAAGCAACTGTACTAACTGGCTGTCGTTAATTTTGCTGACCAATAGAACATCCTGTGGCTGTGGGTCTGTGGTTGCGGCAGGCAGGAAAACACCGCCATTATGCCAATTTCAGATGGATCTGACCATAGGCTTGCACCTGTGTCAGCTGCACCAGTTTTTCTTTGGTCAGTTCTAAAATGGCCAGAAAACTCACCACCACCCCGGCTCTGCCTTCTTCTAAGTGAAAACATTGCTCAAACAGCAGATAACCCTGCTGCGCTTTGAGCAACTGTAAAATCTGGCTCATCCGCTCGCGGGTGGATAATTTTTCTTTGGCAATATGATGATGCTGAAAATCCTTCACTCTTTTGGCCACATCGGCCAGAGCCGATACTAAATCGGCCAGCGATACTTCAGGCAAAATCACCAAAGGCGCAAAATTGTCGGCAAGTTCAGCCTGTACTTTAAAAAAGTCGCGCTCTTCCCTGGGCAGTGCGTCTAAATCTGTGGCAGCCTGTTTAAACTGCTCGTATTCCTGCAAACGGCGAATCAGCTCTGCCCTGGGATCAGCTTCTTCCGCATTCTGATGGGCATGCACTGGCAATAACAAGCGTGATTTTATTTCCGCCAGCATGGCCGCCATCACCAGATATTCGGCGGCAAGTTCAAAATTCATGCCCTGCATTAGTTCAATATATTCAATATATTGCTGGGTAATTTCATGCACCGGCAAATCAACAATATCAAACTTATTCTTCCGAATAAGGTACAGCAAAAAATCCAGCGGGCCTTCAAAAGCTTCCAGCAGCACTTCCAGTGCATCAGGGGGTATATATAAATCTTCCGGCCGCTCCAGCACAGCTTCGCCACGCACAAAAGCCAGCGGCAGCGGCGGCTGAATAGTTAAAGGTGTTAATTCGGCCTGCGGCAAAGCGGCGGGTTCGGTTGATTCTGGTTGTGGTTCTGTGATATCAGCCACTGATAGCGCTCAACTGATTATAAAAAAGGCGCAACAGGGCCTGCGCCCTCGCGCACTATCACAGCGACATCGTCGGATAAGTCCACCACTGTGGTTGGATTACCCGGCAGTACACCACCGTGCATAATTAAATCAACCTGGCGCTCGAGCTGATCGCGTAAATCCTCCGGATCGGACTCGGTAAACTCCTGGCCAGGCAAAATTAAACTGCTCGACATTAAAGGCTCCCCCAGCTCTTCCAGCAGCGCCAGCGCTATTTTGTGATCCGGAATACGCAAACCCACGGTTTTTTTCTTTTCGTTCAGCAATCGTTTTGGCACTTCTTTGGTGCCACGCAAAATAAAGGTATAAGCGCCAGGAGTGTTGTTTTTAATCAGCCGGAATGCGGTGTTTTCAACTTTGGCATAAATAGACAATTCAGATAAATCGCGGCACATCAGCGTGAAGTGATGATCGCCACTGATATGACGGATTTGTAAGATGCGCTCCATCGCTGCTTTATCACCAATATGGCAGCCCAGCGCATAACCGCTGTCGGTTGGGTACACCACAACCCCACCCTGCTTAATAATATGCACTGCCTGTTTAATTAAGCGTTGTTGAGGTGTTTCCGGATGCACATAAAAAAACTGACTCATAAAACTCCCTGTCAGCGCCATTTTATCGTTGTCATGTCGCTGTTTTTAAATTTTTAATCGTTTGATCAAACGTTGCTGATTTTGTCTTTTAGTAGCAATAGCAAGGATTTAGCCAATATTCAAGCAGGCTGTTATTGTGGCAAAGGCAAAGATTCTGCTGCAGCTTCAGTGGTGTTGATCTTGGGATCACTGCCAATTTCTGTGCCGGCAACAGTGTCAAACTGCCAGTTTTGCCAGATAGGGATAATATCGTCGGTCATATATAAACCACGCCCCAGTTCATTCCACTGCGTCGGCTGGTGAAAATCTGAGCCTACTGAGGCTTTGAGTTCAAACAACTGGCAAAGCCGCCAAATTTCGCGTTTTTGCACCGGCGTTTGTTGCGGCGACGCTACTTCAGCGGCATCACCACCGCAGAGCGCAAATTCGCGCATTAATTTTGTCAGCCATTTGCCATTGAGGTTGTATTTTAAAGGATGCGCCAGCACAGCCACACCACCGGCGTCGTGGATCCACTGTACTGCTGTGGCTAAATCCACCCAGTTATTTGGTACATAACCGGCTTTGCCACGCGCCAGATATTTTTTAAATACGTTGTTCATCGAACTGGCTTTGCCGATATTCACCAAATGGCGGGCAAAATGGGTACGGGTAAGCGCTGCGCCATTGGCCAGCTCCAGCACAGCAGGTAAACAATCCGGCACCTGAAATTTGGTTAAACGCCTGGCCATCTCGGTGGCGCGCTCCAGCCGGCGTTGTTGCTGACTTTCCAGCCTGGCCAACAATTCAGGGTCGTTGGGGTTAATTTGCAAACCCACTATATGGATTTCAAATTCGTACCAGGACGTAGAGATTTCCACACCATCAATCAGCTGCAGTGGCAGTTGCTGTGAAGCGATATGTTCAGCAGCAATGGCAAGGCCAGCCACAGTGTCATGATCGGTAATGGCCAGCACATTGATTTTTTGCGCAACGGCGCGCTCCACTAAATCTTGTGGGCTTAAAATGCCGTCGGAGCAAAAAGTGTGGCTGTGTAAATCTATTTTCATGGTGAGTCTCTAATCAAACGGCCGCCATTGTGCCACAAAAGCAGCATCAACAGCGGTTATTCTGTTAAAGCTGAGCTCACAGCAGCATCCACAGGCACATCAAAGCCTTGCAGCAACAAAGCAACACCAGAAAAACAGAGCCGTCCAGACTTTTATACGTTTTATTTTGTGTTTATGCCAAATGCAGCTTGACGAAACCTAAGCATCTGCGGTTTGATAGGGGCAGAATTTCACAGGGTGTACTTCAGTATGATGTTACAAACAACCTTAACCAACTGGTGGTGGCATACTCCTTAACGGGCGTGTGTTGGTGTTGTTTACCCTGAATAAACCCCAAGAGCCCGTTTTCAGCAAACGGGCTCTTTTTTTTGACCATAAAAAATAAACAGTAAAATTAGGATTAAAAACATGAGTTTAGTAGCGTTAATTTCCTGGCGATGGTGGCAATTTTCAGTTGGGGGCACAGGCCCAGCTTTGGACTATTGTAACTAACAGCCTCTGATCTTTGCGGCACCAACCGCGGATCAGCCCCGCCGATGCGGGCTTTGTAAGGAAAGACCATGATTTTCAGCCATATCACCCAACAAGCCGGCCAGGTGGCCAGCATTAGCCAGACAGTGCCTTATCAGGCCGACCCGCTGGCCTGTTACCAGCATTTAGCAGCACAAAGCCGTGATTCGCTGCTGCTCGAATCTGCCGAAATTGACAGCAAAGACAATCTGAAAAGCCTGATGTTACTGGATGCCGCCCTGCGCATTGAATGTAACGGCGGGCAAGTCACAGTAGAAGCCATCACTGACAACGGCAAACTACTACTGCCATTTTTGCGCGACAAGTTGCAAAATAAAGCCAGCCTGTCCATGGCTGATAATTCTTCCGAGCTGATTTGCCATTTTAGCCGCCCCGACCCACTGCTGGATGAAGACAGCAAACTGATAGCCGCCAACCCTTTTGATGTGCTGCGGGTCTTGCAACACGAACTTTTTAGCCACAGCAATGAGCCTTTTGCCATTTTTTTAGGGGGTGTCATTGGTTATGACATGGTGGCCACAGTGGAGCAGCTGCCCGAAGTGCCCACAGGCGATAACCGCTGCCCGGATTATTTATTTTATGTGGCTGAAACTTTGTTGGTACTGGACCATCAGGCACAGCAAAGCCGTTTAATTGGCAATATTTTTTGTGGTGAAGGCGCTATGGCCAATTGTTTTGTGGTGGGCAACAGGCTGGAGCAACTGAGCCAGATGCTAACCGAACAAAACACCACTGCCGCAGCACAACACAAAACCCAGAGCCTGTTGCAGGAGCAGTCACAACAAGCGTCAGCAGTAAAAGTTGATATCAACGACGCCGATTTTATTGCGCAGGTAGAACAGCTTAAAGAAAACATTATTGCAGGTGATGTGTTTCAGGTGGTGCCAAGTCGTTGTTTTAGTTTGCCTTGTGCCAACCCGCTTGCCGCTTATGCCAAACTGAAACAACAAAACCCAAGCCCTTATATGTTTTTCCTGCGTGACCGCGAATTTACCCTCTTTGGTGCATCGCCTGAGTCAGCACTCAAATTTGACGCCCAAAGCCGTCAGGTGGAAATTTACCCTATAGCCGGCACCAGACGCCGCGGTTTTAACACGCAAGGCCAGATAGACCGCGATTTAGACAGCCGTATTGAGCTGGAGCTTCGCCAGGACGACAAAGAAAAAGCCGAACACTTAATGCTGGTGGATTTAGCCCGAAACGACGTGGCACGCATCAGTGTACCAGGTAGCCGTTATGTCAAAGAGCTGCTGAAAGTTGACCGTTATTCTTATGTGATGCATTTGGTGTCCAGAGTCGTAGGCACCTTAAAACCTCAGCTCGATGCACTGCACGCTTATCAGGCCTGTATGAATATGGGCACTTTAGTTGGTGCACCCAAGGTAAGAGCGGCCGAGCTTATTCGTCAGGTGGAAGGTAAACGCCGTGGCAGTTATGGCGGTGCTGTCGGTTATTTATCCGGTAACGGTGATTTTGACAGTTGTATTGTGATTCGCAGTGCTTATGTTGAAGCAGGCAAAGCTTATATTCAGGCCGGTGCCGGGGTGGTGTATGACTCCATCGCCAAAGCCGAAGCTGATGAGACCCGCAGTAAAGCCCAGGCGGTGGTGACTGCCATTCTGGCCGCCGGAGGTGCGCAATGAGTACTATCAACCCACAGAGCATTGCAACAACCAGCAAAACCATCGTCTATCTGCTCGATAACAAAGACTCTTTTACCTACAACCTGGTGGATGAGCTGGCGCAGCTTCATTGTGAATTAAAGCTCTACCGTAATACGGTGCCGGCTGAATTTATTTTTGCCAAAATGCAGCAGGATGCCAACAGCCACAAAGTGCTGTTGTTATTATCCCCTGGCCCTGGCGCCCCTGCCGAAGCGGGCTCTATGCCTGAGCTTATCCGGCTTTGCGCCGGTGTGTTCCCTATGCTGGGCATTTGTCTGGGTCATCAGGCTTTAGTCGAGCATTATGGCGGCACCGTTGGCCGTGCCGGTGAAACAGTGCATGGTAAAACCTCCTTGATTGAGCTGGATGAACACCCGGTGTTTCACAACTTACCAAGACCTTTTGCCGTAGCGCGTTATCACTCGCTCATGGCCACTCAGGTGCCGGACAGCCTGCAGGTGATTGCACGCTATCAGCATATTCCGATGGCCATTTTCCATGCTGAGCACAAGGTGCTGGGGTTTCAGTTCCATCCGGAGTCGATTTTAACGACGCTGGGTAAACCTTTATTGGCGCAAAGCCTGGCTTATCTGGGAGATGCTGCATGAACAACACAGCTATTCAGACCCAAGGCCAAAATAACAGCTTTAATGCCCAGCCTTATTTACACCAGCTACTGGCCGGTGAAGCGCTGACTCAAGCACAAAGTGAAGCTTTTTTTGCCGCAGTAGCCGCTGGTTTAGTGGAGCCAGTGCTGTTATCGGCGGTGCTGGTTGCACTGAAACTTAAAGGTGAAACGGCTGATGAAATTGCCGGTGCAGCACTGGCCTTTCGCGCTGCTGCCACCGCTTTGCCAGTCACAAAGCGTGCTGCTATTGACTGCTGCGGCACAGGTGGTGATGGCAGCAATACCATTAATATCTCGACCACTGCTGCTATAGTGGCGGCAGCTATGGGCCTTGTCGTCAGCAAACATGGCAACCGCAGTGTGTCCTCGCAAAGTGGCTCGGCCGATTTATTTGAAAAGCTTGGCGTGAATATTCAGATGAGCCCGCAGCAGGCCGCCAGCGCTTTGGATAAAGCCGGAGTCAGCTTTTTATTTGCACCTTTGTATCACCCGGGCATCCGCCATGCCATGCCGGTACGCACAGCGCTTAAAACCCGCACTTTGTTTAACCTGCTTGGGCCTTTACTCAACCCGGCCGCACCTGATTTTCAGCTCTTGGGCGTGTACGACGCCAAATTGTGCAAAGTGATGGCACAAGCGCTGAAACAACTGGGCGTTCAGCGTGCCTGGGTAGTACATGGCGCCGGTTGTGATGAAATTGCTTTGCATGGCGTGACGCAGGTCTGTGAAGTACGGGACTGTGAGCTTTTTGAATTTAGCTTAACAGCCGCCGATTTTGGCCTGGGATCGCAACCACTGAGTGCACTCAAAGGCGGCGACCCCAGCCATAACGCTGCCGCCAGCCTTGCCATTTTAAATGGCACAGCACCAGAGGCGCACAAGGCCGCTATTGCCGCGAACGTGGCCGCCATGCTGAAAATTTGTGGCCAGGGTGAAGATTTAGCCGCCAACTGCCAACAAGTTTTAGCGCTTTTACAAACAGACGCAGCCATGCGACCCCTAACGTTGTTACAGGAGGCCAGTTATGGCTAACGTGTTAGAAAATATTATTCACCACAAAAGGTTAGAAGTGAGCGAGCGCAAAATCAGCCAGCCGCTTGAGACTTTTATTGCCGATGTAACACCCACATCCCGCAAATTTTTACAGGCGCTGTTACAACCTGGTGCCCGTTTTATTCTGGAATGTAAAAAAGCGTCCCCTTCCAAAGGTTTAATTCGCGCCAATTTTGATTTAGACGAAATTGCCGCTGTGTATGGCAAATACGCCGACTGTATTTCGGTACTGACCGACGAAAAGTTTTTTCAGGGAAGTTATACATATTTAGCCAGTATGCGGCAAAAAGTCACGCAGCCGCTTTTACACAAAGATTTTATCATCGACCCTTATCAGATTTATTTAGGCAGGCTTCATGGTGCTGACGCTGTGCTCTTGATGTTGTCGGTGTTATCAGACGAGGAATACCAACACCTTGCCAAAGTTGCGCAGGAGCTGGGTATGACTGTGCTGACGGAAGTGAGCAATGAAGAAGAAACCTTGCGCGCTGTGGCACTGAAAGCTGAGCTGATTGGCATTAATAACCGCGATTTACGTACTTTAACCACTCATTTAGAGACCAGTTTCCGCCTTGCCCGGTTGATCCCGCCAGGGACCCCTGTCGTATCTGAATCCGGTATTTATTTTAATCCTCAGGTGCGCAAGCTACGTAAAGTGGCCAAAGCCTTTTTGGTGGGCAGTGCGTTAATGGCAGAGCCGGATCTGGAAAATGCAGTCCGTGCTTTAGTGCTGGGCACACATAAAGTCTGTGGCCTGACTACTGCTGAACAAGCACAAGCCGTGTATCAGGCTGGTGCATATTATGGCGGGTTAATTTTTTATCCGGCCTCACCCCGTGCGGTGAATTTGGCACAGGCGGCATCTATAGTTGCGGCGGCGCCACTGAATTTTGTCGGTGTTTTTGTTAATGAAACCCCGGAACAAGTGGCATTGATAGCGCATGAACTTAGATTAAGCGCGGTGCAGCTGCATGGTGATGAAGACGATGCCTATCTTCAAAAGCTCAGAGGCTTATTGCCCAAAACCACTGCCATCTGGAAAGCCTACAGAGTCAAAGACAAACTGCCGCAGTTCAGCCCACTTGCCGACAAAGTGATGCTGGACAGTTATCAGCAGGGTTTACCGGGAGGCACCGGCGTGCGTTTTGACTGGGCACTGCTACAACAGCAGTTTGCCGGGGATTTTGATAACAAACTACTGCTGGCCGGTGGTTTAACGCCGGACAATGTGACCGCAGCCTTGCACTTGCCGGTGGCCGGCCTTGATATGAACTCAGGCCTGGAGAGCGCCCCAGGCGTCAAAGATCCGGCCAAAATTTCCCAAGCATTTCAACAGATCAGAGAATTCAGTTATGACTAAGCCTTTATTAAACCCTTATTTTGGTGAATACGGCGGTATGTTTGTACCGCAATTATTGGTACCTGCGCTGCGTCAGCTGGAGCAGGCTTTTGTTGATGCACAAAAGGACCCGGCCTTTTTAGCCGAGTTCCAGCATCTGCTGACGCACTACGCCGGCAGGCCCACACCGCTGACGTTGTGCCGCAATATCAGCCCCAACCCGCTGGTGAAAATTTATTTAAAACGCGAAGATTTATTGCACGGCGGCGCCCATAAAACCAATCAGGTGTTAGGTCAGGCTCTGCTTGCCAAGCGGATGGGCAAAAAAGACATTATTGCTGAAACTGGCGCCGGTCAGCATGGTGTGGCCACCGCTTTAGCCTGCGCGTTGCTTGGGCTTAACTGCAAAATTTATATGGGCGCCAAAGATATTGAACGTCAGGCCCCCAATGTGTTTCGGATGAAACTGATGGGCGCGACTGTGATTCCGGTTACTGCAGGCTCAGGTACTTTAAAAGACGCGGTCAACGAAGCCATGCGCGACTGGTCAGCCAGTTATGCCACCAGCCATTATCTGCTGGGCACTGCGGCAGGCCCACACCCGTTCCCGACCATAGTGCGGGAATTTCAGAAGATGATTGGCGAAGAAGCCAAACAACAAATTCTGCAAGCG
The DNA here is from genome assembly GCF_036782235.1 of Rheinheimera sp. Taxonomy (GTDB): domain Bacteria; phylum Pseudomonadota; class Gammaproteobacteria; order Enterobacterales; family Alteromonadaceae; genus Pararheinheimera. The sequence goes on along the minus strand of NZ_DAIPZL010000003.1, from coordinate 149,021 downwards.
GAAGGCAAATTACCGGATGCAGTGCTCGCTTGTGTTGGGGGTGGCTCCAACGCTATTGGCATGTTCGCCGATTTTATTCCGCACGAAGAAGTCAAACTGATTGGTGTCGAGCCAGGTGGTATGGGTATCAACACCCATCAGCATGGTGCAGCGCTTTCAACCGGCAGTTTTGGTATTTTGCATGGCGCCTATACCGCCATTATGCAAACCGCGGACGGCCAGATTGAAGAATCATATTCTATTTCAGCTGGCCTGGATTACCCGGCCGTAGGCCCACAACACACTTATTTAGCCTCTATTGGCCGTGCTCATTATGTGGCCATTAACGACGATGAAGCTTTGGCAGCCTTTCAGCTACTGGCCAAAACCGAAGGGATTATTCCGGCGCTGGAAAGTTCTCATGCTTTAGCCCATGCGCTGAAAATGGCCGAAGCCGCCACAGAACCTACTGTGCTTTTAGTGAATTTATCGGGTCGTGGTGATAAAGATTTAGGCCATGTGATGGCTGTACTGGCTGAGCATCAGGCGGCAGAAATTGCCCAGAGACAACTGACTGAACAGGCCGCCGAGCGCCAGCATCAGAGCAAATAAGGGAAAGGAAGTAATATGTTACGTTATGATTTGATGTTCAAGCGTTTAAACCAAGCCCATCAGGGAGCCTTTGTGCCTTTTGTCACCATCGGCGACCCTTCGCTGGACTTGTCTTTTGACATTATCAAAACACTGATCGACAACGGTGCTGACGCTCTGGAGCTGGGTATTCCGTTTTCCGACCCTATTGCCGATGGCCCAACTATTCAAAACGCCAATATCCGCGCTTTGGCAGCTGGGGTGACACCGGCACAATGTTTTGAATTAATTACCAAAATCCGCGCTTATGATGCCGATATCCCTATAGGTTTATTGCTGTACAGCAACCTGGTGATGGCCCGTGGGATCGAACATTTTTACCAGCAAGCCAAAACAGCAGGTGTGGATTCAATATTGATTGCCGACGTGCCGCTGCATGAAAGCCAAATGTTCAGAAAGGCTGCACAAAAACATGATATTGCACAGATCTTTATCGCACCGCCCAATATCGACACCGACGGGTTAAATGAGCTGGCAAGTTATGGCCGCGGTTACACGTATTTGTTAAGCCGCGCCGGTGTGACTGGCACTGAAACCGCAGCTGCTATGCCAGCCTCACAGTTGGTGCAACAGCTTAAGGACGTGCATGCAGCACCCACTTTGCTGGGTTTTGGTATTTCCAAACCAGAGCATGTCAAAGCAGCATTGGCCGCCGGCGCCGCCGGTGCTATCTCGGGCTCTGCCATAGTGCAGATCATCGAGCAGCATCATGGTGAGCCTGCAATACTGCTGGCCGAGCTGGCCGGTTTTGTGGCCGCAATGAAAGCAGCAACTTAATTCCGTACCGACACTGATGTTATTGCCGATCAGTAACCACGGCTGATTGGCAATAAAGATTGAAAAAATGTAAACATTCTAATAAGTTATCCTCTTACATATTTAGCAGGAGCGTAAAATGTTAAGGATAACTTCCAGTATCAACCCATTACGGTCGCTTGTTTTTACCTCAGTGTTATTGTGCCCGGTCTTCAGTGCTGTAAGCCTTGCGACTGAACAGCCTCCCATTCTCGAATTTGAACCCAACTGTGCTCCTACAATAGTCTCCACTGAAACTTTATTTAAGGTCTTATCGCCGTCGGAAAGCAGTGGCCAAACTGAAATTAGCGTTGCGTCAACAACGCTGCTACAACAAATGCGACAACTGGCCGCCGATAAAAAAGCAGATGCGCTTATTATCCGGCAACTGGCAGCCAAAAGTCGTAAATCACTGGTCCCGAATGCAGTGCCGCAACGGCGGTTAACGCTGGTTGCTGATTTAATTCATTTTTGTTCTGACGACACCAGCTTGTCAGACCGCACGACCCTTTTTGATAAAAACGGCAACAAGTCATTTACACTCCCATCGCTCAAACTGAGTTTACATACACCAGCAACTTTTTCGGCTGAACCACAGCAAGTACTACCGCAGCCGCGTCGGGTCGTTTCACTGCAACAAGGCGCTTATGGATTATTACCAGGAATGACCCAAACCGAGGTGCTTGAGCTCGCTGGCCCACCGGATATTCAAATTACCCTTAAAACCGGCCACAAAGCCTGGGCTTATGGCCGTTATTTATGGTTAATATTGGATGACAGACTGCAACAAATTCATTACCGCGCTCAAGTGTTGTCGGGTTACGGGATCAATCTGGCTGAAATGAGCACTCAGTTCGAACGGGTGTGGCAGCTTGATGGCAAGTTGCCGCAACGCACTGCACTTGCCAAAGTAAAAAGGTATTTAACGGAACAAAAACAAGATCACCAGTCAACGGATTCAACCGAATTGCTGTTGCAAAACAATAAACATCAATTAATGCTGAATTTTGAACTACACCAGGCTGATATGGCACAACCGGCAGTCCCATTGTTAACTGAGTTCAGTCTGTACCCCAAAGACCAAAAAAAAATTGCGTTGGAACCGCTGCAACTTGACTGGCAGCCCCTGCTGCCGCTGCTATCGGTATTAGCACCAAACCAACAGCAGCAAAAGCCGCAACTTAGCAGATTAACGGCATTATTGGCCTCACCACATTTTCAGGTGATTGAGCGTAAAGATAAAAACTGGCTGGTGTTTGGCGATTATCTGCAGTTACATATCAAAAACAATGAAGTGCAGGAACTCAGGCTGACGCCGGCCTTTTCAGAGTTAAATGCCAACAAAGCTCTTCCCCTCGCGTTGCTGCATGCCTTGGATCTGCCTGATAACGGTCAACAACTGAAGCAACAATATCCGCACGCTCAGAGGTTTGCCGACAAAGTGTTGCTGCAGTTGCAGCAAGATCTGAGTTCACAGTCGATTGAGGTTCTCATCGACCCTGACAGTCCGGATGAAAAAATTGAGCAATTATCTATCCGTTATTACTAACGCTCTGGCCCAAATAAAACAACTACCTTGTGAGAACTTGCAACATAAGGCAGCGTTTTATCAAAGACTTAGTGCCCACTTTTATCCCACATCCGCCCTACATCAGTTACTTGCTCAGGCCTGCGGAGGCGGCAGCTCGTCACGACCCCGCGATAAAACCGCCTGACGAATTTGCCATTAGCGGTTAAAATGGCCACTTTTGCAGCAGCGCCCCTGCGCTGCTGATTTTGTGGAGTTGCCGGATGTTGTTCAAAAAGCCCAAAACCGTCGCAGTATGTGCCTTATTGGTCTGTGGCCTGAGCCCAAGTTTTGCGGTCTTTGCCACAGCCAAAAAAGTCTCGATAGAACCGGCTTTACACCATAACAGCGACGTCACCCATACTTTGCCTTGTGTGGTGGCTGCGCCTGTGACTCACCGTATTGCCAGCCATGCCAGTGCTGAATTACTGGAATTGTTACCTGTGGGCACTTCGGTGAAAAAAGGCCAGCTGGTGGCGCGGCAGGACGATATTTATCTGAATCAGCAAATTGCGCTTATTCGCACCGACATTGAATCGGCGCGGGTGGCCAAAGCTTTTGCTGCCGACGAATTTAACCGTGCTGCTATGCTCGGCAAAAAAGGCCTGGCGTCCTCTGCTGAAATGAACAAATTTAAACTGCAACTGGACAGCGCCAGCCTGAAAATGCAGCGACTAGAGTTGGAGCTGCAGCTGGCCGAAGCCCGGCATAAAAGATTAAAACACTATGCCCCTTTTGACGCCCAGGTGATTAACGTCAATTCAGAACCCGGCGCCCAGCTTGCTGAAGGCCAGGCCATTTTACAGCTGATGTCGACACAGAACAAACAGCTGGAATGTAAACTGTCGGTGATGGCCTATCAGAATGTGGTGGCATTAAAAGGTCACAGATTTGACTTTAATGGCAAGCCGTTAAAACTCAGGGAAGTCAGCCAGCAACTGGATGCCACCTCAGATAACCTGATTTTATATTTTGACCATCCGGCTAAAGACAAAAGGGATATTCTGGTGGGCTACCGCCAGGAAATTACCATGGCGGTAAAAGCCAATAATATTACCAAGGTGCCTTCAGATGCGATTGAACTCGAAGGAATTACCTATCACAGCTGGCGCGTTAAAGACAACGGCACTGTGGAGCGGCTGGATGTGGACGTGCTGGGCAGTACCGACAGTTATTATATTATCCAGTCTGACATTAAACCCGGCGACCAGCTGGTGGTCCGTGGTCAGCAAGGGCTGAATAATGGCCAGCAGGTGGAGCTGGTGAGTCGCGACTCACCACCGCCACCTTAAAGTTCCAAAAGCTTTCTTTCACAAAAACCTTCAGCAATGTACCGCCTGCGCTGCCGTGACTAAGACAACAGCAACAACACCAACAAAAAGCCGCTTTTAAAAGCGGCTTTTTACTCACTGAACAACCAGGCTCAGGCTTTGACTTAACGCTCCAGCAGCACCGGATATTTCAGGTAACTCTGATCATAAAAAGGCGAGCGCTGATAAAACCACTGTAATCTGGCACGGCCATCTTTTTTCAGTTGTTCATCCTGTTTTTCCGCATCGGCAAAAGCCTGTTTTAATTTGGTGTCGGTTTTTAACTGCTGCTCAATCCAGGGAATTAACGCATAAGTTTCAAAATATTCAGTGCGTTCAAACATACCGTGGAAAAAGCCCCAGCTAAAAAACGAATCCGGAGCCTGAGGTTGTAATAAAGCCACCGCCAGCGCACCTAAGGGCTGATCAGTACTGACCCGCACTGAACCTGCCGGCAGGCTGACATTCTGCCAGCTGATCTGAAAATCAGCACTGACCCCAAAACGGCCTTCAAAAGGTTTTTCCGCAAATTTGGGCGCTGAGGCGATCAGCTGCTGCAATTCCAGCGTTTTAGCACTGCTGAGCTTGCTCATCTGTACCCCATGCAGTGACAGTCGTTCTATGACATCCTGATACTGCGGCGGGATCCAATACGCTTTGGGCACTTCCACTTCCAGCGCCGGCACTTTTTCCCAATATACAGGTAAGTCTTGGTATTCCTTTGGCTCTCCTGTCCATTTGACATAAGAGCCTTTGAGGATGTCACTGTGCACCAGCTCGTAACCAATACCTTTAAACTGGATCAGATCAGGCTGCTCAGCCGCCTTAAATGCCAGTACCTGTTGTTGTGGCCGCGCATTTTCATCGGCTTTTTTCGCCAGTTGTAATACTTTGCCTTGCTCCTGCAATAACTTCAGTGTTTGTTCCAACATCACATAGGTGCCAAGGACACGCTGTTTATATGGTTTTAAGCTATGGTTTTCCACCAGCACTGTTGGCAAATGCCGCACATCACCATATCCATTGGAGAACCTGGGTGTTGACGTAGAGCCGGATAAACCTTTACTAAAATCCTGCGAGTCCAGGCCAAATACCAAAGGTCCCGGAATATGCCCCTGACGGCTCAGTGCTTTATCAATGCCGGGGCGGTACACCTGCGCCAGCCAGCTGGCCCCGTTCGGGCTTAAACTGGCAAAAGGTTCATTAAAGCCATAGGTGATGTCGTATTGATAGTCTTCACCATCGGTGACATGAATATCCAGATATAAATCCGGTTGATACTGATTAATAGCCTTGAGCACAGCCCGTACTTCAGGGCTGTCAATTTTGGCATAATCGCGGTTGATGTTCAGATTCTGCGCTGTACTGCGCCAGCCCTGAGTGGCGGGTCCACGTTGATTCATCCGGTTAAAACTGCCGCGTCTTTCATGGGCATCGACCGACAAAATCGGAATAAACAACAAATCAACATTATTTAATAAGCCCGCTTTGTCACCATGAACTATGTCACGCAGCAACATCAGGCCGGCATCTTTGCCGTCAATTTCACCACTGTGAATGCCCGCCTGCACCAACAAGGTGGGCCGGCCCGAGCGGCCAATTAAATCCGGTTGCTGACTGGCTTTAACCAGCACAATATCGCGGCCCTGTGGGCTTTGCCCGAGCACTTCAAGGCGCAGCGCAGGCGCACTTTCCACCAGCTTTTTTAAATAAGTCATGGTGCTTTGATAATCCGGGCTGTCGGTCAGCCCCGTCAGTTCAGCGGGCGTGACCCAGGGGTGCGCTGGCTGGATCAGGCTTTCAGAAGCCCCTTGCCAGGCGGCAACAGGTGGCAAATGGCTATCAGCCAGCACAGGCAGGGCCAGTGCGGCAACCACGGCTAAATACAAAGTTTTCATCGGGAAATGGTCACTCCGGCACCAAATAGTTTTTCATCAAGACCGGCCTTGCGCTGCTTGGCAAGGCCCAGGTTAAATTTGCGGATAATGTCACTGCAAGGCAAATAGTTGCGTGAACATACCAGATAAGCGCGCTGCGCTGTCAAGACAGGTTTCGACAGATACCGCACTTTTGCCGTTGGCGCAGGCAGCTGTTTGAGCAGTTGATAAGCCACCACAGGGTCCATCAGTACAAAATCTACTTTACCGGACAACAAATTTTGCAAACTGATGTAATCAGACACTGCGGTTTCAAGCTGAAATTCGCTTTTTTGCACATCAAATTCAGCGCCATAAAAATAGTTGGCTGTGACCCCCAGCCGATAAGGGCGCAGTTCATCCCAGCGATCGGGACTGAAATCCTGCTCCACCCGGCCTATCAGCTGTTGTTTAATTTCCACTAAAGCATCGGAAAACAACCAGTCTTGTTCCAGTTTGTTGGTTTTAAACCATAAAAAAGAAGCGGTATTGGGCTGCTGCGCCGCTGTTGGTACATTCTGCCATGGCATAAATTGTACTTTGGTGGCAACACCAACACTTCTAAAAGACTGCTGCACCAATTGTGTCAGCACCCCTTGTGGCTCAGCCAGCTCGTCAATATAAGGTGGATAACTATCAACCACCAGGGTGAGTGGCTGCTCAGCAGCGGCTGCAGACTGCAGCCAGAGGACTGGTAATGTGATCAGCCAAAAAGGCAAAGACAACAGCTTCATCAAGCTCCCCGCTCAGCATTCATAGACAGGGTTAACAGACTAAGGCAAGGCTGCAAAAATGTATAGCAACCTTTGGGAAACAGATTGATTCAACGGTGTGTCTGCTGTTTTAGCAAACATAGTGGCAACGCGTGATGGACGACCGCACATCATCCGAAAAAAAGAGCCTGGGAGCAGGCTCTTTTCTGCTGTTTTATGCAGGCCTATGCTCAGACCGGCGTTTTAATGCGATATACAGTGCAATATAACAGCGGTAAGAACAGTAACGTTAAGATGGTGGCAAAACCAAGGCCAAACATGATAACCACCGCCATACTGGCAAAAAAGTCATCACCGACCAGCGGTATCATGCCAAGTATTGTGGTAATAGCCGCCATTGCCACAGGTCGCACCCTGCTCACCGCTGAATGAAATACTGCCTCAAAAGCAGCCCTGCCTTCACTGAGCTCAAGCCGGATCTGATCAACCAGTACAATGCCGTTTTTCACCAGCATGCCCGATAAACTTAAAAAACCCAACAGGGCCATAAAACCAAAAGGCACACCTATCAACAACAAACCAAGGGCCACGCCAATAATAGCCAGCGGCACACAAGCCCAAATAACCAAGGCATCCCGGCTGGAATTAAACAGCAGCACAGTGACCACAAACATCACCAGATAACCCAGAGGTAAAGAACCAAACAAAGCTTTTTGTGCTTTGGTCTGAGCTTCCAGCTCGCCCCCCCAGCTTAAGCTGTAGCCGGTTGGCAAGGGAATGGCTTCAATCTGTGGTTTTACTCTTTTTAATAAATTAGCCGCAGTGTCGTTGCTTAAAATGTCGTGATCGGCCATCAACGTCAGGGTGCGTTTACGGTCACGGCGCATAATTTGTGGATCTTCCCAGACCAGCTCAAAACTGCTGACCACCTGGCTGATTGGGATATAACGGCCAATTTTTGGGCTGTAGATCTGTAAATCTTTTAACGTATCCACACTGCTACGCTCATTGAGCGGCGGCCGGCTGATGATCGGCAATAAATGGGTGCCGTCGCGGTAAATACCCACTGTTTTGCCGCTGACATGGGTCAGCAACACATCATCAATGTCCTGTTTGGTAATACCGGCACGGCGCGCCACGGCTTCGTTAAACACAGGCCTGATCACTTTCACCCGCTCACGCCAGTCATCCCGGATATTGGTTGCGCCCGGATCTTTTTGCATGATGGCTTTAGCTTCTTCGCCCAGGGCACGCAGCACATCCGGATCCGGCCCGCTGAACCTGGCTTCCAGTTTAGCCGCTGTTGAAGGGCCTACCTCCAGCCGTTTTAATTTTTGCTGTAACCTTGGATGCTGTTGCAAAATAAAGTCACGCAGTTTCAGCATCACAGGCTCTAACTGGCTTTTATCTTGCACCCGCACTATCAACTGGCTATAAGAGGGATAAATTTTTTCTGGCTGGTAGGTCAGCATAAAACGGTCAGCGCCCCTGCCTATGGTTGCAGTCACAGCCGTCACTTCAGGTTGTTGCTGTAAGAAGGCCGATACCAGCTGATTGTCTTCCAGCGACTGGCGGATATCAGTACCAGCAGGTTGCCATAAATCCACCATAAACATCGGAGTATTGGAGGCCGGGAAAAACACCTGTTTTACTTTGGCAAAGCCCAACACCGCCAGCACCAGCATCAATAACATGGCGCTATAACTCACCACTCTGTGACGCAGCACAAAATTTAATAACAGCCGGTAAACATCAAAAATCAGGCCGCGGTATAAGGCGTCTTGCTGATTGTTGTTGTCAGTGTCAGGCTGCTGTTTAAACAATAAACTGGCAAAAAATGGCGTCAGGGTGATAGCGGTCACCCAGCTTAATAACAAGCTGATTAATAACACCCAGAATAAACTGCCGGCAAACTCCCCTGTGGCATCGCTGGAAAGCCCGATAGGCGCAAAAGCAGTGACGGCAATCACAGTCGCGCCCAATAATGGCCATTGGGTTTGCCGTACTATGTGCGATGCTGCGGTTTTTAGCGGCAAGCGTTTTTGCATGCCTATCAGAATGCCTTCGACGATAACAATGGCGTTATCCACCAGCATCCCCAGCGCGATGATCAAGGCACCCAGCGACACCCGCTGCAGCTCAATCTGCATTTGCTGCATAAAAATAAAGGTGCCCAGCACAGTCAGTAGCAATATCAGGCCAATTAAAAAACCACTTTTCAGCCCCATAAACACCAGCAGTACCAAGATCACTATCACCACGGCTTCCACCAGATTCAGGATAAAACCATCGACCGACACCTGTACTTCGGCCGGCTGGTTATACACAGTACTAACGTCCATACCCACAGGTCTGGTGTACTCAAGTTCGGCCAGGCGCGCCGCTACAGCTTTCCCCACATCCACCACATTGACACCACTGCTAAATGACACCCCAAGGGTTAACGCAGATTTGCCACCAAAACGCACTATATGGGACGGCACTTCCTGACTGGCACGATAGACCTTGGCCACATCACCGAGGTAAATCAACTCTTTAGCGGCCGGATTACTGATGATCAGCTGCTCCAGCTCTTTGACCGACTGAAACTCACCACTTGGGTAAATCCGCACACTGTCAGGCCCAACTCTGAGCGAGCCGGCGTTTGACACCACGTTTTGGGTTTGCAATAAACTGGCAATTTGTGCAGGCGGTATGCCCAAAGAGGCCAGACGGGAGCGGGAAATTTCAACAATCACCTGTTCCTGCTGCACACCACCCACTGACACTTTGCCAACCCCGTCCACCAGCACCAGCTCACGGCGTAAAATGTCGACATAATCACGCAGTTCATCATCGCTGTAACCATCACCGCTGATGGCATACAACATGCCGTACACGTCGCCAAAATCGTCATTGACCATAGGTGGTTTGACGCCTGGCGGCAATTGTGGTGTTAAATCATGCACTTTACGGCGTAATTCATCCCAGATTTGCTTTAGCTCTTTGCTGCGGTAAATGCCCTTCATCTCCACCATAATTTGTGAAGTGCCGGCGGTGGAAATTGACGTGACATGATCAACATAAGGCAATTGCTGAATCGCATTTTCCAGCGGATAACTGACTTCCTCTTCCACTTGCTGCGGTGAAGCGCCAGGGTAACTGGTGATCACCATGGCTTGTTTTAAGGTAAATTGTGGATCTTCCAGCTGACCAAGTCCGAGATAACTTAAGCTGCCGCCAATCAATAAAATCAGCGCCACCAGCCAGGAAGAAGTGGTGTTTTTAATAAAATAATGTGCAGCATCCATCTGTTACAGCCCCCGCTCACGCTGCCATGGCCGCACTTTTTGTCCTGGCTGTAGCTGCTGGGTACCGGCTGTGACCACTTGCTCGCCCACACTCAAGCCGGAGCGGATTTGAATACCTTCAGCCGTCAGTTCACCTGTGGTGACAGCACGGCGCTCTACCTGCTGACTGTCCGGCAAATAAACCCAGACAAAACGCTGATTGTCTTTAAGCGCCACATCATTGGCGGCAAATACCGCAGTGGCAGGCACCAACAGTGCCGCGTCCGGCTGATGGGTTAACTGGCTTAAATCGGCGATGACATTGGCTGTCATGCCGGACAGCACATTAAATTCTTTGGGAGTTGGCATACTAAACACCACTTTAAAGCTGTTGGTGGCAGGGTCAGCTCTGGTGTCCCACTCTTTAATGCTGGCGCGGTATTGGTGCGCCGGGTAAGAGTCAAAAACAACTTCTGGCTGGTAAGACACGTCTTTTTTCACCAGCGCTATCACATCTTCCGGCACCTGGATCACCACATCCACCATATCGCGCAATTGCAGCTCCAGCACTGGCTGTTGTGCCTGCACGTTTTCATGATTTTCCACTAAGGATCGTGACACTGTGCCGCTAAAAGGCGCCAGCATTTCGGTGTAACTTAAATTGGTCTGACTGGTTTTGAGGTCTGCATCGGCCACCTGCAGCTGCGCCTTGGCTTCATCAAACATGGCCTGTGATACCAGTTTTTGGCCGATCAATGTATTGGCCCGGTCAAACTGCGCTTTAGATAATTGATAGCGCGCCTGTGCCTGTTCCACTTTTAGTTTAAAATCAGTGGCATCCAGCCTTGCCAGTAACTCACCTTTTTTAACCTGCTGACCAGGCCGCACCTTTAGCTCCGTCAGTTTGCCACTGACTCTAAAGGTCAGCCGGGCATTTTCGGTGGGTTCCACCAATGCCGGAAACTGCCGGATACTCTGTGCCCTGTGATCACTCACCTGATGTAATTTCACCGGCCGGATCACGTCTGCACTCTGTTGCTGCTCAGCTTTCTGGCAGCCCGATAATGACAAACTGACGACCAAAGCCGCGATCACTAATTTTTTGCCCATGCAAGGTTGCTCCATCAAAACATCAGCCACATTCGGGCTGGCACTATACAAGCCAATACATTCAGATTAAATTTATATTTATTGCATATCTTTATAAGATTAACTTATGAACTTAACCAGCCTGCAGATATTGCAAGCCATCAGCCAGAGTGACAGTCTGCAACAGGCGGCACTGCAACTGCATAAAACCCAGCCTGCGCTCAGCATGGCGCTGAAAAAACTAGAGCAGCAATGCGGCTTTACTATAGTCGACCGCAATCACTATCGCTTAAGGCTGACCGAAGCCGGACAACGTTTTTACCAACAAGCCCAGCAGTTGCTACACCAGCATGCACAGCTAAAATCGCTGGCCAAACATTTAAGCCGGGGTGCTGAAGCCAGTTTGCGGATTTCCTTTGACGAAGCAGTAGAACCCTCGCCCTTAATGCCCGCTATTTTGCAGGCACAGCAGCTGTTTCCACAGACTGAACTGTCGATTAGCTTTGATTACCGGCTGCAGGCGCTGGAAAAACTAAAACACCAGCAAACCGATTTGGCCATCAGTCCCTGGTTTCCGGTTTTTATCAGTCTGGGCCAGTTTGAACCTGTGGCCATTGGCGAGTTTGATATTTTATGTGTGGCAAGCCCGGGGTTATTGGCCAGACTGAACGAACCATTACAGAGCATCCAACAACTGCATGCACTGCCGCAGCTGGTGGCTGACTCCAACGCCCTTGATTTTGATAGTGGCAAACTACTGCCATTACAAAGCAGTCAGCGGCTGAAAATTAATAACAGTCAGAGTATGAAACAGGCACTGCTGGCCGATTTAGGCTGGGGTATGCTGGCGCGGCATCAAGTGCAGACTGAACTGGAGCATGGCACTCTGCTGCCTATTTATACCAAAGAAATGCCAGGCCCGATCCGGGGAGAAGTGCATCTGGTGAAACACCGTGATCAGCTGCTTGGCCCTGTCGCCGACTTTTTATGGCAACAATGGACTTCACAACAGCGGGTGACTGGTTAAGCCCTGTACCTGAGTCCGGCCTCCCCGCAGAGCGGAAGGCGCAACAGCGGCAGCACGCCAACAGTTTGGCGCACTGAGATCCCGCAGTCGCCCTATACCTAAAAAAAAGCCCTGCAAATGCAGGGCAATCAGCAAGGAACTACATTGGTTGCGCGGCTTGATGCAGTGTCTGCATCAAGCTTTGTCAGGCACCACACTCCCCTCAGAGTGCTGATGCCTGAGCTTGTGACACTATGACTTAGAAACGGTAGCTGGCGCCCACCTGATACAGGGTTTCGTCTTCGTCGTCCAGATAGTCAATACGTTTGAGCGACGCATTCAGTGCCAGATTTGGCAAAGCAAACCACTGACTGCGCAGTTCATAAGCATCGGCTTCGGTCTGGAACACACCTTTGGAATCCCATTCATAACCTAAGCCAACCGACAGATTTTTACCAAAGTAATAATCAGCACCGACGTTGTAGCCAGTCCAGGTCGAGTGGTTAAAATTACGCATACCGGCTGTGATAGCGATAAAGTCGCCTGTGTCTAAGTCCAATAATTTTTTCGTGCTGGCACCATATTCCAGATAAGTACTGCCATCAGAATCTTTCACATGGTAAATATCACCGGTGACTAACCAGTCGTTTTGCACAAAAAAGCCCAGTTTAGTGGTGGCCTCATATTCTTTGCTGTTGTTCACAAAACGCCAGTCTAAAGATGCATAAAAGTCGTGACGGCTATCCATATACTCGCCGCCGACAGACCAGCTGTTGTTATTGGCTTCAAACTCACCATATTCGATAGTGTCACGACTAAAAGTACCATGCACACTGGCCTGACGCTGCATAAACGCGGCTTCCGCCAAAGGCACTGCCCCTTCGGTTTGCACCGGTGCTAAATAAAAGCGTTGTTTCAGGTTCCATGAAGATAAGTCTGCACCTTCAACATCGGCCCAGCCATAGTTCACATCAGTTTGCGACTGATAAGAACCAGCCAAAGCTGTTGCAGACCCCAAAGATAACAAAGCAGGAACAAGAACAGGGAAAAGATAAGATTTCATAAAATGCCCTCCGGCTGTAAATAACGGGGCAAGCTTACCAAAAGAAAAATTAATTAAAACTGAATAGATAAATTTTTTTATGAATAACGTCGATAAATGCAAAATATAATTTATTACAATTAAAATTCATTAACTTACAAATTAGATCTTGCATTTATCTATCTTAAAAAATAGCTGAACATCAAATTCAGCTAAATTTAATTTTACTAAATCTCCAGCAAACCAGCCTTTAATGCATGAACCTGATCACGAAGCACAGCTGCCTGCTCAAACTCCAGATTTTTCGCATGTTGCAGCATCTGCGCTTCCAATTTTTTAATCTCAGCCTGCACCTGATAAGGTGTTTTGCCTTTGACCAGCTGCAGATGCTCAGCCACTTTTTGTTGTGGCTGGTTATTTTTTGCATCCTGGCCTAAGTCCATCACATCGCCGATTTTTTTCGAAATTTGTGTTGGGGTAATGCCATGTTGCTCGTTATAAGTCATCTGTTTGGCACGGCGCCGCTCTGTTTCATCGATGGCCTTTTGCATTGAGCCGGTGATGCGGTCGGCATACAAAATGGCTTTGCCTTTTACATTGCGCGCCGCCCGACCTATGGTCTGAATCAGTGAGCGCTCTGAGCGTAAAAAACCTTCTTTGTCGGCATCCAGAATGGCTACAAGCGACACTTCAGGAATATCCAGACCTTCCCGCAACAGGTTAATACCTACCAGCACATCAAAGACCCCAAGGCGTAAATCGCGGATAATTTCCACCCGCTCCACGGTGTCGATATCCGAATGCAGGTAGCGCACTTTGACATTATGCTCGTGCAGATAGTCGGTTAAATCTTCCGCCATTTTTTTGGTTAAAGTGGTGACCAGAATACGCTCACCCAGTTTACTGCAACGATAAGCCTCAGATAGTAGATCATCCACCTGAGTGGCCACAGGGCGGATCTCAATGACAGGGTCAATGAGGCCAGTTGGCCGCACTACCTGCTCCACCACTTCACCGGCTGATTTTTCCAGCTCATAAGCTGCAGGTGTGGCCGACACATAAATCCGTTGTGGTGCTATGGCTTCAAATTCATCAAACTTCAGCGGCCTGTTATCCAGCGCCGACGGCAAGCGAAAACCATAATTCACCAGATTTTCTTTACGCGACCGATCGCCTTTATACATGGCGCCAATTTGTGAAATAGTGACATGGGATTCGTCAATAAACATCAAGCCATCGGCCGGGAAATAATCCAGCAAGGTTGGTGGTGGTTCACCTTCAGCACGGCCGGATAAATAACGCGAGTAGTTTTCAATGCCCGAGCAGTACCCGAGCTCCACCATCATTTCCAAATCAAACAAGGTGCGCTGACCAATACGCTGCTCTTCAATCAGTTTATTTTCCGCCAGTAGCTGAGCACGCCTGGCAGCCAGCTCTATTTTGATCCTGTCGACCGCTTCGAGGATCTTCTCCCTGGGCGTCACATAGTGGGTTTTGGGATAAATAGTGTAACGCGCCACCACTTTTTCCACCGCACCTGTGAGTGGGTCAAACAGGCTGATACGTTCTATTTCTTCATCAAACAGTTCCAGCCGCACTGCCAGTTCATCCGACTCGGCCGGAAAAATATCAATGACATCACCGCGCACCCGGTAAGTGGCGCGTTCAAACGCCATATCATTGCGCTGATACTGCAGCTCAGCCAAACGGCGCAGAATAAAACGCTGATCAACAATGTCACCCACTTTCAGATGCAGCAGCATCTTCATATAAGATTCCGGGTCGCCCAAACCGTAAATAGCGGAGACTGAGGCGATGATCACCACATCCCGGCGCTCCATCAGCGCTTTGGTGGCTGATAAACGCATCTGTTCTATATGTTCGTTAATAGAGGCATCTTTTTCGATAAAGGTATCACTGGCCGGTACATAAGCTTCAGGCTGGTAATAATCGTAATAAGACACAAAATATTCGACGGCGTTATCGGGGAAAAACTCTTTCATTTCGCCATAAAGCTGCGCCGCCAGGGTTTTATTGTGCGCCATAATCAGCGTCGGCCGGTTTACGCTGGCAATCACATTGGCCATGGTAAAAGTTTTACCTGAGCCAGTAACCCCCAACAGGGTCTGATGGGCCAGACCCGCTTCTAAACCGTCCACCAGTGCCGCAATGGCGGTGGGCTGATCGCCGGATGGCTGATATGGTGAATGAAGTTTAAAGTCGCGTGACATAAGCTTTCCCTGTAAGAAACGCAAAAGCAACCAGTCTGAGACCAACAGAACCTGGTACCAACAGTAATAGAGGCCCGGCAGCTTTTAATTCTTTGCACTACTACAACGTTTTGACCCTTTGCAAACTGGCAAGCGTGCTCTGAAACCAATAAAAAGCAATAGCGGCAATGATCACATTGGCCAGTAAAGCGCCACTATACACACCCAACACGCCAAAAAGTTTGCCGCCAAGCCAGGCCATAGGCACATAAAACACAAAAAGCCGCACCACACTCAGTGCAAGCGCCCGCATCGGTAAATGCAGCGCATTAAAAGATGAATTGGTTAAAATGACGATGCCCTGCAGACCATACCCCAGTGGCAAAATCCAGATAAAACTGCGGATCAGCGAAATCACCTCCGGATCATCAGAAAACCACAAGGCAATCCACCAGGCGCCAGCAGCCAATAGCAAATACACCGCAAACTGCCAGCCAAGCACAAAACGGATACAAAGCTGATAACCGGTTTTGACCCTTTCGAGCTTTCCTGCCCCCAGATTCTGACTGACAAAAGGCGGCAAGGTCATCGACAGTGCCAGCACCACTAAACAGGCAATACTTTCAAGCCGGGCACCTACCCCATAAGCGGCCACTGCATGGGCACCGTAACTTGCCATTACAGCGGTTAAAATAGCCATCGCCAGCGGTGTTAACATATTGGCACCTGCTGCCGGCAAACCTATATGAAGAATACGTTTACTGATCGCCAAAAATTCTGACAGGGGCTGATGGCCACTGTTAATCAGACCTCTGCGATAAATGATCAGATATAAAATCAGGCTAAAACTTACCAGCCAGGAAATCAGGCTGGCAATAGCCGCCCCTTCAACCCCCATGGCCGGCACAGGGCCAATACCAAAAATAAGGATAGGATCCAGCACAGCATTGACCAGTCCGGAGCAAGCCATCATTAAACTCGGGGTTTTGGTATCACCTGCTGCGCGCAGCACGGCATTACCTATCATAGGGGTGATTAACAATACGGCGCCGGCAAACCACCAGCTCATATAATCATGGATAAAAGGTAAAGTATCATCTTTGGCGCCGAGTAAACGAAACAGCGGATCCATACAGAGATAACCCAATAAAGATAAAGCCGCCACCAGATAAGCCGACAACCAGAGTGCTGCCAGACCATCCGCTTTGGCCGCAGAGCTGTCGCCACTGCCGTGGGCTTTGGCAATCAGCGCCGAAGTGCCAATACTCAAACCAATGGCAAGGCTAATCACGGTAAAAGTGACAGGGAAAGTAAAACTGACCGCCGCCAGCTCTTTGGTACCCAGCATGCTGATAAAAAAAGTGTCCACCAGATTAAACGACATTAAGGTAATCATGCCAAACAGCATAGGCACCGTCATACGGGTTAACGTCTGCTGGATATCACCCTGAGTCATATCGGTTTTTTTTAAAGCTGTGTTGCTCATAAGCTGAGTCTTGGGGCAAGGGTGCGCTATTGTAGTGAAAAGTTGCAGCGAGCTCCATCAACAGCCACAACTTTTATCAGTTCTGCTGACAAAGCATTGCAGCACTTTATCCAAACTTAAAAAACAGCAACCAGAATTCAAGACGCGTCCCAACTCTCAACCCGGCCTGGATCCGGCATCAAAGCTGGTACAGATCCCGGAACAGAATGCCAAAAGGGCAGAATTTAGCCTGCTATCGCACAAAAACAGTTCACAATTGCCATATTGCCGACATCTTCGGCAGAAAATGCAGCACTTTGCCGCACCATGAAAAAGCATTTTTCACAAGCCATTGTTTTTAAAGCAATAAATATTTTTTAATTTAGATATTGATCTGGCGCTAAGCCGCATTATTGCTGGCTTCACACAGGAGTGACACCAGTCATCCACAAAGATATCCACAGATTCTGTGAGTAACATGCGCCAGCCCTTATCTGCTATAGGCTGGCGCCAGATCGCCTTTTTGCTCCTGCTGGATCAACGTAAAAACAGCAAAAAAACAGCGGCATTTGTTACTTTTTCGACACTTTGGCTAAACAATCGGCAAGTGAATCAGAATCAAAGATTTGTGCTGGTTTAACTGTTGACAGCCTGAAAGAGGCGCATTAGTATGGCGCCCCGTTGCAGACACAGTTCCTCAGTAGCTCAGCCGGTTAGAGCGGCGGACTGTTAATCCGTAGGTCGTTGGTTCGAGTCCAACCTGGGGAGCCACCTAAAGACAGATTCTTTTTATTTCACGATAAATTCCCACTGCCTTCACGGCATTTTGCCACATTCGACGCTTTAATCTGCCAACCGGCGTAAAGTCTGTTTATTTCACTGCAATTTTTTGTTTTAATTGAATTTATAGAGCTCATTTGTTCCTGTTGATTCAGGATGCCGTCTATAGTTGAGTTGATCCCCTGCGAAAATTGGAAAGTGCGCCGCTATGAAAATGTTACGGACCCTGCTTGTTGCCCAATTTGTCTGCGTACTGCTGCTGCTTGCCATAGTGTTAAGTGCACTGGTGACGACAGAACAACAACATGTCAAAGAAAGTTATGACCGCCAGAAGATAGCGCTGACGCAGCTGCTGAAAAACTTTGTTGGCGAAGATTACAAAACTCTGGTGCAGCAAATCCGCGCCAGCACCAATCCACAAATGTTACAGCTGAGCAAACTGGACGGCACAGTGTTGCATGAGCACAACAATGCCACGAGTGGTTCTACCCTGTTGGAACAAATTTTTAGTCTGACCGGTATCGAACAAAAAGCAGCCACTATTAAAAACGACGAACACCAGTTACAACTGCAGTTTATTCCGGATTTTGACCGTTCCAACGCCGTATTCCTGCAAGCGTTCTGGATGGCGTTACTGGCACCATTATTTTTATGTTTATTACCTGCCCTACTGACGCCGCTGTTATTAAAAGCACAACTTCGCAAAGTCAGTTACAACATCAGCCATGCCATTGAACGTTTTATGCGTGATCCGGCTGCTGAGCTGCAAACACAGGATTTAACAGATGAATTTGAAGATGTAGCGCTGTCACTGAACAAATTTGCCCAGTTTAGCCAGCAACAATTTAATGAAATGTCACAAGCCGCCAAACAGGTGACCGAAGATGCCTTTCGTGACTCTATTACCGGCCTGCCCAACCGCAACCGTTTTGTGCAATTTTATGAAGAACACCTGCGTGAAGGCAGTGAAAAAGACTTTGGTATTTTTGCCATCACCCGTTGTACTGAACTGCAGAATATCAACCAGAGCCGCGGTTTTCAGGAAGGCGACAAGTACATTCTGTCGGTCAGTGAGTTAATTCAGAAAGTCGCCGCCAGCTATCGCGACCACAAAGTGTACCGGCTCAATAGTTCCGACTTTGCCATTCTGCTGCCGCGTGTCACGCTAAAAGACGCGGAAAACTTTGCCACTCAGCTGCAAAGCAGGTTAAACGAATACCAAAAAATTGCTGAACTTGATTCAGTGGCTTATACAGGTTTGGTCAGTTATGAAACCGGCAAACCGCTGGGCGAAATTCTGGCCGTTGCCGACACTTCAATTAGCCTGGCGCAAACGAAACAAAGCAACAGCTGGCACGTTCAAAAAGACAGTGCCGTTGGTGAAATTGGTATAGGTGGTTATGGCAATCAGAACTGGCGCAATGTTATTGACGATGTGCTGGATAACGGTCGTATTTCGTTGTTATTACAAACAGTGCAGCCGTCGAACCGGTCGTCAAAAACCTATTCAGAAATTCTGGTGCGCTTTAAAACCATTGAAGATCAGATTTTGCCAACCGCATCATTTCTGGCCATGGCAGAAAAGCTGGACAAAATTATCGCGGTTGACCGGCTGATTATTGAAACTGCGCTCACCACCATTAAAAACCGCAATATGCAGGATCAGTATTTTGGTCTGAATCTGTCGCCCCGCTGTGTGCATGATGATCAGTTTGTCATTTGGCTGGAGCGGCGGTTACTGAAAGATGCCTCTATCGCGACCAAACTGGTGTTTGAAGTCAGCGAATATGGGCTGCAGCAAAACTTAAAAACCAGTAAAAGGTTTATCGACATGTTGCACCGCTGTGGCTGCCGCTTAACAGTCGAAAAATTTGGTGTGGGTATTACCTCCTTTAAATTCTTCCGTGATTTAAAACCGGACTTTGTCAAAATGGACGGCAGTTATACCCGTCATATTGATGAAGACAAAAACAATCAATATTTTATGCGGCTGATGATCGACCTCGCCCACCGTATTGGCGTGGGAGTGCTGGCCGAAAGTGTTGAGTCACAGGAAGAAAAACATATGCTGGAATCGTTATTTATTGACGGTACCCAGGGCTATTACATCGGCAAACCGGCGCCGCTCTGAGCGCCCTGCCGTAAATTTAAGCAAACAACAAACAACCTTGTTTTCTGTCGGGTTGTTTGCTGCTTTTAAAGACCGCATAATAGCGCACCCAAAATAACAGGCCCGTGCCAGCCCGCTTTTCTTGATGACACTGCGCCCGTCTGACCACCAGATGATGATGTGATGATGACTGAATTTCTGCTTTTACTCGTCAGTACAATACTGGTCAATAATTTTGTACTGGTAAAATTTCTTGGCCTTTGCCCTTTTATGGGGGTGTCCAACAAACTCGATACCGCCATTGGCATGTGTCTGGCCACTACTTTTGTACTGACTCTGGCGTCCTTGTGCAGCTATCTGGTGGACAGTTACATTCTGGCTCCGCTGGAGCTTGGTTATTTACGCACTTTAAGTTTTATTCTGGTGATTGCTGTTGTAGTGCAATTTACTGAAATGGTGGTGCATAAAACCAGCCCGGCTTTATACCGGCTGCTGGGTATTTTCCTGCCTCTGATCACCACCAACTGCGCCGTTTTAGGTGTTGCGCTGTTAAATGTCAAAGCCAACCACGGGCTGCTTGGTTCTGTCATTTATGGTTTTGGTGCCGCTGTGGGTTTTTCGATGGTGCTGGTGTTATTTGCTGCCATGCGGGAACGCCTTGCCAGTGCTGATGTGCCTGTGGTGTTTAGAGGCGCTGCTATTGGGCTTATCACGGCAGGCCTGATGTCGCTGGCCTTTATGGGTTTTACCGGTCTGGTGAAGGTGTAACCATGTCGATTTTTATCGCCCTTGGCGCTATTACCCTGCTTGCCCTGATTTTTGGTGCCGTATTGGGTTATGCCGCCATTAAATTTAAGGTGGAAGCTGATCCACTGGTGGATCAAATTGACGATATCCTGCCGCAAACCCAATGTGGCCAATGTGGTTACCCGGGTTGCCGTCCTTATGCCGAAGCTATTGCCAATGGCGACGCTATTAATAAATGTCCACCCGGCGGTGATGCCACTATTAAAAAGCTCGCTGATCTGATGGGCGTTGCTGCAACACCACTGGACAGCAGCCAGACCCCGGCCATCAAACGAGTGGCTTATATCCGTGAAGATGAATGTATTGGTTGTACCAAATGTATTCAGGCCTGTCCGGTTGACGCCATAGTAGGCGCATCCAAACAAATGCACACTGTGATGGTGGATGAATGCACCGGCTGCGACCTTTGTGTTGAGCCTTGCCCGGTAAACTGTATTGATATGGTTCCGTTGCCCGGCACAGTCGAACGCTGGAAATGGGACTTACAGGCCATTCCGGTGCGGGTGATAGACGCAAATCCGGTGAGTAAAAATCTGGTGGAGACAAACTAAGTGCCGTCCTTGTTTCAGCAAATTAAAGCAGGCAAGTTGTGGGATTTTCATGGTGGCATTCACCCACCGGCCCGCAAAGACTACACCAGTCAAAAACCTATTGGCCGTTTGTCATTACCTGAACGTTTATATGTGCCGCTGCGCCAGCATATTGGTGTCGCAGGTGCTTTATTGGTAAAAACCGGGCAAAGAGTACTCAAAGGTCAGGCACTGACTGCAGCTGACAGTGCCATGGCAGTGCCGGTGCATGCGCCAACTTCAGGCATCGTTGTTGCCATTGAACCCCATATCGCAGCGCACCCTTCTGCATTGCCTGAGCCTTGTGTGGTGATAGAGCCTGATGGTCTGGAAGAATGGCGGCCGCGTCATGGCCTGAACTTACTGGAATCAGACAAAGCACTGTTACTTAAACGTATCCAGCAGGCCGGTATTGCCGGTATGGGCGGCGCCGGTTTTCCAACCCATCTGAAAAGTGGTGGTTCGGCCGGCGTTGATTATCTGATCATCAACGCTGTGGAGTGTGAACCTTATATCAGTGCCGACGACGTGCTGATGCAGGAATATGCCACCACTATTGTTAAAGGCATTGATATTTTATGCCAGCTGTTAAGCCCGGCCGCTGTGCTGATTGGCATTGAAGATGACAAGCCCGATGCCATTGCAGCCATGCAGGCAGCCTGTAGTCAGCGCGAGCAATATCTGGTGCGGGTAGTTCCAGCGAAATACCCGTCCGGCGGTGAAAAACAGCTGATTCAGCTGCTCACCAGCAAAGAAGTACCGGCAGGCCGGCGGCCGCTCGACATTGGCATTGTGATGCAAAACGTTGGCACTGCTTTTGCCATAGCCCAGGCGGTGCTGGAAGATATACCGCTGATTTCCCGTATTGTTACTGTCACAGGTGACAGCCTGAGCCAGCCACAAAATATGCATGCGTTGATTGGAACGCCGGTCGGCGCGTTGCTGGACGCTTGTGGTTTTATGCCCGAGCCCGAGCAAAGAGTGATTATGGGCGGGCCTATGATGGGTTTTACCCTGCCCTCCTTGTCGGTGCCGCTGGTGAAAACCACCAACTGTATTCTGGCGCCAACCCAACAGGAGTTACCATCGGCAGGTCCGGAAATGGACTGTATCCGCTGTGGTGCCTGTGCTGAAGTTTGCCCTGCCACTTTGTTACCCCAGCAACTGCTCTGGTACAGCAAAGCCAAAGATCAGGACAAACTCAAAGAATACAATCTGGCCGACTGTATTGAATGTGGTGCCTGTGCTTATATCTGCCCGAGCGAAATTCCGCTGGTGCATTATTACCGGGTAGCCAAAGCCGAAATTCGTGAACAAAGCCGTGACGAGCTCAAAGCTGAACAGGCCAAAGCCCGGTTTGAAGCGCGCAACGAGCGGCTGGAAAAAGAAAAACAAGAGCGTGCAGCGCGCAATCAGGCGTTAGCGGCGCAGCGTCAGCAAATGCTGGATGCGCAGCAAAAACAACAGGAAATTGCCGCAGCCGCAGAGCGGGTCGCCAGCAGCCATCCGGCGCAACAGCCACTTTCCAAAGAACAGATCATTGCCGAGCGCGAACGTAAAAAAGCCGAAGCACGCGCTTATCAGGCCGCCAAAGAGCTGCAGCATAGCGCTGCCCAAACAGCACAGACTCAGGCCACTGCGCAGGAACAGGCAGCTACAGAAATGAGCGAAGCACCAGCAGGCGATGCCAGAGCTGCAGCTGTCGCCGCTGCTATTGCCCGTGCCAAAGCGAAAAAAGCCACAGCAGAAGCTACAGTTCAGCCAAGCACTTCGCCTGTTAATCAAGCTGATGCACCGGCAGAAACAGGGGATGAGCGCGCCGCAGCTGTGGCTGCCGCTATCGCCCGCGCTAAAGCAAAAAAAGCCGCAAGTGCTGATACAACAGCTCAGGCTGAGCCCGCAGCAAATCAGGCTACAGACGCAGCCACTGCCTCTGAAGCTGCAGCACAAAGTGCAGATCCAAGAGCGGCCGCAGTAGCCGCTGCTATTGCCCGCGCCAAAGCAAAAAAAGCTGCAGCTGCTGCACCCGCTGATGCACCTCAGGTTCAGGTTGGTGCCGCAGAGCAGGCAGAAGCACAACAGAGCGCAGCTCCTGCTGAAGATCCAAGAGCTGCTGCTGTTGCCGCTGCCATTGCCCGAGCGAAAGCCAAAAAGGCCGCGCTGACTGCTGAACAAGGCTTGGCTACTGCACCAACACAAGCGGCTGAAGTCACTGAAATCACTGATGCAACTGGAAATACACTGGACCAGCCAACGCTTGACCAATCACCCGGCACAGCGGCAATGGCAGACAGCAGCACTGTGGCAGATCAGAAAGAACAAGCCAAAAAGGCAGCGTTAAGCGCTGCTATAGCCAGAGCCAAAGCAAGGCAACAGTCCGAAACTGCCACAGCAACAGCAAGCGCGTCTGAGCCCAGCGCACAAACGGATAACCCTCAGCTTGATGCCAAAAAAGCGGCGATTGCCGCCGCTATTGCCCGCGCTAAAGCCAGACAACAAGCCGCTACAGACAACAGCACTTCCGAGGATGAGGCATGAGTTTCAGAATAGCCAGTTCGCCACATAACCACAGTCAGCAACAAACCCATGTGCTGATGCGTAAAGTGGCGCTGGCCTGTATTCCGGGTATTGCTGCCCAGTGTTACTTTTTTGGTTTTGGCGTGTTGCTGCAGTTGTTGCTTGCCATCAGCACTGCCCTGGCCAGTGAAGCGCTGATCCTGTACTGGCGCGGTAAACCTGTGTTGCTTAGGCTCAAAGACAATAGCGCCCTGTTAACCGCTGTGCTGTTGGCCGTTGCCATTCCACCTTTTGCCCCCTGGTGGATCATCGTTCTGGGCACTGCCTTTGCCATTATTGTGGTGAAACAGCTGTATGGTGGTTTGGGTCATAATTTGTTTAACCCGGCCATGGCCGCTTATGTACTGCTGCTGATTTCTTTTCCGCAGCAAATGACCAGCTGGTTGCCGCCTCAAAGTTTGCAGGCGCAGCAACAACACCTGCTGGATCCGATCTGTACCGTGTTTACCGACTTCAGCTGTGCCGGTTACAGCATAACCCAGTTAAAAACCGACGCCGACGGCATGACGATGGCAACACCACTGGACACCCTAAAAACCGATTTAGCCGCCGGCCGTACTGTCAGTGAAAGCCAGCAACACAAAATATTCGCCTCTATTGGCGGTATCGGTTGGAACTGGGTCAATCTGGCGTTTTTAGCCGGGGGTCTTTGGTTATTACAACAAAAGATCATTCAGTGGCGGATTCCGGTAGCGCTTTTGGGCAGCCTTGCGCTCTGTAGTTTGCTGGCTTACTTGATAGACGCTGATCGCAACGGCAGTCCGCTGTTTCATCTGCTCTCCGGCGGCACTATGCTGGCGGCCTTTTTTATTGCCACAGATCCGGTGTCGGCTTCTACCACAGAGCGCGGCCGGTTGATTTATGGTGCGCTGATTGGCCTGCTGATTTTTCTGATCCGCCGTTTTGGCGGTTACCCGGATGCCGTCGCTTTTGCCGTCATGCTGGCAAATCTCGCCGTACCTTTAATTGATTATTACACCAGACCCAGAACCTATGGGCACAGACCCCATACTCACAAAAATAGAGGAGCGCACTGATGCTGAAGTTTGTCAGTAAAAATGCGCTGCTGCTTGGCACTGCTGCAGCTATTTGTGTGGCTCTGGTCAGCAGCATTAACCAGCTGACGGCACCTGAAATTGCCCGTCAGACTGAACTTGAAAAATTAAGGTTAATTCAGGAAGTGTTGCCAGCTGGCGCGGCAACCCCGGATCTATTGCAAGACTGTGTGGTGCTTCGTCAGCCTGAGGTGTTTTTTCAGCCTGAAGCCAAACTGTATCGCTGGCGCGCTGAAACTCAGACACCGGCATTTGTGGTGGAAACCACAGCGCCTGATGGTTATAGCGGCAATATTCAGCTCCTCGCTGCTATTGATCTGCAAGGCACCGTCATGGCGGTGCGGGTATTAAATCATAAAGAAACCCCAGGCCTTGGCGATAAAATTGAAACACGCAAAAGTGACTGGATCCACAGCCTGGCGCAGCAGCAAGTACAGGGCGTTGACGATAAAAGGTTTGCCGTAAAAAAAGACGGGGGTCAGTTTGATCAGTTTGCCGGTGCTACTATTACGCCAAGAGCGCTGATAGCAGCTGTCAAACGCACCGCTTTGTATTTAAAACAACATCCTGAACTGATGTCGCAGCAAGCTAACTGTCACATTCAGGGGCAATGAGGTTTTGATGAATCAATATCAGGAAATAGCCCGGCAGGGCCTCTGGCAAAATAACCCTGGCCTGGTGCAGTTATTGGGGTTGTGTCCGCTATTGGCCACCAGCGCTACGCTCACCAACGCTTTGGGGCTTGGTCTTGCCACTATGCTGGTGCTGATGAGCACGAACTTTGTGGTGTCGCTTATTCGCCATCAGGTGCCCAACGAAATCCGTATTCCGGTTTTTGTGATGGTGATAGCCGCAGTGGTAACAGCGATAGAACAGCTGATGCATGCTTATACCTACGCCCTTTATCAGTCGCTCGGCATTTTTATTCCGTTGATTGTCACCAACTGTGTTGTGATTGGCCGTGCCGAAGCTTTTGCCTCTAAAAATGCTATTTTACCGGCCACAGTGGATGGCCTGATGATGGGACTGGGTTTTACCGCTGTACTGGCATCCTTGGGCGCAGTGCGCGAAGTGCTGGGCCAGGGTACCTTATTTGACGGTGCTGACGCGCTGCTCGGCAGCTGGGCCACAGTGCTCAGAGTAGAGCTGTACCAAAGCGACAGCCACTTTTTACTGGCTATTCTGCCACCTGGTGCTTTTATCGTATTGGGCTGCTTAATTGCCGCCAAAAATGCCATTGATTTACGGCAAAAGAAGAAACAGCAACAAGTCAAAACGATCACCCGTGCCAGAGTCACGCACAGTTCAGGTACTGAAAGTGCGGCCGGCGGCAACTGACAAGCCAGGCCTAGCCCAGCTGCACTGATGTTAAAAAGCCTGCAGTTCGCCGCAGGTTTTCCTTGGCACATAGCACCGACTGCGTGTTTTTAATCCCGCAGCACGACCTCAGCAGAGAGTCTGATGAATAAAGAAAAACGTATTGCAATTTTAACCCGATTGCGCGATGCCAACCCCAAACCAACCACTGAACTGGAATACAGCACACCTTTTGAGCTGTTAATCGCTGTTTTGTTGTCAGCACAAGCCACAGATGTGGGTGTGAATAAAGCCACCCGCAAGCTTTACGCCGTGGCCAATACGCCGACAGCCATGCTCCAACTTGGGCTGGACGGAGTGAAAGACTATGTCAAAACCATAGGCCTTTTTAATACCAAAGCGGAAAACATCATTAAAACCTGCCGTATTCTGCTGGAGCAGCATGGCGGTGAAGTACCGGAAAACCGCGAGGCGTTAGAAGCCTTGCCCGGTGTCGGCCGTAAAACCGCCAATGTGGTGCTGAACACCGCTTTTGGCTGGCCCACAATCGCAGTGGATACCCATATTTTTCGGGTCAGCAACAGAATGAATTTTGCCCCCGGCAAAAATGTCGATGAAGTAGAACAAAAATTGCTGAAGGTGGTGCCAGCAGAATTTAAGCTTGATGTGCATCACTGGCTGATTTTGCATGGCCGTTATACCTGCACAGCACGCAAACCTAAATGCGGCAGCTGTTTGGTGGAAGACCTGTGCGAATTTAAAGAAAAAACCGAATAGGAGCATCAAATGCGGATTTTACACACCATGCTGCGCGTCACTGACTTACAGCGTTCTATCGCTTTTTACACCGAAGTGCTGGGCATGAAGTTGCTGCGCCAGTCCGACAATCCGGAATATAAATATACCCTGGCTTTTGTGGGCTACAGCGATGAAAAAGACGGTGCTGTGCTGGAGCTGACATACAACTATGGTGTGACGCAGTACGAAGCTGGCACCGCTTTTGGCCATATTGCGCTGGAAGTGGAGGATGTATACAAAGCCTGTGACGACATTCGTGCCCGTGGTGGTGTGATCAGCCGTGAACCAGGCCCTGTAAAAGGTGGCAGCACTGAAATTGCTTTTGTCCGTGATCCGGACAACTATGCCATTGAACTGATTCAGAAAAAGGCAAACTACCAGACATTATAATCCGGCCCGACGGCATTATCGGTTTCAGTCTGCGCCAGGCGCAGACTGATATCTTCAGCACTCTGTGGTTTAGCGTAATAATAACCTTGCTGATAATGACAACCCAGTTGTTGTAAAAAACCGGCCTGCGCTTCGGTTTCTACCCCTTCAGCCACCAGTTTTAACTGCAGACTCTGTCCCATTGCCACTATGGCACGTACCAGATGTTCGTGACGCTCGCCGTCAAACATCGCCTGCACAAAAGAGCGGTCTATCTTCAGACTATGCAGCGCAAAACGGCTTAAATAACTGAGTGAGCTGTAGCCGGTGCCAAAATCATCCAGTGAAATCAGCACACCAAGTTCGGTGAGCTGGGTCATCACAGCACGGCTTTCACCTGAATCATCCAGCAATACCCTTTCGGTAATTTCCAGCTCCAGCTGGCAAGGCTGTAGCTGATAAAAGGCCAATAACTGTGTTAATCTGGGGACAAAGTGCTGATTATCCAGCTGCAGCGCTGAAATGTTGATGCTCAGTGTCAGCTGTTTTTTGCATTGTTGCTGCCATTTGGCCAGTTGGGCGCAGCCTTGTGCCAATACCCAGTCACCAAGCTCAACAATATAACCACTGTCTTCCGCCACCGGAATAAAACGGTCCGGGCTGACCAGGCCCAGCCTGCTACTCTGCCAGCGTAACAAGGCTTCCATTTTGACAAAACCAGCTTTGCCACTTTGCACTATCGGCTGATAATACAACTGCAGTTCATTGCGGCTAATAGCTTGTTTTAATTCGTTATCCAGCTGCAATAATTGTCTGGAGCGCTCCAGCATGGGCTCGCTGAAAAAAGCAAAACTATGCCTGCCCTGCTGCTTGGCGCTGTACATGGCAATATCGGCTTTTTTAATTAAAGTGTCGCTGTTGTCACCATCCTGCGGTGCCAGGCTGATACCTATACTGCAGCTAAGTGACACCTGCAAATCATTCAGCACAAACACAGGTTCAAACACTGCTCGCAGCGCCGCCAGCGGCTGTTGTAACTGCTCCGAAGCAGCAACCCCAGGCTGCATTGGCCATAACAGCGCAAACTCATCCCCGCTAAAACGCGCCAATGTTAAGGGGGCAAATCGCTGTTGCAGCCGCTCGGCCACTTTTTTCAGCAAACTGTCCCCCAGCTGTGGACCAAAGTTGTCGTTAATACGTTTAAAATGGTCAATATCAAGCAATAACAGGGCCTGCGGTTTTTGCTGCCGCAATAGTTTATCCAGCTCATCGGCCAGCGCATTGCGGTTCATCAGTCCTGTGATGCGATCTGTTGCCGCCGCTTTGAGTAGTTCACGTTGCTGGGTTTTACGTTCTGAAATATCCAACAGCTGCACCAGGCAATACAACTGGCCATACTCGGAATAAGGCGAGCTGATAAATTCAGCCTCTAATATGTTACCGTTGCAAAGGGTGATCACGGCTTCATCAATATAAGGTGCTTTGGCGCCTGGCTCTGTGAGCCTGGCAAAAAACGCATCGGCCATTTCCTGAGTTAATCTGGGCAGCACCCGGGTCACACTCTGACCTTCAATATCAGCGCGGCTGGAAAAACCAAGCAATAATGCCCCTTTATCATTAGCCCGTACTATAGTGCCAGCTTTGTCCCGCACAAAAAAACCGTGGCTTAAACTGTCAATAATGGCGCTGTAACGCCTTTTAGACTGCACCAGCAGCAGATAAACAAAACCAAGCAGACAACAAATTTTCGCCACAGAGGCCAGCGCCATCACCAGATTAACTTGCAGCTCAAATGCCACCGCAAAAGGCATCACCACTGTCATCAGGCTACGCACCCAGAAAATAACCGCTAAACCCCAATACTCAGGTAACCTTTGCCACAGCCAATAGCCGCTGGCAGCAAAAATCACCGTCATCACAAAATAATGCAGTAATGCTGTGACCGACACTGCAGAGGCAAAAGGATCCGCCACTTCCACACTCAGGCGCAGCAATAACGCCAGCACCAGAAAAAGCCCCAGTTCACGACGCCAGGATGTCAGCTGATAGGCCACCACCCAACGACCCCCAAACCAATAACCACACCAGCCGCCAAAAGCCAGTAAGGTCATTAATTCGTGTTTTAACCAGGGAAACGGCAAGGCGGTGGCAGGCAGATACCAGAATAAAATCAGCAGCGATAAACTGAGATGACCCAGCCCCCAGAACAGGGCGTGGCGGTCGCGGCGCTGCAGCACGTATAAAAATAACAGCAGGAAACCAAACAGCAGGTCGACAACAAAGGATACCAGTACCATATCTTTCATCAGTAACAGTTCCTCTGCGCGAAATATTCAGGTGCTGACTGGCGGGGGCTCTTGCCAATACAGAAACGCAATTGCTTGATATTCTAGCCAATATTCGCTGAAAACGGCAGTTTTGTCTGCTGCAATCAGCAAAAATATCAAGGCACCTCAGATCAACACATTGTGGCTTGGCAAAATAGCCATCTCAAGGTAAAAGCAGGGTAAATAAAGTGGCAACCAGATGATAAAACCACAGCGTTTTGCCTTAAAACCACAAAACGCTGCAGGCAAGCGAACAAGCCGGCGCGCCGGTTTATTTCACCTCAATCCAGACTTTTTCGTTCAGCGACATCGCCAGATTATTGTCGTAATAGGCCGCTTCATTGATAAAAGTCGGATAGACAACCGCTTTGCCGTCGTAACAAATTTCACTGCCATCAAACAAGGTAAAAAGTGGCTGCCCCGGCACTATCGGCTGATAATCGCGGTCCTGAATGTTTTTATGCACCATGCCAAGACGTTCACCTGCGGCATTGAGCGGCAGCTTAATGCTATGTAAATAACGGAAGGCCTCAACCCGCTCTGGCAACTGCGGCAAGGTGTTGTTGTTGTAATGCTCAATAAAATCAAGAATATGCTGTGTCATTTCGTGCATTTGTTCCAGCACATCCTGACGCAGCACAGACTGTGGCTGCGGTCCGACTTCCACAATCACACCATAAGTACCGACAGTACATAACAGCGCATGCTCCTCAGCAGCAAAGTGATCTTCATCTCTGGAGATAATGGCTTCCGGCATTTTCAGTTTGATATAACCGGCCAGTAAATTATAAATACGGCCTGGTTGTGTCAGGATCAGGCAAGGTCCCATATTGCTGGTGGTATTGTGTAAATCAATAATAAAGTCGGTTTTTGCCGCCCCTTTGGGGCCAAGCTCTGCATTGATCACTTTGGCCCGGCTTTGTTCGTAATTACAACGGCTTGGATCAGCCAAATCGGCAGTTTTAAACTGACGGTTTAAGTCGCTGTCCAGATACCTTTTGTTGGCCTGATGCGCCATCGGATTGGCAAACAAAGTGCGGCAGGAAAAACTCGGTCTTTGCATCAGCGCAGGCTCAGCGTTATAACGGCGCTGCAAATAAATACCTGAAAATTCATTACCATGGGTACCGCCAACAATGGCGACAGTGCGGATCACAGGGTTTGGAGCTGTGCTCATACAGACCTCATCAAGATAAAATAACAAATGCAGCTCTGAAGCGGCGAAGAGAACCTTATTATGCCCGAGCCGGTCAGCGCTTTGAATAAAAAACATATATTCATGCAGAATATATAGATATTCATTAAATAACAGCCCATTTGGCTAGGATAACTGCAAGTGACGATGTGGTTATTTCAAACCGCTCACCCGCGACCACATCAGCACTGACATGGTATTAGTGTTGGCAGCAGTTTATCAAGACTGTAGCTCAGCACCTGAAACAGGCAGGCCTTAAGCGACGACTATCGGAAGAATAGAGGGGAAAGCTCAATGGGTTTAAGCGGCAGGCCGGTGTTGTTCAATCACACGGCAAGGGATCATCTGTGCAGATAAAGTACGGTTTAACAGATCCTGGGCAGAACTGGTGCATTTGCCACATTGACTGCCCACACCCAAACATTGTTTCAGCTCGCGCATAGAGCACAAACCTTCGGCAACTTTTTGTTTGATGGTTTTATCAGTCACTGCTTTACAGACACAAACGTACATAACAGCCCCGCTTTTACCCAAGCTCAAAAAAACGTCGTCATGGTAATCTAATTAAGAACAATTATCAATAGCGGGAACGCAAATTGCGCTGCAAATTTCACCATGTGAAGGCGGATAGCTTCACCGCCTTGTACCCCTGATAAAGCAGCTGAAAAACGCGGCTTTTGCTTTTGCTATAACCACAGCTCAAGCCAGAAAACACAAAGCCGGCATCAGGCCGGCTTTGGGATGATAAAAACACAGCTTAGTGGCTGTTATCTTCCTGCATCACTTCCAGCAGCGTTTCCTGCAACTCAGCTGGTGGCACAACGATACCTGGCTCATCGGCATGCGGGAAAATGGCGACCGACAGCTCGTCACCTTCTAAACCTGAAGTCCATTTGTCCAGCCAGGTGCTGATATCCACAGCCTGCGCCTGACAGTTGGCCCAATCACCTTCAATCCATAACTGGGCAATTTCAGCGTGTGGCCATACCGGAATACAACGTTCGTCTTCAGCTGTGACCAGCACAAAACCTTCATCGTCGGTCAGGATCCAGATTTTTTCCAGATCGGCCACTGCGTTAATAAAATATTCGTAGCGCTGCTCGGCATCAAGTTGCGTGACTTTTTTAATTTCGTCAGCTGTCAGGGTGTATTCCATAAAATTACCTTTTTATCGCAAATTAAACATCATGACCGATATGATGAACCAAAGTCGGCTTTTCGCCTAGCGCTTTTATTCAAGCGCCTTTCCTCACCCTAATTGCTAAGGCTTGAGCCTGACCGGCACCTGCTGATAACAAATATCCAGCGCGCCATTGCCTTTATAATGAAAAAATCCAGCTGCACGTGCCCTGCTTTGCTCCAGCCGTTGCTGGAACTGTGTGCTGCCGGTGTCCAGCCACTGCAACTGCAGTTGTGCTTCAGGTTTGAGATCAGAGCCCAGTGTCATACTGACAATACGGCTTCGGCCTTGCTGTTTGGCAATAATGCCACCTGCGCTTGCTTCACCTCTTTTGACCAGATTCAGCCATGGCCCGCCCCAAATCACTTTGGCCACTATCGACATATTCCGATCCAGATGCCGGGGTGCCTGGCCCTGCATTAGCGCAAAATCTGTAGTGGCGCTATTGGCATCTTCACTGCGCGCCATATTCACCACATTAGGGCAATGGATCAGCCACTCTTGTCCATCGCCCCGGCCGAGGGCAAAACCATGTCTGAAACCAGTTTGACTGGCCAGTAAATCGCTCTGTTGCACCAGGGTAAAAGCATCATTCTGGCGCACCGGCCAGCTAAATTCGGCGCTGAGTTTAGGCCAATCGGTTTTCACTGCGCCTGGGTGTTTTTCCCCCTCCATCAAGCCGGCTTGCAGCACAAACTGATCAATCACCCGGTAAAACTCCAAGCCGTTATAAAAGCCGGATTGCACCAACTGTTTAAAAGCCGCAGTATTTTTCGGGGTAAATTCGCTGGCAAGCTTGAGTACTACAGTGGCCTTTTCAACAGAATGCTGCGCTGCAGTCGCCTGCGCCAGCGTGCCCTGCTCCAGCTGCAAATACACCAGCTCCTGCTGTGGAATATCCAGCCAGCCATCTTTTGACGGCTCAGTCGCTAAAACCGGCACCAGGAGACCACCTGATAACACCGCTGCTGATATCAGCTTAAAACCCAACCTGTTGTTTAACATCACTTGTATTTCCCTGTTGTGGCAGTTTTTGTTGTCACTGTTCTTATGTAACTGTTCTTGTGAAGCTGTGAAGCGAGCGCTCCAGATTGAACTTTTGCGCCTTGTTTTTCAGCCTGTTTAGCCTTTTGGCAGCAGCTGGTCAGCCAGCAGCAATAACAGCGCGTAACGGCTGCCTTTGGCCAGCAGCACCAGCGGCACAAATAACCATAATTTCATCCGCATCACACCTGCCACTATGGTCAAGGGGTCGCCCACCACAGGCACCCAGCTTAATAATAACGAGGCAGACCCCCAACGCTGATACCAGCGCTCAGCTTTCGCCAACTGCTCAGCATCCACCGGAAACCAGCGTTTATTGGAAAAGCGCAGCAATTGAGAGCCCAGCCACCAGTTCAGGCAAGAGCCGGTGACATTACCAAAAGTAGCAATAGCCCATAACATCAAAGGGTGATAACCCTGCCACCACAAAGCACCCAGCACAATTTCAGAGCTACCGGGTAACACAGTGGCCGAGCTAAAAGCACTGAATAACAGCCCAAGCCAGGGCCAGACCGCAGTATTCATCGACAAAAACCTGCTACATCATCCGCAAATACAGCATCAGTTACCAAAGTTTGAGCACCAAACGGATCCAGAAACACCAGAGCACCACACAACTGAGTAAAAACAGGTTAAACCGCATCCGTACATGGTTTGAGGTGATATGCACCACTGTGTGCAATAACCGAAGCGCCACAAAAAGCGCCGCCAATAACACAAACACCAGATCAGCCAGGCCAAAATGCAGCGTAAATAACACAGCAAAAATAAATAACATCGGCATCTGGAACTGATTATCAAAGTTGCGACTGGCAGTGATCACACTTTCATTGGCACCGGCTAAATCCATAGTGCGAAAGGCAGAATGATGAATTTCTTTATTGCGCGCTGCGGCAAAACGACGCCGGCCCATAATCACCATCACAACACTGATAAGCAGCACTTGCGCTGCTACTGTTAACACCAAAAATTTGTCCATATTCAGCTCCTTGCTGCAATAAAACCAAAGTTGCAGAGTAAAACATTCAAGGACCTGACTCCACCGCCATTTCACGCAAGCGGCAAAATTTATCGGGAACTGTCATGCATTTGTCACGGCACTCACATGCTTTTGCCATCTTTGCCATGCAGCATTTGGTTATCTGCTGCAGCTTGTTATACTGCGCCGTCATTTTGCGCAGGAACTACTGATGGCTCAGCTTTATTTTTATTATTCGGCAATGAACGCCGGCAAATCCACGTCTTTGTTACAAAGTGCCTACAACTATCAGGAAAGAGGCATGACAGCGGCCATTTACACAGCCGCGCTCGACGACAGATATGGCGTTGGCAAAGTCAGCTCGCGTATTGGTTTGTCGATGGACGCGCTGGTGTTTGATAATCAGCTGGACTTTTTCCAAAGTTGCAGCGCATTGCGCCAACAAGGCCCCCTGGACTGTGTGCTGATTGATGAAGCGCAATTTTTAACCAAAAACCAGGTCAAACAGCTGACCGAAGTGGTGGACAAGCTGCATGTGCCGGTGTTGGCTTTTGGCCTTCGCACCGATTTTCTCGGTGAAACCTTTGCCGGCAGTCAGGCGCTACTGGCCTGGGCCGACAAGCTGATTGAGCTCAAAACTGTTTGTCATTGTGGCCGCAAAGCCAATTTTGTGGTGCGCCTGGACGAACAAGGCCGGGCCGCCACAGCGGGTTCACAAGTACAAATAGGCGGCAATGACCGTTATGTCTCGATGTGCAGGGCTCATTTTAAGGAGCTGGTCTGGAAATAACCCCATAAGGAGAAAGGATGAGACTGTTATACGGCGTGCAGGCAACGGGTAACGGTCACATCAGCAGAGCCAGAGCCATGGCCACGCAGCTAAAGCGCCATGGCGTCAAGGTAGATTTTGTATTCAGCGGCCGCGCCCGCGATGCGCTCTTTGATATGGACTGTTTTGGCAATTTTGCCTGGTGCCGTGGTTTAACTTTTGTCTCCCATGCCGGAAAAATCAATTATTGGCAAAGTGCCTTCAGCAATAGCTTGCGTCAGCTGTGGCAAGACCAGCAACAGCTAAAAACCCAACATTATGACTTAGTGTTGACCGACTTTGAGCCCGTCACTGCCTGGGCGGCACGCCGCCAGGGCACACCCTGCATCGCACTTGGCCACCAATACGCTTTTTTACATGCTATTCCAAAACAGCATGACAGCCTGCTGAGCCGTCAGATCTTCCGTTTTTTTGCACCGGCTGAGCAACAACTGGGGTTGCACTGGCATCA
The DNA here is from genome assembly GCF_036782235.1 of Rheinheimera sp. Classification (GTDB taxonomy): domain Bacteria; phylum Pseudomonadota; class Gammaproteobacteria; order Enterobacterales; family Alteromonadaceae; genus Pararheinheimera. Next base: position 113,622 of record NZ_DAIPZL010000003.1, on the reverse strand, counting down.
TTTTGGCGCCCGTGGCGCTATAGCACCACCCATTCTGGACTTACCGGCATCCGCTTATAACACCGAGGTTGTCGCCAACAAAGTGCTGGTTTATTTGCCGTTTGAAGATCCAAAACAGGTCCATCAGCTGTTAAAGCCGCTGACAGGGTATCAGTTTGTGATTTTTGCGCCGGGTTTAAGCCGCGAGGATGATGGACATTTACACTTTTACCCACCTTGTCATCAGGGGTTTAAACAAGCACTGGCCAGCGCCGATGCAGTGCTGAGCAATGCCGGTTTTGAACTTATCAGTGAAGCGCTGCAACTGAAGAAAAAAATTCTGGTAAAACCACTACAAGGCCAAATGGAACAGGCATCCAACGCCTTAGCGCTGGAGCAATTACAGCTGGCGCATCATGGTCAAACTTTAACTACTGAACTGATTGGTGATTGGCTGGCAGGGCCTCGCGCATTACAGCAGGTGTGGTATCCGGATGTGGCTGAGGTGTTATGTCAGCAGCTTGTGGCTATCGCTGGCCGGGCTGATAATCTTGGCCAGACCGGTCCGGTCGGCCAGAATGGCCATCAAGCTGAAAAACACTTTGATTTAACAGCCCTTTGGCAACAAAGCCGGTTTTTACGACCGGACTTGTTGCCAAAAGGACAGTGACTGTTAGCTGGCGCGCACTGCAGCGCTGATATCACTGACTGGCTGCAGCAGAGGTTTGGCGGTTTTATCTGCCGGCGCTTTTGCACCGAGTGGCATTTCTGTTTGGTTTGGTGTCTGGGGTTGCGCACGGGCTGCCAGTTCCACTAAATCGCTAACCGGACTGCTGTGGTTAAAACCTGTGGGGGCAGCTGTCACTAAATCCACAATCTGATGCACCGCAAAGTTGTCACAATGTTGCTCCAGACGGCGTAATAACTCAGACATTTCCTGCCAGCTTAACGACACTTCATCTGCCGCCATAATACGCGGATGGGCAGTTTGCCGCACATTTTCACCAATCAGCAGCTCTTCATAGAGTTTTTCACCCGGACGCAGGCCAGAAAAACAGATTTCAATATCACCATCCGGATGCGCCTGATCTTTAACCTCCAGCCCCATCAGATGCACCATACGACGGGCCAAATCTGCAATACGCACCGGCTCGCCCATATCCAGCACAAAAACGTCACCGCCCTTGCCCATGGCGCCAGCCTGGATCACCAGCTGAGCCGCTTCCGGTATCGTCATAAAATAGCGGATAATTTCCGGGTGAGTCACAGTTAAGGGGCCACCATTACGGATTTGTTCCCGAAACAAAGGCACCACAGAGCCGGATGACCCCAACACATTGCCAAAACGCACCATACAAAAGCGGGTTTTTTGCTGACGGGTTGACAGTGCCTGCAGTACCAGTTCGGCCAAACGTTTGGACGCGCCCATCACGTTGGTTGGCCGCACCGCTTTGTCGGTAGAAATCAGAACAAAAGTTTCCACCCCTGAAGCAATAGCCGCTTCAGCCGCATGCCAGGTGCCAAACACATTGTTGCTCACCCCTTCAACCACATTAAACTCAACCAGCGGCACATGTTTGTAGGCGGCAGCGTGGTAAACCGTCTGTACTTTAAAACTTTGCATCACCGACTGAATGCGGCTTTGCTTTTGCACATTACCCAAAATAGGTTTGATTTGTACATCAACGCCAAGCTCCTGCACATAAGCGCTAAGCTCCTGCTCAATGGCATACAACGCATATTCGGAAGCTTCAAACAGCACCAGCACTGTGGGTTCATACTGCACAATTTGCCGGCACAGCTCAGAGCCGATAGAACCGCCGGCCCCTGTCACCATCACCACTTTATCTTTGATATTGGCGTGCATCAGTTTGAGCTTAGGCGCCACCGGGTCGCGGCCTAATAAATCTTCAATTTTGACATCCTGCAGCTCGTCAATGCGCATCGAGCCGTCGACAATGTCGCTCATGCCAGGCACTGTTTGCACCGGAATAGGCAGATTATCCAACGACTCCAGCACTTCCCTTCTGCGGGCACGGCTAGCCGATGGCATGGCCAGCAAAATACGACTGACATTCTTGGATTTTACAATAGCGGCAATTTGCGCCGGGCTGCCCACATGAATGCCAAGAATGGTAGAGCGCTGCAACGTGGCATCGTCGTCGACAAAAGCCACCGGATGAAACTGTTCACCGTTAAACAAAGCCTGCGCCAACTGGCGGCCGGAAGAGCCAGCCCCATAAATCAGCACCCGCTGTTTGTGACCGTTATGACGCTGGAATAAAAACATCCGCGCCACCAGGCGTAAACCACCACTGGTCACCAGCGCTAAAATGGCATACACAAACACCAGATTGCCTTTGTCAGTAATACCCACCAGCTGGAACAACATCACGAGGATCATGGCATTACTTAAAATGCCGGCCAGCACAGCACCCAGCGCATGCTGACCTATATAACGTACTACAGCACGGTATAAACCAAGCTTAGTGAAGGCCAGAATAGTGATAGGCACAGACAATAAAAAGATTGGGAAAGTTTGTAATAACGCAGTGTAGGCATTTTCCTGAGTAACAAAAATCGCCACCAGCATTGAACAGGTTAAAAATACAATATCTGCCAACACTGAAATTGCCCTTTTTGCATAGCGGGGCAGCGATAAAAGCCATTCAAGCATCCAATTTACTCCAACAATCGACACTAAATCCATCAAAGGCGCCATAGTATAATCCATTACCATGACCTGTAGAACGAAAAAAGCCATGGCTTGCTGATTAACGAAGTATTTCAGCTTGCCATGGCCCGATTAACGGCCAATGAACCGGACTAATGCTGTGTTATTGTTTTGCCAGTAACGCATCCAATACTGCGGCAAACTCAGCATAAGACTTGGCACCAACTAATTCCTGATAATCTGTTACACCATTACCAGCGTTAAAGCCGATAAAAAATGTGGGTGTAGAGCTTAAACCCAGTTTGCCAGCATAGAGTGTAGATTCGCGAACACCTTCCTGTAACGCTTTATTCTTCATACATTCGGTATGTTTAGCAACGTCAGCTTTCAGCCGGGTTAATTCTGCATCTATCTCTGTTTGTTTCAGCGTGCCCTGATTGGCAAACAGATATTCTTTCATTTGTGCGTAGACATTCTGCGTTGCTGCGCAGCGTAAGGTTAATGCAGCAAAAGGTGCTTGTGGATGAGACTGGAACAACGGGAATTCGCGTCCAACAAACAACACTTTACCTGTGTCTACATAATTTTTCTTAAGCTCAGGCCAGATTTCCTGGTTAAACTTGGCGCAAAACGGACACTGTAAGTCGGTGAATTCAAGAATGGCAACTTTTGCTGTTTTTTCACCTACCTGATGACCATCGGCAAAAGCCAGCTGCTCTGGCCGCACCAGCGCGCCCATACCAGCACGTTGGGCAATTTCAGTTTGCAGTGTGCTGAGTTTTTCTACTTTCTCTTCCAGTGCAGCTACTTTGGCAGCTAAATCACTATTATTGCCGTTTTGGCAAGCGGTTAAAAACAAAGCTGCCAATGCAACCAAGGTTATTCTTTTCATCAAAAAATTCCTGTTATCACGCTACAGACCAAACATAAGTAGCTTTCATCCAATAAAAAACCCCGCCGAAGCGGGGTTTTCTTAATTAACCTGAAAAATCAGATTATTGTTGCCAATCGTTCAGATCCAGAACTGGCATTACACGGTCTTGACCGGTAGACAGTTTCTGTACAGATACACCGTGCACTGTGTTCTTCGGAGAAGTAACAGTGAAAGTCATAGTGTGACGCAGGTTAGCACCGTTAGCAGTTACACCATCTGAACCAGCATAGTTTTTCTGGTCAACACCAGCTTGTACTACGTCTGGAACATAATAAACAACTGAAGACTTAGCTGGAACGTTAGCCAGTTTAACAGCTGTTACAGCGCGGTTGCCAGTTGTGCCGTCAGCTGATTCGCTGAACAGGTCAACTGTTACTTCAGCAGCTACAGTGTGCTCGTTAGTGATACGTACGAAGTTGCCAGTACCAGCTACAGTGTAAGGAACTTTCAGAACTGCGCCGTTAACACCAACGTTGTGAGTGTTCTTGGTAACATCACAGTGGTCTAACTGGTTAGCATCACTCAGGTTCAACTTAGCATGCGTGTTGATGTCGTAGTTGAAGTTCATGATCTTAGTCAGATCTGTTTGAGACACAGTGATAAACAGTTCGTTATAGTCTTCGCCAGACACGTAAGACGCAGGAATGGTTTCAGCACCAGTTGCTACAGGGCTGAACACTTGAGTAGCGTCTAAAGTGATTTGAGCAGTAGCTGGTTTAGCACTTACGAAATCCAGAGCAGTACCGGTTGCAGCACCATTCAGGTCGAAAGCGGCAGTTAAAGCACCTACAGCAGAACGGCTGTTGTAAACTTCAGCTTTAACAGAAGCGCCTGCATCAGCAGTTTCAACAAACGACAGTTCAAACTTATCACCAACAGCACGAGTGATTCTGTAATCCAGAGCAGCGAAACGGTCGATAAAACCAGCTTTATGGATCAGGTTTGCTTTTTGCAGAATCAAACCTTGGTTGCTCGCTGTGTCATACACGAACTCTGTACGAGCAGTGATTGCTGCATCATCAAAGTTTTTGCTTTCAGCATTTACTTGACCGTTTACAGTTGAAGAACCAACGAAAGTCACGAACTGAGCTGATGTATCAACAACTTCTTGAGCAGCAGATGCGCCGCCTGCGATTGTGTAGCCCGTACCACCGTCAGTCTTGGCTTCAGTAGCTTGGATCGTTACTTTAGAAGCTGAAGAACTATCAGTACAAGCAGTGTTTTCGATCTTCACACCAATTGGGTCAATACCAGCAGCGTAAGTACCAGAAGACAAGCGAGACAACACTAAACGAGTACCCGCGCCGATTGTGATACCAGCTTTAGTGATGAAAGTGATAGTGCTTTGACCATCGACTGCACCATCAGAAGAAGCAACAGCAGATACGTTAGTAGCGTCACCAGCATCTTTTAATAAGTGGATCTGGTTTGAGTTACCAGCAAAAGTAGCACCAGCTAATTTCATGGTGATTTTAGTACCACCAGGAATGTCAGTAGTAGGGATATAAACGATGTGCAGATCGTCTGTACCTGGAGCAACCTGAGTTGCAGCATCGAAATCCAAAGTTAGAGACTTTGTCAGTTCGTAAGCTACTTTTACAGAATCAGTTGCTTGCAACTGTGCAGCTGCAGCACCAGTACGAGATGCTTCTGCGATACAAGAGGCTGGAGTGTACAGTGTATCAAACGCTGTTGGCGCTAAACCATCAGCAACCGAATACACTTCAAAACATGCTTCAGTACCAGCAAACGCGTTACCTGCTGATAAGCCCGCTAAAATAGCAGTAGAAAGAAGCGCTTTCTTTAAATTTTTCATTCCGTTTTTCTCCGTAATATATTTATAAGCAACTTAAGCTGCTCATTGGAACACGTGTCCCTGGGTTAACATGAGTCTGGGACCCTGGCCGTTAACCGAAGGTGCTAAACACCACTGCGACTTTAGTACAGCAGCCGGCGCTTGCATGCGTTCACCACCTGCAAAAGTCACCGTAGAGCATTTAACGAAGGGAATCATATATACCCTTCCCACCTAACGTCAACTACCTTTTTTATAATATTGCTGAAATTGCTGAATTTTTTACCAAAGATCGACAATTACTTCTGTTCTACCGGAAAACTGTACAATTCGCCTAGTTTTTGGCCAAATTCATCCATTTCCGAGGTGCTGCGCACTATTCTTGGCGTAATAATAATCAGCAATTCGGTACGGGATATGTCATTGCCTTTATATTGAAAAAGCTTACCTAACAAGGGCAAATCACCAAAAAACGGTACTTTAGAGTCACTGTCTTTTAAATCTTCTTTAATCAGGCCCCCCAGCACCACAGTTTGCCCTGACCCCACCATCACACTGGTGGTCAGGCTGCGGTTACGAATGGTTGGCGTAGGCACCGCTGCATCTTTACTAAGCGGAACAGCAGCCGAGGTGTCAGAGGTGACTTCGAGGCTGACTAAACCATCGGCATTAATTGTTGGCGTCACCGAAAATGATATACCCGTTGAACGATATTGCACCTGGTTACGAATAATACCTGGCGTTTCGTCATTGTTGCTTTGTCCGGTAATAATAGGCACCTGGTCGCCGGCATTAATACTGGCGCTTTCTCCATCTCTTACAATAAGGTAAGGACGGGATAATACTTTGGTATCGGATTGTTTATTAATCAGATTAAAAGTGGTATTCCAGTCGCCATTAAAAATACCAAAACTAAATTTACCATTCACCCCATCAAAACTGACATTGGAACTGTTCGCTTTATCATCGGCACTATTGTAAGAAAAACCACTAAAACCGGCCTCTTGTTGATCGGTAATGTCTTTTTCTACAATCATCACCTGCATCGCGACCTGACCCGGCAAGCGATCCATTTGTTGCAATAAAGCATAAACTTCCTGATAGCGGCTTGGCGTGGCGTTTACCAAAATTGCATTTTGTGCTTTGTCTACGGTTAGTCTTAAACCTGCTCCTAAATTGGCAGATGCCGGAGCACCAGAAGCAGAACCGGCAGAACCCGACGTTTGACGCTGTGCTGAGTTGGCGCCACTGTTGTTTTGTGAGTCAGGCGCACGATTTGCTGAGGATGGAGCACCGAGCAACAGGCCCTGCACCGCCTGCACCATCTCATCTGCTTTGGCATACTGCGGGCGATACACATAAAAACGCATCACCTCACCACCTGAGGCCACATCGAGCTTTTGTGCCCACATAGACACCCGTTCTGCCAGCACTGTGCTTGCGGCATATACAACCACCGAATTCAGCCGGTTTAGCGCTACCAGCTGTAAATCTTCACCCAGTTGCAAACCTTCAGCCTGCAATAACTCACCGACTTGTTTGATCATTTCTTCCGGTGATAAATACACCAAAGACAGCAATCGCACATCACGGCCACGGGCATGCGGCACATCCAGCATTTTGACAATTTGCAAAGTACGCTCAACGTCAGCCCTGCTGCCTTCGACCACTAATAAACGGTTGGTGGTGTCCGGGTACACCTGGGCACCGGTTAATTTAGAGGTGATATTGCTGATGCCCCGCACTGAGTTAAAAGTGTATGGCACCAACTGCACTATCTGATCGCCCCCTTCAGGCAAATCACTTAACTTGGCGCCGATACCAACAGAACGATTACCAGCGGTATTGGTACTTTGTGACAAATAAACAATATTGTCTTTGGTGTACACACTGACATTCTGCTGCGCCAACACCTGGCGGGTAATTTCAAACAACTCTTTGGGAGCAATATTTTTTGATAAATTTAACGCCACTTTTTGTGTCATGGACTCAACTTCAGGGGACACCACGTAACTTAAATTCAGTAATTCACCAAAAACATAATGCGCCAGCTGAGGCAACGCCATTTCATTCAGCGACAGGCTGATAGGTTCATCATTTTCAAATTCAGGCAACTGGATCAGTAAAGAAGAGCCTGGCCTGATTGAACCCAGCGTTGAAATCTGAGTTTCGCTATAAGTGGGCTGCACCTTTTTTACTTCAGCTGGCTTTTCAGATTGATTTTTGTTGGTGCTGTCTGTTTGTAAAAAAGAAGATGGCACTGAAAAGTTATCTTCTTTTTTTTCAGGTGTGGAAGTGCAACCAAACAACAGCAACATCGTGGTTGTTGTTACGAGCAATTGTGGGCATTTTAATTTTTGCGTATTCATTAACTCTGTCTCTGTTACTTATTTGGTTTTGGTGCTGTCGTCACGCTTAAACATATGCATGGTAAAAGACGATGCACCCTTGGAAAATTCGGCGTCATTTAAGGTAAGTTTGGTTAACTTATAACCAAGCAACTCATCACCAGGCCGCATCGTTACAATACGATTGCTGTTTTGTTCGCTGATGGCTATTTTCGCAATAAATTGCCCGGCGCTTTCACTAACCGCCAACAGCGTTGGTTTTACCTGCAGCAAATCTTGCTCAGCTTCATTATTGGCATCACCAGCAACTGCAAGACTGGGTTGAATACCGAATAGTTCACTGAGGGCGCTTAATTGCGCCAGAGCAAGCTCTGTGGTGCTGAGGTCAAAAGTTGCAATGTTTTCAGCTGCCTGTTGCTGCTTTTTTTGATAATTACCTGACTGCGCAAAAAAAGTCACTGCCAAATGTATCAGCAGTAACAACAAAAGAGCTGCAACTATGCCTTTTTCCCGGCTATTTTCCAGTTTCATCTGGTACTCCCGGCTCTGCTAATACCATCACTTCGAGGTTCATCACCAATGTGTTGTCTAATTTGTTGTTTTTGTTGAGGGTCAGCCGATGCACTATCATCGCAGGGCTGCCGGTTTCGAGTTTGTGCACAAACTTTAACAGGGCTTCCGGTGCCCCCTGGACAAACATCCGCGCCGGAATTGTGGTTGTCTCTGCAACTACAGCCTCACGGGCGCTACGATTACTTAACTCAACACCTTGTTCTTTGGCGGCAGCTTCAATGTAACGCAACACAGCCACAGAGTTTTGTGCTGCATTACCGCTGGCCCAAATTTTTTGCAACCGGGCAAAACTTTGTTCAATTTGCTGCTGCTTGGTTACTAAAGCGGCATGGCGCTCACTGACATTTTCAAACCGCTGCTTACTGGTGGCAAGCTGGGCAATGACCTCTGTTTTTTCCGATACCCATTCAAACCAGGGCACCACAACAAACTTCAGCAACACCAGCACCAGAATAAAGGCGATTCCCAATTGATTACGCTGCATCACACTCATGGTTTCACCTCTGACGCCACAGTATCTGCTTTTTGCGTGATGTTATTTTGCGGTTGATAAATTGCAGTGATGGTAAACATGTCGCCGTCAGTGCCGCGTTGCACCGGTTGGGTAAAACGGCTTTCCTGCCAAATGCCTGATTCAGCAAGTTTTGCCAGCACGTCTGTTGCCGACTGACTGCTGCCGCGGATGGTGAGCAGATTATCTGTCACAGTTACATTTTCAATCACAGCTACATCTTTAATCTGGGTTGCCAGCTCTGCCAGCATCAGGCTGTAATCCGTTCTGTTGTTCAGCAATTTGTCGTAATGGCTAATCAGCAGCAGCTGTTCATCTAACCTGCTCTGCTGCTCCACCAAAGACGAAGCCGACTTTTTAAGCTCAGCGACATCCTGTTCCAGCCATGACTGCCTAAGTACCAAAGCGGCCGACAATAACAGGCCATAACTGAGTGCGACCACAGCAAGCACCTTTGCCACATTTTTATACTTTTGCGCCTGAAAGGGTTCGGCCGAACGTTCCGGTAAGCAAAAAAGCCCTGCTAATTGCCACCAATGCAGCGTTAATTCGTTTTTTTCAAAAAAATCAGGCAGCTCAAGGCTACGCCGTTCAACCGATGTTTCTGACAGACCCAGGGCTTCGAGGAAATAACTGGCATGTTGCATCAGGCCTTGCTGAGCAGTAACGTGCAAGGTGCCCGAAGCAGACAAAAACGCCCAATAGTTTTGTGCAGAATGCACCTGATACAGCACATTGGCACTGAGATTACGGTAAAACAACCAGGTTTCAGGAACCACCAACTGCAGCTGTGACGGTACACCGGCTAACAAAGTACGTGCAATAACCGCAAATAACACTTCATAGCTGTCGGTGCTTTTTGGTAACACCATCCAAACCACCACATAACCCGGGCGGGACAGCATTTTGCACTCGTTCTGCACCACACGGTACAGATCGGGTAAAGACACTTTATAACTGCGCTTGTGTTCCTGATACTGACTGCGCGATATCACCAAAGTGGCCAGTTGGCGGCGTTTAAATGCCTTCTCGACGGGCTGGCCCAGCCAATTCAGGTTGCGGAACAATTTTTGTATTATTTTCACTCGTGATTTGCCCCTGACTCCACAACAGGCCATTCAAGCCCGGGCTGTTTTTTTGTTATATGGCTGATACGGTCAGCACCAGCTTCTCTGATTAATACAAAACTCTCTGAATACTCAGCTTCCCCGACTCTGGCTCTTAACTGCACTTCGAGTCTTTTACTGGGGAAAAAAGTTTCTTCTTCGGTGCGCAGCGCGCTGGCCAGTTCGTTCGAGAACAACCGCTCAGTACGTTCTTTTATCAGCATTTCTGCCGTTAAAGGCCCAATCATCAATGGCAACATATTGTCAGGCATAAAATACGGATTGGGCAACTCATAGCCCACCATTGTGAGGGAAGGCCTCAGGTTTTGCCAGAGTTCATCTGACATTCCAAGCACAAAACGAAACTCGTCTTCAAACTGTGGCTGCTGATTTCTCGGAAATTCCGGCAATTCATAATCACCAGACTCGGCGCCATACAAGTGGGTTAAATCGTCTTCATCAATCCAGTCTTTGATAGCATCAATCACCGGATCAGCAGATTTCAGGCCATGGCCTTCCAGCAATTTACGCCAGGTTGCTTCGTTAAATGGAATTAACGCAACTTTACCTGCTGTATCTGTCAGCCGGAAATCAACATCATTCCAGACAAAGGCAGTACCTGAGATATTAAACTCAGGCGGCAGTTCGTGCGTTTCAAGCTCCAAAGGCGCAGCACCTGTTAACCAAACCGGCGTGGTGGTCAGCACATAAATCAGCTCTTCACGGGCCGATTCAACTTTTGCTCTGGCCTGGCTAAACTGCTGCGCCTGCAATGCCAGATTAAGCGCTGATCTGCTTTTATATTGCATGACGATGACCACCACAGAAATGACTGCAGTCAGCATCAGCACCAGAATTAACGCAATACCTCGTTGTGAGCGCGAAATCATATCATAGATCCTTAGCACCCATAAAAATCCTGATTTTATCCGGGTCACTCTCAACAACCTGCACCCAATAGCTATTACTGCCACTGTCGGTGGTTACATCCAGCTTGATATAGGTGGGTAATAATTCTTTCACTGCGGCATCGTATTCATCATGCCACTCGGGCTTAAACGGGTTGATCACCTGTGCACCTTCGCCCATACCTGCGTATTTTTCGGCGGTACTTTTCCAGCCAAAGTAGCTAAAACGGAGTTGACTGACCGAAGCAATCTCCTGGCGAAACTTTTCACAAATCTGTGCTGAGGTTGGGATTTGGGTTGTGACAAACAGCTGGCGCAGTGTTGCTTCACAATACAGCCAAACGCCATTTTCTACCCCCATCCAGGCAATAGCGGGTAAATCAGCCTGTTGTACACTACGATGACTCATCCAGGTGACTTCATGCAGTTGTCCGACAAACAGCAGCTGATTCAGCTCCGGCTTTTTGACAAAATACAGGGCAGCGGCCGACAACTGCTGTTGCCAGGCGGTATGCGCTTTGAGCTGGGTTAATTGGGTTTGTAACTGTTTTTGCTGCTGATTAAGACCCAGCACGTAATAGCGGTAAGCAGAGCTTGCCAGCATCATCACGGCAGACATGATACTGAGCGCAACCAGCATTTCCAGTAATGTTAAACCTCGCTGTTTAACCATATTGCCTGTCTGAATTCAAAACCAGTCCCGCCGTTTTGTGAAGTGACTGTGACATTAAACAACACCAGCATGCCAATATTGCCAAGATAGTCCTGCCCGTTTTCATCCACTGAACTGAGCTCTTTTGCCCTTTTTAGTTCAGTGGCCTGCCATTGATAACGTTGGGCATTGAGCTCAATTGAACCTTCGGTTTTCTGCTGTTCCAGTTCAAAGCGGATTTGACTGACCAAAGATGGGAATTGCTCCGCCGCAGCAAGGTGTTTAATCGCCCTTTGCTGCATGCCCAGACTTTGCTGAAATACAGTTGCAACCAGCCCCAGTGTCATAAATAAAATCACTGAAGCGATTAAAACTTCAATCAGGGTTAAACCAGTTTGCTTCATCTTTATCAAGCTCGAGAACCCATATCCGACCGTCGATGGCCACTTCAACACGCTGGGCAGGTATCACACCTGGTACTGTGACTGTGATCTCGGCCTCACGAAAACTGAGCTGTTCAAACCGGATTTCGCGCCGCCTTTCTGCTTCACCATAACTCAGCACTTTACCCAGAAATTTCAGTTTGATGGTCTGGCTGCCAAAAAAAGCCTGTTGCACCGCATTTTTATAAAACAGCACCACCAGTTGCCGCTCGCTGCGTTGTTTCGCTTTATCAACCTGGTCAACAGTTAAAGGCAGCACCAAAGACAAACTGATTGACATGATAAACATGACAATCAGCAGTTCAATTAAAGTAAAACCACGTGCAGGATCAGAGCGGGACATCAGTAGTCGCAACAATACTGAGCAGCATAGTCACCACCACAGAACCAACCAAACCACCCATAATAATAATGAGTAAAGGCTCCAGCATGCTGGTTAACCGCAGCGCCCATTGCTCAAAGCGCCAGCGCGTCCGGGTGGTAATTTCACCAAAAATACTGTCAAGCCGTCCGCTTTCTTCACCCACTTTGATCAGAGACAGCATCACAGGTTCCAGAATATCAGTTAACGCCAGTGATTCAGACAACATCCGGCCCTGAGTGACTTCATCCCTGACCCGGCGGATTTGCCCCTGCAACCTGCTATCGGTCAGCACACCAACGGCAAAGCCAAGGGCCTGCGCCAAAGGTAAACCACTTTGCAACATCAGATGCATCGCAGAGACATAACGGATACGCTCGCTCAGTAACAACCCTGTTTTCATTACCGGCAGCTTACGCAATATAGAAAACACCATGGCTTTAAAAGCCGGTTTGCGCCAGCTGAATACCACCAGCAGCAACAGCAGCACAACAAAGCCGACCAGCAAACTCTGATATTTTTGCATCCAGTTACTGGTGTCGATCAGAAAAGCTGTATAGGCGGGTATGTCTTTCATATTACTGAACAAACCCGACATACTCGGCACGATAAAATTAAAAATGGCAAAAAGCGCCACAATACAAACCACCAGAATAAAAGCCGGGTAAATCATCGCCTGATTTACTTTGCCTTTGAGTTCATTCTGGAATTTTTGACTGGCGGCGACCCGCTCCAGCGTTTCCGCCAGTTTGCCGGTTTCTTCACCAATGCGCACCATTTCACAAAACAGCGAGTCAAAATAACGCGGGAAACGGGCAAAAGCACCATACAAACTACCGCCGCCGCGCACTTCCTCGGTCATATTGGTTAATAATGCCGCCAGCGCCTGATTGGGGTTCACCGCAGACATCATTTCCAGAGCACGGTCCAGCTGTACGCCATTACGCAGCAATAACGCAAGTTCGGTGGTCATCTGTTCTATTTCGCCGGCAGAGATACGGCTGAATAGATCAGACTCCAGTTTGACAACCCGGACTTTTAACGGAGACAGGTTACGTTGCTGGACCTGCAACAACGCCGCTTGTTCAGAATCAGCTCTTACCCTGCCTTTAACTTTGGCACCTGCAGGGTCAACAGCTTCGAACTCCCAGTTGTTCATTAACCTGCAACCCGCATGACTTCATCAAGTGTGGTGACACCTTTCAGCACTTTTAACAGACCATCCTGCTGCAAAGTTCTGAATCCTCTTCTGTTGCGGTAATCCCGGACCTTTGCCAGAAAATCCTGATCTTTGGCAAAAGACTGAATTTCATGATCGTTTGGCAGATATTCCAAAATCGCCACCCGACCGAGAAAACCGGTACCGCCGCAGCGATCACAACCTGTACCCACAGAAAAAGCAGGTGTTACATTCAGACGTTCTGCCAATGCCATCATCTCTTTATGCTGATGTAATAAAGCCGAATTTTCATCACAGGTTTTGCAGTATGGGCAGATGGTTCTGACTAAACGCTGTGCCATCACCGATATCAAGGAAGCATTTAATAAAAACTCTTCCACGCCCAAATCTATAAGACGGGTAAAGGTGGTTGGCGCATCATTGGTGTGCACAGTACTGAACACAAGGTGACCGGTCAGCGAAGATTGCATGGCAATACGGGCGGTTTCATGGTCACGGATTTCACCCACCATGATAATGTCCGGATCCTGACGCACAATACTGCGCAGGCCACGGGCAAAGTCCAGACCGATTTCGGTATGGATCTGCACCTGGTTAACACCGTCTAAACGGTATTCTATCGGGTCTTCCAGCGTAATAATTTTGACCGAAGGTTCATTCAGCCTGGCTAAAAAAGAATACAAACTGGTGGTTTTACCCGAGCCAGTCGGGCCTGTCATCAACACAACCCCTGTTGTTCTTTGCAGGTCCTTTTCAATCAGATCTATCAGGTCCTGCTCATAGCCAATGGTTTCCAGACCAAAATTCACCGACTCTTTGAGCAGGAAACGCATCACCATACTTTCGCCCTCACCCAGCGGCAGGGACGACACCCGGATATCAAGCTCTTTGCCGGCAACTGAGGTTTCTATTTTGCCATCCTGCGGCTTGCGGCGTTCGGCAATGTCCATGCCGGCGAGAATTTTAATGCGCGAAATGACACCCAATTGCAAATCAAGCGGAATGGTTTCGGCCTGATGCAAAATGCCATCCACCCGGTAACGCACGCGGTAACGGCCATTTAATGGTTCAATGTGCATATCCGATGCACGCAGTTTAATACCACGGACGATCAGATTGTTTACCAGGTTAACAGTAGGCGCACCAAAGGCCAGTTCACGCAGGCGCTCAAGCTCTGAGCCACCATCGTGCGATTGATGTTTTTCAGAGGTTTGGGCAACGGTTAACTGCACACGAAGTGCATCAAAGTGGGTTTGTTTGCAAACGTGCAGTACCACCTCGTAGCCTTCGGCTTTCCACAGGTCGTAAAGATCAAGTTTAAAAGGATCCAGCACCGCCAGATGCAGCTGTTGTTGCTCCAGCCTGAAAGGCAAAGCACCGGCAGTGACAGCCTGATTGATATCAAGCTGTTCCAGCACAGACAACGGCAGGGAGTTTTCTTCGGTGATGGCTTCAAACTTGGGTAACTGCAAATAACCGGCGTAAACCTCAACTAAATCATCATGTTGAATAACACCAAGGTTGACCAGTATTTGCTCAATGCGGCCACCCAGCTGGCGTTTGTAGTCGAGAGCACGTTCTAGCTGGCCCTGATTAACCAGACCCAGCTGAAAAATATAACCGGCTATGCCCTGAAAACCGGCACCCACAGTATTATCGGTAAGAGACATCGGCGTTATCTTCTTCACCGCCATCTACACCGTCAGCACCTAAACTTAATAAGTCATAAGCGTGGCTTTGGCCCGGAAACCGGTAAACATATGGATTGCCCCATGGGTCCATCGGCACATCTTTTGGCAGATAAGGACCATCCCAACCTTTGCGGTCAGAATTTAATAACTCATTCAGATTGTCCGGATATTTACCAACATCAAGGCGAAATGCGTCGAGCGAAGTCGCTAACATTTCCATCTGCGCCGTTGCGGTATTTCGTTTTGATGATTCAACTTTGGAAAACATGGTTGGCGCCACCAATGAAGCCAGCAACCCCAGAATAACCATCACAATTAATAATTCAATCAGCGTAAAACCTGAGCGACGTGTCGAATAGCAACGCACAACATCTTCCTTTTCCAAAACGAGGACTTGCATTATCCACTAAAAGATTTGTCAAAAGCAACTAAGCTGCCGCTTGCTCTTGTTCCCTTGCGCCATAAGCTCTACACTCGCAAACTGTTTTAAATCATGGTGGTTTTTTTCGCGTGAAAATACTGTTGATGGGTAACCATGCCTGTGCCAACCGGGGCGACTGTGCCATTTCCAGAGGACTATATCAAAGCCTGCAACAGCTTTTCCCTTCAGCGCACTTTAGCTGGATAAGCCGTTTCCCCGTCAGTTCTGCTTATTTATCAGGACAACCCTACCAGCAGGACAGGTTAACCGGCTTATACCAGCAGCCCAAAGCAGGTCTGAGCGGGCGCCTGAAAGCTTTTCTTAAAGCACGTTACCTGAGCCGCTATCTGGCATTTCATGTTGAACACCCTGCACTGGCGCTCTGGTTAAGATTGCCGTTGCCAGAACTTGTGCATCAGGAAATTGCTTTTGTCCGGCAATTTGATCTGGTTATTCAGGTCGGCGGCTCAAACTTTGTGGACCTGTACGGCGCCAGCCAGTTTGATTATGCACTTTGCACTTTGCTCGCCAAACGGCCTTTATATTTGTTAGGCCACAGTGTCGGCCCCTTTAACAACACCACCTTTCGCCATATTGCCGCTGTTGTTTTTGCAAGAGCAGAAGCTCTGATGCTGCGTGAGCCCATCAGCGCGGATTTATTAGCTCAAGCCACAATACCGGTGAAACAGCTATTGATGGGCGCTGATACCGCCTGGCTGGTTGAGCCATCGGCATGGCTTGTGCCAGCTAACTGGCAATTGCCCGCCGGCGGGCGGCGTATAGCGCTGACTATCCGTACCCTTTATCCTTTTGATAAAAAGCTCAACTGCAGCCAGGCGCAGTTTGAACAAGCCATGCTCAAACTGATGGAGCAGCTGATCGACGCCGGTTATCAGCTGTTGTTATTGTCTACCTGCACCGGTATTGATGGTTATAAAAATGATGATCGGATGCTGGCGTTAAAACTCAAACAGCAACTGAGCCAGCCAGAAGCTGCGCAAGTGGAAATGCGCGAGTTAAATGACATTGAACTGGGTTGGTTATTTTCGCAGTGCCAGCTCACCATAGGCACCCGCTTACATAGCGCTATTATCTCGATGAACTTTGGTACGCCGGCATTTGCCATTAACTATGAACACAAATCAGCGGGTATTTTTACCCAAATGCAGTTACCGCAGCAGGCGCTTAGTTTGCAGCAACTGTGCAACGGTGAAGCAGCACAACAGATTTTTGCCGCCCTTGATGACCTGCCGGCGTTAAAAGTCCGCTCGGATGCCGCAGTGCAACAGGAAAAACAACGTGCCGCCGCGGCGATCCGGCTTGCCTGTGGCACAGCCAGTGCCAATAGTGTGGATAGTGCGGATCTTGTGAACAGCGCGGAGACGGTACAGTGAAACCCTCGCTGATTTATTTTTTAGATAAATTTCCATGTTATTCAGAAACTTTTGTCCTTGATCAGCTCACTGGTCTTATCGACCGTGGTTTTGATGTGAAAATTATTGCGCTCAGCCACGATCCCCGCCCGCTGCCGGCAGAAACAGAAAAACGTTATCAACTCAGTCAAAGATGTAGTTACCTGCTGCCACAAACCCCGGCGACCAAAACCGGCAGATTGCTGCAAAGAGCAAGGCTTATTGCTACCGGACTTGGCAAAAAGTCAGTGTGGCGTGTGTTAGTTACGCCATCCGGCAGCGCAACGCCACGCAGTTATCTGGCCGCCATCATCGCAGCGCACCGGCAAATCTATGCAGCGGACTATCTGATTTGCCATTTTGGCACCACAGCCAGCCTGGCGTTGCAGCTACAGCAGGCGGGTCTGCTGGCGGGCAAGATTGTACCGGTTTTTCATGGTTTTGATCTGTCAGAACAAAAAGTGCTCAGCAAATATCAGTCTTGTTATCAGCAGCTGTTCTTCAGTTGTCCTGCGGTTTTTGCTATCAGCAAGCTATGGTGTCAGCGTTTAGCAGAACTCGGCTGCCCGGCAGACAAAATCAAACTGCTGCGCACCGGCGTTGCCACACAAAAATTTTTGTTTCCATCGCCAGACAGAGCA
This sequence comes from Rheinheimera sp., assembly GCF_036782235.1. Lineage (GTDB taxonomy): Bacteria > Pseudomonadota > Gammaproteobacteria > Enterobacterales > Alteromonadaceae > Pararheinheimera. The sequence continues at coordinate 95,993 of NZ_DAIPZL010000003.1, read as the reverse complement.
TTACAACAGCCTTTACAGTTGTTGTCGGTTGCCCGCTTTACCGAAAAAAAAGGCCTGGCCTACGCCATCTCTGCTATTGCGTTATTAAAGAGTGCAGGTGTGGCTGTGCAATACCGCATGATCGGTGATGGCCCGCTGCGTCCGGCTCTGACTGCACAAATTCACAACCTTGGGCTTGAGCAGGACATTCAACTCTGTGGTGTTCAGCCGCCTGCAAAGGTTGCCGAGGCCTTAGTGCAAAGCGACGTATTTTTATTACCAAGCGTCACGGCCGGCAATGGTGATATGGAAGGTATTCCGGTGTCCCTGATGGAAGCGATGGCCAGTGGCGTGATTTGTTTATCCACTTATCACAGCGGTATTCCGGAACTGATTTGCCATGGCCAATCCGGTTTATTGGTACCTGAGCGTGATGCAACGGCCATCGCCAGAGAGCTGCAACTGTTGACCCAGGGTCATTACGCGCTGGGCGCGCTTAGAAAAAATGCCAGAGCAACCATAGAACAGGAATTTGACCAGCTGCAGATTTATGATGCTTTGGCCGCTTATTTAACGGATGCTCAACATGGCGTCAATTAAACAGGATGCCCTCTGGAGTTTTGCCGCCAGCCTGGTTGGTACCCTGAGTCAGATTTTGTTGATGGTGCTATTGGCCAGGCACTTGGATCAGGCCAGTCTCGGCATCTTTGCGCTGTTAAGCATCATGTTGTTATTGCTTGGTTATTTGCAGGACCTGGGGCTTTCCACCTTTGCAGTGCAATACCAGAACCTGCAGCCCAATGACCGAACCAACCTGCATTTGCTCAGCATCACGCTGGGGGCAGTTGCCACTGCGCTCTGTTTACTCAGCGCCCCGCTGGCTGGCTGGCTCTATCAAAGTGCTGTACTGACGTCACTGCTGACATTACTGGCACCACAGCTGTTATTGCTCGGCGCATCCACTCAGTACCATGCTGAGATGCTGCGCGAAGGCAAACTGGCAAAACTGGCACAAATAGACATCCTGAGCAAAATTGTGGCCTTTGCGCTGACGCTGTATTTGTTGCTGACCTTTCCACCTGCGCTGGATGCACTGGTTTATGGTCAGTTAACAGGCGCTTTTTTACGGCTGTTATTGTTGTGGCTGGCCACCAAAACCCCTATTCACTGGCGATGCACGCTGGATTTTCCGCTCTGGCGTGCGGCACTTCGTTTTGGCTTGTTTCAGTCAGGCGCTCAGGTTATCGGATTCCTCCGTAACAGAGTGGATCAACTGATTATCGGCAAACTACTTGGCCTTGAAGCTCTTGGCTTATATTCACTGGCCAAAGATATTATTCAGCAGCCTCCAAGACTGCTCAATCCGGTGATCCAGCGTGTGCTGCTGCCAAGATTTTCCCGCAGAACAGACGCCACTGAATTGTTTCAACAGTCGCTGCGCCTGAATCTTCAGCTCAACACTGTGGTCTATGCCGGCCTTGCCCTGATAAGTTCACCGCTGGTGCTGTGGCTGTTTGGCGGATCCTACCAACAAGCTGCTGTATTACTCTGTATTTTTGCCCTGTATGGCATGATCAAACCCAGCGGCATGGTACTGAGTACTTATTGTCAGAGTATGGGCCGCTCAGACGTGGAGTTTTACTGGAATCTGTGGGCGTCGCTGGTGATGGTCAGTCTGGTGAGCCTCAGCGCCGCGCTGTCCAACCTTTATTGGGTGGCGCTGGTGTTGTCTGCGGTGCAGTTTGTGCTGTCTTGTTATGCCCAGCACTATTTTAGTCAGCGTGGTGCAGCGCCGAAAAGCGGTAATCTGTGCCGCCAGGCAGCGCCCTATGTGCTGCTGACTCTGGCGGCATCCAGCACTGGTATCATGCTCAATCCTGCGGTTCTTTTTTAACATGGGTCTTTGGTAATGCAAGTGCTGTCACACCAGTTTATGTTGGCGAAAAATCCTGCTTACCTGCCTGCAGGTTACCAGGTGTCGGTTTTTGCTGAATATTATCTGGCGAGCGCCGATGATCTGCCGGTGATCCCGCTGTTATCGCCTCAGGGCGAATCACTTGGCTTTTTACTGGGCTGGCCTGTGACTTTACAAGGCGAAATGCTCACTCCGTCACAACCACAGCAGCTGAGCCCCGACACCACAGCCGCCTTTGAAGCCTGGTTATACCGGCTGGGTGGCCGTTGGCTGTGCCTGAGTTTGCTCGAAGGTGGCCAGTTTTACACCGATGCCATGGCCTCCCAGCCTTGTATTTATTGCCCGCAAGCACAGCTGATAATGTCATCTGCAGCTTTATTGCCCTCTCCATGGCAAGAGCAGGTTGATACGAGTCTAATGGCCGCCATGGATGTGAGGCACAGTGAACACTTTTATCTATTTGCCCTGTTACCGCAAAAACACTGTTTGCGTCTGTTAGCTAACCATAAACTGCTGTTGTCTGATTTTTCGGTAAAACGCCATTGGCCACAAGCCTTTACTGCAGGCTCGGCAGAGCCGGACGATCTGCAGCAAAAAGCCAAAACAATCTGTGCAGTAATACAAGCACATATCAGCGCCTGCGCCGGCAATGCCCCCACTAAAATTGGTCTGAGTGCCGGCTACGAAACCCGGTTGATGCTGGCCTGTGCCAAACCATGGCTCAGCGAGTTACGATTCTGGACACGCAAAGAACACAAAACCCGCGCCGGCCTGGATCAAAAGGTTGCCAGCCATTTGGCCGGCACTTTGGGCTTACAACATCAGTTTGTGCTGCCACCAGCTGCAGCAGACAGTGGCCAAAGCGAAGATGAGTGGCTTGCCAGAACCGGACATTGTATTGGTGGCAGCGCTCTGCGTTACCGCGCTTTGATAGATATTGAGCAAGGCCGTCATTTTGCCCTGACCGGTATTGGCGGTGAATTATGCAGGGCTTTTTATTGGCCGGAACAAGGTTTGACAGGCCCAATTACTGCCGCTTTGTTACACCGGCTGTCCGGTGTACCCGAGCACCCCGCTTTTGCAAAGGCTGCCCGGGACTATCTTCAGCAGTTACCGGACTTACCGCTGTGGCAACAACTGGGGCTGTTTTATTTGGAAAACCGGGTGGGTGCTTACGCCTCAGTGCATAAATATGGCAATAAAAATGGCATTATTTTTATGTATCCGCTGAATCACCGCCATGCAGTTGACGCCATGCTGACACTGCCACTGTCCGAACAACAAAAAAACAAGCTGCACCGCGCTGTCATTTGCCATGCCTGGCCAGAGCTGGATCAGCTGCCCTACAACGAACCACTTGGTTTTTTCAGCCGCAGTTTGCACAGGCTGCAACAACAGCTGAAAAAACAACTGCGGGCACTGCGCAGCGCTTTACAGGGCTGAGCAATAAGCCGCAGCCGACGCGCTACCGGCTTGAAAAACGTTTTTTCTGATACCACTGCACTAAAGCTACTTTGAGCAGCACCTTCAGGTTGCGCCAAAGCGCCAGCGGCACTAAAGCAAAACTCAGCGGCTGCCCGCTTTGTAACTGACGATAAAACTGCTGGCTGCGAAGCTGCGCTGCTGTCCATAACAAACGATGTTTATCAATCAGTTGCTGATGGCCGGTTAATCTACGCTCCGGGTTGGAAATACGCTCCAGCTCGTGCTCCTGATGCACTATATAACTGAAATTGGCCAGACGCCGGCCTGCGCCAAAACTTTGGGTCAGCCGGATCCAGACATCGTAATCCTGGCAGGCGACCAGTTGTGGATCAAAACCACCGATATGCCGTAAATAGCTGGTTTTAGTAAAGACTTGATTACCAACCAGATTCACCATCAGTAAGTCGTCCGCTGTGATGGTCATGGCTTTTCTGGCACTACGCAGCATCTGAGCTGGCCCGGTATAAAACTGATAACCCGTGCTTAAAAAACTGTCGGCACCGGTCCAGTTCGCAACAAATTCCTGCAGCCGTTCAGCAGTAAACTCATCATCATCATCAAGGCCGGTAATAAACTCGCCTTCTGCAATGGCAATCGCCTGATTACGTGCCGCACCAGCGCCAACAGAAACGGCATTGACCAACAACTTCATTTTTGGCGTTTGCTGTGCAAACTGCTGCAACTGCAACTGCACCTCAGGTGTTGAACCATCATCCACCACGATGATTTCAAAGGACTGATAACTCTGGGCAAGACAACTCTGCACTGCACGTTGTAACAAGGTAAAACGATTTTTTGTCGGAATATAAATGCTGATAAAAGGCGTGGATTTATCGGACATCAATCGATCTTATTGTGATGAAATTACGTATTTTTTTGCCAAGCAAAAACACTGTTGCCGGCAACAGCCGAAGGCAGGTGATCAGCAACGCCAGCCACTTTCGCTTTGGATAAATCAACCGGACAAATTCCTCGGCCACATTTTTGTTATTCACCATTAAGGCACCACAAACGTTGATCAGGCCATTGTGATAAATAAAATTAAGCACCTGATCAACCACAGCTTTATCCTGACCCTTTTGCCAGCTGTCGTGCATCAGAAAATAGCGGGTATGAAATGGGATCATCCGAAGACCGGAACTAATGGTCCGGTTTTCGGCATTGCGGTACACAGTGGACAGGATCTTACCACTGAACATCACAGGCCCCAGTAACGCCAGCCTTAACCATAAATAGATGTCTTCTCCTATCCGCTCGCCATCAGGAAAACCACCCACCTGATTAATAAGCTCACGACGGGCACAGATATTAGAAGAACAGATTAACGAGCGGCTGCGCTGGTAATGCGAAAAAAAGTCGTCCACCTGGCCGCAGAAATCGTCCGGCAGATCACAACGGCCCAAAAATGGCTGACCACATTCATCAACCTCTTTGTAGCGACAGGCAAATAAGGCCGCAGAAGGGTTCAACAAAATCAGCTTGCGGATTTGCAGCAGAAAATCCGCTGCATATTCATCGTCTGCGTCGAGAAAACACACATAATCGCCGGTTGCAGCCTTCACACCTCTGTTACGCGCCGAAGCCACACCTTCGTTCTGTTGGGTCAGCAGCTGCAGCCTTGGATCGGAAAAACCACGAGCCACCTGCAAACTGTCATCAGTCGAACCGTCGTCAACCACAATCAACTCAAAATTCTGATCAGTCTGCATTAACACAGAGCTGATAGCCCGAGCTGCCGAGTTTTGCTTATTGTAAAGTGGTATCACGACGGATATCAAAAAGGCCAATTTAGATTCTCAATCAATGTTACACGGTAGCAAGCAACGCAACTTCACGTAATACTTTGCAGCTTTTTTCAATTTCGGCGCTGGTTAAAGTTGGATGTACCAACATCATCAGGCTGGTTTCACCCAGTTGCCGGGCATTTGGCAAAGGTTCGGCCGGACGCCAGCCGGTATTGTCAAAAGCCTTTTCCAGATACACTTCACTACAACTGCCCTGATAACATGGCACGCCACGCTGGGTAATTTCTTCGATGATACGATCCCTGCTCCAACCCGGCGCTAAAAATTCAGGTCTGACAAAGAAATAATGTTTATATTCAGCATGTTCGCAATCTGCCGGCACCTGAACACGGCGTAACAATTGAATATCGGCCACAGCTTCATCTAATAAAGCGGCATTGGCACGGCGTTTTGCCGTCCAGTCCGCCATTCTTTTTAACTGAATACGGCCAATCACGGCTTGTACTTCCAGCATGCGCCAGTTGGTACCAAAGGAGTCGTGCACCCAACGGAATCCCGGTGGATGTTGTTTTTCATACACAGAGCTGAAACTTTTACCGTGATCTTTAAAAGACCACATTGTTGCCCAGAGTTTTTTGTCATTGGTAGTCACCATGCCACCTTCACCGCCAGTGGTCATGATTTTGTCCTGACAGAAAGACCAGGCACCGATATGACCAATAGAGCCGACAGAGCGGCCTTTATATTTGGCACCGTGGGCCTGGGCACAATCTTCAATGACAAAAAAACCACGCTCGGTGGCAAGCGCCATAATAGGGTCCATATCGGCTGGCATGCCTGCCAGATGCACCACGATCACCGCTTTGGTTTTGGGCGTTAGCACCGCTTTAATACTTTCTGCCGTGATGTTCTGACTGTTTAAATCAACATCGGCAAACACCGGCACTGCACCGGCATTCACCACACAGGACACCGAAGCTAAAAAAGTTCTGGGTGTGACTACAACTTCATCACCCTGACCTACCCCCAGCGCTTTGAGGGCAACATCCAGTGCCACAGTGCCATTATGTAAACTGACGGCATATTCAGTACCACACCAATCGGCAAACTCACGCTCAAATTCACGACATTCCTGGCCTGTCCAGTAATTCACTTTATTAGACAAAATCACTCTGGACACAGCATCTGCTTCTTCCTGAGTAAAAGACGGCCAAGCCGAAAAAGCTGTATTTAACATATCACACCATTATTCGTTCATTTTGAGCAATTGTGCCGGCACACCAGCGACAACCTGACGTGCCAGCACAGGTTTAACAACAGCTGAGCCGGCACCAACAATAGAAAATTCGCCCAGTGTCATTAAATGACGTACTGCTGCCCCAATACCAATCCAGACACCTGTTTCAATTTTACATCCACCACCCAGGCAAGCACCAGGACTTAAATGTACCGCGTCCGCTAACTGGCAGTCGTGTTCCACCACAGCCCTGCTATTTACAATACAGGCTTCACCCAGCACTGCGCCCGGGTTAATTACAGCGCCGGCCAGCACCACGGTGCCGTCGGCAATACTGACATCTGACGCCACCACAGCAGCGGGATGACAAACAGTTGCCAGCAAAACACCCTGTTGTTTCAGCCACAGATGCTTTTCTAACCTGCGTCTGTTGTCACCAATGGCCACAACTGCAGCATGACCCGATGTTAATAGATCAGCGGAATTGCCAACGACCGCAAAACGACCATTTGTTTGTAAACCCGGGTAAGCGTCATCATAAAAACACACTTGCTGCCATTGCCCACTTTGCAGCGCAGCATCCGCGACGACACGGCCATGGCCACTGGCCCCTAAAATTGCCAGCGTCTTCATTGTTTGGCGCTTCCGGTAAATTTCTCAGTGGTGACTACACCTTCACTGCTGATGCCGTCACGTTTAAAAACTTTCAGTACAGTCAGCAGCAGTATTTTGCAGTCGAGCCAAAAACTTTGATGTTCCACATACCAAACATCCAACTCAAATTTTTGCTCCCAACTAATGGCATTACGGCCATTGATTTGCGCCCAACCGGTAATACCGGGCCGCACCAGATGACGTTTAGCCTGCTCTGGCGTATACAGACTCAGATATTCAGGTAACAAAGGCCTTGGCCCAACCAGACTCATATCCCCTTTAAGCACGTTCCATAATTCTGGTAATTCGTCCAGGCTGGTTGAACGTAGCAAAGCACCAAAAGGTGTTAAACGTTCGGCATCACTTAAAGCAACCCCCTGACTATCCACAGCATTGGTCATGGTGCGAAATTTAATCATGTTAAAAATGTTGCCATTTAAGCCGGGTCTTGCCTGGCGAAATAACACCGGCGCACCTAATTTCAGCCGCACTAATACAAACAACAGCAAAAATAATGGCGATAACAGCAGCAAAGCCGTCAGCGCAACAACAATATCAAATAGCCTTTTCAACTGAGAATATCCTGATAAAACGCCAATAACTGACGCTGATAAAAACTCCGCTCAAAACGGGCATGAACCAAAGCGAGGGCCTGACGCCCTACCTCAGCAAGCTCGCTCTGTGTCATACCGCCGATCATCTGCATTTGTGCCGACAGCGCCTGACTGTCGCGCACAGGAACTATCCAGCCATTGAGCCCATGCTGCACAATTTCGTTGGAACCATGCACATCGGTGACCAAAGCCGGTTTCGCCATAGCGCCGGCCTGTAACACCACATTGGGAAAACCTTCGCGGTAGCTTGGCAGCACAAATACATCGGCCGCCAATAACGCTACCCGCACATCCGGCTGAAACCCCAGCAGGCAAATTGCCGGAGACGATTGCAATTTTTGCAGGGTTTGCGCATCCACCGGATTTTCGTCGTCCAGTCCACCGACTATTAACAACGCATTTTTCTGCGGATCTAATGTCAGAAAGGCATCGCAAAGTTCTTTAATACCTTTGTCTTTATTAAGCCGGCCGACAAAACAAAACACGGTTTTTCCGCAAAGCCCAAGCTCTGATTTTAACGCGGCCGCCTTGGCCACAACCTCTGGCTCTGAGGGGTTAAAGTGCATTAAATTAACACCGGCAATATTGCCATAACCAATCACTTTCAACGGCTTATAACACAAAGGTGCCAGGGTTTGTTTTACACCTTCGCCTTCCGGCACTATATGCGTATTCAAACAGCAGATCACCCGGTCAATCTGCTTAAGAATGAACTTTTTCACGCCACTGCAGTATGGAAAAATCAAACCGGTAAAGGTGTGCACACGCACCGGTACACGGGCAAAAAAGCCGGCGATGGCGCTCACCATGCCCGCCTTGGGTGTATAAGAATGCACCAGATCCGGCTGGTGTTTTCTCAGTACCTTGTACATCTGAAAAATGGAATTTATGTCTTCAAGTGGTGAAATGCCGCGGTTCATTGGCACCACTTCAAAATCGACACCTTCTTTTTGCGCAAAGGCCGCAAGCCTTTGCTGCGCCGAACTCACCACAACCACCTGATAACACTCGTTCAGAAATTGTGGTTGCGACTCCAGAATCAGCTCCAGTGTGTCTGGCACTGTGGTGACAATCACTAATTTTTTTCCGGGAGACGTGCCGCTATAAGCTCCCTTTTCGGCACCGGACAATTTATTCAAGCTTTGACTGCTCTGAAAATTGCGGATTTAACTGCCGGTACAATTGCCGGTAACGCTTTGACACACTGTCAATTGAAAACAGCTCAATCACCCGCTGCCGGGCTTTTACACCAAGCTGATGACGCTCTGCTGCAGGCTTGTCTGCCATCTCAAGGATGGCTTGCGCCAGAACAGCCGCATCGCCCTGCGGGATCAGCGGGAATATGTCGCCGGTCAGCCAACGGCAATCACCCACATCAGTGGCAACACAGGGAAGAGCCGCCAGCATGGCTTCCCCCAGGGCTACTGGAAAAGCTTCACTGCGCGATGGCAGACAAAACATATCAAATTCAGTCAGTAACTGCGGTACATCGTCGCGTTCGCCCAGCAGAATGACCTGTTTCTGCAATCCTTTGGCCACAATCTGCTGCTGCAGCGCCGGATTATTGTTGTCACATTGGCGTCCAGCTAAAACAAACACAATATCCGGCCTTTTTTCGACAACCAAAGCTGCCGCATTTAATAAAATGTCCTGACCTTTATCCGGATGAAAGCGCCCCACAGCGCCCACCACCAAAGGTGCAGGTGATTGTGGAAATTGCAGCAGGGCTTGATGGCCCAAAGGGCGCTCAAGCAAAGGGTTAATGGCAAAACCATTGGGGATGACCGACATCAGCGCAGACTTATAACCGTAGTTAATATGCATTTGCCGGGCTGCATCAGCCACACACACGATATGGGATGGGATTTTATACGACAATAATGCACAGGCTTTCATCACAGCCCAGGTCAGTGGCCGGCCTATCGGTAATTTTGTGCAGTGAATGCCCCAGACGATGGTTTTAATACCGGCGAAATATGCCGCAAGGCCGCCGAGTAAATCGGCATGATACATCCAGGTTTGCACCAAAAGCGGCTGTAATTGACGTAACAAACGGGTTAAGCGCAGCAATGCCAGCGGGAAAGCCAGCTTGCCTTTCATATTCAGCGCATACACAGTAAAACCGGCCTGCATCAGTTGCTGTCCGATCTTGCCATGATCCATCAGCGAAATTACAACAACCCGTTCTTTATACTCAGGTTCCTGCTCCAGCAAACGTTTGAGCATAAACTCGGCACCACCGACATCAAGGTCGGTGATAATGTGACAAAGCTCAATTTTCTTCTTCAGATCAATAGCCAATTTATTTTGCAGTCATCTCAGGAACAAATTTCAAAAACCGGGCAATTGTACACAAGTCACCAAGCCCAGTCACCCGCGGCTCTTACGAATAAGTGGTATCTTGTGATGCCAGCCAGTCCTGAAACATCAGGATGTTCCATAACTGAAAGTGCCAGTCAGCGGTGCCGTCCAGATGCTCACGCCACATCCGGCTGACCATGGCCACATTCAGGTAACCCTGCTGTTGGAGCATTTTTGCATCCAGTAATGTATCTGCCCAGTCGCGCAGTTCATGCCGCAGCCAGCGTGCCAGAGGCACCCCAAAACCCTTTTTCGGACGTTCGATCAAGCTGCGTGGCACGTACTGATCCAAAATCTGCCGCAGACAAATTTTACCTGTACCCTGCTGATATTTCTGCGACAGCGGCATCCGAAACGCGTATTCAATCACATCAACATCCAGCATCGGCACCCTGCTTTCCAGCGACGCCGCCATCGAAGCACGGTCAACCTTCACCAGAATATCGTCCGTCATATAACCTGCGGTATCCAGATACATCATCTGAGTGATGGGGTTCTCAGCTGAGTCCCCTGTGTTTGTGCTGTTAACAACATCCTCTGCCGCAAGCACCAGTTGCTGGCTTTGTTGCTGCGTCAGATGAGTCAGAAATAACTGATAATAATCAGCGAAGTTTTCAGCAGCCAAACCCGCCAGGCCTTTGGAGACTTTCATCAGCGTATTGTTACCTGCGCCCTGCAAGCCAAGGCGGGAAGACAGCAGGTTCAGCTGCTGCGGCAACAGTGTTTGCCCCAAAGCCGCCAGACTATGCCGAAGTGCAGCTGGCAATTTTTGCTGTTGCTGCCATTTGGCATCAACATGAGGATACCGGCTGTAGCCGGCAAAGAGTTCGTCACCGCCATCGCCGGACAGCGTCACTGTTACATGTTGACGGGCCAGTGCCGACACCAGATAGGTCGGGATTTGTGATGAATCGGCAAAGGGTTCGTCGTACATCTGACTGAGCCTTGGCACCACCGCCAGACTGTCAGCACCGCTTACCATCATTTCATGATGTTCAGTGCCTAAATGACGCGCAACATCAGCTGCGTATCCGGCTTCATTAAATTCCTGCACGTCAAAACCAATGGTAAAGGTTTTCACCGGCTGGCTGCTCATAGATTGCATCAGTCCGACAATCAGGGAGGAATCAACCCCACCGGACAAAAATGCCCCCAGCGGCACATCTGAAATCATTTGTGATTGCACCGCTTCGCGTAATTTTTGGTGTAAACCCTCAACACTGGTTTCTTGTTGTGGCTCAGCCGCAACAGCAGCCGGCAATGACCAATATTGGGTTTTATCAATAGAACCGGGGCGGTTTAATGACACCGACGCAATATAACCTGGCGGTAATTTTTCAATAGCTGCGTAAATGGAGCGTGGTGTTGGCACGTAGCTGTAGCGCATGTACTGCGCAAGGGCATGGCGGTCAATGCGGCTGTCAAAAGCCGGATGCGCGCGTAACGCTTTGAGTTCTGAGCCAAATAACAGATAGTCACCGCACCAGCCCAGATACAAGGGTTTTTCGCCCAATCGGTCGCGGGCAAACAATAATTGCTGCTCCTGCTCGTCCCAGACAGCTATTGCAAACATGCCTTTGAGTTTGGCAATAGTGGCCGCAAAACCGTATCTGTCCATACAGGCCAGCAGAGTTTCAGTGTCTGAATGGCCGGCCCACAATCTGGCGCCCTGTGTTTCTACCTCTTGCCTTAAACTCAGGTGGTTATAAATCTCGCCATTAAAAATAATGGTATAACGACCCGTCGCCGAGAGCATGGGTTGATGACCTGCCGCCGATAGATCCAGAATTGACAGCCGTCTATGGCTGAACCCCAGATGCAAATGCGGATGCTGCCATATCCCGGCATCATCAGGGCCGCGATGCCGGATGGCATTGCCCATCGCAGTGAGCACCTCAGAACAATTAAAATCACCTTGAACCCGGGCGAAAAATCCGGCAAAACCACACATAACAATCAATCCTTTTTTTAAAACTACAGCCCGGCCTGAGGTAATTTATTTCTATGCTGCTGTGCTTGTGCAATCAGCTCAAACCAGAGTTCTGTGACAACAGGCAAGGCATAACGCGCCATCACAGAGGCACGGGCTTGCCTGCCAAGTTGAAGCCGCATTTCTTCATCGAGCGCAAGCGCTCTGAGCGCCGCAGTGAACTGCGCTTTCTGATTCAGCGGTACCAGCTTTGCAACAGCACCCTGCTCTGTCATATCAGCAGGTCCACTCGGACAATCGTAAACCACAGTCGGACGGCCAAGCGCCAGCGCTTCGAGCAAGGCATTTGGAAACCCCTCAAAAGCCGACGCCATGGCAAAAACATCACATCGGGCAATTTGCGGATAAGGGTTTTCCACACTGCCAAAGAATCTCACTTTCTGACTCAGCTCCAAACGACTCACCAACTGACGCAGTACCGCCATGTGCGGACCATCACCCACTATATGCAGCTCCCAGTCAGGCAGCTCTGGCTGCAATGAAGCAAAAGCCTCAATAATGTGTTCAAACTGTTTACCCGGCATCAGCCGGCCCACACATAAAATGTGTTTAGGTTCAGAAGATACGCCAAGGGGCTGCGCTGCCAAAGAAGCAGGAATTGGGTTTGGCACTACACGGACCAAATCAGGCAGGTGGAATAAAAGGCCCACTTTATCGGCAACGGATTGGGTTTGCACCGTCAGCATATCGGCATAACGATACGTGTATTTACACATCATTTTCCAAAAACCTGACATTGGAAAATGCTCAGGATCACTTCGCTCACAGATGATCAACGGCAGCCCGATGCCGGCATTGGCAATCACCGCCATCACATTCACATTGGGTAAAAAGCTTATCACAACATTGGGTTTTTCTGTTTTAAACAGGTGATGCAACTTCAGCAGCCTGGCAAAAGAGCCAGAACTTTTTCCTTTAAAACAAGGATATTCGCGGGCCAGGTAATGTAATTTAATAGATGAAGCCAGTTCAAAAACACAGGGTTCCAGGCCACCATAAGTGGCAACCAGCGACACCTGATGCTGTTTTGAAAACTCATTACATAATACGGTGGCAACTCTCTCAGCCCCACCAAACTGTAGTGAGCTTACTAAAAACATAATATTCATCTATCGGATCCAATAAACCCACTGCACTATTGTGTAGGCAGCGAAGATTAAAACAACAAAAGCACGTTCAAAAGAACCAAAACGGCACAATGCTACTACAAAAAATGGTAATGAAGCTGCTAAAAATCGTAATCCATACACTGAAAACAATGTACAAAATGTGTACACCGACAAAAATACCAATGCGATAGCATTCACATGGTTACGGAAAAAAGCACTCAACTGCAAAGCTGCTGCGGCCAGAATAGCCACCCACACCGAAGCGTAAGTCCAGGTTGTAGCGGGCGCATCATATACGATTCTTCTGTCACCCAACTGTTCGAGTATGAAGGTACGTAATGGACCTACCACCAGCGCAATACAAAAACCTGTGAACACCAACAAAAAATAACAATTAAACCGGTTTAACCGGTATTTTTCTGCCAATGAGACTGAGACAAATACACAAAGTGCCATGATGACAAATAAAAAAGATGCGGTATGAATAAAGCAACCAATCAGTAGAAAAGGTAATCTGTATAACCAGCGATTACAATTAAATGCAATTAACAGAAATACCATCGCCAGCGACATTCTTAATTGCGAAAAAGCTAAATCAACTAACAGAGGGTTGATGAGCAATAATATGGCTAATGGTCCAACCCGCGACGATACAAAATAGGCATAACTAAACACTAATAAAAAACTAATCACACCAAAAACTGTTGTCAGCGACAAACCAATATTTTCATGTAAACCACGAATCAACTGGCTCCATAGTTGCTCATTGACGATAAATGCGACAAGTTGGAAAAAACTAAATGAAATCTCAACATCAGGCGCATTTCTGAAAATAGAAAAATACACTTCCCTATCAACAAAAAAGCTGCCATGAACCCATTCCCAGTCCACCATAGAAAAAAACACAGCAAACAAAAATGATGCAATGACGGCAATGGCGCGATGTGGTTTTGATGCGGTATCAATGTTAAACATGATGTGGTCTGACAAAAAACGTCATTTTCTAAGCAACTGTCGCAGCTGCGGCAACAATAACGATCTTGCTCTGGACAGCAGCACAGCCACAACCAGGGACAGTAAGCCAATCAGCGTTAAAACTGCGAATATTTCCAGTCGGTTAAAGGGGCGGAGATCAACAATAAAGACCAGCAACAGCACCGACATCGCCGCCATCACAGGTACGCAGACATCTTGCACCATCGAGGTTTTATACAAGCTGTGATCCAGCTGGCGGTAAAGGAAGAGCTGTGGGACGACAAAAAATAACAAGTTGACAATCAACCAGCCGTACACCAAACCTTGTTCACCAAACAGCCATAACAAGACTGCAAGGGCTGGCAGGTAGAGCAACAGACTGATGATTGAATACTTTAATCTGAGTTGAAAATTGCCTATTGCGTAATTAATAGCGTAAGACAAATTCCCTAAAGCAAAAAATAACGTTGCCAGCATGTATAAAGGTAAAAATTCGGCAGCCTTTTGCGATAACGGCACATTACCCGTCCAGGCAATTAACAAAGACTCACTCCAGCCAATCACCACAACAGATGCAGAACCGAGCATCAGGGACACCGCCAGCGAAATATTCCGGAAAACAGCCACAGCTTCTGACTTTTCATCCTGAGCCAGCAACCGCGCCATGGCAGGCCCTATTGCATAAATACAAGTACCGGAAAGTAACAACAAAATCGAAGAGATGCTAATCACCAGACTATAGGCCGTGTAGTCGGCAATGGGCAGTATGCCCGATGCGAGAAATTTATCGGCCTGTGTAATAACCGCCCACAATAATGAGGTGAGGCCAACAACCAACGAACTGGCTATTGCATCAGACAAGGCACTTTTATTGATTTTTCCAAAACGTTCACCTTGCCGGAATCCCGCTATTTTGTTTGTGCGGAAAAACAGCAACATCAGTTCGATGAAATTGACGACGATTTGATAAAGAAAAAAGTCCAGCACATCACCCGAGACCAAATACAAATAAGGTAATACACCAAAGATCCGTACTGAAGATACCAGAATATTAAACCAGCCGAGCCACACCAGCTGCTCAGCACCAAGCACTATGGCCCGGTAATAGGTTTGCATCCAGCGCAGTGCAATAACCACAAAAATGAGCTGTATCGTCTCCCTTGCAACAACAACGGAAAAATCCCCGAGATTCAGCCATGACTGTGCCAGTAAAGGCGAAGAAAAAACACCGGCAAGGATACAGAGCGCAACAACCACAAAAGAAAATTCAATACTGCGCAGCATGGCAAAATAGTCGTTTCGGGCTAATTTACCTGCACCAAATAATGCGGTGTTGCGTGAAACTGTGGCTGAGATCCCAATGTCAAGTAAGCCAATCATCGTTTGTAGCTGCATAAAAAACGCAACCAAACCATAGGCCTGACTGCCCAACATATCGATATAAAACGGCAAAGTGGCGACTGATAACAGCGCCATATAAATTTGACTGACCGTATTTAAAATAATGTTGGATCTGACAGACAAGTTAGTTACCGATCATGAGCGCTACAAATAAAAGAGCAGCCCTGATTTCAAGGCTGCACAAGATTGTGTGGTAAAGGCCAAACGGGATAAAACTATAACCTTAAATCACTACCTTCTTTGGGCAGCAAATACTTCAGGTCATAAACAAGATGCTCAGCCTTGCCGAAACTTCTGATGCCTTCTGCTCCCAATTGCTTAAACTGTCCATGCGCCACAGCAACAATCACGGCATCATAACTATGGTGTGCCGGTTGTTTTACCAGCTCTAATCCGTATTCAGCTTTTGCTTCTTGTGCATCTACCCATGGGTCAAACACGTCGGGCACCATGCCGTACTCTTTCAGTTCAGCAATAATGTCGACAACTTTGGTATTGCGGATATCCGGACAATTCTCTTTAAAGGTCAGACCCAACACCAGCACGCGGGACGCCGACACCTGAATGTTACGGCGGATCATCGCTTTTACCAGCTGAGACACCACATATTTAGCCATGCCATCGTTAATGCGTCTGCCAGCCAGAATCACTTCCGGATGGTAACCAACAGCCTGAGCTTTATGCGTCAGATAGTAGGGATCAACACCGATACAGTGCCCGCCCACTAAACCCGGACGAAATGGCAGGAAGTTCCATTTTGTGCCGGCAGCCAGCAACACTTCTTCGGTATCAATACCAAGGCGGTTAAAAATAACCGCCAGTTCGTTAATTAACGCAATATTTAAGTCACGTTGGGTATTTTCGATAACCTTGGCAGCTTCTGCCACTTTGATACTGCTGGCCAGATAAGTACCTGCAGTAATAATTCGGCCATACACCTGATTCACAAACTGAGCAACTTCGGGCGTTGAGCCAGAAGTTACTTTTTTAATAGTGGTAACTCTGTGCTCTTTATCACCCGGGTTAATGCGCTCAGGGCTATATCCGGCAAAAAAGTCCTGATTAAATTTCAGACCTGAAATACGCTCAATCACAGGAACACAAACTTCTTCAGTCGCGCCCGGGTACACAGTGGATTCAAAAACGACGATGTCATTCTTTTTAACCACCCGCCCCAATGTTTCAGAGGCTTTGATCAATGGTGTCAGATCAGGTTGCCGGTGTTCATCAATTGGCGTGGGCACTGTCACAATATAAAAATTTGCACTTTTGATCTGTTCAATATCAGACTCAAAAGTAAGCAGTGAAGCCTGAGATAACTCTTCTGGCGAGACTTCCAGCGTATGATCGTTACCTGAACGCAATTCGGCAATACGATGGGCATTAATATCAAAGCCAACCGTTGGTAAAACTTTGCCAAACTCTACAGCAAGAGGTAAACCAACATACCCAAGGCCAATAACGGCAATTTTATCAACTGAAAAACTCGTATTCATATCATCCCTTATGCATTGTCATGTAATCACGCTAACCTATCGAGCTCTTATGCCAGAACGCTAACCATAAAGAAAGAAGGTTAGCGAGGATAATTCTCGCACCCTGCAAGCCACTTATTTAAAAATAAAATTGAATCTTCTCAAAACGAAAGCTAACAGTATGACCAGGAGGAAACTGATAACAATCCTTTTTTCTATGTTTAAAATATACGCCATATCGTTACGATAAATATAAAAGGCCCAATATACGCCACATAACAACAGAAGAGGTTTGTAACCTGCTTTCACTGACTGAATAGCCAGATTAAGTACCATTAACACCAGGCTGTACACGGCACTTACCGCAAAAACACCAAAAATCCCCGAAACTGCATAAAACTCAGCTAAGAAATTTGATGCCATACCGTAGTTGATTTTTGGAAACAACGCGGGTTGAAAATAGTCATTGAAGCTACGGATCTGTCCAAACACAACATCACCGAGCAACACAAACTGCAACGGAATTAGCTTTAAATGCTCTGCATCGGTACGAAAATCCAAAGAAACTACGGTGTTAAGAATAGACTGAGTTACAAAAGGTTCGCTTGTACTGAGCAACTTTTCATAGGTTTGGGAGTTTGACAATATTGCCAGTAAAATATCTATATCGCCTTTTTTTAACCCAAACATCATTAATTTTAACATTAAAATAGAAAATACAGCAAAAACGCCGAGCAGTAAATATGGCCATAGGCCTATCAATCTTTTGTCTTTCTTATTAAAAGAGACAAAAAACAACATTAAAATTGCGATAACAAAGGATGTTCGAAAGCCGAGGTATACGTCAAAACAAAGAAAGAACAACAAACATATATATGCAGTTCTAAACTTCGCCACTGTTAACACATAAGCTATCGCTAACAGCAGGATTGACTCGTACAACAAGTACCAACGACCTATGTTGGCCATAACCTGATTTTTATCAAGTTGATGAAGTGCCCCACCGCCAAATATATTCAGTAAAAAGAAGGAAATTAACAACAAGATAAATGCGGAGTACATCTCATATTTATACTTGTCATCCGCTTTAATTTGACTGTAATTGAAGTTGCCTGAGGTTTTAATAAACAGGTCATGGCTAAGGGTTGTTAGAAATAGTATTGATAAAAATATAAAATAAACGGCATAGGTTTTATCTGCCAATGGAGAATACACCCAATCCGTCAGATCAACCAAAAAACCGGCGTAACCAAAAAAAGTTGGCGAAAAATAAATAAAAGACGAAAAGTAAGAAATGCCGAATAAATCAAACCCGTTTCTTCTTAAAAGATAGAAAAGAAGAAGACTCAGATTAAATAAAATAAACGGCAGTTGTACCTCACTCATTTTCTATGCACTTTTCATTTGCATACGAACGAGTTTAATCATGCAAATCGCCATATAGCCTATAAAAGCGATGACCAAAGAGAATAAAACAATCAGCGCGCGGAAAGGTCCGGACTTACGCTCTGGTAATGTAGGAGAATCAATCGTTGTCAGCGAGTAATTCGGCGTAATGCTTGCAACAATAATCTCTTTGCGCTTTTCTCCGGCTAAATCGAACAAAAGCGCGCGCACATCTGCATTCTGATTTTCAGCCAGAGATTTCTCTATAGATTGCAAAGCCTGGTTGTGATCATTTAATGCTCTTGCTCGCATTACGTCATTAATTTCAGCAATCAAAAGGCTTAACCAGGCTTTGGATAGTTCTGGCGCAAGTGTCTCTATGCTGACTTTAATAAAGTCTGTTGTTTTGTCTTTGTTGACCACAAGAATAGCCCTGAACTCTCTGACTAACTCTTCATCAGAGGGTTCAACACCCCGATCTGCGGTCGGGGACCGAAGCCATTTTTCGGTTTTGGCATCGTATAGTTCAGGATCATAGACCAGAGTCTGCCTGGCACTGTCCCATGACTTGGCGGCAATAATGGCGGCTTCAATTTTGTGTTTGCGGATAAAGCGACTGATGAACTCAGTCGACTTTAACACTTCTACCACTAAATCAGCTTTATCAACCCCCATGCCACCGATATTAAAACCGGCGGCTGAGGCTAAGCCACTTAATGAGCCCAGAGATCCCAAACTTTTTTTGTCCTGAACCGGTGCCAATACCGCTTCCGAGCGATACAGATTCGGTAACCCCAACGAATAATACACACTGGAAACGCATGCAATGATCACCAGAATGATCAGAACCAGATACGAATCAAATACAATTTGCAGCAACGTCTTTTGACTGGTGGTTTTGTGTCCAACCTTTTCTGATTCGTCTTGAGGCTCTGCAACTAACAGTACGTCATTGTTATTCATATTTACCTAACCCAACACTATCAACTTTTAAAAGGAATTAATTGCGGCTAAAGCAACTGCACTTTGATAGAAAATTTGGGTGAGCTGAGCCCATAAACTAATATTGTCTTTAAATTCAGTATCAAGTGGCACCACAATGGTATCGCCTGGCTGAATTTCCTCGCTGCTTAAGGCAAACCAGCTTTGTTTCTGCGGCACCAGTACTGAACCATCGGCACGGATAATATAAACACGGTCTTCATCAGCCCGTTTTCTCGAACCGCCCGCCAAACGCATATAATCGTCCAGTGTCAGGCCGGCTCTGTATCTATGGCTGGAAGGATGTTGTACTTCACCCACAATGGACACTGTGGTTTTGCGGGTTGGGATCATCAGGTAATCGCCGTTTTCCAGAACAAAATCATCATCCTGACTGCCTTCAGCTACAGCTTTCACGTCAACAACCAGTCGACCCACCGGCTTTACCTTTTCAATTTCACTGAGCATAGACAATGCATCCTGAGTACTCAGGGTTGCCGACTCGGCGGACAAAGTGCGGGCTGCGATGTCGCGGCGCAATTGTTGCGTCAGTTTGGTAATTTGCTCAACTTCCTGAGCTTTTACCTGTTCCCTGATCATCACAGCGCCCTGTGGAAAGGCGTTTTGCGTCAGGCCGCCGGCGCGTTTTAACACATCAGCCAGGGTTTCACCGCTGCGCACTGAATATTCGCCCGGGAACCGGACCTGGCCAGCAATAGTGACCCTCTGTTCCTGATCCCAGTCAGTCAGGCGGAACACATTTAACCTGTCGCGGCTTTGTAACAGCGTTTGCGTCTTTTGCGACAATTCATCAAATAGCTTGATATCCATATGT
This sequence comes from Rheinheimera sp., assembly GCF_036782235.1. Classification (GTDB taxonomy): domain Bacteria; phylum Pseudomonadota; class Gammaproteobacteria; order Enterobacterales; family Alteromonadaceae; genus Pararheinheimera. The sequence continues at coordinate 75,851 of NZ_DAIPZL010000003.1, read as the reverse complement.
TCAACCTGAACAGCACCACTTTCGTTAATAGTGGCTCTGGTTAACTCTGCCCGTTCAAGGAAGGCACCAGGCAACAAACCGCCCGCTGCAGCAATTAAGTCTTCGACTGAGCCCTGCTCTGGTTTCGGATATTGACCCGGATATTTCACTTCGCCAGACACATACACAACGGCATGATTTGATACGCCAGAACTGCGGGTTTTTAATTCATTAAGCAGGTTAAATAACAACTCTTCGCGTGTCAGACCTGCAGAGAGCTGCCGTATCTCAGGCTTTTTATGCACCTCATCAAGAAACTCGCGCATCAGCCTGGCCACAAGCTTGTGGTGACTTTCGGGCAAACGCTGCATTAATTCACGCTGACGCTTAGTGTCTTCGGTTTCAACCAGCTGACGCTTTTCAGAGAGTGCAGTCTCTTCTTCATTCAGTACCAGGCTAAAAGCCAAGCTGGCAAAACCGGCTTTGGAAATCAGGGAACGGACTTGTTCCTCAGACTTCTCACTGGTTTCAGGCCTTAATTCTTTATTTAACACCGTCATCTCGCCGGATAAAGTTAACGCTTCCTGATAACGTTCAAACAATAATGCATCTACTTCATCGCGAAGTTTTGGCGCGTTATAACTGAAAACATAAATAGAGTCCTGGCCCTGTAACAACAGATCATCACTACTTTTCGGGAACTCGATTGCCTTGCCCAGATTAAATTGTTGAATCGATATCTTATTGTTGCTACCGGAACGACTGACAACCAACGCATAATCTAAATCGGTGTCAATGGTTAAATCAGCCCAGATGGATGACAAGATATCGCTGACACGCATAGATTCGCGGTGGGCGTAAATACCAGGCCGCGCCACAGCACCGATAATTTCGATTTTGTTCTGGATATTTGAAGACACCTTGCCAAAACGAACCACATCACCATTATGGATTGGTTGTTGTAAATCTCTGGCCGATGAAAGGTCGAGATTGATCATGGTGCGCACCGCATTTTTTTCAATGCGCTCAAGAGTGACACCATTTAAAAAAGCCTGCGCCTTGCCACCGCCTGCCATGCGTACCAGATCTGCCACAGTTTCATTGGAGCCAATCTCATACAGGGCAGGACGTAATACTTCGCCTGCAGCTTCTGCTAGAGCGGTATAAGGGGCAATAAAGACCACGTCGCCATTTTGCAAGGCCTGATCAACATTAGAATCGCCACCAAGCAATAAACGATATAAATCTATGGCTATTTTTGTGCCATCTTTACGCTGCAGCTGAATGCCACGCAGTGCACCAATATCACTGATACCGCCGGCCTGCACTAATACATCAACCACTGAAGATAAAGCAGGAACAGTGTAAGAACCTGGTCGTTTTGCTTCGCCGGCAACAATAACGCTGATGGTGCGTAGCTGTCCCATACTGACGTTCACTTCAGCCCCTACGTTAGCAGCGAGGATACGCTGAGTAATTAATTGTTTTGCTTCGGCAAAAGTGAATCCTGCTACCGAAACTACACCTATCTCACTGATAGATACAGTGCCGTCTCTGGCCACCTGAAGTTCTTCATCCATTGGTTTAGCACCAAAAACCTGAACTCTGAGCTCGTCATCCGGACCAATACGGTAGTTACTCGGTACCGGAGTACCGGTCTTTGTATCAAGTTCTGTATTAATATTTTCGAAAAAACTTAGTCCAAAGCGCTCGGGCTCCTTGCTTTTACTTTCTGCAAGATTTTCTTCTTTTACTGAGCTTTTATTTTTCTCGGTAAAGGCGTCAGCTTCGTTCTTTTCTTCGGTATCTGATGAGCTTTCGGTTTTTGATTTTTTCAGATCACTTACTTTAAGACCGTATTGTTTTGCAATCCTGGCCTGCTCCGATTTTGGCAATTTATTAAACTGAGCCATCATCGCAGGAGACGGGGTAGCCGCTTGCAGGGCAAATGAAAGACATCCAGCAGCTAAAAAGGCGGTAAGCTTTCTAAAAAAATTTGTCACTATGTTACTCCATCTTTCTTATAAAATTCGCGCAAAACCAATACAAAACATAAAGTTACATATCAAGGCTCATAAAGGCACTAAAACGCAAGCCGGATATTCTACTATGTCTGATTGCTCAACAGCGAGGTTTTTCCATGTAATCGACTGTTACTAAACACAATTCAAACGTCACATTTCCCGTTTTTACCCATCCTCCCCCCTGATAGGCTGGCAAGATGCCACAAAACGGTTTCACGCAGACGTTGTTTAAAATCCGCAGCTGGGGACCAGCTCAGTTCATGCCGAATCTTTGACGCATCCAGTGCGTAACGAATGTCGTGGCCAGGTCTGTCCTGAACAAACTGAATCAAATCACGGTAACTTTGCAGTGTACCTTTTTTATCAAAAGCCAACTCATCCAGCAGCTCTGCTAGCATCAGCACTAAGTCTATATTTTTTAATTGGTTATCTCCGGCTATATTGTACCTGCTGCCAACCTGCCCCTGCTGGATCACCAATAGCAGTGCATGGACGTGGTCGTACACATAAAGCCAGTCCCTGATTTGCTGACCATCGCCGTACAAAGGTAACGGCTCCAGCCTGAGTGCATTTGAGATCATCCTTGGGATCAGTTTTTCAGGATATTGACCTGGTCCAAAATTATTGGAGCTGTGGGTAATAATGACCGGCAAGCCATAAGTCCGATGCCAGGCCATCACCAGGTGATCTGCAGCAGCTTTTGACGCAGAATAGGGGCTGCTTGGAGCGTATGGATTCAACTCAGTGGCAGCAGGTTCATTTGCAGCAATGTCGCCATACACTTCATCGGTCGACACGTGCAACAATCTGAAAGCGTGTTTTTTGACATCAGATAAACCCAGCCAATACTGTTTTGCTGCTTCAAGCAGTTGATAAGTACCGAAAATATTGGACCGAATAAAATCGGCAGGCCCTGAAATAGACCTGTCAACATGAGTTTCGGCCGCAAGATGAAATATAGCGTCAGGTGCAAAAGTGTTGATAAACGCCGACAAAGGTTCAGCACAACATATATCCAACTGAGCAAAGCTGCATCGTCCATCAGGACTAAGCTCAGACAAGTCCGGCGCTATGGCGGCATAGGTCAATTTATCCAGGATCAGCACTTGCCAGTCAGTCTGATGCAAAATGGTTTTAACCAATGCCGAGCCGATAAAACCCGCGCCTCCCGTCACAATAACCTTCATTAACCCTCGCTTGATATGAACATTTTTACATTGATAACCTGTTTATTCATGCAGCCTGCATTAGTACTTACGCACACTGTCGCCCCGCCCTATTGCGTAATAAGTAAAACCAAGCTGCTGCATTTTGGCCGGGTCAAACAGATTGCGGCCATCAACAATCACTGGCTGGCGCAAGCTTTGTTTTAGCAGGTCAAAATCCGGTGATCTGAAGGTTTTCCACTCAGTACAAATCACCAACACGTCAGCCTGATGCAAAGCAGCTTCTTTCGTGCCCACCAGCTGTAAATCTGCTCTAATGCCATAAATTCGTTGAGTCTCTTCCATGGCTTCAGGGTCAAAAGCCTGCACCTTTGCACCCGCGGCCCATAAAGCTTCCATCAGCGCCCGGCTTGGTGCTTCCCGCATATCGTCAGTATTTGGTTTAAAACTCAACCCCCAGATGGCAATAGTTTTACCAGTCAGGTTGCCATCAAAATGCTGCGCCAACTTGGCAAATAACTTGTGTTTTTGCGCGTGATTGACTGCTTCCACCGACTTGAGCAAACTGGTGTTGTAACCGGTTTGTTCCGCAGTGCGGATCAGTGCCTGCACGTCTTTGGGAAAACAAGAACCGCCATAACCACAACCCGGGTAAATGAAGTGGTAACCGATCCGCGGATCAGAGCCGATACCATGACGCACCTGCTCAATATCTGCGCCCAAAAGCTCAGCTAGATTGGCCATTTCATTCATAAAACTGATTTTAGTAGCCAGCATGCAGTTCGCTGCGTATTTGGTGAGCTCTGCACTTCTGACATCCATCACAATAATTTTGTCGTGATTGCGGTTAAAAGGTGCATATAACTCTCTTAACTGCTGTTCTGCCCAAAGATTGTCGGTGCCCAGAATAATCCGATCCGGCCGCTGGCAGTCCGCAACAGCAGCCCCTTCTTTTAAAAACTCAGGGTTAGACACTACGGCAAAATCAATATCGGCCTGACGCTGCTCCAGAGTTTGGGCTATTACAGCTTTGACTTTATCGCCGGTACCAACTGGCACTGTGGACTTATTAATCACAACTTTAGGGCTAGTCATGTGCTGCGCAACACTGGTGGCCACTTTTAACACATACTGCAAATCAGCCGAACCATCTTCATCAGGCGGGGTGCCCACCGCAATAAATTGCAATTCACCAAAATGCACGCCGGTGGCAGCGTCTGTGGTGAATTCCAGTTGTCCCTGTGCCACGCCCTGCTGCACCAGGGCTGACAAGCCAGGTTCAAAAATAGGAATAATACCGGCTTGTAAATCTGCCACCCGTTTAGGGTTCACATCCACACAACAAACTTTATGTCCGGCTTCAGCCAATACAGCAGCCTGCACTAACCCGACATAACCAATGCCAAAAACTGTGACTTTCATTCGATATCCCTTTTTGTATGCTGTACAGAACCGAAGCGGCGCATCATTGACTGTTATGGCGGATATACCAGGGCATGGCGACTGCCAGGCCTTCGCTCAGCGTATGGCTGGGTACATAACCGAGTAAACGTTCGGCTTTGCTGACATCGGCTTGCGAATGGCGTACATCACCGGCGCGAAAATCGCGGTATAGCGGTTCTTTTTGATAGTGGGCACCATTGGCGCTGAGCCTTTGCTGAATGGCGTGAAATAAATCATTTAACGTGGTTCTGTCACCTACCGCCACATTAAAGACTTCACTTTTGCCAAGCGCGGTGGTGGCCGCCAGAATATTTGCCTGCACTGCATTGGCGACAAAACAAAAATCACGGCTGGTTTCACCGTCGCCATTAATCACAACATCATCGCCCGCCAGCATTGCAGCTGTCCATTTTGGGATCACAGCGGCATAAGCCCCATTGGGGTCTTGTCTTGGGCCAAACACATTAAAATAGCGAAGACCTGTGCTATGAAAACCATAACAGCGGGAAAACACGTCGGCATAGAGTTCATTCACATATTTGGTGACTGCATAAGGCGACAATGGATTACCAATATTGGCTTCCACTTTAGGTAAAGCCGGATGGTCACCATAAGTCGAGCTTGACGCCGCATAGACAAAACCCTGCACACCGGCCTCTTTGGCGGCTTGCAGCATATTTAAAAAGCCGCTGATATTGGTGTTATTAGTGGCGATAGGGTCATTAATGGACCGCGGCACAGAGCCCAAAGCAGCTTGGTGCAATACATAATCCACCCCGGTAACCGCAGTCTGGCAGTCACTGAGCTCACGGATATCCCCTTCAATAAAACGAAACGCCTGCCACTGCTCATCCGTCACGAGCTGCTGCACCTGCTGCAGGTTATGCCTGTGGCCGGTGGCAAAATTATCAAGCCCCACCACTTTCTGGTTCAGTTTTAATAAGGTTTCTAATAAGTTAGAGCCAATAAAACCGGCGCAGCCTGTCACCAGCCAGGTTTTTGGTGCTGCCAGCAATTCCTGCTGACGTTGTTCGAATCTATTCATCATTTTCTCTGCTGTCCTTGTTGTTGTGCGCCTGGCTTGTTGTTCTTACCGGCTCCACAACGTCAAAAGCCACAAAGTGCTGCAGCTATTGTGGCCCATTCCGCTTTTTATCTGTTATTTACCAAAATAAGCTTTAATGGCATCCACAATACGGCTACATGCCTGGCCATCACCATAAGGGTTATGGGCAAAACTCATGGTCTGATAATAATGGCTATCGGTCATCAATTTACTGACTTCACTGACAATTTTATCTTTGTCTGTACCTACCAGCTTGACAGTACCGGCAGCCACAGCTTCAGGCCGCTCTGTGGTATCACGCATCACCAGCACAGGTTTACCCAAAGACGGCGCTTCTTCCTGAATACCGCCCGAGTCGGTCAGTACCAGATAACTGCGGCTCATCAGGTACACAAAAGGCAAATAATCCTGTGGCTCAATTAAATGCACGTTAGAGGCATTGCTGAGTAAACGGAACACTGGTTCACGTACATTGGGGTTTAAATGCACCGGATACACAATGTCGGCATCAGGGAACTGTTCAGCAATGGCTTTGAGTGCCGCACAAATGTTTTCAAAACCGGCACCAAAACTTTCGCGGCGATGACCTGTGACCAAAATCAGCTTGCGACCGTCCTGACCATAAGGGAATTTGCTGGCAAAATCAGCGGATAATTGCTGGTCGGCGTCAATCTTGGCAACCACCTGATGCAGCGCGTCTATGACTGTGTTGCCGGTGACAAACACTTTGACCGGATCAACATTTTCGGATAACAAATTCTGCTGAGAGGTCGCAGTAGGCGCAAAGTGTAAAGTGGTGATAGCGCCGGTTAAACGGCGGTTGGCTTCTTCCGGCCATGGGCTGTAAATATTACCGGTTCTAAGCCCAGCTTCAACATGACCAACGGCAGTTTTTTCATAATAACAGGCCAGCGCTGCAGCAAAAGTAGTGCTGGTATCCCCATGCACCAGAACTATATCAGGCTGGAAATCACGAAGTACGGGTTTGATATTTAACAGAATACTGGTCGAAACGTCATATAAATCCTGCCCTGCTTTCATTATGGCCAGGTCATACTCAGGTACGATATGAAACAATTTCAGCACCTGATCCAACATTTCGCGGTGTTGGCCCGTAACACATACACGGCTGTCGATGGCCGGATCCTGTTTTAATAAATTGACCAGCGGCGCCATTTTAATAGCTTCCGGCCGGGTTCCAAACACACTGAGTACCTTTAACATAAGCAGATCCCGTAGCTTAGCCGTAAATAGCACGCAGCTTATCAAACCTCAGTTGAAAGTAACAGCATTGCAGGGTGCAATAAAGGCGCACAACCACACTGTTTTCAGGCGGTTGCGACCGATTAAGGAACAAAAACAAAGAAGGGTTTTACAGTGGCGGCAATACAGGAGGAGAAAACAGCCAAAGCCAGTAAATAAGCGAGGGCAGATTAGGCTCACAGCAAAAACTTTAGATTAATCTTTAAAACAGAGTTTAACAGCAGGTTATTGCCCGCTGCAGTACCGTCCAGTTAACCTTTTTGCTGGCGATGCAGATTTAGCAATAACTCAGCTTCGGCGCGGGGTAATTCACATTCCTGCATAATTTCATCAAGGCCGGCACCAAGCTGAACCATTTTCATCGCCCTGCTGTATAGTTTTGATTCGGGATCGGCAAGCTGAATTTTTTGCTGGTGTTCTGACAACTGCTCCAGCTCAGCGGCCTGGCTTTGCTGCGATAACTGCAGTTGTTGTAACAAACGTTCTGCCGACAAAATACGCTGGCCAACACCAATCACACCGTTTCGTAACTCTTCTACTTCAGCACGGCTAATATTAAAGGCTTGCTGCAACTCTTCCATCCGCTCAGTTTGCAGCAACAATTGCCGCTGCGTTATTTTGTGTTGCCACACCACAACAAAAACCAGCAGTATTGCTACTGCCGGTACTATGGCGAGGGTTAACCATTCAATTGGAAAAGGCACAGGCAGGAACCGCTTAAATACTAGTAATTTCGTCCCACTCTTCATCAGTGAGCAGTTTGTTCAGGTCAACCAGGATCAACAACTCACCATCACGGTTTGATACACCCTGAATAAACTTAGCGCTTTCATCAGTGCCGACGTTTGGCGCTGTGTCAATTTCTGAACCGCGTAAATAAACTACTTCAGCCACGCTGTCGACCAGAATACCAATCACCTGTTTATCCGCTTCAATAATTACAATACGGCTGTTTTCGGTGACATCAGAAGGCGGCAACCCAAAACGTGAACGGGTATCTATCACAGTAACCACATTACCCCGCAGGTTGATAATACCAAGCACATAAGAAGGCGCACCAGGCACAGGCGCAATGTCGGTATAACGCAACACTTCCTGCACCTGCATCACGTTAATGCCGTAGGTTTCTTCCTGCAGCTTAAAGGTCACCCATTGCAGTACTACATCATTTTGTTCTTTGCTATTACCTGCTTGCGCCAATAAATTGCTCATGAATCGCTCCTCTACCTTGGTCCGTGCTTAGTCTGAACTGCCTGCGCCCTGCGCGAGCAACGCAATCAAGGCATCCACATCTAACAAAGCACACATATGTTGTTTAATCAATCCGGCTAACCATGGGCGTTTGCCCTGGGCCTCACGCCATTTTACGTCTTCTTGTTCTAAGGCTACTGTGTTGATCAAGGATTCACAGGCAATACCCCATGAACTTTTGCCCAGCATAATAACATATTGATAGTTTAGACTTTCTGCCAGTTGTTGATCGTACTTTTCTGGCATCACCCAGCGGGCTGTATCCACCACATTAATTTTTTGCTCGCGGTATAACATCACCCCTTTATACCAGAGCGGCTTGCCGGGTAAAGTGTTGATCGCAGTGATTTTGTGAATGCCGCCTAAATCTTTAAGCGGTAATGCCACTTTTAAACCTGCCACCTCAAAAAACAGCGCCTGGAAACGGCCCTGGCGGTAGGTTTTCTCAACAACTGGCACAGCAGGCGCTGCCGGCGGCGCTGTATTGGTCAGAGCCTCTTGCACCACAACTTTGTTGGCTGTCACTACCGGGGCTGGTTTGACTATTTCCGGCTGAACTTTTGCTTCAATCTTAGGCTGTGGTGCAGCGACAACAGGCGCAGCTTTCGCCACTGTGACTGCTGCAGCCTTAGGCTTGTCAGGCTGAACTGTCGCCAATAACTGATTCAGCTGCTGTTTTTTCACTTCAGCAACTTTCGTCTGAACCTCCGGCTCCTGCTCTTCGGTCAGCAGTGCAGCCAAATAGTTGCGCATTACCTTATGACTGGCAACCAGATCACTCATGCACAGGCTCCGGGCTTAACTGCAGCAAATAAGTTAACAGGGTATTGTAAGCAAAAACACCACGGGATTTAGGCGCATACACAGGCGGCGGCGTTTGTGCCAGACTGGCATCACGCATTTTTGTGTCGATTGGGATCACCGCAGACCAAACCAAATCGCCATATTTTGCTTTGAGCTCTTTATAAGCTTCCAGTGAAGCTTTAGTGCGTTTGTCGTACATGGTTGGCACTATGGTGAACTGATAGCCTGGCTGATTACTGCTTTGCATCAGCTGCATAGTGGCCAGCATCCGATCCAGGCCTTTAAGCGCCAAAAACTCGGTCTGCACCGGGATCAGGATACGGTCGCAGGCGGCCATAGCATTCACCATCAACACCCCAATTACAGGCGGGCAATCGATCAGCACATAATCATATTCGTCGGCAATTTTGGCCAGGGCTTTTTTCAGAATTAAGCCCATACCACCTTTATCGCCCAAAGATCTGTCCAGTGTCGCAAGTGCCATAGACGAGGGCAGAATATCCAGATTATTCATGCCACTTGGGCATAACGACTGCATGATCTCTTCTTTGCTGATGGATTTACCGCGGATAAAAATGTCGTAAACGCTGTTTTCCAGCTCCTCTGCATCAATACCAAAATAATAGGTTAATGAAGCATGAGGATCGGTATCAATCAATAAAACTCTGTGGCCACGCTCTGCCAACAGCGCACCTAATGTCACAGTAGAGGTGGTTTTGCCTACACCACCCTTTTGATTTGCAATAGTCCAAACGACCAATTAATTATTCCCGTTTTTTTGTTCTTGGTTATCTGCCGGTGTCGGCGGTGCAGAAGTAATTCTGATCCCCCCGTGCGGTAAGCGGATAACATGAATGGTGCCATCTTCAGCTGGCAAAGTTGCGGCCTGTCGTAACACCTGCTTCAACTCTGCTGGTGTTGCTTCAGATGGCAACTGTGATTGTGTGTTGAGCGGCCGCGCTGCAAATTTAGAAATGGCAATAACCACCTTGCGGTTTTCAGCCCGGCCCCGCTCTGTACTGTTATCGGCAAAAGGCGCAAACTCACCATAACCCTCAGCAGCCAACCGCTCGGGCTTGACACCCAGACTTTGTAATTCACGTAAAATTGCGGTGGCTCTTGCCATCGACAGTTCCCAGTTGGATGGAAAAATTTCATTGCTCATCGGCTGATTATCAGTGTAACCACGCACCCGCACTATATTGCTGGTCTGGTTCAAAATATCGACAATTTCTTTAAGCAGTACCCGTGCTGACGAGGTTTGTACCGCACTACCGCTTGGAAACAACAAACCACTGTTGAGCTGAATTGTCAGCCAGTCTTCGTCATTTTCTACCTTGGCTACACCTTGTTCAATCAGGTTGGCCAGCGACTGAGTCAGTTGCTCCTGTAAAGATACCAGCGGGTTGCCAAACTGTGGATCTTTTTGCACGTTTTGTTCTTTCGCGTCCGCCACCAGTTCCGGCCCGGTAGCGGTTTCCAAAGAAGACCCAAACTTCTGATAATCACTGCGGGGTTTGTTATCGGTTAATACGTCCGGCCCTTTTACCCCAGTCTGTGGCACCGGCGCTTTTTCAAAAACCTGCGCCAAAGTGGTTGAAATGGTTTTGAATTTTTCTTCTTTGGCGATCGCCAACGAATACAAAACCACAAAAAGCGCAAACATCAGCGTGACATAATCCGCATAAGACACCAGCCAGCGGTCGAGTGGCTCCTGGTCCATCTGCTGATGACGTTCACGATACCGATACATAAAATTATCCGACCCGGTAAGCTGCAAGTTTACGCTCTATAACCCTTGGATTTTCACCGTTGGCAATAGACACCACACCTTCCACTATCAACTCGTGATACAAAGTACGCTGCACCACCACACTTTTCAGTTTGTTGGCAATAGGAATAAACACCAGGTTGGCAAAACCAACCCCATACACTGTTGCAACAAAAGCTGTTGCAATGCCACTGCCCAATAATTCAGGTTTATCAATGTTTTGCATCGCCTGAATCAGGCCAAGCACAGCACCGATAATGCCAATTGTCGGGCTGTAACCACCCATGGCTTCATAAATACGGGCCGAGCGCATTAAACGTTCACGCTCCAGTGTTAGTTCAGCATCCAGCGCGTCCTGCAAAATGGCAGGTTCTACCCCATCCACCAGCAAATTCAGCGCGTTATGCAAAAAAGGATCACTCTCCTGCAGCGCTTCTGCTTCCAGTGATAAAAAACCATTGGCTCTGGCAGCTGTTCCCCAGTTAATCAAACGCTCGACTGTGGCGTTCAGCGGCACATACTGGGCGCGGAACACCCAGGCCAACATTTTGATGCCCACGGTAAACTGTGGTAAAGGAGTCTGGAACAGCACTGCCCCCAGAGTTCCACCCAGTACTATCACCAGCGCTGGTATATCAAATAAGGTTGCTAAATCACCACCATGCAGGGTGTAACCGCTGGCTATGGCCGCAAGCCCTAGAATCAAACCAGCGACTGACAGTTTATCCATGACCGACTTCCGCAATTATTTTGCCAGCGACTTCCGGCAAACTGACTTCAACGTCGGTTAAGCCGGCACTGGTGACGGCCTGTGGCATACCATATACCACACAGCTGGCTTCATCCTGCGCCCAGATGCGGGAACCAAATTGTTTCAGCAAACGACAACCATCACGCCCATCCGACCCCATGCCGGTCAGCACTATGGCCAGCACTTTGTCGCTGAACACTTTAGCGGCAGTACCAAAGGTAATATCCACACTGGGTTTAAAAGTAATACGGGGTGAATCGTCTTCTTTAATACGAAGCTTGGCCTGATTCTCTGAACCTTCTACCAGCATTTGTTTACCACCTGGCGCCAGATAGGCCACGCCAGGTTTTAACAGGTCTCCGTCAACAGCTTCACGTACTTCAATTTTCGCCAGTGAATTTAACCTGGCCGCAAAAGCACCGGTAAAAGCAGCAGGCATATGCTGTACCAGTACTATCGGCAATGGGAAATTGGCAGGAAGTGCAGTGATAATAGTTTGCAGCGCAACAGGGCCACCTGTTGAAGTGCCAATGGCCAACAATTTGTAACTTTTACCCGACGCCTTAAAAGAACGTTCCGGCTGAGTTTCAGTGTTTTCAGCACGCTCCGGGCTTTTTAATAATTCAGCTCTAGCCAGGGGTGTACGTGCAAGCGGTGCAGTCGCAGGCCTCGCTGCAGGAGCAGGCGCTGCGGCTGTTGCTGATGGTCGCACAAACAAACGCCGGCGGGCGACCGCTTTGACCCGCTGGCGCAGCACTTCGATAGCTTCACCTTTATCACGGGCAATATCTTCAAATTTTTTCGGCAGGAAATCGACGGCTCCGGCATCCAGAGCGTCCAGTGTGGCTTTGGCGCCGGCATGGGTCAACGAAGAAAACATCAGGATTGGCACCCTCTGTTGCTTCAGGATTTCCCGCACCGCGGCAATACCGTCCATCACCGGCATTTCCACATCCATAGTGATCACATCCGGCTTTAACTCCAGCGCTTTCTCAACTGCTTCCCTGCCGTTGTTGGCAGTGCCTATCACAGTTAATTCCATATCGCCTGCCAGAATTTCGGTCAGGCGACGACGGAAAAAGCTCGAATCATCTACCACTAATACCTTGATCGACATAGATGACTCGCTTATGAAGTTAAATTGTTAAACCGGTCAAACTTGATCTTGGACTTTTTCGCGTAATGTTTGAGCAGGTTTGGTACATCCAGAATTAACGCTATACCACCGTCTGACGTGATAGTGGCACCAGCCATACCAGGCGTGCCCTGCAACAAGGCATCCAGCGGCTTAATCACCACTTCTTCCTGACCCACCAGCGAGTCCACCACAAAACCAACCTGCTGGGTGCCTAACTGCACAATCACCACATGACCCTGTTCACGGCGCAGTTTCTGATTTGAACCACGCACCAGCCAATGCTCCAGATAAAACAGCGGAATTGCTTTGTTACGCACCACTATGGTCAACTGGCCATCAACAATATTGGTTTTTGATAAATCCAGATGGAAAATTTCATTCACTGTGGCAAGTGGCAATGCAAATGGCTGTTTGCCAACCACCACCATCAGCGTTGGTAATATGGCTAAAGTCAGCGGAACCTTAATTTCCAGTAAGGTGCCTTGCCCTAACTTCGAATGAATATGCACAGTACCGTTGAGCTGGTTGATTTTGGTTTTCACCACATCCATACCCACACCACGGCCGGAGATATCCGAAATCTGCTCTTTAGTCGAGAAACCAGGGGCAAAAATCAGGTTAAAAGCTTCGGTATCCGACATCCGCGCTGCAGCATCCGGATCGAGCACACCGCGCTTGATAGCGATGGATTTCAGCTTCTCGGGATCCATACCGGCACCATCATCCTGAATAGTTAACAGAATATGGTCGCCGGCCTGCTGGGCGGCAAGTTTAACCAGACCTGTCCGTGGTTTGCCATTTTTGGCCCGAACATCCGGCATTTCAATACCATGGTCGACCGAGTTGCGGACCAAGTGCACCAGCGGATCGGCCAGCGCTTCCACCAGGTTTTTATCTAAATCCGTGTCTTCACCCTCAAGCTCGAGGTTAATTTCTTTTTGTAACGATCTTGCTAAATCTCGTACCACGCGCGGGAAACGGCCAAATACTTTTTTGATCGGCTGCATCCGGGTTTTCATCACAGCACCCTGCAAGTCAGCCGTCACTACATCCAGATTCGAAATCGCTTTGCTCATTTCTTCATTCTGGGCTGCAGCAGACAGACTCACCAGGCGGTTACGCACTAACACCAGTTCACCCACCATATTCATGATCTGGTCGAGGCGTTTGGTGTCAACCCGCACAGTAGTATCAGCGGCTGCACCTTTGCTGTCATCCGCATCTTTATCTTTTGCTGCTGCAACAGGGGCTGGCGCTTTGACTACTTCCGGTGTTTTGGCCGGTTCTGCTTTAGCTACAGGCGCCGCTGCTTTTGCCACCGGAGCCGCAGCTGCTGGTTTTGCGGCAGGCGCTGCTGCTTTTGCAGGTTCAGCCGCCCCCACAGGTGCTTTACCTTTGCCGTGTAACTCGTCTAATAAGGATTCAAACTCTTCGTCGCTGATGTCATCCGGAGATTTTTCAGCTGAAGCAGGGGCTGCGGGCGCTGCGGCTTTTACCACAGGCGCAGATTCATGGCTGGCAGGAACAAAAGAGCCCTTGCCATGCAATTGATCCAAAATGGCTTCAAATTCATCATCAGTGATATCGTCGGAACCTGAGTCCAACACAGCCGCCGCTGTTGTTTTGGCAACTACCGGCTCTGACCGGCCTGGCGCTGCGCTGCCATGTAGTTCATCCAGCAAACGCTCAAATTCATCTTCAGTGATATCATCCACTGAACCTGAGCTGGCTTCAGCACCACCTTCAACTTCCAGCGACACCGCCGCATCAAAGGTATCCAGACTCATTTCAGGTTCATCAACGGCAACCGGAGCCTCAACAGCAGGTGCGGCATGCACTTCGTCTTCTGACTCGGGCTCGCTCAGACGATGTAATGCATCTAATAATTCTGGAGAGGCAGGTTCAAGCGGTTGCCGGTTCTGTACATTGGCAAACATTTCATTGATGGCGTCCAATGCCTGCAGGATCACGTCCATCAACTCAGACGTTACCCTTCTTTTGCCGGTGCGTAGAATATCAAAAACGTTTTCTGCACCATGGCAGGCGTCCACCAGTTCTGTCAGCGACAGAAAACCGGCGCCACCTTTTACCGTATGAAAACCACGAAATATTGCATTTAATAAGCTGGCATCGTCGGGATTATTTTCTAGTTCGACCAACTGCTCCTGCAACAGCTCGAGGATCTCGCCGGCTTCGACTAGGAAATCCTGTAAAATGTCCTCATCTAAATCAAAGCCCATGCTACCGCACCTCTCTTAAAAACCTAAACTCGATAATAAATCATCAACGTCGTCCTGGCCGTGCACCACATCATCACGCAACTGCGCATCAATAATCGGGCCTTCAGCTTCATGGCCTGCTTTAGGTTTTTTCGCAACCACGGGCGCAGGTTTGTCCAGTACAGGTAAGTTTTGATGACCAAATGCTGTTAATAGCCCAATCAGACTGTCTTCCACTTCACGTACCAGCTCGATCACACGACGCAAAATTTGTCCGGTCAGATCCTGATAATCCTGCGCCATCAACACTTCGGTCAACGATGATTGCAAAGCAGTGGCATCGTTCGAAGCATGGCTTAGGAAACCGTTCAGACTATGGCATAACTCTTTGAATTCACCAACTTTCATATTCCGACTCATCAACTTTTGCCATGCAGGCAAGATATGAGAAATGTCGGAATTTAATTTATCAGCGATAGGAAGACAGGATTCAACGGCGTCCATCGTTTTGTTGGCCGCCTGCTCTGTCATGTCAATAACATGATTCAACCGACGTTTGGCGTCCGGAATATCTTCGGTGAGCAAACTATCGATGGCTGGGTCAACCTGAAAGTTTTTCAGGGAATCGTGTAACTGACGGGTAAGTTTGCCTACTTCGGCGAACAACTCGGAGGAGCCGGGCACTGCAAGCCCCTGCACAAGTTCATTTGCAGCTTCCTGCTGCTCCATTTCCAACAACTGCACAAGCTCACGAGCCTGTTCCAAGGTGATCATAGGTGCCGTAATTGCAGACATGGCGCCACTCCTTTGTCAGATACGGTTAACCTAAGCGTTCAAAAACTTTAGACAACTTCTCTTGTAAGGTGGCTGCAGTAAAAGGTTTAACGATATAACCGTTCACACCGGCCTGTGCTGCGGCAATAATTTGTTCTTTTTTGGCTTCCGCAGTCACCATCAATACCGGAATGTGTTTCAGTCGGGCATCAGCACGAATAGCGCGAAGTAAATCAATACCTTGCATACCCGGCATATTCCAATCTGTTACGACAAAATCAAAATCGCCGTTTTGCAGCATTGGAAGTGCAGTACTGCCGTCATCTGCTTCCGACACGTTGGTAAAGCCAAGATCGCGCAACAGGTTTTTGATGATGCGTCTCATAGTAGAAAAGTCGTCTACCACAAGAATTTTCATATTCTTATCCAAAATCCCCTCCGACGAGATACCTCAATGGTTATTCTCAAGTATTACAACCAGTCCTGCATCCGGGCTCTTAACCGCACCAGTGCCTGACTATGGATTTGACTGACACGAGATTCGCTGACGCTTAAGACTTCGCCAATCTCTTTCAGATTTAGTTCGTCATTATAATATAGCGACAATACTATTGCTTCCCGCTCAGGTAAGCTACTGATATTTTTTATTAAAGCCTGTTGAAACGAATCGTTAGCCTGCTCTTCATATAAATGATCATTTTCACGATCATCTGCAGTAACCAAGGCATCGTCGGTGACACCTAAATCTTCGATGCCTATGATGCGTCCACTACTGACATCACTCAGCATATGGTGGTATTCATCTAAAGTTATATCAAGTTTTTCAGCAACTTCAACATCTTTTACGTCTCGTCCGAGTTCTGCTTCGAGTTCGGCTATTGTTTCAGCAATCAGGCGGGCATTACGGTGTACTGAGCGGGGGGTCCAGTCACCGCGGCGGATTTCATCGAGCATGGAACCACGAATACGAATACCGGCGAAGGTTTCGAAGCTGGCACCTTTGGTGCCATCAAAATTTTTTGCCGCCTCAATCAAACCTATCATACCGGCCTGAATTAAATCATCAACCTGCACACTGGCTGGCAATCGGGCCAGCAGGTGGTAGGCAATACGTTTCACCAGCGGCGCATGTTTCTCCACCAGTAATTGCATCTGATTAGCAGCACCGTAGGCTGCGAGGCGATTATTCACGCCATACCCCGTGGTTCATGCTGTGGTTGCACAAGTTGCTCCAGAAAAAACTCGAGATGACCGGATGCACTGGGCGGCACCGGCCATTGTACGGCACGGGTCGCCAGAGTTTTAACCGCCAGCGAAGCCGGCGTTTTAGGGAAGGCTTCGATAAAGGCTTTTTGTTTGCGGGCTGCTTTTCGCACATTTTCGTCAAAAGGAATAGTGGCAACCAGCTCCAGAGTCACATCCAAAAATCTGTCAGTTACCCTGCTTAATTTGGCAAAAAGCTCCTGGCCTTCTTTTAAACTGCGCACCATATTGGCGACAATTTTAAATTTTTGCACTGCATGTTCACGGCTTAGAATTTTCATTAAGGCATAAGCGTCAGTGATCGATGAAGGTTCATCACAAACCACTACCAACACATCCTGTGAGGCACGCGAGAAACTTAGTACCATATCTGAGATACCGGCGGCAGTGTCGACCAATAGCACATCAAAAGAGGTTTTTAATTCACTAAAAGCACGGATAAGACCAGCGTGTTCTGCCGGACTCAGCTCAGTCATTGATTGGGTGCCCGATGTGGCTGGCACAATTTTGATACCAAAAGGGCCGGTAACCAGAATGTCGTCAAGTTCAGCTTCGCCGGATAACACATGAGACAGGTTACGTTCGACCCTCAGGCCCAACATCACGTCACAATTGGCCAAGCCAAGGTCGGCATCCAGTACCAGCACCTTTTTGCCCATTTGTGCCATGGCCATGGCCAGGTTCAGTGTGACGTTGGTTTTACCCACCCCACCTTTACCACCTGTGACCGCTATTACTTTGACCATACGCTGTTTCATTCTTCTCAGGCCACTGGCTTGATCGTAAGTTAATTCATGATTATGCATAGGTTGCTTCCGTCCGGGTCAAACCATCCTGATACCACTGATGCCCCGAACTGGTGTGGGCCATGCGTAATTGTTCTGCCTGCGTCACCATCGCCGTTGCTTCAGCAATTTCGATATCTTCCGGAACCCGTTGACCGTTGGTCAAATAACTGACAGGTAACGCATTTTGAACAGCGACATTGATAATTTCACCCAGACTTAAGCATTCATCAAGTTTGGTGAAAATACAACCTGCCAGTGAAATTCGTTTAAAGTGGTCCACAGTTTCCTGCATGACCCTTGCTTGGGATGTTGCTGACAATACCAGATAACTCTTTATTTTGACACGCGAATTATGCATCAAAGCCGACAGATTTTCAGCCAGGCGCACGTCTCTTTGACTCATGCCGGCGGTGTCGATCAAAATTAACTTACGTTGTTGTAACTGGGTTAACAATAATGTCAGTTCTTCGTGATCTTTGGCCTGTTTCACCGGACAACCAATAATACGGCCAAAAGTGGCTAGTTGTTCAAAAGCACCAATACGGAAAGTGTCAGTGGTAATCAATGCGACCTGATCTGCACCATGGCGTTTGGCAAACTGCGCTGCCAATTTAGCAACAGTGGTTGTTTTGCCAACACCGGTCGGCCCCACCAGCGCAATCACGCCGCCACGGCGCATAATGTCGTCGTTGGTCGTGGTCAGCTGGCCGGCTAATAATTCCAGTGCACAACTCCAGGCATCACGGTCGCTGATATCTTCCGGCATAAAGCAGGCAAGCTGATCGGCCATGGCTTCGGACAGGCCAAGCTGGATCAGCTGCTCAATCACCAGGGCACGCACCGGCTCGCGTCTGGCGAGGTCTTGCCACATTAACCCCGATACCTGATGCTGCAGTAGTTGTTTCATCGACTGCATTTCCTGGCGCATCACGTCAAACTGTTGCTGCATCAGACTGGCTTGTTGTTTCTGCAGTGCCGACAGCTCCTGCAGATTTGGCCCTGAAGTGACAGAATTCTGACGCTCCTGTGGCTCTGTTCTGGCTTTTAATGGACTTTGACGTGGACTCTGTATCGCACTTTGCAGATTTTGCGTCAGCGGATTGACGGCAGCAGCGGCCTGAAGATCAGGTGCCGCTTTTTGCTGTTTAATCATCTGACGCGCCAATAAAGCGCGCAGCGAATCTGCAGGTTCGGCTTCTTCTTC
The DNA here is from genome assembly GCF_036782235.1 of Rheinheimera sp. Classification (GTDB taxonomy): domain Bacteria; phylum Pseudomonadota; class Gammaproteobacteria; order Enterobacterales; family Alteromonadaceae; genus Pararheinheimera. The sequence continues at coordinate 56,947 of NZ_DAIPZL010000003.1, read as the reverse complement.
GTCATCGCCCACCCGGATATCCAGACGGGGTTTGCTGGTTGGCTTGGTTGCCGCTGTTGCTTCTGCTGCTGCCTGAGCCTTAGCCGGCGCGGCTTCCGGGTCAACGGCTGCGACGATTTCCACACCACCGGCCACTTTTTTGTTTGATAAAATAATGGCATCCGGGCCGAGAAACTCTTTAACTTCGGTTAAAGCTGTCCGCATGTCTTTGGCTACAAAACGTTTAATTTTCATCTTTTAACTCCTAACCCGCCTGTCCTACCACACTGACGATCCGGACCTGTTTGTCATCCGGAATTTCCTGATAGGACAATACCCGCAGTCCTGGAATAGTGTATTTCACGAATCGTGCCATCACTGAGCGCAGTATGCCGGAAGTTAACAACACTGCAGGTTCCCCACTGAGTTCCTGCTGCTGGCTGGCTTCTCTGAGCGAGTTCTGGATACGTTCAGCCAGGCCAGGTTCTATGCCGGAACCGTCATTGCCGGCGGCCTGCATCGATTGATGCAACATCTGCTCAAGCTCAGGGGCAAACGTCATCACAGCAATTTCATCGGCTGAACCCGCCACTTCCTGCACTATTAACCGGCGCAGTGCGATGCGGCAGGCAGCAGTTAACACGTCAATATCCTGACTACGCGCGCCATAATCCACCAGCGTTTGTACTATGGTGCGCATATCACGGATAGGCACCCCTTCGTGCAGCAGGTTTTGCAGCACTTTTACCACAGCCGTCAGCGCCATGGTGTCAGGCACCAAAGCTTCCACCAGTTTGGGCGAGGTTTTGGCCAGCATATCCAGAAGGTTCTGCACTTCCTCGTGGCCAAGCAGGCTGGCTGCATTGTTACTTAAGATCTGGCTTAAATGAGTCGCCACCACTGTTGCGGCATCCACCACTGTATAACCCAGAGTTTGCGCATGTTCCCGCTGATTTTTCGGGATCCACACAGCTTCCAGACCAAAGGCCGGATCACGGGTGGCAATCCCCTTCACTGTGCCAAACACCTGGCCTGGGTTAATGGCCAGCTCATTGTCATGGCGAAGCTCTGAGCTGCCGCTGGTTACCCCCATCAGGGTGACTCGGTAAGTGTTGGGTTCCAGATCCAGGTTGTCGCGGATATGTACTGCCGGCACCAGAAAACCCAGCTCCTGTGACAGTTTTTTCCGTACCCCTTTGATCCGGGTCAGCAATTCGCCGCCCTGAGATTTATCCACCAGCGGAATTAACCGATAACCCACTTCCAGACCGATAATGTCGACTGGCTGTACATCGTCCCAGCTGATTTCTTTTTGTGGCTGGATATTGTCGGAGGTACCAGGCACCAGCTCAGCTTTACCACGGCCGACCAGCTCACTGGCAGGGTTTTTCTTCTGATGTTGCAGGAAATAAGCAGCACCACCAACAGCAGCTGCCAGTGATAAAAAGGCAAAATGTGGCATGCCAGGCACTATGCCCATAATAAACAATAACGTGGCGGCGACGGTCAGCACCTTGATATTGCCAAGCTGGCCAGACATCTGCTCGCCCATATTGGTGTCTTTGTTTTGCCGCGTCACAATTATGGCGGTACCAATAGACAACAATAAACCCGGGATTTGCGCCACCAGACCATCACCTATGGTCAGCAGGGTATAAATTTCTAAAGATTCACTAAATGTCAAATTGTGTTGGATCATGCCGATAAACAAACCGCCAATCAGGTTGATACCCACAATGACTAAACCGGCGATGGCATCCCCTTTGACAAACTTGGTGGCACCGTCCATCGAACCATAAAAGTCAGCTTCGGCTGTGACTTCATCGCGGCGTTTACGTGCCTGATCCTGATCGATAAAACCTGAGTTTAAATCGGCATCAATGGCCATTTGTTTACCCGGCATCGCATCCAGCGTAAAACGGGCTGTGACTTCCGCAATACGGCCGGCACCTTTGGTCACCACCACAAAGTTAATGATGATCAGGATCAAAAACACCACAATACCAACAGCAAAGTTGCCACCTATCACCACGTGACCAAAAGATTCGATCACAGCACCGGCCGCACCAGGACCGTTATGACCTTCCAGCAGCACCACCCTGGTACTGGCCACGTTTAATGCCAGCCGCAAAATAGTGGCCACCAGCAACACAGAAGGGAAAATGGCAAATTCCAGCGGTTTTCTGACATAAATGGTGACCAGTAACACCACCAGCGCCAGCGCAATGTTAAAGGAGAACAACACGTCAAGCAGAATAGGTGGCATAGGTAAGACCACCATGGCGAGTGCCGCCATGATTAACAGGGGTGTAGCCACCCCTTTGGCATGTTGCAGCTGACTGCGGTCAAATTTGCCCAATACTGAAGGAAGTTGCATAAAAAGCCTGATAAAAAATTGACGCTTTAAAGGCTTAGGCAAAAACTGTTCCAGTTAGTAGCATCTTGGGATATAGATAAACATCAGACGCAATAGAATGCGACAAATCAGGTATTGCTTTATGCTTAATCAGCACCTTCGCTCGCAAGTCACAGATGACGTCAGCGCTGATCTGACTGAGAAATTTACCGCTGTTTTTTCACAGGCTTTGACCTTTTAATGTCGGTAACCCTCTGGAATAGGTAGATCTTTGGCCAAAGGTCTTGGTTTCTGACCTTTCCCGCGTTTGTATACCTTCAGCTGGAATACATAAGCCAGTACCTGGGCCACAGCGGCAAACAGCTGATCCGGAATTGGATGATCAATTTCAGTAGTGAAATAAATAGACCGTGCCAGCGCCGGTGATTGTACTATCGGCACCTTGTTGGCGTCGGCAATCTGGCGGATATAAAGCGCTACTTCGTCCACGCCTTTGGCCACCACCACAGGGGCGCGGTGTTTACCCTGCTCATATTTTAAGGCCACTGAATAGTGGGTCGGGTTGGTGACCACCACATCGGCAGTCGGCACCGCCTGCATCATACGACGGCGCGACATCTGAATTTGCATCCGGCGAATACGACCTTTAATTTCCGGATTACCTTCAGAGTTTTTGTATTCGTCTTTCACTTCCTGTTTGGTCATCATCATCTGTTTGTGATGATTCCAGCTTTGATAAGGCGCGTCGACCACAGCAATGATAATCATGCTGGCGCACAAACCAAAAAACATCCAGCCCAGCAGATAAAGTGCATCTGACATGTCGTCAAAGTCGTTCATTAACGACAGCGCCATAATATCGTCGAAAAAGATACTCAGCATCATGTAGGCAAAACCTGCGACCACTGCCACTTTCAGGATGCTCTTTAACAGCTCCACCAGCGACTGCAGGCCAAACATCCGTTTTAAACCAGACAAGGGGTTCATTTTGGCCGGCCTGAAACTAGCGCCATACCAGGTAAAGTTATAACCGCCAAGCAAGGTGTTACCGACAAAAGCCGCGATCACAATCAGCGCAAAAAGTTTCAAAAGCGGCGGCATCACAGTGGATAAGGCCGCGCCCATGGCGGTAAACATAGAATTGGTTTCGAACATGTCTTTGGCGTCCAGCGACAATAAACGCCGGCACACCTGCAAAGTGGTGCTAGCCAGCTCGCTGCCAAAAATTAACAATCCGAGACTCGACCCCATCAACACAAAAGCAGTTCCGAGCTCTTTGGAGCGGGCGATATTGCCTTTTTTCGCGGCGTCCTCGAGCTTTTTACTCGTGGGGTCTTCGGTTTTTTCCATATCGGTATCAGCTGCCATTGGACCTCCTAGCAGCCAATCAGCTTGCAGGTATATTCAATACCGTGCTGCCATTGCAAATTAAAGTGATACGCAAAAGTGTCCATCGTCAGCCACATGATCAATAAACCGGAAATCATCGTCACCGGGAAACCTATGGCAAAAATGTTCAGCTGAGGAGCGGCGCGCGTCATAATGCCAAAGGCCATATTCACCAGCAGCATGGCGGTGACGGGCGCTAATACAATGGCAAGCGAAGCGGAAAAAATCCACAAGCCAAATTCGGCGACAGTCCAATAATGCGAAACATCCCACCAACCGCCATCAATAGGTAAAGAAGTAAAACTAAACACCACCATCTGAAACATAATGAGATGTCCGTCGTACACCCAGAACAACAAAGTGGCCAAAATCAGATAAAACTGACCTATCGAAGGCACACTGACCCCACTGGACGGGTCAATCATCGATGCAAAAGCTAAACCTGTCTGAGTGGCCAGAATTTGACCTGCCTGAATAAAAGTATTGATAAACATCAAAGAGATAAAGCCAATCGCCATGCCAATAATCATCTGCTGCAATACCTGAATCACGGTATTAAACGACATTAAATTGACGTCTGTGGCAGGTGGAATAACCGGCATAATAATCAGGGTAAACGTCACTGCCAGACCCATTTTGATGCGGGTAGGAACAGTTTTGGCGCCCAAACCAGCCATCAGTGAAAACATTGCTGCAATCCGGGTCAGCGGCAGCAGAAAATCTGCAATGGCCTGCATCAGCGTTTGCAGCGGAAATTCCATCTTAGCTCACCACGGTCGGAATACTGAGAAACAAACCTGTGGTGTAATCCATCAGGGTTTGTGTCATCCAGTGACCGCCGTACATCAGCGCCAGCAAAGTCACAATTAAACGGGGCAAAAAGCTTAAGGTTTGTTCGTTAATCGAGGTTGCGGCCTGAAACACAGCCACCACCAGACCTATCGCCAGCGACGGCAGAATAATAACGCTGACCAGCAAAATCACCATATAAAGTGCGTCGTTCAGCACATCGACAAAAATTTCCGGTGTCATATTAAGTCCCAACCCCATAGCTGGTGGCTAAAGTGCCCATCACCAATAACCAGCCGTCCACCAGTACAAACATCATCAGTTTGAATGGCAGCGCTACTATCATCGGTGACAACATCATCATACCCATGGCCATCAGCACGCTGGCGACCACCAGGTCGATGATCAAAAACGGGATAAAAATCATAAAGCCAATCTGGAAGGCAGTTTTAAGCTCACTGGTCACAAAAGCCGGGATCACAATAGTGATCGGATAGTCTTTATTACTGGCCACGGGTGGATGGCCGGCAATATCGGCAAAGGTTTCTAAATCTTTGACCCGGGTTTGTTGCAGCATAAAAGCCTTCACCGGAATAATTGCGGCGTCCAGCGCCTGCAAGGAGGTGATGTCTTCCGCCAGATAAGGCTGTAGCGCTGTGTCGTTTACCTGTTTAAACACCGGCGCCATAATAAAAAAGGTCATAAACAAAGTGATGCCAATCAGCACCTGGTTGGATGGGCTTTGCATCAGACCCATAGCCTGACGCAAAATGGCCAGCACAATAATGATGCGGGTAAAACAGGTCATCATAATGATCATCGACGGCAGGAAACTGAGCGCTGTCATCATGGCCAGGACTTGCAGTGTCACACTGTATTCCTGGGACCCATCGGGGTTGGTGGTAATTTGCAGCGCCGACATAGCGCCGTTGTCGGCAAAAGCTGCCGGGCTTAGCAGCACCAGCAGCAGGAGAACCAATCTGAACATGACATCAATCTATTTTTTCAGGAACGACTGTAACTGCGTATGAAAATCTGATGCCAACTTTTCTTCAGGAAGCGGAGTTTCTAAATCAAACAGGAAATTTACGTTATTGGGCGTGACGCCAATTACCCGTTGTTTTCCTTGTATTTCAATAACTAAGATACGTTCTCTTGGGCCAACACTTAAGGTAGAAACTATCCGAAAATGTTTTGCGCCCGGCAGTCTGAATTGCATTTTTTTATAGGCAAAAGCCAGCATCAGCACCAGACCAATCACCAGCGCCAAAGAAATGACGATCTGCCCGACACCAGGCAAATTGGCCGAAGCTTTACTGACTTCTTTGGTGGCAGCAGCGGCAGCGGGTGCCTGCTCTGCCACCTGCGCCAGCAACTGCAAAGGCAATAACCAGGCGCCAACAACAAGGGTGATCAAACAACAGCGCATCAGCGTAACTTCTTAATCCGTTCAATCTGACTGATGACGTCAGTTAAACGAATACCAAATTTATCGTTCACCACCACCACTTCGCCGTGCGCGATCAGGGTGCCGTTGACCAGTACGTCCAAAGGCTCACCGGCAACCCGCTCCAGCTCCACCACAGACCCCTGGTTTAGTTGCAGCAGGTTACGGATACTGATTTTGGCCCGTCCTACTTCCATCGAAATAGTGACCGGAATATCTAAAATGGTATCAAGTTTGCGTTTTTCATCCGCCGAAATCGGCGCCCTTTCTTCCTGTAACTCTTCCAGTTCAACCGGCTCGGCACCTGCTGTCGAGCCTTCGGCTTCGGCTAAAGCCGCAGCCCATTCGTCCATGGTGTCTTTATCGTCAGCCATTACCATCTGTCCTCTGGTTGTTCAGATAAGATCAAATCTGCTTCTAATTCACTGATATCGGCGTCACTGTCTAAACGACGGCCGCCTTTGGTAAATACATGCATTTCAGATTTAACCGACTCTGGTCGTTTAATCTTTTCAATAATCTTCAGCGCCACGTTGTCGCGGGAGCGACCCATTTTGGCGCGATAGGTTGGTAAATCTTCAATCAGCACCGTGATATGCTCCGGAATCTCCACCGGAATAATGTCACCAGGCTGCATATTCATCACTTGCTCCAGCGTCAGCTCCACGTCCATCATCTTGGTACTGAGGTTCACCTTCACATCCATAATTTCGTCGCGCAGCGCCTTACTCCAACGCAAATCGGTGTCTTCTTTGTCACTTTGGACACCGGCATCCAGCAGTTCGCGGATAGGCTCCAGCATTGAATAAGGCAAGGCCACGTGGAAGTCCCCACCACCACCATCCAGTTCAATATGGAAGGAGCTGATCACCACCACTTCGGTTGGACTGACAATATTGGCCATCGCCGGGTTGACTTCTGAATCCAGATATTCAAAAGACACGTCCATCACCGGCGCCCAGGCTTCTTTGTAGTCTTCAAAAATCAGTTTGAGCAGCATCTGGATAATACGGCGTTCGGTCGGCGTAAATTCCCGGCCTTCGATTTTGGCGTGATAACGACCGTCACCACCAAAAAAGTTGTCCACCAGAATAAAAACCAGACGGGCTTCCATGGTAATGAGGCCAGTGCCTTTGAGCGGACGGAAGCGCACCATATTTAAACTGGTTGGCACAAAGAGCGTGTGCACGTATTCACCAAACTTGATCATCTGCACACCGTTGATCGATACCTCGGCGGTGCGGCGCATCATGTTAAACAAGCTGATCCGCATATGGCGGGCAAAACGCTCGTTTACCATTTCCAGCGTTGGCATCCGGCCACGGACGATACGGTCCTGAGAAGAAAAATCGTATTCAAGGGCTGAACGACCGCCAGGGCCGGAACCGTCCTCTATTTCTTCTTCTTCGACGTCATCAACACCATGCAGTAGCGCGTCTATTTCGTCTTGTGACAGTAAATCAGTCAAGTTGGTTACCCTCTGTCTGCATGCTCAGACTTATTGCATTACAAAACCGGTAAAGAGGATCTCTTCCACTATCGGGCTGCCAGCTACTCCAATCAGCGCTTCCTGCACATCTTTCAGTGCCGCCGCTTTTAAAGTGTCTTTGCCGGCAGCAGTGACCAGATCATCTGCATTGGCTTTACTAAAAGTTCTGAGCATAGTGCTTTCCATTAACGGAATATGCTGTTTGGCAATTTCTTCGTTATTGGTGCCACGCACCAGTATTTGCACTTTAATTTGCACCAGCCGATCACGCGATGCACCCGGCACATTAAACACAAAGGGCCTTGGCATCGACACATACAAGGCAGTGCCTAATTCACCACTCGCAGCTTTGGCCGGCGCCGCCTCACCTTCTGCTGCGGCGGCATCCGCTGTAGCCGGTGCCGCTTCAGGGGCATCACCGCCACTGAATGCAAAATAACCACCAACACCAGCCCCTAACACCACCACTGCCGCGGCAATGATGATCATTTTTTTCTTTTTTGCTCCGCCATCAGCGATTTGCAGATCTTTTTCAGCAGCCATGTGAACTCCGGTTCAGTTGCGGTTTTTTGCTATTATTTACCGCTTGTCCTGGCAAACGCAATCAAGATTGTGCCAGAGCGCTGTTTGATAACCTGTTATGCGTAATAATCCACCATCCGGTCAGACACTGCGACCTGCACCTGTTGCACCACAGCCTCATCGTCGCCAACCGCCGCATCCCTGGTATTCGCACGGCCAGCCGTGCGTCTTTCATCCTGTTGCTGATGCTGCTCACTCTGCTGCTGATGCACCTGACCATCGGTCAGCGCCATGCCTTGCTCCTGCAGCAATTCTTTTAATCTGGGCATTTGTTGTTCCAGCGCTTCTTTGGCGGCACTTTGTTGCACCACAAATTGCACCGACAACTGCTCCTGCTGCAGATTTATTTTAATTTGCACCGTGCCCAGATCTTCCGGCGTTAACCTGATGTCGGCGCTCTGAATTTTTTGATTCACCTGGTACATCACCCGCTCTTTGAGCTGAGTGGCGGCATTGGGTTCGAGCAAAGACAACGCCGGTTGACTCTGGATCTGCGGATCGGCCTGTTTGGTCGCTAAAATCTGGCTAAAACTGCTGTGCTGCTGCGAACCGGATTGTGAGCCGGACTGAGAACCCGCCTGATTAAAAGCCGAAGTTGTCGCCAAAGATTTATCAGTTGCAGCCAACACCGGCACAGCTGCACCTTCCTGCTGCGGCACTTGAATCGCTGCAGTCATCGTTTCCGCTATAGCTGCATCAGCACCGGCCTTGCCAGCGGCTGTGCTGTATTGTGCTTCGTTTTGTTGTTGCTGTTTTTGCTGCTGTACCAAAGCAGCATTTGCAGATTTTTGGAATTCAGCAAAAGTTGCTGTCTGCGTTTTATTTTTGTCTTTCCCGGCCACTGCAGCAGGTGTTTGCCCGAGCAGAGCCGCCGTTAATTGTGTCTGCTCTGTTAACTGCGGACTGTCAGTGCCGGTGTTTTCTGTTGCCAAGGACTGCCCGGCCATTGCGTTTTGGCTATTGCTCACAGCACCGGCGGCATTTTGTTCAGCTGTTTTTGCCTGCTGCGGTTGAACCTGGCCTGTTGTGGTCTCTGACTCTAACCTGCTAAGCTCAATCACTTTTTGTTCGTTTTGCTCTGGCATACCCTGCTCTGCATAGAATTTCTCTGCTCGGCTTATGGCATTCTGGCTACCATCCTGAGTAGTTTTACCTGCATCTGCAGCGGCACTTTCAGCAGCTTTTGCAGCAGTGCCCGCCTGAAGTTCAGATTGCAGCTTCAGAGTGTCAGCCTCAGTTGACTGTTTGGGTTGCACAGATAAATCGTCAGTTGCTGTCAACGCAAACTGGCCTACTTGCGCTCTGGTGTTTTGCAGTGTTGTGCCCTGCTCAACTACCTTTTGCTCAGATGCAGTTTGCTGTGCTGCACCTTGCTCTGCCAATGATGAACCACCAGTTGTCTGGTCGGCTGCGGCAACCTTTTGCTGCAATAACGCCTGCTGTGTGGCGCTGATAGTCTGGTCCTGGCTATCTTCGTCAATCAGGGCTTCTGCTGCTGTTTTTGTCTGCTCTGTACTTTGTTCAGCGCCCGGCTTTTTGGCCTGTTGCAACTGTGCAAGCAACAACGCAGCTTCATCAGCGGAACCAGCCTTAGCAAGGTCGGCCGCTGTCTGCGCATTATTTTGCGCCGTTGTGCCCTTAGCCCCAGCCCCCAGTTCAGCGGCATAATCGCGCGACCTGGTAATTAACTGAAATAATGAAGCGGCCCGTTCAGCCTCGAGGCCAGCCTCCATATTGCCGGACTTGCCTGTGCCTTCTTCTGTGTTTGACAGCAGGTTAATAGGCTGCAGTTCTGATGCTTGTTCTGTCGACAATACATCGGTCGAAGCTTTATCAACAGTTGCAGTAGCGGCAACTTCAGACTGTGCCTTTTGTGAAGTGGCAACTTCCTGCCCCGCTGGGCGCTGGTTGTTCGCGGAAGCTTTCGTTGATTCGGCGTCATTTGCCTGTTGCAGCTGCTCGTCAAATGCCTCAGCAAAATCCTTGTCAGCATCGCTGCCACGGGCTCGAGCTGAACTGGAAGGTGCTGCATCTAAGTCACTGCTTAACAAAGAAAACTGCATATCGATACTCATCTGAACTCCCATAAACCTGAGCGCATCAGGTATTGTGGCAACCTGGGTTCCAGAGCAAAAAGATGACAGCCCGTGGGCTTATTACTATTGCTCTATGAAAAAGCCGAACCTATCTGTTTTAAATGCTATTCAAAAATCGCGCCAGAGCTGAGAGAAAGGCGATGGATACTGTGCAGAACTCCGATTTTATCCTGAGCAGCTGCGCTCTGCTATTGCCTGACTATGAACCAGCCTCTGCATGTAAATTGCGGAAAAACTGTTGGGTGGCAATTTCATCCAGCATTTTTTGTTCTTGTTTTTGTGCTTTGATGGCCATTTTTTCCAGCTCTTTGTCAATCAACAAATCAATGGCTTTGCGTTTCCGTTGCAGCAAAATCCAGTTGACGCGTCTGGTTTCCGCCACTTTTTTGGCTTGTTGCACCTGCATATTTTGTTGTTCCAGCGCCTGATCCAGCTTGGTAATAAAAGCCAGGTACTGGTTAAACTGCCGGCTTTGTACCCCTTGCATCCCGCGTTGCTGGCTTTGGCGGATATAGTCGGTCCGGTAATTGGCCAGACCGTCGTACTTATCCTGCTGATTTTTGGCAAATTGTTGCGCCTGAATATAAAGCGCTTGCAGTTTGTCTTCTTTTTCGCGCTGTACTTTGGCCAGCAGTTGTAACTGGGCTAACGCCATGATCAGACTCCTCTACCCTGGGGCACTAAGGTCGACAGCAGACTCAGACTTTCATCATAAGGCACCACATCTGTCATGCCCTGTTGCAGGAATTTATTAATTTTTGGCATCAGGCTGATGGCCAGATCCAACATGGGATCCGAGCCTTTGACATAAGCACCTATGGCAATCAGATCTTTGCTTTGGCTAAAACTGGCGTACAGCTGTTTGATACTGCGTGCCAGCAACTGGTGTTCCTGACTGGTCACCGCCGGCATGACCCGGCTGATGGATTTTTCAATGTCGATAGCAGGGAAATGACCACTGTCGGCCAACTGGCGTGACAGCACTATGTGGCCATCCAAAATAGCGCGAGCGGCATCGGCAATAGGGTCCTGTAAATCGTCACCTTCGGACAGTACCGTATAAAAAGCCGTAATAGAGCCCTGACCTTCAGCGCCGTTACCTGCGCGCTCCACCAGCGCGGGTAATTTGGCAAAGACCGATGGCGGATACCCTTTAGTGGCAGGTGGCTCACCCACAGCCAGGGCAATTTCCCGCTGCGCCTGGGCATAACGGGTCACAGAATCGAGCAGCAGTAATACATCCAGCCCTTGATCACGAAAATACTCCGCCACCTGCACTGCGGTTTCACAACCTTTGAGGCGCATCAGTGGAGACACGTCGGCAGGCGCAGCCACCACCACGGCCCTTCTGCGCCCTTCATCCCCAAGAATTTCATCGATAAATTCTTTGACTTCACGGCCCCTTTCACCAACCAGCCCCACCACTATCACGTCAGCAGCGGTACCGCGGGTCATCATGCCTAAAAGCACAGATTTACCGACACCTGAGCCGGCAAACAGACCCATCCGCTGGCCTTTGCCCACAGTAATAATGCTGTTGATGGCGCGCACGCCGACATCCAGCGGCTGTTTAATTGGACGGCGTTGCAAGGGGTTAATCGGCGCTTTTTTACCTGTGCTGTATTCATTGGCAAGCACAGGACCACGGCCATCCAGTGGTTTACCGGCGCCGTCTATGACACGACCAAGCAGCGCCATACTGAGCGGTACGCCTTTGTAACCAAGCAAAGGCGTCACCCGTGCACCAGGCACTACACCTGTCACATCATCTTTGGGCATCAGGAAAATACGGTCTTTGGCAAAACCCACTACTTCGGCCTGCAGCTGGCCAGCGGCGGTTTCAACTTCACAGGTTTGGCCTATAGCGGCACTGAGGCCTGTGGCCTCCAGCGTCAGGCCAACCACCCGCACCAGACGGCCGGCCACCACGGCTTTATTCGGTTTGATATGTTGTTGTTGCTGTAGCAGACGCTCTGCCAGACTTGAACTGCTCATGCCTATCCTTGCAGTGGGATCACTGCGTCAATCTTCCGTCGGCGCTGACGGGCTTTGCACAGGCTCCTGCAAAAAGTGCTCCAAGCTGCTTTGTAATCTTAATTTCAGACTGCGATCAACAGTTGACTCTGCCGATTCCACAGTACAATCACCACGCTCAAAGGTAGGCTCTGCACGCAGTTGCCACTGCCGCTCGGCTAAATCCTGCTCAGTGTAATGGCTGCGTACCACGGCTAAATCATCGGGATGCAATTTGATGGTGAGTTTTTCCGCCTGATAAGGCAAAGCCTCCACCGCCTGACGCAAAGTTTGCAAAATCAGCTGTGGATTGGTTTTGACTTCAACACCAATCACAGCTTCCGCCATAGCAAGGCTCAGTGTTAACAGCGCCTGCTCCACTTGTGCATCGACTTTTTGCAAAGGTTTTTGTAACTGTTCAATCAAAGCCTGCAACTGGGCTAATTGCTCGCGAATAAGGCTTTCACCTTCCTGCACCCCCTGTTTTTTACCTTCGGCCTGACCTTGCTGCATGCCGTCCTGATAACCCTGCTCGCGGCCTTGTGCATAACCCTGGCTAAAACCGTCTTCTTTGCCCTGGGCTAAACCATCGTCGTAAGCGGCCTGACGGATCTGCTCGATATCTTCTGCCGTTAGAGGTTTAACGGTCAGTTCTTCCTGCACTTTAGGTTTAGGCCGGCCTGGCTCTGCTTTAATTTTGTAAAAAGCATTGGTTTTATACTGGCTGGCCGGAGACTGCACCTCAGACGCCTGAGGATGCTGTGCAAAATGGTCGTCAGCCTGATGGTCTGAATTGTGGTTGGCTGAGTGTTCATCTTCCGGCATAGGCCAGTCTTTTAAAATATCCATCACACCTTCTTCAGGTTTAAATGGCCTTTTTTGTTGGAATGCATTGGTGCTCATGGCTAACAACTCAATAAATAGAACCTGATCAGTATGGGATCAGGCAGCGGCACCCGCCACTGCCTGCGTTGGCTTACAGGAAGTCTTCGCCACCACCGCCACCGAGCATAATTTCGCCGGCATCGGCCAGACGGCGTGCTGTCGACAAAATTTCTTTTTGTGCGGTTTCCACTTCGCTGACCCGAACCGGTCCCATGGCCTCCAAGTCGTCTGCCAGCAGTTCTGCCGCGCGTTTGGACATATTTTTCAGGATCTTCTCTTTTAAATTGTCGTCTGTGCCTTTGAGTGCTTTCATCAATACATCCTGCTGTACTTCGCGCAGAATGGCCTGAATAGCCCTGTCGTCCACTTCCAACAGGTTTTCGAACACAAACATTAAGTCCTGGATTTGTTGTGCCATTTCTTCGTCGTGCTCGCGGATAGAATCCATCAGCTGACCTTCGATATTGGTATCGAGGTAGTTCATTATGTCGGCCGCTGCTTTTAAGCCGCCCATTTTTGCTGCCTGAGCACCAGCCTGACCGGCAAACTGTTTCTCCATAATTTCGTTTAATTCTTGTAATGCCGCAGGTTGTACTTCTTCCAGGTTGGCAATACGCATGGTTAAATCCAGCCGCACTTTTTCCGGGAACTGCGACAAAATCTCCGCCGACTGCTCAGGCTCCAGGTAAGACAATACAATGGTCTGAATTTGCGGGTGTTCGTTGCGGATAATGTTGGCCACCTGTTTGGAATCCATCCATTTCAGCGAATCCAGACCTTTAGCACCACCCCCTAAGATGATCTGATCAATCAGGTTCGAAGCTTTTTCTTCACCCAGCGCCGCTGTTAAAGCGCGGCGGATAAAGTCTTCACTCTGGAAGCCGATGGTACTGAAGTTCTGAATTTGCTCGATAAACAAACGGTGCACCGCAGAAATTTTGGCCTGGTTCAGATCTTCGATCTGCGCCATCGCCATACCCACTTTTTGCACTTGTTTGGGTTCGAGATGTTTTAAGATCTGCGCTGCGTCTTCTTCCGATAAACTCAGCAGCAGGATGGCGGCTTTCTCCACACCATCTAATTTGCCGACATCAAAGGCCGGTTTGTTCTCTACATTACTCATCTTCAGCCAACCAATTTTTCACGACCAGTGAGGACAGTTCAGGTTCGTTCGCCACCAGCGCACGCACCGCCTTTAATAAGTCTTCGTCACCATGCAGGTCCGGCAACATTAGGGTACCGTCCGGCGCAAACCCAACCGACTTCACGTCAAACTCTTTGCTCAGCATGTCGATGGTATCATCACCTAAATCAACACCGCGCGACAATGAATGTTCATCATAAGATTCAGTGGTGTCTTCAGGGTAAATCAGTTTCTTCAGCATTGGCCGCACTATGGCCATAATCAGCACGATAATCACCAGGGCGCCAAGGGCCAGACGGACCACCCTTAAGAACCATTCCTGCTCATAAATCGGCACTTCAGCGGCCTCAACCACGGTTTCACGGGTAAAGGGCACTGACACCACCTCAATAGTGTCACCACGCTGCACATCAAAACCAATACCACCTTGCAATAAACGGCGGATATTCTGAATTTCAGCCTGAGTTCTGGGTTCAGCTTTAGCCGGTTCATCACCACTGGCAGGCGTCATTTTGTAATCCACAGCCACAGACACACTTAAGCGCTTGATCACACCCGACTGCTGGGTGGAATGGCTGATGGTGGTGTCCAGCTCATAGTTACGGGTTTGTTCTTTGCTGTTGCGGCCAGGCACCACTGGGGTACTGCCGTCGTTCGCTTTTTCCGGAATATTGGAATCCAGCGGCGGCTGATTGGACAAAGCACCAGGAATACCCATAGAACCACCGCCTACGCTATTTTCTTCAATGGTCATTTCACTGCGCACGGCCGGCAAATCCGGATTAAAGCGTTTTTGTGTTTGTTCTGTGGTGGTGAAATCCATCTGTAAATCCACCTGAGCGGTGTAATTATCAATGCCCAGTACCGGGATCAGGATAGAGTCAATTTTCTGGCGGTATTCTTCTTCCCGCTTTTGCTCTATTTCATATTCACGGCGCGAACGGGCAGAACTGGCATCTTGTGAGCCGCTATTGAGCAAACGGCCGTTTTGATCTGTCACTGTGACTTTGGACGGTTCCAGCCCCTGCACTGCAGAAGCCACTAAATCCACAATAGCATCGACTTCACTGTCTTTAATGGTTTTGCCGCCGCGGGCTGAGATCATGACAGTGGCTGAAGGTTGTTTTTCGGTGCGGGCAAAAATGTTTTCTTTTGGAATAGCCAGCAAGACTCTGGCACGGGCCACGCTCTGAAACTCTTCGATGGTTCTGGCCAACTGTTGTTCACGGCTGTGTTTTAGCCTTTCCATTTCCAGACGCTGACTGACACCAAAACCACTGTCTTTCATCAGGATTTCTTCACCTGAACTGGCTTCTTTTTGCAAACCGGCGCGGCTTAACCCCAGGCGAATGTCCTGATATTTATCACCACGCACCGAAATCACATTGCCTTCCAGTTTGTATTCAATTTTTTGCGCATCCAGATAATCCAGATGCTGAATAAGCTCAGAGGTTTCAAAGGTGCCGAGCGGGCGCATTTCCGGTTCACGCGCCCACAGGATGATCAGAATGGCGATAGCGATACAAATGGTCAGTGCAATGATCAGTGTCATCTGACGCACTATATCCATGCCGCCCATAGAGCCTAAAAAGCCTGACTTTTGTTCCTGCTGTGCATTGTCTTCGGCGCTATGTCCAAAGTCATTGCTACTTAAGGTTAATTCAGTTGAAGTTGATTCAGCCACAGTCATGCCCCCCTATTACACCGGCATCGCCATAATTTCTTTATAAGCTTCCACCAGCTTATTGCGCACCTGCACTGTGGCTTCAAAGGCCACAGAAGCTTTTTGTCCGGCAATCATCGCCTCAGCCAAAGATACTTTGGGATCGCCCATTTCAACGGCTGTGGCCAGCGTATTGGATGTTTTTTGTAACGCATTGACGTTATCCAGTGCCTGCTTAAACAGGTCACCAAACTCAGACTGACTGGTATTGTTCAGTTGTACATCACGGGGTTGAATGTCGTTGGATAAATTGCGGGCCTGCTGCGCATAAGCCTGCATTTCCTGAAATAAAGCGGCACCTTTGATATCCATGATTAATTACCTGTAAACAACAGCCTGAAGCCGGAATACCAGTATTAAGCACAAGATGTGCCACAATTTAATCTTTTTAATTCAATAAGTTAAACTATAAACTGTGATGTCAAAATGCTGACACCATAGAAAAGCAGAGGCAAAAGACTAAAGCTGCTATGGGCAATTCAAGAGGCAGCAGACGAACACAGGACCATTAACGCACATGTCCCTGGTTGCAAATGCCCAATGCCGGACTAAAACCAGCGCAGCAGAAAACACCAGGCGCGCATCTTTGCAGATAAAAGGCATAACACAAAACAGCAGAGCCTGATGGCCCTGCCATTATGCTGCTGTTATATCAGGCTGGTAACTGAATACCTGACTCGCGCATCCGCGCCAGTTTGTACCTTAAAGTACGGGCGCTGATACCAAGTTTCTCTGCAACTTCCTTGCGTCTGTTGGCACAGGCTTTCATCGTTTCCAGAATAATACGATGTTCCTGCTCATACACCCCTGATTTAAATAAACTTAAATCAGGATCGTTGCCAGCAGCTACAGCAACCGGCGCCGGTTCCTGGAACTGACTGCTAAATTCAGTGGATTCAAGCAAAATATCATCTGCGGTAATTTCCGCTGCATTGTGCACTATCAGCGCCCTTTGCATCACGTTATCCAGCTCCCGCACATTGCCAGGCCAGTTGTGCTGCAACAACTTACGTTGTGCTGTTGGTGTCAGCTCTGGTGTGGCCGTGCCTGCCTGCTGGCAATGGCGCTCCAGTAAATGCCGGCACAAAGGCAGAATATCCTCCGGCCTGTCGGCCAGCGCCGGCCAGGTCAGCGGGAACACATTGAGCCGGTAAAATAAATCTTCACGGAACAGCCCCTGCGCCACAGTCTGGCGTAAGTCGCGGTTACTGGTGGCAATGACCCGCACATCCAGTTTGATGGTTTTGCGCGAGCCTAACCGCTCCACTTCACGTTCCTGCAATACCCTGAGTAACTTGGCCTGCAGGTTTAAATCCATTTCGCTGATTTCATCGAGCAATATCGTGCCTTGTTGTGCCTGCTCAAACTTGCCCGGGCAAGCGGCAATAGCGCCGGTAAAAGCACCTTTTTCGTAACCAAATAAAGTGGATTCGAGCATATTTTCCGGAATGGCGGCGCAGTTAATAGCGATAAAAGGGCCGTCGTGGCGTGGTGATTGCTGGTGGATATAACGCGCCAGCACTTCTTTGCCTGAGCCGCTTGGGCCTAGCACCATCACACTGGCATCAGAACGCGCCACTTTGGCGGCCAGTTTCACCAGTTGCTGACTGACAGGCGCTGCCACAATAGGCTCAAAAGCCGGCGCTTCGTCACTTTGTACATATCGGCCGACAGTATTGACCAGTACTTCCGGTGAAAAGGGTTTGGCCAGATAATCCACGGCACCCAACCGGATGGCCTGCACCGCATCATTGACTGTGGCATAAGCTGTCATCATCAGCACCGGCAGATGCGGATAATTCAGTTTGACCGATTTGAGTAAATCCAGCCCCGACATGCCCTGCATCTGCACGTCGCTGACCACCAGGCGGATTTTATGCTGTTTAAGCAGCTGAATGGCCTGCTCGGCGCTGTCCGCCGCAACCACCTGATATTGAGCCAGCAGCAAGGTGTCACAGAGTGCTTCGCGTAAACCGGCGTCGTCTTCAACCACCAGAATTTTAGTCTGTTGCATTTTATTGCTCCTCCTGTTGGCCTGATTGCAGCACAGCTGTGGCTGGCAATACCGGCAAAATCATTTCAAATCTGGCACCACCGGCTTTGCCGTCCACACAGCGCACTGAGCCGTGATGGGAATGAGCAACAGCCTGCACTACCGCAAGACCAAGGCCTGTGCCGCTTGGGCGGGTGGTAAAAAAGGGTTCAAAAATTTGTTGTTGCAGCGCCTTGGGCACACCAGGGCCTGAATCTTCCACCGCCAGCTGCACCTGTTTGCCATCGGGGCTTGCAAGCGCCGACAACTGAATGCATGCACCAGGGCCAGCATGTTGCAGCGCGTTCTGAATGAGATTGGCCATAGCACCACAAAGTGCAGTGTGATTCCCAAGGAGCAGCAGATCCGGCTCTGGCAGCTGCAGCTTTATATTGCCCTGCTGTTGTTGCACCAGGGTTTCGACTGAATTGTGCACTTCGTTTAACAGCTGCTGCAGCGACAAAGGCGCCACCTGCTGCTCACGGCCGGAGCGGGCAAACAGCAGCAGATCGTTGACCTGCTGTTCTAAATCCTGCAGCCGGTTTAACAGTTTTTGCTGAAATTGCACCCGGGCTGCTGGGGCAATTTTCTGGCTGCAAAGATTCTGCGCATACAACATGGCACTGGATAACGGCGTGCGGATTTGATGTGCCAGCGACGCCATCATTTTGCCAAGTGAAGACAAGCGTTGCAGATGGGCAATACGGCTTTGTAACTGACGGGTTTCGGTCAGATCGGTCAGCACTATAAGCTGACCGGCACCTTCTTCCAGCGCACTGATAGCCAGCTGCACACGCCTGCCATCATGTAATGACACTTCCAGACCATCGTCACTGCGCGGCCGGAAACTACGGGTGATCACATCCAGCCAGCGTTGCCAGATCAAAGGTTCACCCAACATCTGAATCGCCACCGGATTGGCATGCTGCACATAACCTTTGCTATCAAGTACCACCACACCTGTCGGCAAGGCCTGCAGAATATGTTGTAGCCGCTTAAGTTCCTGCTGCTGAGCCGCCTGACTGGCCGGTGTTTGGGATAGATCGGCAAATAAAGATGCCGCAGCCGGTGTTTTGGCCGCAAGCTGGGACATAGTGTGAGGAAATAAGGCGGTGACTATGCTGGCCGGTCTGCCGGGTGTTTGGCCGCTGCCCGACAGGGTTGCAGCACCAGTGGCAAAAAGCGCGCTGGCGGACAACAACTCAGCACTGTCGGATGCCACCAGCTCAAACAAAGGCTGTGCCGCGCCACCAAGATCTGGCGTGCGCTCCGGCGCAAGGTCCGGCATTGTGCAGGTGTTGGCAACAAAGGCGATGCTGTGCATACAAGTCCCCGTCAGATGAAAATACTAACGGGTTTAAGCACAAAGTGTGCCATCAAAAATATTATTTTAAATCAAAGTATTAAGCTAACTATTTTCAGCCAAAATTTTGACAAAGGGGTTAATCTTCAGTATTGAGCTCGTCACGCACCAGATTATATTTGCGCATTTTTTCCACCAAAGTGGTCCGGCGCAAACATAAAATATCAGCGGCTCTGGCCACCACATAATCGTGCCTTTCCAGTGCCTGGCTTATCAAAGAAATTTCCAGATCGGCCAGGAACTGTTTTAAATCCAGGCCTTCATCCGGTAACTGTTCAATCGACGCTGATGCAACACCAAATTCGGCAGCACTGTCGTCATCATCCTGTTCAAACTGGAATAACTCGTTAATGGCGTCTCTTTCCTGCAGCGCTTCAGGGTAATGCGGCACATAGGTTTCCACATCGAGGTGACGGTATTTTTGCGGCAATTCAGCCACATCAATGACCTGCTGTGGATACATAATGCTTAAACGTTCCACCAGATTGGCCAGCTCCCGCACATTGCCAGGCCAGGGGTGTAACTTTAGGCTGGCAATAGCCCTTTCGGTAAATTTAATGGCGGCCTGGCCCTGCTGTTCCAGCCTTTGTTGTAATTCCTGCAATAACAAAGGCAGATCTTCAGCACGCTCTTTGAGCGCCGGCGTTTCAATAGGAAACACATTGAGCCGGTAAAACAAATCTTCGCGAAAGCGGCCGTCGCTGATCATGTCTTCGAGCTGACGATGGGTAGCGGCAATAATACGCACGTCGGCTTTAATCGGCTGACTGCCGCCGACCCGCTCATAGGTGCGTTCCTGCAGCACCCGCAGTAACTTCACCTGCATGGGCAGTGGCATATCGCCAATTTCATCTAAAAACAGTGTGCCACCCTGCGCCAGTTCAAAACGGCCTTTACGGGTAGAAATAGCACCGGTAAAAGCGCCTTTTTCATGGCCAAACAACTCACTTTCCAACAGTTCTGCCGGAATAGCACCACAGTTAATAGGCACAAAAGGCCCTTCACTGCGATGCGACAACACATGAATATTGCGTGCCACCACCTCTTTGCCGGTGCCGGATTCGCCTAAGATCAGCACATTGGCATCTGTTCTTGCCACCTGCTGAATTAAAAAACGCACCTGCTGCATTTGTGGTGACAAGCCAACCATACCGACAAAACGGGCCTGCACTTCGTGCTGGCGCTGGCCTGGTAACAATCTGTGATATTCCTGACAATCGCGCAGGTGCTGGGTCAGGGATGCATAAGCAAAAGGTTCGGTGAGCAAACCAACCACATTGGCGTGTTTAAGCAAAGATTTTAAGGTTTCGCCCAGCAGTAAAAACGCCGCTTGCGGATATTGTTCTATCAGCTGTTCATGCTGCTGACTGGTCAAAGCCCCAAGCAGCACCACGGCTTTTGCGTCTGCCGCCAGCGCCTGTTGTAACTCAGTTTCAGTAACCAGCTGATGCGGCTCTGCTACAAAAGTCAGAATAATACTCAGACGCTGGGCACGTTGTTCCTGCTGATCAAGAATATAAAGCTTCGGGGTCATGGCGCGGCACTGCTCTTTGCTTTTTTTTCATTCTTACAAAGGCAATGCAGGCTTGCAAGGTAAAACGCTAATTTTTTGACGCTAGTGTCAAAAAATTAGCGTTGCGCTTGGTCAGTACTTCAGCAAAAACAATTATGCTAATAATTTCAATGACTGTTCGGCAGAAATCCGCCCTTGTACTCTGACAGCAACAGCGGCTTGTTCCTTGACGCCATTGGCAACCTGCTGTGACACTGCACTGGCATAATCCAAATCTTCAATCCGGCTGCGGGCTGCCGCTACATTTTCGTTCTGATTGGCCAAACCCCGGGCCGCAGCAGCAAAAGTATTGATGCCAGCACCTAAGTCTGCCCGGGCAGCATTTACAGTTTTTGTCAGGCTTTGAATATTGTTTTGCGCAGCACTACGGCCAGCTTCCGTATTAAAATCAATAGCATCCAAACCATTGCCACTGACCGCATTGGCCAGCCCAGGCGTTTTGAGGTTCAAAAGCGTATCGCCACTGCTAAAGGCAATTTGTTTATCTTTGGCGAACAACTTCACACCGGCAAAACTGCTGTTGTCGATTTGTTGTTGCATCGACTTGCTGATTTGCGCAGCTTGCTCTGAAATGGCGGCACGATCGGCATCGGTCAGAGCACCGTTGCCGGCCTGCACTGTCAGACTATCAAGCTCCGCTAAACCGTCACTGACGCCGGCAAGCGTCTGCTCAGCCACATTCGCCAGCGATATACCGTCATACAAATTGCGCATACCCTGATTGGCGCCGTTGACCTGGGCATTCAGCCGGTCAATGATTTGTAAACCTGCGGCGTCATCGGCGGCACTGTTGACTCTTCTGGCACTGGCCAGTTGTTTTAGCAGATTGTCTGAATCGATCCGGGTTTGCCTGAGCGGCTCGGCAGCAATATTGGTGTTAATTTTCACGGCAACTTACCTTTTGTCAGCAGCAGGACTTTGAGTATAAGTGGCATTGGCATGATGTTCCAAGGCGAAGCTGCTGTGCACGGCAACTCTTTGGTTAACACAGCAGCGGGCTTTGCTCAGCAGCGATTTCAGCGCTTGGGTTTGTCGCCTGATAAGTTTTCTAATAGACTGATTTAAAATCAAATAACCAAAAGTCAGTGCTTTATGGAAAATGTCTTACAGTATTTAGGCCGCCCATCTGAAATGTTGGACGACGATTTACAGGCCCATCATCACAAACTGTGCAGCCTGCTTGGCAATTCATCTTGTCTGGTGCTGGGGGCGGCTGGCTCTATTGGCCAGGCGGTGACGAGACTGTTAATGAGTTATAGCCCTGCCAAACTGCATCTGGTTGATATCAGTGAAAATAATCTGGTTGAGTTGGTACGAGACCTGCGCAGCAGCTTTGACCTTTTCCCAGCTGATTTTCAGGCGCTGGCGCTGGATATCGGCTCTTTGGCTTATGACAGATTTATCAGCAGCGACGGCAAATACGACTATGTGCTGAACCTGTCGGCACTGAAACATGTGCGTAGCGAAAAAGACGTTTTTACGCTGATGCGGATGATTGACGTGAATATCCTGAACACCGAAAAAACCTTGCGTCAGTCGGTGCAGGCCGGTGTTAAAAAATACTTTTGTGTCTCCACCGACAAAGCGTCCAATCCGGTAAATATGATGGGCGCTTCTAAACGTATTATGGAGCTGGTGCTGGCCAGCTACAGCAACCAAATCAACATCTCCACCGCCCGTTTTGCCAATGTGGCCTTTTCCGACGGCTCTTTGTTACATGGTTTTGAAAAACGGCTGCAAAAACAACAGCCTTTAGCAGCACCAAGCGATATCAGACGTTATTTTATTACCGACCACGAAGCCGCAGTGCTTTGTATTATGTCCTGCTGTTTTGGCCAGAACGGCGATGTGTATTTCCCCAAACTGGATGAAAGCCAGCTGATCAGCATGACAAGCATTGCGGAGAAGTTTCTGAAAAACCATGGCTTTACGCCAAAGCTCTGCAGCACAGAACAAGAAGCACGCTCTTTAATGGCCACACTGCCGGCCCAGGGGCAATGGCCTTGTGTCTTTAGCCCGTCTGATACTACGGGCGAAAAAGAAGCCGAAGAGTTTTACGAGCAACAGGACAGTCCGGATTTTCACAGTTATCAGCAGATTGGTGTGCTGCACCAGAGCGCACCAGAAGATCAGCAGCAGCTTACTCACTTTTATCAGCAAATAAATCAGATCAAGGCTCAACCTGTCTGGCACAAGGCCGATATAGTCAAAGTATTTATCGCCACTTTGCCCGGTTTTATGCATCAGGACACCGGCAAATATCTGGATGGAAAAATGTAATGACAGGCACCAAGGCGCTGCTGAGCTTTATCCGCGACATTTATCAAAGTACCGGCCCTATCCCACTGCATGCCCCGCAGTTCAGTGAGCTAGATAAAACCAACCTGCTGTCTTGTATCGACAGCACTTTTGTTTCCAGTGTAGGCCCTTTTGTTGACCAGTTTGAACAACAGATGGCCACCTTTTGCCAAAGCAGCCGCGCTGTTGCCACCGTCAATGGCACCGCCGCCTTACAAGCCGCCTTACACCTGGCCGGTGTTGGTCAGGGTGATATTGTGATCACCCAGGCACTGACTTTTGTTGCCACCTGTAATGCCGTGCATTTTCTTGGTGCCACCCCTGCTTTTGTTGATGTGTCGCCTATTAGCCTCGGCTTATGCCCGGATGCACTGCAGCAGTTTTTAACTGAACAGTGTGGCAAAAACGCCGCAGGCCAGACAGTACTTCGCAGTACAGGTCAAAAAATTGGCGCTGTTGTACCTATGCACACCTTTGGTCATCCGGTGCAACTTGATGAAATTGTTGCTATTTGCAGTGAATGGCAACTAACGCTGGTGGAAGACGCCGCCGAGAGTCTCGGCTCTTTTTACCGTGACCAACACACCGGCACCTTTGGCCGTTTTGGCGCTTTAAGTTTTAACGGCAATAAAATAATCACCACAGGTGGTGGCGGAATGGTGCTGTGTCAGCAGATGGACGATGGGGAGCATTGTAAACATGTCACCACCACCGCTAAGGTTGCCCATCCTTATCAGTTTTTCCATGACGAAGTGGCCTTTAACTTTCGCATGCCCAATTTAAATGCCGCTTTAGGCTGTGCCCAGCTGGCAAAATTACCATCTTATCTGGCCAATAAAAGAGCTCTGGCCAAGCTGTACCAGACCTTTTTGCAAAACAGTGATTATCAGTTTGTCGCTGAGCCTGCTTACGCCAAATCCAACTATTGGTTAAATGCGGTGATTTGTGCCGATGAACAACAACAACAGCAGCTCCTCAAACAAAGCAATGACCATGGCATTATGACCAGGCCAGTGTGGGAGCTGATGCATCATTTACCCATGTATAAAGATTGCCCGCGTGGGAGCCTCAGTCACAGCGAATGGCTGGCCAAACGTCTGGTAAATCTGCCAAGTTCAGTGACGCCAGAGGACAGGGCATGAGAAAAATTGCAGTTTTTACCGGTGCCCGCTCTGAATATGGTTTGTTGTATCCGCTACTCAAACAAATTCAGTTAGATGCAGAACTTGAGCTGCAGCTGATCGTTTCAGCCATGCACCTGTCGCCTGATTATGGTTATACGGTGCAAAGTATTGAGCAGGATGGTTTTGCTATCGCCGCCAAAATTGAAACTTTATTATCGTCCGACAGCCCGGTCGGCACCCTGAAAAGCCTGGGCCTTGGCATTATTGGTTATGCCGATGCGCTGGAGCGGCTGCAACCCGATCTGCTGGTGCTGCTTGGTGACAGGTACGAAGCCCTTGGCATGGCGCAGGCCGCATTGATTATGCAAATCCCGATTATGCATCTGCACGGCGGTGAAATTACCGAAGGTGCTTATGATGATGCTATTCGCCACGCCATCACCAAAATGAGTACCTACCATGCAACGTCCTGTTTGCAGCACCGCCAGAGAGTGATCCAGCTGGGTGAGGCGCCGGAACGGGTGTTTCATGTGGGCGCTATTGGCCTGGATAATATCAGGGGCCAACAACGCGCCAGCCGCTCTGATACCCTGGCGTTTTTGGAGCTGGCACCTGATAGCAAATTTATCTTTTTAACTTATCATCCGGTGACAGCCGCAGATGAAGCCCCGGCCGCCGGCATTGCAGCGCTGATCCAGGCGCTTGATAACCAACAACACTATGCGGTGGTGGCAAGTTACCCCAATGCCGACAACGGCGGCAAAGTGATTATTCAGGCGCTGCAGCAATGGCAAGCCAGCAACAGCAAGGTTAAAACTGTGGCATCTTTTGGCCATCGTTATCTGGATGTGGTCAGCCATGCCGCGCTGGTGATTGGTAACTCCTCCAGCGGCATTATTGAAATTCCGTCACTGGCGGTGCCTGTAGTAAATGTTGGGGTGCGCCAGCAAGGGCGCGAGTGTTCAAAACATATAGTGCATTGCCCGCCTGAGCCTTTGGCCATCAGCCATGCCATCCAACAGGCACTACAGACTAAAGATCTGCTGAGCGCCGCCGATAACCCTTATGACGCAGGACAGACCAGCCAGACGGTCGCCCGGTTATTGGCGGAATTACCTCTGACTGCGCATAAAAAGTTTTTTGATATTTATTAAGAGCGCAGATGCTGATGAGCAAAACCCTGATCATTGCCGAAGCCGGCGTAAACCATAATGGCAGTTTAGAACTGGCCTTGCAGCTGGTGGAAGCGGCCAGTGCCGCCGGTGCTGATGTGGTGAAGTTTCAAACCTTCAACGCTGAGCAACTGGTAACGAACAGAGCCAAAAAAGCAGAATACCAGGCTGAAAATACGCAAAATAACGGAAATCAGCTGGATATGCTGAAAAAACTGCAGCTCAGTCATGCTGACCATCTGCTGCTGATCAAAAAATGCGACGAGCTCGGCATCCGTTTTATGTCGACCGCTTTTGACAGCGAAAGCCTGCAGTTTTTAGCTCAGCTGCAATTGCCGGTGATGAAAATTCCGTCCGGTGAAATCACCAATGCCCCGCTGTTATTACAATATGCCCGCACCGGCGCCGATATTATTTTATCGACCGGTGTCAGCACCTTAAGCGAGATCCGGGATGCACTGGGTGTACTGGCTTATGGCATGACGACGCCAGCAACTCAGTTGCCAACCAGCAGTGCCGACTTTGTCAGCGCCTTTCACTCAGCTGCAGGCCAGGCGCAACTGAAACAAAAAGTCACCTTATTACATTGCACCACCGAATATCCGGCGCCTTTTGCCGACATTAATTTAAAAGCCATGGATAGCTTACGGCAGGAATTTGGTCTGGCGGTTGGTTATTCCGACCACAGTCAGGGCATTGTGGTGCCGATGGCCGCGGTGGCCCGTGATGCCACTGTCATTGAAAAACATTTTACCCTGGATAAAAACCTGCCAGGGCCTGATCATCAGGCATCGCTTGAGCCTGCAGAACTCAAGGCCATGGTGGACGGCATCCGTCAGGTGGAGCTGGTGCTGGGCCATGGCCGCAAAGAGCCTGCCCCTTCTGAGCTGAAAAACCGCATTCTGATCCGAAAATCGCTGGTGGCGGCACGACCGCTTAAAGCAGGCGACACTTTTAAAGCCGAAGATTTAGTCTGCAAAAGACCGGGTGATGGCAAAAGTCCATTTGATTATTGGCAGCTGCTTGGCAGCACCATCAACAGGGATTATCAGCATGACGAACTTATCGACAACTAAAAAGCTGGTGATGATTGGTGCCGGTGGCCACGCCCGGGTGCTGCTGGATATTCTCTCGCGGCAAAATCAGCTCCCTACCGCGATTTTTTGCGCCGAAAAAGCGCAGTTAGCCGCCCCTTTTGCCGGCATCAAACAATATCACCAGGACGAGCAAATGCGTGAGTTTTCACCAAATGACGTGCTGCTGGTGAATGCCGTCGGCCGCTTACCCGGTGAACACAGGCGGATGCAGATTTTTGATAAGTTCAAAGCCCTGGGGTACCAGTTTGCCAGTGTCATTTCCGAAAAAGCATTGGTATCTGCCTACTGCAGTCTGGGCGAAGGGGTGCAAATTCTGGACGGCAGTATTGTCAATGCCGGTGTGCAGATTGCACAGAACTGTATTGTTAACACTGCCGCAGTGATTGAGCACGACTGCAAACTGGATGCCCATGTGATGGTGGCACCCGGTGCTGTGCTCTGCGGCAATGTGCACTGCGCCGAACAGGTGTTTATCGGCGCCGGCGCGACCGTGATTCAGAATATTGCTATCGGCAAGGCAGCTTTGGTGGCAGCAGGCGCTACTTTGGTATGTGATTTGCTAGAGCAGCAAAAAGTTTATCCGGCACGGCACTTTATCGTTATGTGAGGTCATCATGATGGAACAAAAGTGGAAACAAGTCCTTATCGCCCCTGACAGCTCTATCCGTGATGCCCTAAAGATCATCGATCAGGCGTCCTTGCGTATTGCCCTGGTGGTCTCAGAAGCCCAACAACTGCTGGGGGTGGTCACAGATGGTGATATCCGCCGTGGTTTATTAAAAAACTTCTCGCTGGACAGCCCGGTCAGTGCCGTGATGAACAATCACCCTGTGACGGCTCAAAACGGCACATCCAGACGCGAGCTGATTAAGCTGATGAATGAAAAAGGTTTATTGTCTATTCCACTGCTTGAAAACGGCAAAGTGGTTGACCTTGAAATTCTACAGCGCAATTCACCTGAATTCAGGCATGACAATCCGGTGTTTTTAATGGCTGGTGGTTTTGGCACCCGGTTAAAACCCCTGACCAATGATTGTCCAAAACCGATGCTTAAAGTGGGCGACAAACCTATTCTGGAACTGGTGCTTTTGAGTTTTATCCGTTCTGGTTTTCATAATTTTTATATTTCGCTGCACTATATGCCGGAACAAATTCAGCAATATTTTGGCGATGGCTCTAAGTGGAACGTCAGTATTAAATATATTTATGAAGATCTGCCGCTTGGCACTGCCGGCGCCCTTGGCCTGCTGCCGCCTGATGCGCCCAAATTGCCGGTGTTATTAATGAACGGTGATTTATTAACCACAGTAGATTTTGAACAACTGCTGGAATTTCATAATAAAAGCCGTTCGGACGCCACTATGTGTGTACGCGATTATGAGTATCAAATTCCTTTTGGCGTTATTAACGGCGACGGCGAGCGGGTGCTCAGCATGGTGGAAAAACCCATTCAGCGTCTTTTTGTTAATGCCGGTATTTATGTGATCAATCCGGAAGTGCGTGCTCAGGTGAAACCCAATCAACGCATTGATATGCCAACTTTGCTGGAACAGAATATTGAGCTCACCAAAAAAGTCTCTATGTTCCCTATCCACGAATATTGGCTGGACATAGGCCGTATTGATGACTACCAAAGAGCCCAAATTGACGTGCACAACTTAAGGTTACCGGCATGAAACATATTGCGGTGATTGGTGCCGGCAGTATTGGCCGGCGCCACATCAGCAATCTGCATTTGTTGCATCCCGATGCACAACTTTACTGGCTGGGTGCCACAGGCGCTATCGCTGAAGCTGAGCGTGACGCTGATATTTTATATCCGGCTCACCCAGATGAACTGCTTAGTATCCAGCTCGATTATTGTATTGTGGCCTCTCCCGCCTCCAGCCATCTGCACTTTATGCGCGCCTTATTGGCGAAACACATTCCGGTACTGGTGGAAAAACCACTGGCAGCCAACCTGGCCGATGGCCAACAAATGCAGCAACTTTGCCTGGCAAAGCCACAAACACCAGTAGCTGTGGCTTATTGCCTGAGATTTTTACCGGCCCTGCAACTGCTAAAAACTACCCTGCAAAACAGCGACCTTGGTAAGGTGCTGCATATCAACTGCCAGGTTGCTCAGTATCTGCCCGACTGGCGACCTGGCAAAGACTACCGGCAAAGTGTATCTGCAAGAGCTGAGCTCGGTGGTGGTGTGCTGCTGGAGCTGAGCCACGAGCTGGATTATCTGCATTATTTATTTGGCCCGCTGCATCTTCACTATAGTCAGCTTAAGCACAGTGACCTGCTGGAGATTGATGTGGAAGATCAGGCCGATTTATTAATGAGCACCCAAAGTGGTGCCACAGTGAGCCTGCATCAGGATTTCCTGCAAAAAACAGTGCAGCGCCGCTGTATCATCAGCACCACAGTTGCAAGGCTGGAGTGGGACTTGGTACAAAACAGCATCTGGCTCTTTACCGGCTCTGAGCAACAACTGTTATTCAGTGAACCCGCCTATCAGCGCAACCAGATGTATCTGCAGATGTTGACTGCTTTTGAACAACAGATCCAACAGCCTGGCACAACCAGCGCTACGCTTGCCACAGTGGACGATGCCCTTTGCACCCTGGCTTTGATTGAACAGGCCAAACAGCAGGCCAGTATTGGCCCGATAACCCCACAGCAACAGGGCAGCTAAAGCCGGAGTTTTTATGAGTGTGATTGCTTTTGTGTTTGCCCGCGGTGGCTCTAAAGGTTTGCCCGGCAAAAATATCAAGCCACTTTGTGGCAAACCTTTATTGCATTATTCCATTGAAGTGGCACAGAAAATTCCTGAAATTTCAAAAGTTTACGTGTCAACCGACTGTAATGAGATAGCAGCTGCCGCCAAAGTTGCCGGCGCTCAGATCATTCGCCGGCCGGCTGAACTTGCCACTGATACCGCTGCTGAATGGCTGGCCTGGCAACATGCCATTACTTATGTTCAGCAACAAGGTGTGCAGTTTGATACTTTTGTCAGCTTACCGGCTACCAGCCCGCTGCGCGCCGCCAAAGATGTGACTGCTGCCCTGCAACAACTGCAGCTCAGTAAAGCCGATATCTGTATTGGCGTGACCCCGGCCGCCCGCAACCCCTATTTTAATATGGTTAAACCCAAAGGCGCGGATGAGGTTTGTCTTTTTATCAACGACCAGCCAGCCATTAAAAGACGGCAGGACGCTCCAGTTGCTTTTGATATTACCACTGTGGTTTATGCAGCAAAGGTCAATTATATTCTGGAAAACAATGCACTTTTTGCCGGTAAAGTCACAAGTGTAGAAGTGCCAAAACAACGGGCTGTGGATATCGACGATATCTATGATTTTTTATTTGCCGAGTCGCTGTTAACAAACGGAGCTGCATTGGATGACTAAAACAATAGTGGTGGCGGGCGCCGCCGGCCTGCTGGGCAAACATATAGTCAAAACTTTATTGGCCGCCCAGTATCAGGTGCTGGCCTGCGATTTAAGCCTGGAGTTGTTACAACAACGGCTGAGCAGCGCTGGTGTTGAGCTGTCACACCCGGCGCTGCGCATGCTGCAACTTGATTTAACCAACACAAACGAAGTTACCGCCTTTTTTGCGCAGCATCAGCACATCGATGGTGTGGTGAATTGTATTTATCCGCGCAATAAAAAATATGGCACCGACTTTTTAGCCGTCACGCTGGACGACTTTAACGACAATGTAGCGCTGAATCTGGGCTCATCATTTTTCCTGCTACAAAGCTGCGCCAAATATTTCCTTGAGCATCAGCGGCCGTTAGCTGTGGTGAATTTTGCCTCTATTTATGGCGTTGTTGCACCGGAATTTGATATTTATCAGGATGTTGCTTTTACCATGCCGGTGGAATACGCCGCTATCAAGTCGGCGCTTATTCACCTGAGTAAGTATGTCTGCAAATATGTGAGCCACAGCGACTTTAGAGTCAATGTAATAAGCCCTGGTGGCATTCTGGATCAGCAACCTGTTGAGTTTACGGAGAAATACCGGAATAAATGCCTGGGAACCGGCATGCTGCCACCTGAAAGTATGACAGGCACTGTGTTGTTCCTGCTGTCAGATGATGCAAGATACATCAACGGTCAGAATGTTATTGTTGATGATGGTTTTACGTTATAAAACAATTTTAGGTTACAACACAGCGCTGGATCAGGCGCTGGCTAAGCACTGCCAGAGCCATCACAGGCTCTGCAGTGCTACAGATCGCGCTGCTCTAACCCCCAGTCACACTTGGTATTCCAGTGCAGTGGGAAATCATTTTTGATATCGGTTAAATAATCAATCCATAACTGTCTGGATTTTTCAAACTGCGCCATTGTTTCTTCTTCCTCTTCAAAGCTGTACAACATGGTCAGCATAGGACAATGAAAATACAATAACGAGCCTTTGATCATATGGAAGATATAAGTAAATTTAGTACCGTTAAAGGCATATAGATAACGGGCCTGACGCATCAATAAATCTGACGCTTCCACCCGGTTTGCCACAGGCTCTTTGGCAATCGAAATCATATGCTCACAAACTTCATCCAGCAGTTTAAAGTTGATGTCGCCTTCCTGAATGTTTAGTTTAAAGTCGATAAAAAAGCGTTTTTTGATATCTGCCACTACGGCGGCTTTATCAATTGTTTTTTTCGGCACCAGCACATCTTCAACGGTCAGCGGATGGGCACCTTCAAGTTTGGCACCAAAACCCACATTATAAAAAAAGATGTTTTTGGCGGACTTGATCAGGTTTTCAATCTGAATTTTGGCAACTTTTAATAAGTCAGTCGCCATCACAGTGCCCCCAAAATTGCCTTCTAATTTATTGTGGGCGTTCTTATTGACGGTCCGTTTAAAATCTAAACTTTCATCGCTGTAAATACTGAACTTGGAGTGAGTGGCTTTATTGATGTAACCGTTGTCGACACCCACCAGATAAATTTCTTTAAAGCCCATCGACACCGCAAAAGACAAAGCTGTATTTACCACTAACGGGCCACAATTAGGCATGGCTTTCAATAACTTCTGCCGTGTTAAGGCAATGTACTGATAAATAAAAAAAGTTGCAGCTTCCGGGCCTTTAAGCCCCACCCCTGCCCATTTGTATAAATCCAGCACGTCGGGGTACATCACATCAACAGTCAACAGATTGAGTTTTTCGTACACTTCTTTGGGCTGAGTATCGAGAAGAATGTCATAAGTAATTTTTGGCCTTTCCACCAACACATGGAAATCCGGATCTATGCCCATTTTTAACAAAGAACCAAGCGCTGTGCCCGAGGCAAAAATCAAAGCCCGGTCTTTAACCTGTTGTAATAATTCAAAAGCGTCGTCGAGCGAAGGACCGTTACCAATGACAAAAACCGGCACATCGGCATAAGGGAATTTTTCAGCTTTGGGATCGGCATAAAACAGTTCATAACCCTGATTCAGGTTTTCAATACCATGGGCCAGGCCGGTAATAGCGTCGTTATAAAAACCAAAACCTAATTGTAAATCGCGATAGCGGTCAAAAAACTCTTTGATCAGTTTGTTCACTTCAGGTGATGGGTAATGCTGGTAACAATAACTGCGCACCAGTGAAAAAGCGCCTATATCGGCTGCAACCGAAGTGAGGGTCGCAAAAAAGTGTTTATAACTGACACCGACCTGCAAAAATAATGTTTTACCCTTTTCATCAATGTCCTGAATGATAGCCGCCCAATCAATACA
Source organism: Rheinheimera sp. (assembly GCF_036782235.1). GTDB lineage: Bacteria > Pseudomonadota > Gammaproteobacteria > Enterobacterales > Alteromonadaceae > Pararheinheimera. The sequence continues at coordinate 24,673 of NZ_DAIPZL010000003.1, read as the reverse complement.
ATATAAGCTGGCATAAAACAGCTCTAAATCAGGCTCACAAATAAACAAATAATCAAAAGAGTGCTGCTCCAGTAACAATGGAATATGATAACCAAGGCCAATACCAAAAATAATGGCACTTGGGAAATGCTGCGGCAGCTGAGTAATAGGTGTCAGTTCCTGCGCATAAAAATCCGCAAGTTGTTGATCTAAAGCATGCATATAACGGATATGGATGCGTGCATCTTCACTTTTGACACCAAAACCATATTTGGTCATGCTGAAAAAAGCTTTATCACGGTATCTGTCTACCTGACTGGCGACAGTTTTTTTGATGTCCACACCATACAAAGGAATAGTCTGACCGGATGGAATAAAATCAGCGAGACCACCTTCCCTGACAATAAACTTAAAATCATCACGCTTTTCATATTCGTTGATAGTTTTATAAACGTCAGGATAATATTTCTGGAAAGCTTGTAGATTGGCGTTAAAACGTTGTTGCGATTCTTGTTCAAATAAAAGGTCACGTTCTTTTTGTGCAACAACTTCAGCGAGTTTAGATTCAATGTCAGCTAATTGTTTCTCGAATTCGTTTGACATCAATAATTGTTCTTCTGATAAGCTTCACTCACTTTATTAGACCGAAACTGGTCAAGGGAAGCAACAGTTATCTGGACCTGGTGCAGTTTTTTTTTCAGCTCTTCAATTTTGACATCAAACAAGGATTTTAACGCCCTGATGTCGTCAGCAACATCGGCCGTATTACCCTGATGCTGAAAAAGCATCAGGTGCTGCTGAATTTCAATACAAGCCTTACAGGCCTCGTCATATTGTTCAGCAGCAAGCAAAGTTTCAAACTGACAAATTTGTTGTTGTAACAGCTGCTGGTCAGCCGACATTGGCCATGCCCCTAGCTTGTTCAGCCTGGATCTGTGCTTCCATTGGAATTTCATCCCAGGCTGATTTAATGGTTTTAAACAGCTCACTTACTTCATCAATGGCAGCAGTATTTTCTTTTTCAACGGCCGCATCAATCAAACGTTCAATCATATAACTGTACAACGCATATAAATTGTTGGTCAGCTCAGGGGCAAGACTGTCATCAAGACAAGAACGTAAGGCTTCCAGAATGGCGGACGCTTTGGATAAGGCACGTCCTTTGGCTTCAAAATCCTGGCGGCTTAATGCGCCTTTGGCCAAAGCCAGATTATCCAGCACACCTGACATTAATAACTGAATCACCTGATATGGGCTGGCATCGGCTAACCGGGTTTTGGTTGCTTCTTTTTGATAAAACTTAATGCTCATGGTTATCCTCTGTCAGCTGTTATTTCGTTTTGACAAAACCGGGTAAACTACCCAATTGTGATTGCAAATATGTGCCAGTACTACGCATCTGGGCTATTAATGAATCCAAACTTGAATATTGGGCTCTTAACCGCACTTCCATTTGCGACATGCGGTAATCATGTTTTTCACGGTCAGCCTGCAAATCTTTCAGTGACATATTGATGCTGTCGGTGCGGAACTTAAATGAGCCTTTTGCATCCAGACTTTTATCCAAAAGTGACGATACATTCTTGGCAAATCCGGTTTCAGATGAAAACAGCTTACCGAAATCGGCATAATTGTCAGATAGGGCTGTGCTCATACTACGCACTAGACTAGATTTTTCCAGAGTGCCGTCTTTTTTAAGACCCAAACCCACGTCAAAAATCGTTTCAAAAGGACCAGCACCTTTAATCACTTGTTGCAGACTATTGGTTAACTGAGTTTTTAAACCGCGAATAGTTGAATCACCATACAAACCGGCCCCGGCCTTGGTGTGATAATCGATGGTACCAATAGCATTGTTATAGGCTTTGATAAATTCATCCATCAGTTTTTCAACACCTGCAGTGTCATAAGACACGTCAATACGGGCTTTTTCGCCGGCGGCGCCCACTTTTAACGCTGTAAAAGTTAAATCCTGAATGGTATTGCTGAATTTGTTTGACGAACTGGTGACTTCAACACCATCCACTTTGGCGATTGCATCTTTTGCCATATCAGCCGCAGCAATGGTCATACCGCCAGCGCCACCACCAAAAGCAACTGTCGACACTGCGTCTAAATCGGCATTGTCGTTTTCGATAATGACGTCATTGCCAGCGCCTGTCACATTGGACGTGATCACCAGTTTTGAGGTTGGTGTGGCGCCACCTGTATTGATAATGTTAGCGGTAATACCAAAATTGCTTTGTGAGCCATTAATGGCATTGCGAATGTCTTCTAAAGTCGCGCCCGCAGCAATATCAACCGCAAAATCTTTGGTTCCGGCTTTGAGCGTTAGGGTGCCCGCAGTGGCATTTACCACATCAGTAGGTGCGGTAAAAGCGGCATTGGACAGAGCCCGGCTGCCTTGCGCCAGCTGAGTTACTTCAATATTAAAATTGCCTGTGGTCGATTTTGCAGTGGTCGCCACCGAAATCAAGTCACCGCCTGTCGGCTGCCTGACTGTGCCAATACGTTTGTTAAAATTATCGGCAGATGCAAGTTTCTTAATAACATCCTGTAAAGTTGATAATGTCGATTTCACGGCCCCCAAAGCAGATAACTCGACGTTCAACCGGGTTTTGGTTGCTTCAAAGCGTTTCAGCTTGGGTTGATCTTCCGCATTGAGGGTTGCATTAATGATATCTTCCAACGGAAGACCAGAACCTACACCTGCTGAAGTAATACCTGCCATGTTATCTTCCCCTTGCGGCCTAAATTTCAGTATTAAATAAAGCGCCGGACTTATTCAGTGTATCGACCATATCACCAAAAGCTTTAGCAACTTTATCCAAATCCCGTGACGGAATTTCACGAATCAGTTCTTTGCTTTCTTTGTCGATGACTTTAATTATAGGAGGCTCGTTTAAGTCATCAAATTCGAACACCAGGTTGGTATTGACCAATGGAATAAACTGATTCAGTGACTCTAACGATTCTCTGATCCGGTCGTTGTCGACCATCTCTTCTGATTTTTCTGTTTTTTCAGCTTCTACTTCAGTCTCATTCTGACTGGACGGCAGTTTAGCTTCAGCTTTACCAACAGCCAGCAAGGCTTCGGTGTCATTGACGATTTTTGTTCTGTTGCCAGAGAATAAATCAGGTAATTCTCTGTCCAGAGACAAGGTTGTATCGTAACCCATAATTGCCTCCTCAGTTAATCGCAATACAACTGTTCACCCGAAGGTGACACAAAATCAAAATGGCCAGCTCACTGAGCTGGCCATTTTTCACGATTAGCCCAGTAATGACAAGGCGACTTGTGGCCGCTGGTTTGCCTGAGACAAAATCGAGGTACTGGCCTGTTGCAGGATTTGTGAACGGGTCAGAGAAGCAGTTTCCACTGCGAAGTCTGCATCCTGGATCCGGCTACGGGCACCTGACAGGTTTTCAGAAATGTTAGACTGGTTACGGATGGTCGACTGGAACCGGTTTTGAACAGCACCCAATTCAGCACGTTTTTTGTCCACCACAGCAATTAACGAGTCCATACCCGCCAGAACCAGTTGTGCGTTCAGCTGAGTAGATACACTGATACCGGTTTTGGTGAAAATTGCGGTAAAAGCAGCATCAGTCAGTGCAAAGTCACTGTCGATACCACTTAATGCCGAAATTTGTTTGGTAGTCAGCGTGTCCGTTAGGGCTTTGCTTGTCGCATTACTGGCAATGCCAGCAATACCTGACAGCGTAAAACCACCGTTACCTGACAGACTGTAAGTGGTGTCACCTGCAGTACCGCCTACTTGTTTCATAGAGAAACCGATAACCTGTGCTGCGTCGGCACCGACCTGGAAGCTGGCTTTGTACGAACCATCCAGCAGTTTTTGACCACCGAAAGTTGTATCCTGAGCAATACGGTTCACTTCGCTCACTAATGAACGGATTTCTTCTTGAATAGCGACCCGGTCTTCGTCGGTGTTAGAACCGTTTGCGGCCTGAGATGCCAGAGTACGGACACGCTGGAACATGGACGTTACTTCGTCCATTGCACCTTCAGCGGTTTGTGCCAGAGAAATACCGTCATTGGCGTTACGAATGCCCTGATTCAGACCATTGATCTGGCCTGTTAAACGGTTAGAAATTTGCAAACCTGCAGAGTCATCAGCAGCGCTGTTGATCCGTAAGCCTGAAGACAAACGCTTGAACGATGTATCCAGATTGTTGCCGCTGTTCATTAATTGACGCTGGGCGTTTAACGAACTGACGTTGGTATTGACTGCTAAAGCCATAATAGCCTCCGATTATTGATAATAATGCTTGTTTTAACAGGTTACCCCTAACCGCTAAAACAGCATGTAAACGAACTTCTTGGACCTAACTCATTGTAATAATGAGACTTTCAACACAAGGTCGCTGCAATTACAGTTCCCCTTGTTTAAGCTATCGGCGGCGTTCTGAATTACTTTAGGAATTTTTTTTAAAAATTTTAAAATAATTTCAGAACGGCCAAATAACCTAAATTTTTTCAAGTCAAAACAGTGACTTGCCTCTAAAAAATATTTCTGTGTCACAGGTATTTTCTGCTGTTGCAACCCTGTGTTTAGTATCTGAAGCCGGTGCAAAGCGCGCAGTGCGGCAACTTGATGCCTTATGGCTGCAAATATCGGCCGACGCCAGGCGGCCGCAACTGCTGTAACTTGCCGCTGTAGAAGCTGTTCCGAGAACTGACTCAAACGCAAATGTGTTGTCATTGCCCAGCTTTGCGCCCTCGCAGCGTAGCTGTTGCACTCAGCAGAAAAACCAGATCCGCCGTGTAGATAGGTCAGTGCTCGGTGAAGGTATTGCCACAAATATGGTCTGAAAGACAGAGTTAAGCCTCCAAAGCTGGCATAAAACAGCCTCTTTGATTGCGCCCGGCAAGATGCCCCCTGGCTTTCAGCCAGCCAATCATCGGGGATCAATAGATTTATGTTATCCACCTGATATAGCTGCAGTTTTTGGCATCCCCGTGCTGCGGCATTCCGCTTGGTTATGTTGAATTCCCCTTTAACCCTGAATTTGTCGGGCTTAATGAATCTGCCCTTTGCTGCATTACAGTTGCCAGCCACTGCAGTTGCAGCCCCCTGCTTTGGTGCCGATATGGTCAGTTGCCACTTGTGCAGTACAGGAACTGCGGCAAAATTTTGGTAAGTCAAATGCGGCCACGATCTAAACAATAAAGTTCTCATTGGTTGCAAACAGCTTCCCGATTGGAAAACCGCAGTGGCAACACCAAAAGCAAAGATGGTGTTGCCATTGAAGTTTTGAAATTGTGTGTTTGTGTCAGCATGAATAATAAATTGCGCCCGCTCAGATACTGGTTGCTCAGGTTCTGAAACCGCAAAATAGGGAGTGCCGGCAACAGCAGTGCAATGAGCAGGCGCTGAGGTTTTATCAGACCAGAGTTGCCACAGACGGGTTTGACCTGAGATTGGGCCAAACTGTTTTGATGCAAAAAAACATGGATACAAGAGGGCAACAGCCGGGTAAAAAATGGCTGAAAACACAGGGAGCGGATTGCACAGTGATTGCGGGATTTGATCGAACTGCATGATCTGCCTCCTCAATATCCTGCCCTAACAGCTGGTTACAGCTACAAAAAGCCGGATGAAAAGTACTGATATCCAACAAAAAAGCGCTCTTAACATTACCCCATGTCAAGAGCGCCAACCTCCGCTTAAGCTTCAGGACTTGTTAGCTATTAACCTTGTAACAGACTTAAAGCTGCCTGAGGTCTTTGGTTCGCCTGAGCCAGGATGGTAGACGAAGCCTGTTGTAAAATTTGTGAGCGGGTTAAAGATGCAGTTTCAACTGCAAAGTCCGCGTCTTTGATCCGTGATTTCGCACCAGCCAGGTTTTCACTGATGTTGGCCTGGTTACGAATGGTTGACTGGAACCGGTTTTGCACCGCACCCAGCTCAGCGCGTTTTTTGTCGACGACAGCTATTAATGAGTCCATGCCCGCCAGCACCAGCTGCGCATTCAACTGAGTAGACACACTGATACCGGTTTTAGAGAAAATCGCGGTAAAAGCGGCGTCAGACAGAGCAAAGGTACTATCAATACTACTTAACGCTGAAATTTGTTTGCTGTTCAGTACATCAGTTAAAGCTTTCCCTGTCGCATTACTGGCAATACCTGCAATACCTGACAGTGTAAAACCGCCGTTACCTGACAAACTGAAAGTGGTATCACCCGAAGTACCGCCCACTTGTTTCATCGAGAAACCAATCACCTGCCCAGCATCGGCACCCACCTGGAAGGCTGCTTTGTAAGTACCATCCAGCAGTTTCTGACCACCGAAAGTGGTGTCTGTTGCCACCCGGTTAACTTCCGCCATTAAGGAACGGATTTCTTCCTGGATGGCCAGACGGTCTTCCTCAGTGTTTGAGCCGTTTGAGGCTTGAGATGCCAGAGTACGAACCCGTTGGAACATTGAGGTTAACTCATCCATTGCACCTTCAGCAGTCTGTGCCAGAGAGATACCATCGTTGGCGTTACGGTTACCCTGATTCAGACCCTGGATTTGTGATTCCAGACGGTCAGAGATTTGTAAACCTGCGGCGTCATCAGCAGCGCTGTTAATACGCAGACCAGATGACAAACGTTTGAATGAAGTATCCAGAGCATTGCCAGAATTCATCATCTGACGTTGAGCATTTAATGAGCTGATGTTGCTATTTACATATAAGGCCATGGTGGTATCTCCTGGTAGCTTAAAGCGTTTAACAAACTGTTTTGTTTGTATTTTTGCCTGATACTTATTTATCGGACGCCAGGGAGGAAACTTTAGAAACTTTTGCAGATTTTTTGAAAAAGGTTGTTGGTCTTTTACTTTCTTTATTCTGGCACAAACTGTGCATATAATTTAGCTGTGATGGGTTTTTGACTTGTCACAGATAAAAGCTATATAGCCTCCGCTTATTGCATTTATCAAATACCGGCGCTCTTAACGTTACCCCCAATGGTTAAGAGCGCCACTCCTTTTCAGGCGCTTGCACCAATCCCTTTCCCCATCATGACTGCGAATACATCGCTCAGTGCTGCTTCCTGTTGCAGCTTTTCTGGCGTCTGCTGCTGTTATATCGGCAGCAAAGCAGCATCACTGCATCTGATTTTTAAGCTCAGATGCAAAATAACTTCGGTATCCTTCTGCATCCGCAAAAAACACCACAGCTTTGTTGCATTGTTAAGGCTGGGGCAGATAACAAAACGCAGAACAGGAAAACAAAAAACCAGTCGGCTAAGGACTGGTTTTTACATTGGCATCACACAGCTGCAAGTCAGCTAGCGGATATAATCAAATAAACTCAACTTAGTCACTTTGGTAAAAGTGCTTTGCACCACCTGTAACTGGGTTTCCTGTTTGGTCAGCTCAGTAATACCCTGCACTAAATCCAGTTCGTAAATATCAGCACGGTATTCCACATTGGCAATTTTTAAGTCTTCCAGACTGCCGGAAATACTGCTGATCAGATTCTGCCGCCCACCCAGGGCTGACACAGTTTCCCCCACTTTTAATGCAGCTCTGTCAACCTGTACTGAAGTATCCACCAGTACTTCCCTAAGTTGGTCCGGGTTCAGCTGGTCACGCAGCACCGCATTAATCACATCAGTCAGGGTATTGAGGATATTTTTTTTGGCTGGTGGGCTCAGACTAAAATCAATCTGGCCCGGGAAGGTACCAATATGATCAATTTTTAAACCATTAAAATTCACTGCCTGACCGGGCAACACAGTCCCACCAACGGGCGGCACTAAAGGTGCGCCACTTTGCAAGGTAATGGCGTATTGATCCGGTGCTGTGTAACTCACGCGATAGTCATTATTGGCCGGCGTGACGCCGTCATATTTTTGACTGTAAAAACCGTCAAAAATCGACTGGCTGGCAACCTCAATGACCGCTGTGGTAATACCGCCGGCTGGTGTAACATTAATGGCTTTATTACGGGCATCCACAGTTTCAAAAATGTTTTTACCACTGTCGTTGGCTGGCACTGTTACAGAAGTGGACACCTGCAGAAACTTCTGACCTTCATCCCCTTTAAAATCATAATAACCTGTTGATTCGTTGTATTCATAAGACTGGGTTTTTTCATTAAAACCGGAAAACAAATAACCACCGTTGGAATCACGCTGGTTCATTAAATCAAAAATTTCTGCCCTGACGTTGGCAAGCTGACCGGCTATAGCTGCCCGTTCCGTTTGTGAATTTGCGCCATTGCCCAACGAAATCACCAGAGTTTTGGCTTGCTGAATTGAGCTCTGAATACTGCGCAGCACAGTTTCTTCCACATCCAGGCTGTTGGACAGCATATTACTGTTCACCTGATACTGGCCAGTGCTGTCAATTTGCTGATCCAGTGCCGCCACCCGGGCGGCACCTGATGGGTCATCAGCCGGCGTCAGAATTTTGGTTTGTTTTTCCAGCTTAGCGCTGGCCATTTGCAGTCGTTCCTGCGCTTTACCAATGGCCGCCACGTTAACGGCATAGGTCTGATTAAATGAAAGACGCATAATTACCTCGCAGCTTGCAGCAGCGTATCAAAGATAGTTTGTGAAGTTGCAATAATCTTGGCCGCTGCGGCATAACTTTGCTGAAAGCGGATTAAATTTGCCGCTTCTTCATCCAGATTCACTCCGGACACCGACTCGTACCAGGCTTCCGACTGCGCCAGTACCGACTTTGCCGACTCTGATGCAATGCGGATTTGCGCTGTTTTCTGGCCGACAAAACTGACTACATCACCATAAGCTTCGGTCAGCGATGAACTGTTATCGGCCGCAGCAGTGGAAACTGCATTTTTTCTAATCAAATCTGCCGTTTGTAACGACGACAACGCCAGACCATTGCGGTTGTCTTTAAAACCCGAGGTGTTGTAATCAATGGTAAATGTATCACCGGGCTTGGGCACGCCGGTAATATTAAAATCAAAACCGTAGGTGCCAAGACCTGCTGCAGCCATGACATTGTTATATAAACCGCTTGGCATGGCCCCCGTGGTACCCAGTGAGGTATTAGTGCCATCAAAAATTTCAAAATCATTACCGCCGAGGTAACGCACTGTGAATGGCCCACCGGTTAACACCCCTGAAGTGGCAAAAGGTGGTGCCGTGGTGTCTGTTACCTTGATGTCGCCAAAACGGGCATTCCCCAGGTTATTCAGCGTAAAGTCGCCCCGGATAGGTGATGCCAGCGCCAAATCTTCCGGTCTGGTGGTGGCTAGCGCAATTTCGTTGGCGGCGACACTCAGAGGTTTAAATAAAAATTTGTCACCGGCGGCAAAAGCACCTGTGCTGGTGTCCATATTAATTTCAAAACCATAAGCCACAGTACCTGTAACCTGGGTCACGGCCGAGCCAGCAATCACAGCGCCACGCTCATCCAGAGCCGACATGGTGAACTGGTTCGGCGCCACAAATTCAATTAAAAAATCATTGGGCGGAATATTTTTGCCTTCGCCGGGCTCGACTGTGGCCAGCACCTGGCCTGAACCTGTATTTTGCCGGTATGGCATACCGCTATAAACGCCCAGGGTAAACAGGTCTTTGCCCAGCAGGCCGTTACCATCCATCCCCAATTTATTCTGCACATTAAAACTGTCACCCAGACCCAGCGCCAGCTGACCAATTTTATTGAGCGTCGGCTCCAGAATTTGTGAACGGAACTCCAGCAAACCACCAATTTTGCCACCCAGCTTGTTGCTGTCGATTTCAGCAGTGACCTTGGTATTAAAATCAAGCTGCATTCTGACAATTTTGCGGCTGATTTCCGGGTCGCCATCGGCACTTAATAAATTAAATTTGCCCTGCTCCAGTACTACAGACTGGCCGGTGGATAAAAACACCAGCTTTTCACCATTGTCGGCATCCAGCACCTGAATATCGGCAAGTTCGGCCAGTTTGCGGATGGCTTCATCCCTTTTATCTAATAAATCCAGTGGTGGCGGTGTGTTGATTGACAACCCATAACCGGCAATTGCTTTATTCAGCTGCGCTATTGAAGTCACCATTGAATTGGCATCAGACACATAAACTGACAACTGATCATTGATATAAGCTTGCTGGTCACGCAATAAATTGGCCTGGGTATTAAATTTGTTGATCAGCGTCTGGGCACTTCCCAGCACCAAAGAGCGCGACGAGTTATTGGCCGGATCGTTATTGGCCGTTTGCAGCTGCTTAAATAAATCGGTCATGCCGGTACCAACGCTATTGGCATTGTTGGCAAATAAGGTGTCCACACGACGGGCTTCGGCTAAGTACTGTTCGTAAAATGCCACATTGCTGGTATCACGGCGCAGCTGCTTGAGCGCAAATTCGTTGACCATGCGGCTGGTGGTGCCCCGGCCAACGCCCAGCCCCAGAATTGAAGACTCGTATTCGGTCGACTGGCGGACATAACCTTTGGTATTAAGATTACTGATGTTATTGGAGGTAGTGTTCAGCAGACCATTGCTGGCGAGCACGCCGGAGGTGCCTATAGTGAGCAAATTATCTGACATCTGAAACTCCTGACTCTGTCACTGCGGGAAAGCGGCTGCTTGATCCCGGCTTCGATTCCTGGCACTCGATTGGCCGATGTTATGAAGATTTGTCCAGCAAGTTTCGTACCTCTTTAAACGCACGACCTTGTAAAACTGACAATATTTTCTCGGCATAGTTCGGATCTGTGGCGTAACCTGCCGCCTGCAACTGGCGGAAATAAGCTTTGGTATCCCCAGCCACGTCCAGCGCCGCCTGATAACGCGGATTGGACTGAATTAATTCCACATAATCCGACAAACTTTGTTCTGCACTGTCATAAGCACGGAATTTTGCTTTTTCTTTTTGTGCCACGCCCTGGCGGTATTCCAGGGTATCAACCACAGCCACATCGCCCTGCCAGTTACCCATCGCCTTGATGCCAAACAAATTATTACTGCTCTGGCCTTCTGCTGTTTTAAACATCCGTTGGCCCCAGCCGGTTTCAAGTGCCGCCTGGGCAATGAGCGCCAGTGGCTCTAAACCCAGTTTAGCGGCGGCCTGCTCTGCTGCCGGCAATAACTTCTGAATAAAAGCTGTGGCTGCGTCAGGGTTTTGTGTGGCGACCACTTCAGCCACTGCCGGCTTTGCTGTGACTGCAGCAACCCCACTTTGTTGTGACGCCGGTTTTATGATTATCGGCTTCACGGCAGAGAACTGTAATTCAGCAGCAAAGTGCTGAGCGCCGGCCGGGCGTTTTGGCGCTGCCGCATACTGCTGCTCTGGTGGCAGCTGCTGCACAAATGATGTGGTATTTGTCTGAATATGCTGCTCTGGCGCCAATGATGTCAGCTCAGGCTGCAATCCCTGCGGCTTATTTTGTGGCTCTGCACCTGCTTTTACCGGCATCGCATGAAGCACAATACGTTCAGGGTCGAGTTTGACAAAACGCGGTTCTCTGCTGTCCAGCCGGTGCATATTGCTGTCGGATGGCAGGGAATAATTTTTCTGCTCCGGCACATCAAAACGTGATGGCGGGCTGATATGACTGGCCGCTTTGGTTTTACTTTTTTCCGGACTGAGTTGCTGCACCATTAAATCAGCCAGCCCCAAAGCGCCTTTTTTTGACAACTCGGTTGCCAGCTGGCTGTCGTGCATATCCCGATAAAATTCGGTGGCCTGGCTATTGAGTGGGTTATCTTCGCCAAAACTTTCGTTGGCTTTGCGCATACTGGACAACAGCATGCCCATAAACACCGACTCAAACTGCTGCGCAGCCTGCTTGATGGAGGCGGTTTCATCTTTTTTTGCCGTAGCGCGCAGTTGATTCAGGCTCGACAAATCATGATAAGACACACTGACATCAGGCTTGTTCATGTTAGATCACCACCAGCTCACCATGAATGGCACCGGCTTCTTTTAAGGCTTCCAGAATGGCCATCAGATCGCCAGGTGCTGCCCCTACCGCATTGACAGTACTGACCAGCTCATCAAGGGTTACACCAGGGTCAAATTTAAACATCCGTGACCGGTCCGGCCGCACATCAATAATAGTGTTAGGCACCACCACCGTTTCACCGTCGGCCAGGGCGTTGGGCTGACTCACTGTTGGGTTTTCAGCAATGGTCACTGTCATGCCACCATGGGTCACAGCAGCCGGAAATAACCGCACATCTTTGCCTATCACAATAGTGCCGGTACGCGAGTTAATAATAATTTTGGCCGAGTCTGACGCGGGTTCAAAGGTCAAGTTTTCCAGTGTTGCCAGATAAGACACGCGCTGATCGATATCACGGGGGGCGCGCACCTGCACTGAACGTGCATCCAAAGTTCTGGCCGTTTCATCACCGATAAAACCATTGATGGCCGCCGCCAGATTTTTGGCTGTGGTGAAGTCACCACGGTTCAGGTTAAAGGTAATGTAATCGCCCTGGGCAAAAGGGCTTGCCACTTCGCGTTCCACCATAGCGCCATTGGGAATACGGCCTACTGTTGGTGTGTTGACCACAACGCGGGAACCGTCGGCACCTTCAGCGCCCAAACCACTGACCACCAGACTGCCCTGCGCCACGGCGTAAATCTGCCCGTCCAGGCCCTTTAAAAAAGTTTGTAATAAAGTGCCGCCACGCAGTCCTTTTGAGCTACCGACCGACGACACTGTCACATCTATCGCCTGACCTGGTTTGGCAAAAGCCGGTAACTCGGCATGCACAGCTACAGCAGCGACGTTTTTGATCTGCGATTTCATGCCAGCCGGCAAATTAATGCCAAAGTTGCTCAACATGGTTTTAAAGCTTTGTTCGGTAAAAGGGCTTTGTTCCCCTGTGCCCGGCAAACCCACCACTAAACCATAACCGACCAGCTGGTTAGAACGCACCCCTTCGACAGTCGCCACATCTTTAATACGGGCCGCTTGTGCGTTCATGCTCCAGAGCACCAGACTTAACAACATACAGGCTGAAATTTTCATCGCCTTATCCTCAATCAGATCAGAACGGCCACAAGGCTGATGCAAAAAACTTGGTTAACCAGCCAGGGCCCTGGCCACCATGTGCCGCACCTGTGCCGCTGTACTCAATACGGGCGTTGGCAATTTTGCTCGACTCCACTGTATTGCGTGAATCAATATCTTCAGGGCGAATCACCCCTGTTAAACGGATATATTCTTTACCTGTGTTCAGCGTCAGCCATTTTTCACCACGGATCACCAGGTTGCCGTTGGCCATCACCCGAAGCACATTCACCGAAATATCGCCGGTTAAGCTGTTGCTCTGATCTGCTTTGGAATCACCTTTAAAATCTGTGCTTGAGTTCATACCAAGCTGCAGCACGTTGCCGGCGGCACTGATATTACGCCCGCCAAGACCCACCATAGGTTCAATATTGTTGCTGCTATCTTTGCCAAATTCAGTTTTGGCTTTTTTCGATGCCTGGGTATTCTCGCGTAATACCACGGTAATAATGTCGCCTTCGCGTCTGGCTTTATTGTCTGAATACAAACCATGAGACAAACCGGATGCAAACAAAGAGCCGGTTTGCACCACTGGCACAGCAGCGGGCTCAGGCGGTAACGGAGCAAAAGCCGGGTCGTCAGGCATAGCTTCTGGTTCATAACTGGCACAGCCAGAAATTAAACACAGTGCCAGCAAATAAATTCCAATTCGCATCATAACCTCCCGCTTACAGCTGCTGGATAGCAAAGCTCAGCATCTGATCCACTGCTGAAATCACTTTGGAGTTCATTTCATACACCCGCTGACTTTCAATCAGGCCCACCAGCTCTTCGGTCACATTGACGTTGGACGACTCCAGTGCGCCCTGTACCACATAACCAATACCTTCAAGGCCTGGTACACCCTGTACCGGGTCGCCACTGGCACCGGTCTGGCGGAATAAGTTCTGCCCTATCGGCTCTAAACCGGCCGGGTTAATAAAGTTGGTGACAATAAGCTGTCCCAATACTGCGTTTTCTGGCTGACCCGGAATTTTTACCGACACTTCACCGTCTTGCGAAATGTTGATATCAGTTGCTTCCGGCGGAATGGTGATAGTGGGTTGAATTTGGTAACCGGCACCTGAGGTCACTAAGTTGCCTTCACTGTCGGTGGTGAACTGGCCATTGCGGGTGTATGAAATAGTACCGTCAGGCATCAACACTTCAAAAAAACCTGAGCCCTGGATCATCACATCCAGCGCATTGTCGGTGGTCATGTGATTGCCCTGAGTAAAGTTTTTCTGGGTGGCGACCACTTTGGTACCGGCACCCAGCATTAAACCATTGGGCAGTTCCGAGTTTTGTGATGAGCGGCCACCTGGTTGATTGACGTTCTGATATAACAGGTCTTCAAACACAGCCCGGCTTTTTTTGTAGCCGACTGTACTGGCGTTGGCCAGGTTGTTTGAAATCACCGAAATATCACGCTGCTTGGCATCTAAACCTGTTTTGCTGATCCAAAGTGCTGGATGCATGGTGTCCTCCTGAGCCTAAGGCTCTAGATTATGCGTAAAATCTGATTATGCTGGCGATCCATATCTTCAGCGGTTTTCATCATCTTGACTTGTAACTCGTACTGGCGCTGCAGGCTGATCATATAAGTCATCTCACCCACAGCATTCACATTGCTGCCCTCAAGGGCACCGGACAATAAACTCACAGTCGCATCTGCCTCGGCAACTTCACCGTCTTTGCGGCGGAATAAACCATCGTTGCCTTTCACCACATCGGCGTTTTCTGGTTTCACCAGCTTGATACGCCCCACTTCGGCCATCGCTGTCGCAGGTGCACCTTGTGCCAGCGCCTGAATACCGCCATCAGCGGCAATATCAATTTTTGCCAGCGGCACCGGCAGCTGAATGGGGTCACCACCATCACTGAGCACGGCCAAGCCTGAAGCGGTTTGCAGCATGCCATCAGCACTGATTTTTAGGTTGCCGGCTCTGGTGTAGGCTTCATTGCCATCGGCATCCTGCACCGCAAACCAGCCATCCCCCTGAATAGCCACGTCCAACTCGTTTTCGGTGATCTTCAGCTCGCCGGCGTCAAAATTCTGACTTGGCATTTCGGTCATGGCAAAAACCCGGCTTGGCAAACCGTCGCCAAAGGCCTGCATCGAACGCGCCTGCTCTAAATCTGCTTTAAAACCCGTGGTATTGGCGTTGGCCAGATTGTTTGCCCGCACGCCAAGAGCATTCATATTCTCTTTGGCACCGCTCATCGCGATATACAGCAAATGGTCCATAACCTTGCTCCGTGATTCAAAAGTACCGGCTAGTTCAGCCCGTGATATAGGACTAAAGCAAAGATGATGCCATGATGTGTAAAGCAGCAAAGAACTAGCGAATGCTGGCTTTTTGGCGGCTGTTTTTTGCCACTTATAGCGCTGATTGTCGTTTCAGAAAAAAGAGCAACCGAAGCTGAAATACCTTAAGTAACAACCAGGCTTGTAATGCACTAACGCCGGCATCGTTGAATCCCCGGCATAAAAAAACCACCCGCAGGTGGTTTTTTATCAGTGCAATATCAGCGCATCTATTAACGGATCTGCAATACGGTCTGCTGCAAGGTACTGTTGACTTCAAGTGCTCTTGAGTTGGCCTGAAAGTTACGTTGTGCTGAAATCAAATCCACCAGTTCGTTGGTTAGGTTCACGTTGGAGTTTTCCAGTGCCGACGAGTTAATGGCGCCTAAAGTACCGCTGTTCGCTTCACCTGCCAGTGGTTCACCTGAACGCAGACTGGTTTTCCAGGCCGTGTTGCCGGTCTGGGTTAAACCTTGTGGGTTGGCAAATTTCACCATGGCAATTTGTGACAGATAAGTCTGGTCACCGTTGCTGTAGCTTGCCATCACTTTACCAGCCGCATCAATGTCGATACTGGTTAAGCGACCCACAGTAGTACCATCCTGGCTTAATGAGCCCACTTCAAACTTAGAGGCGTACTGCGTTGGAAACCGGGTTGCTGCTTGATCGTTAAAATTCACGGTTAGCGGGCCGGTAAACTGGGCACCGTTTTGCAAGTAAGTAGGTGTATTTAATGTCGCCTGTGGGATCACCAGATCCGGCAAAGACGCGGTCAGTGGTAAAGTCGGCACACCGTTGGCGTCAAAATCCAGCACTACAGGGCCAAAAGGCTGACCTGCTGCTGTTTTGTCATCAAACACCGCATACACTTCCCAGTTATTATCTGTTGCAGGATCTGTTCTTCTGAAATAAAACGACAGAATAT
Source organism: Rheinheimera sp. (assembly GCF_036782235.1). GTDB lineage: Bacteria > Pseudomonadota > Gammaproteobacteria > Enterobacterales > Alteromonadaceae > Pararheinheimera. The sequence continues at coordinate 8,491 of NZ_DAIPZL010000003.1, read as the reverse complement.
GAGGTTCACCCAAGCTGTCATACACAGTAGTTGACGTACCTGCTGTTGAGTTATAAGTGGTTTTATCCAACGGGTTAAAGGCAGGGAAACCACCGGCTGGCGCCACGTCTTTTGAATTCAGATTCATCGTCAGATACACGTTCGAGGTTGAACGTGGTGCACCGGCTGTACTTGGGATCTGAATCGGTCTGGTGGTACTTAAACTGATTGAGCTGACCGACCCCGTGCTTGGGTCTACCGGATACCCCTGCAAATAGTTGCCGTTGTTATCGACAATAAAATTCTCTTTAGACAGTTTAAAAGCTCCGGCGCGGGTATAAGACATATCGCGGTCAGCCAGGCCTGGGGTCATGGCAAAAAAACCATCACCGGTAATAGCTAAATCCAGCGAGTTGTTGGTGAATTTCAGGGCACCCTGACTGAATTGTTGTGCCACCATCGACGTTGACACACCGTCACCGACTTTAGTGCGGTTCGAGGAAAAAATAGAACCTGCATACACATCAGCAAATTCAGCACGGGATTCTTTAAAACCTGTGGTATTGACGTTAGCAATATTATTTGCCGTGGTATCCAAGTCTTTCTGAGCGGCTGCCAGACCACTTAATGCAATATTAAAACTCATAGTTCACCTCGTTGACGGAGTTAACCCGCTGCAATTTCTAAAATATCTGCCAGTTTTTTTGCACCTAAACCAAACAGATTTAATGTCATGTCCCCTGTACCTTTGCCCAACGTTACGCTGGTCACAGGCACATAAGAAGAAGTCGGTAATGCTTCGGTTTTGCCATTGACACTGGCCTCTACCTTAACGGTATACATACCTTTAGGAAGCGCTTCACCTGCATCATTATTGCCATCCCAGGCAAAATCGAACTTGCCGCTCGGCGGACTTTCAGCCGGCTCTGAACGCACCAGAGCGCCGGCTGCGTTATAAATTTTCACCGTCAATAAACTGGTGTTGGCAGGTACTTCAGTAGAACCCACTGTCATATTGGTGCCGTCAAAAGGCATTTTGTCTGAACTGACCCGCACTGTGCGGCCAACCAGGCTCGATGCCTGTAGCGCCTGATTTGAGTCCATGCTACTGGCAAAACTTTTGAAGTTGCTGTTCAGCGAGCTGATACCATCGGCCATGGTGAAGTTGGTCATCTGGGCAATCATCTGATCGTTTTCAACCGGCTTGGTCGGATCCTGAAACGCCAACTGCTGGGTTAACAGCGCAAAAAAGTCGGCCTGGGTTAAAGCACCGGCTTTTTCAGCATCGGTTTTTTCCTTGGCGCCGTTGGCTCCTTTCAGGCTGTCCAGATAACTGTTGCTGGTATTATTACTGACGGTCGTCATGGCTTACTCCTTAGCGCTGACCCAGTGTCAGAGTACGGCTCAGCATCTGTTTAGCTGCGTCGGCTATCTGCACATTGGCGTCGTACGAGCGACTGGCTGAAATCATATTGGCCATCTCTTCAATCACATTCACGTTTGGTTTGTAGATAAAACCATTTTCGTCCGCCATTGGATGGCTTGGATTGTATTCGGTGGTCAGCGGCGCATCGCTTTCAACAATGCCCATTACTTTTACCCCTGCGCCCTGCGCTTCCTTCGCGCGGTCAAGTTCAGCGGCAAACACCGGATGACGGCCACGATAGGTTTGGTCAATGCTGCTACTGACTGTATTGGCATTGGCAATGTTACTGGCTGTGGTGTTCAGCCGAAGCGCCTGCGCCGTTAAACCGGAACCGGCAATATCAAACACCCGATATAAACTCATTAGGCCTGACCTCCACCTAAAGCTTTTTTCAAGCCACTAATTTTTCCGTTCAGAAAATTCAGTGACGCCTGATATTCCATACTGTTCTGGCTAAACGCATTGCGTTCACGATGAATATCAACACTGTTACCGTCACCGGTATCAGTTTGCTCCACGTTGCGGAATTTCACTTCCTGGCGCAGATCGGTTGAAATTACAAAATGTTTGTCATGAGTACGGCTCAGTGAGGAACTTTGCTGAGTCCGGGCGTTGGCAAGCGCGGTCTGAAAATCCAGATCTTTGGCTTTAAAACCCGGTGTGTCCGCATTGGCGATATTGTCAGCCAATATTTCGGAACGTTTTTCTCTGAGTAACATCCCCTGGGGATGCAGGCCAAAGGCCCGGTCGAAGCTGATTGCCATGATGCAGCACTCTATTCTGTGAATGACAGAATTTCTTTAGCAAAACTCAGGCCACAAATTTTTGGCACTGTGCTCTTCTGGCAAAATAATGCAGGATTTTCACAAAAGACACAGAGCCGGCAGGAGCCTGCTCTGTGGAAGGGTTAGTTTTTACGGCGGTAAATAATGCCGGGATTACAGCGCAACATTTCAAAATCGGTATTCACACTGCTTAAAGATTCAGAAGCCCCTAAAAACAGGTAACCACGCGGATTTAAAGACTGGGCAAATTGGCGAATGATCTTGGCTTTTACTTCAGGAGAGAAATAAATCAATACGTTACGGCAGAATATAATGTCAAACTTGCCAAGCAAAGTGTAACTGTCGAGCAGGTTTAAATGGCGGAAGGACACATTCTTACGCACCTGATCCCGCACCCGCATCATGCCATTGCCGCTCTCTTCAAAAAACTTGCTGCGCCGTTCGGGCGATAAACCTCTGGATAACGCCAGGCCGTCGTATTCACCACGCTGACAATGTTCAAGCATCGCATTGGAAATATCAGTACCGAGGATTTGCACCCCCAGACTAAAAGCCGAAGGCCTTTGTGCCTGGTACTCCAGCGCCGTCATCGCAATAGAATAAGGCTCCTGACCGGATGAGCTGGCCGCTGACCAAATTTTGACATTGCGGTGATCTTTTTCCAGCTCCGGAAAAATCTGTTTTTTCAGCAGCTCATAAGGATAGGTATCGCGAAACCACAAGGTCTCGTTGGTGGTCATAGCGTCTATCACAGCGGAACGAAGTTGCCGCTCAAACGGACTCAACGTTTTGCTGACCAGCTCGGATAAAGTGGCCAGATTAAAACGTTGCATTAAAGGACCAAGCCGGCTTTTCACCAGATACTGTTTATTGTCACCCAGTACTATGCCGCACTGCTGCTCAAGGAAATCCCTGAACAGCTTGTACTCACTGTCATGCAGCTCTTTGTTCGCCACTGCGATGCCACCTATCAATCAGTATGTAACCACTTGCGTACCGACTCACCAAGTTCATCAGGATTAAACTTGGCGATAAAGTCGTCTGCACCAACTTTTTGTACCATTTGCTGATTAAACACTCCACTTAATGAAGTGTGCAGGATCACATGCAATTTTTTCAGTTTCTGGTCGAGGCGAATTTCTGCCGTCAGGGTATAACCATCCATTTCCGGCATTTCAATATCCGAAATCAGCAAACCGATTTTTTCGGTCACCGACTCTTCACAACTGGCGGCAACTTCCTGCAGGTAGGTTAAAGCTTCCCGGCCATTTTTCACCAGATGCATGGTCACGCCCAAACCCTCCAGCGCCCTTTTGACCTGATTGCGGGCAACAGCTGAGTCATCGGCGATCAGAATGGTTCTGTCACCAAGGTCGGCCATAATAGATTCAGTTTCAACTGCAGCGGTAATAGTGGTAGGTGAAGGTGAGATTTCCTCGAGGATTTTCTCCACGTCGATAATTTCCACCAGCTCTTTGTCAATTTCAGTCACTGCCGTTAAATAACTCTGACGACCGCCCGTGCCTTTTGGCGGCGGCATAATAGATTCCCAGTTAATGTTGATAATACGTTCAACGGAATTAACCAAAAAACCCTGCACTGAGCGGTTGTATTCGGCAATGATAATAAAGCTGTCTTTTACGTTTTCAATCGGACGTCCACCTGTTGCCAGGCTTAAATCGATGACAGAAATGGTTTGACCGCGGATATGGGCAATACCTCTGACAAACTTATTCCGTTTTGGAATGGCTGTCAGCGGCGGGCACTGCAGCACTTCTCTGACTTTGAAAACGTTAATGCCAAAACGCTGCCGACCAGCCAACCGGAACAACAACAGCTCTAACCGGTTTTGCCCAACCAACTGGGTGCGCTGGTTTACAGAATCAAGAATACCCGCCATGTGAGACTCCCCAGAACTTTCAGGATCGATTCTTGCAGCAGAAGGAAAATAGCGGCAAGTTACTGAAAAATTGACATACTTGGTATGTTATAGCCCTTTGCCGATAAAGCATAGCTGAAACAATATGAAAATGTACGATAAATTTCTTAAGGCTTCTTCTGGCAAATTACTGTTGTGTTTGTTGTTTTTGCACTGCAGTTTTCCCCTGAGCGCTACCAACTACAGCATGGCCGAATTGTCAGCTCAAGCCTCTGAATGGCTGCAGCAACAACTGCAACAAATGGAGCATGGTCAAATGCAGGCCGAGCTCTATCCGCTGGATAACCGGCTGGCCGACAAAAGCTGTGACAGCGCCCCACAATTTAGTCTGGTGACCCCTAAACTGCAGCGTCAAAATACTGTCAGGATCAGCTGCGCCGATGAAGGCAACAGCTGGCAATTATTTGTACCGCTTCGGCTACGTCAGCAAATCAGCACAGTGGTCAGCACACAAAAAATTGCAGCCGGCAGTTATTTGACTGCAGAAATGCTGACCATGGCCGATATTGATGTATTACAAAGCCGTGGCATGCCGGTGACCAATCTGCAACTGGTGATAGGTGCCCGCAGCAAAAAAGCGCTGAACGCCGGACAAATGTTGAGTCAGGCTGATCTTTGTCTTGTATGTAAGGGCGATGTTGTTACAATTGAAGGTATTTCCAGCACACTCTCGGTCAGTACTCAGGCGACAGCCTTGCAGGATGGCAGTTTTGGCGATACTGTGCGGTTACAAAACAACCAATCGCAAAAGGTGATCAGTGCTGTGGTCACTGCAGTAAAAAAAGCCGAAATAAAGTTGTAAAAAGTTCTAAAGTTTTTCTGCCTGCGGCCGTTAAAGAGTTTAAGGAATAGGCCAAAGGGTCTGATGAGGGGTGAATTATGGCGATTAATGTCAATCAAGGTGTGCAGAATGCCACCACAGTGAAAACTGACAAAGTTGATCAAAGCATTCAGAAACAACAAGTTGCGCAGCAACAAGTGAATATGAGCGCGCCAGCACAAAAGCAGGACTCCGTGTCTCTGACCACTCAGGCGCAGCAGTTTACCAAAGCTCAGGAAAAAGCCAGCAACAGTTCTGGTATCGATCAGGAAAAGGTCGACAAAATTAAACAAGCTATTGCTGAAGGCAAATACAAAATTAATGTAGAAGCGCTGGCCAGACGCATTATGCAGTTTGAAGGCGAGCTGTTCGACAAAAAATGACAGACCAGGCCCTCATCCTTCCTTTGTTTGAACAACAACAAGAGCATCTGACGATGCTTTTGTCGTTATTAAAAGCTGAACTTGACGCCATTTCCAGTCGCAACGTCGAGGCACTGGAACAGGGTGGTGCAGCCAAACTGGCTTGTCTTGAACAAATTCAGCAATTAGATCAGGACATTGCTGCCCTGCCCATGTTAAGCGCGGTAAAAAACGAACCCTGGTTTGTGCAAAAAGTGCAGGACATCGACCATATACTGCAGCAGTGCAAAGAACAAAATGAAATTAATGCCCTGACGCTGCAACAAAGCCAGCTGATTGTTGAACGTTTTAAACACGAATTATTGCAAAACCGTGGGAAATCCGGCCTGACTTATACTGCCAAAGGTAAACCGGCCATTGACCACAAAGGTGGTGGCATTAAAGCCTGAGGCTGTGCTGAGCAACTTGCTGGCATAGCTTTTTAAAAAACAACAGCGGGCCATGCCCGCTGTTGTTGTTTTAGTCTTCTGCGATGATAAAGCCACACCAATACAGAACCAAGGGCTACAAACCAATGGCTGCAGGCTCTGCGCCCCCTGGCACCGAAGTTCTGGCACCTGTTTGAGCCTTGTGAATACCGCTTAATAATATTTGACTGATTTTACCCGCCGCACCGGCTGGGCATTTTGGTACAGGTCATACACTTGCCTGAAATCAAGCTCCATCTCAGTGACATAAAACTGTCCGACCGGGTAAGTCTTCACAACGCGCGCGCCACGGATCACCCCTTGTAACGAAGCACGTAACTGCTCATTGCCCAACAGCGCCTGCCCCATAGTGACTTTATAATCCACTTTCTGGCCATACACCTGTTCGGCTAACTCTTTATAGGCTTCCAGCTTAGAGGCTTTCATCGCCATCAGCATACGTTCTTCTTCAGTCGCGGCTTTTTGCTCGGTTAAAGGCGCATAACCTACAGCTTTGATCAGCGGGAAATTATCCGGCGGCACCGACTCCCACTGCACTTCTTTATCCATAAACAAACTACAACCTGAAAGGGCCAGGCTGGCTAACAAGGGCAGCAAAAATTTGTTCATTATTCACCTTCTGTCGTTCGGTGGTCGCTACAGCAGAACTCACACTGCAAACAGCAACACTTTGTGGCACATATCTTGGCTAAACCTTGCAGAATTCACGCCAGAATTATGGTTAGCCAAGAGAAGGCACGTAAATTGCTTTGTGCTGTTATCAGTTAGTGGAGAATTTTATATGCGTAAGTTAGCAGGCGTCACAATGCTGCTTCTGGCGAGCCAGGCTCAGGCCGAATGGTACGAAACCACAGGCCAGGCCGCGATCCGTAATGGTGATCAGGCTGCAGCCAGAGCCCAGGCCACTGAAGATGCGGTAAAACGGGCATTGTTGTTTGCCGGTGTGTCAGTGCGCAGTGTACAGCAGGTCACCGACGGTCTTTTGACACAAGACAGTATGCAGTTAAAAAGCCATGGTGAAGTGCAGCAGGTGCATCTGGTGTCTGAGCGCGCCAGCAATGGCACTTTTGAAGTGACGATCCGCGCCGACATAGTGCCGGGTGAAGCCGCCTGCCCTAACGTGGCTTACAAAAAGAAATTACTGATCGCACCTTTTAAATTAAAGGTGCCGGAACAGGCCGTCATTGGTGGTTTATTTGAACTTGGCAAAGTCAGCAGCGAGCTTTTTAACGACAAACTGACGGAGCTCAGTCAAAGCAGCTGGACTCAGGCGCTGCCGGCGCCCATCGATGCCGACAAATTAAGTTACAACGAACGTCAAGCCATTAGCCGGCAATATGGTGCCCGTTATCTGTTAAGCGCCACTCTAAACGATGTGTCACTGGGCGAAACCCAGGGTACCAACTGGCAGTTCTGGAGTGATGCCGACCGCGAACGTTTTTACCATCTGCAGTTGTCGCTGTTTGATTTAGCCGAAGCAAAACTGTTGATGCAACAAAAGTATCAGACTTCAGCTATTTGGCGCGTGCGTAAAACCACAGCTTTAGATCCACAATATCACAGATTCTGGCAAACCAGTTATGGTCAGGCGGCGGAGCGGGTACTGGATGCCGCAGTACTGGATGTGGAAGAAGCCATCCGCTGTGAACCTGTGGTGGCCGAGTTATTACAAGTCAGAGACAATCAGGTGCTGCTGAACCTTGGCAGCGCCCATGGGGTGCAGGTTGGCGATACCTTTACCCTGGTACACAGGCGTGAACTCAACGACAATTTTGGTCAAACCCAGGCCTTATTGGCCGTCACGGATATGACAGTCAAAGTCACCCAGTTAAGCCATGAAGCAGCCTGGGCACAAAGTGTCGATGCGCGTTTACTGGCCAATGTGCAGGTGGGCGATCTGGCACAAGCGGCGCAGAAGGTGGTGCAGGATGAATGGGTGGAGCAGGAGTCTGACGGGCAATAATCAAGGATCTGACCTTCGCAAAGCCCACAATCGCAGATCCGGGCCGACAAATGCAGAACCACAATGATAAAAAGTAGCTCTGGGTACAGCCCACTCAGCTTGTGACGCTGCAGTAATAAAGCCATGTATTGCTGCAGCTGTTTGATTATTCAGCAACTATCGGCAAATAAACACGGCATCAATTGACAAAAGGCCACATTTTTAGCAGCATGTGGCGCCGTTGAGTCAGAAGCACACTCAGGCAGCTCAGGCGGCAACTCAACAGACTACACAATAAAATATGGCCCCATAGTTAAATGGATATAACGGCCCCCTCCTAAGGGGCAGTTACAGGTTCGATTCCTGTTGGGGCCGCCATTTGCGTTGTTATATTCTTTGTTGCGCCGCCAGCAAAATAACATCCTCAGCTCAAAACAGTCTTTACCCTGCCAAAAGGCGCAAGCAAAAAACTCAACTTTGCCAATACCAAGCTGGCTGGCATTTTGCCGGTAATAAAAGAAACCTTGTGATAACCCCTCACTGCAGCAGGCCGGCCTCAGCAGCTGGATATTGTGTGTATCAGGGAAGGTTTTGAAATCAGAACTTTGGCTTGTACGTAAAAAACCACCTCCATAGGAGGTGGCTTTGCAAAAGGCCCCCCTAGAAGGGGGCTAGTTTAGCGTGACTCCATATCTAACATCATTTGCCGCTCTTCGTCTTCACGAGCTACTTTGTCTTGATGCCGGACAT
>NZ_DAIPZL010000002.1:84727-414900 GCF_036782235.1 Rheinheimera sp. | reverse complement strand
GAAATGGCGCAAGCGTGAATTTAAAGAAATATGCCTTTTTGCATTCAACCGCGCAGTAAATGGCCAAAGTGAGCATTTTAACAGCATTTATGCCGAGAAAACCGGCACAAAACTCAGGTTGCGCTGAAAAATCCTTTTTTCAGCTCTTTATAAATAAGAAAGTACGGTCAGTGAATTCAAGCTATTTGCTGCCTGTATGCAAGGACAACAAAACCTCAGCGTAAATTTGGCGCCAGCCAGCTTTGTGCTTCTTCCTGGCTAAAACCTTTTCGCTGGGCGTAATCCGCAAGCTGATCTTCACCAATTTTACTTACAGCAAAGTATTTACTGTCCGGATGGGCAAAGTACCAACCTGACACGGCAGCACCCGGCCACATGGCAAAACTTTCGGTAAGCTCCAGGCCAATCTCCGGGGTGACATTGAGCATGTTAAATAAAGTGCCTTTTTCAGTGTGCTCAGGACAAGCCGGATAACCCGGTGCCGGACGAATGCCTTGATAGGCCTCACGGATCAACGCTTCGTTATCGAGATTTTCATCAGCAGCATAACCCCAATAATCTTTACGGACTTGTTGATGCAGGTACTCCGCCAGCGCTTCAGCCAGACGATCGGCCAGCGCTTTCACCATAATACTGTTGTAGTCATCATGGGCAGCGGCAAACTCAGCAGCAAACTCGTCGGCGCCAAAACCCGTGCTCACCGCAAATGCACCTATATAGTCGGCAACACCTGAAGAGGCTGGCGCAACAAAATCACCTAAACAGCAATTCGGTACATTGTTACGCAGCTGCAATTGCTGACGCAGGTTATATAAGCGGTGTTTTTCTGTGGTTCTGCTTTCGTCTGTATACACAATAATGTCATCCCCTTCGCTATTGGCAGGGAACAACCCAAAAATGGCACGACCTGTAACCTTGCGCGAGCCTATCATCAGATCCAACATATGATTGGCATCCTGATAAAGCTTACGGGCTTCCATCCCCACTTCAGGATGGTTCAAAATAGCCGGGAATTTGCCCGACAACTGCCAGGTTAAAAAGAAGGGCGTCCAGTCGATAAAATCGCGCAAGCTTTGTAAATCGACATCCTGCCAGATATGAATGCCTGGTTTTTTCGGGGCCGGTGCCACTTTGGTTAAATCAAGCTGAAACTTATTGTCACGTGCTTCCTCGAGCGTCAGCATTTTTTCACCCGGGCGGGCACGTTGATGCTGCTCTACAGCTCGGCGGTATTCATCATTGACCCGCGCCAGATAATCCGGTTTTTGCGTTGGGCTTATCAGTGATTGCACCACAGACACACTGCGCGATGCATTAGGGACATACACCACACCATGCTGATAATTGGGCGCAATTTTTATTGCGGTATGGGCTTTAGAGGTCGTCGCGCCACCTATTAATAGAGGAATAGTAAAACCAAGCCGCGTCATCTCTTTGGCGACATGCACCATTTCATCTAAAGAAGGTGTAATAAGGCCGGACAAACCAATAATATCCACATCCAGCTCTTTGGCTTTTTGCAATAAAGTGGCACAGGGCACCATCACACCCAGATCAATCACTTCATAGTTATTACACTGCAGCACTACACCAACAATATTTTTGCCGATGTCATGCACATCCCCTTTGACAGTGGCCATCAGCACCTTGCCCTGTGCTTTGGCTCCTGTACCGGCTTTTTCTGCTTCTATATAGGGCTGCAGATAGGCTACAGCCTTTTTCATCACCCGCGCCGACTTAACCACCTGAGGCAGAAACATTTTGCCTTCACCAAATAAGTCGCCCACCACGTTCATGCCGTCCATCAGCGGACCTTCAATCACATGAAGGGGCCTCTCCACCTGTAAACGGGCTTCTTCAGTGTCCACTTCAATAAAATCGGTAATGCCCTTCACCAACGCATGTTCCAGCCGCTTGTTAACAGGCCAGCTGCGCCAGGCTTCGTCTTCTTTGACTGCAACTGTGCCATCCCCTTTAAACTGAGCGGCGATATCCAGCAATCGTTCGGTGGCATCGTCGCGGCGGTTCAGAATGACATCTTCCACCCGCTCGCGCAGTAACTCAGGAATGTCGTCATACACAGCCAGCTGGCCAGCATTGACGATGCCCATATCCATGCCAGCTTTGATGGCGTGATATAAAAACACCGAGTGAATGGCCTCACGCACCGGATCGTTACCACGAAACGAAAATGACACGTTCGACACGCCACCGGACACTTTGGCATAAGGGCACAATTTTTTAATTTCACGGGTGGCTTCAATAAAATCCACAGCGTAGTTGTTGTGTTCTTCAATACCTGTAGCAACGGCAAAAATATTGGGGTCAAAAATGATGTCTTGTGGCGGAAAGCCAACTTGCTCCACCAGAATTTTGTAAGCGCGCTGACAAATTTCGACTTTCCGCGCTTTGGTATCTGCCTGCCCCACTTCATCAAAAGCCATCACCACCACAGCTGCACCATAACGGCGTAATAATTTTGCCTGATGCACAAACTGAGCTTCGCCTTCTTTTAGCGAAATAGAATTCACCACAGCTTTGCCCTGGATACATTTGAGCGCAGCTTCAATCACTTCCCACTTCGACGAGTCGACCATAATAGGCACACGGGAAATGTCAGGTTCGGATGCCAGCAGATTCAGATAACGCACCATGGCCGCTTTGCTGTCGAGCATGGCTTCGTCCATGTTGATATCAATTATTTGCGCACCATTCTCTACCTGCTGCCGCGCCACCTGCAACGCAGCTTCAAATTTGCCGTCCAGAATCAGTTTTTTAAAACGGGCAGAGCCTGTGACGTTGGTGCGCTCACCTATATTGATAAATCTGACTTGTTGCATTACCACTCCAACGAAAAGGCTTCAAGGCCAGCCAGATGAAACTGATGGGACTTTGTTTTGGGCTGGCGTGGTTTAACACCTGCCACTACTTCACTGATGGCTTTAATATGCTCTGGGGTGGTGCCACAACAACCACCAACAATATTTAAAAAACCTTGCGCCGCCCAATCTTTAATTTCAGCCGCCATCTCAACCGCGCCTAAGTCATATTCACCAAACTCATTGGGTAAACCGGCATTTGGATGCACCGACACATAACATTCTGAAATACCGGATAAGGTCTCGACATAAGGCCGCAGCAAATCTGGCCCTAAGGCACAATTTAAGCCAAAAGTGACAGGCTCTACATGGGCCAGCGAGTTATAAAAGGCTTCGGTCGTTTGACCAGATAAAGTGCGGCCTGAGGCGTCGGTAATGGTGCCTGAAATCATCACCGGCAATTTATAACCAATTTCATCAAATACCTGCAGCACGGCAAAAGCAGCGGCTTTGGCGTTTAAGGTATCAAAAATGGTTTCCAGCATAATAATGTCTGCACCACCTTCAATCAGCGCCAAAGTTGATTCGTGATAAGCCGCCACTAAAGTATCAAAATCGATATTGCGATAACCAGGGTCATTCACGTCCGGTGAAATAGAAGCTGTTCTGTTGGTTGGGCCAAGCACACCTGCCACATAACGCGGCTTATCCGGTGTTAATGCGGTAAATTCATCACAGGCTTTGCGCGCAAGCGACGCAGCTTCACGGTTAATACGTGCCGACAGATGCGACATGTCATAGTCCGCCATGGCAATGGTAGTGGCGTTAAAACTGTTGGTTTCCAGAATATCTGCGCCGGCGGCTAAATATTTGTGGTGAATGTCACTGATGATCTGAGGTTGGGTCAGTACTAGCAGATCATTATTGCCTTTCAGATCTGAAGGCCAATCGGCAAACTCTGCACCACGGTAATCGGCTTCCTGTAACTGATAAGCCTGGATCATGGTGCCCATGGCACCATCAAGCACCAAAATCCGTTCTGATAACAATTGTGCCAGCGCTTGTGGTGTTAACCGTGCTCCGGACCGAACTGCTGCACTGAACACTGTCATAACAATTGCTCCTGACCAATTTGCTGAATATCAAAAGGTGTAGCCTGGTACACATAGTAGTTCAGCCAGTTACTGAATAATAAAAAGGCATGGCTTTGCCATAACTTTTGTGGCCCCTTGGCCGGGTCGTTGTCTTTAAAATAATTTTCCGGCACTTTTGGCTGTAAACCCGCCGTCAGGTCGCGCTGATATTCATCATTGAGCGTGGTTAAGTCATATTCCGGATGACCTGTGACAAAAACGCGGCTGCCACTGCTGTTTTGCAGCAGATAAGCACCTGTGACATCAGCCTGCGCCAACACATGAATATCCGGATGTTGCTGGTATTTTTGTTGGGGCACCTGGGCATAACGGGAATGTGGCACCAGAAATTTATCATCAAAACCGCGAACCAATGGACTTAAAGGTTGTACTACATCCTGCCAGTACACACCTGAGAGTTTTTCACCGCGGATCTCACGCTGCAAACCGTAATAATAATAAAGCGCCGCATGCGCAGCCCAACATAAAAACAAGGTGGACGTGACGTGGCGATCAGCCCAGGCCAGAATTTCCGATAACTGCGGCCAATAACTGACCTCTTCATAATCCACCAGTCCCAGAGGTGCACCTGTGATGATCAAACCATCATAGTTTTGCTGCTGCACGTCAGAGAAAAATTTATAAAAACAGTTTAAGTGGCTTTCTGCCGTGTGTTTGCTGACATGGTTGTCGAGCCTGATCAGATCCACGTCCACCTGCAACGGGCTATTGGCCAGTAAGCGCAACAGCTGGATTTCAGTGGTGACCTTATTTGGCATCAGATTCAGAATGGCAATTTTCAGTGGCCGGATATCCTGCTTTAAAGCCCGACTTTCAGTCATGACAAAAACGTTTTCCGCGGATAACGCTTCCACTGCGGGTAATTGATCCACCACTTTAATAGGCATGCCTGCTCCGGATAAAAATTCAAAGTGCGGCTACTTTGGCGAAAACCGCCAGAATTGTCAACATCTACACGTTTAGATGGCCAAATAAAAATAACAAAGCGGGGATAAATCCGCCTATGCTTGCAGTATCTGCTTTTGGATTTGTATTGTTATGCTGCAGCGTTTTTTCAGTTGCCTGATCTTCACCACTATCTGCTTCAGCCCGCCGCTTGATGCCGGAAACATGCAGGCAACGGCTATTGAGATTTTTATCCGCGACGATGTGTATGAAGATTATCAGAAGTTTGTTGCAGGCCGTGATGTACTGACCATCACTGAGTTTCGCAGCCCTTTTATGCGCCGCGATGTGGCGGATATGGTGTTGCTGCAACAGGCTCTGGCACTTGGTGGTTTTCAGCGTAGTTTTGTTTATCTGCCAGGCAAGGTGAATTTTCGTAATACCAAAATGCTGGAAAGCGGCGAGTTATTGCTAAGTTTTGACACCTATTGGCTTAGTGACGCTCAAGCTTTAGCAGATAAAGTGCTGATCAGTCAGCCCGTGATCAAAAAAGGCCAATATCTGGCCGGTATTTACACCAGTCCAAACAACCAAAAAGTATTGCAATTAAATGAACTGGCCGATTTTAGTGAACTGACCGCCGTTTCCACCCCCAAGTGGCGCACCGATTGGCTAACCATGTCAGCGCTACCGCTGAAAAAATTGGTCAGAGAAGACGAATGGTTGAGTCAGGCCCGTATGGTGCATATGCAGTGGGTTGATTTTATGCTGATGCCTTTTGTGAACAGCAAAGATGGCCTGTATCAGCTTGAGCAAATTCAGTTAAAGCTGGTGCCCGAAGTTGCAGTATTACTCGATGACAGCCGGCATTTTGTTGTCAGTAAAAATCATCCGGCCGGTGCTGAAGCTTATGCGGCTTTGCAGCTTGGTCTTGCTGCCCTTGAAAAAAACGGCAGGATCCAGCAACTGTACCGGCTGGCCGGTTTTCTGGTCGAGCCAGGTCGTTACAAAGTGTTGAATCAACAAACAAGCAGCAGTCGCTAAACCAAAACCAAAACCAAAACCAAAACCAAAACCAAAACCAAAACCAAAAGCTTATCGGGCGGTTGGCGGTTTATAAAAGAGCCCCTTCATACAGCAAAGCTAAAAACGAAAAAACCGGTCATGACCGGTTTTTTTGTCTGGAAAAGTACTGCTCAAACTTGATGTATCGAGTTCGACTGCAGCCTTTGCTACAACTTACAGATCATCTTCCATTTCTAATGCTTCTGGCATCAGATCGTCCACTGCCGCTGTTGGTTTGTGGGTTGCCTGTAACAACAAACGATTGCGCAGCTCTGTTTCAATCTCTAAAGCAACAGCAGGGTTATCTTGCAGGAATTTCATTGCGTTTGCTTTACCCTGGCCAATTTTATTGCCTTTATAAGCGTACCAGGCACCTGCTTTATCAATCAGTTTTTCGTTGACACCCAAATCTATCAACTCACCGTTTTTGCTGATACCGGCACCATACTGAATAATAAATTCGGCTTGTTTAAACGGAGGCGCGACTTTGTTTTTCACTACTTTGACGCGGGTTTCGTTGCCCACCACTTCATCACCTTCTTTGACAGAGCCGATACGGCGGATGTCTAAACGCACTGATGCATAGAATTTCAGCGCGTTACCACCAGTAGTGGTTTCAGGAGAACCAAACATCACACCAATTTTCATCCGGATTTGGTTGATGAAAATACATAAAGTATTCGAACGTTTGATATTACCAGTCAGCTTACGCAGCGCCTGTGACATCAGACGGGCTTGTAAACCGACGTGGCTGTCGCCCATGTCGCCTTCAATTTCCGCTTTTGGTGTTAAGGCGGCTACTGAGTCGACAATGATGACGTCTACTGCAGCTGAACGGACCAACATGTCACAAATTTCCAGTGCCTGTTCACCGGTATCAGGTTGTGACACTAATAAATCGGCCACATTCACGCCTAATTTAGCAGCGTACACCGGATCTAATGCGTGTTCGGCGTCGATAAAAGCACAGGTTTTACCCATCTTTTGTGCTTCAGCCACCACCTGCAGAGTTAAGGTCGTTTTACCTGAAGATTCAGGACCATAAATTTCTACAATACGGCCACAAGGTAAACCGCCAATGCCAAGGGCAATATCAAGGCCTAAAGAACCTGTCGGGATATAGTCGATATCAAGTGCGGTACTGTCGCCCAAACGCATAATTGAACCTTTACCGAACTGACGTTCAATTTGACCTAAGGCGGCGGCCAGTGCTTTTTGCTTGTTATCGTCCATTTGAATCTCCGGATAAAATCTGAAAAGGCATTAAATGCTGTATGCTCATACAGTAGTTGAATGCGTTTGCTCTGTCAACAATAAAATCAGCTGCTGCAGCGCAAAATCAATGGCCTGCAAACGTACTGCCGCTCTGTCACCATGAAACACCATGCGGGTCGTCACTGTATGACCAAACAGATAAAAACCAAAACAGACAGTGCCTACCGGCTTTAACGCAGAACCGCCATCCGGCCCGGCAATACCGGAAACCGCCACCGCCACTTCGGCATTGGCAGCTGCTGCAGCACCTTGCGCCATTTCCAGCACTGTTTCTTCACTGACAGCCCCAAATTGCAACAAAGTGGCACTTTTGACCGCCAGTAGCTGTTGTTTGGCTTTATTGCTGTAAGTGATAAAACCGCGGTCCAGATAAGCTGAGCTGCCGGCAATGGCGGTCAGGCTATAAGCAATACCGCCGCCGGTGCAGGATTCTGCAGTGGTGATAGTGCAGTTTTTCCGTAATAATAGCTGCCCGAGTTCAGCCGCCAATTGTTGGGTTTGCGCAGGAACCGTCATCTTTAGTCCAATACAGGAAGTCAGAACGCCATTATGCCGTCAGAGAAGAAAGCCGAGCAAGTCTCCACAGCCCATACCCCAATGATGCAACAATACCTGGGCCTGAAAGCCGAAAATCCGGATATTTTATTGTTTTACCGGATGGGTGACTTTTATGAGCTGTTTTATGACGATGCAAAAAAAGCCGCGGCGCTGTTAGATATTTCTCTGACCAAAAGAGGCCAGTCGGCCGGCGCCCCTATTCCAATGGCCGGTATTCCACATCATGCCATTGAAAACTACCTGGCGCGGCTGGTGCAACTCGGTGAATCCGTGGCCATTTGTGAGCAGGTCGGCGATCCTGCGCTCAGCAAAGGGCCGGTGGAACGCAAAGTAGTGCGGATTGTCACGCCCGGCACTGTCACAGACGAAGCCTTACTGAACGAAAGGCAGGACAACCTGCTGGCCGCACTTTATCAGGTGAAACAGCAATATGGTTTGGCCTATCTTGACCTCACCTCAGGTCGTTTTTTACTGACCGAAGTCTCTCAGCTGGATGATTTATATGGCGTGCTGCAAAGACTCAATCCGGCAGAGCTGCTGTACAGTGAAGAGTTACAACTGCCGGATGCCATTTTAAACCGCAAAGGCGTACGTCGCCGTCCGGTGTGGGAATTTGAAGCCAAAAGTGCGGAACGTGCTTTATGTCAGCAATTTGGCACCCGTGATTTACAAAGTTTTGGTGTGACCGAAGCGCCGGTGGCGCTGATGGCCGCCGGCTGTTTGATGCAATATGTCAAAGATACCCAGCGCGCTGCTTTACCCCATATCCGCGCTGTTGCACTGGAAAAAGCACAAGATCATATAGTGCTGGATGCGGCTACCAGGCGCAATCTGGAACTGACCCAAAGGCTGAATGGCCAGTTTGACCAGACGCTGGCCGCTGTGCTGGATCAATGCCAGACCGCCATGGGCAGCCGGTTGTTAAAACGTTGGATCCACGCGCCGCTGCGGGATCAACAACTGGTGACCAGCCGCCACCAGGCGGTGGCTGAGTTACAGTCTTATCACACTGAACTGGCGCCTCAGCTTAAGCAAATTGGCGATATTGAACGTATTATTGCAAGGTTAGCGCTACGTAGTGCCAGACCCCGTGACTTTGCCCGGTTACGCCAGGCCTTACAACAGCTGCCGGAACTGGCGTTGTGTTTACAACCGCTGCAAAGCCCGCTGTTGCAGCAGATAAAAAACGCCTGTCAGCCACTGCCAGAGCTCTGTGATTTACTGGAGCGCGCCATTATTGACAGCCCGCCAGTGCTTATTCGGGATGGCGGGGTCATAGCACCGGGTTATTCGGCTGAACTTGACCAATGGCGGGCGCTGGCAACTGGTGCAACCGACTATCTGGAACAGCTGGAACAACGCGAAAAAGAGCGTACCGGCATCGCCTCATTAAAAGTGGGTTTTAATAAAGTCGCAGGTTATTTTATTGAAACCGGCCGCGCCGCCGCAGATGCGGTACCAGCCGATTATATTCGCCGCCAGACGCTGAAAAACAACGAAAGATATATTATTCCTGAGCTGAAAGAATACGAAGACAAGGTCCTGGGTAGTCAAAGTAAGGCCTTAGCGCTTGAGAAACAGCTATACGATGCCCTGTTTGATTTAACGGCGCCTTATCTCGCTGAGCTGCAACAACTGGCAGCGCGCTTATCGGAGCTCGATGTACTGATCAACTTTGCTGAACGTGCCGTTACGCTGAATTATCAACAGCCTGCATTAGTCAGCGATATTGGTATCAATATTCAGGGGGGCCGCCACCCTGTGGTGGAAACCGTCAGCACTGAACCTTTTATAGCCAACCCGCTGCGGATGAACACAAATCGGCGCATGCTGCTGGTGACAGGTCCAAATATGGGCGGTAAATCAACTTATATGCGTCAGGCTGCGCTCATTGTATTGATGGCATATATAGGCTGTTTTGTGCCGGCGGACAGCGCTGAACTTGGCCCAGTGGATAGAATTTTCACCCGTATCGGCGCCTCAGACGATCTGGCCTCAGGCCGTTCTACTTTTATGGTGGAAATGACTGAAACTGCCACAATTTTGCATCATGCCACAGCACAAAGTCTGGTGTTGATGGATGAAATTGGCCGCGGCACCAGTACTTATGATGGTTTGTCACTGGCATGGGCTTGCGCCGATTATCTGGCTTGCAAAATTCAGGCGCTGACCTTATTTGCCACCCACTATTTTGAATTAACCGAACTGGCGTCTTTATTACCAGGCGTGGTGAATATTCACCTGGATGCGGTGGAACATGATGAGCATATTGTGTTTATGCATCAGGTGCAGGATGGTGCTGCCAGTAAAAGTTATGGTTTACAGGTAGCCCAGCTGGCCGGTGTGCCAAAAGCGGTGATTCTGCAGGCTAAACAAAAACTGCAACAGCTGGAGCAGCAACACATCCAGTTGCCTGCACAGCCTGACAACAAACCTCAGCCTGGAAAACATCAGCCGAAACTGAACAACGGCGGCAACAGCATCCAAAACAGCAATGGCAAAGTGGCCGTTCAACTGCCGCTGCAACAAAGCCTGCTGCCTGATGACATCCCCCATCCGGTGCTGGAGATCTTAAAAGCTCAGCAACTGGATGATTTAAGCCCACGTCAGGCGCTGGATTTGTTGTATCAGCTGAAAAATCAACTGTAAAAAGCACATTCTGAACAACAAAAAAGGAGCCAAGGCTCCTTTTTTTTATCTTCTGAATCAGTGAGTTATTCCTGAAACAAAGTTTCGATATTCAGCCCCTGATGGGTGACAATTTCGCGCAGACGACGCAGCGCCTCCACCTGAATTTGCCGCACCCGCTCGCGGGTTAAACCAATTTCCCGGCCTACATCTTCCAGCGTTGAAGGTTCAAAACCTAACAGGCCAAAACGACGGGCCAGTACTTCACGTTGTTTTGGGTTCAGCTCTTCCAGCCATAACACCAGATGGTGACGGATATCTGCGTCCTGAAGTTCAGTTTCCGGTCCCAACTCTTTTTCATCCGCCAGAATATCCAGCAGTTGTTTTTCCGAAGAACCGGCAACAGGGGTATCCACCGAAGTGATTTTTTCGTTTAATTTTAGCATCTTGCGCACTTCTTCTACCGGACGGTCTAAGGCTGCGGCAATTTCTTCCGGGGTTGGCTCGTGGTCCAGCCGTTGTGACAGTTCGCGGGCGGCGCGCAGGTAAATATTCAGCTCTTTGACCACATGAATTGGCAACCGGATGGTTCTGGTCTGATTCATAATGGCGCGTTCAATGGTTTGGCGGATCCACCAGGTCGCATAAGTGGAAAAACGGAAACCGCGTTCAGGGTCAAACTTTTCCACGGCGCGAATCAGGCCCAAATTGCCTTCTTCAATTAGATCCAGCAGTGCCAGGCCACGATTGATATAACGACGGGCAATTTTCACCACCAACCGTAAATTACTTTCAATCATACGTTTGCGGGCGGCTTGATCACCTTTGAGTGATAAACGGGAAAAATAAACTTCTTCTTCGGCAGACAATAACGGTGAAAAGCCAATTTCTCCCAGATAAATCTGGGTAGCGTCCATGGCTCTGGCGCTATCGTCACGGGTGAATACATCGTCTGGTGTGTTGTCTTCTTCGGCGGCAAGTGCGGCCATGTCGGGCTCCGCACCTTCATCTTCCAGCAATACGGCTTCTTCAGTTAATTCGCTGTCTTTAAAATCAACTACTTCGTCTTCATCTTTGTGTCCCATATCCTTCTCCCAACTCTACCAGGGTAGTGACGCTTAACTGCCAGAAATCCTTTCTTTTCGTTTGAGCTTGTGGTTTTTTTATTTTAGGTATTTGAGCGGATCAACAGATTGGCCACGAAAACGAATTTCAAAATGCAGCTGTACACGCTCTGCATCAGTGTTGCCCATTTCTGCAATCAATTGACCAGCAACCACCGAATCCCGCTCCTTCACCAATAAACGGTGATTGTGAGCGTAGGCACTGAGGAAATCATCGTTATGTTTGATAATGACCAGATTGCCATAACCACGCAGTGCATTGCCGGCATATACCACCTGGCCTGCTGCTGCAGCTTTGATCGGTGTTCCGACTGTTCCACCAATATCCAGGCCTTTGTTGCCATGCTCCTGGTAGGAAAATTTCGCGAGGATCGGACCTTTCACTGGCCATAACCATTGCGATACGTTTCCATTACTGGTAATCTTGCCGGTTTTTTCAGGTTCTTCGACCTGTTGATTCTGACCATAGCGCTTTTGATTTTGCCGTGCAACTACTTTAGCGTTATTTGATGAACTGTTTGAAACCCCAGGCTTTGAATAATTCTTATTTGCTGATTTGTCTGCAGATTGTGGTCCGCGCAGTGCTGTTTGATAGCCGGTATCCTGTCCTGTCACCAACACCTGACCAACATAAATAGTGTAGGGCTCCGGGATCCGGTTGAGTTTGGCCAGAGCGCGGTAGTCCATACCAGAGCGAAAGGCAATCGAAAACAGCGTATCGCCTTTTTTCACCTGATAAGTTTCTGCTCTTAAAGCGGGTTTAGGCCTGTTTTTACTTTGCCATGTATCGACCGGCGCCGGACTATGAGAGCCGGAACAGGCCACCACAGAACAGGCAACAACAAAAACCACCAGCTGCCGGAACATCCGCTTAACCATAAATAAAGTACAACACTGCGCCAAGTCCGACAGTGCCCCAGCCAAGTACATCAACAATTTCCCGCAATTTTTGCTGCATTTTGGCGCCACCCCAATACATCAGACCCGCCACCAGGAAAAACCGGCTGGCACGGCCAATAGCAGATGCAATCACAAAAGGCAAAAACGCCATCTGCATTAAACCAGCGCCTACGGTAAAAAGTTTGTACGGAATAGGCGAAAACCCGGCAATAAATACTACCCAGACGCCATATTGGCTAAACCAACGTTCTACTACCGCAAAAGTGTCCTGATAACCCATGTACGCAATAAAAGGCAGCACCACGGGTTCATACAACAACCAGCCGAGCAGATAACCCAAAACACCACCCAACACTGACGCTAAGGTGGTTAAAAAGGCATAACGCCAGGCTTTTTCCGGATGAGCCAGCGCCATTGGGGCCAGCATCACATCAGGCGGGATTGGAAAAATAACAGACTCCGTAAAACTCAAACCAAATAAATAACGTTCAGCATGACGGTGTTTTGCCCACAATAACGCTTTGTCATACATCCATTGGAAAATTTTCAACGACCGCTCCTGTACACCTGTAATCAGGCCAATTCGCCCGGTACCAAAGGTACAAACCGGACAGCTTCCACATCTTGCTGGCTAAACTCGTCACCACTGCGGGTATAAACCCTGAGCACCTGCTCCTGTGCCCCCACCGGGATCACCAGCCGGCCGCCCTCTTTAAGCTGCGCCAGCAAATCTGCCGGCACCTGGGTTGGTGCAGCGGTCACAATAATACAATCAAAAGGCGCTTTGCTGGCCCAGCCAAGCCAGCCATCACCGTGTTTCATCGACACATTGTGTAAATCCAGCTGCTGCAAGCGGCGTTTGGCCTGGAATTGCAGTGCTTTAATACGCTCGACGGTACAGACCTTGGGAAATAACTGCGCCAGAATCGCGGTTTGATAACCTGAGCCTGTGCCAATTTCCAATACATTGGCAGGATGCCAGCTATTTGTGTCATTTTGTGCAAGCAACAGCTCGGTCATCCGCGCCACTATATAAGGCTGGGAGATGGTCTGGCCCTGACCTATGGGCAAAGCCGTATTCTCATATGCTTTATGCGCTAATACCATTTCAACAAACAGATGCCGAGGCGTATTGGCAAGTGCCGCCAAAACCTTTGGGTCTTTAATGCCGTCCTGTTGTAATTTTTGCGCCAGCAAAGCGGC
The DNA here is from genome assembly GCF_036782235.1 of Rheinheimera sp. GTDB lineage: Bacteria > Pseudomonadota > Gammaproteobacteria > Enterobacterales > Alteromonadaceae > Pararheinheimera. The sequence goes on along the minus strand of NZ_DAIPZL010000002.1, from coordinate 401,289 downwards.
GCTGCGCTGAGTTGCCACCGCCATGATCAGATCTCTATTCCTGCTAACCAATCGTGCAGCGGCTGCAGGCTGCGGTACGCTGTCATATCAATCTGCAGCGGCGTGACCGAAGCATAACCATTGGCAATGGCATGAAAATCTGTGCCTTCGCCGGCATCAAGCTCAGGCCCAAGTGATCCATACCAATAAATCGATCGGCCCCATGGATCTGTGGTACTGGTCATGGTTTCAGCTTTATGGCGCCGGCCAAGCCGCGTAACGGCAATGCCTTTGAGTTCGGTTAAGGGCACAGCAGGTACATTAATATTCAAAATCTGATCGGCAGGCAGCGGGTGTGATTTCAGCTTTTTAATCACCTGCACCGTAACATAGGCAGCTGTGGCAAAATGCTCGTCATCATGCCCTGCCAGCGACACCGCAATAGCAGGTAACCCAAGATGCCGGCCTTCAGTGGCGGCCGCCACCGTGCCTGAATACAATACGTCGTCGCCTAAATTGGCACCGTGATTAATGCCAGCCACCACCAGATCCGGGGCTTTATCAAAAAGCTGGCTAATGGCCAGATGCACACAGTCGGTGGGGGTGCCATTGACGGCAATAAAACCGTTATCAAGACGTTGGGTACGCAGCGGATTTAGCAAAGTTAACGAATTGCTGGCGCCACTACAGTTGCGATCCGGCCCCACTGTAGTCACTTCGGCAATTTGTGATAACGCCTGCTGCAACACCAAAATACCTTTGGCATAGACCCCATCATCATTACTTAATAAAATCCGCATCTATAACTCCAGACTGGAAAAGTCGCGGCTGACATCCTGATATTTCACCAATTCTCTGAGCACCGAAGTGGCAAAACAACCTGTTGGCAACGCAAATTGCAGTTCGAGTGTATCAGCTTGCCATTGATAACTCAGGGCTTTTGGTTTTAAGCGCGCAGCACGCCTTTCTGTGTTGACGTTTAAATCACAAAGCGCCTGCACCCAATGAGCAAAAGGTGCCAGCTGCGCTTGTTGCCACTCCAGTGCTTCGCCACTTTCCAGCACCTTACCAATGCCAGGCAATACAGCAGTCGGGTGAATATCAGCTTCCTGCAGGCGTTGTAAAATGGCCTGGTCAGCAACCTCAACCGAAAACACTGAACCCGAACCATCCAGCTGTACCACAGAACCCGGCAACAACTGGTCGAATATGCCCTGCTGCACTCTGGCCGATACCTGCTGATTAAATAACATAGAACGGCTGGCCGACAAAGCCAGACCGCGCAATTGCCGGTCCGGAATACTGTGGCCGGCAAAAAGTTTTGCAGCCAGCTTTAAATTACCGCCATCATGACCAAACCTTTGTTCACCATAATAATTCGGCACACCTTGGCTGATAAGCGCTAGTCGCTGTTCAACTTCGGCTTTGTCGCTGACATTACGCAACCTTAACTTAAAGTGGTTTTGTTTAATCGAGCCTATTTTCAGCCGGCGCTGATGGCGAACTGTGTGAAGAATACGCACACCTTCAATATTCCAGTGCTGATAATCGAGTTGCTGTTTAATAGGCACAGGTAAACAAAACCATTGCCGGGTCACCGCATGCCGGTCTTTCAAACCGGCGTAACTGACCAGCCGTGCTTTTAAACCTGCAGCAGCGGCAATTTGTTTGGCCACATACTGGGTGTTCTGGCCAATTTTTTCCACTAGCAACAGCATGTGCTCACCAGCGCCTGTTGGCGTAAAGCTCAGCTCTTCATCCACCACAAAATCACTGGGTTCACTGCGTAACAAGGCCGTGGCTGAAGGTTCACCATATAAATAAGCCAAAGGAGAAAACTCCGGCACTATCACAGCTGCAGCAACCTCTGTGGTGGCAGCCGCTGTCTCAGCGCCGATATCTGTGGTGTTATTCAGCTGCGACATCAGGCTTGCACCAACAGCACCACGGCTTCCACGGCAATACCTTCTTTGCGGCCAACAAAACCGAGTTTTTCAGTGGTGGTGGCTTTGACATTCACCTGTGACAGGCTGCAGGCTAAATCGGCGGCCAGTACTTCGCGCATGGCGGCAATGTGAGGCGCCATTTTGGGTGCCTGCGCCATAATAGTCACATCCAGATTACCGATCTGATAACCGAGCTTTTGCACATCAGAAAACACTTTACGCAGCAAAATTCGGCTGTCGATGCCTTTAAAAGCCGCATCAGTGTCGGGGAAATGATGGCCGATATCACCCAGCGCCACGGCGCCCAGCAAAGCATCAGACACGGCGTGCAGTACCACGTCACCATCGGAATGTGCCAATAGGCCATTTGGGTAATCAATTTTTACCCCACCCAGGGTGATTGGGCCTTCACCGCCAAAGGCGTGTACATCAAAACCATGTCCAATTCGAAAAGGGGTCATTGTTGCTCCAGATAAAAACGAGCCAGCTGTAAATCTTCACTCTGGGTAATTTTGATATTGTCGGCACGACCGCTGACCAACAGCACGGGCAAACCAGCCCATTCCAGAGCCGAAGCTTCGTCGGTAATGGCAACACCTTGTTGTAAGGCTTGTTGCAGGCTTTGCCTGAGCTGTGCTGTGGGGAAAAGTTGTGGGGTCAGCGCATGCCAGAGATCTTGACGTTCTACCGTCTGCAGCACCTGAGTATGTTCCTGCGTGCCCATTGCACGTTTCATCGTATCACGCACTGGTGTGGCCAAAATGCCACCACAGCCTGAGCCGAGGCAACGTTTTATCAAGTTTTGAATATCGGCAACCTGCACCAGAGGTCTGGCGGCATCATGCACCAGCACCCAGGGATACTGTTTTTCATCAATTGCCATTAAGCCGGCCAGCACTGAGTCAGCACGTTCACGACCGCCTGTTACCCGATGAATACCAGGCTGAACGGCCAAACTTGTGGCAGCAAAATAAGCATCATCAGCGGCCAGCGCCAGCCAAACCGGGCCCAGCTCTGGCACCTGACGCAAACGCTGTACTGTATGCTCGAGAATAGTTTTACCGAATAGTTCTAAATATTGTTTGGGTCTGTCTGCCTGCATCCGCTGACCGGAACCTGCGGCTGGGATCACTACAGCAATGGTCATTTTTTACCCTGGGGGGTCAATAAGCGGAAAAATACTTCGTCTTGTTTGATGAGGCCTAATTCGTTTCGGGCGCGTTCTTCAATCGAATCCAGACCTTGTTGCAAATCGGCAACGTCTGCCTGCAGCATTTTATTGCGTTTTTTCAGTTCCAGGTTACTTTGCTGATGGGTGCGTAATTCTTCTTTATGCTGCAGATATTCTTTGACGCTGTGCTGACCGAACCAAAGCCGGTATTGCAAAGCGGCACATAATGTCAGCAGGATCACAAGCAATAAACGCATAACACACCAGTCAGTTCAGGATTGGCTTTATTATGAAGGCTTCCCTGCGCGCTGAAAAGCCCTGACATTTGCTATTTCTGGCGGATTTGACCGATTTGATGGCTTTTTATCAGCTAACGAAGTTCTTTTTTTGCCTGATGCGGTTTGGCAAAGTTTTGCCAGTTCAGCCGGCTGGCTAATAGCAACTCACGCAGGCTGAGTAAACGTGGGGTTTTGCGCTCCTGATTACGCCACTGATGGCCACAACACACAGCGACCAGCACAGTTTTGCTGGGTTTGAGCAGCAGTTTTTGCTGATTGTCCGGCTCCTGTGGCCAGCCTGCCATTGCAAACCAACCATGTTCATTACAATGAATACGCTGGCCTTCATGGTCAATTTCGTCCACTGAATCAAGCCGGATCTGCTCCATATCCAGCTCTTTGCAATACACAGGCACTAACAAACCCAGTTTGGCGTTTTTATGATAAAAGGCAAAAATACTTTCTGATTCATCAACATGGGGCACAGGACACATTTTGCTCTGGCTATGTAACCAACAGGCATTCTGACTATCCAAAGTTAAAGGGGACGGGTGTTTTAAAATTAACGAAGCGGCTTCACGCACATAAAAAGGCAAACTCGCCAGTCGTTTGGGCAACCAGGGCAGTTTATCAGCAGGCGTTTGTGCCAGACGCAACAATTCGCGCTCGTACAAAGTGTTGCACAGCTCGATATAGGTCTGATTTTGCTCAGGTAAAAACCAGAGTTCGTTTTGTGACTTCATCTGACGATGGTAGCTTGTTTCATAAGGCTCAAAAAGGCTGCGTTTTTATCCAGTCACTGCTTTTTACGAAAAGAAAACAACAGTGCACAACCGCAAATCCGTTTGACAAAAAAAGCGCATAAAGCGCTTTTTTTGTCGGAGTCAAAAGCTTATTGGCCTTTGATTTCAGAACGGCCTTTGTACGGTGCCTTGGCGCCCAGCTCTTGCTCAATACGCAATAACTGGTTGTACTTAGATACACGGTCAGAACGGCATAAAGAACCGGTTTTGATTTGACCCGCTGCAGTGCCTACCGCTAAATCGGCAATAAAGGCATCTTCAGTTTCACCTGAGCGGTGCGAAATAACCGCCGTAAAACCAGCGTCTTTGGCCATTTTAATGGCTGCTAAAGTTTCAGTTAAAGAACCAATCTGGTTAAATTTGATCAGGATAGAGTTACCAATGCCCTGCTCAATACCACGGGTTAAAATTTTGGTGTTGGTGACAAACAAATCGTCGCCAACCAGCTGTACTTTGTTACCAATTTTATTGGTTAAATCTTTCCAGCCGTCCCAGTCTGATTCGTCCAGACCGTCTTCAATCGACACAATAGGGAACTTTTGTGTCAGGCCGGCCAGGAAGTCGTTAAATTCATACGAAGTGAATTCTTTGCCTTCGCCGGTCAGTTTGTATTTACCTTCATGGTAAAACTCAGAGGCAGCACAGTCTAAAGCTAAAGTGATGTCTTTATTGAGCTCATAACCGGCAGCGGCCACAGCTTTAGAAATCACTGTTAAGGCTTCTTCGTTTGATTTTAAATCAGGTGCAAAACCACCTTCGTCACCCACAGCAGTATTTAAGCCCTGGCTGTGCAGTTCTTTTTTCAGCTGGTGGAAAATTTCAGCGCCCATCCGCAGTGCTTCAGCAAAAGTTTTGGCGCCAACCGGCTGTACCATAAACTCCTGAATGTCGACGTTGTTGTCGGCATGCTCACCACCATTGATGATGTTCATCATAGGCACTGGCATTGAATACACACCTGGTGTGCCGTTTAAATCAGCAATGTGCTGGTATAAAGGAATTTTTTTATCAGCAGCTGCAGCACGGGCCACTGCTAAAGAAACCGCCAGAATAGCGTTGGCGCCTAATTTAGACTTAGACTCAGTGCCGTCTAAGTCGATCATCAGCTGGTCGATTTTGGCTTGTTCATAAGCACATTTGCCCACTAAAGCCGCTTTAATCGGGCCTTCAATATTGGCAACAGCAGTGCGAACACCTTTGCCTAAATAACGGCTTTTATCACCGTCACGCAGTTCTAAAGCTTCGCGGGTACCTGTTGAAGCGCCTGATGGTGCACAACCACGGCCCATCACGCCGCTTTTTAAAAATACATCGGCTTCAACTGTTGGATTGCCACGCGAGTCCAGAATTTCACGGGCAACGATATTGATAATTTCTGACATGTATATCCCCTGTAGGCTAAAGCAAAAAAGCCGCACTCCAAGGCGCGGCTTTTTCATTATTTCGTCGTTTGTTGTTTCTGATATTTAGCTGCTGCTGCAACAAAACCCTGGAACAACGGATGGCCATCGCGTGGCGTTGAGTTAAATTCCGGATGGAACTGACCCGCCACGAACCATGGGTGGTTTGGTAATTCGATCATTTCAACCAGCTGATTGTCAGCCGACAAACCGGAAATAATCAGGCCAGCCTCTTCAAGTTTTGGAATAAAGTGATTGTTCACTTCATAACGATGGCGGTGACGTTCACTAATGACGTCGGCGCCATAAATTTCACGGGCTTTGGTATTGGCCTTGAGGTTACAGTTCTGACTGCCCAGACGCATGGTACCGCCCAGATCCGAATCATCGGTTCTTTGCTCCACCTGGCCTGCGCTATCCAGCCATTCAGTGATGAGACCCACCACAGGGTAAGCTGTATCTTTGTTAAATTCGGTCGAATGGGCGCCTTTCATACCTGCCACATTGCGGGCAAATTCAATCAGCGCCACCTGCATCCCTAAACAAATACCGAGGTAAGGCACTTTGTTTTCGCGGGCATATTGAGCGGCCAGCACCTTGCCTTCCACCCCACGTTCGCCAAAACCACCTGGCACCAGAATACCATCCAGGCCAGCTAAAATAGCACTGCCTTTGGTTTCAACATCTTGTGAGTCAATGTATTTGATAGTGACAGTTAAACGGTTTTTTAAACCAGCATGGTTCAGGGCTTCGTTTACCGACTTATAAGCGTCTTTGAGTTCAACGTATTTACCCACCATACCAATGGTCACTTCACCCGTTGGGTTACTTTCCTGGTACAGCACCTGTTCCCATTCGCTTAAGTCAGCTTCAGGGCAGTTTAAGTAAAAACGGCGCACTACTAAGTCATCCAGGCCTTGTGATTTTAACAAAGCCGGAATTTGGTAAATGCTGGACACGTCTTTTAACGAAATAACGGCACGTTCTTCCACATTGGTAAAAAGCGCAATTTTGGCTTTTTCATTGCTCGGAATAGAACGGTCTGAACGGCACACCAGAATATCCGGCTGAATACCAATAGAACGCAGCTCTTTGACTGAATGCTGGGTTGGTTTGGTTTTGATTTCGCCGGCAGTGCCTAAATAGGGCACCAGGGTTAAATGCATAAAGAGTGCACGTTCGCGGCCAATTTCGGTACCCAGCTGACGGATGGCTTCCAAAAATGGTAACGACTCGATATCACCCACAGTGCCACCAATTTCAACAATGGCAATATCATAACCTTCAGCACCGGCCACAACACGGGCTTTGATTTCGTTGGTGATATGCGGAATAACCTGAATAGTGGCACCTAAATAATCACCGCGGCGCTCGCGACGTAACACGTCGGCGTAAATTCTGCCCTGGGTAAAGTTATTCAGTTTGGTCATTTTGGTGCGGATAAAACGCTCGTAATGACCTAAGTCGAGATCGGTTTCAGCGCCGTCTTCGGTGACAAACACTTCACCGTGCTGAATTGGGCTCATGGTACCCGGATCCACGTTGATATAAGGATCCAGTTTCAGGATTGTTACCTTCAGGCCACGCGCTTCTAAAATTGCAGCCAAAGAAGCAGCGGCAATACCTTTACCTAAAGATGAGACAACCCCACCCGTCACGAAGATGTATCTTGTAGTCATGAGACCCCTGAGGCACGTTGAATTTTGGATATCACACCAAACTGTCTTCAATAGCTGTTACCTGTTTGCACAGGGTGAACAATTAAGGAAATCAGAATTGGTATCAGGACGGGCGGAAAGTATAGCAAAGAGCAAAGACAGGCTCAATCGAAAGCTTGGCTTAATCTTGCCGCCCCAACAGAGCCTGGGGTTGCAACAGGGTTAAAGCCCTGCAACCGCGCTTTAACCCAAAGTTTTATGCAATTGCCGTTAAGGCTCCAGCGTTAAGGTGATGGTTTTGACGGTGGCGTTTTTCACTTCATCAGCCCGAAACAACATAGGCCGCCACAGCCCCTGGCTAAAAAGCCTGGTTTGGTCGGCAAAAAATGGAGATGCCGGGTCGTGCGACTGGCTATAAGCAAGCATCATATCGGCTTTCGGCCCCTCCGCAGTAAACTGCAGCGCCATGACAAAACTGCTGCCGTAATTCACCCGGTACGCAGTGTCGCTATTGCCATTGCTGCTGAGCGTCGACAACAACGAATCAGGCCGGCCCGTGCCCGACACCACATTGGCTAAATCAGCGGTGCTGCGCGACGGAATGGCCCTTTCACTCATATTAAACAAACCTTCATATGAGTATCCGCCGGCTATTGGCAGTTTGTCCTGCCCTTGGGCTTTTTGCACAAACTGAATAGTGCCAAGCGGCGCATCCAGCGCAATACCGGCCTGAGTTAAACGCTGCACTGCACTGGCAAGAGCCAGCAGCACTTTGTCCTGCTCTGGCGCTGCGGCGGTATAAGGCGCCAGGCCCGCCGGGGTCAGCGCGGCATTGTCTGCATCAAAAGCAGTTTGATATAAGGATTTATCTAAATTGCGCTCACCGGCAATACGATAGGCCAGCAAAAACTCCCGCAGCAGATGGGCGCCACGGCTGTCAAGCTGATAACGGCCGTCCCAGTTGGCCAGCACCTGACAGGCAGCGCTGAGATCAACTGCCCCAGTGGGCAACTGTAATTGCGGGAACATGGCACAACGTTGTGCCAAAGCAGTTTTGAGTTCAGTGCCAAACAAAGAGCCATTATGGCTAAACACGGATTTGAGCTCAGCAAAATTAAATTTGCCATCCTCGCCCGCCAGCTTCACTGCCCCCTGATTGCTGATAAGCTGTGCGTTATAGCGGGTGCGTGGGCTGCGTTCGGTGCGCTCTGGGCCATACACCAGGCTAAAACCTTCCAGCGGCGCATTGAGGTTACTCAGCCAATGACTGCTGTTCGCATTAAACACATAATCCGTTCTTTCCTGTTTTGGCGCCTTGGCAAAAGGCATCAGGCCTGGCCCAGCAGCGTCAACACTGTCTTGCCATTCAAAGGCCGGATCTGAGCCTGGCAATAAAATATTGCCGGCACCGTCTTGCCAGATGGGCGCCAGCTGCGGGCTTTTACTGGCATTGGCCCAATAAACTTCTGCCGCCGGACTTAGCTGTGGCACCTGGCTACCATCCAGATAAACGGCGTTGCCGCTGCTGTCGGCCATCATAGTATTGACCCACGGAATGCCGTTATTCTGACTAAACGCCTGAAAAAACTCAGTTTTATTGCGTGCTTTGCCCATAGCCAGCCAATGCTGCAACATCCGGCTATTACCGGCATTGGCATCACGCATGGTGATAGCAGTTTTTTGATTCCAGCCCAAAGCCGGCGATAACGCCGTTAAATCCAGCATAGGGCCATAATGGCTGCGGTATAAGGTGCTTTCGACCGTTTTGATACTTTGATCCGGCTGCAACACTTCAATACTGACCTTTTGGGCGCTGATGTCACGATATGAAGTGCCGTAGCGGTAACGCAGCGGATTGTTTTCATCAAGACTGAGCTGATACAAGGTAAAACGTTTGGACTGCGATACTGTATGTGTCCAACCCAGATGCTGGTTAAAACCAATCAGCACGGCCGGCATGCCAATCATACTAACGCCAGTCACATCAAGCTCACCCGGTATGGTTAAGTGCTGCTCAAAAAACCTGAGTTCACCGTCCCAGGGAAAATGCGGATTTGCTAACAAGGCACTTTGGGCGCCATCGGTTTTGTCTTTACCGAGGGCCCAGCCATTACTGCCAATACCCTCTACTGTGGCATGTACCTGTGAAGCGGCCACCGAAGGCGCTACAGCGGTGGGCTGACCTGGCGGCGCCGCCACCGCCATCGCGGCTAAAAAGTTACGGGTACTGGCTAAACTGGCCAAATCAAGATAATAAGCCAATAAATCTTCCGGTTGGATTTGGGTGACCCAGCTCACCCCGCGACAGGGCGTTGGATAGTTACTGCTATTGCCAAACTGGCGCAGCTGATAATTAAAACCTTCGGCATAACCCTGCATCAGCATTTTGCTGTCCAAAGGCACAGCACCATACAACTGCCGCGCCTGGGTGCGATAATCAAGCGCCCGGTAAGCTAAATCCGATAACAGGTTTTTCTGCGCTGCACCTGCGCCAAAATAACGGGATTTTTCACCTTTGAGTTTTAATAATTGTTCCGAGAGGGTACATAAATTTTCGCTGGCCTGGGCCACACCGACGCCATAACCAAGCGCCCGGTAGCTCGCGGCCTGAATATGCGGCACGCCATGGGCTGTGTACACAATGCTGACTTTTTCCGCCGGGCTGGGCTGTGGTGGTGGCGGGCTGGTGTCGTCATTATTACAACCCAGCAGCAGGCTGGCGGCTACAGGCACAAACAGGTAAGTCAACTTCATCAACGTCACTCCTTTGTCGTTTAAAGTGAAACTGACATTAGCATATTTTTTGCGCAGCAAAAAAAACCACCTGCCGCAGTAGCGGTAAATTGCGCCCGGATGCCCGGGTTATCAGCCCAGCCCCCACCCGGGTGCATCATTGGCTGCGCTGCTGCATTGGCAAAGAGACGCTGGGCCGGCGCTGTCTGCTGCTTGCTCAGGTTGGCCTGACAGCTTGTTTTACCTGCTGCCAGGCAGCTTCCATTTGCTCCAGGCTGGCTTGCCCCACTGGCGTGGCGGTATCAGCAAGCTTTGCTTCCACAGCACGAAAACGTTGTTCAAATTTTTGATTGGCCTGGCGCAGCACAGCTTCGGGATCCAGGCCGTGTTTGCGCACAACGTTCACCATGGCAAACATTAAATCGCCAAGCTCATCCACAAGTTCAGGGCTGCCCGACTCCGTTTGTTCCACTTCCAGAATTTCTTCTTTCACTTTGTCCCAGCAGCCGTCCACCGAAGGCCAGTCAAAACCCACCGTGGCGCAGCGTTTTTGCAGTTTATAAGCACGGCTTAATGCCGGCATGGTATTGGGCACATTGTCGAGAATACTGTGAAGACCGGCTTTTTTACGTTCGTTGCTTTTCAGGTTTTCCCAGTTTTGCAAAGCGGCGCCGGCGTCTGCGGCACCTGAGGCTGAGTGTGCAGCAGATGCAAAAATATGCGGATGGCGGCGGGTCAGTTTGTCGCAAATGGCGGCAACACAATCGTGAAAGGCAAACAGGCCCTGCTCGCTTGCCATCTGGCTGTAAAACACCACCTGAAACAACAAATCGCCGAGTTCATCTTTTAAATCGGCAAAGTCGCCGCGCTCGATGGCGTCAGCCACTTCGTAGGCTTCTTCAATGGTATAAGGCTTAATGCTTTGAAATGTCTGCGCTTTATCCCAGGCGCACCCCTGCTCCGGGTGGCGCAGTGTTGCCATAATGGCCAGCAAATCATCAATAGGTTTAGACATACAAATTCCACAAATAAGCAGGCCCGCCAGCGGGCGGGCCTGGGTCAGCTCAAAAATTTATTGTGACCTTTTGGCTTCAATCACATCGTCAATCAAACTGACTTTGGTCAGCAATTTATTCAGTGAATCCAGGTTGTACAGCTCAAGCGTCATGTTGATAGTGGCGGTTTGCCGCGCTACATCCGAATTACTGCTCATTTTCAGTACATTGGCTTTTTCATTGGCCAGAATACTGGTGATATCGCGTAATAAACCGTTGCGATCATGCGCTACAATACGGATATTCACTTCGTAACCCGACGCATATTGATCGCCCCAGGTCGCTTCCACCACCCGCTCCGGATGTTGTTCCAGCAGGGTTTTAAACTGCTCACAATCGTCACGGTGCACGGCAATACCACGGCCCTGGGTGATATAACCAATAATGGCATCACCCGGCAACGGCTGACAACAACCGGCCATATGGGTCATCAGATTCCCAACCCCCTGCACCACCACATGGCTTTTTGCCGGGGCTGTGGTCATCGGTTTGGTTTTAAGTCTGGGGTCAATGTCAGGCGGTGACGCCTTGGCATATTGACTCTGAATATAATGCACCACCTGGGTGACTTTAATCTCGCCGCCACCAATACCAACCAGCAGCTCTTCCAGCGAGTTCACATTAAAATGCTGGATCACTTTGACCGGCTGGTCCATTTTCAGGTTGAGTCTGGATAATTCGGTTTCCAGCAACTCTTTGCCGGCAGCGTAGTTTTTATCCCTGTCCTGCAGACGGAACCAATATTGCACTTTAGAGCGGGCACGGCTGGACTTTAAATAACCCAGATGTGGATTGAGCCAGTCGCGGCTTGGGTTGGGCTCACGGCCGGTTAAAATTTCTACCTGATCGCCGGTTTTCAGCTGATAGGTAAAAGGCACAATACGGCCGGAAATTTTCGCGCCAATACAACGATGACCGACATTGGAGTGCACATAATAGGCAAAGTCGAGCGGCGTTGAGCCAAGCGGTAAGTCCACAATATCGCCTTTAGGCGTAAACACATAAACTCTGTCTTCGGTGACCTGATTACGCAGCTCTTCGGCCAGCGACGAATCCACCACTTCTTCCTGCCAGGCCAGAATTTTGCGCAGCCAGCCAATTTTTTCATCCAGCGCGCCTTCACGGCCAGCATGCCCGCCTTCTTTGTAACGCCAGTGTGCAGCAACCCCTAATTCGGCATCATCGTGCATCTGACGGGTGCGGATCTGAATTTCCACAGGCCGGCCCTGCGGCCCCAGCACCACGGTATGAATCGACTGGTAACCGTTTTGTTTGGGGGTGGCAATATAATCGTCAAATTCTTTGGGCAAGTGCTGCCAGGAGGTATGCACTATGCCAAGCACGGCATAACAGTCCTGCACTTTTTCGGTGACAATACGCACAGCACGGATGTCATACAGCTGGTCAAACGCCAGATGTTTTTTCTGCATCTTTTTCCAGATACTGAAAATATGTTTAGGCCGGCCGTACACTTCCACATTCAGGTTTTCGTCTTTCATGCGCTGGCGCACAGCATCGACAAATTCCTGCATATATTGCTCACGCCCAAGGCGTTTTTCTTCCAGTAAACTGGCAATCTGTTTATAGGTTTGCGGATGCAGATAACGAAAAGCTAAATCTTCCAGCTCCCATTTCAGCTGACCTATCCCTAGCCTGTTGGCCAGCGGCGCAAAAATAGCATTGGTTTGTTTGGCGGCCAGTACCCGGGTTTCTTCATCCGCGTTTTTTACATCACGCAGATAACAAATTTGTGCCGCCAGTTTAATCACCACAGCGCGCACATCTTCCACCATGGTCAGCAGCATTTTGCGCAGGTTATCGGCCTGCTGCGGGTTTGGCGTTTGCCCAGGCCCCACCGGAATGGTGCGGATTGCTTCCATTTGTTTCACTGCCGCCAACATGGTCAGCACAGCTGGCGGAAATAAATTGTCGAGCTCTTCACAACTTAAAATGCCGGCTTCAATCAGCGGGAATAATAATGCCGAGGTCAGTGCGTCTTTGTCCATCCGCAAATCGGCCAGAATTTCCACCATCTCCCAGCCGGTGCGCACCTGCGGGCAAGTGGCTTCGGTAAAACCATGTTGCTGCAACCAGTGTTCGGTCTCAAGCAGGCTGCTGATTTTACTGTCCGGCAAACCAAGCGAACTGAGCCAGGCGGTGGTTTCACCCGGGTTATATTCGGTGCTGTGGGAATGCCGGATAGTGACCATAACTTACTGCCTCGTATGCGAAAATAACGCCATCAACTCCAGATGGCTGGTGTAGGGAAACATGTCCATCAGACCAATTTTGCTTAAACTATATCCTTTGCCAAGCAATACTTTTGCATCCCGGGCAAAAGTCACCGGATTACAGGACACATAAAGCACAGTCTCTGGTTTTAACCGCGCCACTTCGTCAATAGCCCCGAGCGCGCCGGCTCTGGCTGGATCCAGCAACACTTTCTGGTAAATATTCTTATTCCACGGTGCTTTGGGCCAGGCTAAATGCAAATCGGCCTGGGCAAAGCTGGCATTGGCAAGCCCGTTAAGCTGCGCGTTGTCTGTGGCGGTTGTCACCATTGTTGCAACACCCTCCAAGCCTACCACCTGTGCCGCCTGCTTTGCTAATGCCAAACTGAAATTACCTATACCACAATATAAGTCCAGCACTTTGTCGGTGTTTTTCAGCTGCAGCCAATCCAGCGCCTGCGTTACCATTTGTTGATTTACCGCTTCATTCACCTGAATAAAATCAGTCGGCGCAAAGGCTAAGGTTAAACCCTGGGCTAATTGGTACTGGGGTTGTTGTGGCTCGCCCCAGAAACAGAATTCATCACTTTGTGCTTCGCCTATCCAGCAAGCTTCAGGCCAGGCTTGTTGCAGCAAACTTTTATCTTCAGCACTCAGCGCTTTGATGTGCCGCACCACGACAAAAGCCTTGCCTGCGGCGTCCAGCACCTCAACATGGGTAATGGCAGTGCCGGCTTTCAGTCTGGGCAGGGTTTCACTGAGCACCTTAAATACCGGCACAATCGCCGGACTAAGCACCATACAGTCACTGACAGGGGTAATTTCTTTACCGCCCTTACGGCGAAAACCCACCACAAATTCGTTGGTTTTTTTCTCAAACCAGACACCAATTCTGGCTTTACGCCGATAGCCTGTTGCGGTGCCTGTTAACATCGGCTGCCATGGCAATACATCAAGCTTAAACTGATGTTTCAGATGCTCATCAAGCGCTTGTTGCTTCAGGATGCGGGCGTTTTCTGCACTGACATGGTGCAACTGACAACCACCACATTCACTGGCAAAACGGCATAAAGGTGCAATACGCTGTTCAGATGCTTTGAGTACTTTTTGTACTTCGGCTTTGAGGTATTGTGGCTTTTGTTCTGTTACTTTGACTTTGACGGATTCGCCTGGCAAGGCGCCGTCAACAAAACAGATTTTCCCCTGATAAAAAGCGATGCTCTGACCTTCAGCGTCCCAACGCTCAATAGTCAGATCCAGATGTTGTGGGCCTTTTGGGGTTTTAGCTTTTGATTTATAAATAGTTACCATAAAAAATATTGGCCTTTGGCTGCCTTATTTCCTGCCTTTTGCCCGCCGGGCTTGGGTAGGTTTTTTAACGGGCATGTGTCATGATGGCTGTTCGAAGGACCATTGTAGCAAGCAGCGCTGAAGATGACGAAGATTGGTTTACGCGATTGGATTCTGCTGATCACTTTAGTACCCACTTTATTAATCAGTCTGGGGTTGGGTGGTTATTTTAGTTTTGCCCGTTACCAGGATGTGCAACATTATCTGGAAGAACAGGCCAGTAATATTGCCGAACCGCTGGCGATTGCCAGTGAAGAAGCGCTGCTAAACAACAACAAAGCCTTACTGCAACGGCTGCTCAATCTGAGCCATCGGAAAAACTCACCGCTGGTTAAAAGTATTGCCATTTTTGACCGCCAGCACAATCTGGTGGTGACCTCCAACTATCACAAAGACTTTGCCAGACTCAACCATATTGCCAGCCAACCCTGGCCCGATCACAGCGAAATTCTCGATGATGGCAAAGCGCTGATTATTCTGGTGCCTGTGTTGCCGGAGCAAACCGACAGCGATAACCCGGCAGAGCAATCCCCGGCGGCGCAGTCTCCGGCTCTGGGCCTGGTACTGCTGGAGCTGCAAAAAGACAAAGTTTTGCTGGCGCAACAAAGTTCTTTGCTGGTGTCGCTGCTGATTATTCTGCTTGGCATGATGGTAGGGCTGGCGCTCAGTTTAAAGCTGGTTGGCCGTCTGACTACACCGATGCAACAGCTGATTAGCCTGACCGAAAAACTGGCTGAAGGTCGTTATGCCAGCAAGCTGGAACAACCTTATTTTGGTGAGCTGGATCAGATGCGCCTCGGCATTAATCAGCTGGCCACTCAACTTAAAGAGCTGCAGGATGAAATGCAGCACACCATAGAGCAGTCCACCAGCGACTTAACCCACACCATGGAACAGCTGGAAATGCAGAACGTGGCGCTGGATATGGCCAGACGTAAAGCGCAGGAAGACAATAAACTTAAATCTGAATTCCTCGCCAAAATGAGTCACGAGCTACGTACACCACTAAACGGCGTCATCGGTTTTACCCGTCAGCTGTTAAAAACCCAGCTGTCGCACCATCAGCAGGATTATCTCAATACTATTCAGAAATCGGCCAACAGCCTGCTGACCTTAGTAAACGACGTATTGGATTACGCCAAGCTGGAAGAAGGCCGGATGCCAATTAACCCTGAGCCTTTTTCACTGCGTGATTTAGTCAATGATTCGATTGAACTGCTGGCCGCCAATGCTTTTGAAAAACAGCTGGAACTGGCGCTGCTGATTGATCCGGATTGCCCGGATGACATTATCGGCGACCCGCTGCGCATTAATCAGGTGCTGATGAATATTGCCGGTAATGCAGTGAAATTTACCGAACATGGCAGCATTGTGATTCGGGTCAGCGGCAGCGAGTATAACGACGACAAAACCCTGCTGCATTTTTCGGTGCAGGATACCGGTATTGGTATTCCGCAGGAGCAGCAGGAGCAGCTGTTTTATGGTTTTTCCCAGGCCGACGGCAGCATAGGCCGGCGTTATGGCGGTACTGGTTTAGGTTTGTTTATTTCCCAGCGACTGGTGGAGGCTATGGGCGGCAGTATCGGCTTTGACAGCCAGCCGGATCAGGGGTCGACCTTCTGGTTTACCGTGTCGTGCCGGCGCCATCCGCTGCCGGTGTCTGAAGGGCTGCCGGTGCAGCTGCTGGCCGGTAAAACAGTGCTGTATATTGAACCTCAGCAGTTTTCCCGTGAGGCCACTTTGTCGCTGTTGAACAGCTGGGGCATGCAGGTGTCGTCCTGCGCCACGCCAAGCCAGGTGCAACAGGCGCTGGCCAGTCAGCCACATTATGATATGGCCATTATTGGCCGGGCTGTGTCGCTGGATCAGGTGAATCAAATTGTGGAGCTAATCCGTCAGCTCAATCAGTCCTGCTCTTATATTTATCTGCTGGTTAATACCCTGTCACCAACCTTACGTGAAGCGCTGCTGCAAACCGGCGCCGAAGCCTGTTTATCCAAACCCGCCCATCAGCGCAAACTGGCTGCTGCGCTGGCGCGGCCTTATCAGCAGTTGCATGAACTCCCGAGCAAACTGCCAGCCCCCCCAAAAAGCAAACTGCGGGTGCTGACGGTGGATGACAACGAAGCCAATCTGAAACTGATTAACGCTTTGCTTGGCGAACTGGTGGAAAGTATCGACTCCGCCACCAACGGTGCTGAAGCGCTGCAAAAAGCCTCACAATTTCATTACGACGTGATTTTTATGGATATTAATATGCCGGTGATGGATGGTATTACCGCCTGCCAGCGTATTCAGCAAAGCTCAATTAACGAAGCCACCCCTATTATTGCCGTGACAGCCCATGCACTGGAAGGCGAACGTGAACGCCTGATGTTGCTTGGTTTTAGCGAGTTTTTAACCAAACCTCTGGATGAGCAGATGCTGCATTTTGCGCTGAAAGAATGTTGTGCTCATACCGGCCCGGCGCCGGAACGGGATCCACAGCAGTTGGTGCAGGAATTGCCTTATAGCCGGCATCTGGACTGGGAACTGGCACTGCGCTGCGCCGCCGGTAAAGTGGATCTCGCCAAAGAGCTGCTGCAGATTTTTCTCGCCAGCCTGCCTGCCACTCTGACCGAAATGGAAAGCCTGATGCGCAGCAAACAGGTGGAACCTTTTATTCAGCTGGTGCATAAACTGCACGGTGCCAGCTGTTACACCGGGGTGCCGCATATCAAACAGCTGACCGAGTTGATTGAAACTGAACTGAAACACGGCAAAACCATGGAACAACTGGAGCCGGAGTTATTTGAACTGCAGGACAGATTACAATCTTTGCTTACCGAAGCTGCAGGCTGGGTCTGGTAAAGCAGCGCACTTTATCAGCCCTCAGCCGCCATTTGCCGAAAATATGCGGCAATACCCGCAGCGGATCTGCATTATTCACCACATCAAAGCATCACTGATCAGCAAACTTATCAATCAACAACCCTATTTATCCATGAACTGAGTACAGGTAAATTTATGAAATTCACCCGCTTATCTGCCAGTGCGCTTGCCGTTGGCTGCGCTTTATTGTCTTCTTCCGCCCTGGCGTCGCTGCAATTTAACTTCAGTGACAACACAGCAGCAGAAGTGCAAAGCCAGTTGCTGTTAGTGTCCGAACAAAGCCTTAGCCAGAACGAACACCCACAGCTGCAGGATGCTCTGGCCAAAGCCTGGCTTAGCAGCGAAAAATTTACCGGCAAAAAAGGCACTCAGCTGGAGCTGCGTCTTGGCAATGCGCCCACACAGCGCCTGGTATTACTTGGCCTTGGCGACAGCAGCAAACTCAGCCACAGTGACATTCTTACACTTGGCGCCGACGCCGCTGCTGTGCTTGCCAAAAACGACAGCACCGCCGTTAGCATCGACACCAGCGCCCTGACCCACAGCAGCGTCGATGCCACGAAAGTCGCCACTTTTGCCCAGGGACTGGAGCTGCGCTCTTACCGTTTTGATAAATACAAAAGCAAAAACAGCAAAACAGCACTGAGTCAGGTGCATCTGCTGGCCGAACATCCAACACAGAGCAAGGTTGCACTCGACAAAGCACAGGCGCTTAACAGCGGTGTGTTTCTGGCACGGGATCTGACCAATGAGCCGGCCGAAGCTTTAACGCCACAAACTTTTGCCGACGCCGCACTGCAGCTGGAAAAACTGGGAGTAAAGGTGCAGGTCCTGGATGAAAAAGCGCTGCAAAAAGCCGGTTTAGGTGCCCTTTATGCCGTGGGCAAAGGCAGCAACAGACCACCAAGGCTGGTGATTGCCCAGTGGCAAAACAGCAACAAAGCGCCGCTCGCTATTATCGGCAAAGGTATTACTTTTGACACCGGCGGTTATCATTTAAAAACCGATGGCGAGTCGATAGTACGGATGACCAGCGATATGGCGGGCGCTGCTGCCGCCCTTGGCACCATTAAAACCCTGGCTTTGCAAAAAGCACCGGTAAACGTGGTTGCTGTGATGGCGATGGCCGAAAATATGATTTCGGATAAAGCCATGTTACCGGGCGACATTATTAAAACAGGCGCCGGCTTAACAGTGCAAATTACCAGCACAGACGCCGAAGGCAGGTTAGTGATGGCTGACGCGCTCTGGTATGCCAATCAGCAGTTTAAACCAAGGGCTATGGTCGATATCGCCACCCTGACCGGTTCTAAAGTGGGGGCTCTGGGTAGTTATTACGCCGGACTTTTTTCAGAAGATGAACAACTGGTGCAACAACTGACAGCGGCAGGCGCCAAAGTGAATGAGCCGCTGTGGCGTTTACCGCTTGGGCCGCAGTTTGCCAGCGAAATGAAAAGTGAACTGGCCGATTTACGCAACACCGGCAAAACCACAGGTGCTTCAACAGCGGCCTGGTTCCTGCAACAGTTTGTTGGTCAAACCCCCTGGGCGCATATCGACATTGCCGGTAATGCCCTTGCCAGCAGCGACAAAGGGGTGCAGGTCACAGGCGCCACAGGTTTTGGCGTGCAGTTACTGACCGAATGGGCACTGACCCAGCCATAACAATGGCAACATCCAGATCACCGGTCATCCTATAGATAAAAAAGCCCTGTGCAGCTTGAATGCACAGGGCTTTTTTAATCACCTTGTTGTCTGTCAAAACCGGGCTTTGTCAGACAACAATATCAGGATTCAAAAATGACAGTGGCACAGGCAAAAGCCTGCTCGTCGCTGATCGACAACCAGCAGTGTTTCACCCCGAGTTTTTCTGCTAGCACTAAGGCTGCATCTGTTAACTGCAACTGCGGCCGGCCAAATTCGTCATTGCTGATAGCAAAATGCTGAAAGGAAATCCCCCGCCCTATGCCTGTACCCAATGCTTTGGCCGCCGCCTCTTTGGCGGCAAACCTTTTGGCAAAATAACGCACCGGCTGTTTATGCTGCTGATAAATCGCCCTTTCGGCCTCGGTCAGCACCCGCTCAACCAGCCGTGGGGAGCGCTGTAAACTTTGCTCAATACGGCAAATTTCCACAATGTCAGTGCCAAGCCCGAGGATGGCCATTAGCGGCGCGCCTCCACCATTAACCTTTTCATTTCAGCAACGGCCGGGCCTAAACCGGTAAAAATAGCCCGGGCGATCAGCGCATGACCAATATTCAGCTCATACATCTGCGGAATGGCAGCAATGGCCTGCACATTGTGAAAATGTAAACCATGGCCGGCGTTCACCACTATGCCAAGCGATGCGGCATATTCTGCGGCAGAGCGGATCCGCTCAAGCTCAGCCAACTGCTGTTTAGGGCAAGTGGCGTCGGCATAAGCACCGGTGTGAATTTCAATATAAGGTGCACCTGCTTTGGCAGCAGCAGCAATTTGTGTGAAATCAGCGTCAATAAATAACGACACCAGAATGCCGTCGTCAGTCAGAGTTTTTACTGCACTTTCAATATGGCTAAAATGCCCTGCCACATCGAGGCCACCTTCTGTGGTCAGTTCCTGGCGTTTTTCCGGCACCAAACAGCAAAAATGTGGTTTGAGTTTGCGGGCAATCGCCAGCATTTCGTCAGTGACACCCATTTCAAAATTCAGTCGGGTCTGAATAGTGTCTTTTAATAAAAACACGTCCCTGTCCTGAATATGGCGGCGATCTTCACGTAAATGCACTGTGATACCGTCGGCACCGGCCTGCTCGGCCAATAAAGCCGCATGTACAGGTTCAGGATACTGGCTGCCGCGGGCCTGACGCACAGTGGCAACATGGTCGATATTTACGCCTAAATAAATGGGTTGCATCATAAGTCTCCGGGTTGCAGCAGGTTTCAGCTACTGCATCTCACTTTTAAAACTATCGGTTAAACAGGGCCCGACTGGCAAGCGGTTGATTGCCAAGTAGCGGTTGTAATAAATAACGGCACAGTTGTTTGGCAACACGCAGTGATTCGTCATGCCATTGGCCGCGGGCTATTGCCATTAAAGCCTCCCCCGGCCAGCCCACACCATGCTGCCTGCCGTTGGCATCGATAAAACCTGTGCGCACTAACCCGGCTTCAACCTGCCACTGATACAGGCCATCAACAGCCAGCGGTTGTTGCTGCGCATCAAAGGTCAAATCCACCGGCACACCCAGTTCGCTGAGCAGCATGAATTCAAACCGGCGCAGCACCGGCTGCAATAACCCCGGATGCGGCTGGGCAGCGGCTAAATCCAGCAAACTTTGCTGATACAGGGCAAATAGATGCTCACTTGCCACATCCTGCGGCCAAATGCGGCACAGCAGCTCGTTGATATACATAGCACTAAATAAAAAGTTACCCTGAAATTGCAGCGCCGGTTGCTGTTCTTCCAGTGCCCGCACTGTTTTTAATTCACCGCGGCCGGTAAGTTGGACGGCCAATAATGCAAAAGCGGGCCAATTGCTGCGCCCGCCTTGTTTTTTGCCGGGCCGGCGTGCCACTGCACGCAAACGCCCTTGTTCAGGTAACAATAAATCCAATAACAGCTTGTCGTCGCGAAAGGCTCTGCTGTGCAGCAGATAAGCGGGACTAAAGCCTGTGGTCATTAATCTTCGCCATAACCCAAGCTGCGCAGTGCCCGCTCGTCATCGGCCCAGCCAGATTTGACCTTGACCCACATTTGCAGAAATACCGGTTGTTCAAACAGGTCTTCCATATCTTTGCGGGCTTCAGAGGCGATAGTTTTGATCCGTTCACCGGCTTTACCTATCACCATGCGTTTTTGCGTGTCACGCTCCACCAGAATCAGCGCAGCAATGTGGTAGTGTTTTTCTTCCCACTTAAAACGCTCAATTTCTACCGTGACCGAATACGGCAGCTCGTCACCCAAAAAGCGCATCAGCTTTTCACGCACAATTTCGGATGCCATAAAACGTTGTGAGCGGTCAGTGATGTAATCTTCCGGGAAGAAAAACTCACAAGGTGGCAGGTGTTTATGCACTATGTCACGCAGCGCGGCCACATTGGTGCCTTTTTCTGCCGAAAGCGGCACTATTTCCACAAAAGACAGCTGAGTGCCAAGCCATTGTAAATGTGGCAATAACTCTTCTTTGTCTTTGTACAGATCCACTTTGTTCACCACCAGGATCACCGGTTTGTTGGCGGCAATCAACCGGTTTAACACCATCTGATCGTCTTCCAGCCAGCGGGTGCCCTCCACCACAAAGATCACCAGCTCCACGTCCAGAATTGAACTGGCAGCTGCTTTGTTCATCAGTCGGTTAATCGCACGTTTTTCTTCACTGTGCAGGCCTGGCGTATCCACATAGACCGTCTGGTATTGACCCACAGTGTCGATGCCAACAATACGGTGGCGGGTGGTTTGTGGTTTTTTTGACGTGATACTGACTTTCTGGCCAATCAGCTGATTGAGCAAAGTGGATTTACCCACATTAGGCCGGCCAACAATAGCCACTAAACCGGCAAAAGTTTCGCCGGCGGTTTCAGGAATATTATTTGTCATGGGTAAGCTGTTCCAACACCAGGTTCGCGCAGTCCTGCTCGGCCTTACGGCGTGAGCTGCCACTGGCAATAATAGGCTGCATGCCAGCCACTGTACATTTTACGGTGAAGGTTTGATCATGGGCTTCTCCCATTACTTCAATCACTTCGTATTGGGGTAACGCCATTTTGCGGCCCTGCAGATATTCCTGCAGTTTGGTTTTGGAATCTTTTTGCACGCCGGGTTCAATGACCGTCAGGCGCGAACCAAACCAGGCCAGGATCCGTTCTTTGCAGGGCTGGGCGCCACCATCTAAATAAATGGCACCTAAAATGGCTTCTACCGCATCAGCCAGAATAGACTCACGGCGAAAACCACCACTTTTTAACTCACCTGGCCCCAAGCGTAAAAATTCAGACAGCTGCAGCTCTTTGGCAATCTCAGCCAGGGTGACCCCTTTGACCAGGGATGCCCGCATCCGGGTTAAATCACCTTCCCGTGTTTTCGGGAAATTCTGATACAGCGCTTCGGCGATGACAAAACTTAAAATGGCATCCCCTAAAAACTCCAGCCGTTCGTTATGTTTGCCTTTACAGCTGCGGTGGGTCAGCGCCTGTTCCAGCAGCTCAGGCTGC
The DNA here is from genome assembly GCF_036782235.1 of Rheinheimera sp. Lineage (GTDB taxonomy): Bacteria > Pseudomonadota > Gammaproteobacteria > Enterobacterales > Alteromonadaceae > Pararheinheimera. The sequence continues at coordinate 378,621 of NZ_DAIPZL010000002.1, read as the reverse complement.
ACAAACTGATAACCCAGACGTCGTTGTAATGGCGCTAAAGAAACTTGCATGCCTACCCTTATTCAATCCGGCCTAAACGTTCAAAGCGAATGCCAACTGGCACCCAGCCTGGAATGGCACTGTTCGGATCCTCATTAAATTCAAAACTCATCCACTTAAACACCGCTTTGCCCACCAGATTCTGCTCTGGTACAAAACCCCAGAACCGGCTGTCGCGGCTGTTATCGCGGTTATCGCCCATGGCAAAATAATGGCCGGCTGGCACCACAAATTCTGTAGTTTCAGTACCAGGCTGGCGGTAATAGTTATGAATAGGCTCAGGCAGCATGGCATTTTGCAGAATGTCATATTGTTTGGTTGGGCCTTGTTCAGTAAAACGTTTCAGTGGATAAGGGCCTAAGAAAAATTCACCTTCCGACTGCAATTCCTGATGCATGGGTTCCAGCACAGGGCATGGCTGATTCAGGTTTTTATCACAGGCTTTCTGGATATATAACTGTTTGTTTTTATAAACAATACGATCGCCAGGTAAACCAATAATACGTTTGATGTAATCCACATTCGGCTGCTCCGGATATTTAAACACCGCCACATCACCATGTTCAGGTTTACCGGTTTGAATTAAGGTAGTGCGCCAAATCGGGTCTTTGACATCGTAAGAATATTTTTCCACCAGAATAAAATCACCAACCAGCAGGGTTGGCATCATAGAGCCGGATGGAATCTGGAAAGGTTCGTATAAAAAAGACCGGAAAATGGTGATCACGGCAATTAACGGGAAAATCGACTGCGCTGTTTCCGCGATATAAGACTGAGGCGCAATTTGTTGTTTCACTTCTTCAGACAAGGCGGTGCCGGCTGCGGCTTCCGCCTGCGCCAGTTTCATTTTGCGTTTAGGCGCCAGCACTAAAGCATCAAACAACCAAATTAAACCGCTGCCGACCGTTAATGCCACTAAAAATATTGCAAAATAACCTGCCATGAAAAATCCAATCCTCGTTGCTGTCTCTGATATCTCAGCTTACCGCTGAACTATGTGCAGTTGCTGCTGCTGTTGCACTATATATTGTTACCAGCTGTAACAACTGCGGCGCTGGTAAAACAGCGCCGCAATCACGGAAATGCAGGCTATTTGCCTACTTTCAGAATGGCTAAAAACGCTTCTTGTGGCACTTCAACATTGCCCACTTGCTTCATGCGCTTTTTACCTTCCTTTTGTTTTTGTAACAGCTTTTTCTTCCGGCTGACATCACCGCCATAACACTTGGCCAATACGTTTTTACGTAATTGTTTCACCGTAGTACGGGCAATAATATGACTGCCAATAGCGGCCTGAATGGCGATATCAAACATCTGACGAGGGATCAGCTCTTTGAGTTTTTCGGCCAGATCGCGGCCACGGCTCTGCGCAAAATCACGGTGGCTGATAATAGCCAGCGCATCCACTCTTTCACCGTTGATCAGAATATCCACCCGTGACATGTCCGAGGTTTGGAAACGTTTAAAAGCGTAATCCAAAGAGGCATAACCACGGCTGGTTGATTTTAACCGGTCGAAGAAGTCCATGACTACTTCCGCCATTGGCAGTTCATATACCACTGCCACCTGACGACCGTGGTACGTCATATTGATTTGTACACCACGTTTTTCAATACAAAGGTTAATCACGTTACCTAAGTATTCCTGTGGTACCAGAATATGGGCTTCAACAATAGGCTCGCGGATTTCGTCAATATTCCCAACTGGCGGTAAGTCGCTTGGGTTATCAACCATCACGGTTTCACCAGCTTTGGTCACAACTTCATACACTACTGTTGGTGCCGTGGTGATGAGGTCCAGATCGTATTCACGCTCTAACCGTTCCTGAATGATTTCCATATGTAACATACCCAGGAAACCAATACGGAAACCAAAACCTAAAGCGCTGGAGCTTTCTGGTTCATAAAACAAAGATGAGTCGTTTAAGCTGAGTTTTTCCAGCGCATCACGGAAATCTTCATAGTCGTCTGACGACACCGGATATACACCGGCATACACCTGAGGTTTAATGCGTTTAAAGCCTGGTAAAGGTTCAGTGGCTGAATTTTTTGCCAATGTTAAGGTATCGCCAACAGGTGCGCCTTTAATTTCCTTAATACCGGCAATGACAAAACCTACTTCGCCAGTGCTTAAAATGCCGGTATTTTTTGCTTTTGGCGTAAAAATACCCACTTTGTCCACTTCGTAGACGGCGCCGCTCGACATAATTTTAATTTTGTCTTTGGCCTGAATTTTACCGTGTTTAACGCGTACCAGTGACACAACGCCCTGGTAGGGGTCGAACCAGGAGTCGATGATCAGTGCCTGGGTTGGCGCGTCCACATCACCTTCAGGGCAAGGGATACCCTTGACGATTGTTTCCAGCACATCTTCAATACCTAAACCGGTTTTGGCAGAACACTGCACAGCACCCACGGCTTCGATACCAATGATGTCTTCAATTTCTTCAGCAACACGCTCAGGTTCAGCCTGTGGCAGGTCAATTTTGTTCAGAACCGGCAATACTTCCAGGTTCATTTCCAGCGCTGTATAACAGTTGGCAACAGTTTGTGCTTCTACACCCTGGCCGGCGTCCACGACCAATAAGGCACCTTCACAGGCGGCCAATGAGCGGCTGACTTCATAGGTAAAGTCAACGTGACCCGGGGTGTCGATAAAGTTCAGCTGATAAGTTTCACCGTCTTTGGCTTTGTAGTTCAGCGTTACACTTTGCGCTTTGATGGTGATACCACGTTCACGCTCCAGATCCATCGAATCCAGCACTTGTTCCTGCATTTCCCGATCAGACAAACCACCACAAAATTGGATCAGCCGGTCAGACAAGGTTGATTTGCCATGGTCAATGTGAGCAATGACGGAGAAATTGCGGATATGAGATATTTTTGCCATTTTTTCCAATATAAAGCTGAGCTGATTGGCCGCTAGACACCGACGTTAAAACATCAGGTGCTGACAGACCACAGATTAAAATTGCCGCGAATTGTACTTGATTTGCTGCGAGGTTGCTATGTGTTCTTAGGCTTTCACGCCAGTGGGGGTTTTCGCTGCAGCTCTGATGATAAGTGCAGTATTATTGCTGCTGCACTGCCAGCGTCGGCAACACGGCCAATAACTCAACCTGTTGTTCAGCACCACCTTGCTGTAAACCAAAACGACGTGCCAAATAATAACCGGGCAAAGCGGCCACAATACCAGCAAACAATTGCCAGCCTTCGCTTGCCTCTGCCCAGTACATCAAAAGCACTGCGGCAATAAATAACAACAACGGTAACAGATACACCACAAGGGCAGATTTCAGTAGTACGCCTTCATGAATGCCAATGCGCACCTGTTGGCCAGGCAATAATTCAGCATACTGCGAAGAAGGATAAGGCAGAAAAAAACGGTACTGGCGGTTGGTCAGATGTTTGGCCACCACACCACTGGTGCAGCTATCGTTGGCACTGCAGGCCTGACAACTGCTTTGCACCCTGGTTTCTAACCAGACACCCTGTGCCTCTGTCTGAACTACTGTGGCTATCTCTTCAACCATGCTGCTGTGCCTGTAACGATAAATCGGGCATTATAGCTGCACCGCTTAATGAACGGAATCTGCCAGTTTGTTCGCAACGGCCACATCAAGCGGGCCTATAACAGTGACGTCAATATTCTGCTTGGGCAGCACCAATAAAGTGGTAGCTCCATCACGAAAAGCCTGGGCGGGTAAACCGGCCGATGGCTGCACAAAGACCGAAACCTGATGCAAACCATCGGTTAATAACCAGGAAGCCAGCACCGTATTATTGGGTGCCATTGGTGTCTGTTGCTGTAACACCAGCTGGTAACCGTCAGGCAACCAGCCCAGCTGAAAATCAACTTGCTGCCGGGATTCACTCTGCGGTAACTGCAAGGGGTCGGTCGGTAAATCAGCGCTGAGTAAACCCATTAATTCTTGTGGCAGGCTGGGTTTAAGCTGCATATGTACTACCATCCAGCGTTCCAGCACTTCATTGTTTTGATCAACAGTATCTACCCGAAGAGGAAAGCCGGTTTCGCCATCCAACCACAGCCAGTAACTAAAGCGGCCGTTGTTAAAAGCGGTTAGTCTGAGCAATTGGGCGGTGCGGCCTGACAACGAAGTGCTGCTGCCGAGCACTGCGTCATACAATTTCATAATGTCGCTTGGTGACTGGAACAATATTGCTGGCAACTCTTTAATCGACTGATTGACAGTGACCAGCAACGAATTACCTGGGGACGAATAATACACCCTGTCATTGCGTCTGAAGGTGTCAGTGCCGGCAAGGTCTTGTGGAATGAGCTGCTCAAGTTCGGTTTGCACAGGCAGGCTGCCTGAGGCCTGATGCACCCCATGTAACCAGCGGAAAGTATTCAGCTGATTGCTGCGCATCTGCACAAAGGTGACGTCAAAGTTGAATTTTTTAACCGCTTGCTGGCTGCGCTCAAACTGCAGCCAGCCATCATTGCTGGCTGCTGCTGACAAACTCAGCAACAGACAGCTTAACCACAACAACACAGGCATTTTTATTGTCCGCGTGGAGGCTGCTCAACAACAGGCTGGTTTTGCTGATTTTTTTGTTGCTGCTGTGCAGTTTGTTCAAGTAAACGGATTTGCTGTTGCCGAGCCTGCATGAGCTCCTGCAACCGGCGTTGTTGCTCCAGCTGTAATTGTTGCTGCTGAGCGGCAAAACGCGAATCCACTGAACTCTGACTTAAACTGACAGGAGTGGCTACACCGCCGATAGGTCTGGTTTGCAACACCGGCAAAGGTGAAGTTAAAGCTTCATCAGGCGATTGCTGGCTTTGTTGCACGCCCACTACAGCCACTATGGCTACACTGGCAGCAATAGCTCCCTGCAACATGGTTTTTATCCAAGGCATATTGGCAGCTGATTTAAATTTGCCAAAACGGGACGTCGCAGCCACAGCAGCCAGCTGCAACTCAGGCTCCGGCTGCAACTGGTGAATTTCTTCATTCTCAAGTAATAACGCAAAGTTATCAGCAAACTGAAGATCAACCTGAGCTGGTAATTCGTTGCGGATCACATTGCCTATCATCTGATAACGCAGCCACTGCTGTTGCAGGTCGGGATCTTGTAACAAAGAGTCGAGCTGTTGCGCACTGATGCCTTGGTTATCACTGGCGGCAGATAGCCAATCTTGTTTTTCAGACGACATACATAATCCTGTCTTTGTTCATAGGTCAGCTGATTAATGGCTTCAGCTGGATGTCAATTGCTTCGCGTGCCCGGAAGATCCGGCTACGGACTGTGCCTATAGGACAGCCCATCACTTCGGCAATTTCTTCGTAACTCAGACCATCCATCTCACGCAAAGTAATGGCAATGCGCAATTCTTCCGGCAATTTTTCAATAGTTTCGAACACTACATGGCGGATTTCCTCGGTCAGCAACAGCTTTTCCGGCGAATCCTGCACTTTTAACGCATCACTGCCCTCGTAAGAGTCAGCTTCTTCCGCATCAACGTCTGTTGACGGCGGTTTGCGGCCGTTGGCCACCAGATAGTTTTTTGCACTGTTTACAGCAATACGATACAACCAGGTGTAAAACGCACTGTCTCCGCGAAAGCCTGGCAGCGCACGATAAGCTTTAATAAAGGCTTCTTGTGCTACATCTGCCACGTCGCCATGATTAGAGACGTACCTTGAAATTAAGTTCGCTAATCTGTGCTGATATTTTCTTACCAACAGATTAAAAGCTGCTTTATCCCCTTGTTGTACCCGCTGGACTATCTGCCAATCCAATTCTTGCTCGCTCATCCGAGCTTGTCCCCTGTTTTGCTTACTGCTAAATTTTGCAACCGGCTCTCGTCAAGCGTACCCTTATGACGGGACCGAAGTGAAAAAGTTCGGTTTAATAGATAAAAAAGTTACAATAGATTGATCCTGACCGCATTGGATGACATATAGCCCATCCGAACGCTGACGGACACCTCAGCGCCAGTCGCAGCCTGCCTGGCTTTTTACTCAACTAAGATTCTGTTTTTTGTCAGATTTAAGTGTATCGCATGCAACAGCAAAAAGAACATCTTTGTGACGTATTAATTATTGGCAGCGGCGCTGCCGGTTTGTCTTTGGCGCTGCAACTGGCAGATAAACTGAATGTGATGGTGCTGAGTAAAGGCCCGCTGCGCGAAGGTTCCACTTTATACGCACAAGGTGGCATTGCCGCTGTGTTTGACGAAAACGACAGCATCGACTCCCATGTCAGCGACACCCTGATTGCCGGCGCCGGTTTATGCGACGCACAAGCAGTGAAATTTACCGCCGAGCATGCCAAAGAAGCGATGGAATGGCTGATTGAACAAGGTGTGCCTTTTGATCAGTACCGTGACGAAGACGGGGTGTTAAAGTACCATCTGACCCGCGAAGGTGGCCATAGCCACAGACGTATTCTGCATGCAGCAGACGCCACAGGCCGCGCTGTGCAAATTACTTTGGTTGATCAGGTCAAAGCCCACCCGAATATCCGTTTGCTGGAAAATTACAACGCTATCGACCTGATCACAGCAACAAAGCTGGGCCTGGCGGGTCAACATTGTTATGGCGCTTATGTCTGGAACCGCAACTCAGAGCAAGTTGAAGTCATTTCTGCCCGTTTTGTGGCATTAGCAACAGGCGGCGCCAGTAAAGTGTACCTTTATACCAGCAATCCGGATGTGGCCAGTGGTGACGGTATTGCCATGGCATGGCGTGCCGGTTGCCGGGTGGCCAATATGGAATTTAACCAGTTCCACCCCACCAGTTTATATCACCCGGACGCCCGCAATTATCTCATCACCGAAGCCATGCGCGGTGAAGGCGCTTATTTAAAAAGGCCGGACGGCTCGCGTTTTATGCCGGATTTTGATGAGCGCGCTGAGCTGGCTCCCCGTGATGTGGTTGCCCGTGCTATCGACTTTGAAATGAAACGTTTAGGTGTGCCTTGTGTGTATCTCGACATCAGCCATAAACCCAAAGATTTTATTATTGAGCACTTCCCTACAATTTATGCCAAGTGTTTAAGTGTGGGCATCGACATCACCAAACAGCCTATTCCTGTGGTACCGGCCGCCCATTACACTTGTGGTGGCGTGATGACCAACCAGAATGGCCAAACCGATGTGCCCAATTTATATGCCATTGGCGAAGTGGCTTATACCGGCCTGCATGGTGCCAACCGCATGGCCAGTAACTCATTATTGGAATGTGTGGTATTTGCCCAAAGCGCCGCCAAACATATTCTGGCCAATCTGGCACAGGCAGCAGCACCTATTTCACTGCCACAATGGGATGAAAGCCGCGTCAGTAACTCAGATGAAGAAGTAGTAATCACCCACAACTGGCATGAACTGCGGTTATTTATGTGGGATTTTGTCGGCATAGTACGCACCACCAAAAGGCTGGAACGTGCGTTACACCGCGTGGAATTATTACAACGCGAAATTCAGGAATATTACCGTCATTTCCGTGTCAGCAATAACCTGCTGGAACTGCGTAACCTGACAATGGTGGCGGAGCTGATTATCCGCTGCGCCATGGCACGTAAAGAAAGCCGCGGTTTACATTACACCCTGGATTATCCGGCTATGCTGGACAACCCCAAACCCACTATCCTGACCCCGCCGGAACGTGCAGCTGAACCGGCCAACACTCAGATGATCTGAGTTGTTTTGACAATCTGAAGCAACAAGCAAAAACGGCGTTTGTGCGCCGTTTTTTTGTATTTGGTGTCAGCTGCGATGCAGTTTTTGTTAACCGCCCCCAGCCGTTTTTGAGGCTCTACGGCGGTATTTGATGATCAGATACACCACATAAATCTGCAAAGCGGCTGTGGCGAGCTGACCAATAATAGACTGCAGCTCAGTATATTTTTCGGCATATACATACAAAGACAAATTACCGACAGCAAAAGCCAGCCAGGTTAAAGCCGGCACCCCTTCGGAGGTTTTGGTTTTTAATAGGTGCCACAACTGCATCAGGGTTGCAGCAGGGAAAATAATCGCAGGCACGTAACCTGCCAGTTCGATCAAAGTCATGGTGTTTATCCAGGGAATTAAAATGCACCTAAATGTACCTAAGTGCAGAGCGCACTTAGCAAAGTGCTTACAGCATAACAACAAGCCGGCAAGCACAACAGCTGCAATTTAGATGACTAATTTTGTGTTTGCCAACGGCGTTCCGTGCAGGCGCGGGCCAGCGCTCTGCCATCGGCTTCGGAAAAGTTATCGCGGTATAACCACAACTGATGGATCCGCTTTGCTTCATCCTGCCAGTACAACCAAAAACCCCAGCCGCATACCAAAGACTGTGGTAATAGCTGCCCTGCGGGTTTGGCATCATGCAAAAACCGGATGCGACCGTCCTGCTGCAGTGTCAGCATCCGGATCGACAGAGGTTGTCGCCATGCGCACAATTGCCGGTACAACACAACAACAGGCAGCGGGCTTATCAGCAACAATTGCCACCAGGGTAAAGGCAAGACCAGGCAAACCAAAACAACCGCCAGCAGGCTCAGTGCATAAGGCACAGTGCGCCAGCGTGACGGCCTGAGTGGCAGGCTAAACGCGGACGCGCCGGACAATGGTGTCCACCAGCTGCTGCAAAGTTGCATCCTGCGACCTGGCATGTCCCATAAACCAGGCAAATAAATCCGGGTCGTCACAGGCTAATAAACGTTCAAAATCATGCTTTTGTTCTAGGCTTAATGCGTCATAACCCTGCTCAACAAAAGGAGATAACAAAATATCCAGCTCCAGCATACCGCGACGGCAGGCCCAGCGTAATTTCGGTTTACTCATTAATTCAGACATAACATGCTCTCTTATTTTGCTGGCCGGATTCTAACAAATAATTGCTGCGGGGGTTGTGCTTTTCCATCTTTCACCCAATGATCTGTGCCAATGAACATTGAAGGTTTAAAAGCGATATCTGTTATGCAAAGCTCCTGGATCAGTGCTGAACAATTAGCACAGTTATCAAACGACACCAAACAAGCTTTTATTAGTCCATTACCGGCTTTTTATGTAGTGCGGATCAGTGGCCCTGATCAGAAAAAATATCTGCAAGGACAAACCACTTGCGATATCAATACTTTAACTGAACATAATTTTTTACGTGGTGCCCATTGTGACGCCAAAGGAAAAATGTGGGCCACTTTTCATTTGTGGCAACAAGGTGAAGATATTTTATATACCGGCTTTCGGGATGAAATTCAGGCGTCTTTGGTGCAGCTGAAAAAGTTTGGTGTATTTTCCAAAGTCAGCTTTCACGACACCCAGGAGCAACTGGCGGTGTTGGGCATCAGCGGCCCTGATGCCGACAAACTGGTCGCAACACTTGGTTTTGCAGTGCCTGCCCCAGGTGCTTTAGTGGCAGTGCCGGACGGTCAGCTACTGGCGCTGGCTGAGCAGCATTATTTATTGGTGCTGGACATTGCGGCGGCCAAAACGCTGCTGACAACCCAGGCTCTGCACCTTGCCGCCCCCACCCGCTTTTTGGCACAACATATACTGCATGGCCTGCCCTATCTGGAGCAGGCGCTGATTGGCGAATATGTGCCGCAAAACCTGAACCTGCAAGCCATTGATGCTATTAGTTTTACTAAGGGCTGTTACATAGGCCAGGAAATGGTGGCGCGGATGAAATATCTGGGCAAAAATAAAAGAGCCACATATATTCTCAAGGCACAAAGTGCAGAAACTCCGGCAGCCGGCAGCGATATTGAAGTACAATTAGAGCAAAACTGGCGCCGTAGCGGTGTGGTAGTCAATGCAGTCAATATTCATGGTGAGCTGTTAGTGCTTGCTGTGCTGCCCAATGATACCGCACCGGACGCGCATTTAAGGCTGGCCAGTGCACCTGAAACCTTATTCAGGCTGGAAGCTCTTCCTTATTCTTTAAACTAACTGAGGTTTGCATGACCATTCAAAACAACAAAGTCGTTGCTATGCATTACAGCGTCAGTGACGCAGCTGGCAACGAACTCGACAGCTCTATTGGCAGTGAGCCACTGGTATTTATCCATGGCAGCGGCTCATTGATTCAGGGGCTGGAAGCTGCACTGGTTGGCAAACAAGCCGGTGATAAATTTACTGTTGAAGTACCGGCTGCTGAAGCTTATGGCGAGCGCCATGAAGAATTAACCCAGGCCGTGCCACGTGCTTTGTTTGAAGGTATGGAAGTGGCGGTTGGCATGCGTTTTCGCGCTGCAGGCCCGGATGGCCGCGAACAGTCTGTGATTGTATTAGATGTGACAGACGACGAAGTGGTCGTAGATGGCAATCACCCGCTGTCGGGCATTGATTTAACTTTTGCTGTTGAAGTGGTGCTGGTGCGTGATGCCACAGACGAAGAGCTGGCGCACGGTCATGCCCACGGCATGGACGGCCACTCAGGCCACGGCCATTAATCGCCAAAACAAAGCTGCAGCCTGACTGCAGTTGAGTTTGTAAAAACGCCGGCTTGCCGGCGTTTTTATTGGCAACATTAAAACACGTAAGTTAATCAGCACCTGACGCAGTTGCAGCCTGGCGCTGGTTTTTTTGTGTGATCAGTTGAATCACGGCTTTTGCCACCCCTTCTGAAGATAAATGGTTTTGCCCTGTCACCAGATGACCATCCACCAGCACAAAAGCTTCACTGCGTTGACCCACTTTAAAAATCCCGCCACGCTCGGTGATGGTTTTTTTCAGTAACAACGGAAAGTGCTGAAAATAAGGCGCATCCTGCTGCTCAAAGTCTTCCGGATACCCTGTCACTTGTTTGCCACTGACCAGATATTTGCCATCTTTGGTTTTCAGCTGCACTAAACCTGCAGTGCCGTGGCAAACCGCTGAAATAATGCCCTGATGTTGCTGATAAATATCCATCACCAGTTGTGCAATGGCCGGGTCTTCTGCCACGCCATACACAGCATTAGAGCCGCCTATATAATGCACAGCCTGATAATCGCCCGCCTTCAGTTGGGCTGCGGTTTTGCTGTATTTCAGCGCCTGCATCAGATCCTGCTGATACAGATATTCTTTGTGCAGCGGATCCGACGTGTCGATATAAGCCAAAGGCACAGCACCACCTTTTGGCGTGATAAAGTCGACGGTATAACCTGCCTGTTTAAAGGTGCGGTAGGCTTTGACTATCTCTGAAAAACTGGCACCGGCCGGCAAGTTGGACTGACCGTGAAAATGGGCATCAGACAAGATAAATAACACCCGCTCACCATGCTGCACTGAGGGCTGGCGCACTGCCGCTTTACTGATGATCTGCCACTTGCCTTCAATACGTTTCAGTAAAAACATATCAACATAACGATGGCCTGAGCCTTTTTGCAGAATTTCCGCTTTGGCGGTTGCCAGCTCACCTTCAATATCAATACTGAGAATTTCCCCAATACGACCGTTAAATTGCCCGGCTTTGGCCGGTTTAAACCAACTCACATAGTCAGCCACAGGCACCTGCCACACAGGCTGGCCTTCTTTGGCCAGAAATAACTCAGCTTGTGGGTGAAAGGCCTCTTGAATGTCAGCCTGCTGATTGTACGAGGTGCCGTGCAGGTACAGCTCAAGGGTATGGCGCACCGCCTGATAACTGTCCGCATCAGATAGGGACTGGTGATTTTCTGCCGCTGTTGGCGCAGGGTTTTGACCTGGTGCAGCTGCAACATTGCAGGCAACAATGCCCAGCAACAGGGTCCAACAATATAAATAACGCATAGTTCCTCCGGTGATGTTTAAAAACCGGAGCCAGCATAAAAACCAGCGCCTGAAGTGACAGCCTCGAGATATGATTCAGGATAACGGATTTATAATTCCGGAATCTTGCAGCTGTTGTTTGTAGCGGGCGGGCGTCAAGCCGGTGGCCTTTTTAAAGGCGCTATAAAAAGTAGACAGCGCATTAAAACCGGATTGTTCGGCCAGATCGGCCATTTTCAGCGGCGCCTGTTGTGCTAACAGCTGCCGGGCATAAGCAATACGATACGCATTGATATAGTCGTTAAATGAGGTTTGAAGGTTGTCATTTAACAATTGCGACAGCTTTGGCACAGACCAGCCCAGCTGTTTTGCCAGTTTCGCCAGCGTTAAATTGGCATCCAGATACAGTGGCTGATGTTGCATCAACTGCGCAAGTTCTTGCTGCCATAACAGGGCCTGCTGCTGCGGTAATTTTTTATTGGCATAGGGTACAGCTGCTGCTTTGGGTTCTGCACGCTTTTGCAGGTAAAGCGTCAGTACGGCCACATACAATAAAAAACTAAATGACAAAGCACCGCTGATATAAGAGGTGTAAGAGGCAAAATGATAAGCCGCCCACAACAGCAAATTACCGCCAATCAGACTTTTGAGCATCAACAGCTCTGATTTTTGCAAAGCGGCTGCCAGCTCAGTTCTGGTTTTGCGGCTGCGCCATAACCAAAAGGCGGACAATAAAATCCAGCCAAGCCAGCTGTAATTAATCAGCTGATACATCAGACTGGCCCAAAGTTCAGTGTATTGCTGATAAGGCCACAACAGTCCCACCACCAGCACCAACAGCAACACCACAGTTAAAGGCCACAGATACCAGGCCTTGTTTTTTTTCGGCCCACAAATACTGTGGCAATAGGCAAATAACAAAGGACCTATCAAGGCACAGGCCGACAACCCCAGCTGCAAAATTTGTTTGGTAATGGCCGGATTAAAATAAAACAACACAGATTTTAATACTCTGAGGCTCAGCATCAGCAGCAATAACGCCAGCAATGGATCTGCAACTGGTTTTTCAGCCGCTGGTGCTGGCTTACGGAAGAAAAAATAACCGGCCAGCAGCCAGGCGTTAAGCCCGCCCAGGGCGCTGAACATCAATAGCAGTTGTTCTGTAATGGCCATCCGAACATTATCCTTTTGTTCATCTGCAATAAGCCCGGGCTGCTCTGAGCCTGCTTGTGTTTGTCGGGTCTGTTTAGCTCGCCTTTATAACTGAGGCTGCCAGCAATGCTGAATGCCGCTAATCTTACTTGGTCTCAATGGTAAAAACTGTTATAAAAACAATTATTTTTATCAATTAGAGCCCGTCATGCCAAGCCGTTATCAACCCAATCTGACCCCAGCGCCAGCGCGGCTTATTCAGCAAGACGGTGATGCGGTTTATGGTTTATTTGATGGCTCTGTGCCAAGGCTTAATTTTACTGATGTTGACTACCGCACTGTACTGGATGGTAAAGCGAGCCAACTTGCCCGGCATTTTCAGTTTAAACAGTTTCAGTTTGTGTCTGTAACCGGCCCCAACTGGCTGTTGGCGGTGGCTATTGCTGATATCCGTTATGCCAGTTCTGGTTTTGCTTATTTATATCAGCAGGATGCAACAACAGTAGAAAAAGGTCTGTTGCTGCCCTTGCAGCTGGGCTGTCAGATGAGTCAATCCCCCACCTCAGGCCGGGCGCAGTTACATTGGGGCAAAACCCGCTGGCACTTTGACCTTGATAACCACAGCTGGCTGCTGGAGCTAGAGTGTGGCGAGCTGCAAGCCAACCTTCAGCTTGAACGCCAGCAACAACGGCCACTGGCACTTTGTGCCCCCACCGGTTATCAGGGCCTGACCTACACTGAAAAAAACAACGCTTTGGCGGTGACAGGTCAGCTGAAATTGGGTGAGCGACAATTTGACCTGAGTGTCGCCCGGGGCGGTTACGATTTTTCCGCCGGTTTTATGCGTCGCCGTACCAACTGGCGCTGGGCCTCTATCAATACCTTGTTGCAAAATGTGCCTTTTGGGCTGAATCTGGCCAATGGTGTCAACGAAACCGGACTTTGTGAAAATGCACTCTGGTATCAGGGCAAAATTCAGCATTTAAGCCCGGTGCAGTTTCAGTTAAAGCGGCAACAGCCAAAGCAAAACTGGCAATTACACACCTTATGTGGGGAAGTAGAACTTGAATTTCAGCCCTTGTATTGCCGCCAGGAAAAAGTGCAGGCCGCTTTGCTGACCAGCAATTTCAGACAATATGTAGGTTATTATCAGGGGAACATCATGCTGGCTGATGGCCGCAAACTGCAATTGCAACAATGCCTTGGCCTGGCCGAAGACCATTATGCCAAATGGTAACCTGTGCCCGACCCCGGACTTTTTTATGTTGATCACAAGGAGTTTTTTATGAAAAAGGTATTCACCACAGCCGCACTGGTGTTGGCATCAAGCCTGTTATTGGGCTGTTCCCCCAAAGAAGTTGGTGATGTCAGCCTGGGCTTATTCACCACAAAAGATATTAAAATTCAAACCTTTAACGACCCAGACATTCCGGGCGTGACTTGTCATATCAGCCATGTTGAAGCCAATCTGGATTTAGCCGACCCATCGGATATGTCGATTGCCTGTCGCCAGACCGGTGAAATCACCAAAGCCATGCTGGATAGCATAGATACTTCCAAATCAGGTGAAGTAATTTTTAGCGCCTCCAAAAGTATTTTGTTTAAACACCTGAAAATCCGCCGCATTTTTGATAAAGACAACAGAACCCTGGTGTATTTATCTTATTCAACCAAAGAAACCGCCGGCAGTGATAAACATTCGTTAACCACAGTGCCACTCTGGGGCAGCAAAGCCTGGCAGGAGCTGGAAGCGGCCACAACGCCAACGCCAAAATAACCCTCACAACATCTGGTCACAGCAAAACCAGCCCGAACTTTTATACGAAGCCAAAACAAAAACCCGCCAACCGGCGGGTTTTATCTTTATGGATGTAGCGTCAATGCCTTACAACTTGCGGATATTATCCGCTGCATCCCGGTCAATCAGCTTCAGTAACGGATCTACCGCCACATAAACAGCCCCTTTTGGCACTGTCAGCTCAAGCTGATTGCTGCCGGATTTGAGCTGATGCGCCTCAAAATACAGCTGCTCTGGCTCTTTACTAAAGTCATCCGGATCTTCGGTGTAAAAACCAATATCAACCATCTCCAGAAGCTGTTGCGGACTTTCTTTACCTTTGCCATCAGCGGTCAGCTTGGCGGCATCAATGGTCAGTGTCACTTTTAACTGCCCATCCGGCAAAGTTTGCTGCTGAATATCTTTTAACCGCAGATCATACAGTGTGATATTGACAAACAAATCATCAATAAAAGCCTGTTCAGCGGCCGGTAAATCAGCTTTTAAATAACGTACTAAATCCAAAGTGGTTGGGTAAGGATTTTGCTGATACTGGTATTGCTGCAAAAAGGCCCGCAGTTTGGCATCGAGCACTGGCGCTCCCAGGCGGTTTTTCAGCGCCATCATCACCAGTGAACCTTTACGGTAATGAATATACCCCTGATTTTCCGCACGCAGCAGCGGCATTTCTTCAATACGTTCTGAGCCGCGGTCGCGCAGGTAACGGTCCAGTTCGTATTTTAAGAATTTACGTAATTTGACCGAACCATATTTGGTTTCCATCACCCGCAGTGCACTGTATTGCGCCAGCGTTTCCGGGATCACCGCACTGCCCTGCACATTGGCGGTCCCCACCTGATGGCCCCACCATTGATGCGCCATTTCATGGGCAGTCACGTAATAAGGCATATCCAGCTCGTCTTTATTGCGTAAATCGGCAATAAAACCTATTTCCTCAGAATAAGGCACTGTATTGGCAAAAGACTGGGCAAAACGCCGGTATCCAGGGAACTCGATAATGCGCATTTGCTTGTGTTGGTAAGGACCAAAAGCCTGGTTAAAATAATCCAGCGAGTCGCGCATCGATTCCATCATCCGGTCTACGTTCCAGTGGTGGGCTTGGTGGTAATACACTTCCAGCGCTACTCCCTGATACAGCTCTTTTTTCACCTCCAGCCTTGCTGACAGGAAAGAATAAAAATTAAACATCGGCTTATCCATCTGATAATGGAAATAGCGCCGCTCTCCCTCCTGCCATTCTTTTTGCAGATAACCCGGAGCTATCGCAATTTGATCGGCTGAGGTTGAAACTATGGTTTCAAACTGAATAAAATCTTCAGCACGGCCAAAACCACTTTCACTGTATCTGCTTTGATCTTCGAGTTTATGCGCACGTTCCACCGGTGCTAAATCCCGCTTGGCCCGTTCATGCCGCTCCTGCAGCTCGTAACCACGCTGATAACCAAACTGCGGCAATAACTCACTGTTGTTAATAAAGGTGCCGTTTTCAACCAGCAGCACATCGACGTCACTGTCTTTAAAACCCGGATTAGAACGCAGCAGTTCAATCTGCACCTCGGTTTGCGCACCAGGGGGCAACGGCTTCGCAAAAGTCAGCCAGGCAATATTATATTTGCGGTCAATCTCACTGAGGCTGCCGCCCGCCACTGTCAGGCGCAGCTCGCGGGTATTTTCCGGCACATGTACCAGCATTTTGGCAAGCGGCCGGTCAAATTTGTTGCGCATTTTTTGGGTAACACGGGCTTTAATTTTCCGCTCGCCCGGATAAATATCAACCTCGGCTTTAACCGCAGTGGCTACCAGAATAGGGTCGTCAGCATACTGCTTAAAGTTCTTTTCATAATCAGCCTGAATGTCCATCCGCTGTTCGGCCGTCATAAAGGTATTCAGCACGCGGGTGTTGTAATAAATCCAGCTGCCACTTCCGGCAAATAACAACAGCGCCACGGCCATCACAGCCAGGCCCTGAGTCCCAACCTGGTAACGGAACAAAGCGGCACGGTGTTTCAGACTTTGCGCCGGACCACGCTGATAAAAACCATAACCCAACACAAAAAACACCAGCACCAGAGCGCCCCAGTACAACATGTACCAGCTGTGGCTTTCCAGCGTCCAGCCGAAGCGGTTTAAGTCGGAAAAAGGCGCATTTGGCGATTGGCCAAACTGGAACATTTTGTGGCTGAAGCCCCAGGCATCCATCACCAGAGTGGAGATAAAATAAACCACAAACACCAGCATCCCGACGTATTTGTTCGGGCTCAGCGTCTGGATCATAAAGGCCAGCACCACCAGCATCATAAAGGGCAGCAGATTAAAATAACCAAGCCGCACCGCATATTGCACCGGATCCAGCTCTGTCATACCACTGAGCAACTGATAACTGACAGTGGTCAGCGCAAAAGCAACAAACAGCACCGCCATTAACAACCAGACCGCCAGCAATTTGGAGCTGAAATACACCATATTGGCCACCGGCAAGCTGTCGGTAATATCACCAATACCGGCGCTGCGCTCACGCCACACCACTTCGGCACAATAATAAGTGGCAATAATGATAAACAGCAGGCCAGTGGCGTCCACTATCATAGCCACCATCGCCTGGGTCAGCGGCCAGTCTGGTGTGCCGTACAAACCTTCGGACTCCACCATTGGCACCACCAGGTTAAAAATGCACAGCAAACCCAGAATGATAAATGGAGCACTCAACAACACCTGACGCATCTCAAAACGGGTACGTAACCAGAATTGTTGCCAGACCGAAGGGGCCTGAGCTTTGGTTTGCAGCGCCGACAACGGATATTCCGGCACGGCCGCACCCTGTTTTGCCTTTTTTTCTTTGCCTTTGCCGCTGAGTTTTAACTCGCTGAACAAACCGCCAAAGACCAGCAGCACCAACACACCTACACTTAGCCAAATCAGCCTGTTGTAAAGGACCACACCGGAGAAGGTTAGCATCTGGTTATTTTTTTCATCAATGGTCCAGTATCTGGCCACATCGGCAAAGGTACGCAGGCCAAAAGGATCCAGCAAAGCTGCCAGGGTGCGGTACTCTGGCTCGCGGGTAAAATTGCCGGAGATGAGGTACAGCATAAATACCGCCACCACCACCAGATACAACGCCATCATGGAGCGGTATTTATTGGCGATGGCAAAAAACAGCGCGGACAACACAAAAAGTGTTGGCATGGAAAACATCAAAAAAGTGTTGGTGTAATAACTGAGCACTGTCGGACCAAAACGTTCCTGATCCACCCAGGGCATTAATGACCCCACTAAAGTACCGAGCGGCACAAAAGCAAATACCAACAGCACCACAGCATAAGCACCGATAAAACGGCCCAGCTGATATTGCCATGGCGTCAGTGGTTTGGAATAAATCAGCTCTTCCATCTGACAGCTGTGATTCCGGGTGGCACTGTTACCGATAAAGTTCACCACCACAAACATGGCAAAAAGCGACATCACCAGCATGGTTTGCGCCACGGCAAAAGGGCCATTGCCCCAGACTTCACCACCACCACCAATTTGCACCGACTCAGAGGAGGCGGCAAAAAAGGTCATCAGGAAAAACAACAACGAAGTGACATAAAAAGACGGTTGGCGCAGGTAATAACGCCATTCAAAACGGATCATTTGCCAGAGCATCATCTATTCCTCAAGCTTGTTGCTGACGGGAGCGGAACAAGGTGGAGAAATACACATCCTCAAGTCCGGCGGCTGTGGCGGTAAAACCCTGAGGAGCATCGCTGGCAAAGACGTTCAGCACAGTGCGGCCGGCAAATAACCTTTTGGAAATAACCGGCAGTTGTTGTTCAAGCTCTACTGCTTCTGCCTGTGATACTGTTTTGCTCCAGATTTGGCCTTGCAGTGCATCCACCAGTTTCAGTGGTTCACCCTGCAATAAAATTTTGCCACCAGCCAACACCGCCATTTGCGGACAAAGCTCGGCCACATCGTCCACTATGTGGGTAGATAAAATAATGACTTTTTCTTCACCCAGGCTGACCAGCAGGTTATGAAATCTGTTGCGCTCTTCCGGATCCAAACCTGCGGTAGGCTCGTCAACAATCAGCAACTTAGGGTCACCCAATAATGCCTGGGCAATGCCAAAACGCTGGCGCATACCACCGGAAAAACTACTAACGGCCTTGTCTTTATGCTGATACAAATTTACATGCGCCAATAACGCCAGAACGGTTTCAGTGCGGGATTTTTTATCATTCAGACCTTTGAGCACCGCCAGATGATCAAGCAGATCGACAGCGCTGATGCGTGGATACACCTGAAAATCCTGCGGCAGATAACCCAGAGTACGACGCAGCGCCTTTGGGTCTTGCAGCACGTTAATCCCATCAAACTCAATACTGCCGCTATCGGCAGCCTGTAAAGTGGCGATAGTGCGCATCAGACTGGACTTGCCGGCCCCATTGGGGCCTAACAAACCATACATACCTTTGGGAATAGCTAAAGTGACGTCGGACAGGGCTTTGACGCCATTGTCATAGGTTTTGGATAACTGCTTGATGTTTAACATGCTTCTTCCTGGCTGTTTGATAAATAGCCAAGAGCATGCCAGAGCCGTCATAAAGCTGCCAAGCGAAATTGTTTACAAATTGTGTCAAGTTTTAATAAAGTTACAACAGCTGCAGCGCTCAGAAAGGGCTGCCCTTTGCGGCAGAGCTGGGGCGGCGCACGTCAGCACCAGGTTCTGCAGCTTCAGCACCAGCGCACAAACACTGGCGCCTGGTTACAACTCACTCCACTGACGCAATAAATTATGATAATGCCCGGTTAAACCCAGCACTTCAGCCGTATCACCTATTTGGGCGCGCAGCGCCTGAATATGGCCATCCAGTTCAAATAACATGGAACGCTGTATATCGTTTTTCACCAGGCTTTGGGTCCAGAAAAAACTGCAGATACGCTCACCGCGGGTCACCGGCAACACCTGATGCAAACTGGTTGACGGATATAAAATTAAATCGCCTGCGGGCAATTTCACTTCATGGGCGCCATAAGTGTCCATCACCTGCAGCTCCCCGCCGTCATATTCGTCAGGTTCAGACAAAAACAAGGTGCTGGACAGATCCGTCCTTAAACTTAAACCACTGCCCGGTAAACGGCGAATAGCCCCATCCACATGCAAACCATAATGTTCACCGCCGGCATAACTGTTAAACAGAGGGGGCACAGTACGATGGGGTAATGCCGCCGCTAAAAATTGCGGATGCTGATACAACTTTTGCAAAATAAACTCACCCAGTTGCAGTGCCAGCGGGCTATCCACCGGCAACTGGCGGTTTTGTTTCACTCTGGCGCCCTGCGGGCCAACAGTGGCACGACCATCACTCCAGCTGGCTTCTGCCAAAAGCTGCCGCATCCGGGCAACTTCGTTTTTATCCAGCAAGGCTTCTATATGCAACATCATCAACCGAACTCCCCTTTTCCCTTCCCGGCACAACTTTCGCAGCCAGCCGGAATAACAAAGGCCTTAGTTTAACTAAGGCCTGTCACAACAAATCTGATTTGGCGCAATGTTGAGACTTATTCTCATTTGAATCCAAGCCCACAACACCTTGCCAGGGTTAGAATGAAACGTTGACCCCCAGTTTGGCTGAACGTGGAGTGCCCTGATGGTAACGCGAACCGCCGTTATTCAGGCTGCCGATATATTCTTCATCCAGCAGGTTATACAGGTTCAGTTGTACCGTGACTGTTGGGTTCAGCTCGTAAGAAGCCATGGCGTCCATCACCCAATAATCCGGCACTGTCACCACTGAAGCAGTGGCCGGGTTGATATTGGTGCTATTTGACCGTGCAACTGAGTCCATATAACGGGCGCCCCCACCAAAGCTTAATTTTTCCAGCTTGTAATTGGCCCATAAGGTAAAGGTGGTTTTTGGTGTCCACTGGATAACAGCGCCCTGGGTGGGTGATGCGCTGTATAACGAACCGCGGGTAATTTTTGGATCCAGCAAAGCTAAACCGGCACTGAGTTCCAGGTTATCCAGTGGCATGCCCACCAAACCAAATTCGGCGCCTTTCACCGTTTTTTCCCCTACAGGGAGATAAGTGTTTACATCATCGCGCACCAGCTCGTTTTTATTCACACTTTCAAACAGCGCCGCCGTGGCAAATAACTTCTGGTTTAACAGGTTCCATTTGGTACCCAACTCCAGGTTGGTGCCTTTTTGCGGTTCCAGCGCCGGGTTGTTCTGATTGGTGGCAGAGTTACTGAGCTGGAAACTGGTGCCGCCCGGTGGTAACTGTGAGGTGGCATAACTTAAATACACCGAACCCTCTGCTGTGGGTTTGTAATTCACCCCCACTTTATAACTGAGCAGATTATCCGAAGCCCGCTCGTGGCTGCCTACTTTAGTTCCAACCGGAATAGTTTGGGGTGTAGTAGTGCCCTGAATACTAATGTTATCTGTAGTGGTGCTGTAATGCTCAGCCCGCACCCCGGCGCTCAGTTGCCATTGCGGGGCAATATCAATCGTATCCAGCGCATAAATGGCGGCAGTGTCACTGGAGCCTTCAGCTTTGGCACCTGTCAGTACCAGCGGCGCAAATAGATCAGATGTCGAAGGATTGTAAAGGTTAGCCGCAACCTGAGTGGTACCAGTTGGCATGGCTTTAGTGTAATTGAGCTGGCTTTCGTAGCTAAATTCCACACCGGACGCCAGCGTATGTTGGACACCAGCGAGGGTAAATTTTGCCGTCAGATTCGACTGGTTAATTAAAATCTGGTTCTTCTGATCTTTGCCCTGACGTGAACGCGCTACTGTCCAGGTGGCAGGGTCGTTTTTAGTGGCGGCCGGGAACGCAAGCGCGTTCACCCCTGTCAGTTCGTAATCCTGGGTGGATACACCATAACGCGACGTATTGGTTAAAGTCACATTGTCACTAAAATCATGCTCAACCCGCAGTGTCAGCATATTGGCCAATACATGGTCAAAGTCACTTTTACTGCCATAAAAGTTGCTGCGATCCACGGGCGTTATGGCCGGGCCGTTATTTTGCGGGAAAGCCGCCACATAACTGCTGCTGTAAAAACCTGCCAGACCGGCCGTTGGCAAACCACCGTCCTGAATATTGTCTTGTTGCATATGCAAAAGATTCAGTGTGGTGCGGGTTTTGCTATTTAAACCAAAGGCCAGCGACGTGGCGATACCAGTGCTGTTGTTTTCCACCAGATCACGATTGGGTACGCCACTGTCCTGGCGCAGCAGATTCACCCGGATGGCGGCGTTTTCAATATTCAGGCTCTGATTTATATCTGCCGTTACCCTTTTGTGTGAGCCAGACCCCACCACAGCACTGCCGCTGATAAAATCTTCCAGCCCTGCCACTTTCGAGCCCATATTGACATAACCGGAGGACGTACTGCGGCCGTTGTCCACACCGGCCGGGCCTTTGGCGATTTCTACCTGATCGGTATTAAACACATCGCGGCTGATACTGCCTAAATCACGGATGCCATCGACATAAATATTCCCCTGAGTGTCAAAACCCCGCATAAAAATGGAGTCACCTGTGGCGGTATTGCCGTTTTCACCCATCAGCATGGTAATGCCGGGGGTATTGCGTAAGGTGTCGCTTAAAGTGGTGGCAGCCTGTTGTTTAAACAGCTCTTTTTTCACAACCACTATGGTTTGTGGGGTATCAACTAACTTCTGGGTTTGTTTTGGCGAACTGGCTTTTTCTGCAATAAATTCTGCTTCAATGGCATCGGCTGTTACTGTCACTTGTTGTAACTTGCCGCTTTGCTGCGCTGATGCCGGCGTGGTGTTGTCTGCCAGCGCAACGGCCGGTAACGCCAGTAATAAGGCTGACGCAATAGCTGAACGGGCGCCGGTCGGATGTTTTTTTGCCTGAATGTATGCCATGGATTTTCCCTTAATCAACAGATGTAGTGAGGCAGCTTGTTGTGGCTGCAAAAACTGCCGGCATACTATCGATAATCATTCGCATTTGCAAATGATTTTCATTTGTAACTTTCGCAAAAAACAATACCGCAGTAATACTGCTGCGGTGTTGGCTGATGCTTCGTTGCTGTTATTTCAGGCTGGGTGTTAAAAAGCGGGTTTTGTGCTGACGGATTTTCTGATTTATTTTTTTAATTAATTCAACGTTTTGAGGTGTGTTTTTTAGCACCAGATGCAAGCTTTTATGCTCTTTCAGGCTTTGACTGAATTGCAGTTTGAGGGCCCCCTGCTGAATGTCTTTGTCGTGTTGCAACAAATATTGCAGCACTCTGTTGTCAATGACAGCGGCATCCAACTCGCCTCGCAGCACTTTTAATACATTGGCTCTGTCACTCTGACTGATCTGCGGCTTTAACTCACCGGCGGCTATCAGCGCATCCAGTTTCACCATATTCAGATAGTCCTGCACCACGCCAAAACGCAGCCCGGCCAGCTGGTGCGCATCCGTTAATAACAAAGGATTGTCGCGCCGCTCCACCAAACCAATCTCACTGTAGCCAATAGCCACAGTTTGCAGATAATCCGGACTGGTCAGCTGGTATTCCGGAAAATAACCCAGGTGCCCTTCTTTGCCGCTATGCACCTTGGCGACAGCCAGAGGCCAGGGCAAAAAATCAACCTGCAACGGATAACCAAGCTCGCCGAATAAGGTGCGCAAAAATAAGGTCACCTCACCCTGTTCTGGTAAATCAGCGCCGGTATAAGGCGGCCAGTCGAGACTGGTCAGTTTGATCACCGGTGTTGCGGCAGGCGCAGACGCTGTCGTGGCAGCTGCAGGAGCGGACGCTGCGGGGGCAGCCTGCAAAAACAACGACAACAAACAGCACCACAGCCATTTCATCGGCGACACCTCAACTGCGCAACTTGGCTAATTGTTGATCAATAGCGGCAGTGATCTGATCGATCGCCTGGCTGATTGCAAGGTTATCACCGGACAAAGCGCTGAGCGCTCGGGTTGCATCATCAATAGCGGTAATATTACGGTTAATTTCTTCACTAACCTGATTTTGCTGCTCAGCCGCAGCCGCCACCTGAAACGCATTGTCGGCAATAGCTGAAATACCGGCAGTGGCGCTGGAGAGCTGCTCGTAAGAGCTTTCCGCTTCCACTAAGGTAGTACTGACTTTGCCGGTATTGGCGGTGATTTGACTCACTGTGTTTGCAACCTGCTGCTGCAGACCATAAATCAGCTTTTTAATTTCATCGGTGGAACTGTGGGTCCGTGCCGCCAGCGAGCGCACTTCGTCGGCTACCACGGCAAAACCACGTCCCTGGTCACCGGCGCGCGCCGCTTCAATTGCGGCGTTCAGCGCCAATAAGTTGGTTTGTTCGGCAATGGCCTGGATCACTTCAATAATGCCGTTAATTTGCTGGCTGCTGTGTGACACGGTTTCCACTGCCAACCGAGTTTGTTCAAACTCACCCGCCACAGTTTTAAAAGCGCCAACTGTATTCTGGAATAACTGATTAGCCTGAGTTAAAGCTGCCAGCGAACTTTGTGCTCCTTCAGCGGTACGTCCGGCTAAACTGGCCACTTCATGGGCTGTGGCTGTCATCTGATGCATGGCGGATGCTACATTCTGTACTTCAGATGCCTGCAACTTGGTAGCCTGGTTGGTTTGACCAGACAAGCCAACCAGTTGCTGACATTGTTGCTGCAATGCAACAGAGGATTGTTTTAACGCCAGGATCATATCCCTGAGTTTGGCAGTAAAAGCATTAAAACCTTGCGCCATATCGCGCAGTTCCACATCTTTACTGACCGCCAGCTGCCGGGTTAAATCCCCTTCCGAGCCCGCCAACTCTTTCATCAGCTGACTCATATTCACTATGGGCTGAGTGGCTGACTTCAGCCAAACCGAGGTTAACAGCACAAAACCGACCAGCAGCAATACACCAAGCAGCATCATCCGGCTGGTGGTGGCTGCTGCGTCTGTCGCCAGTTGTTCCGACAGCTGATTGGCCACACTCAAAGCAACGTCTTTCGGCACTGCAACCACTACCTGCCAGTCGGCTTCTGCCGCTGCAACCTGCAATTTGCGGCTAATCACAAAATCCTGCTGATAGACCGATAATTTGCCGCTGTTTGCCGCCAGATGCTGACTTAAACCCGCATCCAGTTCAGCGAGCGGCTGCCCTAGTTTGTCGGGATAACTGTTACTCGCCAGCAACAAACCAAATTTACTGACCAGATAGAGTTTTGCTTTGCCGCCATACAGCTGCGACGCCTGTTGCTGCAGCAGGGTTTGCAACACAGGTAAATTCATATCTACACCCGACACCCCCCGAAACTCACCGGCAGTGACCACAGGATACACCAGAGAGGTTAATAACACTGAATTACCCGGGGTGATTTCCCATAAATAGGGTTCCATCAGACAAGGTTTTTTCTGATCACGGCTACACAGATACCACTCGGCTTCGCGAATGCCGTGTTTGTTTTTGGTTTCAATATATTTCACTGAAGGATCAGGTACCTGCACAAACTTGACACCGTCTTGCTCACGCACCCAATACACTTCCAGTGTGCCTTTGGCCGAGCTATGTGTTTGCGCCAACCCAAAATTACTATCGGCATTGTCATAACCATTGGGTTCAAACTGGCCATACAAAGCACTGACACCGGTATTGGCTGCTAACAACTGCCCGGCCATCGCCTGTACCTGTTCACGCTGATAAGGTGCCTGACTGCCGCCATGCGCAGTGGCACTTAAAATGGCAGCGTAATATTTGGCGAGATCAAAATTGCGGTTAATTAAAGCAGCAGTTTCAAAAGCAATACCTGTTGCAGCGTCCGTCAGGGTTTGTTCGGCCTGTTTTTGCATTGAACTACTGAGCAAGGCCACGGCCGAGGCATTGTTGCGGCTCATCGAATACCATCCGACGGCCGTCATCACGCCAATACTGATGGCAATAAAAAGAGCCACTCCGGATGTTAACTTAAAACGTAACGAATCAACTTGCATAAGAACCCCTGCTGAAAACTGCATTATTTATCCACTTACCAGGAAAAGGTTTTTGCCACAGCCAAAGACACTTTGGCGTCACCATAAAAAGGCAACGAATAGTCTGTGTCATCAAAAGCCAGAGTCCAGTTCAGCCCCTGCCAGCTGGCAAGATAAGCGATACGCCAATGATGATAGGTACCGTCAGTGTCCCGCATAAATTTATCGGTTTGGGTAGAAGTGGAACGGTCGGCGGTGAGCAATAAACTGCCGTTTTCGTGCAAAGGGATGGTTTGAAACAAGGCCACAATATAATGACCGCCACCGGCGCCAAAATAATCCGACGCATACCAATAACCTAATTTGGTGTTTTTATAAGACAGCTTCAGATAAGCCTCAGGAAAGTTAAAGGCTTCGCTATTGGCGCTTTCACTGCCGTGATAAGTGTATTGTGCCACTCCAACATCCAGCACCCAGTCGGGGCTGAGTTCAGTCCAGTAACCAATGGTCGCATCAAACTCCAGCTCCGTGCCGGGTGAAAACTTCACATTGGACGCCCAAAGCCCGGCGTACCAGCCATCACCGCTGCTCCAGTCCAGACTGGGCTGTAAGGCCGGATCATGATTGGTCAGGGTAATGCCGTTAAATAAGTAGTTACTGGTAAGAACGACGGTGGAGCTGACATCAGCGCTGCAGGGAGCAGCCAATAAAACGCAGCAACAACATAAAACAACTTTTTGCATGGTGACCTCAAAAGGAACTTGCAGCGAACACTGCCCAAAAAACAACCTTGTTTTTGGCAGTGCATAAAAACAGTTCTCCTGCTTAAGGGTATAGCAGCTGAGGTCAACAATTGCCGCAAAACAATAAAGTAAACTAAAAATTTTTGCAGAGTAAGTTTCTGAATTACCTACAAAATAATACTGTTATTTTGATTTCCTCTGTGTCATCAGTGCTTCCAGTTGCAGCCAGAGTGCTTCGCTCTCAGCAGTAAGATCGGCAAACAAACGCAGGTTACCGCTGCGTTGTGCCAATATGGCTTGTTCAAGTTTGGCGTCGTATTGACGACGTAATTTTTTAACAGGATCAGGTTTTAACCAGTCAAACATCAGAATCTCCGTGGACTGTGGTTTTATCACACTACGGATTGTGCCCGCAAAACAGCCAGTTTTTTGTCAAATATATCCGGCGCAGAGCAAATCAGCTGCAACACATTTACACAGCGTCACCCGTCTTTTTATGGTTTTTTATGCCGTTGTTCAGACAAAGGGCATAAAAAAACCGGCATCAAGCCGGTTTTTTAAGTTACAGCAGTGTTAGCTGCCGTGTTTGTCAGTGTGACGCATATGCGGGAACAGAATGACGTCACGGATACTTGGTGCATCAGCCAGCAACATCACCAGGCGGTCAATACCAATACCCTGACCTGCAGTTGGTGGTAAACCGTGTTCCAGTGCTGTGACAAAGTCTTCGTCATAGAACATAGCTTCATCATCACCCGCCGCTTTTTGCCGTACCTGCTCGTGGAAACGTTCTGCCTGATCTTCAGCGTCGTTTAATTCGCTAAAACCATTGCCTAATTCACGGCCGCCAATAAAAAATTCAAAGCGGTCGGTAATTTCCGGATTGTGGTCGTTGCGACGGGCCAAAGGTGAAATTTCAGCAGGATATTCAGTAATAAAAGTCGGTTGTTGCAGCTTGGTTTCTACCAGCTCATCAAACACTTCCATCAGAATACGGCCGTGACCATAGTTGGCTTTGACTTCAATGCCTAAAGATTTGGCTAGTTCTGCCACAGCCTCACGGGTGGTGAGTTGCTCCAGTTTTACTTGTGGGTTGTAGTGCAGAATAGATTCAGTCACTGACATGCGCGCAAAAGGTTTACCAAAATCAAACACATTACCCTGATACTTCACTTCGGTGGTGCCAAGCACGGATTGCGCCAGACCACGGAACAACTCTTCAGTGATATCCATCAGGTCGTTATAATCGGCATAAGCCCAGTAGAACTCCAGCATGGTGAATTCTGGGTTATGGCGGGTGGATACACCTTCGTTACGGAAGTTACGGTTTAACTCAAATACTTTTTCAAAACCACCAACCACTAACCGTTTTAAATACAGCTCAGGGGCAATCCGCAGGAACATCTGCATATCCAGCGCATTGTGGTGTGTTTCAAAAGGACGGGCTGAAGCACCACCCGGAATGCCTTGCAGCATTGGGGTTTCCACTTCTAAAAAGCCTTTGCTGTTAAAAAACTGACGAATATAAGCCACAGTTTTTGAACGGATCAAAAAGGTTTTGCGCGACTGCTCGTTCACAATCAAATCTAAATAACGCTGACGGTAACAAGCTTCCTGGTCCGTTAAACCGTGGAATTTGTCCGGCAGCGGACGCAGTGCTTTGGTCAGTAAGCGGATTTCATCCAGCCATACCGTGAGCTCGCCGGTCTGGGTTTTAAACAACACACCACTACCACCGATAATGTCGCCTAAGTCCCACTTTTTAAAACCTTCGTTGTAAACGTTCTCCGGCAGACTGTCGCGGGCAACATACAGCTGCACCTTACCGCCGACATCCTGAATAGTGGCAAAACTGGCTTTACCCATCACCCGGCGCAGCATCATACGGCCAGCCACTGTCACGCGGATTTTCTTTTCTTCCAGCTCTTCTTTGCTCAGATGTTCGTACTGCGCCATGATCTGATCAGAAGTGGCATCACGACGGAAATCATTCGGGAAAGGGTTGCCCTGTTCACGCAACGCCGCCAGCTTATGTTTTCGCTCGGCAATCAGTTTGTTGACGTCATGATGTTCTTCAATAGGCGTATTTTGTTCTGACATGATAAGTTCCTGATTTAAGCGAAAATTACAAACCGGCTTTAAGGCTGGCTTCAATAAATTTGTCGAGGTCACCATCTAATACCGACTGGGTATTACGGGTTTCGACACCGGTACGCAAGTCTTTGATCCGCGAGTCGTCCAGCACATAAGAGCGGATCTGACTGCCCCAGCCGATATCCGATTTGGTATCTTCCAGCGCTTGCTTTTCGGCATTTTGTTTTTGCAACTCAAACTCATACAACTTGGCGCGCAGTTGTTTATAAGCATTGTCACGGTTTTTGTGCTGCGAACGGTCGTTCTGACACTGCACCACTATATTGGTCGGTAAGTGGGTAATACGCACCGCAGAGTCGGTTCTGTTAACGTGCTGACCACCGGCACCTGAAGCACGGTAGGTATCAATACGTAAATCAGCCGGGTTAATTTCAATTTCGATATCGTCGTCAATTTCCGGCGACACAAAGACCGAGGCAAAAGAGGTGTGGCGGCGGTTGCCCGAGTCAAAGGGGCTTTTACGCACTAAACGGTGTACACCGGTTTCAGTGCGTAACCAACCATAAGCGTATTCGCCGCTGAACTTGATGGTACAGCCTTTAATACCGGCAACGTCACCATCTGTCACTTCGTAAATTTCCGGATTAAAACCTTTGGCTTCACCCCAGCGTAAATACATCCGCATCAGCATGCTGGCCCAATCCTGCGCTTCAGTACCACCTGAGCCAGACTGAATGTCCAGATAACAGTCGCTGGCGTCATGTTTGCCGGAGAACATACGGCGAAATTCCAGTTTAGCCAGTTGAGCCGCCAAATCAGCCAGTTCCGCCTGAGCTTCAACAAAGGTGTCTTCGTCTTCGGCTTCAACCGCCAGCTCAACTAAACCCGCCACATCTTCCAAACCCTGATCGAGTTTATCGATAGTGCCAACAATTTGTTCCAGCGCTGAACGTTCTTTACCCAGCGCCTGGGCTTTTTCCGGATTGTTCCACACCGCTGAATCTTCCAGCTCGCGGGACACTTCTTCTAATTTTTCTTTTTTGGCATCGTAGTCAAAGATACCCCCGAAGCACATTAGTGCGTTCAGTTAAGTCTTTGATACTGTTATAAACTGGATTGACTTCAAACATGATTTTTAAATACGCCTCAAAAATAAGGCGGCAATTGTAGCAAAATTTCAGCAGCGGGTGCAGCCATTTCCTGTGCAACCATATGCAAAAGCACAGCTGCTTTGTCATCAGCCTTCAGACTCAAGCGTCGTCATTTTCCGGGTTTCAGCATTCCAGCCTGATAAATTGCAAGATGGCTGCTTTTTGCCGTGCTGGTTTTACCAGTGCCTGCCGCAGCCTGACCTCCTTGCACAGAGCAAAGTGTTTTACTAATTTAAACAGGATTAGTTACAAATTTATACAATATTCTGACGACTTACATCGAGCGGCGGTAGTAACAACAGGGTTCGTCCGGTGATGGCAGCGTCTTATTCGTGTGAATAACCCATTCGCTTTAAAACCAGAGGAACTTGTTATGCCCCGTTATCACAAACTTAGTCTTGCTGTTATTTTTGCCTGCGCCGCACCTGCCGCTTTCAGCTCAGAACATTCAGAAAAAGTGCTGGCTGCACTGCAGGCCGGTAAAGCCCATGTTGCTCAGGAGCTACTGATCCAATATAAAGCGGGCGCCGGTGCCAATGCCAAACAGCGGGCGCTTGGCAAAATAGCGGCAACACCAGCCGAAGTATTAGTGGCTGCACATCAGCGCCGGGACAAGCAAGGGGACTTAGAACTGGTGCGCCTACCCCAAGGCAAGTCATTGCAACAAGCTATTGCAGCGCTGAGCGCCGATGAGGCCGTTGCTTTTGTTGAGCCAAACTGGATTTACAACCATGCTGCCACCAGCAATGACACCTATTACACCAATGGCGGTTTATGGGGCATGTATGGCGACGGCAGCAGTCCGGCCAATCAGTATGGTTCACAGGCCGCTGAACAATGGGCCGGCGGCAATACCGCCTGTGGTGATGTCTGGGTTGGTATCATTGACGAAGGTTATATGTATAACCACGAAGACTTAGCCGCCAATGCCGGCACTAACCCGGGGGAAATTGCCGGCGACGGCATCGACAATGACGGCAATGGTTATGTCGACGATGTCTATGGCTGGGACTTTGCCGGCAATGACAACTCGGTATTTGACGGTGCCGGTGATGACCATGGCACCCATGTCGCCGGTACTATCGGCGGTGTCGGTGGTAATGGCAAAGGGGTGGCAGGCGTGTGCTGGAGCGTCAAACTCTTTAACGCCAAATTCCTTGGCAGCCGGGGCGGTACCACGGCCAATGCGGTGAAAGCCGTGGACTATATGACAGATATGAAAACCCGCCATAACCTCAATATGATTGCCACCAGTAACAGCTGGGGCGGCGGCGGTTTTTCACAGGCACTGCAGGACGCCATAGGCCGGGCCGATAATGCCGGTATGTTGTTTATTGCTGCAGCAGGTAATGATGCTTACAACTGCGACAGCGGTTCAAGCTGTTATCCGGCAGAATACCCGAATAACAACCTGATTGCTGTGGCTTCTATTACCAGCACGGGCGCCATGAGTTCGTTCTCAAGCTACGGCAAAACCACAGTGGATATTTGTGCACCCGGCTCGGCTGTGATGTCGACTGTGCCTAAATCGTCCAAAGGCAAAGTGATCTCCGGTTATGCCAGTTACAGCGGCACATCAATGGCCACACCTCATGTATCGGGCGCCGCAGCTTTATACAAAGCGCTGAATCCGGCCGCCAGCCATACCCAGGTGAAAAACGGCATTTTGGCGCAGGCGCTACCTACAGCATCCTGTAACGGCAAGGTCAGCAGTAACGGCCGGCTTGATGTGAGTGGTTATTAACGGCGGGTTTGAATAAGCAAAAAGGCCAGAACTTCTGGCCTTTTTATTGTGGTTAAGCAAACACAAGCTGCATTAACCTGGCAAAACAACAACAGCTTAAAGCGCCACCATTTGCCGCACCAGCAACTGCAGATTTTGCTGATCGCGAAAGTCGTTGATATCCAGCTGATAAGCCAGCTGGACCTGCCGCACACTGGTATTGGGCCAGCTTTTATTGTCGGCATTAAACCAGATGGCATCCACCAGCTTGCCGTCGCTGGCCTGCAACACCATTTTTAAGTGTTTTTCCGATAACAACCTTTGTTGCACCAGTTTAAAACGCCCTTCAAATACCGGCTCAGGAAAAGCCTGTCCCCAGGGGCCGGCTTGTTGCAGCAATTCAGCGATATCAGTGGTTAAGTGCTCTGCTGCAAGCTCACCGTCGGTATAAATCACCGCAGTTAATAACTCGGGCGTCAGGTATTTTTTTGCCACCTGATTGAGCGCTTGTACAAAAGTCTCCAACATCTGTTCGGCAATGGTTAAGCCGGCTGCCATGGCGTGGCCACCAAACTTTTTGATCAGCCCGGGATGCAAAGTCGAGATTTCTTCCAGCAAATCACGGATATGCACGCCGTGAATAGAGCGGGCTGAGCCTTTTAATTCACCATCATCACCTTTGGCAAAAGCAATCACCGGCCTGTGGTATAACTCTTTCACCCGCCCGGCCAGAATACCAATGACGCCCTGATGCCAGTCGCTCTGGTACAAACACAAACAATCCGGCAACTCGCTGTCTTTAAACGACAACCGTTGCAAAAACGCCAAAGCTTCGGCCTGCATGCCCTGTTCTATTTCACGGCGCGATAAATTCAGGCTGTCCAGCTCTGCAGCTAACCGCCTGGCATTGTTGATGTCAGGTGACAATAAACAGGCAATACCCAACGACATATCATCCAGCCTGCCGGCGGCGTTTAATCTGGGCGCCAGCGCAAAACCAAAATCCTGGGCTGTCAGTTTACTGGCTTTGCGGTTGGCGACATCAATCAGTGCCTGAATGCCGGGGCGTACCTTGCCGGCCCTGATACGTTGCAACCCCTGATGCACCAGAATACGGTTGTTACTATCCAGCGGCACCACGTCGGCCACAGTGCCAAGTGCCACTAAATCCAGAAGTTCCGCCAGATTGGGCTCTGGCATAAAGGCAAAATACCCCTGGTCGCGCAGGGCGGCCCGAAGCGCCAGCAGCAGATAAAAAGCCACACCCACACCGGCCAGCGCTTTACTGGCAAAGCTGCAACCGGGCTGGTTTGGATTCACAATAGCATCGGCGGCCGGCAGTTCACTGCCCGCCAGATGGTGATCGGTCACCAGCACTTTGACCCCGGCTTGTTTGGCAACCGCCACCCCTTCAATGGCCGAGATACCATTATCAACCGTGATGATCAGCTGTGCGCCTTCGGCTACTGCCAACGCTGCCATTTGCGGCGACAACCCATATCCAAAAGCAAACCTGTTGGGCACCAGCGACTGCACATTTAAAAACCCAAAGGCTTTTAAACCGGCCAGCAGCACAGCGGTACTGGTGGCACCGTCGGCGTCAAAGTCACCAACAATCACAATTTTTTGCTGTTTTGCCAGGGCTTCGACCAATAAGGCAGCCGCCTTATCAATGCCTTTCAGTTGCTGATAAGGCAATAAATGGGCGGCCGAACGTTGCAGTTGTTCCGGCAAAGCAATACCGCGGTGGGCATACACCCGTTGTAATACCGGATGTACCGGCAACTGAAAGGCCGCCTCGGTTTGCACCGGGCGGACCTGGAGTTTTTTCGGGCTATATGTCATGCAGTGAACTTATTTCGCCAGATTTGCCAGGGTGGCCACCAGCGCTTCTGCCGGCTGATAACCCGGGATCAGGGTGCCGTCCGGCAATACAATGGCTGGAGTGCCGCTAATACCAAAACTCTGACCTGTTTCATACTGTTCCGCCACATTGTTGCTGCACTGGGCCGGCGCAATTTTACGGCCGGCTTTGGCCTGATTCATTGCCTGTTGTTTATCATCAGCACACCAAATCGACTGCAGTTCGCTGTAGGTTTCGCTTGGTACACCACCCCGTGGGAAGGCCAGGTAACGCACTGTAATGCCTTTATCCAGATAAGTTTGCATTTCGTTATGCAACTTGCGGCAATAACCACAGCTGGTGTCGGTAAACACAGTCACCACGTATTTTTCGTTTTTGGATTTAAATTCAATGCTGGAATCTTTTAACTTGCTGACGCCGGCTTTCCGAACCCCCTGCAGTATAGAGTCGTTTACTAACTGCTTGTTTTTTAAATCGTAAATATTGCCTTCAATCAAAAACTGACCATTATTGGCGGCAAAAAATAACCCTTTGTCGGTAAGCACCTGCTGTACACCAGGCACCACAGAATCGGCCACCGAATTCACTTTCAGCCCCAAAGCCGCCAGTGCAGTGTGCAATTCTGACCCCTGTGGCAGTTTTGCCGGTACTGCAACAGCCTGCGCCGTTACCATTGCCATCATCAGGCCCGCGACCATCATTTTCATGCTGTAATTCCCGTTTTTTTCATACATAACATCAACCCCGCGGATGATGTTGTTGGTGGATCTTTTGCAAACGTGTTTGCGCTACATGGGTATAAATTTGGGTGGTGGATAAATCACTGTGCCCTAACAACATCTGTACGACCCGCAAATCCGCCCCGTGGTTCAACAAGTGGGTGGCAAAGGCATGTCTGAGTGTATGTGGTGACAAAGGTGCGCTGATCCCCGCCAGCTGCGCATAAAATTTTATCCGGTGCCAAAAGGTCTGCCTGGTCATTTGGCAGCCTCTGTTGCTTGGAAACAACACATCCGACTGTTGCTGCAACAATAAAGCCCGCCCCTGCTGCAGATAACGCTGCAGCCATTCAGCGGCCACTTCCCCAATCGGCACCAGTCGCTCTTTACTGCCTTTACCCAGCACCCGGATCACGCCCTGGCGTAAATTCAGCTGCTGCATGGTTAAACTGCAAAGTTCACTGACCCTGAGTCCGGCAGCATACAACACTTCGAGCATCACTTTGTCACGAAACTGGATCACATCATTGACATCAGGTGCTGTCAATAAGGCATCCACATCGGCTTCGGATAAAGATTTGGGCAAACTGACACCAATTTTTGGATTCAGCAGCAAGGCCACCGGGTTTTCCACACACAACTGCAGCTGATGCAACCACTGATAAAAACGCCGCAAACTACTGAGCGCCCTGGCTGTGCTGCGGGCCTGCAACCCCTGATCATGGCGATAAGCCAGATAATGATTCAGCACGTCGGCTGTGACCTGAGGTAACTGATACTGCTGTGTTGCGGCAAAAGCGGCAAATTTGCGCAAGTCAGTGCCATAAGCCGCCAGCGTATGGGCGCTGACGCCCTTTTCCAGCCACAACTGGTCTAAAAAGCGCTGAATAAGCGCCAAAGTCGCCTCTGGCAATACAACTTTTATCTCTGGCTTGACAGCTTTTGTGCTCATACTACCTCTGACAGGCACTGCGCCTTGCTTTGAGCAGGCCCGTGCTTCTGTTAAACTCCGGTGCTGCTTCTTTAAAATAACCTGACGCAGGTTTGTTATGTCATTAAAAATTGCTGTGTTTTACGGTTCAACCACCTGCTACACCGAAATGGTGGCGGAAAAAATTCAGGCGTTATTAACTGCAGATCCGGCGCTGCCAAAGGACTGCAGTGTAACACTTCATAATTTAAAAACGCAGCCTCTGAGCCGGATGGCCGATTTTGACGTGCTGATCCTCGGCATTTCCACCTGGGATTTTGGTGAATTACAGGAAGACTGGGAAGCACAGTGGGATGACATCAGCAGTGTTGACTTAAGCGGCAAAATTGTCGCGCTGTACGGTATGGGCGACCAGCTCGGTTATGCCGAATGGTTTTTAGATGCCCTTGGCATGCTGCATCATGCCATCAGCGAACAGCAGTGTCAGCGTATTGGTTTCTGGTCAACCGAAGGCTATGACTTTATCCAATCCAAAGCTGTTACCGAAGATGGCGAATGGTTTTATGGTCTGGCACTGGATGAAGAAAATCAATACGACCAGACCGACGACAGGGTGATGCGCTGGTTAAATCAGCTGCTGGATGAAATGGCGGAGCTGGCGGAACTGCCTTAATCCGTCTCAGAGCGGCCGCTGGTCTGAACTGTGCAGAAAAAAAGCAGAAATGTTAAAAAATAACTTGCATAGGTACAAAGCTTTCCATAGAATGCGCGCCACTGAAGGGCAAGTCAGTCGAAAGGCTGAACACGCAAAGCCACAGATCTAAAAGTAATTCAATGAGTTACTCATGATAGCTGGGTTACCATCGTAAAAAAACGATGTCAGGGCGCAACAAAATCTTTGTTGTTGTCCAGCCGTGTTCCGCACTGACTGCCGCTTCTGAAATCCATTTGCCAAGATTGCAAACAACCCGGAACCGGAGCTGGTCATGAAATTAAAGTTTTTACCTCTGATTGCTGTATTAGTCACCCCATTTGTTACTACCACTGCAGCTGCCAATGATCAGGTTGCACAATCTCTGTGTTCTTATATCCAGGCTGATGACAAAAACAACCTGCGTAAAACTTTATCTGACAGCCGCCTGCGTCTGAAAAACGTGTACGAAGGTGTTGCCTGTGACGGTTTACCGATGATCCGTTTTGCTATCAAGCACAACGCCGCTGATACTGCTGAATTTATCATCAAGCAGTTACCAGGCAGTTTTATCGTTAAAATGGGTGATGCTGAATGGGCCGCCAGCAACGGTTTTGCCCAGTCGCCAATTATCGAAACGTTAAAAGCCCGTAGCTCAAGCTAACTGCTTTCAGTTGTGAAAAAGGCGCCTGTGTTGGCGCCTTTTTTCTTTGTTTAACCCGCCAGCAGTTGTTGTTGTAAAGCACCATCCAATCCTTGTTGTTGCCACCAGCGGCTTACTTCAGCATCAGCTTTCACCAATTGCCAGCTGTGACACTGATTAAAACGGCAATACTCCGCCAGTGCCAGCCCCAGTGCCTGTGCCAGTTGTGCTGTGAGTTTTACCTTGGGCAATAACAGCAGATGCTGTAACAACAACAGGCCATTTTTGCGTTCGGCCTTTACGTCCAGCTGACCAATAAAAATACTGCCATAAAGCACAGGCAGGCTGTAATACCCTACTTTTCTTTTTGCTTCAGGCACATAAACTTCAATCTGATATTCAAAATCAAACCAGTGCGCCAGCCGCTGTCGCTGGATCACCAGATTATCAAAAGGGTTCAGCAAACTGATTTGGCGCCGGCAACGGGCGGGTGGTAATAAATCGGGTTGCCAGAAATAACGCTGCTGCTGATGTTGAAAACTGACAAGCTGACCAGCATCCCTTTGCTGCAGCAAACGCTGCTCTACCGCCGCTTTGATGCCGGGGCGCAAATAGCAGATTTGCGCCACAGAGCCAAAACCATGGCTTTGCAGATACTTTTGCACCAGATAAGCGGCAAACTCCTGCTCGTCCGGCACCCGGCAATCCAACCCAGCCGGTAAAACCCGCTCTGTTAAATCAAATACTTTCTGAAATTTGTCACGGCGCACCACCATCAGCTCACCTTGCATAAACAGCTGCTCCAGTGCCTGTTTTGCCGGTTGCCAGTCCCACCAGGGGCCGTTTTTAGCCTGAGTGGCGGTAAAGTCGCTGGCTTTGCATGGCCCTTCGGCTCTGATCCGCGCCAGCACTTCGTGCATTTGCTGGTGATTCGGGTCAAACCAGTGTTTTTTGCCCTGTTGTAGCTGCTGCTTGCGATACAGGCTAAAACGATAATCCGCCATCGGCAGATAAGCGGCGGCATGTGACCAGTATTCAAAAATCTGTTTTTTGGCCAGCAGCTCATCCAGCCACTGGCTCTGATAATCTTTCACCCGGCTTGCCAGCACATGATGATGGGCGCGCTGCACCACATGAATAGAGTCAATCTGCACATAACCCAGTTGCTGGATCATCTTCAGGGTGCCGGCTTTGCCTTTGGCTTTTTGCAACAAACCCTGCTGCTGCAAATTCAGCAAACGAAATTCATCAGGGCTAAGCGGCAGCTGGGTCATGGTGCTGATCCTTATGTTTCAGGCATCTGAGAAGGTTAAAATTTCAGGTAAAAGTCGCGTAATAACCGCCGGTAATCTGCACTGTAAGCCCCGTCCGCCTGATGGATCAACAAAGGCTCAGCCTGCGCTAATGACAACAGCCTGGCTGAGTCTTGCTGGCGGCATAACGTCATCAACAGCCGGCTGACCGGTTTTTCCGCGCTACTGGCAACAGCTGTTGCTCTTTGTAACCACCAACCGTTTTCTTGTGCCAGCAACCAGAACTGCACAGCCGCATCAGCAGGTAAAATCAGGCTGAACTGGCCGTCGTCACAAAGTAACCTGGCTGCCGTTGCCAATAAATCAGCAAAAGACAGTGAATCTGTATGCCTGGCTTTGGCGCGTTGTTCATCTTTGGATTTGAGCGCGTCGGCAAAATAGGGTGGATTACTGATAATCAGCTTATAGCGCCGCTGATGTGGATGGTCACAACTATCCGGATAGGTTAGAATGTCGCGCTTGATCACCCGGATCCGGTCTAACCAGGGGCTTTGTCTGACATTGTCAGCAGCCTGAATGGCAGCAGCGCTGTCCAGCTCTACCGCATCCAGCAAGACGGAAGCCGCAGTACGTTGGGCCAGCATCAGCGATAAAATACCGCTGCCGCAGCCGATATCCAGCAGGTAACCGTCAGTTGGCACCTGAGTCCAGGCGCCTAATAATAAAGCGTCAGTGCTGACTTTCATCGCACAGGCGTCATGCGCGACATAAAATTGTTTACAGCGAAAACCAGCGCTCATAACACACCCGGGGATCAACTAAATTCAGTGAGGTTGCTGTGATGCCACCTCAAACCGCAAGCAGTGTACGGCATCCACCATCAGGTTGTCAGCCCGCATGATGTCACAGAACGCTTGCCCGACTAAAGTTAACTCAATGATTTGTTTAAAAAGGTACTGCGACTGTGACTGACGATATCAGCCAAGTAGAAATCACCTCATTTGCCGATTTTCAGTTTGATGATGACATCAATAAAGCGCTGACCTTTGGCGGATTTACCAAACCAACCAGTATTCAGCAGCTGGCCATTGGCCCTGCCATGGAAGGCCGCGATATTCTGGCCAGCGCACCAACAGGTACAGGCAAAACCCTGGCCTTTTTATTGCCTGCTATTCAGTATCTGATTGACTTCCCACGCCGCGATCCGGGTTTTGCCAGGGTGCTGATCATGACACCGACCCGTGAGCTGGCCTTTCAGATCTTTGAACAAATTAAACTGCTGACCCAGTTTACCTCGTTAAATGCCGGTGTCATTACCGGTGGTATTAACTACGGCAGCCACAAAGAAACTTTGGAAAAAAACAACGACATTCTGGTGGCCACACCGGGCCGGCTGATTGAATACATGAATGAAGAAAGCTTCCAGGCCGATGAAGTGGAAGTGCTGATCCTGGACGAAGCCGACCGCATGCTCGACATGGGTTTTGTTGGTGAGATGGATCGTATTATTTTAGAAGCCAAACGCCGCCGCCAGACCATGCTGATTTCCGCCACACTGGAAGGGGTTGCCATCAGCCGTTTTGCCAAACGCGCGCTGAAAGAGCCTTTGCTGCTGGAAGCGGCGCCGCCCCGCCGGGAACTGGGCAAAATTACCCAGTGGATCCATTTAGCGGACGATGCTGAGCATAAACTGGCGCTGTTAAAACATTTATTGCAACAACCGGAATTGACCAAGGTGATCGTTTTTGTCAAAACGCGTGAGCGTTTGGCCACCTTAAGCGGTCAGCTGGAAGCAGCCGGTTTAAAATGTTGTTGGTTACAGGGCGAAATGCCACAGGATAAAAGGCTGCAGGCGGTGTCGCGCTTTAGCCAGGGTCTGGTGCGGATTTTATTGGCGACAGATGTGGCGGCCCGTGGCCTGGATATTGACGATATCAGCCATGTGATCAACTACGATATGCCGCGCACCGCCGACATTTACGTGCACCGTATTGGCCGTACTGGCCGCGCCGGTAAAAAGGGCATTGCTATTTCCCTGGTGGAAGCCCATGACATTGGCGTGGTAGGCAAAGTTGAGCGTTACACCCAGCAGGCATTAAAACGCCGGGTTATTGAAGAACTGCGCCCTAAACACAAAGAAGCCAAGGCCCCTGGCAAAACCAAAAAACCTAAATCAGCCGCCAAGAAAAAAGCGCTGAAAAAGGCCGCCAAAGCCAAAGCTTAAGCCGCGGCTCAAGTCCAAAAACAGCAAAAAAAAGCCGCCCTCACTGAAGGCGGCTTAAAGATAAGGCGATAAAGCTTTACCTGCGGTTCCATACAACACAAACCGTCAATTAACTTGACCTGACAGTTGTACCAAAACATCTTCCCAAAAACTGTACAAAAACGTACAGTCCGAGCCCGCAGAACCCAAAGTGTGAGTGCTGACTGTACACTTTTGCACAGTGTGCCCGGCTGTTTTTGTTTAATCTGCTGTGTTGTGGTTCTGGTACCGCACACCGGCTACACTAAAAAAGCTCGTGTTCAGCCGGTTGACCAGCCAGAAAATACATTCAGCCTGATATTGTTTTACATCGACGGCAGAAATAGCAACAAACGATGCTTCTGTAATAAAGAGTGGCCGCAGTATCAGCGAATACTGTGCCCGACATCCAAGGTCAGGCAAAATAACTCGACTACTGAAACAATACATCATGTTGCTCCGACCATAGGACAACGGTGATTTGAGTGATGAGCACGCTGAATGGAATTACCACAAACCAACCCCAGCCTCAACAGAACAGAATGGAAATTTGCAGCTTTTAGCGTGATTTTAAGCTTGATTTTGTTGATTTTTTTGCTGCTGCCTGGTTTTAAAATATTTCATGGCGACTTACACCAGACGGCATTTTTACATCTGGGTTTTGAGCTTTTTGCCGTGCTGGTGTCTTGTATGGTGGTGCTGATGGCTTTTCATGGCGTCAGCCAGAATTATCAGCAGCTGAGTAACACCTTAATTTTTGGTTTTTTACTGGTCACAGCGGCCGATGTTTTTCATGCCCTGAGCTTTCATGGTATGCCGCTGATGCAGCAGGAAAATCCGGTGCAAAAAGCGATATTTTTCTGGTTTAGCGGCCGAAGTGCCGAGCTGCTGACCATGCTGGCCATTGCAACCGGATTTACCCTGAAGGGCTCCCGTTATCTCTGGCTGCTGCTGGGTTTGACCGCAGTGGTTTTGTTGTATGCATTCAGTCAGACCCATCTGAACCTGTTGCCGGTATTTTTCCAGATTGGTGAAGGGGTCACGCCGTTAAAATCAGCGATTGAACTAAGCCTTGCCGCCGGCAATCTGCTGCTGGTTTATTGGTTTTTCCGCCGTTACCGGCAAAGCGGACAACAAACCTGGCTGTATCTGGCACAAGCCTGTTATGCCATGGCGCTCGGTGAAATTGCACTGAGTTATTACAGCAGCACCAGTGACTTTATTAATATTCTTGGCCATCTGTTTAAGATTGTCAGTTATGCCATGGTGTACCGAGCAACCTTTTTAACCAGCGTTCAGGAGCCCTATCAGTTATTGCATGCCTCAGAACAAAAACTGCAGGCCAGCGAGTTACAGCTGCACACCTTACTGAACAACCTCACAGTGGCAGTGGCACAGTTTGACCCGAAACTTCGTTATCGTTACGTCAATCCGGTATTTGCACAATTTCTCGGGGTAAAGGCCACAGAACTGACCGGAAAAACGCTGGGGCCGCCACTAACGGAAGACGTATTACAGCTGATTAGACAACCGATGCAGCAGGCTCTGCAAGGCGGCAGAGCCGATCTGCAATACACCTTTGTTGACCAAAGGGGCGAGCTGAGGTATCGCTCCGCCACATTCGTACCGGAAATTCATTCAGGCCAGGTGCAGGGAGTGATCGCTATTGTCAGCGACACCACAGAACTCGAACGCAGCAACCGCGAGTTAGTGGCAAGTCTCAAAGAAGTCTCGGATTTAACTGCAGCATTAAATGCCCACGCTATAGTGGCTATCACCGATGCCAGCGGTAAGATTATTCAGGTAAATGATAAGTTTTGTGCTATTTCCAAATACCAGCGTGAAGAGCTGCTAGGGCAGGATCACCGTCTGATTAATTCGGGTTGTCACCCACGCAGTTTTTTTGTTGGGTTATGGCGCACGATAAGCAGTGGCAACATCTGGAATGGCGAAATATGTAACAGAGCCAAAGATGGATCTTTGTACTGGGTGTTCACCACTATAGTGCCTTTTATGAACGAACAGGGAAAACCACAACAATATATCGCCATCAGAGCCGATATTACTGAACGGAAAAAAGCCGAACAGGAAGCACTGCGCCTGGCATTCCATGATGAACTGACAGGTTTACCCAACAGACGCTTAATGCGTGACCGGCTGATGCAACTGATTAAAAACTGCAGCAGACAACCTCACTATGGTGCCGTGCTGTTGCTGGATCTGGATAACTTTAAAGAGATCAATGATACCCTGG
Organism: Rheinheimera sp.; assembly: GCF_036782235.1. Lineage (GTDB taxonomy): Bacteria > Pseudomonadota > Gammaproteobacteria > Enterobacterales > Alteromonadaceae > Pararheinheimera. The sequence continues at coordinate 336,703 of NZ_DAIPZL010000002.1, read as the reverse complement.
GCCATACCGCTGGCGATACACTGCTGCGCCAGGTGGCAGACCGTCTGCAGCACTGCATTCGCCAACAAGATACAATAGCTCGAATTGGCGGCGATGAGTTTGTAGTACTGCTGCAGGATATAGCGCCAGAGCCCGAACTGGCATTAATTCGCGCCAGTGAACAAGCGGAACGCATCAGGCACTATCTGCTGCAGCCTTTTGAGTTATCCGGCCAGAAAGTATCAACTTCACCAAGCATCGGGGTTGTGCTTTATCACAGCGGCAGTGACGATGCGGATGAACTCTTAAAACAAGCTGATATGGCGCTCTATAAAGCCAAAGATGCTGGCCGTAACAGAGTGCATTTTTTTAACCCTTCACTACAAGCTGAAGTGACGGAAAGAGCGCAGCTGCTCAGGGAACTGCGCGATGCTTTAGAGCAGCAACAGTTTTGCCTTTATTATCAGCCTATTGTAGATAAATTTAATCAAATTACCGGTGTCGAAGCGCTGATCCGCTGGCAACATCCGCTCAAAGGCCTGGTGATGCCGGGCGCCTTTATTGAACTGGCCGAACAAAGTAATCTGATTTTAACTTTGGGTCAGTGGGTGCTGGATGCCGCCTGTTTACAGCTGAAACTCTGGGCAGAGCAACCAGAAAAATCGTTCTGGACCATTGCGGTCAATGTCAGTGCCCGCCAGTTCCATGATGAACATTTTGTGGAACAAGTGCAGCAGGCATTAAACCGGCACGGTGCAAATCCACAGCTGTTAAGGCTGGAACTTACCGAAAGTATGTTGCATCAGGATTTGGATTTAACAGTGCAAAAGATGCGTACCTTACAGCAGATGGGGGTGCGTTTTTCGCTGGATGATTTTGGCACCGGCTATTCATCGTTAAGTTACTTAAAAAAACTGCCGCTGGATGTCCTGAAAATTGACCGCTCTTTTGTCACTGACGTGGAGCACAACAGCAATGCTGCCGCCATAGTGCGTACTATTCTGGCACTGGCTGCTAATCTTGAGCTCAGTGTAGTGGCCGAAGGTGTGGAAACTGAAGCACAACGCGCTTGTTTATTACAGGCCGGTTGTCCGGCATTCCAGGGTTATTTGTTTAGTAAACCACTGCCGGCCGCAGCCCTGCCAGACAAGGTCAGACTTTATATTCCTGCCGCCTGGTCTGAGCCTGAGCACTACGGATAAAAGGCGGCTTTAGCAACCTGCGCTGTCTTGTATTCTTGTTGCTGCCAAGGCGGCACTGATGCTGCACAGATTTGTACATTATTGCCGCGCCAGTTCTGCTAATCTGAAGGCTGGCCCAGACAACACCTGCACAAACTGATGATTATCAAGCCGTTATCCTCTGTTCTTTCACTTGTGATCCTACTGTGTATGCTGCAGCATGCAGCAGTTGCCGCTAAACCTTTGTTGCAGGTTGGCATTGGTTACAGCGACCAGCTTCATGCCGGGCCCCAACCCCGATCTTATACCTTTGAAGTGTTATTAACTTACCGGCTGTTCACCGAACTGGGTTACGACGTGCGTTTTGTCACAGCCCCTTATGCCCGCCTTACCGAGTTATTACAACAGCAGCAACTGCACATAGCGACCCGCCAGTCTGGTCTGGCGCTCAAGGGGTTATTTTACAGCAGCCCTTACACCAGTTTTGACAATCAGGTGTTTGCACTGGCAGAGAGCAAAGTTGAGCTGAACAACATCAACGATCTAAAGCCCTACAACATTGTTGCTTTTCAAAATGCCCGCCAGGTGCTGGGGCCGGAATTTGCCAGCGCCAGCCAGCAGGCTAAGTCTTATCAGGAATTGCTGGACCATACCCAGGCCGTGCAGATGCTGCTGAAAAACCGCAGCGATCTGCTGGTCATGGATAAAAATACTTTTTACCGGCGTTTAGCTGAACTGAAACAAAGCGAAACACCAGTTGTCAGTTTTGCCATTTTGCCGAAGGTACAGTACCGGCTCGGTTTTTATCAGCCACACTTGCAACAACAGGTAGAGCGCCTGTTGTTGCAATGGCTGGCCTCAGGCCAGCTGGACCGGCTGCGCGCCGAGGCTGCTCAATCAGCACCAGCGATTGAACAACTGCTACGTACGCATCAGGGCTGAACACTCTCTGGAGTCTCAGCCAACACAGATAGCTGCAACACAGTGGCACAGGCCACAGCTTCACAGAAGGAAACTTATATGCTTAAACATCTGTCGATACGCCAGCGTATTTTGTGGTTAGCCATAGTGCCGGTGCTGCTGGTGGCACTGGTGCTCACTTTGCTCTCCATCAGCCACAACAACACAGTGGCAGCCCAGGGGGCAACCCAACTAAAAGAGTCCTTGTATCAGGAGCGCCGCGCCCAGCTGGATGCATTTTTAGAACTTGCTGCCACAGCCACGTCCGTCACCACAGATCCGGAGCAGAAAAAAAACATTTTACGCAGCCTGCGTTATGACAACGGCAAAAACTACTTTTTTGTGTATGACAAAGCCGGAGTGCAGGTAGTGAGCGCAGACAATCCGGAGCGGGAAGGCAAAAACTTTCTGCAGTCAAAAAGCCCGGAAGGCCGCTTTTTAGTGCAGGAATACATAGCAGCAGCCACTAAAGGCGGTGATTATGTGCAATACAACTGGCCAAGGCCAGGCAGCACAACACCGGCACCCAAGCTGGCCAAAGCAGTGTTGTTAGCCGGCACTGACTGGGTTTTGGCCACTGGCTTTTATATTGACGATCTGGAGCAAAATATTCAGAGTCTGCAGCAAAAAACTGCAGCAGAAGTGCAGGCTGGCCTGGTGCAATCGGTGTTGCTGGCGATAGTACTGGTGGCCATCATGGCCGCTTTTGGTGTGTTTTTTGCCGGCAGTATCACCAAACCTTTAAGCGGAGCAGTAGCGGCTATGCAGGATATTGCCAGTGGTGATGCTGATTTAAGCCGGCGCCTCGATAATAGCCAGGGCCATGAACTGGGCGCTCTGGCCGATGCTTTTAATGCTTTTGCCGGCAAAGTCACTACGCTCGTCACCAATGTACGTGATTCGGTCACTTTATTACGCAGCTCAGGCGACGAGCTGGCCAAGCTGATGCACAACACTGAACAGGGGGTTCAAACCCAGCATGCCGAAAGTGATCAGGTGGCTACCGCCATGCATGAAATGGCCACCACAGCCCAGGATGTTGCCAACAGCGCCAGTGGCGCCGCCCAGGCTGCCCATGCCGCCAACCAGCAGGTAGAGGCTTCAGCCAAAATTCTCGATGGTGCCATTCTGGTGATCAACGGCCTGGAACAACAGGTCGAAAAAGGTGTGCAGGTCATCGCCGCTGTCGGCACTGAATCCCAGAATATTGGCGGGGTACTGGAAGTGATCCGCGGTATTGCCGATCAAACCAACCTGTTGGCACTGAATGCCGCTATTGAAGCCGCCCGCGCCGGTGAGCAGGGCCGTGGCTTTGCCGTAGTGGCCGATGAGGTGCGCACCCTGGCGGCCCGCACCGCCAGCAGCACAGATGAAATTAATCAGATGATAGGCCGGTTACAACAAGGTGCACGCGACGCTGTGCAGGCCATCAGTCAAATTAAGGATCAAAGCCAGCACACAGTGCAGGAAGCCGGCAAAGTGGAACAGGCGCTCAGTGAAATTCAGCAATCTGTTGCCACTATTAACGATATGAATAATCAAATCGCCAGCGCAGCTGAAGAGCAAACCACAGTGTCAGAAACCATTAACCAGAACGTACACCAAATAGTGCAGATAGCCCAGGAAACCGCAGCAGGCACTGAACAGGCCGTCGGTATTACCCGGCAGTTAACCAAACTGGCCACCGAACTGGATCAGTTGGTCGGCAGTTACCGCACCTGAGCACCAAGCGGCAGCCGGGTGAGCCGGCTGCCGGAAACTTGCTAACAATTCCCTGATAAGTGCCGGCACTGACTTACATAATTTATATATGTTGTTATTTTTATTAAACTTTTTTAATTACCTAAATTAGGTTCGTCTGATAATTTGCTATACAGCAGCGTGAAATTCTGGTTATGCTGCCAGCAATACATCGTACTTTTTTTGCTGATCATCGTGAACAAACCAAAACTGACCTTACAACTGAGCCTGCTGCTTGCCTGTAGTTATGCGCCCTTTGTACTCGCAGAGCCCGCAGCTATACAGCCTGGCAACACGACCTTGTCGCTGGCTGTTGGTTATGGCCAGTATGGCAATATTCTGCATCAGGGGAATGCAACTCCCCTGTATTTGCTGCCACGGGTCAGTTATTACCGGCAGCGTTTTTATCTGGAAAATCTCGATCTGGGCTACAACCTGTGGCAACACCAGGGTTTTTCGTTGGATCTGACCACAAAACAAAGTTTTGATGCGCTGTTGTTACGACAAGATCCGTTGCAAGACGCCCTGCTGCGCGGTCTGGTCAAATCAAAAAAAATCTTTGTGATGCCCACCAGCAGCAGGCTGGATCAGCTGTTAACCCCAGAGCGACGCCAGTTTAGTTATCTGACCGGCATCAGCCTGTTTTACAACCAACAAAACTGGCAACTGAGCAGTGCACTGCAACAGGATATCAGTAAGGTGCACCATGGACTGGAATGGCAGCAAAAAGCCCGCTACCTTTGGCAAAGTGGGCCTGTTGCCCTGGCTGTAACTGCTGAATATCGGTATTTATCCTCAAATTACAGCAACTATTATTTTGGTGTTGGCCCTGAAGATACCCACCCCTTATCGGTAAAACGGCCAGAACTCAGACTTTATCAATACCAGCCGGGCGCTCAGTGGTTACCGGCACTGCGGCTGGAGAGCAGTTATCAGCTGAAAGACAATACCAGGTTGCTGCTGAACTGGCGGCGCGAATGGCTGCCGGATGCGTATCAGCACAGTTTGTATTTTGCCAAACGCCAGCATGATATCTGGTTTGCCGGAGTGCTCTGGTCATGGTAAATACAAGATCCACATTGTTTTGCCTGCTGTTGGCGGCCTCTGCCCTGGCGCAAGCAGAACAAAACCAAAATGCGGCATTACCAGCGCCACAACTGAATGTGCAGCCTCAGGCTTGTATCGCCAAAGGCCAGCAAAGCTGTACTGTGGATTTGTTGATCAGCTGGCAAAGCCACACCATCTTATGTTTAAACAAACAACAACAACCTGGCCGAACCTTGGTTTGTGGCAGTCAGATCAATCAGTACCCACTGAATGTCACCATCGACAGTAATCTGGTGCTGGAACTCAGAGACGCCCAAAACCATCAGCTCGTCAGCAGCAAAACCGTTAAATATCTGCAACAAACTGACTATTCATCGCTGCCGGAACGTCGGCTGAGCTGGAGTATTTTCTGATGAGTTTTCATATTCTGCTGCTGGAAGATGATGTCGCGCTGGCGCGGCTGACCAAAGACTTTTTACAACAACAGGGTTATGTGGTGAGCCTGGCCAGCCATAGTCAAAAAGCCCAGCTGTTACTCAAACAACAACAGATTGATTTATTGCTCTGTGACGTGATGCTGCCGGGCCAGAGTGGTTTTGAATTTGTTGCACAGATCCGCCAGAGTTACCCCGGCCCTATTTTATTTATGACAGCTCAGACCCAGCTGCAGCACCAGCTGACCGGTCTTGGCCTGGGCGCCCAGGATTATCTGCTCAAACCGCTGGATCCCCGCTTGTTGCTGGCAAAAATTCAGGTGTTTTTGCCCAAAGCAACAGCCAAACCTCAGGCAGAAAGAAGCACCGAATACAGGCAGTTTAATCTGCTGCTGGATAGCCAATGCCGCAGTGTCACCCTGGCCGGTCAAACGCTGCCACTGACCCACGCCGAGTTTATGTTGTTGCAAACCTTATTGCTGCAGTTTGGCAAAATTGTCAGCCGCAACTGGTTGTTCCGCGAACAGCTGGGGCGGGAATACGATGGCATGGACCGCACCATGGATGGCCGTGTGTCACGTTTACGCAAAAAACTGCAGGCAGTCGACGCCAAATGGAACATAGTCACAGCCTGGGGCGAAGGGTATTACCTGTCTTATGAAAATTCCCCTGCTGTTTAGCTCACCGCTGCTGCGTTTTTATCTGGTGCTGACCAGCACAGTGTTGCTGCTGGCTTTGAGTCTGAATCAGCTGTATCAGTTGCAACAACAGCAACAGGCTCCTTCAGTCGATGCAAGACTGGTGCTGGATGCAGTGCAAAAACTCCGGCAGCACGACAAAGCACTGAGCTGCTCTGTGGATCAGGCACAAAGCTGTGATGATTCGTTGTTTCTGGTTTATCCGGCCGGCTTCTGGCAAGGGGTGGTCAGCCCGGGAACCAGCAGCATTATTCCACTGACCGACAGCAGTGGTGCTCAGATGTTGTGTAGTGTTGAGCAAAGTGGTGAGCTATTGTGTCTGAATCAGCTCAACTGGCCTGTGGCAACACCGGCCGGGCTTGACGCCGCTTACCTGTTTTATTTTTTGTTGTTATTGCTGCTGTTTCGCATCAGCCGTAACTTATTCCGCGATGTGGAAGTGCTGCATCAAAGTGCACTGGCCGATATCCGCTTTGGTAAATTCCCCGACTTTGTATTGTCTGAAAGCTCCTATCTGGCGCCACTTGCGCAGTCGCTGCGTAATATGACCAGCAGAATTGAACAACTGAATAAGTTTCAGGCCGAAATGGCCGAGACCGTGTGTCACGATATTAAAACCCCGCTGGCACGGCTGAAATTTATCAGCCACTTGTTACAGGCCGACAAAATTGAGCAGTTTCGTGAGCAAATAAACAATAATGTCAAAGAGATAGAATCAAACGTTTATGAATATCTGCGACTGGCGCAAAGTGGTTATCACGACAACGAATTATCGTTAAGTCAGTTTAGTGTGCAACCTTATCTGCAACAGCTGCTGCAGCCTTATCGGGAGCACAGTAGCCTCTGCATTGAGCTCAAGGCAGACGCCGGACTGTCCATCAGTGCGGATCAACAGCTGCTGAGCAGAGCACTGAATAATTTAATTGCCAATGCGCTGCGTTTTGCCCAACACAGGGTCTGGGTCAGTGCTGAAATCATCAACAGCAATACAGGCCGTCAACTGCTGCTTAAAGTCATGGATGATGGTAAAGGCCTACCGGCGCAGACAGCACAACAGACACAGCAGCCGGATCTGATCGAACACCATGGCCTGGGTTTGTCGATAGTGCAAAGAGTGGCAGAAAAACACCGGGGTCGTTTTGAGCTACGCCAGGATGCCGGCCAGGGGGCTACAGCGGCTTTGTATCTGCCGCTGTAGCCGTATTACCACCAGCTTTTATAACATCCAGGCGTAGCTGAATTTTAAGAATACCGAACGTTGGTCGCGGGTTAAACTTTCGACCTCGTCATCACTAAAGGCATTGTCGCTGTAACCGGCAAAAAACAGGGTTTGTGGATTTAGCTTGTACGAATACAACAGCTGCGAGCCCAGCGTTTTTTCTCTGGCCTGTACTACCCCGGTATTATTGGCCGGGTTTCGGCTGATATCGGAATAAATCAGCGCCAGACGGACAAAACTGCGCACCGAAAACTGATAACTCAGACGTAAATCGGTCAGATTGGCGGTAAAAACTTCAGCATTCATCGCATCAAGCGTACGGTAAGTATGGCGCGCCTGCACCTGCAGATGTGCATCCACATTCCAGCGCAGCTCTGGCGCCAGCTCTAAACCATCGCCTAATCTGTTATTGCGAAAATCCAGTTTGTCGCCGGTTTCGGCTTCCAGCGCTAAAAATACCCCAGACCAGGGCTGCACTTCAGCGCCGGCTGAAAACAACCGCTCAGCAAAAAGCCCGGTGTTGGCGTCCACCTTTAAGGTGCTGCCATCAAGCCTGCTGCCGACTCGGTCACGGCCGGTCAGGCCAATAAAACCATAAGCCTGCTGGGCGCCCCACAGCTGAAATTCAATTTCGGTTTCTTTTTCCAGCAACTCACCATCATCATTGTGGGTGATATCCCAATCCCCCCAGATCTGAAATCTGTTCCACCAGGGTGAGTCCGAAAACCACTGATAAGTGCCACCATGCACCATTTTGTGGCTGTCGGTTTGCGGCATATAACCCATGTCAGCGCGAAAATCAGCATCCAGTCCCTGATAACGGCTGTACCAGCTCCAGTTGCGGTTTTCATGTTCATAAGCCAGATATTTGGCCATATCACTAAAGGCCTGATCTTTCACCCGAAGTGCTGCTTCGTCACTGAGTAACGCCGCCAGCTCAGTCGGATATTCGCTGTTGCTGCGCAGCAGCTGCGCTATCACTTTGTCCTGCGCACTCAACTGGTATTTGACGTCCAGACCATGCACAAAGTTGTGATAGTCGTCACTCTGGCGCAAGGTACTGATCCAGCCAAGCGACAGCTGTGGGTTCAGATCAAAACGGTAACGCAGCACGGCGTTTTCACTTTTGGCATCCAGACTGGCAATGTCCGAGCTGATATTGCCCGGCACGATAAAAGTGGTACTTTTATCGTTGGCAGCAAAAAAAGCAAAAGATTGCTGGTCGTGGCGGCCGGTGAGTTTTACGCCGGCATCAGGCGATGACACATTGCGGGTGTATACCAGATCCATTGGCGAAGAAAAATAGTCGGCATTATCGAGGAAAAATGCGCGTTTTTCGGCAAAAAACAGTGCAAAAGTATCATTGACCGATACCTGGGCTTCGTCGGCTTCGACCTGGGAAAAGTCCGGGTTTAAGGTAGCGTTTAAGCTGATATCCGGCGTAATACCCCATTTTAAATCCAGACTGGGCTCAACATTGGTATCACTTTGCCAGTCGGTATTGCCCGCAGCTGTCACTTCACGTTGCTGGCTGGCCCCCATCACCAAAGACGGCACCAGGGTAAAATGGTGGCCTTGTTTAGCACCGGCAAAACCAGTGGCTGGCGACATCTGGCAAATCCAGCAGGGGTTATTACGCTCAATTTTATTGCTGGAAATGCGGTTTCGCACATCCCGCGGATAAAACCGCAACAACTCCAGTTTCCACTGTTGCTGCGCCAGCCGATCGTTAAAATTTAACATCCTAAGCGGAATAGCCACTTCCACCTGATAACCGGTTTTCGTGATTTTACCGGCACTTTGCCAGATCCCATCCCAGGCATCACTTTCCATTTTGATGATTTCATTTTCGATGGCATCAGCCTGCACACCAAAAGGATTGATAAAAAACTGATACGCCAGTTTACTGTCGTTATAGGTGTCTATTTTGATACCGACGTTGTCGTCATCCCAGATTTTGTCGCGGTCACGGTAAAAAGCGCGGATTTTGCTGGGATCCGGGTCTTCCGCCACAAAACTGACATAAAAAAATTCGCCGTCTTCCATCACATAAGCTGTGGTACTGACCGGCGCCGGAGTGTTTTCGGCCGGCCAGGTGTTGTACTTCAGCTCAACAGCTTTGGCTTGTTGCCAGGCGGCTTCATTCAGCTCACCATCCACCACTACAGCGCTGTTCACTCTGGGTATGGCAATTTCAGCCGCCAGCACTGGCCAACTCAAGGCACAGAGCAACAATCCTAATGTTTTTTGTCGAAAAAGCCTCATCACAAATCCAGTTTGAGCGCAAAATTGCCGCTCACTATAAAGAGCTGACCAACGCTTGACAAACGAATGCGCCAAAGCAGCAAAATCTGACGTTTAAACAAAAAGCCGCCTGAAGGCGGCTTTTTGTTTTGCTGTATAAGATATTGATTTTTATAAAATCAACGTTCCCAGTAGGCTTCTTCCAGACTATCTTCTTTTTCCGGTAAACCCCGGGATAACCTTGGTGCATTTTGCACCAGAATGGCGTAACTCACCCTGTTGGCATATTTACAGATCTGGGCAAAAGACGAATAAGCCAGATAAGGCAGCTCATGTTTGCTCGACAGCGGCAAGGCATGACGGTGGTAATGATTGGCGGCAATATCATGCAAAATGGCCGCTAAAGCACCATCCCCTGCACCATTGGTGTTTTTAATCCGCTCAGGCCCGCCTAAATAAGGGTCAATATGTGAATACACTTTTACCGGCTGTTTGCAGTGCTGTTTTTGCACCGGACGGCTGAATTCAAACTGGTTATAGTCGGCAATAGTGCCGGATTTTATCGGATTGGTGGTTTCACGTTTGCCGGCTTCATCGGTATAACCACAGAGATACAAACCTTCAGGGCCAGCGGTGATAAGCACCATATCAGTGAGCTCCAGCGCCGCTTCTGCCGCCTGTAACGGGTCGGCAAAACCGGTTAAAGCTTCGGCTTCGAGCTCATTCATCGCCAGCACATCGACATAATCACGCACTGTGGCGAGAATAAGCTCGCGGTGTTCTTCCACCAAATGTTTGGTGCCAAGGCTCATCACCACAGGCACATTGTGCTCTTTGGCTACCTGTAATAGACGCAGCATCGCTTGCTGAATCGGCTGGCCTGAAGCGCGCAGTGGATAAGCACTGACCACCACAGCAGCGGCACCGGCAATGATCTCTGTTGGAATATAAGCCGGAGTTAAAGCGTCCATTTCACCCGGGTCAATCACAAAGGTACGCTCGCCATCCGGGGTGATCATGGTAATACCGCGGCCGATATCCCCTTCCACACCTTGTAGGTGGTTCATATCCACTTTAGAGCTGGTATGACATAAATAATGATAAGCCGGGCTGCCAAGCTGAATATTGGCCGACATCACGCCCAGGAGCACAGATTTATCGTCCGCCAGTACTGAGTAGTTATGAATAGTATTGCCAATGGTACCGCCGGCAAAATGGTCGGAAATAGCGCCGTTTTGCACCAGCTCCTGATAAATCTGATCGGCTTTGCCGTGTTCCACCAGGTTAGATAAACCCTTGCCAATATTATATTTTTCTAAAAATTCGTCCGACACATTGGCAATCACATCGACGATGGTTTGATCTAAACCCACTACATAAGTGTCCAGCTCAGGCCGCACTTCAAAACTTGGTAATTGTAATTTTGGCTGGGAGACCGGGAAATAATGCTTCAGTTTACGGCGGCCGGGAAATTTCATCGTTCAATCCAAATAAAGGTCAGGCCAGTATTTTAGCAAAACTGCGTGATAAAGCGCAGCCGCTATTTTTGGCGGCGCAGCGGAAAATAAAGAGCGCAGACGATATTTTTAGCGACCTGCGCAAATCGGCAGAAGTTCAAGTAAGGCTTTGCCAGCGGCAACTAGCCTGGTCGGGGCTCAGGCGTTTTGGTCTTTCCGTAAGAACACCAGCTGTGTCGCACTGGAGTCGGCACTGCTAAACCGATACCCTCCCAGATTAAAGTCTTTAAGCGCCTCCACTTGCTGTACCTGCTGCTGAATCACATAACGCGCCATTAAACCCCGGGCTTTTTTGGCAAAAAAACTGATAATTTTATAATCACCGTTTTTATAGTCTTTAAACTGCACACCCAGCACAGGACGCGCCAGCAGCTTGGGTTTGACTACTTTAAAATATTCCTGCGAGGCTAAATCCAGAAGCACTGGTGCCTTTAACTGTTCCAGCTGCTGATTGAGCTGCTCTGTCACTATATCACCCCAGAACTGATATAAATTGGCACCACGGCCATTGGCCAGGGTGGTGCCCATTTCCAGCCGGTATGGCTGCATCAGATCCAGCGGTTTTAAGACACCATAAAGCCCACTTAAAATGCGTAAATGTTGCTGGGCATAATGCACATCATCGGCGGTTAAACTCGTTGCATCCAGCCCCTGATACACATCACCGTTAAAGGCAAATAAAGCCGCTTTGGCGTTATCTGGCGTAAAAGGCAAATGCCACTGGGCAAAACGGGCGGCATTTAAACCGGCCAGTTTGTCGCTGATATGCATCAGTTCAGACAACTGCAGTGGTGTCAGAGTGCGGCAAATTTTAATCAGCTCAGCGCTGTGGTTTAACAAGTCCGGCTGGCTGCAGGCAAAATCCGGCGCCGGTGTCTGGTAATCTAAATCTTTGGCAGGAGATACAACCATTAACATCGGGTTTGTCTCAACAAAACTACAATGGGGCGCGACTATAACAAATGCCGCGCGGCCGGCAAAGTTACTGTGGCCGTAGCTTATGCCGAAAAAACCGGCAAAAACGCCAAAGCCAGAATAAAAGCGCTGATTTGTGACAAAATTCCGCAGTTTGCTACTTTGCGCCATGCTGCCGAACTGGCAAAATCGACAGTCGTGTTGCCCTGTCCACTTCATCAGCACAATCAGCATTATTTTTGCTTGTTGGACTGTTGCATCCCGAATTAAGCGTAAGTTGAAACCGTGAATTTTCATCTGCGCGACACAATAACAAGATAATTTAACGGCCATTCAAGCTGAAGCTGCGGTAGCGGCCCAAGGCGCCGCCGAAAATGCAGGCCTAGTGCAAATCAAGTGCAGATCAAGTGCAATGCACCAGCAGCTGAGGTCGGTCAAAGCGGCAACTTTGCGCTTTGCCGCACAACCAGACAGCTATAATGACGGCAGCGCCGCCACTTCGGCGGCAAACCGCCTGATATGAACCAGATGGTTCATACCAAAGTATGACCCGGGGTAATGGGTAATTATGTTGTAATTTTCCTACAAATATTTAGAATCAGTTTTAATTTCAGCAAAAAGCTGACCAAATAACGGTAATAAAACAATATGAGCACTTTATTAGAGCAATTAAAAGCTGTGACTACAGTCGTAGTCGACAGCGGTGACATTACAGCCATCGAACAATTCCGCCCTGAGGATGCCACCACCAACCCATCATTATTGTTAAACGCCAGCCAGCTGGAGTTTGCCAAGCCTTTGTTGGCCGCAGCTGCCGCTTATGCCAAAAGCAAAACCGACGACGGTGCAGCACAGTTAAGCCTGGCTTCTGACAAATTTGCCGTCGATGTGGGCACTGCCATCAGCAAACTGGTACCGGGCCGCATTTCCACTGAAGTGGACGCCCGGTTAAGTTTTAATACCCAAGCGACCATTGCCAAAGCTAAACAATTGGTTGCGCTTTATCAGGAAAACGGTGTTGCTACCGACAAAATCCTGATCAAAATTGCTTCCACCTGGGAAGGGATTCAGGCCGCCAAGGTGCTGGAGCAACAAGGGATCCAATGTAACCTGACGCTGTTATTCCATATGTGCCAGGCCCGCGCCTGCGCTGAAGCCGGTGTATTTCTGATTTCTCCTTTTGTTGGCCGTATTCTGGACTGGTACAAAGCCAATACCGGCCAGAGTTACGATGCCGAAACTGACCCGGGCGTGATTTCGGTGCGGGAAATTTACCGTTATTTTAAACAGCATGGCCATCAAACTATTGTGATGGGGGCCAGCTTCCGTAATACAGGTGAAGTGCTGGCGCTGGCCGGTTGTGACCGTTTAACCATAGCCCCTGCCCTGTTGGACGAGCTGAGCAAACAAAGAGGCGAGTTGACCGTACACTTGCGTGACACAGGTGCCACCCACAAAGCGCCTGCGGCTTTAACTGAAAGCGAATTTCGCTGGGCACTGAACGAAGATGCCATGGCCACCGAAAAACTGGCAGAAGGCATCCGTAAATTTGCTATTGACCAGCGCAAACTGGAACAAGTGATAAGCATAGCGCTGCAATAACAGCAGCGCTGCCATAGGCCATCTTCATTAACAGGAGTTTTTATGTCGTCTGCTGTCTGGAGCGACCTGCTCGCTCTTGCAAAGCAACCGCTGGATTTGCGTGCAGAATTTGCCAAAGATCCAGCCCGGGCTGAACGTTTTGCCTTAGATGCCTGTGGCATTCATCTGGATTATTCGAAAAATCTGATCACAGATGCAATTTGGCAACGGCTGTTAGCCCTGGCTGAACAAAGCCCGTTAGCGCAGAAAAAAGCGCAGATGTTTGCCGGCGACAAAATTAACAATACCGAACAGCGCAGTGTCTGGCATACAGCGCTACGTGCACCTGTCACCGCCAATCTGAGCCTGGATGGGGTTGATATCAGCAGCGAAATTGCCGATTGTCATGCAAAAATGCATCAGCTGGTCAGTAGCCTAAATAACGCACAGTATTTGGGTTATAACGGCGAGCCTATCACTGACCTGATTTGGATAGGCATTGGTGGTTCTTTGCTGGGGCCACAAATGGCAGTGGAAGCTTTAACACCTTACAATATCAGCCCGGTACAAATTCACTTTGCCGGCAATATTGACGGTGCTGTGGTCACTGATGTGGTCAAAGGTCTGGATCCGGCCACCACCTTGGTATTTGTGGCGTCCAAGTCTTTTGGTACTGAAGAAACCAAACAGAATGCGCTGGCTATCCGTCAATGGTTCCTCGACAACGGCGCCGATAAAAACGCCATTGCCAAACACTTCTGGGCCACCTCTTCCAATATTAAAGCGGCGGCTGAATTTGGCATCATCCCAGAACATATTCTGCCGATGTGGGATTGGGTCGGCGGCAGGTATTCATTGTGGTCGGCCATTGGTTTTCCGCTTTGTTTAATGCTGGGTGTCACCCAATTCCAGCAGCTGCTGGCCGGTGCTTATGCCATGGATCAGCATTTTATGCAGGCACCCCTTGCCGAAAATATGCCGGTGATTCTGGCACTGTTGGGCGTTTGGTATATTAACGCTCACGGCTGTCAAAGCCAGGCACTGTTACCTTACAGCCACTATTTACGGCTGTTGCCTTCTTATGTGCAGCAGCTGGATATGGAAAGTAACGGCAAAGCTGTGAACCTAACAGGCAAGGCGCTGGATCTAGCGACAGCGCCTGTGATTTGGGGGGACGCCGGCACCAATGGTCAACATGCTTATCATCAGCTGCTGCATCAAAGTGCATTGGCAGTGCCGGCTGATTTTATTCTGCCGGTTCGGCCAGCCCATGATTTAACCGATCATCACCAGCGTCTTGCTGCCCACTGTTTTGCCCAGACTCAGGCCTTGATGCAAGGTAAAACCATCAGCGAAGCCCATGCTGAAGTCTTGGCTGCAGGTGGCAGTGCCGAAGAAGCGGCACTGTTAGCTCCACATAAAGCCTCACCTGGTAATAAACCAAGCAACACTTTGTTGTTGCCTGAGTTATCCCCTTATTACCTGGGAGCATTAATTGCACTCTACGAGCACAAAGTTTTTGTGCAGGGTGTGCTGTGGGACATTAACTCTTTTGATCAATGGGGTGTGGAGCTGGGTAAACAATTATCTACACCTATTTATCAGGTGTTATCCGGTCAGCAGCAGCACCAGTTTGATGCATCGACCAGCAGTCTTATCAAACGATTTCAGAAATAAGTTATTGATTAAAAACTGAAAAAGGCAGTGAATGCACTGCCTTTTTTTATGTTTTTTCATCTGGGTGCCGCTGTGCTGAGCCACTGGGGATCCCTGACGATCACCAGTTCAACACAATTGTTCATCTGAGCTTCATTTTTCTGTCATCTGGCTATTTTATTTTTCGTTAAAGTGTGTTATCAATTTTGGCGAAAATAACAACAACTCAGCGAGGTGCAGTATGGAAAGCTTTGAGGACTTACTGAACATGTTGGAGCGGCCAGCGGCAAAAAGCGGCAGAGCGGTGAAACGCAAATGGCGCGAAATTGAAGCGGTCAAAGAGCGGCAGCGACTGCGCAAAGAACTGGAAGACATAGATTTAAACCTCGACGACGAATTACTGGAACAGCTGATTTAGCAACCAAAGCCCAACCTTCCGCAGTTGGGCTTTTTGCTTTTTAGCTTCCGGCATTTCCTAAAACAAAACCAGCATCAGTGCCACACTGATGCTGGTTTTGATGTTATTTCGTCAATATTTTTTCTGGCCTGTTCTTTGTGGCCTGTTCTCAGTGGCTTGTTAACGGATCTGCCAGTCGATTGGCTGTTTGCCCCAGGCCGTTAAAATTGCATTGGCTTTAGCAAAGTGACCACAACCTAAAAAACCCCGGTGCGCCGATAAAGGCGACGGATGGGGTGCTGTTAAAATCTGATGTTTAGTTGCGTTGATCAAACGCTGTTTTTTAATGGCGTGTGACCCCCATAGCAAAAACACTACAGGCTCGGCTTTGTCGCTGATAGCCCGGATCACATTGTCGGTAAATTGCTCCCAGCCAAGCTCACGATGTGAATTAGGCTGATTGGCCACCACTGTCAGCACTGTATTTAACAACAGCACGCCCTGAGTGGCCCAGCTTTCTAAACAACCATGCCTGGGCATCTGAAAATCGGCGTATTCCAGCGCTAACTCTTTGTACATATTGCGCAGTGAAGGCGGAATAGCCACGCCATGACGCACTGAAAACGACAAACCATGCGCCTGATTCGGGCCATGGTAGGGATCCTGCCCTATGATCACCACTTTTAAATTGGCAAAATCGGTCAGCTTAAAAGCGGTGAATACATCAGCCTCCGGCGGGTAAATCACCTCACCGGCCAAACGGGCCTGTTTTACCGTTTCGATGGTTTGTTGAAAATAGGGCTGAGTTTTTTCAGCCCCTATCACGTCATGCCAGCTTAAATGCACAGTTATTTTCCTGAAAAGCCCGGCTTATTCAGCAAGAGCAAGTAACTTTTTGCGCAATTCTACAAAATCTGCCGCCATGTCGACAGCTAAACTTGGTTCGCCGGCAACGGCCGCTAATTCAGGCGGTAAGGCGATTGGGCTACCCAGGATATTTTCCACCTGCTCTTTAAATTTAGCCGGATGGGCAGTGCCCAGGAAAATACCAAATTCGCCCGGCTGCAATTCGCGTTTTAACGCGCGATAAGCAACAGCGGCATGCGGTTCAGACAAATAACCCAACTGCGACAACTGACGCATCGCAAGCTGAGTATCTTCTTCATCCACCATGGTTGTGCTGAGATCGTCTCGGGAAATCACACCTTGCGCCAGCAAATCTTCCACCCGCGGCCAGTTATTCGGCGCGCTGACGTCCATGGCGTTAGATAAGGTGGCCACTGTGGGTTTGACCTGCCACAGCCCGTTTTGCCAGTACCTTGGCACAGTGTCATTGCTGTTGGTGGCAGCTATCATACGTTTAATGGGTAAACCCAATACTTTGGCAATTAAACCAGCGGTTAAATTACCAAAGTTGCCGCTTGGCACTGAAATCACAATATCATGGCGTTTTTCTGCAGGCACCTGAGCGACAGCTTCAAAATAATAACAAATCTGCGCAAATAAGCGGCTGATATTAATAGAGTTTGCCGAGTTGATATTCAGTTTTTCCACCAAAGCACGGTCATTAAACACTTCTTTCACGAGCGCCTGACACTGGTCAAAATCCCCCTCTACCGCCAGGGTGTGAATGTTTTTACCTAAAGTGGTAAAGAGTTTTTCCTGCAGCACACTTATTTTGCCTTTGGGGAACAAAATCACCACATCAACACCCGCTTGCTGATAAAACGCATGGGCAACGGCAGCACCGGTATCACCTGAAGTGGCGGTGACTATCGTGGTTTTTTTCACGCCGGAACGCTTCTGTGACGCCATTAAAGCCCGCGCCATAAAACGACCGCCAAAGTCTTTAAAAGCCAAAGTAGGCCCGTGAAACAATTCTAAACAAGCAACCTGGTCGGTCACTGCCGCCAGCGGCGCAGGGAAAGCAAAAGCTTCGGCCACCAGGGCTGACAACTCAGCTTCGGGTAATTCATCACCTATGAGCGCCTGTAAAATAACAGCACTACGCTCAGCAAATGGCATTGCCAACAAAGCATCTACATCCAGCTTTGGCCAGCTATCCGGAAAAAACAGCCCCTGCTGCTCACCTAAACCAATGCGTACTGCGTCTAAAAAACTGACTTGTTGTGCCGGAACTTTGATATTACGTAACATCATCTGCTTAATCCTGTACTGACTGATTGAATAACACCCGCGCGCCCTGCTGCTCTAAAGTGCAGATATGAGTCATGGCATCCTGATTTTTTTCATAATGTTGTTTGAAATAAGCTGCAGCAAAGGCTGCCTGTTCGTCATTCTGGCAAACCGCAAACAAAGTTGGGCCAGCGCCGGAAATGCCGACATGACCAATCCCCTTGGCCATAAGTGCAGTTCGAATGGCGCTAAGCTCCGGGATCAAAGGCAAACGGGCAGGTTCAGCCACTAAATCCTGCAGTGATGCAAAAGCTTCGTTTTCATCTTTGGCGTATAGCGCCGACACAAAACGCGCCAGATTGCCGGCAAAAGCAATACTGTGTTTCAGGCTCAATGCTTTGGGCAATACTTCACGGGCGGCTTTGGTCGAAAGCACAGTGCCCGGATAACAAAGCACCACTTTCCAGTGCGGGAACCAGGGCAAAGGCCGGTAAAGCAGTGGGCTTTGTGGCAACATCAGCAACAAGCCGCCCACCAATGACGGCGCCACATTGTCATAATGCACAGCACCACTGACGCCCCCTTCACATTCGGCGGTTAGTTGCAGCAGTTCATAATCGGAAAGTGGTTTGCCAAAATAGTCGTTAAAGGCATAACAGGCCACCACAATAGAACAGGCGCTGGAACCTAAACCACTGCCCACCGGCAGGTGTTTTTTCAGGTGTAAACTCAGGCGTGGCAAAGTTTTACCCAGCTTTTTTTCAAAAGCGTAAAAACAGCGCACCACCAGATTATCCGTGACATCAGCTGGCAACTGATGCAGATAACGACCGCTTTGGCGCAGTGTCAGTTCTGCCGCCTCGCCCTCGATCACCAGCTCATCCCCCAATAACTCACCGTTCACAGGCGCAAAAGCTGCGCCCAGTAAGTCAAACCCAACCGAAAAATTGCCGGTTGAAGCTGGTGCAAAATACGACTTCATGATTTACATCTCCTGCTGCCAGCCAAGGGTACGCATCACATCACCAAAAACACCGGCCGCTGTCACCGCAGCACCGGCGCCATAACCCCGCAGAACAAAAGGAATAGGCTGGTAATAACGGGTGTGAATAGCCAAGGCATTTTCACCATCTTTCACTTTGGCGAGCGGATGGTTTGTATCTAATGCTTTGACCGACACCTTACACTGGCCGTTGGCAATTTCACCTATATAACGCAGCACCTTGCCTTCACTTTTAGCAGCCGCCACTTTGTCGGCGAACCAGCTATTCAGCTGTGGCAGTTGCGCCATAAAATCTGCAACCGAAGCGCCCGGCGCAAAATCGGCAGGCAATACAGATTCAACAGTCACGTCCGATAAATCCAGCTGTAAACCCGACTCGCGTGCCAGAATCAACAGCTTACGCGCAACGTCCATGCCCGATAAATCATCCCGTGGATCAGGTTCAGTAAAACCCATGGCTTTGGCTTTGGCGGTGACGTCTGACAGTGCAACGCCCTGCTCCAGCTCGCCAAACATATAAGATAAAGAACCGGACAAAATGCCTTCAAAGGCCATTAACTCATCACCGGCGTTTAATAAACCCTGTAAAAAGTCGATGACCGGCAAACCAGCCCCTACTGTGGTTTCATATAAAAACCGACGACGATGCTGCTGTGCCACCAAACGCAGCTGCCGGTAATAATCCAGGCTTGCGGTATTGGCTTTTTTGTTTGGCGTGACCACATGAAAACCTGCGGCCAGGAAATCGGCATATTGCATAGCCACAGCCTCAGCGCTGGTGCAATCAATCAACACCGGGTTGGTTAAATGGTTGTCCTGTACAAACTGACTCAGGGCTTCCAGGCTAAACTGCTGTTTTTGCCCTTCCATCCGTTGTTGCCAGTTGGCGAGGTTAATGCCCTGCGCATCCAGCAACAGCGCTTTAGAGTTGGCAATACCATAAACACTCAGGCGCACATTACGTTGTTGTAAAAACTGTTGTTGGCGCTCAAATTGCGCCAGCAATTCACTACCCACCACACCACAACCGACCAGGAACACATCAATGCTGGGTACATGGCTAAAGAAGTTTTCATGGCAAACTTTCACCGCATTACGGCAGGACTTTTGCTCAACCACAGCTGAAATTGAGCGCTCTGACGAGTCTTGCGCTATGGCAACAATATTGACGCGGGCCTGGGATAAAGACGCAAAAAACTTGGCCGCAACACCGCGGTGCTGGCGCATGCCATCACCCACTAAACTGACAATGGCCATATCCGACTGAATGGCCAACGGCCTTAATAACTTGCCTTGCAGCTCCAGTTCAAATTCTGTTTCCAGCGCTTTTTTGGCGACATTTAAATCAAGCTGTGCCACACAAAAACTGATGCTGAATTCACTAGACGACTGGGTAATTAAACTGACCGACACCTGCTCGCGTGCCATAGTGGCAAAAACGCGCGACGCCATGCCCACCACACCTTTCAGGCCAGGGCCAGAGACGGTGATCAGCGCCAGATGCTCCAGGCTGGAAATGCCTTTGACCAGCGAATCACCGTTATTATTGGCGTCGATACAAGTGCCAGGCGCCGATGGGTTTAAGGTGTTTTTGATATAACAAGGGATTTGATAGCGGGCCAGCGGACCTATGGTTTTTGGATGCAGTACTTTGGCGCCAAAATATGACAGCTCCATGGCTTCGTCATAAGACAAATGGTCAATCAGCTGCGCTTGTTTCACCTGACGCGGGTCGGCACTATACACACCATCTACATCTGTCCAGATCTCACAAACGCTGGCGCGGATACTGGCAGCAACAATAGCGGCGGAATAATCAGAGCCATTGCGCCCTAACAGGCAAAGTTCGCCATTGCTGTTGCTGGAGACAAAACCAGCCATCACGTAAACCTGCGCCTGCTGTTTAGCAATAGCGGCACTTAATGCAGCTTCAGATGCAGGAATGTCAGCCACTGCATTTAAATAATCGCCCTGGCTTTTGACACAAGCCACAGAGTCGAGTGCAACAGTGTCAATTTGCAGCTTTTTTAATAGCCCTGTCATCAACGCAACACTAAATTGTTCACCCAAACCCAGGATGCGGGCTTTAACGTGATCGGGGCAATATTGTAATAAAGCCACCCCCTGCAGCTGTGCTGATAACTGTGCAAACTGCTGCTCACGAACCAGCGTCAGCGCTTCGTTGTCCGCTGCGAGCAGCTGTGCTTGGGCCTCTGACTGCAAAGTCTCAAGCCGCTGTTGCCATTGTTTGAGGAGCGGCAAATAGTCGGCGCCCAAAAAGGCTAAATCGGTCAGCTCAACCAATAAATTGGTCACACCCTGGGGGGCGGAGAGCACCAGGCCAACAGGCTCAGCACTCAGTTGTTGTTTTACAATGCCGGCCACTTCTAAAAAACGGTCGACCGACGCTAATGACGAACCACCAAACTTCAGCACCCTCATAAGATTTCTCCTTTGCAAGAAACGCAAAAGGCCCGTGACTGGTGAGGTCACGGGCCTTTTTTAAGACAATACGCCGCCGACCTCCTACCCGGTAAGGGTGGTGGTTGTAATAATGGTGGTGGTATTGAGATGTGTATATTTCATACTGTCTATATGCTCAAAGTTTTAGACGTCTGTCAATCTAAATGTTTAGAATTTTTTAAAGGCGATGTGTTGGCAAGCCAGCAAAGCCGTTAGTTGGCTTTTTTCTGATAGTCACTGACACCAGGCTGGAAAATACAAACCCGGTTCCGGCCTGCTCTTTTGGCGTTATAAAGGGCAATGTCGGCACTGCGGATTAAATCGTCGTGTAACACATGCTGCTTTGGCGAAAACTCGGCCACACCAATACTTAAACTGGCTCTGATGGTTTGCTGATTAAATAACATCAGATGATCAGCCACAGCATCGCAAATACGCTGTGCCACTTCAACAGCACCGGATAACGGCGTGTCGGGCAAAATAATGCCAAATTCTTCACCACCATAACGGCCCAATAAATCAGAATCACGCAGCAGGCTGCCGATAAAAGAGGCCAATTCCACCAGCACAAAATCACCACCTAAGTGGCCATATTTGTCGTTTAAATCCTTAAACTTGTCCAAATCAAACAACAATAAAGATAAAGGATGACGGTAACGCTGCGCCCGGTGAATTTCCTGTTTTAGCTGCTCTTCCCAGAAGCGCCGGTTCAGCACCTTGGTCAGGCCGTCCTGCCGGTTGGCTTTTTCCAGTTCACTCAGCGTTTTGCTCAGATGCTGCTGATAAACAAAAGCGTCGGTGGCATCTTCAATCAGAATACAAATCAGCGGCTGTTCCAGCTGTGGCGTGTCCAGCGGCAACATAGTGCAATTTTGCGCCATATACTGGCTACTGCTGGTCATGGGTCTTAGATGGGCAAACTTAAAAATATACTGGCGCTGTTCCCAGCTGCTAAAAGCCGGCGTTTTTAAATCCAGCACACTCATCAGCTTGCGTTTAAGCCAGGCTTCGGGCAAATCAGCAAACACAGAAAATAAAGATTTTCCCTGAATATCCGCAAGCTGCAGACCAGCATGACGTTCAATAAAACTATTGGCGTAGTGGATCTGATACTCATCATCAATCACCAGCACACCACTGTTGAGTTGTGCCAGGATTGGACTGCTTAACCAGGCGTGAGACATCAAAAATCTTCCAGAATACGGTCGAGGATGGTTTTGATATTGCTGACCGCTTCAGCCGGGATCAACAAAATCATATCGCAGTTAAAAGAATGATCCACCAGCTGATAACTGATATCCACTTTCAGGGCGTGTTCCCAGTGAAAAGAAGTGTTTTTCAGCATGCCGGATAAGTCACCGTTATTCGACGACAAGACCCGTGGCGCACTGTACGACAAACTGTTTTCCAGTTGTTGTGCCATACCATTTAAAAATGTCGTGGTTAAAATCGAGCTGATATCGGTCAGCATCTCTATCTCAGATACGTCACCCACGTCATAACCGAGCAAAGCCGAAATTTTATGGGCATTGGCCATCTGGTAAAGCACTATGGCTTCACCACGCACCCCTTCATTGCCAAAAAAACCCTGACTGACCAGCGCCGCTTCGGTGTCACGGTAACGGCTTTCAAATTCAGCCGGGATCATACTGGCGCCAACCAGTGCAATCGAAGGCACTTGCAGATGGACAAATGTATTCAGAAAACGCGCCAGTTTATCGCTGGCCAGGCCCATAGCGACGTTGATAATTTCCTGCAAACAGTCGCGTTGTTCTTCGCTAAAGCCGAGGTTATTCATATCAATCCGTATTGTTTTAAGATGCCGCTCAGCTTTTCTTCATTGACAGGTTTATGAATAAAAGCCAGGGCACCAAGTTCCATCACCCGTTTTTGCATCTCAGGCTGAATATCGGCAGAAATCACAATAACAAAACAATCGATATTTTCCGCTTTGATGGCCTCAAGCACGCCAATACCATCCAGTTCCGGCATGGTTAAATCAAGAAAAACCAAACCAATTTCCTGGCTGCGCAAAATAGCCAGCGCTTCCAGACCATTGGCAGCAGTTTGAAATTCGGCATCAAAAGATTCTGGCAGGCTCTTACGTACTTGCTTTCGCGCCAGTATAGAGTCATCACAAATTAGTACCGGCAACGCCATTCGCTACAGCTCCGTTTTTATAATTCTAATATTTATGCGAAGTTACGGGCAAAATATAACCAGTTGACCCGCCTAATGCAACAGATTGCCCGCATTTCGCTACAGCTTTGCCGCCATTTTTAACATAAGTGTCTTGATTTTCGCCAAAGCTAAATCTCAGCTATAGTTCGGAGAAAAAATTCAGCAAACCACACAAAAAAATACAGAATTGACATAAAGTGGCAAATGGCGGAACTTAATCCGATTTTGCTATTTTAATTGTTGTTTTTTTTAGCTAATTTTACAGCATCAGGTGGCACACACCCCCGCTGAAAGCACAGGTAGTCAGATGCAGCAAAAAAGTTTATCCAGAAAACTGCTGACCAAAGTTTTGTCGGTTTATTTTATTTTAACTTTTGTCGTCACTGTCGGTCAGATTGTTGCAGAGTACTTTAATACCAAAAACCACATCAATGGCGAGCTATCTACCTTACAACAAACCATTTCCGGCAGCTTAACCCGGGCTATCTGGGAGTTAAACACCACACAAGCACTGATTATTGCCGATGGTTTACTGGCCATTCCGTCAATCGAAGGCATTATTGTGCGCGACGACAGCGGCGCTGTGATCACACAGCTCGGCCAATATGTTGATATCAGCGAAAGGTACAGTAATCAGCTGGTTAAAGAAGGGGTGCGGCTGACCGAACAACAATCCGGTCTTTTTGGTTATACTTTTCCGCTGATTTTTGAATTTTCCGGCCGTGCCACCCAGGTGGGTGACGTCACTCTGTTTTCCAGCCGCACCATAGTACTGGATCGGATCAAAGTGGGTATCTATTTCCTGATTGGGAACGCGCTGCTCAAAACCACCTTTTTGATTATTTTGTTTTTAATTGCCTTCAGAAAACAACTGACCCTGCCTTTGGCTGAATTGACCCAGCAAATTGAAGAACTGGAACTGGATAACCTCGATGGTGCCAAAGTTGAAATTCAGCATGGCGATACCAATGAATTAAGCGTGATGGCTGATGCCTTTAACCGCCTGATCGCCAGGGTGCAGGATTACAAAGGCCAGCTGGAAAACACGCAAAAACAACTGCTGCAGTCCAATGAAAAACTCGACCAGCACAATCTGATCCTGGAACAGGAAGTGGCGCGTAAAACCTCGGGCTTAAGCCAGGCCATGATGGATTTACAACAACAAAAACAAGAGCTTGAAGTAAAACAGCAGGCACTGCGTGAAGAAATTGAACGCCGCCGCCACACCGAAGAAGCACTTCGCAGCAAACAAACTGAACTGGAAAAACTGGTCAACGATTTACGCCAGGCGCAGGACCGCTTGGTGCAATCGGAAAAAATGGCGGCGCTGGGTGGCCTGGTGGCTGGTATTACCCACGAAGTCAATACACCTGTGGGCATTGGCGTCACGGCAACCAGCTTTCTGGCGGAAAAACTGGCGGCACTGGAGCATGCTTATCAGGAAAAAAGCCTGTCGCCCAAGGCGTTGGAACATTTTATTGAAGAAGCCAAACAGGGCACTGAGCTTTTAAACACTAACCTTATCCGCGCTTCTGAGCTGATTGCCAGCTTTAAACAAATTGCCGTGGATCAAACCAGTGAAGCCATTCGTACTATCCAGCTGCATGAATATCTGAATGAAATTATCCGTTCACTGCAGCCGCATTTTAAAAAGACCAAACATCATATTGAAGTGAACTGCCCGGAAAACCTGACCCTGAGTTGCCCGGCCGGTGCCATCTCGCAAATTTTCACCAACCTGCTGATGAACTCCCTGATCCATGGTTTTGAAGAGATGGAAGAAGGCAATATCAACATCACTGTGGTGGATGAAGGCAATGTGGTAGATATTAATTACGCCGACAACGGCAAAGGCCTGACACCTGAGCAGCTGGAAAAACTGTTCCACCCGTTTTTTACCACTAAAAGAGACCAGGGTGGCAGTGGCCTTGGCACCCATATTACCTACAACCTGGTGCGTCAGACGTTAGGCGGCAGCATTCAGGTGAAAAGTGAACCAGGCCATGGTCTGGCGTACCATATCCGCTTTCCAAAAACGTTAAAACGCTCGTAAAAGGCCCGGATGGCTGTGCCCTGGTTGCTGTTATCTTCAGCATCCGGCACAGCTCCAGCCAACTGCAGGTTGTGCCCCGCCCCGTTACAGGTATACTGTTTTTTTTGCCAGGATCTGATGTGAAGTGAGTTATGTGGTTTAAAAATCTGCGTGTTTATCAAATTACCGAACCGTTAAATCTGCAAGCCGAAGCACTGGAACGCGCTTTGCAAGAGCATAAGTTTAGCCCTTGCACCGGCCAGGAAGCAGTGAAAATGGGCTTTACCTACCCACTGCACCACAGCATTAAACAATATCACCATCAGCAGGGTCATCTGCATTTATTCGCAGTAAAACGCCAGGAAAAAGTGTTACCTGCTGCAGTAGTGAATGAAGAGCTGCAACCCAAAATTGACGCGCTGGAAGCCGAAAAAGGCCGGCCACTGGGTCGCAAAGAAAAGAACGCACTCAAAGAAGAGCTGATCCAGATGCTGCTGCCGCGGGCATTTAGTCGCTCCAGTGTCACTACTGCACTTTATGACGAGCAGAATCAGTGGTTTATTGTGAATAGCAGCTCAGCTGGCCGCGCAGAAGAAGTGTTAAGTCTGGTGCGTAAGGCCTTAGGCTCTCTGCCTGCATTGCCCTGGATTGACCAGAACCAGTTGAATCTGGCGATGCAACAATGGTTGACCAACAAAGGTTTGCCTCAGGGTTTTGTGCTTGGCAACGAAGCTGAACTCAAAGCACCGGATGAAGAAGGCGCCAAAGTGAAATTCAGCAATCACCTGTTAAGCGCAGCTGAAGTGCAAAGTCATCTGGAAGATAAGCTGGTAACCAAACTGGAGCTGGCGCAGGAAAACCAAATCAGTCTGATGGTTTGTGACGATGGCAGCCTGAAAAAACTGCGTTTTCATGAAATGCTGACAGAAAGCAACGACGAATTAGGCTGGGATGATATGGTATTGCGTCTTGATGCCGATTTGCTGGTGATGGCCAACGAGCTGGCTTCGGTATTAAAGGCGGTTCGTCAGGCGGTGAGTGCCGAATAACAGCAGTGCCGCAGCCCGTAATAAAGCCACTTGTGCACAAGTGGCTTTTTTTATTTTCCAGGCGTTGAAAACGCTGTGCTAACAGATCTGTTTAACCTCAAAGCACCCATTCATCGCCATAGCTCAGTTACATAAAAATTGCTTTGGCATCAGCAACAGCTGCAGCTATCTGAGCGTCCTGCATAAAATCGCGGTTTGGAATAAGCCCTTGTTTCAGGTAGTGTTCTATCAATCTATCGCTATCTCGTCTGTCACGGTAATACCCCAGAGATAACAAACCAAGCCGGACAAAATCTGTATATTGCACAGTCTCCTGGCACAAAGGCTGACGCCACTGACTGACCACTTCAATAAAAGCATCGGCAAAGCCCCAGTGCCGCATAATAGCCACGCCAATACGGGAAGCCAGCTCATCTGTTGCTTTACGCAAAAATTCCGGTTCAGCAAACACTTCCGGGTACTTTTCCGCTTCTACCAGAATGGGTAACACGCCAATACGGTGCACCAAAGCAGCCAATGTCAGGGTATCCAGATTCAGGCTGTCGTGTTTATGCTGGGGTAAGTACAGTTTCAGGCAGGCCATAGCCACGCAGGTGACATGCACTGTGTCGCGCCATAAATCAGCCATAGTGGCAGCAACTTCGGCGGTATGACTGACAAACAGCTGCTCCAGCGCCATGGCGGTAGCAATATTTTTCACCTGACTCAGACCAATACGGGTGACAGCCTGATTCAGCGTCGACACTTTGATACTGCGACCGATAAAAGCGCTGTTGGCAATTTTGATCATCCGGGCAGCCAGCGCCGGATCCAGGGCTATCACTTCAGACATCGCATGCAGGTTAATATCCGGGTCATCAGCCGCCTGGCGCACCCTTACCGCAATTTCCGGTAAGGTTGGCAATACCAGCATATTGGTAGCCAGTTTTTCCATTAATAATGTCATCAATGCATGTTGTACAGACATATCAGTTCCCTTGTTGTGCAAGCGCAGCCCAGTGCTGACAGATAGTGGCTATTTCGCTGTCACTATAAGGCAAGGCAGGGCATTTGCCCCAAACCGGCGCTGGCCAGGCCGGGTCGGTGTTAAAACGAGCGATGTGATGCAGATGTAATTGCGGCACCATATTACCAAGCGCAGCCACATTGAGTTTGTCAGGCTCAAACTCTTGCCTTAACAACAAACTGAGCCGGCTGCTTTCCTGCCACAATAACTGCTGATCTGTACTGTTTAAATCGATAATATCACGGGCACCACTGCGTCTTGGCACCAGCAAGAACCAGGGGTAATTTTTATCGTTAATTAATCTGAGTTGGCACAAAGGCCAGTCCGCCAGCCAGACAGAATCTTTGGCCAGTTGCGGATGTAATTCAAACTGCTGATCCATATAGTCTCTTTGCCTGCTTCAGGCCTGCACTTCCGATTTAGGCCGGACAGATTGTTGCATTCTGCTGATCAACAACTGACAAGCCATGGTATCCGCTGTTTTTGCCGACAGCTCCAACTCTGCTGCCAGCTGGGTGATTTCCGGGAATCCCATACTGCCGGCACAACCTTTCAGGCTATGGGCTTCATATTGTAATTTTGCCAAATCGCCTTGTTGCTGCAATTGTTGCAACTCAGCAAGCTGGGACGGTAAACGTTCGGCAAAATCACGTTTTAACGCAATAATGGCCGGGTCCTGCTCCAAACGCAGCGCCAGCTCTTCTTCCAAAGTGCGCTCTTTGTGAGTGTATTGTTTGATCATGGCGTAAAAGTCCTTTTGTACTATGGGTTTGGCCAGCAGCGCCTGACATCCGGCCTGCAGATACCTTTGATGATCTTCGCGCATTACGTTGGCCGTCAGGGCAATAATCGGCACATCAATACCAGCATGACGGATCAGCCTGGTGGCCTCTTCCCCGCCCATTTCCGGCATTTGCATATCCATAAACACCAGATCAAATTCATGCCGCAATAGCTGCTCTACGGCCTGGTGGCCATTAGAAACCATGGTAAATTCTGCAGCTATTTTACGCAGTAAAACCGACACCAGCAGCTGATTGTCGGTATTATCCTCGGCCACCAGCACTTTCACCTTATGGCTGTGAATGGTTTCAGGCTCAGGGTTTTGCTCTTGCGGCGGCTGATAACTGTCGACCAGGCTCAGATGCTGGGTTTCACAGTTCATCACAATTTCAAAACAGCTGCCAATGCCCTTCACACTTTCAACTTTAATGTCACCCTGCATTTCCTGCATCAGTTTTTTCGAAATCACCAGGCCAAGACCAGTACCGCCAAAATTCCGGGTGACAGTCGCATCGGCCTGCACAAAAGGCTGAAACAGCTTACTCAGCTCTTCCGGCGTCATACCTATGCCGGTGTCTTTAATTTTGATCACCAGCTGCTCCTGCCCGACCAGATAACTGACATGGATCACCACTTTGCCACGTTGGGTGAACTTCAGCGCATTACTGGTGAGATTTAATAACACCTGGCGGAACCTGAGTTCGTCAGTGCGTAAAAACTGCGGCAGCGGATAATTCAGCTCCAGCAAACACTGTAAATCTTTGGCCTCTGCCTGACTGCGGGTTTGCTGATAAATATCGTCCAGCATTTGCAGAAAGTTAAAGGTTTGGCTGGATAACTCCAATTTTTCCGCTTCAATTTTGGACAAATCCAGAATGTCATTAATCAGACTTAATAAGTGATCGCCACTTCTGAGCACCCGCTGCAGATAATCCGCCAGTTTATCTTTGTCTGTCTCTACCAGTGCCTGTTCGCTAAAACCAATGATGGCGGTGAGTGGTGTGCGGATTTCATGGCTCATATTGGCCAGAAACACACTTTTGAGTCTGTTGGCCTGCTCAGCCGTTTCGCGTGCCTGAATCAATTCCTGGTTGGCCTGGGCCAGATTACTGTTGGCAAGCGCTAAGTCCTGGGTTCTTTGCTGTACTTTGTCTTCCAGCAACTGTTTATAAGCCCGTTCACGCTCACGATACACCCGAAGCTGGCGCACCATCACGTTAAAAGCAGCAAACATATCACCCAGTTCATCCTGTTTTTTCACTGTCAATAAGGTACTGAGATCACCACGCCCCACCGCAGTTTTGGCTTCGGTCAGCACTTTGATAGGTTCAAAAATATATTTCACCAGCAGCCAGTAACACAGTAAGGGCAAGCCGATCGCAAAAATCAGACTGCCACTAAACAGCCACAGCGGTAACAGTGCATGCTCCGCCAGTAATTCCTTTTCATCCAGTGCGCTTAATAAAATAAAGTCACCCGGTAACTGACTGGCCAGCACCAGCATAGGTTTACCGAGCAAAGTAACTTCGTGCAGCCGATCTGAATGCACAGCTTGTTGAATTTGACGGAAATTCGTGGGCGCAAAAGCACTACCAATCAGATTGACCTTGTCTGAATAAGCAATCACCCCTGTGTTACTGACCAGTAAGTTGACGTGTTGATTCAGCAACTTATTTTGTACAACCAGATCCAGCAGCCGCAGATCCAGGCTGACCACCAGATAACCCCAGAGCCGGTTTAAATCGGCGCTGCTTTGGGCTGGCTGATAAATTTTTTGCGCCACCACCACTTTGAGTTCATTCAGCTCGGTTTCGCGCGCAATAAAAATACCCTGATCGTCCACCATGGCCTGTAAAAACGAAAAATAATTACTGCGAAAGCGCTGATTGCCCTGATTAGGCAAATGCAAAGCCGGCACCGATACACTGATTTCACCGTTGAGTTTTAATAACCGGATTTGTTGCAGGTCATTGTCGCGCTGCTGCATCCGCTCCAGCAATAACGCAAGCGCCTCAGCATCGGCCGGGCTACCGGTTTTCAGATATTGTTGCAGCTGCTCTGTTTGCACCAGGGTCGATAGCAGGTGCTGCTGACCGCCAAAAAACTGTTCTACTTTTTGTTGTTGCCCGGCCAGATGACGTGCCACCTGAATATAGGCCTGCTGGGTATAACTGGAGGTACTGAAATGGTAAGCAAGATAGCCGAACAACACTGTGGGCAGCACCAATAACGGAAACATGTATATCACCAGCGTTTCGCGTAATCTCATCTGTGCCTGTGTCCGTTACCAAGGTGTTGATTCTTTGATGTATGCAGCATACCGAGCTATGGAGCCGCTCACAACAGCTTTATCAGGCTATTGTATGCTCAGGCTTTTAAATGAGTTTTTTATCAACTGTCCCGCAGTCCGGTCAGTGCAAGCTTTGCGAAAAATTGGTAACTTTGCTGCCGGTAACGCAAAAACCTGAGCGTCCATTGACTATTGCTACAAGGCTCATAACGCCAATAAATATTTTTGAAGGCGCGACCTCAGATCGCCTGAAAAGCAAAAAACAGTCACTGAGGCAGCTGTAGAGAAAGCCTGGTTTTATAAAAGCAAACAGGGCCTTGCGGTGCAAAACCCTGCCTATCTCAATCATTACGCCTGATATAAAGTTTCTATCCAGCGCTTTTCGGTAATAAAGTTCCAGTGCCAGCTTTTGTATTTTTCCCCCAACCCTTTAGCAATAGCCTGATCCAGCGTCAGACCAGCTTTTTTGTATGATTGCACCAGTGCCAGGGTTTCTTCCATCATCTGCAGACTCTGTTGTAATCCGGCTTTATTGGTTAAATCACCATGGCCAGGGATCACCTTGGTATTGTCATCAATACGTGCAATCAACTGTCGGGTATTTTCAATATAACCGGCAATAGAACCTCCGCTTTTCAGGTCAATAAAAGGAAAACGGCCGGCAAACATTAAATCGCCGGTGTGCAGCACATTGGCTTGTTTAAACCAAACAACAACATCGCCGTCAGTATGGCTGACCGGCATTGGAATCAGCTCCAGCTCGACGTTGTTCAGCATCAGCTGTAACGGTTGTTGCAACAGCACTGTCGGCAGGCCTTTTTTATCAAACTTGTCGTCAGCATTTAAACGCTGATAGACATTCTGATGCGCAATAATAGCCACGCCCTGCCCCAGCACCTTATTGCCGCTGACATGATCGGCATGGTGGTGTGTATTGACCAGAGTAGCAATCTTGCCGTTAGCGGAGATCTGCTGCAGTTTGGCGTTAATTTTGCCGGCAAGCTCGGCAAACTGTGCATCCACCAGTAATACCCCCTGCGGCCCTGTTACTGCAGCCATATTGCCGCCTGAGCCGGTCAGCATATAAATATGCTCCGCTACCGCCTTCGCTTCAATCTGCACTTTGGCGTAACGATCTTCTTCTTTTGCTGACACCGCAGCACTGAGCAATAACAACATCAGATAAATAACACGCATCAATACAATCCTCCGTGGTGGCTAAGTGCCAGACCGGCCTTTCAGATGCCGGTCATGTGGCTGAGGGTTACAGGGTTGGAATTTATGTGGTTGACGACCATCAGGTTCAGATTTTTCTAACATAATGACCAGACAAGGACAATACACAAATCATCACAGGCTGGATCAGCAGAAAAGTGAAGTTCTGAGCAGTACAGATCAAGCAGCGGCCTGCTGTTTTACAGACAAGCCGCTATGAAAGGAGGGAATTAACGCAGGTAATGTGCTGCCAGTGCCACTACAGGTGCAGCCGAAGGTTTACCATGCTGCCAGTCGCCGCCATCAACGCCACTACCGGCAATATCAATATGCACATAAGGCAGCGGTGTTGCATGCTGCGCTGATGCCTGATCCAAACCAGCTGCCACCACCAGAAATGCCATTGGGAACTGGTGGCCACGTGCTGTCACTGAAGATGGTGCATTATTGCAACTTAGCACATCATCGGCGCAGCTACGGGCTTTAATAAAGTGAAAATCTTCACGGCGGCTGCGTGATACTTCGCTCGGATCCCCCCAGATATCACCGGCCTTGGCCAGCGAGGCGGACAGTTGACGCGACAATGCAGCACCGTTTTCCACCAGCGCCGTATAAGGCCCAACAGCGCGGGCAGCATGACCTGTTAAAGTGGCCACTGAAAACAAGGTCGGATTCACACACTTAGCCGCATCTTCTCTTAAATGCGACATCAGATCCGCCAATACCAGCCGGCCTTCGGCGTCGGTATTGCCAATCCGAACCCGCACCCCGGCGTGGCTTTTAATAATTTCATCAGGTACAAAAGCGTCAGAGCCAATGCTGTTACGCACGGCGCCAATTTCGGCAATAACACGAATTCCTTTTGGTTTTAGCAGCGCAATAGTCTGCATAAAACCGGCAACAGCAGCAGCACCGCCTTTATCGCGGCTCATACCGGCCATACCACCGTTAATTTTTAAGTCTGCTCCGCCTGTGTCGTAGACCAGACCTTTACCGGCAAACAATAAAGTTTCGGTGATATCACCTTCTCCACAATACTCCAGCCGGATCACCGCAGGCTTGTGTCTGTCTACCTGCAAGGAGCTACGGGCAACCGCCATTAATAACGGATAGTCGGCTAACAGCTTATCAATGTCAGTTTCTACCTGTACCTGCACTGCGCTGCCGTCAAAGGCCTGCACGCAATAGTCGGCAAAACGTCTTGGTGCCATCCGCTCAGGCTCTGTACCGCATAAGTCGCGGGCCAGACGACGACCAGCTTCCACCGCATGTAAATATTCAGCTTCCTGCACAGTAATACCAACCAGGCCAATACGGCTAACTGGTTCAACTTTTGCCTCACCCAGCGCTTCACGCCCTTCCAGTGGCTGCCACAGGGCCTGCGCCATAGCCAGATAGACCACTTCAGTGGCTTTGGCATAAGTCTCACCTGCCGGCAGCTGCACCCAGACCACAGGCTGGCGGGCACCTGCTGATTTGGCAAGCTGAGCCGCCTGCTTGGCAACATCAGCAAAACAGCGCACGTCATCAAAATCGCGATTCAGTGGGCCTGTTGGTGCGATAATCAGTTTTTGCCCCGGCACCAGCGCACAATGCAATAACAGCGTTTCTTTGCCAACACGTTGGTCAATCAGTGCCGCCTGCTGAATAAATTGACTCAGCGCAGTATCCGGTACTGCAGCGGCATCAGTGGCCACAATAATAAATGCATCGGCATCGGCGGCCGATAAAGCTGCAGCAACCGCAGTTACCGCATAAGGAATAGGTAAAGCCATTGTTTTCATTATCCTTCTGCTGAAAGTTCCGGCATTATCCGGCAGTGCAAGTCACAGTACAAGAAGGCACAACATGACTCTTTTTCACAGTGTCAGCACTTCGCTACAAAACCAGCTGTGTTGTCCAAGCCTGTATCCGGGCAAACTTTCGTGAGTTCAGTTCATCACACCCAAAGGTACTGTGTGTCAGAGATTGTGGTTATCAAGACGCAGCCACAGGTGAATGGTTTAAGCTGAGGGTTCAAAATGGCTTTTGGCTTGATCAAATCGAAACTGTGTTTTTTGCCAGCAAAAACACAGCTAACCAATGTTCGGGCTATCAGTGCTGACGCGCAAGTCCGGATTTTGTCGCTGCAGGACACAAAAACATAAAGGCCGGTACAAATAACGGCCTTTTTTGACTTAGATAATTTTATTATCCTGCCACTCTTTTTCTTTGCGCATCCGCTCCTGCCGTTTTTCACAAGGCGTATCACAGTCACAGGCCTTTTCGATGCCAAGGGCACCTAAACCACCACAACTACCAGCAATAGTTTTACGTTGCACCATATAACCAATTGCCATAGCTGCAAATACCACCAGCATAACCACAAAAGTAAGGATAAAAACTTCCATCACAACCTCTCACAGCACCATGCCAAGCCCGATGCGCTGGCGTAATCAAGGGCGCCATTGTAACAATTTTCTGAGTCGAACCCCAACTCAATTTACCACTGTTCCTGAAGATACCGATCACGACATCACAGCTACAGCGCGCAGTCTGGCCACTTTAGCGCTGACTCACAGGCAAAAAAAAGCCAACCTGACGGTTGGCTTTTTTGTCTTCAGTGATTAACCACCAAAGTCATCCAGCAGGATGTTGTCATCTTCTACGCCTAAATCTTTCAGCATATTGATAACGGCTTTGTTCATCATTGGTGGACCACACATATAAAATTCACAGTCTTCCGGAGCCTTGTGATTTTTCAGGTAGTTTTCATAAATGACGTTGTGGATAAAGCCGGTGTAACCTGTCCAGTTGTCTTCCGGTTGTGGATCAGACAAAGCAACGTGCCACTGGAAATTCTCGTTTTCCGCCTGCAACATATCAAAATCTTCAACATAGAACATTTCGCGTTTTGAGCGGGCACCATACCAGAAGCTGATTTTGCGTTTTGATTTTAACCGGCGCAGCTGGTCAAAAATGTGTGAACGCATTGGCGCCATACCGGCACCACCGCCGATAAAGACCATTTCTGCATCTGTATCTTTGGCAAAGAATTCACCAAATGGACCAGAAATCGTCACTTTATCACCGGCCTTCAGGCTCCAGATATAAGAAGACATTTTACCGCATGGCAGCGTCAGGTTGTTTGGCGGCGGAGTTGCGATCCGCACGTTTAACATGATGATGCCTTCTTCTTCCGGATAGTTAGCCATTGAATAAGCACGAATGGTTTCTTCGTCTACTTTTGACTCTAAAGTGAAGAACTTAAAGCGTTCCCAATCACCACGGTATTCTGCCGGAATATCAAAATCGGCATATTTCACGTGGTGAGCCGGTGCTTCAATCTGAATATAACCACCAGCACGGAAAGGTACAGACTCACCATCTGGGATCTGTAACTTCAGCTCTTTGATAAAAGTGGCTTTGTTGTCGTTAGAAATAACAGTACAAGCCCACTTTTTGATACCAAAAATTTCCGGTTCAACTTCAATGTCCATGTCTGTTTTCACAGCCACCTGACAAGCCAAACGACAACCTTCACGGCGTTCACCTTTCGTCAGGTGACCCATTTCTACCGGCAGAACATCACCACCACCCGAGTGCACATGCACACGGCATTGGCCACAAGAACCACCACCACCACAAGCTGAAGATAAGAAAATACCTTTATCAGCTAAAGCACCAAGCAGCTTGCCGCCGGCACCGGTTTTAATTGCTTTGCTTGGGTCACCGTTGATATTAATGGTGATTTCACCTGAAGATACCAGCTTTGCCTTGGCAGCCAGAATCATGACAACCAGCGCAACAACCAGCAGGGTAAACATCCCAACGCCAAGATAAATCTCTTGCATTGCTTTTTCCTTTTACATCCGACGCTTACAGTTGAACACCAGAGAAGGACATAAAGCCCAATCCCATTAAACCAACCATGATAAAGCGAGAACCTAAACCACGGACACCTGCCGGCATATCTGCGTATTTCAGCTTTTCACTGACCGCAGCCAGCAAAGTAATCGCCAGCGTCCAACCAATACCACTACCTAAACCAAAAACTACACTCTCAGTCAGGTTGTAATCACGTTCAACCATAAAAGCAACACCACCAAAAATGGCGCAGTTTACTGTGATTAACGGCAGGAAAATCCCTAATGCGTTGTATAAAGCCGGCACATATTTATCCAGGAACATTTCCAGAACCTGCACTAAACCTGCAATTACACCGATAAAGGAGATAAAACCAAGGAAGCTTAAATCCGTGTCAGGGAAACCCAACCAGGTTAAAGCACCAGGTGCCAGGAACTTATGGAACACAATGTTATTGACCGGCACAGCCAGACCCAATACCACAGTGACCGCAATACCTAAACTGAAAGCAGTTTTGATCTGCTTGGAAATTGCAATAAAAGTACACATACCGAGGAAAAACGATAACGCTAAGTTATCAATAAACACGGCACGGACAAACAAACTTAAATAATGTTCCATGTCATGACTCCTTAGTGTTTCTCTTGTTGCTCAGGACGGTACATCCGCAGCGCCCAAATCAACAAACCGATGATAAAAAACGCACTTGGTGGCATTAACAACAGACCCATTGGCTGATACCAGCCGCCAGCACTGATCAGAGGCAAAATTTCAACACCAAACAAGGTGCCTGAACCGAACAGTTCACGGAAAAAAGCCACAATCAACAGCAACACACTGTAACCAAGACCGTTGCCGATACCATCAATAAAGCTAATCATTGGCTTGCTTTTCATTGCAAAAGCTTCAGCACGCCCCATGACAATACAGTTTGTGATAATCAGACCCACAAATACCGACAGTTCTTTTGCCACGTTATAGGCATAAGCCTTCAGGATTTGGTCAACCACGATAACCAGTGAAGCGATAATGGTCATTTGCACAATGATCCGTACGCTTGAAGGAATATGGTTGCGAATCAAAGAGATAAAGAAGTTAGAGAAGGCTGTTACAAATGTCAGCGCTATGCACATTACCAAAGCTTTATCCATTTTGGTGGTCACAGCCAATGCAGAACAAATACCCAGCACCTGTAAGGCGATAGGGTTGTTGGCAAATACCGGACCAAAGAGCGCGGTTTTAATTTCTTTAGCACTAGCCATTGTTTAATGCTCCTTGACGAACCTTAGCCAGGAATGGGGCAAAGCCTTTTGCACCAGTCCAGAATTCAAACGTATTGGCAACACCATTGCTGGTTAATGTGGCACCTGATAAACCATCAACATCAGTCACTGAATCCGGTGCTGCGTTACCTGGTTTGAGTACCTTGATGGCTGGATTGCCGGCATCATCGGTAATTTTCTTACCAACAAACTGTGCAACCCATTTTGGATTCTGAACTTCGCCACCTAAACCCGGGGTTTCAGCATGTTCGTAGAAGTTCACACCTTTGATGGTGGTGCCATCTACATCCAATGCTAAAAACGCATGCATGGTTGACCAGAGCCCATAACCATGCACCGGCAGTACGATCGCAGATAACTTGCCAGATTCAATACCGTCGTTATAGGCAAAATACACAGGTGCTACTTTTGCACGGCGTTTAATTGAAGCTTTGTCATCCGCTGCCGCCAGTGCATCACTGAGTGCAGTGTCTTTCATTGCCTTACGGTAGTCATATTTAGTTGGGTCCTGGTCCACAAATTCGCCGGTATCCAGGTCCACTAAACGTTCTTTGACATGCTTGGCAAACAATGTTTTCACGTCATCGCCAGTCAGAAGACCAGTGGCAACCAGAATGTTCTTCTGCGCATCCACCAGTTTGTTTTCAACTTGCTTAGGGCGTAACTGAACAGCAGCTGTGGCAACAATAATCGCACAAACTAAACATAAGCCAATGACAACACCAAAGGTTTTGCCGATGCTTTCGTTATTATTAGACATTACGTGCCAGCCTCCGCTTGATGTTGCCTTGTGCAACCATAAAATCAAACAATGGTGCGAACAGGTTAGCGAACAGAATCGCCAGCATCATGCCTTCCGGATATGCAGGGTTCACCACACGAATCATCACAACCATAAAACCAATTAAAATGCCGTAAGCCCATTTACCTGAATCGGTAAAAGAGGCAGATACCGGATCTGTTGCCATAAAGAACATACCGATGGCAAAACCACCCAACACCACATGCCAGTACCAAGGCATAGCAAACATAGCATTGGTGTCTGAACCAATCAGGTTAAACATAGTGGCAAAGAACACTGTACCCACCATCACGCCGGCAACAATACGCCATGAGGCAATACGGAAATAAATCAGTGCCAGACCGCCAATCATCAGCGCCAGAGTAGAAGTTTCACCGATAGAACCAGGGATAAAACCGTAGAAAGCATCCCACCATTGCTGGTTGATAGACCAATCCGTCACTTCACCATTGGCAGCTTTTGACAACCAGGTTGCACCGGCATAACCGTCAGCCACAGTCCATACTTTGTCCCCTGAAATTTGTGCAGGGTATGCAAAAAACAGGAAAGCACGGCCCGCTAAAGCGGGGTTTAAGAAGTTACGGCCTGTGCCGCCAAACACTTCTTTGGCGATGACGATACCAAAGGTAATACCTAAAGCGGCTTGCCACAGTGGAATAGTTGCAGGCAGGATCAGTGCAAACAAAATAGAAGAAACGAAGAAACCTTCGTTAATTTCGTGCTTACGGATAGAAGCAAACAACACTTCCCAGAAACCACCAACCACAAAGACTGTTGCATAAATAGGCAGGAACCAGCAGGCACCGTACCACATTTTGCTGCCCCAGCCGGATTCAGCGGTTAACTCACCACCCAGCATATGGAACAACGCAACCTGCCAGGTGTCCGGCAGAGTGACAGTTGCAGACAACACGGAAGCTGCCTGGTGACCAATGTTAAACATGCCAAAGAACATGGCCGGGAATAACATTAACCAGACAAAAATCATGATCCGTTTCAGGTCGATGCTATCCCGCACATGAGTGGCAGACTTTGTCACCTTACCCGGTGTATACAGAATAGTGGCTACAGCTTCATACAAGGCATACCACTTTTCATACTTACCGCCCTTTTCAAAGTTCGGCTCAATACTTTCTAAATAATGCTTTAAACTCATCTTAGCCTTCCTTCTGGATGGTCGTCAGAGCATTACGCAGTGCCACACCGTAGTCATATTTACCAGGGCAGACAAAGGTACATAACGCTAAGTCTTCTTCATCCAGTTCCAAACAACCTAAGGAAATTGCACCATCGGTGTCGCCTACCAGCAAATCGCGCAACAACAAAGTTGGCAAAATATCCAGAGGCATCACGCGCTCATAGTTGCCGATCGGCACCATGGCACGGTCTGAACCGTTGGTCGTGGTTGTCATGTTGAACAGGCGCTTAGGCGACAAATGCGATAAGTAAGCACGTGTCACAGAAAACTTCTGTGCACCTGGTGCGATCCAGCCTAAAAACTCTTTTTCGTAACCTTCAGCCAGCACAGACAGCTGGTTGTGGAAACGGCCAAGGTAAGCGTGAACACCAGTCGCCACTTTACCTGCTAACACCGAACCTGAAATGATACGGTGTTGGCCTTCAGCTAGCTCACCGTTGGTCAAGTCAGCAGTCGCAGCACCAAGTACGGTTTTGATTAAACGTGGATTTTTCACAACAGGACCGGCCAGGGAAATCACACGGCTGGTATCGAGCTGACCTGTGGTAAACAATTTACCAATGGCAATCACGTCCTGATAGTTGATGTGCCAAACAATTTTGGTCATCGACACCGGCTCAAGGAAGTGAATATGAGTGCCTGGTAAACCGGCAGGATGCGGGCCGGCAAACTCTTCTACCTGAACCTTGGCTGGAGCACTGATTTGTGCACCGGCAGCCTTACATAAAAAGACTTTGGCATCAGAAAGTTGAGTTAACACAGTTAAACCATGCTGGAAAGCTTCTGCTGCAGTGTTAATCACAACTACAGGATCTGCCGCCAGTGGATTGGTATCCATTGCAGTGACAAAAATAGCACGAGGAGTGCTGTCAATTGCCGGGATCTGGCTGAACGGACGAGTGCGGAACGCAGTCCATAAACCTGAATCCAGTAATTGTTTTTTCACTGTTGCTGCATCTAAACCGGCAAGTTTATCTGCTGAAAACGCAGTAAACTCAACAGCTTCGTTGCTACCATCTGCTTCGATAACCACAGATTGCAGCACACGTTTAGCACCACGGTTGATGTGAGTAACGGTACCGGAAATGGCGGCAGTAAATTTAACGCCAGGATTTTTTTTGTCTTCAAAAAGACCCTGACCTTTTTTTACTTTATCGCCAACCTCAACCAGCATGGTTGGACGCATACCGACATACTCTTCACCCAGTACAGCGACCGATTTGACAGCAGGACCGTCATGAATCACTTGTTTAGGACTGCCCGAAAGGGGAATGTCCAATCCTTTTTTGATTTTAATCATACGTACTTGCACTACTTTAACGGGAAGAAACAGGGCCTGGTTTTTCAGCTGCTCGCCTGGCAGCGCACCTGGCGAAATTGGGCTGAGATTCAACCTGATTTCACCAGATACACGTACATAGCGGCGGATTTTAGCATTAAACCCACAGGCCAGCTATGATAAATAACAAAATTCTGTCGCACTTTGGACAGCTGCAGCCAAGTGTAGTCAAGTTTCGATCCTTTGCCTGATAAAGCCGGATGATCCAAGAGTTCACTGTATTTATCCTGATCTTGCTGTGAAGTCGCCAGTTGATGTTGTTATTCTTTTTACCCACTTGCGCAAACAAAAGCCGCCAAAGTGGCGGCCTTGTTATCTTAAGCTAAATTAGCCAAGGTCACCATTGGTGAAACATCCGCATCGTAATCGACGTGGCTGTAACCAAAGCCGAATAAGCGTAAGAATTCCTGATGATAACCTTTATAGTCAGTTAATTCATCAATGTTGTCAGTCTGTACCTGGCCCCACAACTCAGCCACTTTTGCCTGAATATGTGCAGATAATTCTTTGCCATCCATACGCAGACGACCAGCTTCATCGAGCTGACGCGCCGGGTTATACAGGCAGCTTTGGAACAAACCGTAAATTT
Organism: Rheinheimera sp.; assembly: GCF_036782235.1. Classification (GTDB taxonomy): domain Bacteria; phylum Pseudomonadota; class Gammaproteobacteria; order Enterobacterales; family Alteromonadaceae; genus Pararheinheimera. The sequence continues at coordinate 295,920 of NZ_DAIPZL010000002.1, read as the reverse complement.
GTTCAATACAACCTTCGTGTGTGCCTTCTTCTTTCATCACACGGTATAACAGGGAAATATACAGCGGCATAATAGGAATTGCAGAACTGGCCTGAGTCACCAGCGCTTTTAACGACGCTACATAAGCATGACCTTTTTGCGCTGCCAGCTTGTTGGTAATGGCAGCTGCGGCACGGTCCAAATCTTCTTTGGCACGGCCAATGGTGGCTTTGCCATAAATAGGCCAGGTTAACTCTTTACCAATATAGGTGTATGCAACAGTCTGGCAGTTTTCTGCCAGTACGCCAGCGGCATGCAGCTGATCCAGCCAACGTTCCCAATCTTCACCGCCCATCACTTTGACAGTGTTAAAAATTTCTTCGTCATTGGCAGGTTCAACTGAGACTTCTTCAATCTCACGTTTGCTGGTGTTCAGGTTTTTTGCGGTATACGCCTGACCAATAGGTTTTAACACCGAACTGTAAATTTCGCCGGTAACAGGGTCTTTGCGACGTGGAGCCGCCAAGCTGTAGACCACCAGATCAATTTTACCCATTTCGCTTTGGATAATATCGATAGCTTTGGATTTCATTTCATCGGTAAAAGCATCACCGTTTAAATGTTTATTCCATAAACCAGCGGCATTGGCTGCTTTTTCAAAAGCGGCCGTGTTGTACCAACCGGCAGAACCGGTTTTACCTTCAGAGGCTTCTTTTTCGAAAAAAATACCTAAGGTCTTGGCACCTGAGCCAAATGCAGCAGTGATCCTTGAAGCCAGGCCATAACCTGTTGACGCGCCAATCACTAAAACATTCTTCGGGCCGTTGGCCACAGCACCGTGTTTTTTAACGTAATCAATTTGTTCCTGCACATGCTCAGCACAGCCCACCGGGTGAGCATTGGTGCAAATAAATCCACGAATTTTTGGTTGAATAACCATAAGAGCAGAACCTGTAGTTGGTGAAAATTGCCGTTAGTGTAAAACTTTAACACGACAAACAGGTCTGATCAGCATTGAACTGCAGCGAAAAAGCAGTAACCCTGAATAGTTCTGGCAGTCCTGATGGCTAAAAAGCAGGACTATAGCGGTAAAAGAACAAATGCAGCAGCAATAACAAAAAAGCGCCGCAGCGCTTTTTATAGATTTGACTGATTTAGCTGGGGCGGGAGCCAAACGGCTACATTAATGCTTTAGCTTTGTGTCCAACCACAAAAGGTTAGACCCCCTCTCACAGCTCGGCCTTTTCGCGTTTGGAGCCACCAAAACATTTTGGCGAGGCCGGTGGTTTTTCCGCGTAATATTCGTACCATTCTGCAGGCGTGTAGGTGTGCAAGGCCAGGGCATGAATTTTTTCCGCCAGCTCTTCAGCCACCACGGCGTTGACCGCTCTGTGACGCGCCAATAAACGCATACCGTCAAAAGCCGGTGTCACTATCACAACTTTAAAATGGGACTCAGCCCCCGGCGCCACACTGTGCATATGGCTTTCATCAATCACATCCAAAAAGACCGGATCGAAGGCGCTTAACAATTTCTGCTCTATTGAGGTATGAATTAACATTGCTGTCGTTCCTTCAGGTTGTCTGCTTAATCTGTACTCTAGTTGGCGCGCTGTCGCTTGTCAGCAGCTGTTTGCACGCAAAAAAAGATATTTATTTTCACTTGCCAAAGCGCGTTAAGGCCGTCTATGGCGCCGATTTGATATAACGAAAAGTTAAGTTGAGCCGGACTGAATCTGCCTGTTTTTGTTTAGGTACCCTGTGTTGCCAGAACTGCTGACAAGGGGCTGCCATCAACAATAAATCACCATCTTCAAGCAGCAGACTGAGCTGATGACCCTCGGTTTTATGTTTTAAATCAAAGCGTCTGCCCTGCCCCAGACTTAAGGACGCAATATCAGGTGCATCACCAAGCTCAGGTTCATCGTCACTGTGCCAGCCCATATGTTCTTCGCCCTGACGGTACAAATTTAATAACACCGCATTAAATTGCCGGTTCAGTTGCCGGTTCACCCACTGTGTGAGTTGCCACACCAACGGATGCCAGGGCTGCGGCTGAAAAGTCACGCCAGAATAACGGTAACAACAATGGGGCTCACCCATCCAAACCTGTAACCTTGGGATCAACACTGCTTTGCCAAATAACCACAACTGCGGCTGTTGCCAGTCTAATTCCTGTTGCAGCCGGCTCAGGTAATGCTGCGACTTCTGCGCGGGCAGCCATTGTTTCCATAACCACAATTCGGCTTCTGGCAGCAGAAACCGCTGGGCTTGGCGCTTCACTGCTGCTTGGTTGTCGCTCTGGAGCAAGTCTGGCAAAATAGCCCCCTTTTTGCTGACTGTTGTGATGTTATGACCAATCTATGCCAAATCGCTGGCCTGAACCTGTTGCTGGACCGTTATCCACCCGGGCAGAAAAACCGTAGTTTACAGGCATGGGACGCAGCTGACGAGTTGTTACTGAACACTGTGTTACCGCTGCTCGACTCACCACAACAGCTGTTACTGCTCAACGACCAGTTTGGCACTTTGGCCTGTGCTTTAGCACAATACGCACCGGTGCAAAGTTCGGATTCTTATATTTCACAACTGGCCACAGCCCACAACTTTGCACAAAACCAGCTGGATCTGACACAAATCTCGCAGATCAGCAGCCTGGAGCCATTGCCAAAAGCCAGTGTGGTTTTGCTAAAAATCCCTAATAATCACAGTTTTCTGCGTTATCAGCTCAGACAACTCAAACAACAGCTCACAGCAGATACTCAAATTTTTGCCAGTGCCAAAGCCAAAGACATCACACCAAATCTGCTGGCCATTTTTCAGCAGGAACTGGGGCCAACCACAGCGTCGCTGACGGTCAAAAAATGCCGGCTCATTACCAGCCAGATAGACAGCATGCTACCCTCCCCTGCCGCACCACAGTTTCCGCTGTTATGGCAAGCCGATGGTTTTCAACTGGTCAACCATGCCAATGTGTTCTCACGCGAACAGCTGGATATAGGTGCACGCTTTTTACTGCAGCACTTGCCGCTTTGTGCTGCAGGCCAGCATGCAATTGATCTTGGTTGTGGTAACGGTGTGCTTGGCCTTGCCCTGCTGCAGCAGCAACCAGAGTTGAATCTGACCTTCACCGACGAATCTTATATGGCGGTGGACTCTGCCCGGTTGACCCTTGCTTCGAACAGGCCGGATTTACTTGGCCAGGCTGACTTTGTGGTGGATGACTGTTTAAGCCGCCAGGCTGATAACTCAGCCGATATGATTATCTGCAACCCGCCTTTTCATCAGCAAAATGCGGTGACCGACCATATTGCCTGGCAAATGTTTACCGACGCACGGCGTGTACTGAAAAAAGACGGCAGACTGCGTATTGTCGCCAACCGCCATCTGGCCTACAGCGAAAAACTCGCCCGTTTGTTTGGCGGTTGTATTCATGTAGCCAGTAATGCAAAATTTACCATTCTTGAAGCCATTAAAAGGAAATGAACATGCGTTTTTTAGTTTTAGCGTCAATGCTGGCCCTGACAGCCTGTAGCAATCCGGTTCCGTCCTTTATCGTGGCGCCACAGGTGTTCTGGAATCAGAGCAACCAGCTTAATGGCGTTGCTTTTAGCCTGAATGTTCAGGACAACAGACCAAGCAACGGCACGCTGATCATGCGCGACGGTGATAAAGTAAATTCATATCCAACCAGCAATAATCTGCCACAGCAGCTGCAGGACGTACTGACAGATGCACTGAGCAAACAAGGTGCACGGGTGTCAGGTGCAGAACCTGTGGTGGTGACAATTCAGATCAACCAGCTTGAAGCCAATGCCGAACTGCGGACTGTAGAGCACATTGTGAAAAACAATGTGGAACTGACAGTGCTGATTGAGCGTGAATCTGGTTCTTTTAATAAAAGCTACAGTGGCAAAAGCAGCTTTTCCGGTCCTTTTAAATTAGACACTGCAGTGGCAGAGCGTGAACTTCGGGTATTAACTGAACAGGTACTTGGCAATTTGCTGCGTGACCCGAGCTGGCAGGAATTTCTGAGGAACTAACCATGTGGAAATCGCTGCTTGCTGTGTTATTGGTTGTCAGTAGTGCCGCTCAGGCGGCCGGTGAGTTTTTACAAAAAGACAATCTGTTCCCGCGTGTCCGTTTTGAAACTTCGGCCGGTCATATTGTGGTGGAACTGGACCGCAGCAAAGCGCCGCTGACGGTCAATAACTTTTTAAGTTATGTTGAAAAAAAAGCCTACGACGGCACTTTGTTTCACCGCCTTGAGCCTGAGTTTGTACTGCAGGGCGGCGGTTATGACAGGGATTTAAAACCGATCAAAAACTTAAAACCGATCTTTAATGAGTCCGGCAATGGTCTGAAAAACCGTCTGTACACTATTTCTATGGCAAGACAAACCGATCCACACAGTGGCACCAGTCAGTTTTTCTTTAATTTAAATGACAATCCAAGTTTGGATCCGGGGAAAAACTGGGGTTATGCCGTCTTTGGTTCTGTGGTTGAAGGCACAGAAGTCTTTGATAAGATTAAGGCCCTGGAAACTGGCTACAACGAAACCTTAGGCTGGGAAAATGTGCCGAAAAAACCACTGGTATTAAACAGGGTAATTTTACTGCCAGCCCAATAAAGCCCGCTATACTTGCCGTAACGGTGCCCTTATTTAGCAAATGCTAATAGGGCGCCGGATCATTGAGTCTGCTGTCAGAGACTTGTCGTTAACAGTGAAGTTAACCTCAGCGACTTGTGTCGCCGGTATCAGGGCAAACATCATGTTACAGTCCTTTATTGACAATAAATCACAACAATTGATTTATTTTGTCTCACGGTTTTTTCGCGGCCAGTTGCCACACCGGGAATTACATTTATTTGTCTGGGATACCCTGGAAGAATGGGCGCAGCTGAAAATCAGTCAGAATATTCCGGCGACTTTCCGTGAACAGGTGTTCTGGCATGTGTTGTATCAACTAGAGTTCTGGTCAGAACAGGAACTGCGCCATGATCGCATTTTACGTCGTCAGCTGCAAAATTGTCTGGGCTACTTAAGGGGTAAAACCAGGCTGCCGCAATATTGTGTTGGGATCAGACCTTAATCCGGCTCAGTGCCCTCTTCAGCGCTAGCTGACGCCTGCCAGCGCCGCTATCTCTGACTACTTTTTCTAACTGCTCGTGCCTTTTACCACTTTCTTCTAACCAGTCTCTTTGCTAAGGTGCTGCCTGCATTACATCTGAGATGCCTGGCATCACACCGGAGAAAACCCTGCATGTCTGACGCTGTTACCTCAACCGGTTTTCGGGTTGCTTTGCAACAATACCGCGACATCCGGTTATTTTATATTTTCCTGCTCGGTTGTTCGTCCGGTTTCCCCTGGGTACTGATTGGTTCCGCCATGAGTGGTTGGCTTAAAGATGCCAATTTATCCCGTGCTGCTATTGGTTATTTTGGTTCTGTCACTGCGGTTTTTGCGCTTAACTTTTTATGGGCTCCACTGGTTGACCGGCTGCATCTCCCCTACTTTCACCGGACTCTTGGGCAACGCCGTAGCTGGGTTGTCAGCATGCAGCTACTGATTATGCTGGCCACTTTTGCCATCGCTTTTACCAATCCGGGTTTTAGTTTGTTATGGACGTCCTTACTGGCGTTATTGATTGCGATTGCAGCTGCCACTCAGGATGTAGCCATTGATGGTTATCGTATTGATATTATTGGCCAAAATGAAAGAAAACTGCCGGCAGCTGCCGCTATGGGCGTGATGGGCTGGTGGACTGGGTATTCTCTGCCTGGTTATTTTGCTTTTCATTATGCCGACAGCTGGGGTTGGCCTGCGGTTTATCTGGGTATGGCGCTAATGTGGTTAGTCTTGGCTGCTCTGACGCTGATGGTCAAAGAGCCAATCAGCAACAGGGACTTGCTGCAACAAAAAGCGGCTCTGCGTTACCAGCACTCATTACAACACCCTGCACTACTGTGGTTAACAGTGACAGTAGTGGAGCCTTTTGCCGAGTTTTTCCGCCGTAACGGTATGACACTGGCGCTGCTACTGATCAGCTTTGTGTTTGTGTTTAAACTTGGCGAAGCCTTTTTAGGCCGTATGTCGATCCAGTTTTACCGCGAAGTAGGTTTTAGCAATGAACAAATTGCCGAATATTCCAAGTTGATTGGCTGGGGTGCCACCTTGATATTTACGCTGCTGGGCAGTTTATTAAATGTGCGTTTTGGGGTGATCAAGGGTTTGGTGTTGGGCGGTCTGACCATGGCAGCCAGCAACCTGATGTTTGCCTGGATAGCCGAAGTGGGGCCGGACGAAAATCTGCTGCTGTGGACCATTTTACTGGATAACTTTACCACCGCTTTTTCCATTGTGGCTTTTGTCGCCTTCCTGACCAGTTTTACCGGTGTGGCTTTTTCAGCCAGCCAATATGCGCTGCTGGCGTCCATTGGTAATTTTGGCCGCACCACTGTCGCGTCCCTCGGCGGTAGCATGGTGGATATGTTAGATGGCAACTGGAGTTTGTTTTTTATTATTACGTCGCTGATGGTGATACCGGGGTTATTGTTGTTGTTTGCCATAGTGCGGCAACTGAAAAAACGCCGGGCTCTTCCTGAATAAAATGCCAAAGCCGCTGCTAAGCAAGCTCTAATGCTGTGCTTCAGACACAAAAAAGCCGCAAATTTTGCGGCTTTTTTGTGTCTGCTGCTGAGTCTTATGCCTGACTCAACACCTGTTTTAATCCGTCCGCTGGGTCTACTTCCAATGCCTGACAATACCGGACAAACTCCACCACATCCAGGCGACGCTCCTGGTTTTCAACTTTTCCAATAAATGAATGTGGGGTACCCAATACTTCAGACAGACTACGCATGGTGTGGCCTTTATCCTGCCTTTGCCGCTTTAACCATAAACACAGTCTTTTGTTCTCGTCAGAAATGACGCTTTTAGTACCTTTCATAACGTTTTCTTCTCCCAGCGTTAATCGCTTTTTTTATGTCAAACACTTCCTGCCAAATCAAAATCCAAACCTTATTGGTGTCCCAATAAGCAATAAATATCAGTTAATTAAACCATAGGATGCGACGAGCGTACAGTTACAGACGTTAAAATTTGTAGCTGTCGACAACCTCGAGGTTTATCTAACTGATATAAAACAAGAAATATGCAAGCTTTACGCAGCGTGTTGCAAAATGCTATACAAACAGCAAATAAGCAAAAGACAAATAACACACAACTGTGAAATTGGTGTTATAAAATCGGCGCCATATTAGCGCAGAAAAAATTATTGAACCATCGGTACAAAAAAATAAATGCGGAAAAAACAGACAGAACAGACCAGTTCTGAGCTTGGTCAGAACTGGTCAAACAGCGGATCAAACTGAGAAGCTGGAACCACAACCACAAGTGGTGGTTGCATTAGGGTTTTGCACGATAAAACGGCTGCCTTGTAAACCTTCGGTATAATCGACAGTGCCACCCATCAGATATTGCAGGCTCATAGGGTCAACCACCATCACTACACCGTTTTTCTCAACGGTTAAGTCACCGTCATTCACCTTTTCGTCAAAGGTAAAACCGTATTGAAAACCCGAACAACCGCCGCCAGTCACATAAACACGCAGTTTTAACTCCGGATTTTCTTCATCCGTAATGAGCGTAAGCACTTTATTGGCGGCCGCATCCGTAAACTGAATCGGAACCTGAACTTCAGACATTGCTTAACCTCAGCTGGAAAATGGGCGCAAATTATCTAATACCTGACTAATTTATTCAAGTATTTCACCGGGCAGCGCTTCGTGCCATAACAAGGTTTTGCTGACCTTGGCCGCCTTCAGGCCACGACTGGCCGGCACGCTGACCGTGACTTCAACCTGTTCGGCACTAAATGCGGCTGGCAATACAAACTCCCCTTCAAAAATCTGAAAATGTTTAAAGCTAAAACGCCGGTCAGCCTTGGCAAAACCAGCCAGTTTTAATAAGTCGACACTGGTTTTTTTACCTTGTTTGCTGCCATGCAAAGTCAGACTGATCTGTCCTTTGGCAAAGTTTTTCTGTTTATCCTGCTCTATCAGTACCAGATTAAACTTATAACTCCCAACAGCACCACCTTTGGTCAAACTGAAACTTTCAATAATTAAGCTGTTGGCCTGTAAATCAGGCGAAATAATTTTCTGATAAAACGCTAACTCTTTGCGGGTATCAAACAACTTTTGTTGTTCAGCTTTTAAGTCCTGTTGCTGTAACTGAATAGTGTTGCGCTCCACTGCCAGCTCGGCGGTCAGATAATCCGTTTGTTTCAGCTGTTGTGCCAGTGCCTGCTCTTTTTGTTGCAACTGCTGCTGCAACAACAAAAGCTGTTCGCTTTGCTGACGCTGCTGCTGCACCAGGCTCAGATTGCCCAGTTGCCAGCCGGCCAGCGCCGCAACAACAGCAGTGGCTGTTACTAGCGACAGCGTCTGGCGGTGCCGTACCAGCCATAAGGTGAATCGTTGAAGTTTCATCGAAGCACTCAAAGTGTTATGTTTGTCATTTAATGTTGTTATTGCCGGTACTTTAACATGAAATCCTGGCGTTTATGGCTCCCACCGCTTAGGCGGCGGCTAGCCTTGCCCGTCACCTCACTCCAGTTATGTCTGCTTGGCCTGGCCGGCGGTCTGATCGCTGCTGCACTGATCATTTTGTTCCGGTTGGCTATTATGGGCATTCAGGCGTTTTACCTTGAGCACAGCGACGACTTTACCTCGTTACCGGCACTGGAAAGACTGATGTTGCCTTTTATTGCAGCAGTGCTTATCAGCCTGCTCGGTTTGCTGATAGGTTTACGCCATTACCGGCTTGGCATCCCTTTTGTCATCCACCGCATTAAAGTGAAATACGGCATGATGCCACTGAAAAACACGTTGCATCAGTTTGTCGGCGGTATCACGGCACTGTCTGCCGGTTTTTCGGTTGGGCGTGAAGGCCCATCGGTGCATTTGGGCGCTTTTGGTGCCAGTACCCTGGGCTCTTATCTGCGTTTGCCTTATAACAGCATCCGTATTCTGGCCGGTTGTGGTATAGCCGCCGGCATTTCCGCATCTTTTAACACGCCATTGGCTGCTGTTATTTTTGTGATGGAAGTGGTGCTGCGTGAATATCGTATTCATGTGTTTGTGCCCATTATGCTGGCCTCGATGGCAGGCGCCCTGGCCACCCGAGCTGTGTTTGGCGAAGGCAATGATCTCGCTTCTATCACCATGATTTCATTAAGTAACTGGCATCTGCCTTATCTGGCACTCTGTGGTATAGCTATGGGCGTGGTCGCCACTTTTTTTAATAAAAGTCTGATGAAAACCATGACCATTTTTAAAAGCTGGCATCTGGCGTTGCGTCTGGGTCTGGCGGCTTTTGTAACCGCTGGTATTGGTTATCTGGTGCCGCAAGCTTTGGGCGCTGAAACCGGTGCTATTCATTATGCGGTGACAGCGCCTGCTGAGCTGACGCTGCTATTTGCCATTTTCCTCGCCAAAATTATTCTGACCGTTGCCGCCCTGGGACTTGGTGTCCCAGGTGGTATTGTTGGCCCGGTGTTTGGTATTGGTATTGTGATGGGCACCTTATTGGCATTTTTGCCAGGCCTGCTGATGGGCGATCATTCGGTCGCTGGCACTTATGCCGTGCTTGGCATGGCGGGTATGATGGCGGCCACGTTGCACGCGCCGCTGGCAGCTTTAATGGCTGTGACCGAGCTTGCCGCTAACCCTGAACTTGCGGTGCCCGCTATGCTGGTGATCACCGCCTCTTATGTCACTGCAGTGCAGTTTTTCCAGACTAAATCCATATTCCTGCAGCAACTGGATTTTATGCAGCTGCCCTATAAATTAGCGCCGGCTGACGATGTGTTGCAAAAAGTCGGGGTGCTTGCCATGTTGCAGCAGGATTATCAGGTACTGGAAAATCCAACAGATGCGCAGGTCATTCAGGCACTGGATTGTATGCCGGTGCAACAACCGCTGCTGATCAAACGCAGTTATGCCGTGGATCAACATTATGAGCTGGCCAGTTATGATGTCTCTATGTCGATGACAGGCGAAAGCTCACTGAAGTTTTTACCTGTGGCGGCGCTCAGTCATCAGGCCACTATGGCGGAAGTGTTTGCTGAACTGGGGGATCAGCGTGAAGGTGCAGTGCTGATTTATGATGATGAAGACGCCCATCAGCCCCTTGGTTTAGTGCTGTGGGAACAGGTCCGTAGCTTATTGATGCGGCAAAACAACTTACTGTAACAGGATCAACAATGTCGTTATTAATGCTGTACAAAGGTTTGCATATAGGTTTTATGGTGGCCTGGTTTGCCGGTATTTTTTATCTGCCCCGTTTGTTTGTCTACCACGCCGGCAATCAATCGGTTGATGTTGATGCCATTTTTAAAGTGATGGAAAGGCGGCTGTTGTATTTTGTCACCCCTTTTGCGGTACTGACGCTGCTGTTTGGATTGCTGTTGATTCACAGCTATGGCGGCGCCTGGTTTAAAGCAAGCAGCTGGTTGCATTACAAACTGGTGCTGGTCATGTTTTTGTACGCTTATCATGGTTATTGTTTTAAGTTGCTATCCGACTTTAAACACAACCGTAATCAAAAAAGCCCGCGTTTTTACCGCATTTTTAATGAATTACCGGTGCTGGTGATGTTTGCCATTATTTTATTGGCAGTGATGAAACCTGTTTGATGGCCTTCGTGTTTAGCGCCTGACTTTGTTATACTGCGCGCCAGTTCAGCGGCCAGTGGCCGCTTTCTGTCACTCCAAGCAATAGGCACCCAAGATGAGCTTCAAAGGCGAACATATCCTTTCGGTGAAACAATTCGATCGCGACAGTATCCAACATATTTTCCAGATTGCACAAAGCATGGAACCTTATGCTTACCGTAAAAAGCGCACCACAGTGCTGGACGGCGCCATTCTGGGAAACCTGTTTTTTGAACCCAGCACCCGCACCCGGGTTAGCTTTGGTTGTGCCTTTAACCTCTTGGGCGGAGAAGTCCGCGAAACCACAGGCATGCAGTCGTCAGCGTTATCTAAAGGTGAATCTTTGTTTGACACCGCCCGGGTGATCAGCAGCTACAGCGACGTGATAGCGATGCGCCACCCGCAGGCAGGTTCTGTGGCTGAGTTTGCCGAAGGCAGCAGGGTGCCGGTGTTAAACGGTGGTGACGGTGCCAACGAACACCCAACTCAGGCCTTATTGGATTTATTTACCATAGAACGTGAGCTGGCCGCTTCAGCGCAAAAAATTGATGGTATGCACATTGCCATGATTGGTGATTTAAAATTCGGCCGCACCGTACATTCTTTATCCAAACTGCTGGCTTTATATAAAAACATCAAATTTACCCTGATTGCACCAAACGAGCTGGCGATGCCGGATGACATTATTGCCACTATTGAAAATGCCGGTCATCAGGTGACTATTACCGACCAGCTTGCCGGCAATATTAATGCCGATATTGTGTACCAGACCCGTATTCAGGAAGAACGTTTCCCATCACAGGAAGAAGCCAATAAATACCGTGGTAAGTTCAGGTTAAATCAGCAGATTTATACCCAGCACTGCAAATCCAATACGGTCATTATGCACCCGCTGCCGCGGGATTCGCGCCTTGAAGCAAATGAGCTGGATAACGATCTGAATTTAAACCCGAATCTGGCGATTTTCCGTCAGGCCGACAACGGTGTGCTGGTGCGGATGGCGCTATTTGCGTTAACTTTGGGTGTTGAGAACCTGGTCAGCAAATACGAAAGGGATGTGCCCTGGTACTCCAACAAAGGCTAAGCAGCGCATCAAATTGAACTGAATCAAATTGCAGGGCTAACCATTTTAACGCGCAGCAGCTGCTGCGCTTTTGCCTTCAGGAATTTTTCTAATGACGACTTTATCTGAACAACTTTTTAGCCGCGCCCAACAAACCATACCAGGTGGTGTCAATTCACCGGTCCGTGCTTTTAAACATGTGGGTGGTACCCCGGTCTTTATCGACCGTGCTGACGGTGCTTATATTTATGATGTGGATGGCAAACAATATATCGACTATATCGGCTCCTGGGGCCCGATGTTGCTGGGCCACAACCACCCTGCCATCCGTGAAGCTGTGATTCAGGCCGTTGAAAAAGGCTTAAGTTTTGGGGCACCTTGTCCAGCCGAAATCGAAATGGCGGAATTAGTGACATCCTTAGTACCTTCGATGGAAATGGTACGGATGGTGAGTTCAGGCACAGAAGCCACCATGAGCGCAATTCGCCTGGCGCGTGGTTATACCGGCCGCGACACTATTGTGAAGTTTGAAGGTTGTTACCACGGCCATGCCGACTCTTTACTGGTGAAAGCCGGCTCAGGCGCTTTAACTTTAGGGGTGCCCAATTCCCCTGGTGTGCCTGCTGATTTTGCCAAATATACCCTGACCTGCGAATTTAATAACCTGGAACAACTCAGTGCGTTATTTGCCGAAAAAGGCGCTGATATCGCCTGTGTTATTGTGGAACCAGTTGCCGGCAATATGAATTGTATCCCGCCAAAACCTGGTTATCTGCAGGGGTTGCGCGATTTATGTGACCAATATGGCGCTGTGCTGATTTTTGACGAAGTGATGACTGGCTTTCGTGTTGCCTTAGGTGGGGCTCAGGCTTATTACGGCGTGAAACCCGATTTAACGACACTGGGCAAAATTATCGGTGGTGGTATGCCGGTGGGGGCTTTTGGTGGCAAAAAAGAAATTATGCACCATATAGCACCGCTTGGTCCTGTGTATCAGGCCGGTACTTTGTCGGGCAACCCTATTGCTATGGCAGCAGGTTTAGCGGCCTTAAAAGAAATCAGCAAAGCCGGTGTTTATGAAACTTTAACCGCTAAAACTTCGCAATTACTCGCCGGTTTAACCGCAGCGGCCGCTAAACACCAGGTGCCGTTTTCAGTAAATCAGGTGGGTGGTATGTTTGGTTTGTTTTTCACCGAAAAACAAAATATCAGCAGCTACGCCGAAGCGACCCAATGTGACATTGAAGCTTTTAAGAAGTTTTTCCACCTGATGTTAGCTGAAGGGGTGTATCTGGCACCTTCTGCTTATGAAGCCGGCTTTTTAAGCCTGGCGCACAGCGACGCCGACTTAGCCGCGACTATTGCCGCAGCTGATCGCGCTTTTGCCAAGCTGTAAACCACGGCAAAACTGGCGCTTTGCAAAAAAAGCCGTCATTGTGACGGCTTTTTTGTCGGCTCCGAAGGGTTTAACCAGCCGATATCGGTCTGAATGTTCTGCTCTGACTGATAATACAAGACTTTGTCGTCAAAGCCGGCAAATAAGGCCGCAGGTGTAACAGAGTCAGGTAAAGCCAGCTGCCGCACGGTCTGGCTCGGCCAGTCCATCTGCCATAACCGGGTTTTGCCCTGCTGCCTGACTAACCAATACAGACCCTCTCTGGTACTCAGCCAGGTTTCAGGCGCAGTCTCACGCCAGTTCAATCGGACCGGCAGACTTTGCAATTTACCATCTGCTCTGGACCAGAGCTGTAACTGGTCAGAATCTAGTTGCTGCAGGACCAGGTGCCCCGCAGGTGCACATTGCACTGCGGTTATATCCGACAATAATGCTTCTGCGTCGCCATTGGGTTGCTGCTGCCACAGTTGCCAGCCTTTTTCGGTCCATTGGGTAAAAAACAACAGGTCATCACAGACCGCCAATTGTGCTGGCCTGTTGATGTCCTGTAACTGCAAGCTGCCGTCCGACAAATTCACCTGATACAGTTGCAGATCAATCAGCGCATACAACTGTTGTTGCCACCACAACAACTGCTGGATCTGACGCTGACCATGAAAATGGGTTAATTGCCGCAACAAATGTTGCTGATACAACCAGATCTGGCTGTTGCCAGAGCGCTCCGACACAAAAGCAATTTGCTTGCCTGTGGCTGCCAACCTGGTTTCATTTTTACTGCTGTGCAACCAAGGAAGCTGAGTTATGCCTGACTGCATCTGATTTTGTGGCGGCACAGACAACAGCTCCAGATCGGTGTTATGACCGGTGGTATAAGAGGTAAGCAACTGCTCAGCAACACGCTGTGCTTCGACAAAGCCGGTTTGTGCTGTTTGCAACCGGATCACCTTGCCGGATGACAACCTGAACTGCAATAAAGCTTCTGCCGAACTTAACAACAACGTATTTTGCTGCCACAGGCTGAGATCGGTAATGTCAAAAGCAAAATCTTTTAACCAGCGTACTGAATGCAATGACAAATCAAACTGGAACAAAGAGTCTGAATAAAAGTCTTTTTCAACCACCAGATACAATTGACCATCCTGTGCCAATAAATGTCTGGGCCTGCGGTACTGCGGCGCAAACTGGTATAACAGCACTGCCGCTTTTTCAGTGCCCAAATCTGCTAGTGACTGTTGCCAGATTTGCACCTGTCCTGTTGCAGTATCCTGCGCCAGCCAGTATAAACGCCCACTGTCCAGCGCCAGGCCATGACTGACCACTTGCTGGCATGGCATCAGCGCTTCGCTCTGGTACTTTGCTAAATCAGTATGCTGGCGATAAAAATGACACTGACCATTTTTTTCAGCCTGAAACAGAAAAAAATCGGCGTTGAGCCAAACGGCACGGCCGATAGCGCTAAAGCCCTGCGCAGCCACAACTTTTTTATGGCTTTTGCCATGATGGGCCAACCAATACCAATCAGACTGATCCGGCGCCTGATATTGGTAAAACACCAATTGCTGCTGAGGTGACCATAAAGCGGCCCGCTCCTGCCCTTTGAGTGCACTAAAATTCACCATCTTGTTGTAAACCACCTGACGTGCCTGCATGCCGGCATGAATTAAAAACAGCGTGAAGCCGATAAACAAACACAGCAGTAGCACTGTGCTTGCCACTAAATAAGGCCAGCGTTTTGGCGGGACATGAGGTGGCAAAGAACTTGCTGCTTCAGTTGAGCTCTGCTCAGCATGCTCCGGATGCATGCGGGCTTCGGGCCATAATAAGGGAGGCGCCTGAGGAAACTCGGCCTGCAAAACCACAACAGGCGCATCTTCTGCGCGCAGGTGCTGCAGTTCTACCGGCAGGATCCAGCGGTAACCTCTTTTAGACAAGGTTTCAATACAAGGACCATCACTGAGACCAGGCTGCAGGATTTTGCGTAAACTGGCCACAGCCCGCATCACGGCAGCATCGGTGCCTTCGGTATCCGGCCAGACATCATCCATCAGCTGATCTTTAGAAATGATCTGCATCTGATGAGCAAGGAAATAGTTCAGTAACTGATGCAGCCTCGGCTCAAGCCGCACCTGCTGTTCAGGAAAACCGTTCAGGATCAGACGCCCGGCGGTTTGATCATAACACCAGTTAGCAAAACAAAGATAAGGTTCGGCAATTGGCACCGCAGCCTCCCCGGCAGACATTCTGCGGGGGAGTATACAACAAAGACTGCATATTTTAAGAGAAGGTTTTTGTAACCAGTGATTCTAACTTTTCATTTAAAGCACTGATTTGATTTACCTTTAACCAAAGAGCTTACTAGTTCTCAACAGAATCACAGTGAGGAACTACCCACTCACAGTCAGCTTCTGCCTGCGGTGTTGGTTTTGGCGCTTTGTTTTGTTCTGCCGGAACTTCTGGGTCTTGCGGGCTAACCGCAACCACTGCTGGGGTAAAACTAGTCATAGTGCAAAGGGCTAAAGCTAATACAAATTTGTTCATGGTGTTCTCCTTGTTGGTGTAATAACGAGCAGAACCATTAATAGCCACAACACACTGTTATACCTGACGAAAAACCAACAAAAGCATGATAAAAATCACACCGGCGTTTTTATTCAGGTATTTTGACTTCCACTATATCCATATCGCCGGGTGTGCCTTGCAACGAATACACATATTTTTCATTGATACTGACCGAAAATCTTTTTAGTGAAAAATTCATCTCCAGTTTTAAATCATGCACTGCGCCTGTTTGCAGATCATAAGCATGGATCCGGGTTTTGTTCTCATGAATTCGCCGACTAAAATACAGATACTGCGAACGCAAAATCATTTGCGGCGGCGCAAAACCGGAAGATTCAACCGGCAAATCGACCACTGTGCCATCTTGTCGTTTTAACTGATAACCACCATCACTAATACGGCGACCAACCTGATAATGCCCATCCGGGCTTTCTTTAAAATAATCCAACTCTGTACTGAACAGTTCCTGCTGCAGCGTATTGATATTTACTTTCATTATTTGCCAACGGCCATTATTGCTGCTGGAAAAATAAATAAATTTGCCGTCGTGGCTCCAACCCGGCTCTCGGGCGCTTTGCTCCGCTTTACTGACTTTTTTCGGGGGTTCACCTTCTTTAAACAACCAGACGGCGTTACCGATACTGGCCAGCAAATGACTGCCATCGGGTGAAAACTCCATACTTTTAGAAATAATACTTTCACTGAAATTACTGATCTGTTGTTGCCGGCCATCCGGATAATACAACCAAATCTGCGGTAAGCCGGAGCGACTGGTCAGCACTGCCGCCGGGCCGCCTTCCACCGGATTCATTTCCGCAATATTTTCGCTGCGGCTGGACTGGAAAACCTGTTCAGTGGCGGGCGTCGGATGAAATAACGGGTTGTCCACTTTCAGAATATTAGTTTTACGGTATTGCCCTACAGTCGAGTAAATCCGGTCTTGGCGACTGACAAGGGTATCGGCTACGGTATCAAAGGTATTAAACAAGACCTCGCCTTGGCCTGTGTTCACATCTACCACAGACATAGTCGCACTGCTGGTTGGATAAATAATTTTGCTGTCATTGTCGTACCAATCGATATTCATCGGGTAGCTGCCGCTGAGCTGTAACAATAAGCGGCTGGAACGACTGGTTAAATCCATCAGCCAGATCTGACCGGCAGAACCACCGTCATCACGGATAAATGCCAGTTGATCACCTTTTTTTGAAAACCGCACGGCAAAATCACCCTGGCTGGTTTGTGGTGGTGTGGTCAACTGTTCCTGCTTGCCCCCGGTAAATGGATATAACATCAAGACTGAATGCTGCAGCCCGTCCGGCGTATGCGGATAGACCAGATAAGCGCCGTCCGGAGACCAGCTTAATCGTCCTCCCAAACTTTTGGCACCGCAGGTCGTCAACAACTCGTCATTCAGCAGCCTGGTTTTTTCATTATCCAGCGTGATTCGGCGGATTTCACACTGCACTTTGCCGACCTTTTTTTGATACGCAATTTGTTGCCCATCCGGGCTCCAGGTGGGGCCTGACAATAAATCTTTGCCGCTAAGCAGCACACGGGTCTCGAAGTTTTGCAGATTCTGCAGCACCAACTCGACCGTTTCATAATCAGGCAGCAGATGGTTGTAAACGATGTACTGGCCATCAGGACTAACCGCAGCGTTATATTCCAGACCAATCATGCTGGAAATAGGGTCAAAGCGGGCAAAAGGTTTGATGTTATTGTCCTGCATGGGCAAATACAGATAACGCCAGCCCAGGTATAACAAAGCACAACCGGCCAGGCTAATCAGCCCAAGGTTTCTTAACAAAGTTGGACGAGGCTTAGCTGCCATCATCTGCTGCTTTACCTGTGGTGACTTTAACTCCGGCTGGGTAGCAACAAATTCCGCACCTTGTGCCAGCATCACCTCAGCCACAGGCGCAATAAAACGAAACCCCCTTTTTGGAATAGTTTCGATATAAGTGGGCTCGCGGCTATCATCCCCCAGCGCAACACGCAGCACCCGGATCACACGGGAAATACGGCCATCTGACACATCTCTGACACCCCAGACATCTGCCAGTATTTCATCGCGGGTAATTAAACGCCCGGCATTGACAATAAAATAGTTAACCGCTTTTTGGCATAGGTTATCCAGATCAGCGGTGGCAGTAATTTCACCAGCTGCACTGAACTTCACTAACTTATCCTGTTGTGGCAGGTACCACCAATCACCGACTTTTAGATGTTGTTCTGGTTTGGATGACATAGCCTACTCATATCGCTGATAACAAATTAATCACAATAGGGCTGTACTGGCATTTCACCCCAAATTACAGGTAATAACAATACGTTAACGCAAGATTCTGCAACAAAACGACCGCTGTCTTTGCTAATAAATTGTTTCGTCACATTCTCTGGTACACCACGGAACAATGAGTTTGCACCAAGCTGTTGAAAATAATGTGAAAACACCGGCAAAGCACCACTGCCGCCAGTCAGGCCAATCTCTTTATTGTCGTCACGCCCCAGCCAGACAGTCACACCGGTTTCATGGTCAAAACCGGTAAACCAGCTGTCGCGGTAATCGCTGGAGGTGCCGGTTTTACCGGCAAAACGCTGACGCGGAAATTGTTGTGACAAAGACTGCGCAGTGCCGCTTTGGGTGGCTTGTTGCATTGCATATTGCAATAAATAACTGGCCGAAGCGTCAACTTTGTGTTGCGCTTTTACTTTGCGCTGATACACAGGCTCACCTAATTGGCCGGTCACGGCAGAAATAGCCGCCAGCTCCAGATATTGCCCTTTGTTGGCAATGGTCTGATACAACTGCGCCACTTCCAGCGGACTCATTTCCACTGCGCCTAACAAAGACGATGGCTGCAACTTCACCTCTCGTTGTAGCCCAAGTTTTTGCAGGCTCTGCGCAAGTGCCGGTAAACCGAGCTGCAAACCAAGCCGCACCGTTGGAATATTCAAAGACTCACTAAGCGCCTGAATAAGCGGCACATTGCCGCGGAATTTTTTGTCATAATTCATGGGCTGCCAGTTGCGGCCGCCACTTTTTAAATTCAACGGCGTGTCGGCAAGCACTGTGCCCAGATGAAAGCGCGTCGGCTGCATTAAGGCGGTCAGGTACACCACGGGTTTAATAATGCTACCAATTTGCCTTTGCGCCGAAATCGCCCTGTTGTAACCGGCAAAACTGGTATTACGGCCACCCACTATTGCTTTCAATGCACCCTGCTGATAGTCGGTGACCACCATAGCGGCTTCAATATCTTTATCGAGCTTCGCCAGACGATTCAGCACTGCTTGCTCGGCCGCCTGCTGCGCCATCGGATCCAAGTAAGTGAACACCCGGATGCCGTTTTCCAGTTGTGATTTATCCTGCACTATGGCGCGCAGCTCTTGCCGCACTTTGTCGATATAAGCCGGAAAACGGCCTTTAAGATGCTCACCTAGCGGTATCACGTCCAGTGGCCGGTCTGTTGCAGCGCGCCACTGACTTTCATCCAGTAAACCATGGTCGCGCATCATGCCAAGGATCAAATCACGTCTGTCTTCGGCCCTTTGCGGGAAACGGCGTGGATCATAAAAAGACGGCCCTTTGATAATGCCAATCAACAACGCATATTCATGGGGTTTTAGTTCCGCCAGCGGTTTGCCAAAATACAACTTACTGCCAAGGCCCAGGCCATGCACAGGGTTGGCTTTAAAATGCCCCAACGATATTTCATTGATATAAGCCTCTAAAATCTGGTCTTTGCTGTAGCGGTAATCCAGCACCAGTGCGATCAGCGCTTCGTTAATTTTTCGCAGATAGCTACGTTGCTGATTGGTATACATATTTTTTGCCAGCTGCTGTGTCAGGGTCGACCCGCCCTGCACTGTTTTGCCCGCCAGCATATTGGCCCAGGCCGCACGGATCACTGACCACAGCGACACACCGTGATGGCTGTAAAAATCACGGTCCTCCACCAGCAACAGGGTGTCTTTGATGGTGCGTGGCACTTTTGCCAGCTGAATCAGCTCACGATCTTCCTGCTCTGCCGCCACCAGATGTTGTAACAACTGAGGTTCAAGCTGCGCCACTGCCAGCGCCTTGCGCTCTTGGCCCGTGCTCAGGCTTTGCACAAATTCACCGGCAAAACCAATGTGCAGCAAAGTCGCCACCTGATGACCTGTTGGGAAATCAAAAGCGCGGCGATATACCGACACTGTGTTGCCCTGCACCAGATACTGACCCGGCCCATTTAATCTGGGGTCCAGGCTGTATTGCAGTCGTTTTAACTCATCCAGCAACTGGCTTTGTGACAAATGAGTGCCGGCTTTGAGCGTCAGGGCTCTGGCGTATAACTGCGCCGGAATTTGCCATTTTTGGCCGGAAAACAAGGTGGTAATTTTACTGTCGAGATAAATCAGATAAATAAATAACGTCAGCACCAGCACCAACGCAGCCTTCAGGCAGAACCAGCCAATGGTTTTTACCATTGGATTCAGCGGTTTGGACTTTTTGCTCCGGCTTTTTTTTGCGGTCATTTTTGCATCGCTTTTTTCGTTTTATTGGTTGGCATCGCTTCAAGCGGATTGTCGGGCCAGAAATGTTTAGGGTAACGCCCGCGCATTTCTTTTTTGACATCCTGATAAGCGTTTTGCCAGAAACTGGCTAAATCGCGTGTTAGCTGCAATGGCTGGCGCGACGGTGATAACAAAGTGATAGTCACGGCAATAGCACCATGGGCCACTGTGGGTGTGTCGGATTGACCAAACATTTCCTGCAACCGTATCGCCATACTGACGCCATGCGCTTTGTCAGCATCAGCGCTGTACAACAGCGTAATATCGGTGCCCAACACTGAACGCCAGCTGGCTGGCAGCAAATTATTCAGCTGTTGCTGCTGGCTGTAACTTAACGACTGCCACAATAACTGGCGGACATCGAGTTTTTGCAGCGCAGCTAAGTTATTGATCTCACCAAGATAAGGCGCCAGCCAGCTGTGGGTGTTACACAATAAAGCGGCGTCAGAACAATCAGGCCAGCCGGCGTCCGGCTCCAGTCGCGCTGCCAGCTGCAGCCGGTGTTTTAAGTTCAGTGCGGCTTCTGTCCAGTTCAGCACCGCCAACCCTTTTTTCCCAAGCCAGTGCAGCCAGGCCTGACTTTTATCATCGCTACTGAGACTTGCACCGAGGTTTTGTTTTTTCAGCACCAAAGCACCAAAGCGAAGCCGCTGCTCGGCAATAAAACGGCCGTTTTGTTCATCAAAAGCAAAATGCCGTTCTGTGACCAGCTGTTGTTGCCAGTATTGTTGTAAATCATCCACGGATAACACGGCGGCAGCACTGATCAGTGCATCTTTTCCCAATACACGTAAATCGGCCACCACCAGACAGGGACTGTGCAACAACTCATCATCGGCGTTTAACTGAGCACCTGTGCCGTTGGCCAATAAATACCCCTGGCCCCGCAGCAGCGCTATCCGGTCAGGATAGGCAAAACTCAGCAGCACCCCGGACAATTGTTCCGGCAGATTTTGTTGTAATAACGCAGCATCACAGCCCAGTTGTTGCAACAAAGTTCTGGCTTGCTGCAACTGCGCGCCCGACAACTGTTGAAGCCTGGCCACCAGATTGGTTGTTGCCACACGTTTATTGTCTTCAAGCATTGCAGCGAGCAATGCCGCCAAAGCAGGCGCTGCCGGATAACCCTGCGCCGCTAAATTTTTGCTGTGTAATAACATCGACGCCAGCCTGGGCTCAGTGCCAAGTTTTAACATAGCGCGGCCATGGGCCGTCAGTTGCAGCTCAGCATCCAGCGCGCCCAGCCACTGCAAACATTGTTCAGCGGCAGCCAACTGGGCTTTAGGGGGCGTATCCAGCCAGAATAAGTCTTCAACTTTGGCGCCCCAGCCGGCGATTTCCAAGCGCAGACCAATTAAATCGGCTTGTAAAATATCGGGCGTGGTAAAGGCGCTGCGCCTGGTCCATTTTTCCGGCGTGTCTAAGCGATAACAAAAACCAGGCGCTAACCGGCCGGCACGGCCAGCACGCTGCACTGCAGACGCCTGACTGATTTGCACAGTGTCCAGTTTGCTAAAACCAAGCCTGGGTTGATACACCGCCTGGCGGGCTACACCACTGTCGATCACCAGCGTGATGCCATCAATGGTTAAACTGGTTTCAGCCACATTGGTGGCCAGCACTATTTTACGCCGTCCTGCAGGCGACGGCGCTATGGCCTGTTGCTGCCCGGCCAGAGTTAAACTGCCAAGGAGCGCAAATACATCCACATCAGCGGGTAAATCAGCTGAGGTTAAATAATCGCGGGCGCGTTCTATCTCACGCTGACCAGGTAAAAACACCAGCTGACTGCCGGCATGCTCTGACAATAACTGGCGCGACAAACGGGCGGCCTGCAGCCATAACTCTTCCTGAGTCGGACTTTGATAACGGATGTCCACCGGGAAACTGCGGCCTTCACTTTGCAACAGCGGCGCCTGCAGTTTGTCTGACAATTCAGCGCCAGCCAGGGTGGCCGACATCACCAGTATTTTTAGCTGTTCGTTCAGCTGCTGCACTTCAAGGCTAAGTGCCAATGCTAAATCGGCCTGTAACGAACGTTCGTGAAATTCGTCAAAAATCAATAAATCTACAGCGGAAAGCTCTGGGTCTTGCTGAATTTTGCGCACCAGCACCCCTTCGGTCACTATCAATAACCGGGTTTGTGCACTGCGCTGCTGTTCACCCTTGATTTGATAACCGACAGTCTGGCCAGGATTTTCACCAAGCTGAGTGGCCAGATAACAGGCAATATTTTTAGCCGCCAGCCGCCGCGGCTCAAGCATGATGATATTTTTGCCAGAAAAATCGGGGTGTTGCAGTAAATAAAGCGGCAGATAGGTGGATTTACCGGCGCCAGGCGGCGCCGTTAATAACACTCTATTGTGCTGTTGAAGGCTGGCGCTCAGCGCTGCGCAAATCTCAGCAACAGGTAAAGTCACAACATCATCCTACAAAAAACCGGCCGGTTGCCTGTGTGGACTGCCGGCCTTGTCCATCAGGCCGTTTCCGCCAATAAGGTGTGCGCCACTAAACGAATGCCGGTGCCGGTGGCACCTGCGCCCCAGAAACCATTAGCGGTATTATGAAAAGCGGCCGCCAGATCAATATGTAACCAGCCTTTGCCATCATTGGCGACAAAACGGCTTAAAAAGCCCGCCGCATTGCTGGCGCCACCTGTGCCGCCGCCTTTGACCGGCCTGCTATTGGCGGTGTCGGCATAAGGGGACGGACATTGTTGCTGATGCCAGCGCTCGAGCGGTAACGGCCAGGCTGGCTCAGACACCTGCTCGGCATAACCCAATACGCGGTTTTGTAATGCTTTATCCAGCGCAAACAAGGCGTTATATTCAGTGCCCACCGCCATCATAGCGGCACCTGTTAAAGTGGCAGCGTCAATGACTAAAGGCGCACCGGAAGCGGCGGCACACATCAGGCCATCCGCCAACACCAGGCGGCCTTCAGCGTCAGTGTTGACCACTTCCACTGTCACGCCGTTTTTATATTTTAAAATGTCACCCAGCTTATAAGCACGGCCGTTGATCAGGTTTTCGGCGCAGCACAACACCAGCTGCACCCGTTTTTGCAACCCCTGCATAATCGCCAGTGCTAAAGCTGCGGTCACAGTAGCAGCGCCGCCCATGTCACATTTCATTGTTAACATGCCTTCAGAGGCCTTAATGGAATAACCACCACTGTCAAAAGTAATACCTTTCCCCACCAGGGCTGCTGCTACAGGCGCATCAGCATGGCCGGTCGGGTTAAAGTCCAGCACCAGCATGGCAGGCGCCCTGTCACTGCCACGGCCTACCGCATGGATGCCAATCCAGCCTTCAGCTAATAATTCGTCACCGACTAAAGTGCGGTAACTGATACTGCCGCGTGGTGCCACAGCTTCCAGAAAGAGTGCGGCTTCAGCACATAAAGTTTGGGGGGATAAATCTTCCGGCGTCTGGTTAATTTGTTTTTTCGCCCAGGCAAAACATTGTTGTAACTGCACCAGTTGGTTTACTTCCTGCGCAGTACCGGCCCAGCTGACACCACCCAGTTTTTTTGCAGAACAAAAACCCTGATAAAAGGCCCACTGTTTGTCGATGCTCCAGCCTTCACCGGCCAGCTGCACCTGCTGCAAGCCCAGACCATCTAAGGTACGGCCGGCTTTTTGAATAGCACGCAGCTCATCAGTGGCGCTCTGATGAATTTGATAACCTTCCGCTGTTGGCGTCAGCGCAGGATTTTTACCAAAACGTTCGTCGGCAGCAGTGCTGGTCAGGGTAATTTGCAACAGTTGAGTCATATAAATTCCGCAGTAAAAGCAAGAAAAGAGGGCCGGAGTGTACCACAGCAGCTTTTACACTTTACAGCCCTGCCCAAAGCGCTGTGCTGCCGTGAATGGCTGCAGCAAGGCCTACTAAAGGCTTGCTATTACAGGCTTTTCGACCAAATAAACAATAGCTGCGATAAAAAGGTACAGCGCATCCATCATAAAAAACTTAAACAGCAGCAGTCAGCACAGAGTGCAGCATTTTGGCACTTAAGCTCACCAGCAATAACGCAAAAATCTTTTTAAGGGTACTGACCGGCAAACGCTGCGCCAGCTGCACACCCAGCGGCGCTGTCACAGCACTCACCACTGAAATCAGCAGTACAGCCGGCAGATAAACATAACCGATACAACCCCAGGGCAATACAGCATCAGACGCTGAAGCATGCCCGGTGCTGCTTAACCAGCCGCTGAGCGCATACCCCAGGGTGCCACTGATGGCAATTGGCAAGCCCAAAGCCGCTGAAGTGCCAATGGCCTGCTGCATTTTGACATTACACCAGGTTAAAAACGGCACCGTCAGTGAGCCACCGCCGATGGCCACCAGCGCCGAAATACCGCCAATGCCAAAGCCCGTCCCCACAAGCGCAGCGGTACCTGGCAAGGTACGGCTGGCTTTGGGCTTGATATTCAGCAGCAGCTGCAGCGCGACATAAAACATAAAAATGCAGAAAAACAGCGCCAGATAATAAGAGGACAATAAAGCCGCCAACATAGCCGCCAGCAAAGTGCCTGCGACAATACCCGGGCTCATCCTCCATACCACAGGCCAAAGCACAGCCTGATGGCGGTGATGACTGCGGGCGCTGGCAAAAGAAGTGACAATAATAGCGGCCATCGAAGTGGCAAGCGCCAGATGCACCTGCTGACCAGGCGCCACCCCAGTGGCGATAAAGATGCTGGTCAGTACCGGCACCATAATGCCACCGCCGCCCACCCCAAGCAGACCGGCAAAAAAACCAACAGCGCCGCCCAATAATAAATAGACCCACCATAATTCCATCATCTTCTTCCTTTATAGTCAGGTACCACAACACAGTCTGTTGTTGCAGAGCGGCCTGTTGTTGCAACGCATGGCCACGGCAGCTTAAAAGCTGATAATTTAATTCACAAGGTGGAAAAACTGGTCTAGATTGTAACGTTCATTTTTACCAGGTAAGAGCAACGCCTAAATTAAGGTGACGAAGCAACACTCTGTCTGTATACTTCGCCGGCTTTTTTCATAGTGATTGCGATGGTGCTGTTATTCTGCTATCTATAGCCGCCATCTTTTTGCTTGGCACTGTTTTACAGGAGATTACCATGCCAGAAGGCAAAACTAATAAAGCACTGGGATTGTTAGCTTTAGCAGGCGTCACCCCTTATCAGGAAGCTCCGGGCGAAGAATACATGAACCCGAAGCAGCTGGACCATTTCCGCAAAATTCTCGATGCCTGGCGTCAACAGTTGCGTGAAGAAGTGGACCGCACCAAAAACCATATGGCCGACGAAGCTGCCAATTTCCCTGATCCGGTTGACCGTGCTGCCCAGGAAGAAGAATTCAGTTTAGAGCTGCGTGCCCGTGATCGTGAACGTAAGCTTTTGAAAAAAATTGAAAAAACCTTACAGAAAATCGAAGACGACGACTTCGGTTATTGTGATACCTGCGGTATTGAAATTGGTATCAAAAGGTTAGAAGCCCGCCCTACTGCCGATATGTGTATCGACTGTAAAACTCTGGCGGAGATCAAGGAAAAACAACTCGGCGGTTAATATGACCATCGACGTTGCCCGCTACAGGGGCCGGTTTGCGCCATCGCCATCCGGCCCTTTGCATTTTGGCTCCCTTGTGGCCGCGCTTGGCAGTTATTTGCAGGCCAAATCCCTGGGCGGCCAGTGGCTGCTGCGCATTGAAGACATCGACACCACAAGAATCCAGCCAGGCGCTGACAGCAGCATTATGCGTACGCTGGAACAGTTTGGCTTGCTGTGGGATCAAACCGAAACTTATCAAACAGAGCGTCTGGCTTTTTATCAGCATCATTTTAATGCCCTGCAGGCGCGCGGTCTGGTTTATGGTTGCAACTGCAGCCGCGCCCGTATTGCCAGCCTCGGTGGTGTTTATGACGGTTATTGCCAGCAAAAAAATCTGCACACCGAACCTTTAGCCTGGCGGCTAAAACCTGGCCATGTGCCAGACCAGTTTAGCGATCTGGTGTTTGGTGAGGTGCAGGTGCCGGCCCGCATTTGCCAGGAAGATTACATTATCAAACGCCGCGACGGCCTTTTTGCCTATCAGCTGGTGGTGGTACTGGATGATATTGACCAGCAGATAGGTCAGGTGATCCGCGGCGCTGATTTGCTGGAGATGACCACCAGACAACAGGCTTTGTGTACCCTGCTGGGCCATAGCCCACCCCAGTATGGTCATTTGCCGCTCGCAGTGACAGCAGCAGGTTTTAAACTTAGTAAACAAAATCACGCCACAGATATCAGCACTTTGCCACTGGCCCAGAGCATGAGTGCAGCTTTAAGCCTGCTTGGACATACACCACCGGCTGAGCTGCAACAGGCGCCAGTTGCTGAACTGCTGGCCTGGGCTCTGCAACACTGGCAACTGGCGCAGGTGCCAAGACAACGTGAAGTACAAATCAGCGGCTGACTCAAGTACCACAACCTGAAGCTTTTGCAGCAAACAACACCACAAAGACCGGCGATTTCATTCATTTTTTCGCCAGTCTGCGGTAAGATAACGGCGTTTTTTTCGCTTGGCAGCGGCCATCTCTGGCATAGTTTCGTTTGCTGCCCTTTCTGTGTATAGGAGAACCACCATTATTTCCCGTGTACTTGATTTTTGCCGTCGTAAATTAGGCAGAAAAACCACTCAAAATCTGGCCGTTACCGAACAGGAAACCCAGTCTGCAGAAGCAGAACGCCAGTCGGGTTCAGGCGCTGAACCGCGTGCTCACTCCAAAAGTTTTCATGACGAAGCAACCCGTCGTAAACCCAGGCCGGAACGCAATAAACAAAAAGGCCCCAAATTAAACCCGCAGCATCAGTCTGCCGTGTTACCACCGCTGAAAGTGTTAAGCCGTGACCAGCATGGGGTATCACGCAAAGACATCAGCCCCAATGCACTGAAGGTATTGTACCGGCTCAATGACGCTGGTTATGAGGCTTATCTGGTCGGTGGTTGTATCCGCGATCTGCTGATGGGCCTGCAACCCAAAGATTTTGATGTAGTCACCAATGCCCATCCTGAACAGGTGCGGCAGGTGTTTAAAAACTGCCGGCTGATAGGCCGCCGTTTCCGGCTGGCGCATGTGGTGTTTGGCCGCGAAATTATTGAAGTGGCAACTTTCCGGGGTCATCACAGCGGCGGTGACGACGAAGAAACAGTGCCAACAGGCGTACGCAGTGACCACGGCCAGATTTTACGTGACAACGTGTACGGCACTATTGAAGAAGACGCTGAGCGTCGTGATTTTACCATCAACGCTTTGTATTATTCGGTCAATGATTTTGCGATTTACGACTTTGCCAATGGCGTCGAAGCCATCCAAAACCGTCGTATTGAGCTGATTGGCGACCCTGAAACCCGTTATCGCGAAGATCCAGTGCGGATGCTGCGCGCCGTGCGTTTTGCCACCAAGCTCAATATGGAGATAGCACCAGCAACAGCAGCCCCTATCGCTGAGCTGGCTGTGCTTTTGAAAAACATTCCGGCAGCACGGTTGTTTGACGAAAGCCTGAAACTCTTTATGGCCGGCAAAGCTTTTGACAACTTTGTGCTGCTGCGCGACAGCGGCATTTTAAAACAGCTGTTACCACAGCTGCACAAGGTGTTGAAACAAGACAGTGAAAGCAAAGCCTTTAACCTGATTGCCAATGCCTTACAAAACACCGACGAGCGGGTGGCGCAGGATAAACCTGTTACACCGGCTTTTGTTTATGCCGCACTGTTGTGGTATCCGGTGGAGCGTCGCATGCAAACCTTGCTGGTGGAAAGTGGCCTCAATGAAATTGATGCACTGAATATCGCCATGACTGAAGTGCTGGATGATGTGCAGCGCACTATTGCCATTCCAAAACGTTTTAGCATGAGCATTCGGGATATCTGGTCTTTGCAGACCCGTCTGAACAAAAGAGCGGGCCGCCGTGCTTTTAAACTGCTGGAGCTGCCCAAATTCCGCGGTGCTTTTGACTTTCTGCAACAAAGAGCTGCCGCTGAAGGTGGCGCTTTAACCGAACTGGCACTCTGGTGGCAAAGATTCCAGCAGGCCGATGAACAAGGCCGCGAAGCTTTGGTGACAAGTCTTGGTAAAGAAGGGGTTGAAAGCAAACCCAAACGCCGGCGTAAACCACCAGCACGCCGTCGCCCTGCCGCAGCACCGGACACGGAATAACACCCGATGGACAAAAAGTTGTGTTATATAGGCCTGGGTGCCAACCTGGCAGAGCCGTTACAGCAGTTACAGCAGGCTGTGGCGGCGCTAAAAAACATCCCCGCCACTGAACTGGTGGCTGTATCTTCTTTGTATGGTTCCAAACCTATGGGGCCGCAGGATCAGCCGGATTATGTCAATGCAGTGGCAGCCTTAAGTACCAGCCTGAACCCGTTACAGTTATTGGATGCTTTACAAAAAATCGAACTGGAACAAGGCCGGCAACGTAAAGATGAACGCTGGGGGCCGCGCACCCTGGATTTAGATATGTTGCTGTTTGGTGCGCAGACCATAAACTCGGAACGACTGACAGTGCCGCATTACGGCATGAAAAACCGTGAGTTTGTGTTATACCCGCTTGCTGAAATTGCCGCCGACTTGGTATTACCTGATGGCGACCGTCTGCAGGCTTTATTGGCCAAAGTACCGCTGAACGGCCTGACGGTGCTGGCGCCAGCCCCCCAATAAAGCGCTGTCGGGGCAAGGCTGATAACAGCTTGTTGCCACTATCAACACAAAATGCGGCGTCAGTTGCAGTCGGGCTCAAGTTATGCGATCTTGCGCGCTTTCAACCAATGGTCGGATGAGGACTACATGGCAAAAATCACCACCTCGCAATTGCTGAAACTCAAGCAACAAGGCGAGAAAATTACCGCGCTGACCGCTTATGACGCCAGTTTTGCCAAACTTTTTGCCGACGCCGGAGTAGAAGTGCTGCTGATCGGCGACTCGCTTGGCATGGTGTTACAAGGGCATGCCGACACTCTGCCGGTCACTACAGCTGAAATTGCCTATCACACCCGTTGTGTACGCGCTGGTGCACCTCAGGCTTTTGTTATTGCTGATATGCCTTTTATGAGTTACGCCACTACTGAGCAGGCTTTTGCCAATGCCATCCCTTTAATGCAGGCCGGTGCCAATATGGTGAAACTGGAAGGCGGTGAATTTTTATTACCGACCATTAAAGCCCTGACCGAACGTGGCGTGCCTGTTTGTGGTCATATTGGCTTAACTCCACAGTCGGTGCATGTGTTTGGTGGTTTTAAAGTACAGGGCCGCGACAGCGCAGCCGCTGACCATATTTTGCAACAAGCCATTGATTTACAAAATGCCGGTGCCCAGCTGTTGGTGGTGGAGTGTATTCCGTCTGCCCTGGCCAAACGCATCAGCGAAGCTGTGGTGATCCCGGTCATTGGCATTGGTGCCGGTAAAGACACCGACGGCCAGATTTTAGTGATGCACGACTTACTGGGCATCAGCAGCGGTTATATTCCGAAGTTCTCGAAAAACTTCCTGCAGGAAACCGGTGATATTAAAAGAGCCATCGGCAAATATATTGAAGATGTGAAACAAGGCGCTTTCCCCGGGCCTGAGCACAGTTTTAACTGAGTGATTGTTGTACCCAACCAGCCATTATTCCGGAGTCAGTCCATGCAAGTTATCAGCGAAGTCGCACTGCTCAGAGCTACCGTCAAAGCCTGGCGCCAATCCGGTTTAACCGTTGCTTTTGTGCCTACCATGGGCAATTTGCATCAGGGCCATTTTAAACTGGTGGATGAAGCCAAAAGCCGTGCCGACAAAGTGATTGTCAGTATTTTTGTCAATCCCATGCAATTTGGTGCCAATGAAGATCTGGCCAAATATCCACGCACCTTAGAGGCCGATTGCGCCGGTTTAATCAGCCATGGTGCTGATGCAGTGTTTACCCCAACACCTGAGCTGATGTACCCGCATGGGCTGGACGCACAAACGGCAGTCGAAGTGCCCAAAATTGGCGACCAGCATTGTGGCGCCAGTCGTCCCGGCCATTTCCGCGGTGTCGCCACCATAGTGGCAAAACTGTTTAATCTGGTGCAGCCCGATATCGCGCTTTTTGGTAAAAAAGACTACCAGCAACTGGCGGTGATCCGGCAAATGACCGCCGATTTATCTTTTGATATCCGTATTATCGGCATTGATACCGAAAGAGCGGCCGACGGTCTGGCGCTGAGCTCGCGTAATGGTTACCTGAGTGCTGAACAACGTGCTGTTGCCCCGCAGATTTATCAGCAGCTGCGCTGGTTACAACAGCAAATTACCCAGGGTTATCAGGATTTTCGTTTGCTGGAACAACAGGCTGCAGCGGCTTTAACTCAGGCCGGCTTTCGCCCGGACTATCTGCATATTTGTGAGCGTCAGACTTTGACGCTCGCCAGCAGCAACGACAAACCGCTGGTTATTTTGCTGGCTGCATATCTTGGCAACACCAGACTGATTGATAACCTCGAAGTCTGACCCCTGATGGGCCGTCGCAGTACATCCGCTGCTGCGTCTGGCCTTGTATCGCCGGCACTGACACAGTGCAAAAACCAACAAGCAATATGAATCAATCGTTGAAGCTGTGACAAATTTTGTTATCATAGCCGGCCGCAATTTCGCCGAAATTGTGTAAAAATAAAGCAAAAATAACTACAAAGGCCTGCAGGCCAAAATCTGCGTCAGCCCGAGTGAAATCAGACGATGACCGGGTTCGCCGGACCATCGTGGTGTAATGTTGCCAGTCACCTGGAGTTTTTTGTAAGGAACCCCTGATGGATTCACCCAGCGCGTTAAGTTTA
This sequence comes from Rheinheimera sp., assembly GCF_036782235.1. Lineage (GTDB taxonomy): Bacteria > Pseudomonadota > Gammaproteobacteria > Enterobacterales > Alteromonadaceae > Pararheinheimera. The sequence goes on along the minus strand of NZ_DAIPZL010000002.1, from coordinate 264,818 downwards.
ATCCCTCCTGTTGTTGTAATGGCCGTGGCAGTCTGGTTAAAAAGACCTATTCTGGCTTTGGTTGTTGGTGCTGTTGTTGGTTTATTGATGTTAAGCCCCGGACAGTCACTGCATAACTTTTCTGAAATTGCCGTCAATGTGATGCAAGACGAAACTATCGGCTGGTTAATCCTGGTCTGTGGTGGTTTTGGTGCTTTGATTGGACTTTTGATCCACACCGGTGGCGCCCTGGCTTTTGGCCGGCTCGGTTCACAACTCGCGTCAGGTCAGCGCTCCTCCATGTTTATGACCTTTGTGCTGGGGGTGATCATCTTTGTTGATGATTACCTCAATGCGCTGACTGTGGGCGAAGCGATGAAACGCGTCACTGACAAATATAAAATTTCCCGGCAAAAGCTGGCTTATATTGTTGACTCAACCGCAGCCCCTATCTGTGTCATTATTCCGATTTCAACCTGGGCTGTATTCTTTGGCGGTTTACTGGAAGACAATAATATCGCCGAAAAAGGCCAGGGCATTGCGGTCTATATCCAGGCCATTCCTTATATGTTCTATCCCTGGCTGGCCATTATGATTGTCATGCTGGTGGCGCTGAAGTTTATGCCGGATTTAGGCCCGATGAAAAAAGCCGAGCTGGAAACCCAGGCCGGCCGGCCTTTTGAGTCTGAGTTGGCTGAGCAGCAACCCAAAATCGCCAATCATGGCCAGAGCCATCATGCTTCGCAGCAGATGCCACATCACACCAGTGATGAATATGCCATGCAGTCCATTGAAGAAGAGTTTGAGAGCAGCAACCGCCACGGTAAAGTGCATAACTTTGCGGTGCCAATGTTGTCACTGATTTTCTTCACTATTGTGCTTGGAAATTCACTGAGTGAACCTGATGTGCTCAAAGGGGTGATTGCCACTTTATTACTGACCATTATCTACTACGGCGTGCAGCGCCTGATGAGTATCAGTGAAATGATGGACGTGATGATGAATGGTTTTAAAACCATGTTGCCTGCCATCAGTACGGTGATTGCCGCCTTTATCTTTAAAGATGTCTGTGACAAGTTGTTGCTGCCACAATATGTGATTGAAAACCTGAGCCCATATATGACAGCTCAGATGCTACCGGCGCTGGTGTTTGTTGCTATGGCAATATTGTCATTTGCCACCGGGTCGTCCTGGGGTATTTTTGCCGTTTCAATCCCAATTGTGATGCCACTGGCCCATGCGGTAAACGCTGATGTGCCACTGGTGATTGGTGCTCTGCTGTCAGCCGCTTCTTTTGGCTCACAGGCCTGTTTTTACAGTGACTCCACTGTACTGGCCGCCCAGGGCTCTGGTTGTAATCTGATCTCCCATGCCATTACCCAGCTGCCTTATTGTCTGATAGCTGCGGTATTGGCCTTTGGCGGATTTGTGTATCTGGCGATGTAAGTTGTTGCCACAGGTAAAAAGCCAGCAAAAGCTGGCTTTTTTATTGGCTGTGTTTTGCCGGTTTGCCCGCTGGTGGTGATAGCCGGGTTATGGCAGACTGAGATTTTCGCGCATAAAAGGTTGCTGATGTTGGCCAGGAGTTGGATGTTATCTGTCTTGATGCTTTGCTCTAGCTGGCCGCTGTTGGCACAACAGCTTCAGCAGTCGCGTATTCAGATGCACAATGGTGATATCTTAACAGGCCGGATCATCAGTCAAACGGACAGCGCAGTAACACTGCAAACTGTATATCACAGTGCCATGGTGCTGAACCGCAAGGATATTCAGCACATCCAGCCAGTCAATACAGTGCAGTCCGGCAATACAACACAGCCGGTAGACAACAAGCAGCAAACAGCACAACAAACTGCCATGGCCGCACCGGCAACTGACTGGTCACTGGAGTTTGATGTCAGTGCCAGTAACAGATATGGCAAACAAGATGCCAGCTTGTTTAATCTGGTCAGCAGTGCTGAATACCGCCAGGGTTCATGGCGCAGTGCACTGGACTTAAATTATGACTATGAACTGAAAGAACAGGCAGCTAAAACACATCAGTATAAAATAAGCCCTGCCATTGATTATTACCTGCAGCAGCGCCTGTTCTGGCGCTTAACCAGCGACTATCAGTACAACTATCTGGCGGCAGATTATAAAAATATCGATCTCAGTACCGGGCCTGGTTATGCCGTATTGCAGCAACCACAGCTACAGTTGGATCTGACGCTGATGACAGGGTTAAAACGCGCTTCTTTTCGGGATACCGAGCCACTGCGTAACCTGCTGGCAAACACCTCGTTGTCTTATCATTTTGTTGCGACGGAATGGGACTTTAACTACCAGCTGAGTCAGTGGCCTTTGGAAATATACAGCCAAGGCAATCTGTTAAAACTGCTGAATCAACCCCTGTCTTATCTGCATTTTAATTACGAGCTGCTGTCCAATGCCGGCCTGCGTTACCGCCTGAGCGATAGAGTGCGTTTGTCATGGAGTTACGAATATAACCTGACGGATTTGGAAGCTTTTTTGCCAAAGCAACAATCTGTTTCTTTTGATATTAAAGATTTACGGCAAAAACTGAGTATTGGCGCTTCTTTTTAACCCAACTAGCCGCAGCGCAGCAAGAAGCGGTTAACGGCAAAACATCAGCCCAGACTCAAACCATAAAAAAACCCGGCGTCAGGCCGGGTTTTGTCACGAGAAGATCCGCTGTTACTCTTCGTCGTCTTCGTCATAACCGTCGTCTTCACCTTCAAAATAGGTGCCCCAACCGTCATACTCCACGCCAAATTTTTGCGCCAGCTGTTCCAGCTTAATAGCATCAGCGGTGATATTGGCGGCATCTAACGACTGCTCACGAATGGCATCAAACACCCAGGCGCTGCCGCCGTCTTCAAATTCCACTTCTTCGGCGTCTGTCACTTCAAAACCCAGCTTAAACACCTCAACCGCTACTTTTTCCAGTTTGGCAAAGTCCGGGTGATAAAAATGGTGTTCAATGGTGTATTCCGCATCCGGATCGCTGCCATCCTCCAATAAAGCGGTGATGGTGTCGTTGGTAAATTCCTGCCAGTTTTCCATAAGGTTATCCTGTAACTTTGCTCTGAGCGGCAGTGTAATCGCTGGCGACTTCGCTATCAAGGGCGCTGATTTTTTCCTGCATCAGGTTGCGCACCTGTTCTGCCACTTCGCGCACAGGTACAGCAAAATCTTCCGGCATCAAAGGCGCCATCACTTCAATTATAATGCGGCCGTTATTCCAGCAGTTCAGCTTAATTCTGCCATGGGTTTGGCTCATACAAATCGGCACTATGGGCACCCCTGCCTGCTGCGCAATATGAAAAGCACCGGTTTTAAAAGGCAATAAACCCCGGCCATAACTGCGGGTGCCTTCCGGAAACACCCACACCGATACTTTGTCTTGCACTATACGTTCTACCGCGCCCTGCATAGTGCCCACAGCACGGCTTTTGTTGTTGCGGTCAATCAGGATATTGCCACTGAGCCAATACAACTGGCCAAAAAACGGGATAAATTTCAGACTCTTTTTACCTATGGTGACAGTGCCTTTGAGCAGCGCGCCACTGATGGTAAACAAGTCATAATTGTTCTGATGGTTAGCGACAAAGACACAAGGCATCGCAGAGCGCACCGCAGGGTGATAACGAATTTCCACCTTCACACCAAACAAACGGCTGACTTTGCCATACCAGCCGGCAAAAAGTGCCACGTTGTCAGCACGGAAGGGCCGGACCAGACAAATCAGCAAGCCAATAGTGGAAGCAATCACAATAAAACATAACAACAACACAATACGGATAAAAGCGAGCACACCAAACCCTCGGGCAATAAAAAAGCCGCTTATTATAGCGGCTTGTGTCAGGGGTTCTGGTTTGATCTGTGGTAATAAAGCGGCGATCCGCTGTTATCTGGCAAAATAATCCGGCGTATTGCGGTTATTCCACTTCACCGACCAATAATTCATCAATACGCTGCAAACCTCGGGGCAGTTTATTACCCCGCCGGCCCCGTTCACCAACATAATGGGCTAAATCGCCAGCTTTAATGGTCATCTTGCGTTTACCGGCCACCAGCGTAATGCCAGACTCAGCCGGCACCACAGCCAGCAGCTTGACATATTCTTCCCTCGACGCGGCTCTGGCCGATGGAATACTGATAATTTTATTACCCTTGCCTTTGCTGAGTTTGGGCAGTTCAGCAATAGGAAACACCAGCATGCGGCCTTCATTGGAAATCGCCACCACCTGGTCGGTGTCCGGATTGTGAATGGCCAAAGGCGTCAACACCTTAGCACCGGCTGGCAAAGACAATAACGCTTTACCTGCTTTATTACGGCTCAGTAAATCACTAAAACTCGCGACAAAACCATAACCGGCGTCGCTTGCCAGCAACAGTTGCTGGTTGTCTTCGGCCATCAGCACATGCTCAAAGGTTTCACCGGCCACTATGCTAAAACGGCCTGTCAGCGGTTCACCCTGACCGCGGGCTGAAGGTAAATCATGGGCTTCGGCGGCAAAACTACGACCGCTGGAGTCAATAAAAGCGGCGTATTGATTACTGCGGCCAATAGCCGACGATTTATAACCATCACCGGCTTTGTATTGCAGGCTGTTGCCGTCAATATCGTGGCCTTTGGCACAGCGTACCCAGCCTTTTTCCGACAACACAACTGTGACTGCTTCACTTGGTAATAACTCTTTTTCGCTCAGGGCTTTGGCTTCACCACGCGACACCAGCGGGCTGCGCCTGTTATCACCATATTTTAAAGCGTCTGCTTCTAATTCATCACGAATGAGTTTGGTCAGTTTTTTCTCTGAACCTAAAATGCTTTGCAACTTGTCACGCTCTTTGGAAAGTTCATCCAGCTCACCGCGGATCTTCATTTCTTCGAGCTTGGCTAAATGGCGTAACTTCAGCTCAAGAATAGCTTCGGCCTGACGTTCGGTAATGCCAAAATGGGCAATCAGCACAGGTTTGGGTTCGTCGTTTTCGCGGATGATCCGAATCACTTCGTCGATATTTAAAAAGGCGATTAACAAACCTTCCAGCACATGGATACGATCCAGCACTTTATCCAGACGATGCTGCAAACGTTTACGCACTGTGTCACGGCGGAACACCAGCCATTCACGCAAGATCTCCAGCAGGTTTTTGACTCTGGGACGCTGATCCAGCCCCAGAATATTTAGATTCACCCGGTAAGATTTTTCCAAATCTGTGGTGGCAAACAAATGTTGCATCAGCTGCTCCACGTCAATGCGGTTGGAGCGAGGCACTATCACAATACGGGTTGGGCTTTCGTGGTCAGATTCATCACGCAAATCCGACACCATCGGCAGCTTTTTTGCGTTCATCTGTGCGGCAATTTGCTCCAGCACCTTGGCACCTGAAGTTTGGTGTGGCAAAGCAGTGATCACAATGTCACCGTCTTCCTGGGTATAAATAGCGCGCATCCGCACCGAACCCCGGCCGGTTTCGTACATGGCCTGCAGTTCGTGTTTTGGCGTAATAATTTCGGCGTCGGTCGGATAATCCGGTCCCTGCACATATTGCAGCAGATCAGTCACCTGCGCCGCCGGGTTATCCAGCAAATGGCAGGCCGCAGAGGCAATTTCCCGCACATTATGCGGCGGAATATCGGTGGCCATACCGACCGCAATACCGGTAATACCGTTGAGTAAAATATGTGGTAAACGGGCCGGCAGGGTTTTTGGCTCTTCCAGGGTGCCGTCAAAGTTGGGCACCCAATCCACAGTGCCCTGCCCCAGCTCGCTCAGCAAAAGTTCGCTAAAACGCGATAACTTGGCTTCGGTATAACGCATGGCGGCAAAAGACTTTGGATCATCAGGGGCACCCCAGTTGCCCTGACCGTCCACCAGCGGATAACGGTAAGAAAAGGGCTGCGCCATCAGCACCATAGCTTCATAACAGGCGCTGTCACCGTGCGGGTGGAATTTACCCAGCACGTCACCTACTGTTCTGGCAGACTTTTTAAACTTCGCCAGATGCGACAAGCCCAGTTCAGACATGGCATAAATAATACGCCGCTGCACCGGTTTAAGTCCGTCACCAATAAAGGGCAAAGCCCGGTCCATAATGACGTACATCGAATAGTTCAGATAAGCGTCTTCGGTAAAACGTCTTAACGGCAATTGTTCCAGCCCATCGGCTGTTACGACGATCTCAGTCATCTTCTGTTCCACATCAGCTTAATTCGGGGTTGGGGGCGTTAACATGGCTTGCTGTAAAGCCCGGCGCCGGCGCCACTGCCACCATAACAACATCAGCAGCACCATAGAAGTGGAGGCAAAAATACCAATCCACAGCCACTGCATCTGGCGGTTGCGCTCAATTTCCTGTAACCGCAGCGCCTGCAGTTCATTGTCTTTTTCCAATAAAGCGTTGCGCGCCTGCTGGCGCTCAGCATCAAAACTCAGCCGCAACTTTTGCACATCCAGGTCGCGCTCATCGTCCTGCAGGTCGATATAAGCTTTAAAATATTTGTCCAGGGTGTAATAAGCTTTTTCAAAATCGCCGGTATCGGCATACAACTTGGCGCGCAGTTGATCAAAATGCAGCAGATAAAAACGATCAGAGGTATTTTTACTGCCTTCAAGCTGCTGACTGGCCAGGGCCACTTCCTGCAGCGCCAGATTGCTTTGACCTAAACTGCGGTAAATTTGCGCTTTAATAAAATGATGTTCACTGATTTGAAAAGTCGACTGCAAATTTGGCAGATAACTTTCGGCTTTTTCAATGTAAGTAATAGCTGCATCAAGCTTTTTTACATCTCTGCTGGCACCGGCCAGGCCAATATAAGCGTAATAAAGACTGACCGGATCTTCCTGTTCCAGACTCACTTTGAGCATCTGATCAAAAATCTCCAGCGCTTTGTCCGGCTTTTTTAAATAACGGTAAGTGGAGGCCAGGTTATACCAGACCGTCAGTTTACTTTTTACCCAACCGAGCTCATCAAACAAACGAAAAGACGCTTCCAGGAACTGCCTGGCTTCATCATCAATGCCCAAAGTCAGATAATTTAAGCCAAGCTCAGCCTGCACCAAAGCCAGCATTTCTTTGTCATTGAGTTTTACCGCTCTGTCGTAAGCTTGTTTGAGCATATCCAGCGCTTTTGGATCTTCGCTGTCTTCGGACAACATCGCAGCCAGATTGGTCATGCCCTGAATAATCAGTTTTTCATCTTTGAGCTGTTCAGCCAGCGCCATGCCTTTTTGGTAATAGTCATTGGCGGCGTCATATTCACGCTGGGTTTCCAGCGCAAACCCCATACCGAATAACAGCTCAACCCGTACTTTGCTTTGCTCATTGTGGGTTAACGCCAGACCCCGCTCGGCCACGCTGAGCTGATCGCGGTAACGGCCCAGTACTTCATATATCAACGATAACTCGTTTAACCAGGCCGCCTGCAACTGTGTGGGCCAGCTGCCAAATTCGGCTTCGTGCTGACGAGCCAGCTGCAACATGGCTTCCGGTTTTTTATATTTATGCTGTTGTACCTGCAGTAGCCAGTCTGGTAGTTTCACCTCGTCTGCGGCCTGTGCAGGCAGCAAAAACACGGCAGACAACCACAAAAAGACGACCCACAACCTTTGGCTTTTCATAAGAATAATGATGCATCCCCGTTGCGTATTTACACAAAAACACAGGCAGTATACCCAGAACCTGGCACTACGCAATGACGGCGCGATCTCCCTTCATTTCCAGCCAGTCGCGTCTGTCATTGGCGCGTTTTTTCGCCAGCAGCATATCCATCATGTCAAAAGTTTGCTGCACATCGTCAATGGTCAGCTGCACCAGCCGTCTGGTGTTTGGATCCATCGTCGTTTCACGCAGCTGCAGCGGATTCATTTCACCCAGACCTTTAAAACGTTGTACATTTATTTTGCCGCGTTTTTTCTCCGCTTCCAGCCTGTCTAAAATGCCATTTTTTTCTTCTTCATCAAGGGCATAATAAACGTCTTTGCCAATATCAATGCGGTATAAAGGGGGCATAGCAACAAACACATGGCCGTGCTCGACCAGAGTGCGGAAATGCTGCATAAATAGCGCACATAACAAGGTGGCAATGTGCAAACCGTCCGAATCGGCGTCGGCCAGAATACAAACTTTGCCATAACGCAACTGACTTAAATCGGCCGAGTTGGGATCCATCCCAATGGCCACCGAAATATCGTGTACTTCCTGCGACGCCAGAATTTGTTCTGACTCGACTTCCCAGGTATTGAGGATTTTACCGCGCAGCGGCATCACCGCCTGAAACTCACGATCGCGCGCCTGTTTGGCCGAACCGCCTGCCGAGTCCCCTTCGACTAAAAACAATTCGGTACGGCTGACATCCTGCGCACTGCAGTCGGCCAGTTTGCCGGGCAAAGCCGGGCCCGCCGTGACTTTTTTACGCACAATTTTTTTCGCCGCTTTTAAACGTTTTTGTGCGTTGTTAATACAAAATTCTGCCAATGCCTCAGCAATTTCTGTGTGTTCATTCAGCCATAAACTAAAGCTGTCTTTGACCACACCTGTGACAAAAGTGGCGGCCTGACGGCTGGATAAACGCTCTTTGGTCTGGCCGGCAAACTGCGGTTCCTGCATTTTCAGCGACAGAATATAACTACAACGGTCCCACACATCTTCCGGCGTCAGCTTAATGCCACGGGGTAATAAATTGCGGAACTCACAAAAATCACGCAAAGCCTCCAGCAACCCCTGGCGTAAACCGTTGGCATGGGTACCGCCCTGGGCAGTTGGGATGAGGTTCACGTAACTTTCGGTGACCAGCTCACCACCTTCCGGCAACCAGAGCACAGCCCATTCCACCGCTTCATGGCTGGCCGCAAAACTGCCGGTAAAAGGCGCTTCTGGCAAGGCCACCATGTCTTTGACGGCATCAACTAAATAATCCCGGATACCGGCGATATAACACCAGCTGTAACTTTGCTCGTTAACTTTGTCTTCAAATTTGACGGTAAGGCCGGGGCACAACACGGCCTTGGCTTTGAGCACATGTAATAACCGGCTGACTGAAAACTTATTGGAATCAAAATACTTCGGATCCGGCCAAAAGCGCACGCGGGTGCCGGTATTGCGTTTGCCGACAGTGCCGGTAATGGTTAGTTCCGATACTTTAAAACCATGTTCAAAGGCCATTTCATAGACATTACCGTCACGGCGCACCGCCACTTCGACCCGGGTAGATAAGGCGTTGACCACCGAAATACCCACACCGTGCAAACCACCGGAGAACTGATAGTTTTTATTGGAGAATTTACCACCGGCGTGCAGGCGGCATAAAATCAGTTCCACCCCACTGACACCTTCTTCCGGGTGAATATCCACCGGCATACCACGACCATTGTCGATCACTTCCAGTGATTGATCCGGATGTAAAATCACCTGAATTTGATCAGCATGCCCAGCCAGCGCTTCGTCGACGCTGTTATCAATCACTTCCTGCCCCATATGGTTCGGGCGGGTGGTGTCGGTGTACATCCCCGGACGGCGCTGCACAGGCTCAAGACCTGTCAGTACCTCAATCGAATCGGCATTATAAAGTTGTTCAGTCATGCTGTTCTCTGGCTGCTGTGGGCATGCCAGCCGCTTTATAAAAACGGCTGGAGCAAAGTCACTGTATTGATCCCCAGTGTTTTACGCTAATTGGCAGAATTTGACAATATCCGGCAGCCTGTTGGCATACCCCTGATAGCTGTGATCGCCGCCTTCTTGTACATCTAATTGACAATGCTGGTAAAAATCGACCGCGTCCAGATAATTCAGCACTTCATCACCACTTTGTAATAACACCTGATAAAGCGCCGGATTTTTGGGTTTGGCCGGTGCTAATTGCGCCAGCAGCGGCAGATGGTCTTGAGTAACCTCATAATGCTGCTGTCTGACCGGATGGTAATAACGACCCAGATGTTTCGCGAGTAATAAATGCGGCCGTACCGCCGGGTTGATCAGCGCGGCATAACACTGGTGCTGCTCTGCCAGCACTGTGGCCAGAAAGCCTCCCAGCGAACTACCTATCACTGCATCCGGCCTTTGCTCTTGCAGCAAGTCTTGCAAACAGGCCATGGCTTCGTTCGGGGTATAAGGCAAATCCGGCACTAATAAGCGGTGATGTGGTAACTCGCGGGCAAAATAATCGGCGGTAAGCAGCGCTTTTTCTGACTGCGACGAACTGGCAAAACCGTGTAAATACACCACTAACTTACTACTCACAGCCCGATAAACTCCCAGGAAACGGCCGGTATTTCACCGGCGGAAAAAGTCCAGACACAAGCTTGTGGCCCCAAATCTTCGGTTTGCCAGTCTGCTGTTTGTTTAAATTGTACTGAAGTTGCCGGACAACCGACAATCTGCAGCTGCCTGCCCGTCGCCTGCGGCACAGTATCCAGCCGCTCGTAGGCAAAATGACAGTGGCCATGTGCCAAGCCTTTAACTTGCGGATATTGCGCCAATAACTGCCAGAATAATTCAGGCTGTTGCAGCCCCAGCGTATCAATAAAACTCCCTACAGGCGCTACTTGATGATGGCAAAACAACCAAACTGGCGTGCTGAGCTGATTTAGCTGCAACGCCAAGGCGCTGCGCCTTAGAGCATCAAATTCTCCGGCAGGCGTTGGGCCTTTGCTATTAAGTAACCCCAGCGTCCAGCCATGCAAATGTAACCAGCTGTGGGGGTAAAAAGGCGCTTTGGCAAAAGCCTGCGCCATCATGGCCGGATCGTCATGGTTGCCCGGCAGATAAAATACCGGTGTCGCTTTGTGTTGTTGCCAGTGATACAGCAACTCAGCCAAATGCTGATAAGAAGCCAGGCTGTGATCCTGGGTTAAATCGCCGGTTAAAATCACTGCGTCAAAATCTGCAGCCGGATAACGCTGTAACAACAGCGCAAGGTGCTGATAAGGCTGGATCTGCTGATATTCGCCTTGTTTGTCAGCGAGCAGGTGACAGTCGGAAAGTTGTAACAAGCGGTAAGTGGCTTGCGGCGCAAAAGTATAACTCAACAACATCAATTCAGTGTCTCAACCCGGCGATACCCCTGACGCTGGCATAAGGTGAGCCAGTCGCGCAGCAGCAAATTAATCTGCCGTTTTTCATCAGGCAACATCATTTCGGTATTAGGATAATCGTACACAGCTTTAAAACGGCGGATTTGCTGGCAGGCCACAACTTCAGCAAGACGGGCGTCATGGTATAACCGCACTTCAAACTGTGGCCTGAGCCAGGCTGCCACCGACTGGCTTAAATGTTCAATTCGGATAGTGGTGGTAAATTTGCACAGCTCCAGCAAACGAATTCGATAACCTTCCTGCTCGGTAATTTGGATCACCTGACTGTCCCCAATACGCGGTGAAACTGCCGCCTGTTGACCCGGCAATAAAAAACGCAGTTGTGCGTAATTGCGCTCACATAAAGTAAGAAAATCAGGAACATATGGTTTGTAAGCTGTTTTTTTGGACGCCAGCGACATCTGCGTTTACGACTCCCACGCGGCACGCACCTGTGCCAGATGTAATTCCAACCATTGTAGTGCAATCAGCGTTGCCGCATTATCAATTTTTCCGTTGTGAAGTAGCGCCAAAGCATCCTTACGGCTGACAACATGCACTTTGATATCTTCATGCTCTTCGGGCAAACCAAAGACGCCCGTGCTCACCTCGCCGGTCAGCTCCCCCAGATATAAATGGATCCGCTCTGTGGTGCCGCCTGGGCTACTTAAATAACTCAGCATCGGCCATAACCGGCCCAGGTTCAGGCCCGCCTCTTCCTGCGCTTCACGGCGCGCCACCTCTTCAAAACCTTCACCTTCGGCTATCATGCCAGCCACAGCTTCCAGCAGCCATGGGCTTGCACTGGTTGCTGCTGCGCCAAGCCGGAACTGCTCAACCAGCACCAGACTGTCGGTTTTGACACAATAAGGCAGCACCACGACAGCGTGGCCCCGTTCAAACATCTCACGGCTGAAAGTTTCACTCCAGCCACCGGCAAAGAGTTTGTGTTTGATCCGGTACTGATTGATCCGGAAAAAACCCTGAAAAACGGTGTGCTGGTCGATAATCTGCAAATCGTCCCGGGTAAATGCCGGATAATGGATGCCCTTGATTTCAGACATATTCGGTCTCACATTCTGTTACATTTGGGCGTATAACTTTTACGCATTAATTGTGACTTAGTGTACGCTAACACGATATTATTCGTTCACTTTTAGTTTTCCATAGGATTGGGTTATGAAGAAAACCTTATTAAATTCGCTGATTTGTGCTGCTCTTGGTGTGCTGAGCCTGCAAGTTAGCGCTGAAAATCTGCAAAATGTTTATCAACTGGCATTAAAAAAAGACCCACAAGTATTAAAAACTGCTGCTCAGCGTGACGCATCAGTGGCAGCTGTGGATATCAGCAAAGCTAATTTTTTACCAAGCATCAGTTTCAGCTCAGATATTACCAAAAGCAAAACCAGCACCAACCAGACAAGTGGCAGTATGGGTACCAGCTATGGCAATGCCATTACCTTGCAGCAAACCGTCTTTAACTGGGGTGACTGGTCCCGTTTATCCACTGCGGAAAAACAGGCACTACAAGGTCAGACTTATTACAATGCAGCGCTGCAAGCGCTGATTGTGCGTGTATCTCAGGCTTATTTTAATGTATTAAGTGCCAACGACGATTTAACCTTCGTGGTGGCAGAAAAACGTGCGGTAGAACGTCAACTGGAGCAAACCAAACAACGTTTTGCTGTGGGTTTAACTGCTATCACCGACGTACATGAAGCACAGGCCCAATACGACAGCGTGGTGGCCCGTGAAATTTCAGCCACCAATGCACTGGAAAATGCCAAAGAAGCTTTGCAGGAAATTACCGGTGTTTATCATTCCGATTTGGCAGCGCTAAACACCACTGCTTTTAAAGCAACAGCACCACAACCAGCGAATGCCGTTGATTGGGTAGCCATTGCAGAAGAAAACAACCTGGATTTAAAAGCGCGGAAGCTGGCGCTGGAAATTGCGCAAAATAACATTGATATCGCCGATGCCGGTCATTATCCGACAGTGGATTTAACTGCGCAAAAATCATTAAGCGACACCAGTAATACACTGCAAAAAGATACTGACTATCTAAAACTTGGGTTGTCAGTGCCGCTCTATAGCGGTGGCCGAACAGTTGCCGGACAAGATGTACAACGTGCCAACTACGTGGTTGCCAGTGAAGATTTAGAACTGGGTCATCGTTCTGTGCTGCGTCAAATCCGCGTGAACTACAACAACGTGGGTGCCGCTATTGCCGGTATTAAAGCACTGGAGCAAGCCGTAGTTTCTGCAGAAAGTGCATTAAAAGCCACCGAAGCTGGTTTTGAAGTAGGCACCCGGACTATTGTTGACGTGCTGATCAGCACCCGCAACCTGTTTGATGCACGCCGTAATCTGACCAAAGCCCGTTACGATTACATCCTGGCTGTATTGTCATTAAAACAAGCGGCCGGCACCCTGACCGAAGCCGATTTAGATTTAGTGAACAAAGCACTGAGCGCTTAATCTGCTCCCTACAGGTCCGGCCAACAGGCTGGACCTGTCCCCCTCCTGTTTTGTCTGTTGATTTCCGTTACAATGCCCCGGTTTTTTCTGTCGAGGATCTGTTGTGATTAAAGCCCCACCTTTTCAGTGGTCGATGTTGCATCCGCGTTTTTGGTTATTGTGGTTTGGCCTGGCACTGGCTTATGTGCTGAGCTGGTTGCCGTACCGCTGGTTAATGGCCATAGGCAGGAGCCTCGGCCGCTTGATGCTCAAAGTACTGAAATCACGCCGTAAAGTGGCGGCACGTAATCTGGAACTATGCTTCCCGGAAAAAACCGCTGCCGAGCGGCAACAGCTGCTGCTTGAGAATTTTGAACACAGTGGCTGCGCCGCTGTGGAAACCATTATTGCCTGGTGGTGGCCGGACTGGCGTTTTAAAAAGCTGGCTCATTTTCAAGGTTATGAACATATTCAGGCTGAGCTTGCCAAAGGGAAAGGGGTGTTATTGCTGGCCAGCCATATGCTGCATCTGGAAGCTGCCGGCCGGGCTTTTGGCCTGACCCATCCAAGTGTTGGTTTTTACCGGCCACACAATAATCCGGTGATGGAATATTTTATGTATCGCGGCCGCAGCCGCAGCAACAAATACATGATTGGCAAAAGAGATGTCAAAGGCCTGATCCAGGCACTGAACGAAGGTGAAGTGTGTTTTTATCTGCCGGATCAGGACTATGGCCCGAACCGGGCAGTGTTTGTGCCTTTTTTTGCCGTGGCCCAAACCGCCAGCACCACAGGCACCTTGTTATTTGCCAATGCCGCCAACTGCAGTGTGGTGCCGATTTATACCAGCACCCTGCCTGATGGCGGTGGTTATCTGGTGGAAGCTTTGCCTGCACTGCAAAATTTCCCAAGCGGTGATGACAGTGCCGATGTAAGCCGGGTGAATCAATGGGTGGAACAGGCGGTGTTAAAACATCCGGAACAATATATGTGGTTACACCGGCGTTTTAAAACCAGGCCCAACCCGGAAGATAAAGGTTTTTATTAGCAGGCATTTTGTCCAGGCTGCCGCAAAACCCGGGCTATTGTGGATAAAACAATAGCCTGCAGCGGCAGTTTGAAAATTAGTTGGCACCGTCTTCGACTTTGACTAGTATGACAGCAGCCTCTGGTGCGGGAGATTAAAATTATGTGGTTTTGGATCAAACACTTATCTGCAGCAGCTATTTTAATAGCCTTGGCCGTTTTCCTGTTGAGCAAACCAGAGCTGTTTAAAAACACCACCCATACCACCGGTCATGTCAAAATGGCGGCGGCGCAGGAATTTACCAACTTTTATGAACAAATCCGCTTTTCACTGGACGCCACCAAAGATTTATCCAAAGAATTTATTATCAGCCTGACTGATACCAGCGGTTCTTTGGCTGAAACCCTGGCTGCCCGCACCAACACAGTGCCACCGCTCGAAGATGGCTGGACAGGCAAAATCATGCAGCGCCGTTTTAAAGCCGGCAATAAAATCCGTGAAGATTTAATTGCTTATGCCAGCGCCGAAGATATTGAACTGATCTGGACCCTGCCACGCGATTATGTGGTGAAGCATTATTTCCACAGTGAAGGCGATTATTTAAAAACCCTGAAAGAAATTGCTTCGGCAATAGCTCCGGATTTTGAAAAACCCGTACTGCTGTATATGTGTCCAAAAGAGCGCGCTGCGGTAATGACGGACAAAACCAATAACTTTTTGCAGCAAAACTGCCGCGCGCTGAATGAGGCCGCTATGGCTCTGCAAACACCTGTTGCCAACTCTGCTGCACCTGTGCCAAAGCCGAACTAAGACTCGGCATATCAGTTAAATCGGCTGGCTCCAGCGTTAACCTGTGACTCACCCCCCTTAAGTCCTGATAAGCCTGCTGCAAAGCGCTGGCTTCACTAAGGCACATCATACCGCAGGCAGCAGCAGCATCCAGAATGCGGATATTGTCACTGTACTGATAAAGCGCCGGATATTGGGCGCCATAAGCCAGCACCAGATACTGACTGATAAACTCCAGATCTACCACCCCACCGGCGGTGTGTTTAACTTCGGTATTGTCCAACCCGTGATGCTCCCTGAGCTTTTGCCGCATCGACAGCACTTCCTGTTTCAGAAGCATCAAGTCCCGAGGTTTTCCCAGCACCTCGGCGCGGATCTGCTCAAAACGCTGCGTTATAGCCGCATCCCCATAAATCAGCCGGGTGCGCACCAACGCCTGATGTTCCCAGGTCCAGGCGTCCTGCAATAAATAATCGCGGTAGGTTTCAATATGCACTGTCAGCAAACCGGCATTGCCGGAAGGCCGCAGCCTTGTGTCGACATCATAAAGCACACCACTGGCGGTGCGGGTGGTGCATAAATGCAAAATGCGCTGCACCAGTTTTAAGTAAAACTGCCGTGAATCTATTGCTTTATCACCGTTGGTTTCCGTATTGGCATCACACTGATGTAAAAACACTAAATCTAAATCTGAGCCATAACCCAGCTCCAGACCGCCCAGTTTGCCATAGGCAATAACCGCAAACTGTTTATCACTGCCGGCACCAAGCCCAGCTGGATAACCGTATTTTTCCACCATTTGTTGCCAGGCCAGCTCCACCACTTTTTCCATCACAGCTTCGGCCAGCCAGGTTAAATGGTCACTGACTTTCATCAAAGGCAACATACCGCTGATATCGGCAGCAGCAATCCGCAGCTGCTGCGCTTGTTTGTACTGGCGCAACGTTTCCATTAAAAGCTCCAGATCATCTTCCGGCACCCTCAGCAGCTGCAATCTGAGCCGGTCGCGGTAATCTGCCACTGTAGCCACCTGATACAACTGCTCAGGGTCAATCAGCTCATCCAATAACATCGGATAACGTGCCAGATGGGATGACAACCAGCCACTGCGGGCACAAAGTTTCACCAGTTGCTGCAGCGCTGCCGGATTTTCGTAGAGCAGTTCCAGATAAGCGGTGCGGCTGACAATTTGTTTAAACACCACCAAAACACGGCTTAGCACTTCAGGGCCAACTTGTTCTGCTGCCAGCCCGGACAACAATATTGGCATCAGTTTGGCCAGCAACTCACGGCCACGCGGCCCCACTTTGTTTTTCTGGCAATCGAGCTTAAATTGCTGCAGCTTGTCAATCAGCACAGCGGCGTCTTGCGGCTTTAACCAATCCACTTCGCCAGCCAGTTCCGTGGTTGGCAGCTCACTTTCCCACAACAGTCTGCCGGTTAATAAATCTTCCGGCTCGGCTTTATCCTCATGGGCGATCACCTGCTTAAACTGCTGATGCACACGAGCCATAGTGGCGCTGATCCGCGCTTCAAGCGCTTGCCAGCTGGCATCCCCACAGGCCAATACCAGCCGCTGACGCAACACCCTATCCTGCGGCAGAGTCTGGGTTTGCTGGTCGTCCATGCCCTGCAGCAGCTGCTCGACCTGGCGTAGCGCCGAATAGTCGGCCTTCAGCTGCTGCATTTGTTCGGGTTGCAGAATGTCATTGTCAGCCAGTGCCTGCAGCGCCAGATAAATAGACACCTGCTGTAACTGTGGAATACGGCCACCGCGGATCAGCTGCAGCGTTTGCACAATAAACTCCACTTCACGGATGCCACCGGCGCCCAGTTTAATATTGTCGGTGCGGTTTTTCCGGCGGTTTTCCTGCTCTATCAGCTGCTTCATCCGCCGCAGTGACTCAATGGCCGAATAATCGATGTAACGCCGGTACACAAAAGGCCTGAGCATGGCCTGCAGCTCGCTGGCATAAGGCTCTACCGGGTTTAAAATCCGGGCTTTAAGCATGGCATAACGTTCCCAGTCGCGACCCTGCGCCTGGTAATAATCTTCAAAAGCGGCAAAACTGAGCACCAGCGGGCCACTGTCACCAAAAGGGCGCAACCGCATATCAACCCGGTAAACAAAACCGTCGGCTGTCACCTGATGCAACAGCGCAATCAGCTTTTGCCCTACTTTGGTATAAAACTGGGCGTGGTCACAACTGCGCCGTCCGCCCTGAGTTTCACCATGTTGCGGATACACCAGAATCAGGTCGATATCGGAGGAAAAATTCAGCTCTGCGCCACCCAGTTTTCCCATACCTAAAATCAGCAAAGGCATAGCCCGGCCCTGACTATCCAGCGGCTGCCCCCACTGCTGTGCCACTTCCAGATAGGCAAACTGATAAGCGGCGTTAATTAACTCATCGGCAAGCTGTGACACCCGCCGCAGCGACTGCTCAACCTGCTGCTGATGGAGCACATCATCAGCCAGAATGTGGCATAACTGAGCGTTTCTATAGAGCCTGAGCGCTGTCATCACCTGAGCTTCTGTCAGATTGTCCGCCAGTTGCAGCGGTGCCAGCGTTTCAGAGTGCAAAATCGCCGGTAATAATGCCGGTTGTTGCAACAGCACTCTGCCGGCAAAACTGCTGCAGCCGAGTAAATGTTGTAATTGCTGCTGCTCCGTAGTGTTTAATGTCACTGCAGGCTCAGCTTGTGACAACTGCGTCATAATCGCCTGATATTGCAGCTGAATTTCTGCTTTAAGCATGTCGGGCAGTGTGCTGGCCTGGCTCATTGCTGCTCCTCAGAACTTTTGTTGTCAGTACTTTTTTTGTCAGAAATTTGTGTGCTGTGCGCTTTGGAGTCTGCCGGCAGTTGTAACAACAATTCGGACAAATCCAATAACCATAAGGTCATGCCGGTGCCGGGCGCTGCCGCTATTGCCTTTGCTTCGGCCAGCAAAGCCTGAAGCGTCGCCACTGGCGCTGTTGCCGGTGACAAAGCCTGTTGCTGCGCCAATACCTGCTGCGCTAAAGCCTGCTGCAAATCCAGCCATTGTTGTTTCAGCCTGACCACAAAAGAAGCAGCCAGCTCAGCCGGCAGCGCATGGCTTTGTTGTTGCAACCATAAATTTTGCAACAAGGCACGCAACTGGGCGCTCAGTGGCTGCTCAGGGCCACTTTGCTGCCAGCTCAGCACCTGTTGTTGTGCCAGCAAATAACCCCGTTCAGCTTTGGACTGAAACCCCAGCGCCAGTGGCAACTGCTGACACAATAACCTGGCGAGCTGAAACAGCTGCCGGGCATCACCACTGACCAGCTCCAGCTCCATTTCCAGAATGGGCTGAGTGCTGGTGCCGGCAATAACCTCGCCCTGATCCAGCACAGCTTCCAGCACAGTGCCATCTGCCAGTGTCAACAGTGCACTGTGGCGGATAAAATCGGTGCGGAACATTTCCTGTAATTGCTGCTGCAACACATCCACAGCTGTACCTTCTGGCCAGATATGAGCCGGAAAAGCCGACAACTTTGGCAACACTGAGTCACAAGGCACATTATATTCAGGCCTGATGTGGGCCGCGCCTTGCTGCTGGCCGGCCAGCTTGATGGTTTGTTCAAAACGGCCTTTTTTTAATCGGCTGCGCAGGCCACTGTCGTGCCGGCGAAACCACTGATCCGGCGTTTCAAAATAAGCATTCAGTAATTGGGCAGGCTCCGCTAATTCCACTTTGACCGCCAGTTGCTGCCAGCTTTGCTGGATTCTGCTCAATAAAGAAGGCGACATGGCTTCAGTCAGCCATAACTTTAATTCCACTTCGATACTCATCTGCTGCTCTTTGTGCTCTGGCTTTGCTTGATGTCGGCAACATAGGATATAAGCCCTGAGCCAGCAAGTGTTTTTGCTTGTCAAGCCGTTAACAACTCCCTATGATCCAAGGCATTATTGCTGTCTGATGCTGGATGTGAACAATTTATGTCTGATTTATGCCGTTTTATGTTATTGGGTGCTGCCCTGACACTGAGCCCAGTGGTGTTGTCACAACAAACCACACCAAGTCCCGAAGTAGCGGCGCCAACAGCCACTGAAAAAAACACAGAAACCAGGGCTGAAGTGAATAATCCGCAACCAGTCAGCACTGAAGCCCAAACCGCGGCCAAACCCAGCAATGAAAAACCTGCGTTTATTATCGACACTTTAAGCACGCCGGTACGTTCAGGTCCGGGCAATGAATACCGCACTATTTCGACAGTTCGCGCCGGTGAAAATGTCACTTATATCGGTCAGAACCCGGCCAATGGTTTTATTAAAATTCGTGATGACGCCGGCACCGAAGGCTGGCTCAGTGGTGAATATATTACCTACAGCGCCAGCCCCAAGTCTGACTTGGAAAGTTTAAAACAGCAGCTGCGTCAGCAGGAAATGATGGTGGCGCAGTTTGAACAGGAACGCAGCAGTATGCAAACTGCGCTGACCGATGCTGAAGCTGCACGGGATCAGGCCATAAAAGAAGCGGAACTGGCCAAACAAACCACAGCTGCCCTAACCAAACAACTGGCTGAACAAAACCCGGAACTGGCACAGAATAAAATGGTGATAGGCGGCGGTATTCTGGCGGCTGGTTTATTACTAGGCTTAATTTTACCGGTATTTATGCCAAACCGCCGTCGTAAAGACCGCTGGATGTAACATTAAACCCAAAAGAGCCGCATTATCTTCATCTCAAAAGAAAAACTGTGATGGCACCAAGTTGCGGTTTACATATAAAGGGAGCCTGTTGGCTCACTTTATATTTGGCAAAGCAGCGGGCCGCTGTTAAATCAGGTATTACACCCGGTGTTAACCAGCCGCCTGATAAGCGGCCTGTAACCAGCCTATCAGCTCAGCGTCCACTTCAGCCACTGTGCTTAAGCGCAGTTTAAAATTACACATTTGCCCGGCCGGCAACACTTTTAAGCGTGGGCTTTGCGGCAACTCTTTAATATTCAGCCCTATTTCCAGCTGAGTGTTAGTGGCAGGTCCTATCATGGCAAATTGTTTTTTCCGCCGGTAGCTGACATAAGTTTTTTTCGGCGCAGCCTC
This sequence comes from Rheinheimera sp., assembly GCF_036782235.1. Taxonomy (GTDB): domain Bacteria; phylum Pseudomonadota; class Gammaproteobacteria; order Enterobacterales; family Alteromonadaceae; genus Pararheinheimera. The sequence goes on along the minus strand of NZ_DAIPZL010000002.1, from coordinate 244,415 downwards.
AAAATCGCCAAATTGGGCAAGAACCTCAAGTAATTGGTTGTGAATAGGTCTGAGCTGTGCTTTAGCGCCGGTATATAAAGCATCCAGCACCTGTGTGTCGCTCAGCGTTGCCGCAGCTGACTGGCCATCCGACTGACGCACTGTGTGCACCAGTGTATTGGCATCACCATGGCCCATGCCCAGTTCGGTTTTGAGCATGGCCACCAGCTCACTGTGTTTTTGCAAACCACTTTGCTGAATAATAACCGCAAGCTCAGCCAGTGTTTTGCCACTGCGTTTTTCGATATTGGCCAGCTGTGTTGCCAGCGCCTGTTGTAAATCTGCCATTGAATAGTCCTGCCTCTGCCTGAAGTGCCGCTTTGGGTATAAAACATTCAGTCGCAAAGTACAAACAAACTAGTCTGGTGCTAAGGCAATAAATACCTTAAATGGCCAATAAAACAGCGGGCTACCGGGCCTAAAGTGTCGGCGTCATTAAAATTCAGATAAAAACTGCTGCTGCGGCTGCTGCCGCGTGGTAACTGCAGCGGCACTAAAGAGCCGTCATCCAGATAAGGTTGAACTGCAGTGCGTGGTAACCAGGCAAAACCTAAGTTTTTGCGCAGTAATTCAATGGAAGTACCCACATGACTGACGGTCCAGCGCTGCTCAGAGCCAAGCCAGCCAACATCTTTTTTCTGCTCCAGCGCCGAGTCACGCAGCACTATTTGCCGGCAGCTTTTTAGCTCTTCCAGGCTCAGCATGCGTTTGGGCACATTCAGCGGGTGCGCCGCCCCCGCCACTGCAATAAATTCCACCTGACAAATATCTTCACTCAAATTATTCGGCAGGGTGAAAGGTGATAACGCAATTTCCACTTTGCCCTGGCTTAGCAACTCATTGGCGCCGGTTAAAATGGTTTCCATCAGCTCAATGCGGATCAGCGGATATTCGCTGGAAACCGCCGCCAGCGCCTGATACAACACATCGCGTGGAAAAGCCTCGTCGACCGCTATTGGCAAACTGGACTCCACGCCACTTTTTAAATTGAGCGCCACGTTTTCCATTCGTTCAGCTTCAGCCAGCAAATAATTCACCCGGCGCAGCAACTGCTCACCGGCCGCCGTTAACTGGGTTTTGCGCCCTTCGGTCTGAAATAAGGTCACACCAAGCAGCTCTTCCATTTTATGCACCGCATGGTGGATGCTGGACTGACTTTTATAAATCACATCGGCCGCTTGCTGAAAACCGCCTTGCTCGGCCACAGCTTTAAACATGCGCCACTGTTCTATGGTGGAACGTGCCATCATTCTACTCCTGATAATTCTGCTGTACTGATAACAAATCCCAATCAGCTCAGCCACAAAACTAAGCAGCCATCAGCTTTGGTTTTAACCTGTCGGCCATAATAACTTCAGCCCGGCCAGCAGCAATAACAGATGCACTAAAGGTAAAAAATGTTTGTCCTCAAGGCGCTGCTTTAACCAATAACCCAGCCGGATAGCGACATAACACAAGGGCATAAAAGGCAAAGCCCACAGCAGCAAGGTCCAGTTCAGTTGTTGCTGCACAATAAAAGCCGGCAGTTTTAACAGATTCAGCAGCGCAAAAAACAGCGCCGAAGTGGCAATATATTCAGCGGAAGGCAGTTTGCGCGCCAATAAATGCATGGCAAGCGGCGGCCCGCCGGCATGTAACAAAGTAGAACTTACCCCACTGATAAACCCCATCAGTACTCCCATAGGCCGGCTGGCAAGCAACACGCTACTTTGCAGGCCGCTAAAATAGCGCAGCGCAAAAAGCACAGAACCAGCGCCTATCACCCACTGTAACTCTGCGGCCGAAAGCGCCCCTAACAATAACGCCGACACCGCCACGCCAAGCACTGCGGCCGGCAATAACTGGCGTAATACCATCCAGTTCCAGCGCTGCCAATAACGGCGGATGGTAAAAAGGTCCAGCATGATTAACAGCGGCAATAACAACCCAAGCGCTGTGTTGGCATCAAACAGCAATAACAACAGCGGCATCGCCAATAAACCCAGACCGCCGGCAAAAGCCGCTTTGGAGATGCCGGATAACAGCACCACCAAAGCCAGCAGCAAGCCCATTTCCAACGTCATTTGTAAGGCCCCTGTGCTTTTTTACTGCAGCAACTGATGACTCTCAGCGGTAAAGCCGGCTGATACAACCGGCCTCTGTAACCTGTCTATGTAACCGGCTTCGCCAAACAACAAGACAGGTGCACTGCAGCGGCCCTGTTGCTTAGCTGTCTGATTTTATGATCAGACTTTACCCAGCTTAAGCCGGCAATTCAAAAAACAGTGCCCGCACGTGATCGCTTCCGGCTTTTACAGCAAGCTCAGCCAGTTGCAGCATTTTTATCCCATCCCCCGGCAATAACGTCTGGCTCAGGAGCTGCAACTCACCGTTGATCAGGTGCAGATAATAAGCTTTGCCAGGTTGCACAGGCAGCGCCAGCTGCTGTTGTGGCAACAAAATCAGCTGCGACAGGCTGGCATTTTGTTTGATCTGCAAAGTGCCATCGCGCCCGTCCGGCGTGATCACCGGGGTTAAGCCCACAGCTTCGCCAAAGTCTTTTTGCTGATAACCGGGTTCACCGTTTTGCTGATTCGGCTGGATCCAAATTTGCAAAAACTTCAGTTTGTCACTGTGACTGGCATTAAATTCACTATGGGAAATACCACGGCCGGCACTCATCAGCTGAAACTCACCGGCCGGCAAGGTTTTTTCATTCCCGGCCGAATCTTTGTGCGCTATGGTGCCACTTAACACATAACTGATAATTTCCATATTCTGATGGCTGTGGGTTTGAAAACCCGCACCAGGCGCCACTTCGTCGTCGTTAATCACTCTCAGGGCAGAAAACCCCATTTGTTCTGGGTTGTAATAATTGCCAAAAGAAAAAGTGTGTTTACTCTTCAGCCAGCCAAAATGGGCGGCGCCCCGCTCATTGGCACGAATAATTTCAAACATCAGGAACTCCTCTGCCCTGTTACCGGGCCAGTTAGCCTTGAGGGGCCAGTGACATGATCAGCCTGACGGGCGGCCAGGCTGATCTTTAAAACTTTTGATTTGGTGGTGCTGTTATTTCAGTTTGGCGGCCAGAAACTCATCCAAAGAAGCTTTACCTGCACCGCTGAACATTAACGAAGCACTGGCCGCCAGCAAGGCCAAACCAAACTCGTAACCGTTGTTACTCATAAACAGGCCGTTGGCAAAGTGCACACTAAAAATGGCCACCAGCATGGCAATACTCAGTGCAAAAGCAGCAGGACGGGTTAAAAAGCCGGCAATCAGCGCCAGACCACCAAAAAACTCCGCAGCACCAGCCAGAAAAGCCATCAGCACACCGGGCGCCAGACCAATACTTTCCATCCAACCGCCTGTGCCTTCCAGGCCATAACCACCAAACCAGCCAAACAGCTTTTGCGCACCGTGGGCGACAAAAATAATGCCCACCGGCACCCGCAGCAATAAAGCACCATAACCAGCATCAGTTGTTAATAAGTTTTTCAGCATTGAATTGTTCATGGGTTCCACCTTATAAAATTCGTTAAAAATGACTGCGTTATTTAGTTTCGACAGTCATCGTCCTGTCGATGGTGTAACTATAGATGGCTTATTTAATTTAATAAATTGGATTAAATCTGACATTAGATTCTAATATTTAGAATTTCATAGGGTGGTGTTGCAAAGGGCGGCAGGTTCTAAGACGGGGGTGATTTTAGTTAACGTCTGCGACATGGTGCGGCCGGGCCACACTGCAGGTGCTGGCATCACAGGGCAAGGCTATCAATTCGGCCAGCGCAACAAGACTGTCACTCCCCTCAAAAACGCCCCCTGACATCTTACCAGTGGGTCGGCCCTGTCCAGTTCCATTTTTCGCCACTAAACTGCAATCAGTCCCTAAGCAGAAGGATTTGCTTTATGTGCCACTTTGCCTTGCCGTTATTTTGCAGTCTTGTGTTGTTTGTTCCGTTTCCGCATTTTGTACTGGCCGCCGACCTTAGCAAAACCACAACAGCACATCAGATCATTACCGTGGTCGAGCCGCCTTCCAGTTATCTGGACAGTCATGGCCGGCTCACAGGTTATGCCACAGATATAGTGCGGGCTTTACAAAAAATCAGTGGTGATCGCAGCCATATTCAGCTGATGCCGGAATCCAGAGCTTTATTAACAGCCTCACGCCAGCCTAATGTGTTGTTGTATGGTTTTTCCCGCACCCTGGAGCGGGAAAATAATTATCACTGGATCATGCCGCTGGCGCGCAAAAAATGGGTGTTGTATATGCGCAGTGATGATCCACAACAACTGCAGCATCTGAATGATGCCAGAGCACTGGAAAGTATTGGGGTGGTGCGTGGTGATGTGCGGGAAGAATGGCTGCTGGCGCAGGGTTTTACCAATTTACAAAGTTCATCCAGCCATGCCCAGAATCTGGCAAGGCTTGGCAGTCGCAGGTTAAATGCCATTGCTTTTGAACCTCAGGGCATGCAATACCTGCTGCGCGAAGCCGGGGTGGCAACGGCTGAATACCGTGCAGCACTGCACTTTTTTGAAACTGAAGTCTGGTTATTAATGTCGCGGCAAAGCCCGGCCAGCGAAGTGGCACGCTGGCAACAGGCAGCGCAGCAGTTACAACAAAGTGGTGAACTGACCGCCATCAGCAAAAGCTGGCAACAACGGCTGGCGCAGGAACAAATTCATAGCAGTATCGAAGGGCAATTATTAAGTTTTTAGTCCGCTGTTCAATACTTTCACAGCAAAGCGCCTGAGGCCGGCATCAGTGCCATGCCTCAGGTTGCCAAAATAACCAACAACAGCAGGCACAGTGCAAAAACACCACTGCACAATGTTACAAAGGCAAACCCGAATCCTGTTTCACCTTCTCAATCACCACATAGGTGTGGGTTTGTAACACGCCGGGTAAATCCACAATACGGCCCAGCACAGCACGATAGGCTTCCATACTGGACAGCCGTAATTTCAGCAGATAATCAAAACCGCCGGCCACCATATGGCACTCCGCCACTTCGGCAATATTCACCACAGCGTCGCGAAACTGGTCAAATACCGCGCCCGTGGTTCTGTCTAAGGTGACCTGAATAAAAGCCGCTGTGCCCATGCCGAGTTTGGACGCTGATAACTTGGCGCCGTAGCCTTCAATAAAACCTTCCTGCTCCAGCTTGCGCACCCTGTCAATACAAGGGCTTGGGCTTAAATTCACTCTTTTGGCCAGTTCCACGTTGGAAATCCGACCATCCTTTTGCAGAGTGTCTAAAATTGTGCGGTCTATCCTGTCGAGTGTTCTGGCTTTATCACTTTGGCTCATAACCGTATTTTTTCTGGTTTATTTAAACTTAAACAGAATTATATAGGGTTATAGCTGGAATTAAACCACCAAATACGGCTGTGTATTCACTAGAATGCAGCATTTATTTTTGCATCAACCGGGATCATTATTATGTTATTTAACGGCGATCTGACCGCAACCAACCCGCTGCGCCAAACTTTGCGCAACTTTTACCGCGCTGACGAAGAAAAAGTTCTGGATTTATTGTTACCACTGGCCGATATCGGCGTGCAGGCCCGTTCACGCGCCTGGGAAAAAGCCCGCCAGCTGGTGGTCAATATCCGTAAAGCCCAGGTAGGTAAAGGTGGCGTTGATGCACTGCTGAACGAATTCTCGTTATCGACCGAAGAAGGTCTGGTGCTGATGTGTCTGGCCGAAGCACTGTTGCGGGTGCCGGACAGCCATACTGCCGATCGCCTTATTCGCGACAAATTATCACAAGGTGACTGGAGCGCGCACTTAGGCAACAGCGAGTCGTTGTTTGTCAACGCCTCCGCCTGGGGTTTGTTACTGACCGGCAAGCTGGTGAACTACAGCGACGAGCAGAAAAAACACCAGTTTGGTTTACTTAAACGTACCTGTGGCCGTTTAGGCGAGCCGGTGATCCGTCAGGCAGTGCGTTATGCCATGCAAATTATGGGCACCCAGTTTGTGATGGGCACCACCATCGACAAAGCGGTAGAACGTGCTATTGAGCTGGAAAACAAAGGTTTTACCTATTCATACGACATGCTGGGTGAAGGCGCCCGCACTATGGCTGACGCCGAACGTTATTTCCAAAGCTACATGATGGCCATTAACGTCATTGGTAAAGCAGCACAAAACCGCGGTCCTTTTAAGAGCCCTGGCATTTCAGTAAAACTTTCAGCCATTCACCCGCGTTATGAGTTTTCCCACCGCGACCGCGTGATGAACGAACTGGTACCCAAATTAAAACAGTTAGCTTTGGCCGCCAAAGGTTACAACATCAGCTTTACTGTGGACGCTGAAGAGGCCGACCGTTTAGATTTGTCACTGGATATCATCGAAGCCGTGTTCTCAGACGCCGATTTAGCCGGTTGGGAAGGTTTTGGTCTGGCCATTCAGGCTTATTCCAAACGTTGTATTCACTTAGTGGAGTGGCTGCGTGAGCTGACGGTGAAAGTAGGCCGCAAGCTGATGGTGCGGTTAGTCAAAGGCGCTTATTGGGACACTGAAGTAAAAATCAGCCAGACCGAAGGCCATGACGATTTCCCGGTATTTAGCCGCAAACCTTCGACAGACGTGTCTTACCAGGCTTGTGCCCGTAAGTTATTAGAATACCGCGACAGTATTTATCCAATGTTCGCCACCCACAACGCCTACACAGTCGCCACTATTTTAGAAATGGCACCGGACCGCACAGGTTATGAATTCCAGCGCCTGCACGGTATGGGTGATGCACTGTACGACCAGGTAGTAGCCGATGACAAAGTACCATGCCGTATTTATGCACCTGTTGGTGAACATTCCGACTTATTGGCTTATTTAGTGCGCCGCCTGCTGGAAAACGGCGCCAACAGCTCCTTTGTGAATAACATTGTCGATGAAAATATTCCGGTGGAATCTTTACTCAAAGATCCGGTGGAAACAGTGCGTGGCTGGAAACAAAAACGCAATACCCAGATCCCGTTGTCGATTAATCTGTATGGCAGCGAACGCAAAAACTCCAAAGGTATTGATTTAACTGAAATTGACGCCTTAACACCACTGCGCGCTAACCTCAATAACTGGCTGGCCAAAGCCACGGCTCAGCCTGCAGTTGAAGGCGCTAAAGTGGTGCGTAACCCGGCCAACCATGCCGAAATTATTGGTTATCAACAGCACGCTACGCCAGAGCAAATGAAAGCACTGGTGGATAGCGCAGAAGCCGCTTTCCCGGCCTGGACAGCCACACCTGTGGCAGAGCGAGCTGACAGCCTGCGTAAACTGGCTGATGCACTGGAAGCCAACCGCGACGAGCTGATTGCTATTTGTGTGAAAGAAGCGGGTAAAACAGTGGGCGACAGCGTGGCCGAAGTGCGTGAAGCCGTTGATTTTTGCCGTTATTACGCAGCGCGCGCTGAAGAAATGTTTGCAACACCAAAACAGAGCCGTGGTGTGGTGCTTTGTATCAGCCCATGGAACTTCCCACTGGCCATTTTCTTAGGTCAGGTGTCGGCCGCTGTAGTTGCAGGTAACACTGTGGTGGCTAAACCTGCCGAACAAACCAGTTTAATTGCAGTGCGTGCTATTGAGCTGTGGCGTGAAGCCGGCCTGCCACAAGGTGTGGTCGAGCTGGTGATTGCCCCAGGCCGCGCTGTAGGTGAACATGTGGTGCCGGATTTACGTATTCAGGCGGTGATGTTCACAGGCTCCACCGAAACCGGCAGCTGGATCGCCCGCAAACTGGCTGAACGTGGTGGTGAGCCGGTGCCGCTGATCGCCGAAACCGGTGGTCAGAACTGTATGATTGTTGACTCTACTGCCCTGCCGGAGCAGGTGGTGGACGATGTGGTGTCTTCAGGTTTCCAGAGCGCCGGTCAGCGCTGCTCGGCGCTGCGGGTGTTGTTCCTGCAAGAAGATGTGGCCGATAAAATCATTCACATGATTAAAGGTGCGATGCAGGAGCTGCATGTGGGCGACCCGGCGTTTTTAAGCACAGATGTTGGCCCTGTGATCGACCAAAAAGCCTTAACCGGCCTGAATAACCATGTGCAATACCTGGAAGGCAAAGCCACTTTACATTACGCCTGCAAAGCACCAACGGGCGAAGGCCACTTTTTCTTTGCACCCCGTTTGTATGAGATCAAAAACTTAAGCTTATTAGAGCGCGAAGTATTTGGCCCTGTGGTGCATATCATCCGCTTTAAAGCCGATGAACTGGATAACGTGATTGCGCAAATTAATGCCACAGGTTATGGCCTGACCATGGGTGTACATAGCCGTATTGCTGAAGTCACAGCTCAGGTCGCGCGTGAAGTGAAAGCCGGTAACATCTACATCAACCGCAATATGATTGGTGCTGTGGTGGGCGTGCAGCCATTTGGTGGTTGTGGTTTATCAGGCACTGGCCCTAAAGCTGGTGGTCCTTTCTACTTAACCCGTTTGGTCAAAGACAACCTGAATGTGACCGAAGCCACCCTGGCCGACAGCAAACGTCAGGCCTTGTTAAGTGCCAGCAGCAACGATTCAGCGCTTCACAGCACACTGCAACAAGCGAAAAAGGCACAACCAGCCTGGGCTGCGCTCGATATCAATAGCCGCAGCTCTGTCATTCGTCAGTTCCTGGCGCAGCTCGCTGCTAACTCTGTGGTGGTGAAACAAGAGCAAGACTTAGAGCAGGTGATCCAGTCGGCCCGTCATTTACTCAATGACATTGAAAAGCAGCTGGCTGCGCCTGTCACCTTGCCAGGCCCTACAGGGGAGTCAAACCAGCTGTTCCTGGAAGCCCGGGGTGTAGTGGCTGCAGTGCGTGATGAAAGCGCCTGCTTTAAATACTGGATGCTGAGCCTGATGACGGCACTGGCCACAGGTAACGCTGTGGTGGTGGCAGTTGAAGATCAGTTTGTTGCTGAAGCCGATGCTTGTCGTAAAGTGCTGCTCAACGCCGGCCTTGCGCCAACGCTGTTTAATGTGGTGAAGCTGTCACAATTAAAGGCGCTTATCAGCAATAACATTATTGCTGCGGCTATTGTCGAAGCTGGCAGTGCCGTCAAGGCGCTGACCGGTGAACTGATTGCCGCCCGCGATGGCGCAATTTCGCCGCTTATTACCACACCGGCAGACGAACGGTTAATTCATCGTTTAGTCACCGAAAAAACTGTCACTGTAAATACCACAGCAGCAGGTGGTAACGCATCATTAATGACCATGAGCGATAACGCCGGTTAATCAACACAGGCGATAGCCCGCTTAACAAGGTCAAAAAGCCCGAAGTTCACCTTCGGGCTTTTTTTATATGCAGGGACCTATGGTACACCGGCAATGCAGGAGCAATTGCCGGTGATATACAGGTCGCCAGGGGACAGCGTGAATGTAGCTGCAATTGCCGCAATTGCAGAAGGCAACAGCCTGTGGCGGGAATTTTTTCAACCCGCGCCCTTCGGGCCATTGCATTTAACGCTGAAGCAGCCTATGTTCAGCAAAATTCTTCTTTTTATTCAAGGACAGCGGCGTCATGGCATTGCAGCGGGTCGCCATTGATGAACTTCAACTGGGCAGTTATGTGGTGGCTGTGACCCGGCAGCGCGGCGACATTGTGGTGAAAGACGCCGGTTGGGTGCGAAGCCCGGAAGCTTTGGCGCTGCTAAAACAAAAAGGCGTGCTGGAAGTTGCGATAGACCCCGCCAAACAATTGCCAGCAGCCCCTGCGCCAACTGAAGCAACCACAGAGCCCAAAACCACGGCAGCTGCAAAGCCCCCCCGTATTAGTTTTGAGCAGGAAATAAATAAAGCTGAACTGGCGTTTAGCGCCGGCACACAAAGTCTGCAGGCCAGTTTTCCGAAGCTGTTAGAGCAGGAGGAGCTGGATTTTCATGAGCTGTCGAGCGTCAGCAACCGTTTGCTGGAAAGCACCAAACGTAACAGTCAGGCCTTGTTATTTTTGCAGCAGGTCAGCCAGCAAAATGACGCCTTGTTACAACACAGTTTAAGCTGCGCCTGTTTAATGGCAGCTTTTGCCGCAAGGCTCAAATTACCGGCGGAACAAGCCCAGCTTTATACGCTGGCCGCACTGTTACATGACAGCGGCGCTTTGCTTCTGCAACAACTCTACCCAAACCAGCCTTATCTGGATTCTGATGCCACAAGCTACAGCATTCCGATGTTACAACAACAACCGGATTGCCCGGCTGAACTGCTGCAAATGATTGAAGAACATTGTTTAAGCCTGGCGCAGCAGCAAAGTCTGGGTGGCAAAATGCTGGCTATTGTCAACAGTTACAGCAAACTCACAGCGGCTGGTAAAAACTCGCTGCAGGCTGCCGCCAGCCTGAAAAAAGCCGAAGGTAAAACGCTGGACAGCGAACTTTGTGCTGAGTTTTTACAATGTGTTGGCCTGTACAGCCCTGGCACTGTGGTACGGCTTAAATCGGGCAAACTTGGGCTGGTGCTGGAAAATCACAGTGTGCATCCGGATAAACCCAAACTAAAACTGTTTTATCACAGCCTGCACCGCCATCATTTGCCGGCCAAGCTGCTGGATTTAAGTAAACAAAGTGAAGAGGTCATTGAATCCTGCGCTGATTTAAAAAAATATCAGCTGGAGTTGCAGCACTATCTATAGCCGATACCAGGCTGTTAATAAGCCATACAAAGCGGGCTGTAGCCTATCTGTTACTTGCCCCACGTCAGGGCAAAAACTGCAAAGCTTTGCCGAGCAAGAGCCCGCATTAACGCCCTGGTAAACGGTACGACCATTCACTCAGCGCTTCCATGCTAAATAGCTGCCGGCCGGTTTGCAGCAACACGTACTGCGGCGTAATTTCTTTAATTTGAATATCGGCTGTGACCCACTGCCCTTCCTGCAAATCTTTGCCATTGACCTTCACCCAGCGCTGCCTGGGTTCAGTGGCATACACATGGGCTTCAAAACGCAAAGGCGGAATTTGCCGTTTTAACAGCTCATCCAGACTATGAATATCCCGTGCCGGCGCCGCATGGTCAGTCACCGACTGCCGTCTTGGCGCTGAGCCTGTTTCTTCCAGCGCCAGTGCAAATTTGCTTTTGAGCTCATCCGACACTTCATTGGCACTGAGTTCCGGCTGCTGAGCGGGGATCTCAGCCACTTCATCCGCCGGATTGGCTTCGGCCATTTGTGGTTGAGCCTGAAATTCATCAGCAAACTCAGTATCCACAGCATCATTTTGGTGAATTGCCCCACTGCGTTCGCCAGCCAGCAGCGCTACCTGTTCATCCAGTCCTTGTTGCGCCTGTCGCTTTTGACGGGGCAGTGCCGACACCAGCAGTTGCGGTTCTTCACTACTGTGCGTTTCACTGCTCTGATCTGCGCTGCTGTCATCCGCCGTGTTTTCGGTTTTTGTGCTGGCCGCACCAGGCGGTACTGTCAGTAAGTCAGTCAGAATTTGGCCGGCACTGGCCGGTTGCACCACAGGTGCCACAGCGGCTACCGGCGGTTTTTGCAGATATTGCGCCAGTAAAAAACCGGCCAATAAACCAACCAGCACCAACAACAGCAAAGCCAGCATTTTCCAGCCCTGTGCATTGTGTGCCGACGCAGGCTGGGTATAAGCAACAGGCTGGGCTGGCATGGGCTGCTGGCCCTGTTGCTGTTTTAACGCTTCCATCAATAACGACATAACTTAACTTCCAGATTTATCCGGGCCCGGATTTGGCACAGAATTCAGACCAAGATCCAGGCCAATAGCAAGCAAAGCGCCCAGGCCGATACAACCGATAAACAGCAAGGCCCAGAACCACCAAGGGGTGGTTTTGGCAGGCTCGGTTTGACGCACCGCCAGAATTTCCGCTGCCGCTTGTTGCACCAGCGCTGCGTCAATTAACGCTTTTTGCTGACTATAACCCCCGAGCAAAGCACGGTCACAAATCAGATTCACCAACCGTGGAATACCACCGGATAACATAAACAATTTTTTTAAAGCACCGTCGGTAAATACCGGCCTGCTGCAACCGGCGACCTGCAACCTGTGTTGCACATAATGCTGCACTTCCATCAGGGTGAGCGGCATTAAGTGGTAACGGGCGGTAATACGCTGCGCCAGCTGGCGTAAGTCCTGGCGTTGTAACAGCTGCTGCAGCTCAGGCTGACCGATTAAAATCACCTGCAACAACTTTTTGGTATTGGTTTCGAGGTTGGTCAGAAGCCGCAATTGCTCCAGCACCGCCGGTTGCAGATGCTGCGCTTCATCAATAATTAAAATGGTATTAAGCCCCGCCTCATGGTTTTTTAATAACTTGGCGGTAATTTTGTCGGTCAGGTTTTTTAAGCTGGCGTCGGTTTTTTTATAACGGATCTTGAGCTCGTCACAAATGGCCGCCAGCAGTTCAAGCTCAGACAAGGTGGGATTGAGAATAAAAGCCACCTGCGTTTTTTCCGGCAGCTCAGCCATTAAACAACGTGACACCGTGGTTTTACCGGTGCCGACTTCGCCGGTTAACAATACAAAACCACCGGCATCGCCCAGGCCATAACGCAAATGCGCCAAAGCTTCGGTATGACGGGCCCCTAAATACATAAATTCCGGGTTGGGCGCGATTGAAAACGGCTGGCTGTTCAGGCCAAAAAATCCGGTGTACATAACATCCTGACTGTGACTGACGCGACAATTGTTGCTGGCCGGTTATAATGGCAAAAAAACCGCAGTCAGGAAAGCATGTGAAGATATATCTTGTGGGCGGCGCAGTGCGCGACCAGTTATTGGGCCTGAAAGTAAAAGACAACGACTATCTGGTTGTCGGGGCCACACCGGAGCAATTATTGGCGCAAGGTTATCAGAGTGTCGGCAAAGACTTTCCGGTGTTTTTACATCCCAAAACCAAACAGGAATACGCGCTGGCCCGCACCGAACGTAAACAAGGCCAGGGTTATACCGGTTTTGCCTGTTATTTTGCGCCCGATGTCACACTGGAGCAGGATTTAATGCGCCGGGATTTAACCATTAATGCAATGGCGCGCGACGAAGCAAATGGCGAGTTATTTGACCCTTATGGTGGCCAGGCCGACCTTCAGGCCAAAATACTGCGCCATGTGTCACCGGCCTTTGTTGAAGATCCATTGCGGGTGCTTAGGGTCGCGCGTTTTTATGCCCGTTTTTATCCGCTGGGTTTTACCGTGGCTGACGACACCAAACAACTGATGTCCGAGCTGGTAGCGCAGGGTGAGATGCAACATCTGACGGCTGAGCGGGTCTGGCAGGAAACCTCCAGGGCGCTGCTGGAGCAAACACCGGCCGCTTATTTTGAGCTGCTGCATGAAGTGGGTGCCCTTGCGGTGCTGATGCCGGAGCTGGATAAACTCTGGGGCATTCCCAATCCGCCCAAATGGCATCCGGAAATTGATAGCGGTATTCACAGCATGTTGGTGCTGCAGCAGGCTGCGTTGTTGTCAGAGCGGCTAGATGTACGTTTTGCCGCTTTATGCCACGACCTTGGCAAAGGCGTCACACCACCAGAGCATTGGCCGTCGCACCATGGCCATGAAACACTGGGCTTGCCGCTGATCAGCAACCTGTGCCAACGCCTGCGTATTCCAAATGACTGCCGGGATTTAGCACTGCTGGCCAGTGAATACCATCAGCTGGTACACAAAGCTTTAGAGCTGCGCGCTGTGACCATCCAAAAGCTGTTTGATAGCATTGATTTATGGCGTAAACCAGAGCGGCTGGAATTGTTGTTGTTGTGTTGTATTGCCGATTTACGTGGCCGCACCGGTTTTGAGCAGGCCTGTTATCCACAGGCGGATTATTTACGCGCCCTGGCAGCAGCGGCCAAAACCGTGGATATCAAAGCGCTGGTCGCAGCAGGTTTTCAAGGGGAGGCTATGCGCAGCGCGGTCGCAAAGGCCAGACTGGAAGCCATCAGCCACAGCATGCAGACCATCAACACTGCAGCTGGTCATACACAGCCTGAAAATCGATAAAACACATAAAAAAACAGCGCGCAAGAAAAACAAACCGATAAAAAACGGAGCCATCAGGCTCCGTTTTTTATCGTGATTGCAACTTCAGCACTGTCGTTACACCGCATCGGCCTGCAATTTTTCTTCTTTTACGTGGTCTGCCTGATGATCTTTGGCCAGTAGCACGTAAATAGACGGCAACACAAAGAGTGTAAAAATAGTGCCGATAGTCATGCCGAGCACTAACACTATACCAATAGAGTTGCGGGCTTCTGCGCCTGCGCCTTCGGCAAAAATCAGCGGGGTGTGACCGGCCACAGTGGCAATACTGGTCATCAGCACAGGCCGCAACCGCAGCACCGAGGCCTGACGCACAGCTTCAATTTTGCTCATGCCCTCTTCCTGCAACTTGTTGGCAAATTCCACTACCAGAATACCGTTTCGGGCAATCAGGCCTACCAGCGTCACTAAACCCACCTGCGAATAAATATTCAGCGTGCTGGTAAAAGCGTCGGTAAAGTGCGGAATAGGCGCCGGAATTTTCAGGAAGGTAAAGACCAGCGCACCAAACATCGCCAGCGGCACTGAACCTGCCAGAATCACCACAGGGTCGCGGAAGCTGTTGTACTGTGCCGCCAACACCAGGAAAATCATCATCAGTGCTGTTAAAAAGGCCGGCAGGAAAGTATTGCCTTCACGTTTTAACTGCCTGGATTCACCGGTGTAATCCACTGTGTAGCTCGATGGCAGAATTTTTGCCGCCTCAGCTTCCAGGAACTTCAGCGTTTCATCCAGCGGTTTTAAGGTCACACCACTGATTTTGACTGCATTGAGCTGCTGCATCCGGTTGATACTGCGCGGTACAGTGCTGTGTGTCATAGTGGCAATCTGATCGAGCCGGATCATGCTGTTATCCGGCCCCGTAATATACAGTTTGCTCAAGTCATCCGGTGTTAAACGACCTGTTCTTTTCACCTGGGGGATCACTTTGTAACTCAGGCCTGCCATATTAAAGCGGTTGACATAACCCCCGCCCAATAAGGTGCCGAGATCCTGGGTCACAGTACGCATATCCAGGCCTAAATCGGCCACTTTTTCACGGTCGATATGCAGCTGATATTCAGGCTGATCCACTTTCATATCCAGCATAGGCGGGAAGGCAAACATACCGCTGTTGGTCATCAGCTCCTGCATTTTTAGCGCATAATCGTAAATTTCCCGCGAGTCGGCGGTCGAAGCTATCACAAACTCTACCGGGAACTGCCCCCCCCCAGGTAAAGCTGGTGGGGTAATAGGCATAATACGCACACCGGCAATTTTGCTGAGTTCTTCCTGCACCGAAGGCAAAATCTCGGCTGTAGTGCGCTCACGCTCACCCCAGGGTTTCACCACCATGCCGCTAAAACCACCGGTTGGGAAATTGATCTGGAAGGTAAAGTCGGTTTCAGGCACCTTCATAAATACCTGATTCACCTGTTTGCCATAAAACGCCGACTGGTCGATAGTGGCATTGGCCGATGAATCAACAATACCAAAAATAACGCCCTGATCTTCTGTCGGCGCCAGCTCTTTGGCTGACATGCTATAAAGCGGGATGGTCATAGCGGTAATACCAATCCAGAACAAATACACGCCCCAGCGGTTTTGCAAGGTCTGATTCAGTTTACGGCTGTAAAACACACTAAAACGGTCAAAAATTTTCGACAGCGGCGCTTTAAGCTCTGTGTGGGGTTTTAACATTCTGGACGCCATCATCGGCGACAGGGTAATAGCCACTACAGCGGAAATGGCGACAGCGCCGGCCAGCGTAATGGCAAATTCGCGGAACAGGGTGCCGGTTAAGCCACCTTGTAAACCAATAGGCACATAAACCGACATCAGGGTCACTGTCATTGCAATCACAGGACCTGCCAGCTCGCGCGCCGCCACTATGGCTGCTTTAAAAGGTTTTAAACCTTCCTGGATATGGCGTTCAATGTTTTCCACCATCACTATGGCATCGTCCACCACCAGACCAACCGACAGAACTATGGATAACAACGTCAGCAGGTTCAGCGAAAAACCACAGATTTTCATAATAAATAACGCGCCTATCAGCGACAGCGGTATCGCAATCACCGGAATAAGCACAGAGCGGCTAAAACCTAGGAACAGGAAAATCACAATAATGATAATGATCAGGGTTTCAGCCAGGGTTTTAATCACATCATCAATAGCAGCCTGGATATATTTAGTGGCGTCATAAGACACTTCACCACTTAAACCAGCCGGCAATTCGGCTTTAATGGCGTCCATCTCTTCGGTGACTTTTTTAATCACTTCCAGACTATTGGCATTAGGCGCCACAAAAACGCCCATAAACACCGCAGTCTGACCTGAATAGTTGACTTCAACACTGTAGTCGTCTGCGCCCAGCACCACATCGGCGATATCCTGCAGCCGCACCACACCTTCACTGTTCTGACGCACCACCAAACGGCGGAAGTCTTCCACATTGTTCATGTCGGCATTGGCACTTAAATTTACCTGGGTGTAAGAGCCGCGGGTGGTGCCAATGGCGGCCTGCACATTGTTATTGGCCAGCGCTTGTCGAACTTCGGTTGGGGTAATGTTAAAAGCAGCCATTTTTTCCGGTTTTAACCAGATGCGCATGGCAAAGGTGCGGCCACCAAGAATTTCTGCTTTTTGCACACCGGAAACGGCAATTAACCGCGGCTGTACCGAGCGGGTTAAAAATTCGGTGATCTGGTTTTGCTCCAGAATGTCGGAGCTGAAACTTAAATAAGCCGAAGCAAACTGACTGTCAGCCGCTTCGATGGCAATGGAAGGCACTTCGGCCTCCGGTGGTAACTCACCGCGCACCTGATTAACCTTAGCGGTAATCTCGGTCATGGCTTTGAGCGGATCATAGTTTAAATGCAGATGGGCACTGATCGTGGACACGCCCATAGTGCTTTGCGATTCCACATAATCAATACCACCGGCCGAGGCGATGGCACGCTCTATCGGCGTGGTAATAAAACCCCGCACCAGTTCAGCGTTGGCACCGACATACACAGTGGTAATTTTGATCACAGCAATGTCACTACGCGGATACTGGCGCACTGACAAGTTGCTGAGCGACTGAAAACCGGCCAATAAAATCAGCAGGCTGACCACTATGGCCAGCACCGGTTTTTTAATAAAAATATCGGTAATATTCATTATTCACCTGAAAAAATGGCAGTGTCTGCGGCAAATTGGCTTAACTGTCCGCCGGTGTTGGCTCAGTTTTAAATTCCGGCGTTGGTTTGTCGGTGATCACCAGCGCCTGATTGTTAAAGAGTTTAAAAGCGCCGGCACTGACCACACTTTCACCGGCTTTAATACCATCCAGCACTTCGACAAAATCACCTCTGGATTGGCCTAACCGCACAAACTGCTGTCTGGCTTTCAGCGCACCGGTTTTCTCATCTTTGTCGGCGACAAAAACAGTGTCACCAAAAGGCGCATAAATAATGGCGGTAGAAGGCACAGCTAACACCTGAAGCGGCTCGCTTAAAGTCACAGTGGTTGATACCGCCATGCCCGGCATCAGTTTATTGTCGGCATTGTCTAATGAAGACTGCACTGTTGCGTTACGGGTCGTTGGGTTAATTTCAGTGCCAATGGCGGTAATTTTGCCGGACACTACTGAACCTTCAGCATCACCAACGGCCACACTGACATCTAAACCACGACTGATTTTTGACAACCAGCCTTGTGGAATGGGGAAATTCACCCGCACTCTGTTGGTGGCCTGCAGGGACACTATGGCAGTACCCACCTGTAAATCTGTGCCTAAATCAACCTGACGAATACCCACCCGGCCATCAAATGGTGCCCGGATTTGTTTTTTCTCCAGTGTAGCGCGTAAGTCGTCCACATCACCTTTGGCTGACTCAACCTGCTGCACTGCGGTATCCAGTTCACTTTGGCTGGCGATATTACGTTTACGCAGTTCTACCAGACGCTGATAACTGGCTTGTGCCAGTTTTAACCTGGCCTGAGCGGCGTCCAGCTGAGCTTTTTCGTTAACCGCCTCTTGCTCAACCAACACTTCGCCAGCCTGCACATAAGCACCACTTTGGAAGGCAATACGTTTTACCTTGCCTGGCACCTGGGCTGAAATGGTAATGCCTTCATCGGCCTCCACTGTGCCAATGGCAGTGTAGGTTTGTGGCCAGCTTTGCAGCCTGGCCTGATACACACTGACAGACTCAGGGGGCGGGACAAAAGATTCACCATTTTTGATCATGGTAAAAATCTGCTCAGCTTTAATACCGGCAACAATTGCCAATACCAACAGCAGCAGGCCAAACGCAATCAGGATAGATTTAAGTGCTTTCATTCGGGTCGCCAGTTTGCTTATGTCGAACGTTAAAAGAATTGAGGCAGAGAAATAACAATGATTCTCTTTAAACAGCTGTATAAAATACCATAGCTTGCCGTCAAACTCGAGACGGCAGCCTGGATGTTTTTAATACAGATTTGTAACTATTTGTGAGACGCCTTAACATCGAAACCTCCTGTTTACGTTGTTGCTGCCGTGATGGATGACAGCTGGGCTAAAACTGAAAAGGCACAGGCCAGATTTTCTGCTGTTTTTGATATTGCTGCCACAGTTGCTGATAACTGACAGTCAGCACTGGGTGTAACACTGTTGGTGCTATTTCCGCCAAAGGCCAAAGCACAAAGGCGTTTTCGGTAATTTCACCCCGGGGCAATTCCACCGGTTGTTGGCAAATTACCTGATCGTAGGTTAACAAATCCAAATCCAGGGTACGGCCACAAAATTTTTCACCGCCCCGTACCCGGCCATGCCGATCTTCAATGGCTTTAAATACCGCTACACAGTCGGCCACACTCAGCGAAGTATTGGCGCCAATCACCATGTTGTAAAAGGCATCCCCTTTAAAACCGACAGCTTCACTTTCGTACACCGATGATAATTGCAGATCGGTAAAAAACTGCTGTAGCTCCTTCACCGCCATCCTGATATGGTGCTCTCTGTTGTGATTGGTACCGACACTGATATAAATCTGCGCCATTACCAGGCACCCCGGCAAATTTCAACACCGACATTGGCGGCAGCTGGCACAGCCCCGGGTTTACAAACCCGCACCCGCACCGCCGGCGTGGCAAATTCGGTTAATAACATTTGAGCTACTTTTTCAGCGACTGTTTCAATCAGTTCAAGCGGTTGTGCACAGACTAACGCCGTTACTTTTTCACTGATCACGGCATAGTCCAGCGTCAGACGAATATCGTCGCCGGCAGCGGCCTGACGGATATCAGTTGCCAGTTCCAAATCCAGTTCGAGGCGTTGGGTGATGGTTTTTTCCCACTCATAAACACCAATCACCGTATCGATTTGTAACTGTTTGATAAAAACCATATCCATT
Source organism: Rheinheimera sp. (assembly GCF_036782235.1). Lineage (GTDB taxonomy): Bacteria > Pseudomonadota > Gammaproteobacteria > Enterobacterales > Alteromonadaceae > Pararheinheimera. The sequence goes on along the minus strand of NZ_DAIPZL010000002.1, from coordinate 225,037 downwards.
ATATCGGGTTCCGCATTGCGTTATCTTAGGGTTCAGGTAGGCTGGTCGGATAGGCAAAGCGTAAAAAAGCCGATAATCTGACCGCTTTCGTAAATCCGACGCGATCTTAACGCAAAACCAGGTGTTGAGGAAATCCATTGATAACAACCAGTATCGGCCTGATGATGATAGCTGCTTATTTGTGCGGTTCGGTTTCATCAGCCGTTATTGTCAGCAAGCTGTTCAGGCTGCCTGATCCGCGCCGTCATGGTTCCGGCAATCCCGGAGCCACCAACGTGCTGCGTCTGGGCGGTACGCTGCCCGCTGTCTTGGTGCTGGTGTTTGACGTGCTCAAAGGCACTATCCCGGTCTGGGGTTCTTATTTTCTCGGTATCGAAGCTTTTTACCTGGGCATGATCGCCATCTGCGCCTGCCTTGGGCATATTTATCCGGTATTTTTTGGCTTTCAGGGTGGTAAAGCTGTGGCCACTGCTTTTGGCACCATGATGCCAATAGGCCTTGATCTGGCGGGTTTATTAATTGCAACCTGGATGATTCTGGTCGGTGCTACCGGTTATTCGTCTTTTGCTGCAGTGGTTACTGTCAGTTTGGCTCCAATTTTTACTTGGTTCATTAAACCTTTATATACAATTCCGGTTTTGATGTTGAGCATTCTGATTGTGATCCGGCACCGGCAGAATATTGTGCGTTTATGGCAAGGCAATGAATCTAAGGTCTGGGATAAAACCAAAAGACCAAAAGAATAAATATGTCAGGCAATGCTGACCCGTTTAAAGCCGGGTGTTGTGCGCTTTTTTAAAAGCAGACGCTACAACAAATAAAAAAGGAGGCATAGCCTCCTTTTTTATTTATTCATCAATCGGTTATGGCATCACAAAACCAACAGCTTCGTTAACCTTGGCTAAGGTTGCAACTGCACGCTGCCGGGCATTGGCAGCGCCGGCACGCATCACGTCATTCATCAGCTGCTGATCCTGCCTGATTTGTGCATACCGTTGTTGCACCGGCTCCAGCAAAGCAATGACTGCATCAGCCACGTCAGTTTTTAAATGGCCATACATTTTGCCTTCGTATTCATTCACCAGTGCTTCCACCGACTTGTTCGTCACACCTGACAAAATACTCAGCAGGTTAGCCACACCAGGTTTGTTGTCGATATCAAAATACACCCTTGGTGGATCTTCCGAATCGGTCATGGCTTTCTTGAATTTTTTGCTGATCATTTTTGGATCTTCCAGCAAACCAACAAAGTTCCATGGATTTTCGTCCGACTTTGACATCTTTTTTGTTGGTTCCTGCAAGCTCATCACCCGGGCTGCAACAGGGGGAATATAAGGTTCTGGCACCGTAAATACATCACCATGCAAAGCGTTAAAACGCATGGCCACATCACGGGCTAATTCCAGATGTTGTTTTTGATCATGACCAACCGGCACCTGATTAGCCTGATACAACAGAATGTCAGCAGCCATTAACACCGGATAGGTAAACAAACCGGCATTAACGTTATTGTTATGACGCTCAGATTTATCTTTAAACTGTGTCATCCGGCTTAATTCACCAAACTGGGTATAGCAGTTTAATACCCAGGCTAACTGGCTGTGTTCTGCCACATGTGACTGCATAAACACTGCTGAACGCTCCGGGTCGATGCCACAAGCCAGATACAAGGCCAGAGAATCCAGTGATGCACTGCGCAGGGCCGCTGGGTCCTGGCGTACGGTAATGGCATGCAAATCCACAATACAATACAGACAGTCATAATCGTCCTGCATGCGGTCCCACTGGCGCAAAGCACCAAGATAATTGCCGATAGTGAGCTGACCCGAAGGCTGAGCACCGCTTAATACAATGGGTTTCTTGCTTGCTGTCATAAAAAATCCGTTACTGATGATCCAAACCTTGGGATCAAACTAAAAAATTGCCGCGATTATACCCTGCAACCACTGAAATGACAGTGTGCTTAACGGGCAACTTTGGCCAGTTCAGCGCGCATTTGTGCAATCACTGCAGCGTAATCCGGCTGGCTAAAAATGGCCGAACCTGCCACAAACATATCGGCGCCGGCAGCGGCTATTTCGGCGATATTTTCGACTTTCACACCACCGTCCACTTCCAGCCGGATAGGTAAGCCGCTTTGATCAATCAGTTGCCGTGCTTTTTGCAGTTTATCCAGTGTTGATGGAATAAAACTCTGGCCACCAAAACCCGGGTTCACCGACATCAGCAAAATCACGTCCACTTTATCCATCACATGTTCAAGGTAGCTTAAAGGCGTCGCCGGGTTAAACACTAAACCGGCCTGACAACCCTGTTCGCGAATAAGCTGCAGGCTGCGGTCGATATGTTTGGAAGCTTCAGGATGAAAAGTAATAATGCTGGCACCGGCTTTGGCAAATTGCGGGATCAGTGCATCCACCGGTTCTACCATTAAATGCACGTCAATTGGGGCGGTAATACCATAATTGCGCAAAGCGCTGCATAACATAGGGCCAAAAGTCAGATTGGGCACATAGTGATTGTCCATCACGTCAAAATGCACCACATCGGCGCCTGCGCTGAGCACGCGCGCTACATCGTCACCCAGCCTGGCTAAATCAGCCGATAAAATTGAAGGCGCCAGCCAAAATGGTTGCATCAGACTTATCTCCGCTTATGGCAAATAAAAATTGGCGCTTAATGTAACCGATTTGTGCCGCCAAAGCAGCCGTTGCCTGTCACAAAGCGCCCATAAAACAGGCAATTACGCACCAAATGTGCGCAGTAGCGGCAATTGTCAAATATACAGCTACACTAGACCATTGAATCCTATAAATATTTTTCTATGGCATAAAAATGGAATAGCCAAAAGTGATACTTTCAGATAAGGGCAAATCACATGAAAAAAACTGCAACACCGTTACGGAAGCCATGTTCCATTGCATTAACCTCAACATTATTGCTGCTGGCAAGCCATAGTTTTTCCAGTCAGGCTGAACCCACGCTCAGCGGCAATATCAGCCTGACTTCCGACTATTTGTTCCGTGGTATTTCCCAAACCAACGAAGGTATGGCGTTACAGGGCGGCCTGACCTTAAATACCGACAGTGGTTTTTATCTGTCCACCTGGGGCTCAAATATCAGTTTTGGTCAGGGTTCGATGGAGCTGGATTTGTTGGCCGGCTGGACAGGTAAGTTGTCTGATGAATGGAGTACGGATCTGGGTGTGATGCAATATCGTTACCCAAATGGTGACAACGACACCGACCAATTTAATTTTTATGAAGCCTACGGCAAATTTATTTATAAAGATTTAACCCTGGGCCTGGCCTATTCCAACGACTATTTTGGCACTGACGTTGACACTTATTATTATTACTCCGCTGATTATAACTACACACTGCTTGATAATCTGACATTGCAGTTCCATGCATCTTATAACCAGTTTGAAAACAACACCCAATACAGCACTTTCCTGGCGGCTGGCCCTGTGTCTGGGGATGGTTATCTGGATTGGAGCATTGGTGCCAGCACCACGCTGCTTGGTGCCTCCATCGCACTGAAATACGCAGACACTGATATCGACAGTTCAGCTCAATGCAACCTCTGCGATGGCCGCCTGGTTGCTACCCTAACCAAAAGCTTCTGATCTGAAGATAAAACGCTCTCACAGCAGCACTAGTCACAGTTGCTGTGAGACGTTAAACATACAGTCTGGCTATCAGCTCCCTTATCTGGGAAAACAAAGCAATGGCTTGTTCAATTGCAATCACTGCTGTATTATTCGCCAGTCAACCGATGGATCTGCGACTGATGAAAACACCAACTCTACTCAAAATGACCGGCCTGCTGCTTGGATTAAGCGCAGTGGTGTTGTTATTGCCGGCACAAAGTGAACCCCATATTGCCTCGTGCAATAAAACCATTTTAATCTCTGAGCAAGGCATCGAACAAATTACGGTGCAATGTGATCAGGCCCCCCAACCAAGCTGGTCGTCCTGGTTTAGTGGCCATAGCCGCTCTACCCAATTCCATTTTATTGATTTATTGGAATTGCTCAGCCGTTTCCACCACAAATCAGCATCATGAAACGGCAACCCAGCCTGAAACAACTGTTTAAGGCTGTGGCTGGGGCCTTCATTGGGGTTCAATCTGAACAACAACGTCAGCAAGACTTTAACAGCAGCAGCCCTGTGCCTTATATAGTGGCCGGTATTATTACCACTCTGCTGTTTGTGGCTGTGCTGCTGATCACAGTCAAACTGGTGTTAAACTAAAAGCCGAACAGTTTCAACGCGCTGCAGTGCTTTTATACAAAGCAAACAGCTCTGCCACTTTACCCCTGGTACTACCCTTCTGACTGATAGAGCGTCCCACCTGAATCGAATGTAACTCGGCGCCCTGATAAATTTTCCGGGTCCAGCTGGTGTCATGGTTGCTGATCAGCACCGAATGGCCACGCTGCTGCGCTTGCTCCGACAAATTCGCTAAATCCGCCTGGTCGTCCAGATTAAAACTGTTTTTGGCATAAGAAGTAAAACTGGCCGTTTTTGACAAAGGTACATAAGGCGGGTCGCAATACACCACAGCTTTGGCAGGCAATTGGGCAAACAACTGCTGGTAGTCCATACAAACAAAAGTGGCTCTGCTGGCCTTTTCAGCAAAAGCTTCCAGCTCAGCTTCCGGGAAATAAGGTTTTTTATATTTACCAAAAGGCACATTAAACAGGCCGGACTGGTTATAACGGCATAAACCGTTATAACAATGCCGGTTTAAGAATAAAAACAATAACGAACGCTGATAAGGATCTGTTGTTTGATTAAACAATTGGCGCAATGCCAGAAATGCCGATTTTTCATTATTGCTTTCAGCAAATAATAACCGGGCGTCGTTAATCAGTTGCTGGGGTTTTTGCTGTAAAAACTGATACAAATGAATCAAATCAGCATTGATGTCGTTGAGCAGATAACGGGAATAGTTGGTGTTTAAAAACACAGACCCAGCACCGACAAAAGGCTCAACTAGCACATCTGCATCCGGCAAATGCCCGACAATAGCTTCCATCAGGTTATATTTGCCGCCCGCCCACTTCAAAAAAGCGCGCTGCTTTTTCACCGGATTTTTATTCAAAGTGAACCTGCCTGCTTATTGAACACTGATTTCACTATGAATATCGGCCAGTGGTTTTACAAAAGCCTGTTGCAGCGCTTTAGGTAAAGCCGAAATCTGCGCTTTGGCTTCCACCGCGTCCGCAAATGGCGCCATCACCACCACCAACTGACGTTGACCATTTTTTGTGCGCTGATAGGTGTAGGTTTGCAAAGATGGCTCCGAAGCCAAAAATGACTTTAACGCCGCTTCGTTTGAAAACACCACCAGCTGTAATGCCATACCAGACATCGACAATAACTCAGATTCCTGGAAAGCATAACCACCGGCACTTGGCTGGGTGGCCGCTGGCGCTTTCTTCAGCTCAGCCTGGGCTTGTGCCACTAAATCCTCTTCCGGCTCGGCGACCGGCTCTGCCATTGTCTGGGCTCTGCGCTGTGGTTGACCTGCGACTTCTTCGGTCATTTCATCAGCAACAGATAACTCAGCTTCAGGGGCAAGCTGCTGCTGTGGTTTTGCTTGTGGCTGCGCTTGTTCGGCGCTGCCCTGAGTTAAGTCAGGTACCTGGGTCGGAACAGAGTGCGGCTGTTCGTTTTTGACTGTTTGAGCTTCTTCTGTTGCAGCTGCTGGACTGCTATCTTCGGCCAATACTGAGGAATTCTCCTTAAGCTCAGGCTCGACAGAGGCTTCAATTGCCGGCTGCCCGGTCGCAACACCCAGCCCTTGCTCTGCGGCAGCAAAATCAACGGGTTTGGCCATTCCTTCTGCACTGGACGACGCAGTTTTACTGCCCACCTGCTCCAGTTCACCCACCAGCTTTTCCACCACAGCTTTATTTGCTGCAGGCACCGCTGTTGTAGCCACTGGAGCGGGCGCTACCTCTTGTTCTTCCGGCAGATAAGTCAGCTCACCCAAACCGGCAGGTTGCTGTTGCTGTTCGGTCCAGAACCAAAAAAACACCACAGCCGCAATCAGTGCCATACCGCCGGTAAATACCAGCAAAGGTTTCGCCAGCGACGCAGTTTTTATTTCTGTTTTTGGTGTTGGCCGACGCGCCAGTGAAGGGTCCAGCAAAATATGCATATTGCCAAGCGCTGTATCCATCCGATCAGCAACAGTCAGGGTATTTAAACCACTGCCTTCGAGCAATAACTGAGCGTCTTCCAGGCCAAGCGCCGGCAACGGCAGATTCAGCTCTGCAGCATCAGCCGGATGTTCGGTAGCAGCGATCACCAGACAAGGTAATTGTGCTAGTTCAGCCCAGAGTTCAGCGGGTAGATATTCAGCCTGATCAATCACTAAGGCCAGTGGTTCGGTAAGCTCTCTGTCCCCTACCAGCTGGATCATCGGTTTAGTTGAGTCTTTACAGACACCGAACCAGTGCTCCAGCACGTGTTGGCGCACCCTGGCTGCGGTTAATTCAGGTTCGGCTTTAATCAGTGCCAGATTAAACTGACTGGATAACAAATCGGCAATCGCCAGCGTTAAAGTGGTTTTGCCGGTGCCAGGCCCGCCCACCATATGAATGCGCTGATAAGGATTAAACTCCAGCTGGAACACTAACCTTTCCAGCCATTGCCGCTGTGAAGGCAATAAGCCTTTCATATGAGTTAACTTTTGTTGTAATTCAGACATTTATCCGGCAAAAACCTGCTGTAATTCTGTTTCTGTGACATCGTCAACGATGATGGCGACCCCAAGCGATTTTGGCAAGATAAAGCGCATATGGCCGTCTTTTACTTTTTTGTCGGTTTTCATATAAGGCAGAAAGTCCGTTATCTTCATACCGGCCGGCGGCTTTACGGGTAAAGCAAAAGCCAATAATAAATTGCGGACTCTGACAACATCCTCAGGCTGTACCCAACCACGGGCGGCAGCAAGTTCAAATGCCATCATCATGCCAACGGCAACAGCTTCACCGTGTAACCATTCACCATAACCTAACCAGGCTTCGATGGCATGGCCAAAGGTATGGCCCAGATTTAATAAGGCACGTTCACCCTGTTCTGTCTCGTCGCGGCTGACAATATCGGCTTTCATCTGACAACAGTGACGGATCATCTGACTGAGTTGCGGCTCCTTGAGCGCAACAATGGCCTGCTGTTGCTGTTCCAGCCAGCCAAAAAAGGCCATATCACCAAGCAAACCATATTTAATCACCTCAGCCATACCTGCGCTGAATTCACGCGCCGGTAATGAGGCTAAAACCCGGGTATCAATCAGCACGGCCTGGGGTTGGTGAAAAGCACCAATCATATTTTTGCCAAGTGCATGGTTGACGGCCGTTTTGCCGCCAACTGAAGAGTCAACCTGAGATAACAAAGTGGTTGGGATCTGCAAAAATGCGGTGCCACGTTGATAACAGGCTGCAACAAAACCGGTTAAATCACCAATCACACCACCACCAAGCGCCACTAACAGCCCGTCACGTGGCATACGCTGTTCCAGCAAAAATGAATTCACCTGCTCAAAAGACTGCAGATTTTTATAAGCTTCGCCATCAGGAAGCAAAATTTCTGTGACTGTTTGGCCGGCAAACAAGGTTCGGATTTGTGGCAGGTATAAAGCAGCAACAGTAGGATTGGAGATAATCGCAACTTTTTTGTAGCGCCAGAGCATCAACAGCTCCGGCACCTGCTGCGCGCTGGTGAGAAGGTCAGGCGCAATAACAATCGGGTAACTGCGCTGGCCAAGTTGAACGGCAACTTTTTCCATCGACAGTCCCCTTAGCTGGAAAAATTAAAAACCCAGTTGTTCAACAATCTGATTGGCAACGGAACGGGCACTTTGTTCGTCAGTCCGGATGGTGAAATCGGCGATTTCTTCATACAACGGATTACGCTCAGCAGCCAGGCGTTCCAGCACATGTTGTGGTGCTTCTTCAGTTTGCAATAATGGACGACGTTTATCACGTTGGGTTCTGGCAACCTGCTTTTCAATCGGCGTTTCCAGATAAACCACAATGCCACGTGCTGATAAACGGTTACGCGTTTCTTTGCTTAACACTGAACCACCGCCAGTGGCCAGTACTATGCCCTGCAGTTCGGTCAGATCTTCAATGACGTTTTCTTCACGAATGCGGAAGCCTTCTTCGCCTTCCAAATCAAAAACCCAGGCAATGTCTGCACCGGTACGGCGCTCAATTTCCTGATCTGAGTCGTAGAAGTCGAGATGCAGCATTTCTGCTAAATGACGGCCAATGGTACTTTTTCCTGCGCCCATAGGGCCAACAAGGAAGATATTGCGTTTCTCTGCCATATGTCGTAATGCTAATCAGCTAACTAAATGAGGGTTGATGTCAGGACCTAAAAGCTCCCACGAAAATTTGAAGCGCTGAATTATGTCAGTTTTGCCGATAGCTTAGCAAGCTAAATTTCACAGGACCCGGCCGGGTCCTGTGAAGCTCAGAGCAAGACATTATTTGTTTTCAGTCAATATCTTTGGCGTGACGAAAATCAGGAGTTCTTTCTTCTCGGTTTTATCCAGTGAGCGGCGGAACATAGCGCCAACGTATGGAATATCGCCGAAGAAAGGTACTTTTTGCACTGTATTAACGGTTTGTTGCTGGTAAATACCACCCAGTACTATGGTTTCACCATTATCCACCAACACCTGGGTCTGAATACGCTGAGTATCAATGGCCACAGCGTTACCAGTGGCTGTAGGAACAATTTTACCTTCGGTATCCTGCGTCACCACCAAATCCAGAATAATTTTGTTATCCGGCGTGACCTGAGGTGTGACTTCCAGACTTAAGACGGCCTTTTTAAATTCAACTGTAGTGGCACCGCTTGAGGCCGACTGGACATAAGGAATCTCCACACCCTGCTCAATGCGGGCTTTTTTCTGGTTGGCCGTCGAAATACGAGGTGAAGCTACTATTTCAGCTTTGTTTTCTTCTTCCAGCGCCGACAGTTCCAAATCAATCAGCGTACCGTCGCCTAACTTGGCAATATGGAAACCAATACGGCCAGCAGTTGTTGTGCCCGTTGTTGGCAGGTTCACGTTATATCTGTTGTCCAACGTTGGGATCACGCCATTGGCCAATTGGTTGGCAGCTATAGCACTGCCCCCCACACCTTTCGTCAGCTGCTGGTCGTTAAAACCCCAGCGAATCCCCAGTTCGTCCGCCACACTGTCTTTTACCGTCACCATACGGGATTCAATCAGCACCTGTTTCACCGGCACGTCTAAACGTTCGACTAAACGGCGCACGTTTTCAATGGCCTTGGCGGTGTCTTTTAACAAAATAGTGTTGGTTCTGTCGTCAACCGACACCACACCACGGGCTGTGAGTAACGAAGCGTCTTTGTTGCTGAGCAGATTGGCTAAGTCAGCCGCTTTGGCATAGTTCACCGCAATAAATTCTGAGTATAAAGCTTCCAGTTCTTCTACTTTATTACGGGCCTGTAATTCTTTGGCTTCACGCTCAGCAAGTTCGTCTGTTGGCGCCACCATCAGAATGTTGCCGTCCATACGCTTATCCAGACCACGGACTTTCAGTACGATATCAAGCGCCTGATCCCAGGGAGTACCGTCCAGACGTAAGGTGATATTACCGTTGACTGAGTCGCTGGTCACCAGGTTAAAACCGTTATAGTCTGCGATGATCTGCAACACGGTACGAACCGGAATATCCTGGAAGTTCAAAGAGATAGCACGACCTTTATATTCTTTACCACCGGCCATAAAACCAACGGCAGATTCGTCTTTTTCCACACTTAAGCTGAAAATATTGTCAACTTGCTGATAGTTAAACTTAAAGGCTTCGGTCGGCTCAATCACCAAACGGGTTAAAGCACCTTCTTTAAAGGTTTCAATGCCTTTAACCACAGTGCCAAAGTCCATTACATCCAGTTGATACAACAACTCTTCCAGAATGTCAGTGTTGTGGAATTCCACCACAATTTTGCCAAGCTTTTCAGACACATCGACCGCAGCTGTGTTCTCTTTTAAGAATACCAGCACCCGGGCTTCGCCTTTTTCACCACGACGAAAATCGATGGCATTCACTTTGTTGATATAAGTAGGAGTTACATCGGCACTCTGACCAGGACCTGTTTCGGTTGGGTTGTCAGAAATCTGCAGATAAAACACGTTACCTTTCACACGGGTGCGGTACAGCTTCAGGTAATCAAGGTATACCGAGGTTTTAAAACCCTCGTTATAAAATTCAGACTTGGCTTTTTGCACACCGGCTTTATCAATCACTACTTCAGCCAGCTTTTCTTCGTAATCGGCTTCATCGAAGGTCAGTTCAATCCGCGACGGATCGTTAAGCACCTGTACCGAAGGTTCGGTCTGTAATTCTTCATCGAACACAAATTCGATTTCAGTTTCGCCTGTACTTAACGGGTTATAACGTACATCGTACAGCAGCGGAACTGCCATCGCCGGAGAGGCAGACAGCAACAGCAAACCCAGTAACCAAGGACGGCTGACCGGTACTTTTTTCATTGTTTTAGTTGTATTTTCCATGCTTCTCTCGCATACCTTATTTGCTGGCTACAGCTGCTGGTTCAGCCATCTGCAGTACTGTGGTTCGTTCTTTCCAACAACCTGCACCATCAGGAATGAGTTCCAGTAATTCCACTTGCGCCGGATCCACATTAATCACACGACCATGGAATAATCCCAGGTAATTGTTTTTACTGATCCGGTGTAACGTTTTGTCCGAGGCTTCAATCAAAGCCCAGATATCGTCCTGATCACCCAAAGTGCCACGCATCTTCAGGTTGTCCAGAGCGTATTTTTCTAACGGTTCTTTGCGCCTTGACGGATCCGGACTCAAACAGTCCTGGATCTGCGCATATTTTTCCTGTACAGCTTCAGGCCGCGGCGCACTGAACGGGCTGCGGCCGTTTGCTGATTTATAACTGATATGCACAAACTGTTTTACTTCAGGCAGCGGCGGTATTTTTGCTGGTGTACTGGCTTTAACTGAATTCATAAACTGTTGAATATCGGTCAAATCATCATAACAGCCCTGTAACAAAAACAAACTGATTAATACCGGTAAGGAACGACGCATTATTGAGCCTCCTTATACCGATAGGTTTTTGCCACCACGTTAAAGACCAGACGCTCTTCTTTGTCTGTGCTGACGGAGAAGTCATGCAGGGAAACAATACGCGGCAGCTTGGCAACTTCACTGACGAAGTTACCAAACTGGTGATAATCACCGACAACGTCAATTTTGATCGGCAGTTCGGTGTAGAAATCTTTTTCGATTTCAGGCAACCAGTTAATTTTGACAAAAGTTAAACCGGTAGAAGTACCAGCATAGGTAATGTCGTCAAGCAAACCAGGAGTTTCATGGGTAGCCGGTAACTGTTTTAACAGGTAAGAAAAAGTTTGCTCCATTTCTACCATTTGTTTTTTATACAGTTCCAGATTCACCGCTGAGGCGTATTTCACTCTGTATACCTGACGTAATTCTTGTTCTTTGGCTTCTGAAATTTCCAGTTGGGTTATTTTGTCGTCAACCAGCAGGAAAAAAGTTAAAGTGGCAATCAGAATGGCCAGCACTGATATCACTATGACTTTACCGGCTAAAGGCCAAGAGCCCATATCCGACATATCAAGGTTGTTCAGTTCGTCCAGATTAAAATTCATGCTCATTTTGCTGTCCCCTGTGCTGGAGTGCCCGGTTTCACTGCCGCCGGTTTGGCTTCACCCTGCACCGCTTCAAAACCTTTTACCGTCAGATGAATTTTAAAATCACTGAGGATCTGACTTTGGTCTTTACCCGCTTCGATAAATTCCAGCAACGGGTCTTTTAACAGCTCAGAACTTTCAACAGAACGAATCATGTTAGATAAACGGTTGTTTGATTCGCTTTTTCCCACCAATAGCAAAGAAGGACCTTGTTTTTGCAGATTGGACAAATACACACCGGCAGGCACCACGGCCGCAATTTCATCCATGATCTGGGTTCCCAGGTTCCGGCTACTTTGCAACTGGGCGATCAGCTCCATCCGCTTTTGCAGGTTTTTCTTCTTTTCATCCAGCTCGCGGATCTCAACAATACGTTGTTCCAGTACTGTAATTTCACCCTGCAAATAGGCATTGCGGCTGTTCTGACCTTCAATTTTGGCGCTATACACTGCACTTAACCCAAACACTGCAGCAAAACTTAAGATGCCCGCCATGCTGAGCATCGTCATAAACTGTGTTTGTTGTTGTTTCCGCTGCGCTTCACGCCACGGCAATAGGTTTATATATGCCATGTCGAAAAACTCCGTAACGCCAGACCACTGGCAACCATCAATTGGGGGGCAACCTGATTGAGTAACTCACGGTCAACCGAAGTGGCAGTTTCCATATTTAAGAATGGATTGGCCACTACAGTATGAATACCCAGCTCGTCGGTGAGTAACTTATCCACACCTTCAATTAAACTGGTACCACCGGAAATCAACAGGTAATCAATATTGTCACGGCCTGAAGTGGTCAGATACATCTGAATACCACGCCGGACTTGCTGTAACAACATGGTCTGAAACGGGGCAAGCACTTCAAAGGTATAATTGGGCGGTAAATCATTATTTACTTTGGCCTGCTCGGCCTCTTCGTAAGTTTTACCATAATAAGAAACAATACTGCGGGTGTATTGTTCGCCACCAAACATTTGATCACGGGTGTACAGCGTTTTGCCGCCTTCCATGATACTAAGTAAAGTCATAGTGGCACCGATATCAACCACAGCAACCAGCTTGGATTTGGCATCGCTGGGGAGCTGTTTATAACAAAGTTCGGCAGCGCGGCTTAAAGCATAACTTTCTACATCGATGACCTTGGCGGTGAATCCACCTTGATCCAGAGCACTGACACGGGTTTGCACACTTTCGGTACGTGCTGCACTGAGCAACACGTTTACTTTAGAGGGGTCGTTTGGATTTAGATCCTGTTTTTCAAAATCCATGCTCACTTCACTAAGCGGATACGGGATCAGGCTATCAGCCTCAACTTCTATCTGACTGGCAAGTTCGTTATCAGATAAATTTGCATCCATAAAAATAACTTTACTGATCACGGTCGAACCTGACACAGCGGCAGCAGCAAACTTCACTGATTTTGGAATCTTTTTGCGGATTTTACTGATGACGTTGCCTACGGCTTCGATGTCCTGGATTTCGCGCTCGTTCATCGATCCTTTAATCATAGGTTCAATTGCAAAGGCTTCTACTTTATAATGCGGACCATGCTGACTGAGTAATACAGCCTTCACGGTGTGGGCACCAATGTCTACCCCCAGAATTAAAGGGTTTTTTGTATGAAACAGGCGATTTATCATAGCTTCCTGCGGCCGTATCAAATTTATGATTATTATGGTTTTGATTTCTAGCTTAGTCGTTTTTAAAACGGATCTAAAGCGCTTTAACGACTGCTAATAAATTTATACTAGCAGCCTATTTTGGTAAATGGGAGTAAAAATTGGGGCTATTCAGTGTCTTGGCTTAAAAAACTGGTAATTATCACCGTCAGCTGCGCGATCCTTGGCGTAACTTTGATATTTGGCAGCTATATCTATCTGAAAGATGACCTGCCAAGTGTGGAAACACTCAAAGATGTCAGGCTGCAAACGCCTATGCGCGTTTTCAGTCAGGACGGTGAGCTCATTTCACAATTTGGTGAAAAGCGCAGGATCCCTCTGAAGATCAATGAAATACCACCTTTATTGATCCAGGCGGTGCTTGCGACCGAAGATGCGCGTTTTTACGAACATCCGGGCATAGATCTGATTGGCGTGTTCCGCGCTGCCACTGTGGTTGCCACCACAGGCGATTATAGTCAGGGCGCCAGTACCATTACCCAACAGTTAGCCAGATTGTTTTTCCTGAGCCGGGAAAAGAAAATAATCCGCAAAATAAAAGAAATCTTTTTGGCATTTCATATTGAAGAGCTGCTGACCAAAGATGAAATTCTGGAGTTGTACCTGAATCGGATTGAATTGGGTCAACGTGCTTTTGGTGTAGGTGCTGCAGCCCAGGTTTATTTTGGTAAAAATATTCAGGATCTGACTTTATCTGAAATTGCTATTATTGCCGGCTTGCCACAAGCACCTTCAGTATTAAATCCGGTACGCTCGCCAAGTCGCGCCCGCGCCCGCCGTAATATAGTACTGGGCCGTATGCTGACAGTAGGTTACATCACACAACAACAACATGATGAAGCTGTGCAGGCACCTATTGTTTCCAAATTGCATGGTGCGCAAATTACCGCTTCAGCTCCTTATTTAGCTGAAATGGTCCGTCAGGAAGTGGTAGACACTTATGGTGAAGAAGAAGCTTATTCCAAAGGCTTCCAGGTATTTACCACAGTGAACTCTGCGCAGCAGGCCCGCGCTGTTGCTGCACTGCAACAAAATCTGCATAACTACGACGAGCGCCATGGTTTCCGTGGCCCCGTAGCCGTCGTCTGGCCTGCCACAAAACAGGATAATCCAGACGGCAGCTTTAGTTTTACCGAAGACAAACGTTTGTCGGATGAAGCCATTTTGGCCTATCTGGATGAACAGGATGCTATTGAAAAATTGCAGCCTGCTGTGGTGACTGAAGTGCAGCAAAAGTCTGCCGCTTTAATGCTGGCTGGTGGCCGTAAAATTGAGCTGGACTGGGATGGTATGAAATGGGCTCGCGCTTATATCAGCAACGAACGTCAGGCCAATCCACCGAAAAATGCTGGCCAGATCCTGGCACCCGGCATGCTGGTTTATGTGCGTGAACAGCAAGGTAACTGGCGCTTAAGCCAGCTGCCACAAGCGAGCAGTGCGCTGGTTGCACTGGATCCAAAAGATGGCGCGGTAAGGGCGCTGGTTGGCGGCTACAGTTTTGGTTTAACTCAGTTTAACCGGGTGACCCAGGCCAACCGCCAGGTCGGTTCCAGTATCAAACCCTTTATTTATTCGGCAGCGCTGGAGCATGGTTATACCCTGGCTTCCATTATTAATGATGCCCCTATTCATGAATGGGACGCAGGCTCAGGCACCGCATGGCGGCCAAAAAACTCACCTGACGTTTACGACGGCCCTATCCGCCTGCGTGAAGCTTTGGCTAAATCAAAAAACGTGGTGTCGGTGCGGCTTATCAGCGGTGTTGGAATTGATAACACCATCAATCATCTGGCCAAATTTGGTTTTCACAAATCTGATTTACCGCGCAACCAGACTTTAGCGTTAGGTTCAGCTTCATTAACGCCGATGGAGCTGGCAACAGGTTATGCTGTGTTTGCCAACGGCGGTCATCTGGTGAAACCCTATATCATTACCAAAATTCTGGATGATCAGAACAATCTGATTTATGAGCATAAACCTGTACAGGTGTGTGATGACTGTGCCGCTGTGGCGCAAGCCGAAGCCACACTGCAAGCCGCGGCCCAGGCTGCTGATGCGGACACAACAGCGCCAGCCGACACTGATATAAAAGCCACAGCTGAATTTGCTCCCAGAGTGATTTCTGCCCAAAACGCATTTTTAATTTCTGAAGCGATGAAAAGTGCCATTTGGGGGGGCGACGGCTGGGACGGCACTGCGAAAAATCTGAAGGCGTTAAAACGCCGTGATTTGTCCGGCAAAACCGGTACCACCAATGATGTGAAAGACACCTGGTTCTCTGGTTTTACCCCGGATCTGGTGATCACCAGCTGGGTGGGTTTTGATGATGCTGAAAGTGTGCTGGGTAAAACCGCCTGGAACAGCAATCTGGGGGTCGATCAAGTTGCCGGTGGCGAGTCTGGTGCCCGCACTGCTTTGCCGGTCTGGCAAAACTTTGCCGAACTTGCGCTCCAAGATCTGCCGGAAAAATTCCCGCCAGCTCCCGTCGGCATAGTGTCGGTGCGGATTGACAACAAAACCGGCTTATTAAGCCAGGCCACTGACAACAGCAGCAGTTTTGAGTTTTTCCGTCAGGGCACTGAACCAACCCAATATGCGGTGCCAACCAATCCTGACTTACCTGCAGATCAGCAAAAACCTGCGGAAATTGATATTTTCCGTTAAATGGCCTGATTTTTAGTGCCACTGAGCGCTGAAAATCTGTGGGTGCTACAACATCAAAAAAACCGGCATAAATGCCGGTTTTTTATTGCGGTTACCGGGTTTTATAACGCCGCAAACCAGCTTTGTGCAGCCGCGAGTGCAGCCGCAACCTGTTGTGGTGAAGTGCCGCCCAAAGCCGCTCTTTTGGCAAGACCCGCTTCGATGGTCAGTGCAGCATACACATCATCGCCAATCAGCGCTGATACTGCCTGTAATTCGCTCAGTGATAAAGCTTCCAGCGGTTTTTGCTGGGCTGAAGCTTTGAGCACCAGCTCACCGGAGAGCTCGTGTGCATCGCGAAAAGCCACACCTTTACTGACCAGATAATCGGCCAGATCTGTGGCATTGCTGTAGCCAAGCTCAGCGGCACGGCGACATTGGCCGGCATTAACCGACAAATGCGGCAGCACTGTTGCCAGCACCAATAAACATTGTTGCCAGGTAGACATCAAATCAAAAAAGCCTTGTTTGTCTTCCTGCATATCTTTGTTATAAGCCAGCGGCAAACCTTTCAATACATGCAAAATAGCCACTAAATGCCCAAGCACCCGGCCGGTTTTGCCACGCAGCAGTTCAAACACATCGGGGTTTTTCTTTTGTGGCATCAACGAAGAGCCGGAAGAAATAGCATCTCCCAATTTAAAAAAGCCAGCTTCGCCTGAACAAAAGAAAATCACATCTTCAGATAAACGCGACAAATGGGTTAAACACAAACTGGCCGCTGCTGACAGCTCTACTACATAATCCCGGTCCGACACTGCATCCAGGCTGTTACGCGCCGCTTCTGCAAAACCCAAACGTTGCGCCAGTGTGACTCTGTCGAGCAATACACCGGTGCCGGCCAAAGCTCCACAACCGAGCGGGCATACATCCATCCGTTTCAGTGCATCGTCCAACCGGCTTAAATCACGGCGGAACATTTCAACATAAGCCAAAGCCCAGTGACTGACCATCACCGGCTGCGCTCGCTGTAAATGAGTAAAACCCGGCATCACCAGCGCCTGATGTTTATCGGCAAATGCCAATAAAGCGCCGATTGCAGATTTGAGGGCATCACGCACTAAACCGGTATTGAGCTTGCTCCAAAGCCGCAGATCGGTAGCCACTAAGTCATTGCGCGAGCGGCCGGTATGCAGCTTTTTGGCAGCATGACCAATTTTTTCACCCAGTTTAGCTTCAACCCAGCTGTGAATATCTTCTTCCTGACTTTGCAGCGGCAATTCAGGGTTGGCTTCAACCTCAAGCGCCAGTTCAGCCAAAGCACCATCCAATAAAGCTGCTTCTTCTGCTGTGATAATGCCAGCTTCGGCCAGGCCAATAGCCCAACTGCGCGACGCGGCAATGTCCTGCTGCGCCAACAGATAATCAAAACTTAATGAGTCATTAAAAGCCCGGAACTCATCCAGACTGGCTTCCTGAAAACGTCCGCCCCACATGGCCATGACTGTATCCTCAAATTACTCAATAAAAAAACAGCGGCCGAAACCGCTGTATCATCCATCCGGCGTGCAATCTGGCGTACCGGGAATTTTGGCAGTTTAACCTTTGGTATGCAGCGCCCGAATACGGCTGGCCAGAGAATACAAGCGGATAAAACCGGCGGCATCTTTCTGGTTATACACTTCATCACCATCAAAAGTGGCAAAAGCTTCTGAATACAGGCTGTTAGGTGAACGGCGTTTGGCAACAGTCACCTGACCTTTATAAAGTTTCACCACAATATCACCGGTCAGTTGTTCCGCCAGCGAATTGGAAGCGGCAAATAAAGCGTCTTTTAAAGGGGTAAACCAACGGCCGTCATACACCAGCTGCGCCACTTCCAAACCGACCTCTTCACGGTATTTCAGTGAGGTGCGGTCATACACAAGGGATTCCAGCGCACGTAGCGCTGCCACAATAATGGTGCCGCCCGGTGTTTCATAACAGCCACGGGATTTCATCCCAACCAAACGGTTTTCGACGATATCGATACGGCCTACACCATGCTCAGAGCCAATAGCATTTAATTGTTCAATAGCTTCAATGGCGCCCACAGTTTTACCGTCAATGGCAGTGAGTTCGCCTTTTTCAAAACTCAGCTGCAGATATTGTGCTTTATCCGGCGCCTGCTCCGGCGATTTGGTCCACATCCAGACCTGTTCAGAGGGTTCGTTCCATGGGTTTTCCAGCTCACCGCCTTCGTGTGAAATATGAAATAAGTTGGCGTCACGGCTATAAATTTTGGTGGCTGTTGCTGTGGTCGGCACATTTTTTTCTGCCAGATAATTAAGCAGCGACTGACGGGAGTTAAATTCCCACTCCCGCCAAGGAGCTATCACTTTCAGCTGAGGCGCTAAAGCAGCAAAAGCCCCTTCAAACCGTACCTGATCGTTACCTTTACCGGTACAGCCGTGGCAAAGCGCGTCAGCACCGAGTTTTAATGCCAGCTCCACCTGAGCACGGGCAATAATAGGCCGCGCCATCGAAGTGCCCAGTAAATACTGGCCCTCGTATACAGCACCGGCTTTTAAGGTTGGATAAATCACTTCTTTGACAAACTGTTCGCGTAAATCCACCACATAACAGCTGCTGGCACCGGATTTAATGGCTTTTTCTTCAACACCGGCTAAATCTTCCGCACCCTGGCCGACATCTGCCACAAAAGCAATCACTTCACAGTCGTAGTTGTCTTTGAGCCAAGGCACAATGGCCGAAGTATCTAAACCACCGGAATACGCCAGTACTACTTTTTTCACATTTTGTTTTGCATTATTCATGTTCGGCCTCAGGCAAATAAACTTACTAAAACAGCATTTTGCGCATGCATACGGTTTTCCGCCTGCTGCAACACCAAAGAATAGTCACTGTCGAGCACTTCGCTGGTGACTTCATGGCCACGATGGGCAGGCAGGCAGTGCATAAAGTTCTTTACGCCCAGCCGCTGCATCACAGCCGTATTGATTTGATAAGGGGCAAAAGCCGCTTCAACCTGTGCCGGATCGGCTTTATTGCCCATCGACATCCAGGTATCGGTATAAAGTGCATCTGCACCGGCCGCCGAAGACACATGCTGACTCAACGTCAGCTTAGCGCCACTTTGTTGCGCCAGCGCCTGAGCCCGCAGCAGCACGTGCGCGTCAGGGCCAAAACCCGGTGGCGTAACCACAGTTAAAGTCATGCCCATAATGGCCGCCCCTAACATCAGCGAATGACACACGTTATTGCCATCACCAACATAAGCCAGATGCACCTTACTGACGTCACCAAACTGCTCTTTTAACGTCAGTAAGTCAGCCAGCGCCTGACAAGGGTGATACAAGTCACTGAGTGCGTTAATCACTGGCTTTTTACTGCTGTGAGCAAGTTTTTGCAGTGTTTGCTGGGAATACACCCGCGCCACTATCGCATCTGTCCAGCAAGCGAGATTGCTGCCAAAATCTTCGACCGACTCGCGCACGCCCATTGCACCGTTTTGCTGGTCCAGATACACACTGTGACCACCAAGTTTATTGATGCCTACATCAAAACTGACGCGGGTCCGTAAGCTGGGTTTTTCAAACAACAACGCAATACTTTTGCCTTTAAGCGCGTTGCTGTAGTTGGCGGGTTTTTGTTTAATATCCAGGGCTAAAGCTAATAAGCCCGCTAATTGTTGTTGATCCAGTTCAGCTAAACATAACAGCTGTTTTAATTGACTCATAACTCACACTGTCTGACCGCGCTGCGGCTTCCTTATTGGGGAAATCGGCCCGAAGGCCGAGTAGTTCAGACCTTCGTGAAAGCGGATTTCAGTGGGATTGAGGGCGTTTTATTACAACGATCTAGCCCCTTATTCACTGATGCAGGTTCCTACTGCTTGTTGTTGCATCAGTTTTAACAAATCATCAGGTTGCTGCCAGCCGGCAACAACGATGGATCGTCGCAGTGCAGCGGCAGTTTCAAGCGCAGCATCCAGTTTGACTTTCATGCCACCTTTAATCACACCACTGTCGACCAGCGCCTGCGCTGCTTTACCATCTAAAGCGCTAATCAGCTTTCCTTCGCCGTCCAGAATGCCAGGCACATCGGTTAATAACACCAGCTGACCCTGCACCAACTGACAAATAGCGGCTGCAGCTAAGTCTGCATTTACATTCAATAAATCGCCGTTGTCACTTTGGCCAACAGAACTAAACACTGGCACAAACCCCTGGCTGAGCAAGGTGTTCAACAAAGTTGCGTCATTGGCTTTGGCAATACCCACAGCGCCCAGTTTTTCGTTCACATCAAACTTCAGACTTTGCCCGGCAGCCAGGGTTAAACCTACAGCCCGTAAACCCTGCAGCTGAGCGCGTGACACCATTAAACAGTTCACTGCACCGGCCAAAGCCCCTGCGATCACCGGCATTTGCTCTTTTGGCGAAACGCGCTGACCATCAATTTTTTGGGTGCTAAAACCAAAGGTTGCCAGCCAGCTGTCCACCTGATCACCACCGCCATGCACCAGCACTATCGGGTATTGGCTGGAAAGTTGTGCCACTACTTTTAATAAAGCATCTAACGCCTGATTATCCTGCAGCAGCCGGCCTCCCATTTTTAATACCAGGGGCGTTTTTGCGTTGTGTTGGGTTTGCTCACTCATCACAGGGCTCCTGCTTTTTCAAAGGCAAATAAACCTGCAGTTTCCGGCTTGCCAAACTTCACGTTGGCTGCCTGCATCGCCTGAGCTGCAGCACCTTTGAGCAGGTTATCGATAGCGGACACCACCACCAGTTGCTCACCGTCCTGTTGCCAGAAAATATCGCAAAATGGTGAGCCTTCCACATCAGCCACATTGGGTGAGGTGGCGGTTAACCGCACCAGCGGTTTATCGGCATAAGCATTCACAAAAGCGGCTTTCACTTGTTCTGCACTAACACCGGATTTTAATGTCACTACGCTAGTGGCCAGAATGCCACGTTTAAAATTGCCCAAATGGGGTGTAAACACCACTTTGCGACCTAAATTTTGTTCAATTTCCGGTCTGTGTCTGTGTTTAAAAAAGCCATAAGCATTTAAACCTACTTCACAAAACGACGTATTAAGCGCCGCTTTACGACCTGCACCCGACACACCGCTGGTGGCGTTGATCACCGGAATACAACTATCTGCCACTAAACCGGCGTTTAACAAAGGCAATAACGCCAGCGAGCACGCTGTGGGGTAACAACCAGGCACTGAAATCAGCTGGGGTAATGGCTTATCCAGCCATTCCATCAGTGAATAAACAGCTTCATTTAACAGAGCCGGATGCTGATGTTCATAACCATAATATTTTGGATATAAATCCGCTTGTTTTAAGCGGAAGGCACCGGATAAATCCACCACCACAATACCGGCGGCCATGAGCAGTGGCGCCACTTCTTCACTGGCTTCATGCGGTAAGGCTAAAAAAGCCACATCAACTTTGCCTTGGATACGGCCAATTTCGGCATCTGTCCAGGGCTCAACCAACACATCCACTTGTTGCTGGAAGCGTGGGTATAACGAAGAAAAAGGCTCTGCTTTACGGCCGGCAGAGGCGTAAGCAAAGCAGAGCTCAAAGTGAGGATTTCTGGTTAACAGCGCACAAAGTTCGGCGCCGCTATAACCTGCAGCACCAAGTACTGCACTACGGATTTGGGTTTTGTCAGACACTACAGACGACATCAGTGGTCGATCTCCAAAAAAAGCGAAAATAAAACTGGTTTCGCGACAAACTGCGGCCAGTGTACTGGGTCAATCATGCATTTTCAAGAATTATTATGCTGTTTTTGTGAATTAATATTGATTAATCACCAAAATCAATAATTCCAGGGCAAGCTTTTTACCTGCGGCTAAGGCTAGCTGAAATTCACTGAATTTTCGATCTGTGCCAAAGGCACAGAGTCGCAGTGATTTGAACACAAAGTGCAGTATGGCTGAGGTAAATCACCACAGAATGACGGGCAACAACGGCTTGGCTTGGCTTGGCTTGGCTTGGCTTGGCTGGAATTTTATTGCAGGCAACTGAAGTCAGAACTGCAGTATCAAAGCCTGCTGATCACAACAAAGGCTGTGATCAGCAAGACGATACAAAACTAGAGCCCTGATTCGGTTAAGGTGCTCTGCAGACTATGCTCGGGATGCAGCTCTTTTTTCGGTAATAACCGCAAAGCTTCATGCAAGGTGGGGTAAAACGACAATAAGCCTTCAACCGGCCTGATCCGCGCTTTGGCCAAAGTTTTCAGCGGCTGAAACTGTAAGTCCACTAACATAATATGACAGTTTATTTTGTCGCAGGCACTGATGTATTTATCCAGCGCCACTAAACCACCGGCATCCAGCAGCGACACACCGTCCATCAGTAGCACCACACTTTGTTGGTTTTTACTGAGCTGCGACAACTCCCCAAATACCCGGTCGGCCGCGGCAAAAAACAGCGGGCCACTGATACGAAATACCTTGTGACCTTCCGCCAGTTTTTCCGGCACCAGTTTTGGGCTTTCAGTCACGTCTGTGACCTTGGTCATCTCTGCCACTTCTTTTACAAAGAGCAGCGCCGCAATAATGATGCCGCTGGTAATAGCAATCACCATGTCAAACAGCACGGTAAAAGAAAAACACACGGTAAAGACCCAGATATCACTGCGTGGCGCCGTATTAATCAGGTGCAGCGCTTTGCCTGCTTCACTCATATTCCAGGCCACAACCAATAACAACGCCGCCATCGCCGCCATCGGTAAATACGCCAGCCATTTGGACAATAACAACAGCGCCAGTAGCACCACCAAAGCATGCACCATAGCTGCCACAGGCGACTGGGCGCCAGCCCGCACATTAGCGGCAGAACGCGCCAAAGCCGCAGTTGCAGTAATACCACCAAAAAACGGCGCTATGATATTGCCAAGGCCCTGCCCCAACAGCTCACTGTTGGCACTGTGGCGCCGCCCTGTCATACCATCGAGCACCACAGCACATAACAAAGATTCAATTGCCCCCAACATCGCCATGGCAAAAGCCGCCGCCAGCAGATCTTTGACCATCTGCGAGCTCCAGGCCAATAACAGGCCATCAGCGCCCGGTTGTTGCCAGGGCCAGCTGAAACTTGGCAACATATCCGGAATACCACTGGCGCTGCTGCCATCCTGCATGGTGTATTGGAATCTGCTGCCGATAGTTTCCACCGGCAACTCAAACCAGTTCAGCAACAAAGCAGCAAGGGTACCTGAGAGAACCGCAGGCAGATGCGCCGGTACCGGTAACTTAAGTGCCGGCCATTTAAACATCACCAATAAAGTGACAGCAGCCACCAGCATACTGGGCCAGTGGGCCGTATCGGCCGCCAGCATCAGCGCATGTAATTTTTCAATATAGTGTTCGGGCATGGTCGCCAGCTGCAAACCAAATAAGTCTTTGATTTGCAACGTAGCTATCACTACCGCTATGCCAGCGGTAAAACCCAGGGTCACAGCTTCGGGAATATATTGAATAAAACGACCGAGCCGCAGCATCGCCATCATCACCAGCAACACACCGGACCCGACGGTCGCAATCAGCAAACCACCAAGGCCATATTTTTGTGCCACCGGATACAAAATCACCACAAAAGCGGCGGTAGGGCCGGACACACTAAAACGTGACCCACCACATAACGGAATGATAAAACCGGCAATAATAGCGGTATAAAGGCCGTATTGAGGGGGCACCCCACTGGCGATCGCCAGTGCCATAGCAAGAGGGATGGCAATAATACCAACAGTCAGGCCAGCCAGCAGATCTTTTGTCAGTTGCTGCCGGCCATAACCTTCTGCCGCAGTGTCGCGTAAGGCATGACCAATCCGAAGAGAAAACAGATAAGCGCGATGAGACATAAACCGCTCCTGAAAAAACCATGGTCAGAAGCTGCAAGCATAACCGAAAATACAGCGGAAATTTTTGATTTATAAGGCTACTTTAGTCCAAGGCATGCAAAATGGCTGTTGTAGCTTAAGGATTGAGCCAGCGTTGTACCCTGGCAGGTAACCGAATACGACCAGGCGCCAGTAATAAACTCCAGACCGTTAAATCAACAAGTAGCCGGATCACAATTGCCACCATAGGGCCTGTGCTAAAGAAAAACGGCACTTGGCCACCAAAGAAATTTTTATCCATTAAATGGATCATCAGCTCTGCCGAACCCAATACGTAATACAAAGAGGAAAACGCCAGCAGGAAAGCAATCAGATAAACCTGAGGGTAATGGCCACGCTGCGGCTGTGATTTCAATAACTTATGCAGCGCAGGATCCATATGATAATGCACCAGCAAAAATGCAAAAAGTAAATCCACCAGTCCTGTGATCAGCAAATAAGTCAGGGCCAGCGAATCTATTAATAAGAACCCCAGCAAAAACTCAGCAAAACGGATAAAAAGCACAATGGCAAGGATTGGGTAGATATTATGATTTTTGTGGGAAAACAGTGCTATCAGCAAGATGGAACTGACAGCCACAGCAAGGAGCTCGATCTGGTCCAGCTTGAAATAAAAAGTGGCTGCCAAAGACACAACACAACAAAGTGTGATGGCAATATTTACAGCCATGCTTTTTATTTCATGCACTACAACCTCAACTTATTAGGCTGGAATGGTTGGCCATTTTGGCCAGCTGCCACCTAAAGTTTGTACCTGACCGCCACCACTTGCCAGTGCTAATGCTTCAGCAGACAAAGTGACTTTGTCCTGTGCTGCTGGTAAGGGTTGTTTTTCTAACGCTGTATTTTTTTTCGTTTGAACGTCAAATAAAGGCGCGTTGATGCCTGATTGTGCATTGATTTGCATAGTGAGTAAATCCCTAATTTGTAAGTTTATTTGTTAGACTTCTCTGAATACTTGTGCCCATTTCCGATCCTTCTTCAACGGGTCGGTGACAACGGCGGATACTTATTAGCAACAACTGCGCCAAGATCTGCTGACAAAAATCCGGCACTGCGATATTCCTCCAAGAAATACCTGTAACCAATTGAAAATTAATGACTTATCTGAGAAGTGATAAATACGACCAGCGGATCCGCTCTGATCGCAGTGATCCAACTTTCAGAGTGAACGGCAAAACTTTGCCGGGCTTAGCAAGTCAGGCAAGGCAACAACAGAAATAGCGGCAAGGTTATTGCCGCTGTTCGTGGTCATCAGCAGGGATCTGTTGTTATCAGGCAACCAGACAAACAACCTCAACTGCCCTCACCCGCATCAAATAAAGCGCAAAGCTGATTCAGCGGGCGGTGCCTCGGTCTAGCCCAAGGGTTGAGCGCCTTGGTTCAGAGCCAGATCCGGGGCCTGAGCTTAGCGCAGCAGGCCATCAAACTGCGGTTTGAGCACTGCTCAGGCTCTTTCATTGGCCCAGGCTGCTGCCTGTGCCTGACTATGACGGGCCGCTTTGGCTGCCGCTATTTGCTGGCGTGCCAGAATAGCCAGATCTGCATGAATACCACCGGCAGTCACTAACCGGCCAGCCCCCGGGCCTTTAAGCACCAGTGGATTGGCCTGATACCAGTCGGATTCAATGACAAACACATTGTCACACGCCTGAATGGCCGCAAGTGGATGTTCGGGCGCAACTTCCAGCAACTGCACACTGGCTTTTGGCCCTTGTGCTGTCACTGTTAAGGTTGCGACATAACGCAATACTTTGCCCTCAGCGGCTGCTTTGGCAAAAGTCTGTGCCAGTGCCCTATCAAGCTCAGCACGTTGTGCCCAGAACTCATCCCAGCCGCCCTGTTCCAAGCCCTGAGGTAATAAAGGGGTCAGCTTTATATCATTAATATCCAGGGTTAAACCCAGCTCACGCGCCAGCACCAGCAATTTACGTTGTACATCTTTACCGGATAAATCGTCGCGTGGATCCGGCTCAGTTAAACCTTCGGCCTGCGCCTGCAGCACAAAGTCAGAAAAAGCTGCACTGCCGTCGTATTTACACAATAACCAGGACAAAGTACCGGAAAAAATGCCGCTGATTTGCTGAATGTGGTCACCTGAACTTTGCAGCTCCTGCAATATACGTTGCACCGGTAAACCTGCGCCAACAGTGGTATTGGCCAGCCAGCTCACCTGCTGCTCAGCCACAGTAGCGGCAATCTGCTGATATTGGGCCAGTGGCAAAGTCACCCCTTGTTTATTCGCGCTGATCAAATGACAGCCGGTTTGCACAAAACCAGCATAAGCTTCAGCAAAAGTTTTGCTGGGTGTAATATCCACCAGCACTTTAGGGCTTGGCAAAGCCGTTAAATAATCCAGTAAATCCTGCTGTTGATACAATGGCGCCGCCGCAAGTTGCGCCTGCCAGTTTTGTACTGTTAACTCATCACTAAAACAGGCCTGGCGCGAATTCAGCACACCGGCCAGTTTTAGTTCAATTTGCCCGGCAAAAGCCTGTTGTTGTGTAGCCAATAACGCCAAAAATTCGGCGCCGACATTGCCGGTACCTGCCACCACCACATTCAACCGCACTTGTGTTGGCAACAATAGCTGGTGGAATTCAGTGAGCTCGCGGGCTGTTAATGCAGGAGCAAATAACCAGAGTGCCAGTTCGTCGTTATCAAACGAAAACGCTGGTTGCTGGCGCTCCAGCCAGTGTGCGGCCTGCAACGATAACTGTTTTTGCTGTTTAGCCGCAGGTTTGACCCAGGCAACAGCCTGATACTGTTCACTGCTGACCCTGGGGTAAATTTGTTGTTGCCCCAGGTAACTTAATAAAACATCAAGATTTTTTTGTGCCACTACCCAAGAGTTGTGATCGCCTGGCACCGCAAATACCGTCAGCTGCAGCGTCGCCGCTACCGAATGTGCAGTTAAAGTCACAGCTTTTGGCAAAGTCACCAGCACCACATCGGTTAAATCAGTGACAAACTGCACTTCAATTGCGGCCTGACGGCTGACTTTACAACCTGGTTGCTCAGGCTCATAACTGCTGCGCACTACCAGTTCAGCGGCATAGTCCTGCAATGGGCTTAAGGTTTTGGCATGCAAAACCGGGTTACCCAGCTGTGCCAATAAGGTGGCCTGTGCCCAGGGCACCTGACGGTAAGGGCGGGCTGACGGCACCTTGCGTGGATCTGCACTATAAATGGCATCTACATCTGTCCAGATATGAATGGTCTGAGCCTGCACCAGCCGGCCTAAAATAGTGGCGGAATAATCACTGCCATTGCGACCCAGTGTGATGCTGTCTCCCAGCTCGTTTCGGGCAATAAAACCAGTCACCACATTAAAACCAGGGATTAAATGTGGCTTTAATGCAGCTTCAGATTGCGGCCATAACACTTGCTGGCCCGACAATTGTAAAAAGTCACGGGCATCTATTGCCTTAGCGGCGCGTCCCCGCTCCTGTAATAAATAACTCAGCAGTAAAGCCGACAGTTTTTCGCCTGTTGCCAGCACATCATTATTACGCCCGGCCAATGCGAAGGTTGGAATTGCCGCCAGCCAGTGATTCAGTTCATTTAGCACCAAAGGTGCAGTAGCGGCAGTTAAAGTGCGGCTTACCAGCAAGCGCAGCTGTTGTGCCAGCTGCTGGTAATGCAGTTCAAACTCCGGCGTGTCACAGGCACAATCCAACATTGTTAATAAAGCGTCTGTGGTATCCCCTGGTGCGGACACCACGACAAAAGCCGATGATTGCGGCTGCGCCAGCAGAATATCGGCCACAGCGTGAAAACGTTCGCTGGATGCCAGGCTACTGCCACCAAATTTATGCACCACCAGCGCAGAGGCCGCTGAATGAACTAAAGAAACTGACGATAATACTGTCATAACACTCACCAGAAAGCGGCCAGAGCCGGATTTAAACGAAAAGATTGTTCAGCTTCTGCAAGGTGCTGACCTGTTGCTACTGAGGGTTTTGTTGCTGCTGTAGCCACAACACTCTGGGTCGCGGCATCCGGGCTTGTGCCGAGTGTTTTTTGCTTGCCATCGGCTTTAATCGCCTGTGCCACAGCGGCAAAAGCCTGAGCTAAATCAGCGATTAAATCTCTTGGATCTTCAATCCCCACAGATAAACGAATTAACGTGGCGCCAATACCGGCGGTTTTTTGCGCAGCGGCGTCCATCGAAGCGTGGGTCATAGAACCCGGGTGGCAAATTAAACTTTCAATACCGCCTAACGACTGTGCCAGAGTAAAACAACGTAAAGCGCTGAAAAATAACGGTAAATAAGCTTCATCTGCTGCTAAATCAAAGCTGACCATAGCGCCAAAACCATTTTGCTGGGCTTTGGCAATAGCATGGCCCGGATGGTCTTTTAACCCTGGATAATAAGTTTTGGCCACCAGTGTTTGCTGCTGCAGATAATCCACCACCAGCGCAGCGTTTTCCTGATGCGCTTTCATTCTGGGTAATAAAGTTCGGATGCCACGCAAGGTTAAGTGAGCATCAAAAGCACCCCCTGTGACGCCCAAACAATTGGCCCACCACTTCAGTTCATCACCAATGGCCTGATCTTTGGTGATCAGCGCACCACCAACAATATCGCTATGGCCGTTTAAATATTTAGTGGTGGAATGCACCACAATGTCGGCGCCCAATTGCAGCGGCTGCTGTAACACCGGCGATAAAAAAGTGTTGTCCACCACCACTAAGGCATCGAGGCTTTTTGCCAGTTCACAAACCGCTTTAACATCGGTAATTTGCAACAAAGGATTGCTCGGTGTTTCCAGCCAAATCATTTTGGGTTTGGTCTGCTGCACCAGTGCCGGCCAGTTGTCTTGCTGGAAATTAACAATCACCACTTTAAACGCCTGTTTGCGGTTGGCCAGATTGACAAACAAACGATAACTGCCGCCGTAACAATCATGCGGGATCACCAGAGTGTCCTGGGGTGTTAACAGCTGCAGCGCCAATAAACAGGCAGACATACCGGTGCTGGTCACCAAACCTTTGGCGCCGCCTTCCAATTCAGCTAAAGCGTCCCCCAATAAATCGCGGGTTGGGTTATTGGAGCGTGAATAATCGTATTTGCCCGGCTGTTTAAAAGCTTTCAGTTCATAAGTGGAGGTCAGGTACAAAGGCGGTGTCACAGCCCCATAAGCCGGGTCTTGTGCTATGCCGGCGCGGGCAGTAATAGTGGCAGAGTGACGGTTTGACATAATGACCTCAGACTTATTTAGGCGTTTAGACGTCTAAAAGTATACTGACGAAAAATAAGAAGTCAAAACATTTAGACGTCTGCAATGATTATTTCTTGCGCATTGTTTGTGTCCCGTCGTATAAAGAAGTAAAATTCCGGCCCAAAATGCGCTACGCAACTTAAAAAAACAATCAAGGTACAACTATGGCTAAGTGGAATGGTGAATACGTTCACCCGTATGCCGAACACGGCAAAAAATCTGAGCAGGTGAAAAAAATCACCGTTTCTATCCCGCTGAATGTATTAAAAGTGCTGACAGATGAAAGAACCCGTCGTCAAGTCAATAACTTACGTCATGCCACCAACAGCGAATTGTTATGTGAAGCTTTTTTGCATGCTTTTACCGGTCAGCCACTGCCAGCCGATGAAGACTTACGCAAAGACAACCCACACCAAATTCCGGTTGAAGTACGCAACATTCTGACCAGCATGGGTAAACCAATTCCGGTTATTCAGGAAGCTGAATCCGACGAAGAATAATCTGACTCACCACTAAAAATTCCAAGAGTCAGAAAATACAATAAAAACAAATCAACAGAATGCAGAAACCCGCCAATTGGCGGGTTTCTTTTTTGTGGTTTTGCGCAAGCTGTTATT
This sequence comes from Rheinheimera sp., assembly GCF_036782235.1. Classification (GTDB taxonomy): domain Bacteria; phylum Pseudomonadota; class Gammaproteobacteria; order Enterobacterales; family Alteromonadaceae; genus Pararheinheimera. Next base: position 195,200 of record NZ_DAIPZL010000002.1, on the reverse strand, counting down.
GCTGCATATAAGCTTCAGGCATCGGAATACGGGCTACACCAGAGGCCACTGCGGCATCAGCCACAGCTTTGGCCACCCGAGGTAACAACCTTGGATCCATGGGTTTTGGAATAATGTATTCTTTGCCAAACTCAAGACTTTTCACCTGGGACGCCACCAACACAGCTTCCGGCACCGGCTCTTTGGCAATACTGCGAATGGCCTGTACCGCAGCAATTTTCATTTCGTCATTAATCACTTTGGCGCGCACATCCAGTGCACCGCGGAAAATAAATGGGAAACACAATACGTTGTTCACCTGGTTCGGATAATCCGAACGGCCCGTTGCCATAATTAAATCTGAACGCACTGCATGCGCCAGCTCAGGTTTAATTTCCGGATCCGGGTTAGAGCAGGCAAAAACCACAGGTTTATCCGCCATTAACTTCAGCGCTTCTGGTGGTAATACGTCCGGGCCTGACACACCCACAAATACATCTGCACCTTCCAGAGCGTCTTCCAGTGTCCGTTTGTCGGTGTTATTGGCAAATAAGGTTTTGTATTGGTTTAAATCTTCACGGCGGGTATGGATCACCCCTTTGGTATCGAGCATATAAATGTATTCGCGTTTGGCGCCACATTTAATCAACAGTTCCATACAGGCAATAGCGGCAGCGCCGGCGCCCATACAGACGATAGTGACTTTACGGATATCTTTGCCCTGAATTTCCAGTGCATTCAGAAGGCCAGCCGCTGTAACAATAGCGGTGCCGTGCTGGTCATCATGAAACACCGGAATATTGCAGCGTTTGATCAGCTCTTTTTCAATTTCAAAACATTCAGGCGACTTGATATCTTCAAGGTTAATACCGCCAAAAGTGTCGGCGATATTGGCAACCGTATTAATAAATTCTTCAGTGGTGCGGTGTGTCACTTCAATATCAATGGAATCGAGGTTAGCAAAACGCTTAAATAACAAAGCTTTACCTTCCATCACCGGCTTAGAAGCCATGGGGCCTAAGTTACCAAGACCCAAAATAGCGGTACCATTACTGATCACGGCAACCAGATTGCCTTTGGCAGTGTATTTGTAAACATTGTCGATATTGTCGGCAATTTCCCGTACCGGCTCTGCCACCCCCGGACTGTACGCCAGTGCTAAATCTTTCACCGTTTCGGCTGGCTTACTGATCTCAACACTGATTTTGCCAGGCTTGGGCTGCGCGTGATACCGAAGTGCTTGTTGTTTAAAATCTGACATGGTAAGAGTGTCCTGACGCTTAGCCCTTTGGGCATCTAGTTGTATTTACTGGTTTTTTGCCATTTTTTGCCTTGTTGTGCGAAGGAGCCGCGCAAAAGGCCGCTCATTCTAATAAGCGGGCCCGCTGAATCAAATCATTAACTTTCTGATCGTACCACTGGTGTAGGAACAGCAGCACTTTCAGCTGATTAACACAGCAGGTTCTGGGCTGCTGACAAGCCACAAACCCCGCCCTTTGTGCTGCACAGAATTTGTGCAAATTTCAGCGTTCTTAGGTTTTATAACAAGTTTTAGCAGTGAAACCAAGCTGTATTTTGGATGGAGGTATGACCAGTTAAGCGAGCTGTTATTAACCATGCAACATAGATGCATAAACGGCCAGATGGATAACAGAGATAAGTTAATATTTATGCAAAAGCCAATCAGTAAAAGCTAATTTATCTATTTAAAATCAAAATGATAAACACATATCTACAGCTAAAACCCTTGCATAAAAACCACTGCCATTATGCAGGAAAATTTTTTTCACTGCGCTGAGCCTTTTGCACTGCATTAAAACAAAAGCCAGCCGCCGGTTCAGAGCAAAGTGAGCCGTTAAAACAGAGCGTCCGCCACCAGCGGTTGGCAGCTAACAGAGAGGTTTTAACAAATCCGGGGCAACAAAAAAGGCACCGCAGTGCCTTTTTGTTGTTTTGAAACAGGAAGCCGGATTATTTGGCGCCCAGTACTGCAAAACGTTTTTTGAAGCGGTCAACACGACCACCTACGTCCAGAACTTTTTGCTTACCAGTGTAGAACGGGTGGCAAGCTGAGCAAACGTCCAGGTGGATGTCTTTGCACAGAGCAGAACTGGTTTTGAATGAATTACCGCAAGTACAGGTTGCAGTGATTTCTTTGTATTCCGGGTGGATACCTGGTTTCATGGCTTACCTCGTTGGGCCGTATCGCAATCTGATCAGTCTTGCTGTCAAACACCATACGTATTTCAGTTAAATTAGGGCGCGTAGCTTAATAGATCAGCAGGCCTTATTCAACAAAAAAAACCGCCTTCAGAAAAAAACACCAGGACCGCAGCCAGGCCGGAAAATAGCCCTGTTCAGGCAGGGCCCTGCTTTGTAAACTGCAGTTGGTTTATTGACGGAATTTTATTGTGCTGATTGTTCGGGTTGCCCTACCGGTGCCACTGCGCCAACATTTTGATTATCAACTGGAAACTGACGATCCCGCCGAGGTGATGGTCGGCGCCAGGGTGTTGGTGCCTTTTGGTAAACGCCAGCTGGTGGGTATTGTCTGGCAAATTAATCCGATTGATAGTTTTAGCAACAGCCAATTAAAAACGGTCAGCGCGCTACTGGATCCAAGCCCTGTGCTTGGGCCTCAACTCAGAGATTTACTCAGTTTTGCCAGCGATTATTACCATCATCCACTGGGAGATGTGCTGACCAGCGCTTTACCGGCCTTATTGCGCGAAGGTCGTCTGCTGGATAATGAAAAACATAAAATAGTGCGCTTAACCGAAAGTGGCCGCCAGCAACAGCCCGAACTTTTTCGCCGCTCCGCCAAACAGCTGGCCTTGTGGCAGGCCTTATCAACATCAGATTTAACTGAAGCCGATATACTGGCACAGCACAGCAGAACCACGCTAAACCAGCTGTTGGAGAAAAACCTGGTTGAGCTGGTCAGTCAGCCGTTTTCGCCTTTTGTGTATCAGAGAGAAAAACAAAAAGCACTGCCACTGAACCCGGCACAGGCACTGGCCGTGACCGCTGTGGTGCAGGCGCTGGGTAGTTTTAGCCGTTTTTTGCTGGAAGGAGTCACAGGCTCAGGCAAAACCGAAGTGTATTTACAGGCGATAGCACCTGTGCTGGCCAAAGGCCAGCAGGTATTGGTGCTGGTGCCGGAAATTGGTTTAACCCCCCAAACGCTGGCAAGGTTTGAAAAACGTTTTGCCGTGCCAATGCAAAGCTGGCATTCCAATATGACCGACAGCGAAAGGTTACGCGCCTGGCAACGCAGTCAGAGTGGCGACGCTGCCATTACCATAGGCACCCGCTCGGCGTTGTTTTTACCCTTTCACAATCTGGGTTTATTGATCATTGATGAAGAGCATGATCAGTCGCTGAAACAACAGGACGGTTTTCGGTATCACGCCCGTGATTTAGCGGTGAAACGCGCCAGTATAGAGCAGTGCCCTATCCTGCTCGGTTCTGCCACGCCAAGTCTGGAATCTTTATATAACGTACAGCAGAAAAAATTCAGCCATCTGCAATTACCGGATCGCGCCACCAGTCAGCTGGTGCCGCAAATTGAACTGATTGATTTAAAACAACAGGTCCTGAAACATGGTCTAGCCGACGGCACTCTGGCACAAATGCGTCAGCATCTGAGCCGTGGCAATCAGGTGATGTTGTTTTTAAACCGCCGTGGTTTTGCCCCGGCGCTGATTTGTCACGAATGTGGCTGGCTGACCGAATGTCTGCATTGCAGCGCCTTTACCACTTATCATAAACAAAGCCGCCAGCTGGTGTGCCATCACTGCGCCGCCACCAGGCCGGTGCCGCACCAATGTGGTGCCTGTGGCAGTACCCAGCTGGCGCCTGTAGGTCAGGGCACTGAGCAGCTGGAAGAACAGCTTGGTAAACTGATTCCGGATTTTCCCATTACCCGGCTGGACAGAGACAGCATCAGGCGTAAAGGCAGTCTGGAAGCACATCTGGCTACAATCCAAAGTGGCGCCCCACAGCTTGTTATCGGCACCCAGATGCTGGCCAAAGGACATCATTTTCCGAATGTCACTTTAGTGGTCATTGTTGATGTGGACGGCGCTTTATACAGCAGTGATTTTCGGGCTGCCGAACAGCTGGCACAGCTGCTCACTCAGGTATCGGGCCGCGCCGGCCGTGGTGATGTGCCTGGCAAAGTGTTGCTGCAAACCCATTATCCTGGCCATCCGCTGCTGCAGGACGTGATACAGAATGGCTACAGCGCTTTTGCCCGCAGTGCGCTCAAAGAGCGGCAACAAACCCAGCTGCCGCCTTATCAGTTTATGGCGATGTTTCGTGCTGAGGGGCTCGACAGTGCCATTTGTCAGTTATGGTTGTCGGAACTGCAGCAAATTTGTGCCGGGCAAATGCAGTCGGCCACGCCCTTAGCCCCAGCCAACAGAGTACAGTGGCTGGGACCGGTCAAAGCGCCGCTTGAACGTAAAGCCGGCAAATATCGCTGGCAACTACAGTTATTCAGCCCGGATCGGAAAGCTCTACATCAGCTGCTGGAGATATTGCTTTCTCATATTCAAAAGTCAGCGCTCAGTCGCAAACTCAAATGGCAACTGGATGTGGACCCGCTGGATTTAAGTTAAATAGATTCAGTTAAATATTTGCTGTGATCTGGCATCATTGTGCAGGAAAACAGCAACAACGGCCGCTGACAAACTTCAGTCGTTTCTTTTTTGTCTAACTTCAGTAGAATGCCCTATAGCCTGTAAAAAAGTGTGAAGCAGTTTCCTGTTATGCCCCAGCAAGATTATGTCAAAGCCGCAAGGCCAGCCCCAAGAACGCGGAAAAAAGCCAATGCGCCTAAACCGGTTCCCAAGTTATTGATTGCAGCTGTGTTATTGCTGTTAGCTGTATTTGGTTATTTTCTCTGGCACATCTCCCATCGCCCTGGTGCAGAACAACTGGCGGCAGAAGCGGCTGCAGCAAAACCGGCCAAAACCGAAGTGCTGGATGAGCTGCCACAAAAACCATCAAAAGAGCCTTATACCTATATTGAAGAGCTGGAGACCAAAGAAGTTCAGGTCAAAGCGGATGAGCTGGAATCAAAAAAACCGGCCACTATGTATTGTGGTGCTTTTAAAACTTTGGATGCAGCCCAACAAACCAAAGCCAAAATTGCCTTTGCCGGCCTGACCGCCAGCATAAAAGAGTCGTCCGGCAAATACCGGGTGGTCATTGGCCCTTATGCCAGCCGCCGTCAGGCACAAAACGATAAAAACCTGTTAAAACGACAAAAAGTCGCCGACTGCTGGATCCCACTCTAATCACAAGCTGAGTACAGCAATCACAAGCCTGAGTGCAGTGCTGCTGTACTCAGGCTGATTGCAAACCACCACTGCCCCTTCAGTATTACCCCCACAGCTATTGTAACGCCGCAGCTTGAAAAAGCAGACAAATGCCCTTACTTCCTGAAACAGTGCCCGCTTTCAGGCTGAATAAAGCCATTTAAGAAGAGATATTATGACCACAATAGTTTCTGTGCGCCGTAACGGTCAGGTTGCCCTAGGTGGTGACGGCCAGGTGACCCTTGGTAATACCGTGATGAAAGGCAACGCCCGCAAAGTGCGGCGTTTGTACCATGGCAAAGTGCTGGCTGGTTTTGCCGGTGGCACGGCCGACGCTTTTACTTTATTTGAACGTTTTGAAGCCAAACTGGAAATGCACCAGGGCCATTTAATGCGTGCTGCGGTAGAGCTCGCCAAAGACTGGCGCACGGACCGCATGCTTCGAAAACTCGAAGCTTTATTGGCAGTGGCCGATGCTAACTGCTCGCTGATCATTACCGGTAATGGTGATGTGATCCAGCCGGAGCAAGACTTAATTGCCATTGGCAGTGGTGGCCCTTTTGCCCAGGCAGCCGCCAAAGCACTGCTCGACAACACTGAACTGAGCCCACGCGACATCGTGGAAAAAAGCCTGACTATTGCTGGTGATATCTGCATTTACACCAATCAGCATCACACTATTGAAGATTTGTAAGAAGGTCCGTTATGTCTGAAATGACCCCAAGAGAAATTGTACATGAGCTGGACCGTCATATTATTGGCCAGCAGGACGCCAAAAGAGCTGTGGCTATTGCGCTGCGTAACCGCTGGCGCCGCATGCAGCTCGACCCGGCACTGCGCCAGGAAGTCACGCCCAAAAATATTCTGATGATAGGCCCAACTGGTGTGGGTAAAACTGAAATTGCCAGGCGTCTGGCCAAACTCGCCAACGCGCCTTTTATTAAAGTAGAAGCCACTAAATTTACTGAAGTGGGTTATGTCGGCAAAGAAGTGGAAAGTATTATCCGTGACCTCACCGACAGCGCGGTAAAAATGGTACGCGAGCAGGAAGTGGCAAAAAACCGCTTCCGCGCTGAAGAAGCCGCCGAAGAGCGCATTCTGGACGTGTTACTCCCCCGCGCCCGCAACAACTGGGGTGAAGTGGAAGTGTCTGACAGCGATGCCAACACCAGGCAGATTTTCCGCAAAAAACTGCGCGAAGGTCAGCTCGATGACAAAGAAATTGAACTGGATTTAGCAATGCCAGCCATGGGGGTGGAGATTATGGCCCCACCAGGCATGGAAGAAATGACCCAGCAGCTGCAAAGCATGTTTCAGAATATGGGCTCGGATAAAACCAAAAAGCGCAAACTGAAAATTAAAGACGCTTTTAAACAATTGGTAGAAGAAGAAGCCGGCAAACTGGTGAATCCGGAAGAGCTCAAAGCCAAAGCTTTAGAAGCTGTTGAGCAAAACGGCATTGTTTTTATTGATGAAATTGACAAAATCTGTAAACGCGGCGAGACCTCAGGCCCGGATGTATCACGCGAAGGGGTACAACGGGATTTGCTGCCACTCATTGAAGGCTGCACCGTCAACACCAAACACGGTATGGTCAAAACCGACCATATTCTGTTTATTGCCTCAGGCGCTTTCCAGATGGCAAAACCTTCTGACTTAGTGCCGGAATTACAAGGCCGTTTACCGATCCGGGTTGAGCTGCAACCTTTATCTGCCAATGACTTTGAGCGTATTCTGACCGAGCCTAAAGCGTCACTGACAGAACAAACCATTGCGATGCTGGCCACCGAAGGTGTGAAATTAAGCTTTAGCAAAGACGGCATTGAACGTATTGCCAAAGCCGCCTGGCAGGTGAATGAAACCACGGAAAACATCGGCGCCCGCCGTTTATATACGGTAATGGAGCGGCTGCTCGAAGAAGTGTCCTTTGAAGCAGCAGACCATACAGGCCAGACCATTCTGGTGGACGGTGCTTATGTCGACGCCCATTTGGAGTCTGTGGTGCAGGACGAGGATTTAAGCCGCTTTATTTTATAAGCGGCATAACCTGCTGTAACTTATCGCCAGGCCCGTTGTGACGGGCTTGTTTTTTGGAAGGAAACACAGATGCATCAGGTGACCAAATTACATTACCACCGCCAAAGTAAAATACTGGACGTCCATTTTGCTGACGGCCTATGTGCCAGCTTCAGTCCCGAATTTTTGCGGGTATTGTCACCTTCTGCTGAAGTGCGGGGCCACGGCAAACCCAGGCTGGTCAGCCATAAAAAACAGGTGGCTATCAGTCAGATTTTAGCTGTGGGTTTATACGCCGCCAAAATTGTGTTTGATGATGGCCACAACAGCGGTATTTACAGCTGGCCTTATTTACGCGAGCTGCACCAGAACCGCGAAGCCTTATGGCAGGATTACCTGAACCGGCTGGCAGCCGCCAATAGCAACCGCGAAGCCAGTCTGAATATCAAACAGCTTTAGACGCAGCACTTTATCCGGCTGTATTACAAAGCTCTTAGGCTTCACTGCGCTATTGCAGCTGCAGCTGATACAAAGCGGCAATCAAATCGGACTGACTAATCAGGCCACACAGCCTCTGCTGTTGATCCAGCACCGGAATATGGTGCAAGCCAAGATCGGACAACAAAGGCACCACAGCCACCAGCTGTTGCATCAGCGACGACAAGGGCTGTTGTTGCTGTTTCTGATCCGCTTGCTGTTGCCAGAACTTACGAAAAAAGCCGACAAAAGTTCCATAGTCATGCAGCGGCATTTCTTTCAGGAAAAAAGACCAGCGAAATAACCCCCAGTAACTGCCGTTGTGTCTCCACGACCGGCAGCAACTGAGTACTAATGTTAAGCGCGGAATTTATCCAAGGTTTGATGCAAACGGGCGGCTTGTTCAGCCACTTCTTCACTGATTTGCGCGTTATGGGTTGCGATGACCAGCGATTCCTGGGAAATATCGCGGATGCGCACCACGTTTTTATTCACTTCAGAGGCCACATGGCTTTGTTCTTCAATGGCAGTCGCAATCTGAGTGGTCATATCCATAATGGTACTGACATCATGGGTAATAGTGGCCAATAACTGACTGGCAATACCAGCTTGTTGCACACTGGAACTACCTTGTTCGCGACAGCTTTGCATGGTTTGCACTATGGTTTTGGTGCGGCCTTGCAAACCGGCAATGATTTGTTCTATTTGCCGGGTCGAGTCGGCAGTGCGCTGCGCTAAGCTTCGCACTTCATCTGCAACCACGGCAAAACCACGACCTTGTTCACCAGCGCGGGCGGCTTCAATGGCGGCATTGAGTGCCAGCAGGTTGGTTTGTTCGGCAATGCCACGGATCACATCAAGCACAGAGCCGATAGTGGCACTGTCTTTTTCCAGTTCAGCCATGACCACAGCAGCTTGTTGTAACTCGTTGGATAAACTGGTGATTCGTGCCACAGTTTGTTCCACTTCTTTCATACCATCACTGGCATTTTTATTGGTGGCTTCGGCTTTATTGGCGGTGTTTTCGGTATTGCCGGCAATTTCATCAATGGTCGCGCCCATTTCAGTCACTGCAGTGGCCACCATGTCAGATTCCATCTGCTGCTGGCTCATGCCTCTGCTGGTATCTGAAGTCGATTTCGCCAGCTCAGCAGTGGCGGTATCCAGCATCTCCAGCGCCTGGTTCACACTACGCACTAAATCCTGAATGTCCGACAACATCTGATTAAAGTCTTTTGCCAGTGTGGTCATTTCATCATTGCCACTGACTTCCACCCTTTGGCGAAAATCGTTGTCACTGCGAATAAGACCTATAGTACGACAGACATTGGCAATAGGCTGCAAAATACTGCGGCTGGTCATCAGCACTAACGCCATCACAGCCACCAACACCAGCACAAAAAGGGCAAAAGCCAGAGATTTTGTCGTGGCAACCGCTGCTTCAACCGCTTTTTGTGCAGCATTAGCCATATTTTCCAGGCTTTGTTCCGTTTGATGAATAGCGGTACGCATACTGGCCATCACCCCCTGTTCCTGGTTTAACCCAATCTGCTGCTGACCGGCCACCAGCGCATGAAAGGCTTGCTGATAACCAGCAGCAGCCTGCAACAGGGCGTCGTCACCGCCGGCGGCAGATAACAAAGAGTTAAAACGGCTAAATTCTTTATCAAAAGCATCCAGATATTTTAAATCCAGCCGCAGCATAAAATCTTTTTCCGCCCGGCGCAGTTGCAACAGACTGACCATTAAGGTGTCGTTATTCACCTGTTTAAACTCTTGTTCCAGCTGATGGGCTGCAGCCCTTAATTTGCCATATAAACCGCTTTGATGATCAAGCCCCACCTGCTCAGACAGCTCAACCACTTTGGCAAACTGCTGCTGATAACTGTCGGTTTGCCGGCTGAATTCTTCCAGTGGTGCGGTGTCAATGCCAGCTTGCTGTAACCCTTGTTTTAAATGTTCGCTGTGTTGTTCCAGTTCGGTATGGGCTTTTTGGTATTTGTCGCGATATGACAAATCTTTGCGCATTAAGAAGTCTTTTTCATGGCGGCGCAGCGTCAGTACATCGGTTTTTAAATTGTCGATATCCAGTCGCAGTTCTGCCAGGGCACTTTGCTGCCCACTCTGGTAAATCAACAGAGCCAACATCACCAACATGGCCAGACCTACCGCAAGGCCATTGAGGAATAACCGTTGTTTGATGGAGAAATTACGCAGCATATCCAAATTTCCTGAGGGTAAAATGAAGGCATAAGTATAAGAAATAAAAGCTAATGTTGCTGCAGAAAAACAAAAAAACTGTAAATGTATACACTATGGAAACAAAACCATCTGCGCCAGCAGCACAGCCAGTAAACCAAGGGCAGCACCGGCACACACATCACCCGGGAAATGCACACCGAGCAAAATCCGGCTGAGGCCAACACAAAGCGCCCAGGGAAAAACCACAATCAACCAGAACGGAGCCACGATTGCCACCACCCCCAGCAACACAAAAGCGCCGGCGGTATGGCCTGAAGGTAAACTAAAACGGTCAGATGGCAGGATGTGCGGCTGAAAATGCCCCTGCCATAACTCTGCCGGACGGGCGCGGCGAAACAGGTTTTTCAGCAGCAAATAACTTGGTAACTCAATAGCATAAGCCACCGCAAGCAACAGAATAAACTCAAGCGCTGCTTCCCCCTGCAACAGCAATAACAAAAAAGCCAGCAGCGCATAAGAAGGGCCATCCGCTGTTCTGGAACAATAAAGGCACAAAGGGGCCAGGGTGCTGCTGCCAAAACGCTGGAATAACCAGCTGAAAAAATACTGATCAAAAGCGGCAAGCCTTGCAAGTTTCATCAGGCAATCCATTCAGCTTCAGACTAAGGTCAGCCTAGCCGCCTGAGATGACAAACAAATGAATGTGTTTAACCTGATGTTTTGCGGGCAAGTAAGGCCAGTGCTTCAGCTTCGGGCAGAGGTTTGGCTATCAGGTACCCCTGCACAGCGTCGCAGGCCATATGGCGCAGTAACCCCAGCTGATGTTCGTCTTCTACCCCTTCAGCCAGAATACGTTTGCCAAGGCCATGCGCCAGTGTGATCATGGTTTTGACAATCATCATGTCTGAATCACTGCCGGCCATATCGGTAATAAAACTGCGGTCAATTTTAATTTTGTCGATGGGCATTTTGCGCAGATAACCCAAAGACGAATAGCCGGTACCAAAGTCGTCAATCGACACCCGAATGCCCATTTGCTGCAGCTCGGTGACATAGTTACGGCCTTTTTCCATATCGCCCATCGCCGTGTCTTCGGTAATCTCCAGCTCCAGCATGGAGGAAGGCACCTGATAACGCTCCAGCAGCTGCTGAATTTTCAGTTTTAAGCCTTCCTGCTCAAAATGAATAGGCGACATATTCACCGCCACCGGCAGCATCATACGTTGTTGCCGCCAGCGCCCGAGAGTGGCCACCGCCTGCTCCAGCAAGGCCAAATCCAGTCGCTGACTAAGCCCAAGCTGTGCTGCAGCTGGCAAAAACTGCGCCGGCATTAATAAACCGCGCTCTGGATGTTGCCAGCGTACCAGGGCTTCAAAAGCGTCAATACGCTGCTCGCGTAAATTCCATTGTGGCTGGAAATACAATACAAACTGGCGCTGCTCTATCGCCTGCAATAATTCTTTTTCCAGCAATAACAAGCGGGCGGATTCTTCTTCCATACCGCTGTGATACTGCACCCAGCGCTGTTGCTGCCTTTTGGCCTGGTGAAAGGCAATATTGGCTTTTTGCAACAGAGTTTCAGCATTGGCCGCATGTTCCGGATACATAGCCAGACCCATACTGGCGGTCATTTTTAACTGCACGTTTTCAAAAGCGAAGGGTTTTTCAATTTGTTGTTCAATATGTTGCAGCGAAAACTGCCGCTGTTTTTCGCTGTGGGCTTCGGTTAGCACCAGAGCAAAAATATCACCGCCGGTTCGGGCAATAAAACGGGGTTTTAAAATACTGGCTTCAAAACGGCGGTTCACTTCACGCAAAATGCGGTCACCTTGTTTTAAACCCACGGATTCGTTGATGGTTTTAAACCTATCCAGCCCCACCATCACCAGTAGTAAAGGTTCCTGCTGCTGTTGCATCAACAGGTTTAATTCCTGCAGCAGCGCATCACGGTTTAACGCGCCGGTCAGGTGATCATGACTATCCAGGTAACGGGTTTTGGCGGTCAGCTGCAGGTTGGCAGTTCTTTCATCTTCCTGCAGCCAGATAATAAGCCCAAGCCCCAGAATGGTTTGGCAAAACAGTTCCAGATGTTTGCTGACCAGGATCACGCGGTTCAATGTGTCGCCGGTGCCAAACCATACCGACAGCATAGCCACCACCACCAACTGAAAACCCCAGAGCACTATGCTGCTGGCCACCAGCTTAGTGACAAAAATTTTTCGTTGTAGTGAAAACAACCAGATACCGGCAACAAATAAAGCAGCACCAATAAAAAACAACCTAAGGTTAACCTGCAGATAATGTTTCCATGGGCTTAGCTGAGTATCAAAGGCAAATAACAACACCGAAAACAATGCAATCAGCCCCACCAGCCAGAGCAGCTGATTGACGGTACGGGAAGCGATACGCTCTGAGGTAACAGCTTCACGCACCCCAACCAGTACCCAGATAGCAAAGGCATAACAGGTAAAAATATAAGTAAACTCAAAGAATTGCCTGACATAAATGGCGCTGGCAAGCTCGGTGGCGAAGTAGGAGTAACAGCTGAGACTGATGACATAAAGCGCCAGTACAAAAAAAGCCACTGACCAGGATTTCAGATAATGTCGCTGATAAATTCGGTAAAAATGCCAGAGCACCAGACTCAGCACCAGCGCCAATCCAGCCTGAATTAAAAACAGCGACAATCTGGCCAGAATCAGTTCAGTGCTCAACCAACTTTACCTAATTTATGTTGTGTGATGGTTAAAAACTACCACAGCAAATACGGATTTGCACTCAGAGGCCAGCATAAATTGCAGCGAAGCTCAGCTGACAACAAGCTTGAGCTTCGCTCCGATAAGTTTATACTGTGCTCTGGATCAATGACTTATCAGGCGGACCGAGCAATGCAATACAATACTTCCGAATTATGTGACTTGTATGCTGACATGATTGACGTGGTCGAACCGCTGTTTGCCAACTATGGCGGACGCCGCTCGTTCGGCGGCATGATCCAGACCATCAAGTGTTTTGAAGACAATGGTCTGATCCGGCAAGTGTTGTCTGAGCCCGGTGTTGGCAAAGTATTGCTGGTTGACGGTGGTGGTTCAGCCCGCCGCGCTTTGTTAGATGCTGAGCTCGCCGTAATGGCCGCCGAAAATGGCTGGGAAGGTGTGGTGTTATACGGCAGTGTCCGTGATGTCGACACGCTGGAAGACTTTGATATCGGCATTCAGGCTGTGAATGCTATTCCGGTGGGGGCTGATGATCAGGGTTTTGGCGAAGTTGATGTCCCGGTGAACTTTGCCGGTGTGACTTTCCTGCCGGGTGATCACCTCTATGCCGACAGCACAGGTATTATTTTGTCTGCCGAACCCCTTGATATCGAATAACTGCTCTAAACAACCGGAAGTTCAATGAAAGAACTGTTAATCCGCTATCAGGCCGCCACTTTGGCGGCCTTTCAACAACAGCGCAGTGGTGAAACCCGTTTAGGTGAAACCCTGCAATTTGCCGATGCCACTTTACCTTTAGCCGACGCGCTGCGTCTGGCCAAAGCTGCAGGCGTGCGTTATGTGCTGCTTGGCATTGCGGAAGATATCGGCCCCCGCGCCAACTTTGGCAATGGTGGTGCCGATTTAGGTTTTCAGGCATTTTTAAAACGTTTTATTAATTTGCAGGCCAATGATTTTATTGATGGCCGGCAAATTCTGCTGCTGGGTGAAATAAAGCTGCAGGATTTACAACAACAAAGTGCCGGACTGCAAAGCCAGGATGCAGCGCAACTGGCCACTTTGCGCAGCTTATGTGCCCAAATAGATGACAGAGCCACGCCGGTACTGCAGGCCATTTTTGACGCCGGTTTAACCCCTCTGGTTATAGGGGGTGGGCACAACAACGCGTTGCCACTGCTGAAAGCCTTAGCGCACAGCAGCGGTACTCAGGTCAACGCAGTGAATCTGGATCCACACTGCGATTTTCGTTTACAGGAAGGCCGGCACAGTGGCAATGGTTTTAGTTATGCGTCGGCGCAGGGTTATCTAAACCGTTATTTTGTATTGGGTTTACATGAACTGAAAAACTCAGCCACAGCCCTTGCCCAGTTGCAACAAGCAGGAGCCGCTTATTGCAGTTATCAGGACCTGTACCTGCATCAGCGCTGCACTTTTGACGAGGCGGTGGCTGAGGCTATCCGTTTTGTCGACCAGCCACAGACCCCTGTAGGTATTGAACTGGACACCGACAGTATCAGCATGATGCCGGTCAGCGCCTTCACCAACTGTGGGGTGTCGGTGCGTGAAGCCGAGCGCTATGTGTATCAGCTGGCAAAACTGCCACATAGCCGTTATCTGCACCTGGCAGAAGCGGCGCCGGCACAACATCCGGCCGGTCTTACTGCCGGTATGTCAGAAGCAGGTCAGGTGCTGACGGCCTTAGTGCTGGCCTTTATTCAGGCCAGAAATAAATAAAGCGCTGAATATCAGCGCTTTATTTATCGTTGTCGCCAGCAGAACAATTATTGGTTTTTCTGGTGAAACCACTGTTTTAACCAGGATGGTAAACCATGCAGCGCAAATGGCCTGGAGTATAAAAAGCCCTGGCCGCGCTGACAGCCCATTTTTACCAGTCGATCCGCCACCGCCTGCTCTTCAATGCCCTCGGCAACCACTGTCAGTTGCAGATTTTTTGCCACATCCAAAATAGCGCCTGTCACTGCGGCCTGAGTGTCAGAACGATGCAAACCGGCGATAAAAGAACAATCTACCTTCACCTGCTGCACCGGCAACTGGCGGATATACCCCAACGACGACAAGCCGGTGCCAAAATCATCCAGCGCCAACGCGACCCCCAGCTGATGTAACCGCTGCAACACCAATAAGGCTTTTTCCGGATCATGAAGCAAAGCCTGTTCTTTAATTTCCAGGATCAGCTGCTCTGGCGGTACATCGGCATCTTCGAGCATCTGTTGTAATTGTTCTACCAGCTCCATTTGCATTAAATCGCTGCTGGCCAGATTGACCGCCAGTGCAATATCAAAACCCTGCTGGCGCAGCTGCTGCAATGTTGTCATAGCCTGACTCAATACCCATTGGGTTAACGGATAAATCATGCCCATTTCTTCGGCCATCGGCAGAAAGTCTTTGGGTAATAACAATCCTTTATCCGGGTGCTGCCAGCGCAATAACACTTCAGCGGCCACCACTTGTGAACTGTGTAAGTCCAGCTGCGGCTGCACATCCAACTGCAACTGGTGTTGCACTATGGCGTCGCTGAGCTGCGACATCATCAGCAGTTTGTCGTCGGTATAACTTTGCATTTGCGGGTGAAACACCTGAGTTTCGCTAAAACGGTACAGGTGCAATTGCAGAGCCTGATAGGCTTTGTCCATCAGGTCATTAAGCAGGGTGCCATGTTTTGGATAATGCGCCACGCCACTGGCAATACGGTATTCAATAGCACAACCGTGGATCAGCAAAGGCTCAGGCACTTGCTGTTCAATACGCTGCGCCAGATATTCGGCCTGATGTTGTTTGCGACCGGCGTGCACCCAAGCAGCAAAATCAACGCCGCCCAGATGGGCAACAGCCGCATGCTGGCTTTGCCATTCCAGTTTCAGCACATCGGCATCATTGACCAGCTGCTGATTGATCCGGGCGGCAATTTGGGTTAACAACAGGTTGGCGTTACTGCGTCCAAGTGCTTTGTTAATATGCTCAAAATCTTTGATTTTTAATAACAATAACGAATAGTGCTGCGACGGATCCCGTTGCAGTAATAATTTGATCTGCTGCTCAAAAGCCAGTTTATTCGGATAACCGGTGATTTCGTCATGCAGCATCCTGAAAGGATCCGGCAGTTGCTGCACCGTCTTGATATAAGCCTGCAAACTACGATTATGACGTTGACTTCTGAGCAGCAAAAATAACAACAGCAAGGATATCAGCAGCAACAGCGGCAATAACCAGTCGGCATAAGCCGTTAAGCCGGACAAAGCCCAGGCCGGCGCAGCAAAAAAGGCAGGGAGCAGCCAGACAAATTTCAAAATGTACTTCTCATCAGACGCTGATACTTTCAGCTTACTCTGTTTGCTTATTTTGTAAAGCCGCGCTCAGCGCGGCATTGCTGTAATTTTACCATTAACAATCAACTGCTTAAGCTGAGAAACCCCAAACTGGTAACAAAGTTCTGCCGGCTGACTGATAGCATAAAGGGCAAAATCGGCTTTTTTACCGGTCGCCAGCACACCTCTGTCTGTTTTACCCAGCGCTTTGGCGGCATGTACTGTTACCCCCTTCAGGGCTTCTTCCGGTGTCAACTTAAACAGAGTACAAGCCATATTCAGCATCAGCGGCAGATTGCAAAGCGGCGATGTGCCCGGGTTTAAGTCGGTTGAAATGGCCATCGGCACCTGATACTGGCGCAATAAATCGACAGGCGGCATTTTGGTTTCACGCAGGAAATAAAAAGCGCCCGGCAAAAGCACTGCAACAGTACCGGCAGCGGCCATCGCTTTCACGTCTTTTTCCGTCAGATATTCAATATGATCGGCTGACAAACCGGCAAATTCCGCCACCAGCGAAGCGCCACCCAAAGCCGATAATTGCTCGGCATGGGCTTTGACCGGTAGGCCAAGGGATTTGGCTTTTTCGAATAACAACCGGCTTTGTGCCACTGAAAAACCAATACCTTCACAAAACACATCCACCGCATCCACCAAGCCTAGCTGATGTAACGCCGGCAGCATGGTCTCGACTACCAGTTTGATATAACCGTCACTGTCGTTAGCGTATTCGGCAGGCAAGGCGTGGGCGCCTAAAAAGGTTTTTTCAATGGCGATGGGATGATGCTCGTCCAGCAGTTTGGCCACTTCAAGAATTTTTTGCTCACTCGCCAGGTCCAGACCATAACCTGATTTGATTTCAACAGTAGTCACCCCCTGGCTCAGCAGTGCATTAAGGCGGTCTTTGCCAAGCACAAACAATTCTTCATGAGAGGCGGCGCGGGTGGCGGCGACTGTTGATTTTATGCCGCCACCTGCTGCAGCGATATCCTGATAACTGGCACCATTTAACCGCATCTCAAATTCATTGGCACGGCTGCCGGCATACACCAGATGGGTATGGCAGTCGATAAATCCCGGCAATAACCATTGACCCTGACCGTCATACAAAGGAGTACTGAGTAAATCACAAGCTGGCAGTTCAGCTTTAGGGCCACACCAGGCAATGATGCCATCTTTAACCGCCAAAGCACCGTCGCTGATAGTGCCATAAGGCTGGCCATTGTCCGTCATAGTAGCAAGCTGAACATTGTGCCAGATGGCATCAAACTGATGGGGTGCAGACATAAAAACTCCAAAGCACAGAACCATAAACAAAAGCCAGGCAGAACGTCATATGCTGCTGCGCTCATCATTCATTTAACAGCAAATAATCTAACCCGAAGCTCTTGTATATACAATCAACAGCAGTTATTTTTTCCGTTACCCGAGCGCTGAATCAAGATCACGCAATATAAGGTCGCCGAAATGCAAAATAACCAGGAGCGCAATCCCCCGAAATTTGCTGCTATTAAAGAGTTTATTTTCAGTCAGATAGAATCAGGCAGCTGGCCTGAGCACAGCAGAGTTCCCTCGGAGAACGAATTATGCACCCAGTTTGGCGTTAGCCGGATGACCGCCAGGCGCGCCTTGCAGGAACTGACAGAACAAGGGGTGTTATACCGCACTCAGGGGGTTGGCAGTTTTGTCGCCAGTGCTAAATCACAATCGGCGCTGCTGGAAATCCGCAATATTGCCGATGATATTCAGGCGCGTGGTCATTTTCACTCGGCTGAACTGGTGCAATTGACTGAGCTGCCCTGCCCGGCAGTGGTCGCCACAGCTTTGGGATTAAACCGCAACGACCCGGTATTTTTTTCATTAATAGTGCATTATGACAACCAGCAACCGCTGCAATTAGAAGCGCGTTATGTCAATCCACAACAAATTCCTGATTATTTAAAGCAGGATTTTGTGCAACAAACCCCCCACGAATATTTAAGTGCAGTGGCACCTTTAACTGAAGCCGACCACCTGGTTGAAGCTGTTTTGCCCGATGACTTCACCTGTAAGTATCTGAAAATTCAAAAAACTGAGCCTTGCCTGCGGTTAACCCGCCGCACTTTCAGTCGCGGCGGCGCTGTAAGTTTTGCTTATCTGACGTCAGCTGGCAGCCGTTACCGGCTGGGTGGTCATCTCAATATCAAACCTAACCACAAAAATTAACCGGAACATTTCGTCATGGCGGCTGTTTTAGCCGCTGAAGCACTGCCGAATACTCCGGCCTTAAGCTCTGGCGGCCTCCGACAAAAATCAACACGGCAATCAATCTGTCCCCATTTTTTCGATCAACGAGTTTAAAAAACCGGCGCTCAGGCTATGCTTGTTGCTAACCTGGTAAATCTGAACAAAAAATCTGGTTTTAGCCCACAAGACACTGCTGCTGTTTGCAGTTTTTCTAATCAACTGGCTAGACCAGCGCTGGTAACTCTGTTAATTTCCGAGGCCGGTTTTTGACCAAAATGGCAATGCCGCTCATAAAAACATAACGATAAAAATCAAGATCAGGGTAAACAGACACATGAAACTAACTGTTGCGCACAAAGTGAGCATTGGCTTTGGCTTTATTGCCTTGTTGTTGTTAATCGCCAGTTTGTCGTCACTCTGGAGTTTTGCCGTGGTGTCTGACGCCAGCGGCAGAGTGAACGAGATTGCCGTGCCGGCGCAGCAACAAAGTAACAATGCCCAGATCCAGTTACTGAAACTCGCCAAACTATCCGCCCTTGGTTTTACCGCCGAACAGGAAAAAGACATCAGTAAATATCAGGCCGATTTTAATCAGGCAGAACAGCAATATCAGCAGAGTTTTAAAGCGCTGCAACAGCTATTACAACAAGATCCGCAGCTGAATAAACCATTGCAGCAAGCCGGCAAAGACTACAACAATTATGTGGCCGCTGTGACTTTGATGTTTCAGGCTAAACAACAAAGCCTGCAACAAGCGAAAACCGCCGCAGCTGAGCTTGCCTCGCTGGTACAACTGATTGACGATGCCGGCGCCACTTTATTGGATATTTCTTATCTGGAAGTTGCCGGAAAAAAACAACAGATGGAACTGATAGCCGGCGCTGCCGGCCGGGTTGATGGCCAATTATTGGCACTGATGCAAACCTTACGTGAAACCGGTGCTTATACCGACCTGTCGCAACTGACCGAAAGCCAGCAAAACATTGAATTTGCGCTCAGTGATATGCAGGGCAATCTGGATTACATCAATAATCTGGTGGCAGAAGTGGGTGCGCAGCAGCTGTGGGACGATTTTAACGCCCAGCTTGGCGATTTTAAAAACCGCATTGCGGCAACCGACAGCCTGGTGGTACAAAAACAACAACAACTGAAAGCACTGGCTGAAGCCAGAGCACAACTGGCGGCTTCCGAGCAGGCGGTCACTCAGGCTGTAACAGCGCTGGATCAGGTACTGACAGGTGCGGGCCAACAATTTAACAGCTTGCAGGCGGAAATGTCTGACACCTTAAGTTTTGGCACAGCCCGCACCTTTGTGCTGATGCTGGTGTTGATTGCACTGGCCGGCGCCGCCGCTTACTTTACTATTAATGCCATGTTGCGACCGCTGGGTAGCATTAACAAGGTGCTGGGTGAAGTGGCTGCCGGTGATTTAACCCGTCAGCTGAAAATTGAACAGGATGACGAGTTTGGCGCTTTGTCAGCCAAAGTTAATAGCTTGATCCTGGCGCTGCGTGAGCTTATTCATGGCATCAGCGCCAACGCCAGTGAACTGCAACAAAGCTCAGCTTTGTCACGTAGCGAAGTGAATGAAATTCACCAGGCGCTGGCGCAACAACAACAACAAATTGCTGCGGTGAATCACACCACAATGCAGCTGGAAGAAAATACCCATCAAATTGCCAGTCAGGCACAACTGGCGGTCAGTGAAATGCAACATGCATTAAGCCAGAGCCAGCAGATTGACACTATCTCAGGCCAAAACAGCAACCTGATCACCAGCCTGGCCAGCCAACTGACTGAAACGGCCGATATCATGCTGAAAGTGAATGATCAGTCCAACAATATCGGCAGTATTCTGGCCACCATCCGCAGTATTGCCGAACAGACCAACTTACTGGCACTGAACGCCGCTATTGAAGCGGCCCGCGCCGGTGAACAAGGCCGTGGTTTTGCCGTTGTGGCAGATGAAGTGCGCTCGCTGGCCGTACGCAGTCAGGGTGCCACTGATGAAATCCGCCAGATGATTCAAACCTTGCAACAACAAAGTACCGCCGCCGTGCAGGCGATTAGCAGAGGTAAAACTGATGCTGATACCTGTGTTGGCCATAACAGCGAACTGGTGGCGTCATTAACGGGAATTAATCAGGCGATTACCCAAATGCATGGTATTAGTGCAGTGATTGCTGATGCCACCGACAATCAGCTGCAACTCGGCTCTGCCATTGGGCAGAATATGAGCCGGATGGTCGAACTGGCGCAACAAAGTAGCGACAAAGCCAGCCGGACTTTAAATCACAGTGATGCTGTGGCACAAAGCGCCGACACACTGCAGCAGTCCATTCAAACCTTTAAAATTTAAGCTGGTAACAAAACAACGCGGGTTCATTTGGGCAGAGATGGAATACAGCACGTCGGCTGAAGGTGGTTGTTATCTCATCAGACAGCCAGGTGTTAAATTCAACCTGGCTGCACAGCATAAAAACTGCCAGATAACATTCAGGCTTCTGCTCAACCCCGGCTTTACCAGATACCGCACCCCATGTGTTGCTGTCTATTTTGTGTCATCACCTGATACTGATTGCTACCCGTTGTTCTCTGCCACAACAACAACTCTGCTGCCGGTTATTTTTCCATCAGCTGGTTGTTCGAACATCGGGAGCAGCAATGGTACCAGCAACTTTTTGATGCCAAATACAGTATGCGGCAGCTTGTTCCAGGCAACAAAATGAAAAACCGGCTGAGTTTTAAAGATTAGATTTAACGCAGATTTACATGACAGGTAGTTGCTCACACCAGTCAAAACGGCAAAAACACCGATCACGTAAAATTCAGCGATTCAAAAGAAAAAGGCTGGACTGAGTCCAGCCAGGCAGGAAACGTTTTTTATCCAACCCTGGATTTATGTTGTTCCTTTCATCGATAACGCCTCTGCATATTGCCAAAATAGAGACAAAAAAAACCTGACGAAAACTTGATATTGTCAGCTTCTCAGCAGATTGCCGTACTAAAATCGTCACTGCCAAGTTGCCGGGCCAGGCTCGAAAAATCAGTGGCCCGGATATTGGCCTCACGGGCAAATATTTTGGCTTGTGCTGTCATCGGCTGTAATGAAATGACTAAAGCGCCATCACACTGATGGATTAACATCAGCTGGAACAGCTGACACAACTGATCAAGTCCGGGTTCAGTATTCAGACAAGGGTAAAGCTGCAACAAGAACCGGTAGCCGCCATCGTTATACAGATAAAGCTCGCTGCTGCCGCTGCTGCCATTGAGCGGTTGTAATAAGCCGGCATATTGGCGGAAAAACAGCTGCTGTGCAGTCAAGAACTGCAACTGCCTCTCAGCATCGGACTGAAAAGGCTTGCGTTTTAGTATATTTATGACAGAAGGTGTCGCCACAAATAACAATAAATTCAGCAATACCGCAAGCGCCGTAGCCAGCATAAAAACCCACCAAATCCAGTCTGCCCGCCAAAGGCTGCCAAGCCAGTCCCATCTGACTTGCTCCTGCAACAATACATAGGCAGATCCGCTAAAAAGTCCCAGCAGCACCACAAGAGTCAGGCCTAGCATCCATTGATTTGACATACTACCACCCAGATCAGAATAGGCTGACAGTATGCTTTGGTGTGAAGATCGAGACTTTATTACTACATGATAAAAAACTGATAAATCATAAAGATCAACAATATGGCAGCGCATGTACCGGTGATGAAAACCTATAACAAAAACCGGGCACACTTTGGCTATAAGCGGCTGAAACCACTCTTGCCACCTCACTGCCTGATGCAAATTGCGGTGCAGCTAAGCCCTGACTTTGGGTTGCGGCGGTATAAAACTGTTGTTTGGTTGGATGTTCAGGGCTGCACAAATTAAAACAATCGGTCGCAGGCTGCTGTTGCAGTAACTGGATGATAAAAGCGGCAATATCGGCCGCATGCACCATATTCACCGGCAACTCAGCACCTTGCAATACACGTCCGCTGCAGAATCTGGCAGGGTGACGACCAGGGCCAATCAAACCGGCCAGACGCAACGTAACACAAGGGTTTACCTGCTGTAATTCCTGTTCTGCCAGGCGCAAAAACCTCGATTTGGCATCGTCCGCCAACACTGATTTTTCGCTTACTTCTCCTGCCAACCCTTGATAAACACCGGTACTGGAGCAATGGATCAAGCCACGCACCCCGGCCTGATTTGCAAGCTGAGCAACGTTACGTAACAGCAGCAGATAGTCTTCCTCACTGCGTGTTTTAGCCGAGGGTGGCAAAGCACAAATCACCCAGGCATCCTGCCAGATTTGTTGTTGTGCATTGCTTAAAAAAAGCTGCGGCAACTGCAGCAGCATAGGCGTGATTTCTACCGGCAACTGCAACAAGCCTTGTTCGGACTGACGGCTGCCATAGAGCTGATAACCAATCCTGGCCAGGCTGACGCCTAATTGCTGCCCCAACCAGCCACAGCCTACTATCACAACTTTACCGCGCATCAAATCAGTCCCCATGTTTTGGCAACACCACAAAACGGCCTTCAAATTCCGCCACCACCTGATCAGCGTCCAGCAATTCGACACTCAGGCTTTGCCGGACTTTTTTGCCCTGAGCTAAGGCCTGCAGACTGCCGCGTACCTGCAACAAACTCACCCTGGCCCTGGGCTGATTTTTCAGCGGCGCCAGATAGCGGATACGGCCATCAGCCAGTACGATGTCACCCTCTAATCCCTGGCTTTGCAATTGCAGATACACCAGTCCCCATCCAGTCAGGGTGCCCAGTGCATAAATGCTGCCGGCAAACATGGTGTGATGCAGGTTCTGATTAGGTGCTAAAGCCGCCTGGCAATAAAGGGTGCTGCCGTCAAATTTCTCAATGGCAAGCTGCATATAAGCCGACAGTGGAATGGTTTGATGCCACAGCGCCACTAAAGCGTCACAGTTGTGTTGGTAGCTCTGCTGATCACCGGCTAAACGCAGAGTTTTCCACATCTGCTGATGGGCAATACCATAGAGCGGTGGTTGCTCAGCGCCATGCTGATAACCAGCCTGCTGATAAAAACCGATGGCACTTTCTCTGGCGTTGAGGATCAATAGACTGGCTCCCAGCGCTACCGCTTGTTGTTCCAGCTCCTGTAGCAGTAGAAGCCCGAGCCCCTGCCCTCGCGCCTGCTCGGCCACCGCCATATAACGCACCTGGGCTTTTTCCGCATCCACCAGATGCAGACGCCCGACGGCCAGAACTTCACCGCCTGAGCTTATGATCATCCGGTGTACTGCTTTATCTTCCAGCTCATCCCGCTCTGAGCCGGGTGGTTGTAACCAGGGCGCTCTGAGCACCTGATAACGCAGTTGATAATAGGCCTGCCATTGAGCTTCAGTCTGCGGCGCGATAAGCTGCCATTTCATCGGTAATTCCTTCTGTAAAAACAGCTTTATTCGCGTAGTACGGCGTTCAGCTGTCCAATCAATTTGGGGGCATTGTGGAGCAAAGCAACAATGAAACTCAAGCCATACTGTACTGGCGGCGCTTGCCGGCACATCAGGCACAGCCAGAACTGAGCATTCAGGTGCTGCAGGATCACAGCTGCCGTTATCTGTTGTTAAATGGTCAGCGCCAGGGCCAGATGCACCTGAAAAACCCAAATTCTGTGACCTACCCTCATCTGGAATTGCTGCTGCAATTACTGGAACCACTGTGCTGGCGGCATTTATTACAACTTGGCCTTGGCGCAGGTGAATTCAGCCGCGCTGTAACCAGCCGCTGGCCAGAGCGGCAACTCAGTACTGTGGAACAAAACGCCACTATCGTTGAGGTTTATCAGCAATTTTTTCTACCGGTAAAAACCGAACAACTGCTGTGCACAACAGCACAACAATTTTGTCTGCAGGCACTGGCACAGCAGCTGTGTTATGAGGTGATTTTTGTTGACCTGTACCCCTGGCCTGCAGACTGGGCCTGGTTATTACAACAATTAATACAATTGCAAAGTCCGGCTGGCGTGATATTGCTGAACCTGCCGGCACCGGAGTTTTTGCCATTACTGCAATCTTTTGCCAGCAAGATGCATTACCGGCTGCAAATCTTTGATGTGGAAGGCTATCTGAATAAAATTCTACAGCTTCACGCTGAATAACAACAACTTACACCTGCAACCAAAAGGTCACAGGACCATCATTGACCAGACTCACCTGCATATCGGCACCAAACTGGCCCCGCGCCACAGTCAGTCCCTGAACTTCACAATAATCGGCAAAAGCCTGATACAAGGGCTCAGCCACTGCAGGCAAGGCGGCCGGCGTAAAACTGGGCCGCAAGCCTGAATTGGTATCTGCGGCCAGGGTAAACTGCGATACCACCAGCAAAGCCCCGCCTTGTTGTTGTACATTCAGATTCATTTTGCCATTTTCGTCGTTAAAAACGCGATATTTCAGCACTTTATCCGCCAGCTTTTGCATTTTTTGCAGATCGTCGCCAGCCTCAACCCCCAGCAACACCAGCAGACCAGTGCCGATATCCCCCACCAGCTGCCCTTCAACTTCCACACTGGCACGGCGTACCCTTTGTAACAACGCAATCATCTATGTTTCCTGAGCAGTTAAACGGTCGGCCAATAACAACGACATTTGAAACAAAGCCCGGCAAATGCCGGCTTCACTGGCGGAGTGGCCGGCGTCCTGCACTATTTTCAGCACTGAACCCGGCCACTGCTGCGACAAAGTCCAGGCATTTTCCATTTTGCACACAATGTCATAGCGGCCATGCACTATATAACAGGGCAAATGACGAACCCGGTGTAAGTCTCTGAGCAGCTGATCTGGCGCCATAAAACAATGGTGTAAAAAATAGTGATTTTCGATCCGGGCAAGCGGTAATGCCGATTCCGCCTCCACTGCGCCGGCGCGCATATTCTGATTGGGTAACAAAGTAGCCACTCGGGCTTCCCATAAACTCCAGGCCTGAGCTGCACTTAACTGCAGGTTTTTATCCGGGTGCTGCAATAACTGCTGATAAGCCACCAGCACATCCAGCCCGGCCATGCCTAGGATAGGCGCCATAAAGTCAGCAAAATAATCCGGAAACAACTGACTGGCACCGCCGCCTGGCCGGTATAACCAGTCAATATCCTGGGGTCTGGCCAGAAAAATGCCGCGTAAAATAAAACCCAGACACCGCTCCGGGTGCTGCTGACCATAATAAAGGGCTAAGGTGCTGCCCCAGGAACCGCCGGCCACCACCCAGCTTTCTATCTGTAAGTGCTGCCGGATGGCTTCGATGTCTTCACAAAGCGTGGCCGTGGTATTGGCTTCCAGACTGGCAAAAGGCGTCGACTGACCACAACCACGCTGATCAAATAACACAATGCGATAACGGCTGGCATCAAATAAAGTGCGCTGAAAAGGTGAACTGCCGCCACCAGGTCCGCCATGGCACATCAATACCGGTATGCCCTGTGGGTTGCCGCTTTGTTCAACATAAAGACGATGGCCATCAGGCCGGTCAAGAAAAAACGTCTGATAAGTTTCCACTGGTTCAGTGCGGTACATCCGAAGACTCCGAAGCTTGTACCTGTTGTTGATGACGTTGTGCTGTCAGTTGTCTGTGCTCCAGCTCCTGCAGCAAAGCCGTCAGTTCAGCCCCCAGTAACACCACCAGCCAGGATAAATACACCCAGACAAATAAAATCGGCACCAGCGCCAGTGCGCCATAAATGGCCTGATAAGACGGAAAATGCTGAATATATAACGCAAAACCTTTTTTCAGCATTTCAAATAACACTGAACTAAATAACGCCCCCCACCAAGCGTGGCTGTATCGTACTTTGATGTTAGGCACCAGCTGATACAACATAAAAAACGCCAGCAGCGAAAAGGCATAGGGTGCCAGCCGCAGCAACAAAGTGGATAACCAGGGCGTGTAGTTATCAGCCAGATGGGTAAAAGACACTAAATAGGAGGTCAGCGCGATGGAGCTGCCGAGTAAAATCGGGCCAAGGGTGAGAATCATCCAGTAAATCGACAATGAAATCATCACTCTGGGACGTTTTTGTACCCGCCAGATCTTATTCAGGGTTTTGTCGATGTTATGGATCAGCATTAAAGCCACCACCACCAGGAACATCACACCAACGGTGGTCATCTGGCCAATGTTTTCAACAAAAACATTGATATAACTTTGAATTTCCACGCCGCGCGACGGCACTATATTGGCGTATAAAAAACTTTCAATTTGCTGACGCAATCCGGCGAACATCGGAAAGGCATTTAAGACCGAAAAAGCGACGGCCAACAGCGGCACCAGCGACAATAACGAAATATAAGCCAGATAACCGCCGATCATGCCCACCTGATCATGCTGGCAACGCTGCAGATAGAGCTGCACCAACCGCCAGCTTTGCTGCAGCACTGCAGTTATTTTGCTCAGTTTCACCTCAGACATCACGTTCCGTCATCCGCCTTCTGCTGTAGACAGCTAGACCTGGCAATATTGCCTGCTGCCAGGCCAGGTTATTGCAAAGTTACTGATTTGGTATTGCTCAACGCTTCGCTGCTGATTTCCACCAGTTCATCACCAATCTGGTCAATAAACAACACTTTAATGCCGAGCCGGTCTGCGACCGCCTTACCGTCCTGACTGCCCATACATAAAAAGGCAGTGGACCAGGCATCGCCCAGGGTCGGGTTTTCGATCAACACTGTGGTCGACACCGTATTGTGTTTTACCGGCGCACCAATACGCGCATCCAGTACATGACTGTATCTTTTGCCATCGGCATCAAAATAATGACGGTAGGTGCCGGATGTCATCACCGCCATAGGTTCAGACTGCTGCACAGTAATCACTTTTTGCAGGGTTTGTGCACCTGGCAAAGGTTTTTCAATGGCCACTTTCCAGGCCTGTTGTTGTGGTTTTTTGCCTTTAACCTGTAACTCACCGCCCACTTCAACCAGATAATTCTGCACTCCGGCTTGCTCCAGGATTTTAGCAAGTTGTCCCACAGTCCAACCCTGAGCTATCGAAGAAACATCCACCCGCAGCGGAGCAACCTGTTTAGCCAGCATCGAAGGGCTGCGCTGCTGAATTTTTTCCATACCGACCATCGCCAGCGTATCGGCAAGCTGTTGTTCCGTCGGTTGACTAAACTTATCGGCTTTAAAACCCCAGAGTTCAAATAAAGGTTTGACGGTTAAGTCGTAACAACCCTGGCTTTGCGACGACACAAAACGGGCTTGTTCTATCAGTTGCACCAATTCAGTGCCAACTTCCACCGCTTCAGTGCTCTGTTGCTGGTTAAATTTTTCAATCACAGAATCAGGCCGGTAATTGGACATCGCCAAATCAATACGCTCCAGTTCGGCTTCAACCTGCTTTTTTAACGCAGCGGCATCCACCGGTTGTTCTGACCAGAAACTGATATTGTAAGTGGAGCCCTGTGCCGGACCGGAAAACTTCTGGATAGGATCGGCGGGCGTGCAGCTGAATAATGTGGCAGCGGAAAAAAGCAGCACAACCCGGTTAAATACAGATAACATAAGCGGTTTCCTGTCTTAGAATTGGCGGCAAGTTTACAAAATACTGCCCACAATTACCAGTACAGGGTCAGCCGGCCGTCAGGTCGATGTGGCTTAAGATCACCTGGTAACGTTTCTGCTGCTCTGATGGCAACCAACCACTTTCAATGATCTCAACACAATGTTGTGCCAGTGCGGTTAAATCTGCATTTAGTTGTTCACGGGCACTAATCGCCTGCAGCAGGTTTAACGCTATATTGACGTTGCCTGGTGTTTGTTCCAGCGCATAACGGAAATAATCGATGGCTTTGGAATAATGACTCTGGCCTTCGGCTGCGGCTTGCTGGCGTAACTGCTGCTGTTTTTGCTTTTCGTGTTGCATCATCAGATTTAATGCACTGCAATACAGATCATCGTCGTGCGCCACCGTGGCGATAGCCGCCATATAATGTTCACACATCGCCAGATTATCACTTTCAAAATAAGCTCTGGCTCTGTCCAGCATACCTGCCACCGATAAGGTTTTTTCCAGTGACAACTGCTCACTGCTTTCCAAAAGCACCAGGCCTTTTTGTGTTTTGCCTTGTAGGAACAACATCCGGGCTTCAAGCACCAGCCTGTCGTGTTCAAAGCTGGCCGGGTGGAAACGTTTTTTAATGGTACTGATAAAATTATCGATTCGACCAAAGGTGTCTTGTTGCTCTTTCCCCTGCTGATCCCGCGCTAATTCCAGCAGCGCCCTGGCATAATTGAGCATATTATCTGCCGTGTCATGCATCGAATAACGCGCTGAACTGAGCAGCTTTTGGTGAATATTCACCGCTAACTGTTTTTGATCATCGATCACAGCCAGATGTGCCATCACATGCTGACGCAAATAATTTTTTGGTGAATAACGTGCCACCTGTTCAACAATATCCAGCGCTTCTTTGGCTTTGCCCTGACTGATATAAAGACGGGTCAGCCAGTCCATTGCTTCTACCTTGGTTTCCGCCAGCTGCGACAGCTCCAGCAATAAAGCTTCGGCTTCACCGGCACGGCCCTGATAACCATAAGTCACCGCAAGCCCAAGCTTAGCCCAGCCAAATTCGCGTACTGTCAGCGCCCACAGGTACAAATGTTCTGCTTCGTCAAAACGCTCCAGCTTTAACAGCAGCTCAGCTTTGAGCCTGCTGGCATGCATCACATATTGGCTCTTATATTCAATGACATGGTCGCAGGCGAGGATAGCGTCGTCATAGTCCTGGCTACTAATCGCCTGATAGGCCAGCTGCAGTGTGTGGCGGGTGTGGTAGGCTCTGGAAATACGGCGTTCAAGCTCAGCATAGCTAAAAGGCTTGAGCAGATAATCAGCCGGCTGAAATTCAATCATGCCATGTACGGCCTGGCGTTGGCGCTCGGCGCTGACCACCAGAAAACAACAATCGGGTTTCAGCAGTTTTTCCGTGCGCAGCACTTCCAGCAACTGGTAGCCGTTGCGGCCCTGCCCCAGATGGAAATCACACAAAATAAAATCAAAAGACATACGGCGGCAGTAACTAAGCGCCATATCGGCATCACGCGCCAGCACAGCGTCATCAAAGCCAATCAGCAATAACATACTTTTGACGTAACTGCGGATCTGATCTGAATCGTCCACCACCAACACTGTTTTGTCTTTATAAAAAGCGCGCCGCGACGTCATGCTGCTCCTGCAAACTTAGCTGCCTCTTGCCGTTAAACAGCCGAACAATACACAGCTCTTTCCCGACTTGCCAACATTTTTGTCGGCTCTAAACCGTCAGCCAACGAAAAACAGCCAAAAAAAAGACCGGCAATTGCCGGTCTTTTTTATATCAGGTCAAACTCTGCTTAACCTTCAGCGCGGCTGGCGCGTTTACGGTCGTTTTCAGTCAGGTGGCGTTTACGGATACGGATAGACTGAGGTGTAACTTCAACCAGCTCGTCATCATCAATAAACTCCAGTGCCTGTTCCAGTGTGTAACGGATTGGCGGCACTAAGTTGATGGCTTCGTCAGTCCCTGAAGCACGAACGTTGGTCAGCTGTTTGCCTTTTAAGCAGTTTACTGTTAAGTCGTTGCTACGGCTGTGAATACCGATCACCTGGCCTTCATACACTTCTTCGGCATGACCGATAAACATACGGCCACGTTCCTGCAGCGAGAAAATCGCATAACCAGCGGCTTTACCCATGGCGTTTGAAATCAGCACACCGTTCATGCGCTGACCGATAGAACCACCTTTAAATGGGCCGTAGTGGTCAAAGCTGTTGTACATCAGGCCCGTACCTGAAGTGAGCGTCATAAACTCAGTACGGAAACCAATCAGACCACGGCTTGGCATCAGGAAGTCCATCCGGATGCGGCCTTTGCCGTCTGGTTGCATATTGGTCATTTCGGCTTTACGTTCGCCCATTTTCTCCATGATAGAGCCCTGGTGCTGCTCTTCCACGTCGATGGTGACGTTTTCCATCGGTTCCATCTTCTGACCGTCGATCACTTTCATGATCACTTCAGGACGAGATACCGCCAGTTCAAAACCTTCACGGCGCATATTTTCAATTAATACGCCTAAGTGCAGTTCACCACGGCCAGACACTTTAAACTTGTCACCGTCTTCGGTTTCTTCAACCCGCAGAGCCACGTTGTGTTTCAGCTCGTGTGTTAAACGCTCTAAAATCTGACGTGACGTGACAAATTTACCTTCTTTACCGGCAAATGGTGAGGTGTTGACCTGGAAGGTCATGGTCACTGTTGGCTCGTCAACCTGCAAAGCTGGTAATGCTTCCAGCGTGGTTGGTGCACAGATAGTGTCAGAAATTTTCAGATCGCCCAAACCGGTGAAAGCAACGATGTCGCCGGCAGTGGCTTCAGGCGTGTCGATACGCTCTAAACCTAAGTAGCTGAATACCTGACCAACTTTACCATTTCGTTTGCTGCCGTCAGCACCCAGAATAGTGACTTGTTGGTTTGGTTTTAACGAACCACGTTTAATACGGCCAATACCGATAATGCCGAGGTAGCTTGAGTAGTCCAGCTGAGAAACCTGCAGCTGAGTGTCACCGTCCAGTTCTACTTTTGGAGGCGCAACGTGCTTAATAATAGCGGCAAACAGATCGTCAATGTTGTCCTTCGGCTCGTTGTAATCTAATGTTGCCCAGCCGTTGATCGCTGATGCGTAAACAATAGGGAAATCCAGCTGCTCGTCAGTAGCACCCAGGTTATCAAACAGATCAAACACCTGATCAATAACCCAATCCGGACGTGCACCAGGACGGTCAATTTTGTTCACAACAACAATTGGCTTTAAACCGTGGGCAAAGGCTTTTTGTGTCACAAAACGGGTTTGTGGCATCGGGCCTTCTACAGCGTCAACCAGCAATAATACTGAGTCTGCCATCGACAGAACACGCTCAACCTCACCACCGAAGTCGGCGTGGCCCGGTGTGTCCAGGATGTTGATGTGGTAGCCGTTCCAGCGTACTGAGGTATTTTTTGCCAAAATAGTAATACCGCGCTCGGATTCCTGCGCGTTAGAGTCCATTACACGTTCCTGCAGTTTGGCGCGGGCATCAAAGGTGCCTGACTGTTGCAGTAATTTGTCAACCAGGGTGGTTTTGCCGTGGTCAACGTGCGCGATAATGGCGACATTACGCAGTTTTTCGATAGCTGAAGCGTTTACGCTCATCATTTATATCCTCTGTAGCGCCAGCTGACGGAATATCAACCAGGGGTCTACAACGTAAGTTTCTCTGAAATTAAGGGCGCGTATTCTACTCTTTTTTTTGCCAGAAAGAAAAACATCAGTGCAAGCTTTGAGCGTTATTTTTCATTTTGTTGAATTTTTACCGGCAAAGCGTGACAGTCGGATGAAAGTTGCTATCGTTAGCGCTGCATCAGATTTGGTGCAAAGCATGCGCACGACGCACCAGCATGAGGCGACATGGCACTATTTTGGTGCAACAACAAAACATGCCCGAACAAAGCCTGAGCACATACCTATAAAAATCAAACAGTTATATTGTTGGCATAAAACTGGCTTTGTTAGCGCAACTTATCGGTTCAACCGAAAACCTGAAAACAGCTTGATTTAACACCCGATTCATCCGGAGGATTGCATGTCTGCATCGAACGTTCTGAGTTTTATGAAAGAAAACGACGTGAAGTTTGTTGATTTACGTTTTACTGATACCAAGGGTAAAGAGCAGCATGTAACTATTCCTGCCAGCCAAATCAACGAAGATTTTTTTGAAGACGGCAAAATGTTTGACGGTTCTTCAATTGCAGGCTGGAAAGGTATCAACGACTCGGACATGATCCTGATGCCAGATGCATCTTCAATGGTGCTGGACCCGTTTTTTGAAGAAACTACTATTCTGATCAGCTGTGACGTCATTGAACCAAGCACTATGCAAGGTTATGACCGTTGCCCGCGTTCTATCGCTAAACGTGCGGAAGAATATTTAAAATCAACCGGCATTGCTGACACCGTATTGTTCGGGCCTGAACCAGAGTGGTTTATGTTTGATGACGTGAAGTTCAAAAACGACATGTCTGGCGCTATGTTCAAAATCGACTCGACAGAAGCAGCCTGGAACTCAGATAAAGGTTATGAAGGTGGCAACCTGGCACACCGTCCAGGTGTAAAAGGCGGTTATTTCCCGGTTCCTCCGGTAGATCAACACCACGACATCCGTAGCGCCATGTGTATGGTACTGGAAGAGATGGGTCAGGTGGTTGAAGCGCATCACCACGAAGTTGCAACAGCTGGCCAAAACGAAATCGCCACCCGTTTTGCGACTTTAACCAAAAAAGCCGACGAAATTCAGCAGCTGAAATATGTCATACACAATGTGGCCAACATGTACGGCAAGACTGTCACTTTTATGCCAAAACCAATTGTGGGCGACAATGGTTCAGGTATGCACTGCCACCAGTCTTTAGCCAAAGACGGTGTGAACCTGTTTGCCGGTGATAAATACGCTGGTCTGTCAGAAATGGCGTTGTATTACATTGGCGGTATTATCAAACACGCAAAAGCAATCAATGCTTTTACTAACCCGTCAACCAACTCGTACAAGCGTCTGGTACCACACTATGAAGCTCCGGTAATGCTGGCTTATTCAGCCCGCAACCGTTCTGCTTCTGTCCGTATTCCACTGGTACCAAGTGCTAAAGCCCGTCGTATTGAAGTACGTTTCCCGGATCCGGCTGCCAAC
This sequence comes from Rheinheimera sp., assembly GCF_036782235.1. Lineage (GTDB taxonomy): Bacteria > Pseudomonadota > Gammaproteobacteria > Enterobacterales > Alteromonadaceae > Pararheinheimera. The sequence goes on along the minus strand of NZ_DAIPZL010000002.1, from coordinate 162,209 downwards.
CCATACCTGGCTTTTGTGGCTCAGCTGATGGCTGGTCTGGATGGTATCCAGAACAAAATCCACCCAGGCGATGCCATGGATAAAGACTTGTATGACCTGCCACCGGAAGAAGAAGCACTGATCCCTCAGGTCTGTGGTTCTTTAGACGAAGCGCTGGACAACCTGGACAAATCACGCGCTATTTTCACCAAAGGCGGCGTGATGTCAGACGCAATGATCGATGCTTATATCGCATTAAAACGCGCTGAAGCCAAACGGGTTTCTATGGCTGTACACCCACTGGAATACGAACTGTATTACAGCGTTTAACAGCAAAATCGCAGCCGCGAAACCTGTTCACAAATGACAACAAGTTGTACTAGAAAAAGCCCGCATTTGCGGGCTTTTTGTTCTGGTCAAATGCAATAAAGCACGATAGAGTAAACAAAAAATTACTAAACGACTCACTTGTTGTTATAGGTATAAAATGAAAAAAGCAGTTTGGTTGTTGTTAATCACTTCATTGGCTTTGTCGGCGGCAGATGACAAAAAGGTTTTTGTTACTAAAGACAAAAACAACAATCTGGTATTTTCTGACAGTCCAAGCCCGGGCGCCACTCAGGTCACAGTCAAAGACAACGCCACTATCATGGCACCAACCTCGTCCAGCCCCTTGCCTGCCCCTGTGGTGCAGGAAGACACCAAATTTGAAGTAGCCATTTCCAAGCCTGAACAACAGGGCACTGTGCGCGAAAACAGCGGTACTGTGTATGTGTCAGGACAAATCAAACCTATGTTTGCCACTGGCCTGAGGGTCAAACTTTATCTGGATGGCAAACAAGTGGCTGGCCCAACCGGCAATGCCAATTTTATTCTGCACGATGTAGAGCGCGGAGAACATCAGTTGATGCTGGAGCTGCTGAACGAAAGCGGCAAGGTTATTGCAACCAGTCCTGTGACGACCTTCTATTTACATAGAGCTTCGATAATTTCACCAAGATAGTGCATCAGGGCTGAATTTTCAGCCCGCAACCGCTACACTGCCGGTTTTGGTGCACTAAAGTGGTGCAGAGGGCCAGCAGCTTGACTCAACCAGCATTAAATTTAGCCGGCATTGATTATGCCAATCACCTGACCACTGCCATTATGGTGTTGGATGCCCAGTTGCAGGTGCAATATTTTAATACCGCCTGTTGTGCGCTGCTCAGCATCGGTGAAAAACGCCTGCTGAATCAATATTTCCCAGCCCTCTTTCAATTCAGCGAACTGCACGCCAGCCGTTTACTCAGCACACTATCTACCAAACAAGGTTTTGGCATCAGCGATGTGCATACCGTATTGCCCGACGGCCGCCATATTTTGCTGGATATTACCGCCAGCAGCCTGGAGACAGAACAGCCATCAGTGTTGGTGGAACTGAAGCAAGTTGATCAACAACGCAAAATCAGTATGGAAAGTTTGCAGCAGCACCAGCATTTAGCGGCAAGGGAGCTGATTCGTGGTCTGGCACATGAAATTAAAAACCCTTTGGGTGGTTTGCGTGGCGCGGCGCAGTTGCTGGAAGAATCGCTCAATGATGAACAAAAAGAGTATACCCAGCTGATTATCGCCCAGGCCGACCGACTTAGAAATTTAGTGGACCGGCTGCTTGGCCCTTATAAACCGCCACAACGCAGCCTGGCCAATTTACATCAGATCATCGAGCGGGTGTGTCAGCTGGCGCAAATGGACAACCCTGCCGAAGTGCAGTTTTGCCGCGATTACGACCCTAGCATTCCGGATTTTTTACTCGATCCGGAGCTGATTGAACAAGCCCTGCTGAATATAGTGCGCAACGCCCAACAAGCGCTGGCACAAGGGGGGGATATCACTTTGCAAAGCCGTATTTTGCATCAGCACACCATTCATGGCCGCCGTCACCGTTTAGTGGCCACCATAAAAGTCATCGACAATGGCCCTGGCATTCCGCCTGAGATTAAAGACACGCTGTTTTACCCTATGGTCAGCGGCAAACCGGGTGGCACCGGCCTTGGTTTGTCTATTGCCCAAACCCTTATTCATCAGCATGGCGGCTGGATTGATTGTGACAGCTGGCCAGGGCGTACCGAATTTACTTTATATCTGCCGATCAACAGTACGGCCCATCACGAAGGAGCTTAAGCATGCATCAGGATGTCTGGATTATTGATGATGACAACTCAATCCGTTGGGTACTGGAAAAAGCGCTGGCCCGTGCCGGCATTGCCTGTGAAAGTTATGCCTCAGCGGATTTAATGTTACAGCGCCTTGAATACGACCAGCCGGCGGTAGTGGTGTCCGATATCCGCATGCCTGGCACAGATGGCATGGCGTTGCTGTCCAAACTGCAACAGCTTGCCCCCGAGTTGCCGGTGATTATTATGACGGCCCACTCCGACTTAGACAGTGCGGTGAATGCCTTTAAAAGAGGCGCTTTTGAATATTTGCCCAAACCTTTTGATATTAACGAAGCAGTGGCACTCATCAGCCGCGCTTTGGAACATGCCAGCGCCAAAAAACCCAAACAACAACAAGCCACAAGCACGCAACTTACTGAAATTATTGGTGAAGCACCGGCGATGCAGGAGGTGTTTCGCGCCATAGGCCGTTTGTCGCGTTCCAGCATTAGCGTGCTGATTAATGGTCAGAGCGGCACAGGTAAAGAGCTGGTGGCACATGCGCTGCACAAACACAGCCCACGCAGCGAACAGCCTTTTATTGCGCTGAATATGGCCGCCATTCCAAAAGATCTGATTGAATCTGAACTCTTTGGCCATGAAAAAGGCGCTTTTACCGGCGCCGCCAATCTGCGTAAAGGCCGTTTTGAACAGGCCGATGGCGGTACTTTATTCCTCGATGAAATTGGTGATATGCCGCTGGACGTGCAAACCCGGTTATTAAGGGTGCTGGCTGATGGTCAGTTTTACCGGGTGGGTGGTCATCAGGGTGTCAATGTGGATGTGCGTATTATTGCCGCCACTCACCAAAATCTGGAGCAACTGGTAGCTGAAGGAAAATTTCGGGAAGATTTATTCCATCGTCTGAACGTGATCCGCATTCATATACCGGCACTCAAAGATCGCAAACAGGACATTCCAAAGCTGGCACAACATTTTTTACAGCAGGCCGCCAAAGAGCTGAATGTCGAAGCCAAAAGCCTGGCCAGCGACACCGAAAAGTACCTGAGTCAGCTCGACTGGCCCGGCAATGTGCGCCAGCTGGAAAACACCTGCCGTTGGTTAACAGTGATGGCCAGCGGCAAACAGGTGCTGTTATCCGATTTACCGCCTGAACTGACCGCTGCCCCTAAAGTGTACAGCGCCACCAATGGCGAGCAGCATCACAGCTGGCAGGAACTACTGGCCGCCTGGGTACAGCAAAAACTCAATGCAGGTGAAGAAGATATTCTGTCAGAAGCAGGCCCTGAGTTTGAACGTATTGTGCTGAAACAAGCACTGCAGTTTACCCATGGCCATAAACAGGACGCCGCCAAACGTCTTGGCTGGGGCCGCAACACACTGACACGCAAACTCAAAGAACTGGATATGGAGTAAGATCCGGCACCAAATTCAGGCGCCGGCTTTGTTTGCGACGCAGGCTCTGAACAGAGGCCTTCATAAAAAACTGAATAACCCCCTTTTTTACATAAGCTGCAACCTTGGCCTAAAAGGCTGCAGCTTATTGTTTACCCGCAAGTTTTTGTAGTAGCTCCAGCCGCTGCCGCTCTTCGTCCGACAACTGTGCCGGTTCATCCGACAGACTATCCAGCGACAAATACTCCACCTTATATTCAGGTTCGGTACTTTTGCCGTAACGGGTCGGTTCTGCCGGTGTCGCCGACATTTGCTCCAGCACAAAGGTTCTGAGCCAATAAGGGCCGCTGCGCCCTGCCAACACCGACTTATGCACCTTCAGCTTTAGTTGTTGTGCGCCGCTACTGAGTTTGTCGGTGGCGGTCAGCTGTGCCAGCGGTTGGCCGTTTTCGCTGAATAAATTGGCACGCAGCCGGTAAAAGCCTGAGTGTTTTACAGTTATCTGCAGCGGGATCTCCAAATCGGCACCCACAGGTGAAGGACTGCCCACAGTGGTAATTTCAGCCACCGGCTGGCTGTATTCAATCGCAGTTTGCAGCTGCTGTGTTTCATTCTGGTAGTCAAACACAAAGCGCACTTCCAGCTCACCATCCCAGCCTTGCCCTGCCTCTGGCGTGAATACCGCATCGTAACGACCGTCCTGCCCAGCCAGGGTCTGGCTGGTTAATAGCGCACCGCTTTGCTGCGACAACAATTGCACCTCTACACTGCTGAGTTGAATCCCCTGACTGATCAGGCTCACCTGTACAGGTTCAGGGTAACTGAATCTGTATTGGCTGGCTTCGAGGCGGATACTGCCCCCATCAGAGAGCGGAATGGTCTGGGCAAAAAACTGATTGGGTGCCAGCAGCTGAGTGTCAGCACTGCTCAGTGGCCTTGAATAAGCCGGCGTTGCAACTTCAGCGGCATAACTTTGCGCCACCAGTGCAAAACTTTGTTGTAGCTCCTGGGGCAGCTGCTCTTTCACTTCCACCACCTCAGAGCCCTGAGTTTTGTTGACCACCAGAGTTTCAGCCGGCGCAAGCTGCGGTTTTGCCACAGCTTCGCTCTGAAGCTGTGGCGCTACATCAGGCCGGTTCCCCCCCCACCAAAAGGCGCCAGAGAGCATGGTCAGTGCCACCAGCGCCCAGCCATAACCTTTGTTCATCATTAACCCTGATTGGCGGTACGGTATAACAAGTCAGACATACTGTAAGTTTCCGACCCTTTGACCACCCGGTACTTAGAGGCGAAGATCCACCAGCCACGACTTTCATCATAAGTGGTAAAACTAAGCGCCTTGCCGTTCAGATAAGTTCTGCTGCTATATACCGCAGTAACATTACCGCGCCTTGCCGCGTCTATCAGATTGCTATGGCTGTAGTCCTGGCTCATCAGCATCGGATAGTGATAAGGCATAAAGTTACTGACGCCAGTCTGGCTGGTCAATTTGCCATCAAAAGCCACAGAGCCTGAACAGCTGTCAAAAGCTGCTGCCGCTGAAGCACCACAACTGGAATGTGGCGCCACTACACCGTCATCATTACCTGGTAAAAACGGGCTGGTCAGGCCTAAAAAAGCAGAAGAAGCACCGGCAAAACGTAACCTCGGCACCCTGCTGCCTGGCATAGCCGCCAGCTGCCGCGCGCTATTGACTCTTAAATCCTGCAACACCCCCACATTGGTGGCGCTGGGGATTTCGCCCAGCCACAAGGACAAAGCCGCTTTCAGTGCAGCATCAACCAAACCGCCGCCAGTGGCCACATTGACCGCCAAATCGGCCAGCTCTGAACCACCACCAGCACCGGCAAAGTCGAAAGTTGCCACAATATTCAGGGGCGTTAAGCCAGCGTTTTGCAGCCAGAGTGCCTGATTGTCAATCAGATACCGGCTGACCAGGTCGCCGGTGGAATGGCTGACAATAATACAGCCGTTTTTGCAGGTGTTATTCAGCGATAATTCTTTCAGTTTGGGCCAGACATAGTCGGTGGCAATTTTGCCTTTGATGCGCTCATGGGATGGCCAGTCAATGCGCACATCAGCTCTGGCATTCCAGTAGTTCTGCCAATATGACTCGCCGTTTTGGCTGACTTCAGCAGCTGCTGGTTTGGTTTTTAGCTGATCTGGCTGAAAACCGTGGATCAGTACCACAGGGTAACCCGCCACCGCAGCCTGCGCCTGGAAACTGAAGGCTGCAACAGCCGCCAGCGAATATAATAGTTTCATCGTCTATCCCCATCTTGTTATTGATTATGTTCGGGAATTACCTGTTACAGCAGTCAGGCACAGCCCGTCAGGGTTCCAAGATAGAGCAAAAGAGACTGAACACAACTAAAGCTTTTGGGTAAATTTGTTAACCAAAGCAATACAATAACGCCGTTTTGTTTAAATATTTTTTAGATAAAAATCTGAAATGGTTAAGTAACTGCTGATATAACTCGCAGCGCTCAGCTCCTTTGCCGTCGGCATTTGTGCACTGCTGTTTAAAGTGATTACTCCAACTATTTTTCTATAACTATGATTTTTTTTAGTTTTTAACTGCAGTTTCGGCCTGCTGCCAGCCAAACCTGTGACACAAATAACACAAAGCCGGACTAAACCGGCTTTGTCGGGTATCACATCGCAGGGCAAGTGCAGAAGATACACCAGCACCCGGCTTTGTTTATTCAGTGTCTGCTTTGTTATGGCGCTCGGCCATTTTTTCCTGCATGCGCTGGCGCATTTTTGCTTTACGTTCATCCAGCTTGGCTTTTTGCTCCGGCGTTAATAAAGCCCTGATTTGATGTTGTAATTTCAGTTGTGCTACTTCTTGCTCCAGCTTTTTCGCTTGTTGCTTTTCCAGGAGCACCCGCACACCGGCTTCATCAAAAGTGTCGCTGTTTAACACCGACTGCAGCTCTTCATGCATCGCATAACGTTCGGCTTTATTCAGCATTTGTTCGCGGTGGGCTTTTAACAGCGCATCCACCTGCGTTTTTTGTGCGTCCGTTAAATCCAGCCCTTTAAACATTTTACCATCGGCAAATACATGGGTACCGTGACCACCATGGCGATCACCCGCCAGTACCGCAGTGCTGGCACCAGCCACAAGAACTGAGGATAAAACTAAGGCTAACAGATTGAATTTTTTCATTTTAAGCTCCATAACTCTGGGGTTGTTTTACATTGATTGCGCTGGACTCAGCAGCGATGAAACAAGCATACTCTGCGTTATGCAAAGCAACGCCAAGCCAGGGTAAAGGTTGTGTAAAGAGCATTGTCGCTTTGTGTCACAGCGATAAACTGCGCCTGAGCTAGCCTTGAGGATAAACCATGACCCCAAAAATCCTGCTGATTGATGATGACCATGAGCTGAGTCAGCTGGTGATTGACTATCTGACGTTGGACGGTTTTCATCTGGACAGAGCGGCCGATGGCCCGGCGGGGTTACAACTGGCCCAAAGCGGCCAGTATCAACTGATTTTGCTGGATGTGATGCTGCCTGGGTTAGATGGTTTATCTTTGCTGCGCCAGCTGCGGCAATCGAGTTATTGTCCGGTGCTGATGCTGACGGCCCGTGGTGATGATATTGACCGTATTGTCGGGCTGGAACTTGGCGCCGATGATTATCTGGCAAAACCTTTTAACCCACGGGAATTAAGCGCCCGGGTACGCGCTATTCTGCGCCGGGTCGAACTGGCCCAGCAGCCCGCTGCACCACAACAGCACAACCTGCTGGAGCTGAATAATGTGCAGCTGAACCGACAAAACCGTCAGGTGCACTGCGCTGGCTCTCCTGTGGTGCTGACCGCGACCGAATTTCAGCTGCTGGATTATCTGATGAGCCATGCCGGCAGCGTTATTACCAAAGAAGATTTAAGTAAAGAAGTGCTGGGCCGCACGCTGCAGCTGTACGATCGCAGCCTGGATGTGCATATCAGTAATATCCGCAAAAAACTCAGTGTGGCCGATGCCGGAGAAAAAATTCAGACTTTGCGTGGCAGTGGTTATTTATTTCTGGAGCAAGCATGACATTTGCAGCACTGAACCCACTGCGTTATCTGGCAGTACGGATTTTTGCCTGGTTCTGGCTGGTGCTGTTACTGACCATGGCCGGTGCCTGGTTGTTGGCCAAAGGACTTAGTGACAATACCGAAATTCGCCGTTTACCACACGACATCAGCCACCAATTACAACCCTTGTTAAAATCGCTGCAAAAAGCTGATTCAATTGAAGAATTGTCAAAACGCATCAACCGCCGTGATAATAACCGCTGGCTGGTGGTGGATCCAGATACCAATCAGGTGCTGAACAGCGAAATTTTGCCGCGTAACTTTGATCAAAACTGGCTGACCGAGCTGTCACAACTGGATAAACCCAGGTTATTGCTGCACCGCAATACACTGCTGGCCGGGCCCTTTCTGGTAAATTTTAACGGCAGAACACTGGCGCTTTATCAACAACGCGCCCGGCCACAAAACCCTGGCCTTGATTTAATGGCACTGCCTAAATACCTGTTACCCTTGCTGTTATTTGCAGTGTCGGCATTGGCCAGTATTGTGCTGGCACTGAGCATCACCAAACCACTGCGGCTGTTACAACAAAAAAGCCTCGACTTTGCGGCCGGTGATTTACAGGCCCGTGCTGAAGCCCCGGCCCGCCGGCAGGATGAAATAGGTGAACTTAGTCGTGGTTTTAATCTGATGGCAGGCAAAATCAGTGATTTATTGCAAAACCAACAGAGACTCTTACGAGATGTGTCACACGAGCTGCGCTCTCCTTTAACCAGAGCCCAGCTCGCTATAGCCCTGGAGCAGCGTCAGGGCGGCGGCCAGCAGTTGCCAAGGTTACAGCAGGAGCTGGAGCGGATCGACGCTTTACTGGAAGAGTTACTCACCTTCAGCCGGCTGGATGCTGGCCAGTATCAGCTACAGTGGCAGGAGCTTGATTTTGTTGAACTGATTGAAGAAATCTTCGAGGTGAACAGACTGGATGCCGACGAAAAACAGTTAAACCTCAGTCTTAAAGGCCCGGCGCGCTGCCTGTTGCAATGTGACAGCCGGCTGACAGCCCGGGCTGTTGAAAATGTGCTGCGTAATGCCATTAAATACAGCCCGCCAGGCGGCTCCATTCAGTTTAGTCTGCGACAGGATCAGCAACAGACAACACTTTGTATCTGCGATCAGGGCCCTGGCATTCCAGCGGATTGTCTGCAACAGATTTTTGCCCCTTTTTACCGGGTGTCTGACAGCCGTAACAGCGCCACAGGCGGTACTGGCCTGGGTCTTGCCATCGCAGCACAGGCGGCAAAACAACATGGCGGCAGCATCAGCGCCAGTCTGCCACAGACCGGTGGTTTATGTATTGAACTGACTTTTGCCAACAGGAGCAGCCAGGTTTGACCTTATTTCCCATGCTGAAGCCGCATTTAACCCAGGCTGATTTTCGTTCAGGCAACGCCACTGTCGCTTTGCAACAGCTGTGGCAACAAGGTAAACACCATGATTTTACCGGTACAGGCGGCTGCCGCTTGCACTACAGCAGCTGGCAACCGGCGCAGGCGGCAGCAGCTTTAGTGCTGGTGCCGGGCCGGATAGAAGCCGGCCATAAATATGCCGAATTTATTGCCGATGCACTACATTCGGGTTATCAGGTGTTTGTGCTGGATCACCGCGGCCAGGGTGCATCAGACCGTTTATTGCCCGATCCACAGCGTGGTTATGTCAGAGATTTTTCCGACTATGTGAACGATTTACAACTATTTATCAACAACATAGTTCAGCAGGATTGCAACTTGCCGCTGCTGGCCATTGCCCACTCGATGGGCGGTGCCATTTTGGCGGCTTATCTGCAACAACAGCGCTTAAACCCCATTCAGGCCGCCGTGTTCAGCTCGCCGATGTGGGGCATTCATACCAGCCCGATACCGGCTGGCATAGTGCCGGTTGTGGCCAATTTTATGCGCGCGCTGAACCAGCTATGGAGTCAGCAGGCCTGGTATGTGCCAGGTCAGGGGCCTTACCAGCCTAAAACTTTTGCGCTTAATGATTTAACCCACAGCGCTGAACGCTACCAATGGTTTCGTGATTTATATCAGCAATATCCACAGTATCAGCTTGGGGGGGTCAGCTGGCACTGGCTGGCTGAAGCGTTAAAGGCGTGCCAAAAGTTAAGTTGCGGGCCGGTGCCGGCTATACCTTGTATGTTATTGCAGGGTGCTGAAGATACAGTGGTGGATAACCAGCAACAACGGCTGGTATGGCAGCGCTGGCGCCAACAACAGCCCCTGCCGGATGTTGTGACCATTCAGGATGCCCGGCATGAGTTACTGACCGAAACAGATCAGGTGCGCAGCCAGTGGTTCAGCGCTGTAAATCAGTTTTTGTCTGGGGTTTTGGATACTCAGGCACAGGCACCACTGATATCGGATCGGCATGGATAATCACATCAGCATCCCGAAATAACGCCGCCACCTTGTGTTCGGCCTGATCAACAATATCGTGGGCGTGTAATAACGACAGCTGATCGGACAATAACAACCTCAGCTGCACAAAAACTTTCACACCGGCCTGGCGGGTTTTTAGCTGATCCACCCCATAGACTTCAGGTAGCTGATGCAAGGTAGCGACAATCTGTGCCCTTTCAGACTCTGCCAGCTCTTCATCAAGCAAATGCCGTAAACTCTCCAGCGCCAGTTGCCAGGCTGTCCATAACAAATACAAGGCTATCGCCGCCGCCATCACAGCGTCTGCCCAGAGCACCGAATTGTTGACCAGCCATAAAGCCGCTATCACCGACAAATTCATCAATACATCACCACTGTAATGTGCAGAATCCGCTTTAACCGCCAAAGAACTGGTTTTTTTGATGATCCAGCGCTGCACCAGTACCAGCATCAGGGTCAGACAGGTACAGCTTAAAGTCAGCAGAATACCGCTGTTCAGCGCCCCTACTGGCTCAGGGCTGAAATAACGGCTAACCCCCTGATATAACAACAGTACAGCGGCGCCCGTTAAAAAGGCGGCCTGAAACAACGCCATAATGGCTTCGGCCTTGCCATGACCAAAACGATGCTCTTCGTCGGCAGGTTTTAATGCATAACGTAATGCAATAAAATTCAGCGCCGACACCAGCACATCCAACAACGCGTCCATAAAAGATGCCAGTGCTGACGCCGCGTTGGTCATAATGGCAGCGGTGAGTTTTAATGCCACAATCACCAGAGCGGTAAACAAGGTCAGATAACCCGAACGGCGCACCCACAGCTGATAATTGGCATTTGTCATCATACACTCCTGTAATTACACAGCGCCGGCAAAACCCTGCTGGCGCCAGGCTTCATAACTAATAATGGCCACAGCATTGGCCAGATTTAAACTGCGGGCATCGGCCATCATCGGGATCCGGATCCGAAACTCAGGCGCTATGGCATTACGCACTTCGTCCGGCAAACCATGAGTTTCAGAGCCAAACAACAATACATCACCAGCCTGATACGCCACTTCGGTGTGAGGCCGGCTGCCTTTGGTGGTGCAGGCGATAATACGTCGGCCATTCATCGCCTGTAAAAAGTCTGCGTAATTGGCGTGGCGGCTCACTCTGGCTAAATCATGATAATCCAGACCGGCACGACGCAGCTTTTTTTCTTCAAAATCAAAACCTAAAGGTTCAATTAAATGCAAAGCACAACCGTTATTGGCCGCCAACCGGATGATGTTGCCACAATTTGGCGCAATTTTCGGTTCAAATAATGCGATATGAAACATAAAGACTAATTCCGCTGATGCCAGCGCTTGGTCTGGCAGCTTATTCAGAAACAAACACATAAAAACGGCAGTATACCGAAATTTATAATACGGACAAAAAAAGCCCGATGATAAAAGAACTCCGCTGCTGGTAATTTGGTCAGGCTACACTAATAATTTCGGGACATATGTAAGCAAGGAAGCCATGATGTTACACAGTAGCTACACGGAGTTTGCCAGCTCTTTTGTGTTGTCGGTGCCGGGCATAGGTTTGGTTTTGCTGCTGGCCTGGGTACTGATCCAACGCTGGTCACAACAACAAAAAAATCCGGTACAAAAACTGTCGCTGGACAGTTTTTTCAGCAATTGCCCTTGTGTCGTCTGGCTGGCAGATGCCGAATTTAACCTGCAACAGGCCAACCCGGCAGCACAGCAGTTAAATTGGTTGCCCGGCTGCAGACCCCAATATTATCAAAGCAAATATTGTCAGCAGTCGGCCTGGCCCGATATCAGTGCTGAATTGCAATTTCAACAGCATTGGCAAGGTGTGGTCTGGCTTGCCACCGACAACGATCCCAAAGCGATGCAACTTTGGATCACCCGCTTATTAGATCACAAATCGGTCTGTTATCTGGTGGTGCAACATGACATCAGCGCCGAGCAACAACAACAGGCGCAGCTGCAACAACTCAGCACCCATGACGCCTTAACTGGTTTGTCTAACCGCACCCTGTGGCTGGCACAACTGGAACCCGTGCTGCAACAATGTGAAGCCAGCCAACGTCATTGTGCCGTTGCGCTGCTGGAACTGACTGAACTAAACCAGATCCGGCAACAATTTGGCAATCAGCAAGCGCTGATCCTCGAATGTTGGGTGGCCGAACAACTCCAGCAACATTTACCACCTGCCGCCGTACTGGGGCAATTTTCCGAACGGCGATTTGCCATTATTTTTAAAGCTGAACATTGCCAGCAACACACTGAACTGGCGTTGTGGCAGCTGGCACGCCAGCTCCAGCTCTGTTTACAAAACCCCTGCCCTTTAACCGATTTTGAAGTGTCACTGCGTTGTTTTCTCGGCCTGGCAGTGTATCCCCAAGCCGGCACCGACAGTGAAACCTTATTACATCATGCCAATTGGGCGCTACAGCAAGGTATACAACAACAGCAGCCCATTACTTTCTGGCAACAACCTGGCCTTGCCACTCCTGCCGACTGGCAAACCGCAGATGAGCTGGAGCAGGCGCTACGGCAGTATCAGTTTGAACTTTGTTATTTACCCTGTTATCAGCTGGAACAACATCTGCTGACTGCGTTAACAATACAGTTGGCCTGGCATTCACCGAAACGGGGTTTATTGTGGTTAGAGGATTTTGCCGCCATAGCGGCGCAAAGCCATCAGCTACTGGCCATCGAACGTTGGCAATTTCAGCAACTGTGTCAGCAGCTGTGGCAATGGCGTCAGCAAGGGATTCCGGTACCTGGCGTCAGAATTGAGTTATCGGCACTGCAATTACAACAACCTGATTTGCTCCCCTATTTACTGCACCATTTACAGGAATGGCAGCTGGATCCGGCGTTGTTTTCGCTGATGATCAACGAAACTTATTATCTGGAACAGCCCGGCCTTGCCCATAAACAGATGGAAGCGCTGGCTAAAGGCGGTTTTTCATTATGGTGGCTGCATTTTGGCAGCGGCCAGACCCCCCTGTTTTTATTACAACAGCCTTATTGGACCGGGGTTATTCTGGCAGCAAATGCAGTGGCTGAGCTGGAGAATGACGACCAAAAACGTCACTTGTGTAGTTGTCTGATCCGTTTAGCAGTGTCCCAACAGCTCCAGGTGTCAGCACAGCAAATCGATAACGAAATGCAGGGTTATCTGCTGCATGTGATGGGCTGTCAGTCCGGTACCGGCCAGTTGTTTGGTCAGGCTCAGAACGCAGGGCACATTAATAAAATATTGCGCATTGAACACAACACACAAAAAACCGGCTAAAAAGCCGGTTTTTTGTTATCAGGTGAAAATCCAGCTGTTACCAGCAGTTTTATTCGTCGCGTTTTTCGCGCCCTAACAAGTCAATAGCAGCTGCACGGGCATCTTTACCCTGATACAACACCTGATAAATTTGCTCGGTAATAGGCATCTCAACGCCAACCCGGGTGGCCAGGTTAAATACTTCTTTGGCATTGCGGTAACCTTCCACCACCTGGCCAATAGAAGTCATTGCCTCTTCCACACCTGCGCCCTGCCCCAGCAACAAACCAAAACGTCTGTTACGGGATTGGTTATCGGTACAGGTTAAAACCAGATCGCCTAAACCAGCCATGCCCATAAAGGTTTCTTTTTGGGCCCCCAGCGCACAACCCAAGCGGCACATTTCGGCTAAACCACGGGTGATCAGCGCAGTACGGGCATTGGCACCAAAACCAATACCATCGGCCATGCCAGCACCTATCGCAATGACGTTTTTCACCGCGCCGCCCAGTTGCACCCCAATAAAATCCGGATTGGTATACACCCGGAAAGTACGGCCACAATGTAATAAATCGGACAACACAGTGATAAATTCAGGATCGGTGGATGACAATGAAATTGCCGTTGGCAACCCCTGCGCCAACTCTTTGGCAAAAGTTGGGCCCGACAACACCGCTAAAGACACATCGTCCCCCAGAATATCGCGGGCAACATCCTGCAACAGGCGACCTGTATCGGGCTCTAAACCTTTGGTCGCCCAGGCCACACGGGCATGGGGTAACAAATAAGGTTTAATCTGCCTTAAGGTGTCGGCAAAAGCGTGACTTGGCACCACCACCAGCACATTCTGACTGGCAGCTACGGCCGATGCTAAATCGGAGGTTACCGCCAAAGTATCCGGCAGTTTAATATCCGGCAGATACTTATGGTTGATCCGATCTTGTTGCATCGCAGCAATATCTTGTTTACTGCGGCCCCACAACAGGGTCTGGTGACCATTACGCGCCAGACAAATCGCCAGCGCTGTGCCGTATGAACCGGCGCCTAAAACTGTGATAGCCGCAGACATAACAAAAGCTGTATTAGTTTGGCAGCTGAGCTTGCGCTTCAGCCTGGCGCTGCTGCATATATTGTGCAAACAGAGCGTCAAAGTTAACTGGTGCCAGGTTCAGTTGTGGGAAAGTACCACGGTTCACCAGGCTTGATACTGCTTCACGGGCGTATGGGAACAGAATGTTCGGGCAGAAGGCTGCCAGCATATGCGCCATTTGGGCATCATTTAACGCTGGTACTGAAAAAATACCGGCTTGTTGTACTTCACATAAAAACGCAGTTTCCTGACCGATAGTGGCTGTGACTGTCAGTGACAACACCACTTCAAACGTATTGTCGTCCAGTTTTTCACTGCGGGTGTCTAAGTCTAACTTTACTTCCGGAGCCCATTCTTTGCGGAAAATTGCCGGTGAATTTGGCGCTTCAAATGAAACGTCTTTCACGTAAATACGCTGAATTGCAAACTGAGCCTGCTGCGTGTCGGCTGCTACATTGTTTTGTTCGTCGGCCATGATGTGTCCTAGCTGAATTGAATGTTGTTATTTAAAAAGCAGAGTGTCCAGTTTTCCCTGCGCTTCAAGCGCGTGGAGATCGTCACAGCCACCAATATGTTGTTCATCAATAAAAATCTGCGGCACTGTCGTGCGGCCACCGGCTTTATTGATCATTTCCGGGCGAAGCTCTGGCTGTTCATCAATTTTGAATTCCTGAAACTGCACAGCTTTTGCGGTTAATAATGCTTTTGCGCGAACACAATACGGGCAATAGGCTTTAGTGTAAATAGTGACACTGGCTTGGTTCATTACTGCAAATCCTGTTATTTTTTCACCACAGGTAAATTAGCTTCTTGCCATTTGCCCATGCCACCACGCAGTACCGCAACCTTGCTAAAACCAGCCTGAATCAGCTGTTTTGCTGCGCCCTGGGCCGACATGCCGGCCTGACAGATGACAATAATGGGTGCGTCTTTATTTTTTTCAAGGGTCGCGATCTGACTGGCAAACTGTGCCAGTGGCATATTGCGTGCGCCGGTAATATGGCCCTTTTTAAAATCGTCAGCGCTGCGGATATCCACCAGCTGCGCATCTTCTCTGTTCACTTTAATGGTCAGCTCTGTTGGGCTGACAAACTGAATTTTTGATACTAAGGATTGCACCCAGCTGACCAGCAGCGCAATTAGAATGCCTGCCCAGGCCAGGCTGAGATAAGGATGATTACCGGCAAATTCGAGGTACTGTTGCATCAATTTAGCTTCCGTTATCCGATGATTTGGCGCCGAGTATAACGGCTTTCAGGGCCAAAAACAGCCCTGCATCCGCAGCCTCAGGCGGAAATTGCCACTCTTTGCCGCCGGTTGCACAATAACTGAACAAGGACGATTGGAGTCGCAGCTAAATTTCGGTAAGATGAATTCAAAATGATGATCAAGCAACAAGACGCGGAGTGGTAATGGCAAAGTCGGTGAAACCTTTGGTACTTCTGATTTTAGATGGTTGGGGTTATCGTGAAGATCCAACAGACAACGCCATAGTTCAGGCCAATACCCCTGTGATGGACAGACTGTGGCGCGATTATCCACACAGCCTGATTTCCGGCTCCGGTATGGATGTGGGTTTACCTGAAGGTCAGATGGGCAACTCCGAAGTAGGTCATGTCAATCTGGGCTCAGGCCGGGTGGTATACCAGGATTTTACCCGCATCACCAAAGCCATTCAGGACGGTGACTTTTATCAGAACCCTGTGCTGCTGAACGCAGTGCGCAGTGCAGCTCAGGCTGGCAAAGCCGTGCATTTAATGGGTTTGTTATCGCCAGGTGGTGTGCACAGCCACGAAGATCATTTGATTGCCATGATAGAACTGGCCGCCCGCGAAGGCGCCAAAGCCATTTACCTGCACGCCTTTTTAGATGGCCGCGACACACCACCACGCAGTGCCGAAGCATCACTGCAACGGGTTGCGGCAAAATTTGCAGAACTTGGTCATGGCCAGATTGCATCCGTAATTGGCCGTTATTATGCCATGGACAGGGACAAACGCTGGGACAGGGTACAACAAGCTTATGATCTGATTGTGGACGGTAAAGCTGATTATCAGTTTAACGATGCTATCAGTGCGTTACAGGCGGCCTATCAGCGTGATGAAAACGACGAATTTGTCAAAGCCAGTGTTATTTTGGGCAAAGATGGCAAACCTGTGCTGCTGCAGGATGGTGATGCGCTGATTTTTATGAACTTTCGTGCCGACCGTGCCCGTCAGTTCAGCCGCACCTTTACCGACAGCGATTTTCAGGGTTTTGTCAGAAACCGCCAGCCTCAGTTAGCCGCTTTTGTCCAGCTGACCGAATATGCCGCAGATATCAAAGCGCCGGTTGCTTATCCACCAACCAGTCTGAATAACGTGTTGGGTGAATGGCTGGCCAAACATCAAAAAACTCAGCTGCGGATTTCAGAAACTGAAAAATACGCCCACGTCACCTTCTTTTTCAGCGGCGGCCGGGAAGACGTATTCCCGGGTGAAGACCGTATTCTGGTGCCTTCGCCTTCAGTAGCGACTTACGATTTACAACCCGAAATGAACTCCACTTTGCTCACCGACAAACTGGTGGAAGCTATTCACAGTGGCAAATATGACGTCATTGTTTGCAACTATCCCAATGGCGATATGGTGGGTCATACCGGCATTTTATCTGCGGCTATTAAAGCAGTGGAAGCTGTTGATCATTGTATCGGCCGCGTGGTTGAGGCCCTCGCCGAGGTGGGGGGTGAATGTATTATCACCGCCGACCATGGTAATGCCGAACAAATGGTCGACCATGAATCGGGCCAGGCGCATACAGCACACACCAGTGACCCGGTGCCATTAATTTATGTTGGCCGCAGCGCCACCGCAGTTGAAGGCGGTATTTTAAGTGATATAGCGCCCACTATGCTGCAATTGATGGGCATGCCGGTTCCGGCCGAAATGACCGGCAAATTGTTGTTTAAACTCAATTGAGTATGCCGGTGCGCTCGTTTTTTCCTGCACCACTGTTGCTGAGCCTGCTGATGCTCAGCACAGTGTATGGCAGCACGGCCTGGGCGCAACAAAGCACCGCCAGTGCCCGCAAAGAGCTGGAATCGCTGCAGCAGGAAATTAAACAAACCGAACGTCAACGCCGCGACCAGCGTCAGGCGCTGAAACGGGCTGAAGCTGAACTGAAAAAAGCGGATCAGGTGTTGGCTGAAGCCAGCCAGGCCGTCAGAGCAGAACAAGACAAACTGCAGACTTTACAGCAACAACAACAGCAGCTGGAACAACAGCAGCAACAACTGGAACAACAACGGCAACAGCAACAACAATTGCTGGCCGCTCAGGTGAAAGCCGCTTATCAGGTTGGTGGCCACGATTACACCCAGCTGCTGTTAAATCAGCAGGATGCCAGCAAACTCGAGCGACTGCTTACCTATTACCAATATTTTAATAACGCCAGAATGCAGCAGCTGACTGCGCTGAAAGCCACAGTGGATGAACTGGCCGCGCTGAAGCAACAAGCCGACAGCAACAGGCTGGAACAGGAACAGCGCCTGGCGCAGCTGACAGCGCAGCAACAGGAGCTGGCCGCAGCCCGTCAAAGTCAGCATGCATCAGTTCAGCAGCTGCAGGCATTATTGCAGGATCAAAAACAGCAGCTGGAATACTTAAAAAGTAACGAACAAAGTCTGCAGGCCACACTGGCCAAGCTGAAAGCTCAGGCTGCCAACCGCAGATTAAAAAGTACCGGAAAAACCGGCTCTTTACCCTGGCCGGTAAAAGGCGCCATTAGCCAGCAGTTTGGTGCGCAGCAAGGCGGCGGCATGACCGCAAGCGGCGTGATTATTCAGGCGCCAACCGGCACTGCGGTAAAAGCAGTGGCCGATGGTCAGGTGATTTATGCCGACTGGCTCAAAGGTTATGGCTGGGTCACAGTGGTGGATCACGGCAATGGCCTGATGAGTTTGTATGGCAATAATCAAACTTTGTTAAAAACTCCGGGTGAAGTAGTGAAATCGGGTGATACTCTGGCACTGGTCGGTCAGAGTGGTGGACAAAATGCCGCCGGGCTTTATTTTGAAATCCGGCAAAAAGGGTCTGCCGTCAATCCTTTACGCTGGTTGCGGGCGCCTTAGTCAGGCATAATGGGCGCCGTATCATTCAGTTTGCTGCAGCCTTGCAGTCTTTTGGCGGTGAAATAACTTTCTGTGTGTAAATTCCGTTTTTTCTGCCTGTTGGCGTTTTTTTGTGTGGCTGCAAAAGCCCAGACCTTACCGCCCAAAGTTGCCATTATTATCGATGATATCGGCTTTCAAAAAGCCGATCCGTTATTAATTAAACTGCCTTACCAGCTGACTTTTGCTGTGATGCCTTTTACACCTCAGGGCAAAGAAATGGCGGAACTTGCCAAAGCACAACAAAAAGAAGTGATGTTGCATATGCCAATGGAAGCCGTGGCGCAAAATCACTTGCTGGGCAAAGGCGCGCTTAGAAAACCCATGTCAAAAGCAGAAGTGCAACAGGCGCTGCATAAAGCTTTGGCCGATGTGCCGCAAGCTGTGGGTGTCAATAATCATATGGGCAGTTTATACACCAGCCTGGCCGAACCTATGTTATGGACCATGCAGGTAATGGCTGAGCGCCAGCTGTATTTTATCGACAGTAAAACCACCAACCGCAGTGCTGTAGGCACCGCCAGCAGTCAGTATCAGGTCAAAAGCCGCAGCCGTGATATTTTCCTGGATAACGACAAATCTTATCAGGCGCTGGACCGGCAATTTAACCAGCTGTTAAAGCTCGCCAAACAACAGGGCAGCGCTATTGCCATTGGTCACCCCTACCCTGAAACCTATCGTTATTTACGCCGTAATCTCAGCCGGCTCAAAGCCGAAGGCATTGAGCTGGTACCGGTATCACAGTTATTAGCACTGCCCGCCCCTGTTGTTACGGCGCACAGGCCAAAACAACCCACAACCTCTGTGGTTGCAACTACAGCAACAGCTGACTCTGCCACAACTGCGCCGGCCACAGAGTCTGCAGCCAGCGGCACTCAGGTGCAAAGCGGTAAACGTCAGCTGAAGTTATCGCCTAAACCTGAGCACAACAAGAGTGGTGTCGCAGGCTCAGGTTCTGTCAGTCTGGTGTACCCGGCCACAACAGAAAGTGCCATCACGGCAGAGTCACATCAACCAGAGATACAAGCGGCAGAACTGTTGATTTGGCATCCGCCTTATCGCACTGATTTAGCAGGATTTAGTGTCCCGGCCGATGTACCACATGAACCCCAATGGCGTGTTCTGCTGAACACTGCGGCCACTAAAACTGAGTTAATGCCCTTTAGCGGCTTATTGCTGTTGCGTTAAAGCATCGCCAATCGCAGTATCCGGGGCTTCCCTGTCTGATGTTGGCTACTTTGATGTCGCTTTATTTACAACCTTCGTTGCTGTGACAAGAAAAGCCAAGCACAACAGCACACTCAGTGCCGGGTGCTGGTGACAAAGTAAAAAACCACCTCCATAGGAGGTGGTTTTAAATTGACAACAAAAAGGCAGCCAAAGCTGCCTTTTTATTTGTTGTGTGGCCCCTGTTATGGCCTGTTAAGCGGCGTCGACCATAGCGGCATGTAACTTTTTCATCGCATTTTTTTCCAGCTGACGCACCCGCTCAGCCGAGACCTGATAACGGTCTGCCAGTTCCTGTAACGTCAGTTTTTGGTTATCCAGCCAACGGGCACGGATAATATCCTGACTACGCTCATCCAGAGTACGCACCGCAGCTTGCAGACGTTCAATGGCTGCACCTTCGGACTGATCTTCTTCAAAGTTATTGGCTAAATCTGAAGATTTATCCTGCAGATAAAATACCGGCGCATTAAAATTGCTTTCGTCATCATCGTCCTGAGCATCAAAAGGCATATCGTGATTGCTCATCCGCGATTCCATCTCACGTACTTCGTATTCAGGCACACCTAAAGACTCAGCCACGTTTTTTACTTCTTCCTGGCTGAACCAGCCTAAGTTTTTCTTGGCTTTACGCAGGTTAAAAAACAGTTTGCGCTGCGCTTTGGTGGTGGCCACTTTTACAATACGCCAGTTTTTCAGCACAAATTCGTGAATTTCGGCTTTGATCCAATGAACCGCAAAAGAAACCAAACGCACCCCAACGGTCGGGTCAAAACGTTTAACTGCTTTCATCAGGCCAATATTGCCTTCCTGAATTAAATCGCCAATCGGCAGGCCATAACCAGAATAACTGCGGGCGATATGCACCACAAAACGTAAATGCGACATAATTAACTGGCGGGCCGCTTCTAAATCACCATGCTGCTGCAGGCGTTCCGCTAATGAACGTTCTTCCTCGGCAGACAGCATCTGGATACTGCTGACCGCATGGGTATAAGCCTCCAGGCTTCCGCTACCAGCGACCGACAGTGTCATAAGTTGGGATGCTTTTGTCATATGAACAGCTCCTGCAAGGATTAAAGTGGAATCATCTTAGCACTCTTTGATTGAGAGTGCTAAACGAAGTTCCATCATTTTAAGATCCGAATCTTATAAACAACCGTTTTTCAGAATATCAAAGCATAAGGTAATTCAGCTTTTTGCGATATGCTCAAAACTGCAGTTACAGCCTTTTGCCACAAACCACAGATCCAACAGCCACTCATTACAAGGCCTGCGGCTATACCATCGCCGCAGCGCAGGAGTTGTAGTATGTATTGTTATATGGCACGCCAACCTATTCTGGATGCGCAAAAAAACTTATATGGCTATGAGTTGTTGTTCCGGGACGGAGAGTCCAACGCTTTTCCCAATATCAATGATGATGAAGCAACCTCTAAACTCATCACAGAACATCACTTATTGATGGGCGTGGAGAAAATCACCGGCGGTCAGCTGGCTTTTATCAATTTTTCCGCCGACACACTGATCCACCATTTTCCAACCTCAATTAACCCCAAAAGTATGGTGATTGAGATTCTGGAAACTGTGCCTATCAGCAAGGAGCTGATGACCGCCTGTAAACAGTTGCATGGTATGGGTTATCAGCTGGCGCTGGACGACCACGACTTTGACCCCAAGTGGGATATTTTTCTGCCTTATATCAGCATGATTAAAGTGGATGTACAGCAGTTTAATCTGCTGCAGATCAGCAAGTATGTGTCACGGATAAAACATTACAACGTCACCCTGCTGGCAGAAAAGGTAGAAACCGCCGAAGAATTTAATCAACTGCGACAGCTGGGTTTTCAGTTATTTCAGGGGTACTTTTTTGCAAGACCGGAAATGCTGAAGCACAAAAACATCAGCAGCAGCAAACTGAACCTGATGTTGCTGATTGCCGAAGCCAGTAAAGTTGAGCTGAACTTTGACGACTTGTCACAGATCGTCGAACGTGATTTAGGCTTGTCTTATAAGCTGCTGCGTTTTGTCAACAGCGCCAGTTTTGCCCGGGAAAAACCAATAGGCTCGCTGAAACATGCCATGGTGTATATGGGTGAAGCGGAACTGAAAAAGTTTATCGCTTTATTGGCGCTGGCCAATTTGAGTGAAAATAACGGCAGTGAACTTTTAAATATGTCAGTAGTGCGGGCCCGGTTTTGCGACCAGTTAGCCGCCTTAAACCAGGACGAGCTCAACCCACCTTCGGCTTTTTTAACCGGCTTGTTTTCACTGGTGGATGCTTTACTTGAGCAGCCGCTTGCTGGCTTGTTGCAAGACTTACCTATACTGCCGGAAATTAAATCGGCCTTACTGGAGCATCACGGCAAGCTGGGTCAGTATCTGGAACTTGCCAAAGCTTTTGAAAGAGCCGACTGGGAAAGCCAACAACAACTCACCCGTCAGACGCTGAATAAAGCGGTCGATTTAAGCCCGGTTTATCTGGAAGCGGTGGATTGGGCTCATGGTTTAATGTTAACCGCCAGAGAAGAAGATAAAGTGTAAAGAAAAAAGCGCTCAGTCTGTGACTGAGCGCTATTCATCAGGATTAAGGTTCAATTGCCTTAATATGGCTGCGCACCGCGATATAAGAGCCCACCAGACCTAAAGTCACCGCAATCAGCATCAGATAACCAAACTCACGTAAACTCAGTGAGTTCAGCACAAAGTCGCTTTGATACAACTGAGTGACAGTGGCAATGGCGCCTTGCAACCACCAGAGCATCAGTTCAACCACCAGAAAGGCCAAAAAGCCGCCAAAAACGCCAAGCCAGATGCCGGTGTACAAAAATGGCCGCTGGATAAAAGCGTCAGTGGCACCCACCAGTTTCATCACTTCAATTTCAGCTTTTTTATCCATAATCGACAAACGAATGGTATTACCAATCACCAACAGTGCTGCACTAAGCAGCAACACGGCAATAGTATAAACCGCCTGCTGCATCAGGTTCATCAGCGCTGCCAGCCGTTCCAGCCAGCTGATGTCGAGTTTTGCCAGCTCGACAAAACGTTCTTTTTCCAGCTTATGCATTAAAGCTTCAGCGGCCGCTGGCTGATTTTTCTTTGGTGTCACCAACAGAACATCAGGCAAGGGGTTTTGATCGAGAAAAGCTAACGCCTCACCAAAACCCGACTGCTGTTTAAACTCAGCCATAGCCGCAGCTTTATCAATCAGCCGCACTTTGGCCACCTCGGCATCGCCTTGTAACAAAGTGACAAGCGTGGCGATATCAGTGGCGTTGGCATCATTTTTTAAAAATAAACTGATTTCAAAAGATTCATCATAACTGCGGCTCACCTGCTGCACGTTTTTCACCAGCAAATGCAAAGTGGTTGGCAGTGTCATACTGATACCCAGCACAGCCACAGTGATCAAAGCCCAGAGCGGGCTGCGCCACAATTCACCCAGACTGGTTATCGCCTGACGTACATGGGTGAGCACAGCTCGCAGCAATTTTTGCAGCAAATTCGGTTGACTGGCAGTAGCACCAACAGCACGGCCGGCAAACAACATACTCATTCACCATCCTCCTGATGCGTCAGCCCATCATTAATCATCTTGCCGGCTTTGAGGGTCATAGTGCGATAGCGCATCCTCGCAATCAGGCCCAAATCGTGACTGGCCACCAACACCGAAACGCCGGCCTGATTAAAAGCTTCAAATACCCGCATAATGTCTTTGGAGAGATCCGGATCCAGGTTGCCTGTAGGTTCGTCTGCCAACAGCAGCGGTGGTTTATTCACCACAGCGCGGGCAATGCCCACCCGCTGTGCTTCACCACCGGATAAAGTGGCCGGCAGGCAGCGCGCTTTATCCAGCAGCCCAACCTGATCCAGCGCTGCGTGTACCCTTTTAGCCATTTCGCGGCCGGTAAAACCTTCAATCACCAGCGGCAGCGCCACATTGTCAAACACACTGTGGTTCATCAGCAGACGGTGGTCCTGAAATATCATGCCAACGTCACGGCGCACATAAGGAATTTGCCTGGCTTTGACCGTGCTTAAATCCACGCCGTTAATAAACACCTTACCGGCGGACGGACGTTCAATCAGACTGATCAGTTTAAGCAGGGTACTTTTACCAGCGCCGGAGTGGCCGGTCAGAAATGCCATTTCACCTTTGGCCAGTTCAAAACTGACCCTGTCCAATGCCACAAAACCGCCGCTGTAACCTTTGCTGACCTGCTCAAAACGCAGCATGTTCAGAATTCCTTATTAAATAATGCCCGGATAAAGTCTTTGCTGTTAAACACCCGCAGGTCATCAATACTTTCGCCCACACCTATGTAGCGGATGGGTAACTTAAACTGGTCGGCAATCGCAAAAATCACACCACCTTTGGCGGTGCCGTCCAGCTTGGTCAGTGAAATACCTGTCAGTTCAACAGCTTCATGGAACAACTTTGCCTGACTTAACGCATTTTGACCAGTGCCGGCGTCTAAAGTCAGCATCACTTCATGTGGTGCTGCGCCGTCGATTTTTTTCATCACCCGGACGATTTTTTTCAGCTCTTCCATTAAATGGGCTTTGTTTTGCAGTCGCCCTGCGGTGTCGGCAATCAGCACATCAATTTTGCGCGCTTTGGCTGCCTGATAAGCGTCAAAAATCACTGAAGCGCTGTCAGCGCCTGAATGCTGTGCAATCACCGGAATTTGGTTACGCTCACCCCACACCTGTAACTGCTCAACAGCAGCGGCACGGAAAGTGTCCCCTGCGGCCAACATCACAGATTTGCCCTGTTGTTTAAATTGTTGTGCCATTTTGCCGATGGTGGTGGTTTTACCCACACCATTGACGCCCACCATCAAAATCACAAAAGGACCGTCCTGGTGTTCAACCTGCAGCGGTTGTTCCACCACGTCCAGCAGTTCTGCCATTTCCTGCTGCAGTTTTTCATACAGACTGTCGGCGTCTTTTAACTGACGGCGGTCAGCATGCTGCACCAGCTGTTTAATCAGTTTCTGGCTGGTATCAACACCCACATCGGCCATTAACAGCTGGGTTTCCAGCTCTTCATATAAATCATCATCAATTTTTTTACCGAGGAACAAACTGGCTAAACCATTGCCCAGGTTCTGGCTGGTTTTGCTTAAGCCTTGTTTAAGCCGGGCAAAAAAGCCCGGTTTTTTCTCTGTTGTGGGCTGTGACTGAGCAGAAGGCTCACTAACTGGTGCTGCGACCGGCACTGCTGTTTCTGCCGGCGTGGCCTGCGACACCGCGCCCAGAGACTTTTCTTCGGCCTTTATTTCTGCGGTATCAGCAACAACCGGCTGCGCTGATACAGACTGCACCACAGTTTCAGTCAGTTCAGTGATCTGATGGCTTTGTGCACTTTGTTCACTCTGTGCTGCCGCAACTTCACTGCTGGTCGCTACAGGGGCAGGCGCTGCAGGTACCTGCTCTGGTTCAGCTGGCTGCGCCGGCAGAGATGTGGGCTGCGCCAATTGCGGTTCAATCTGTGCTGACTGCTGCTCGGCCGGCACTTCAGCAGTGTTTTGTTCTGTCACTTGCGCTTGTGGTTTTTTACCAAAGCCAAGCCAGGAAAAGAGTTTGTTAGGTTTTGTCATAGGGTTCGCTGTCAGAATACGGAAACTCAGGTAAAATCGCCGCTTATACTAACACCTTTATTATTCAGGCATAAACACCAGATGAAAGCGCGCCGCCCTGCAGCAAATGCCCCTACCCACAATGGCCCGGGTTTTGTCCGTATTATCAGTGGTCAATGGCGTGGCCGGCGTTTGCCGGTGCTTAATGCTCAGGGGTTAAGACCCACCACAGACAGAGTGAAAGAAACCTTATTTAACTGGCTGATGCAGGACACTGCAGGTCGTACTGTGCTGGATTGTTTCAGCGGCAGCGGCAGCCTGGCGCTGGAAGCCTTGTCGCGCCATGCTCACTTTGCCACGCTGTTAGAGCTGGATAAAACTGCGGTGCGACAGCTGCAACAACATTTGCAAACCCTCAAGTGCAACAATGCCGAAGTGATTGCTGGCAATTGTCTGCTGTATCTGCAGCAGACACCCAAAAGACAATATGATTTGGTATTTTTAGACCCGCCATTCCGGCAAAACTTATTATTACCTTGCGCCACCTTGCTGGAACAACAAGCCTGGTTAAGTGACAATGCGCTGATTTATGTCGAATGTGAAAAAGAACTGCCGGTTGCCCAGTTGCCGGCGAACTGGCGCCCGATCAAAGAAAGTGTGGCAGGCCAGCTGGCATACCGGTTATATCAACGCGGGCAACCAGGTCAAAGTGCGACAGACTGAGCAGCATACTTAAACTCAAACAAAAAGCCCGGTCAGTTTGACCGGGCTTTTTGTTTTTATCCAACTGTGGCATCAACCACAGCCAGATAATCAATTAAGCTTTGTTGGCTTTTCTGCGGCGCAGCATCAGGCCTGCAAATGCCAGACCGAACAGCGCAAATGCACCTGGCTCAGACACATCAATTGATGTGCAAGGAACACCCGGTGTTGGCACACAAGCTAAGTCACCACCGTTTACGGTTAAGGTTGATTTACCTAAAGTCACTAACCAGCCAGCGTTGTTCTGGTCAATGTTCATCCGCACTTTTAAACCCGCATTCACCTGGCTTTGTGCCCAGCTAAAACCAGTTAAATCAAAATCAGTAAAGGCCCAAATGTCGCTTGCGCCAGCCAGGTAACCCAGGCTCAGCCATGAAGTACCGTCAAATACCGAAATAGCGTCCAGCTCACCTGAGTCATAATCCACATCAAACGCAGAAATACTCAGTTTGATATTGGTGAACAGACCAGCCAGCGGATTATGGATCCATTCCCAATCCTGATTCTGGTTACGGTAAAACGGCTGATTGTATTTGTTGCCATCAGAATCAACAAAATATTCAGTTGCGCTGTTATTGTTATATTCCTTCACATCAGTGATAGGCGCAGCCATAGCAGAAGAAGACATTAAAGCGATTACAGCGGCAAAACCTGCAAACAATTTCCCAAAGTTATACGTCATGTTGAAGTTCTCCAGAACTCTTTAAATTACACCAAGCAATATGCCAGCTATGCTGACCAGGTCGCAGGTATTACAGCCAGAGCCTGACTAAACCACTTTATGTCAGCCTCCAATCATCCTGCGCTGCGCTCTTTTAGCAAAAAAAAGGCCAACTATTTAAAAATGTAACCTACTGATTTAAAACAAATAAAGTAGAGGAACCTACAATTTGAAAATTTTGTGTAAAATATTATGACGCACAAAATTCACAAAAAAGGTACACTTTGAGCACTTTTTGAACAGCATATTCATAAGGAAGATATTCGCGGAACAGCGGTTGGGAATGGTTATCAAACAGGCTGTATAAACCTCAGGGTATGATTGAAAAGAGCCGACGCGGTATAACGCAGAGGGAGCGAGAGAGGTTGCCACCGACACACAGTGCCGGTGGCGGAAAGACTTTAGTTTTGCGCCGGGTTTAATTCCATACCCAGGTTGGTCACGCCCTGCTCTGCCACCCAGGCTTTGAGCTTTTGTACTTCAGCACGGCCAAACTCGTTAATTTCACTGCAGATATCTATCAATTCGGCCAGGCAATCCATTTCGTAGCACATCAGCTCATGCTCACGCACCACCTTTTTCAGCTCGGCTTCAGAGGTGATATCCAGATCGGCCGACTCATGTTCAATCAGCCGAGCTACCGAAGCCTGGGAGATTTTGGCCACATTAATAAATTCAGTGCTGTCTTGCTGAGTAATACCGTTGAGCATCATATCCAGCGCGGTAATGGCATCCAGCGCAGGATATACACCAAATATATCAAAATGACTGACTTCAGGTGTCACCAGTTCCAGCTCTTCCTGCAAACGGTCAAAGTTAATTTTGGCTCTTTTTACCTGCAGCCATTCCCAGACCAAATCCAGTACATGGCGCGGTAAAGCCGCATCACCAAAAGCAGTGACTTCGGCAAACAACTGATAACTTGGGATCATTCTTTCCAGCAAAGTGGCGGCCACTGCACCTTGCTGATAGAAGCTTAATTCACGCATGCGCTGGAAATTATTGGCTTTTGAATTCATGCAATTCTCTTATCTGACAAGCAGTTGCCCTGAGGGCAGTTTCAGGGCCGCTATGATACACAAGGCATGCAGGCAGAACCAGCATCAAGGCCGGTTCAACCCGAAGTTGCATTCAGCTGACGCTGGGCATATTCAAACTTCAGCCGGTACTCGGTCAACTGCTGCTCCAGAGTCTGCTGTTGTTGCTGACTGTCCTGTTCCAGTTGCTGCAGCTGTTGGCGTAACTGCCTGATGGTTTCCCTGGACTGATCGCCTTCATTTTGTTGCCGCTCTTCCAGCGCCTGCTGCCTGGTCTGGGCTCGGAACAACTGACTTTCCAGCTTATGCTGCAACGTCGACCATTCCTGCTCTTTTTCCTGTAACGCCAGCAGCTGCTGCCGGGTTTCGGCCAGTGCAGCAGCGGCCTGGGTCAGTTCGGCAGAAGCTGACTGCTGCTGATGTTGCTGTTCGGCCAGGCTGGCACTGAGCTGCTGCTTTTCCTGTTCCAGCTGTTCAAATTGCTGCAAGCGGATTTTCAGTTCCTGCTGCAGTTGCTGATCAATCACAGTGATTTGATTCAGCTGCACCGCCATTGCATTCACCTGTTGCTGGTATTGATCCAGCTGCTGCTGCAGTTGCGCCATTTCCTGCTGATGATTTGTGGCTTGTTGCGCCAATGCCTGTTGCAGGGTTTCTTCGGCGGTTTGTTGTTGCGCGGCCCACAAGGCACTGGTTTGTTGTTGCTGTTGATCCAGCTGTTGTTGCAACGCCAGTTGTTGTGCTGTTGCCTGCTGTAGCTTTTGCTCTGCAGTCTGTAATTGCTGCTGCACTGCCAGCAGTTGCGCGTCGCGCTCTGCCAGCTGCTGCGACAGATTGCCGGCCTGCTCACTTTGTTGTTGTTGCAGTTGTTCTAAACTGGCCTCGGTCTGCGCCAGCTTCTGCAGCAGCACCGTATATTGTTGCTGTGCTTCAGCAAGCGCCTGCTGATGTTGCGTCAGTTCAGCTTTGAGCTGTGTATTGTGCTGCTGTTGTTTATCCAGCTGTTGTTGCCACTGGCTGGTGACACTGGCCTGCTGCAACTGGGCATCCTGCAATTCGGTGCGCAGCTGCTGAATTTGCAACTGCAGTGCATCACGCTCTGAGGTGACCTGATGTAAGGCGCTTTCCAGTAACTGATTGCCGGACTCGCTGGCTTGTTGTTGCTGTTTTTCCAGCTCCAGCACCCGGTATTTTTCCGCTTTAAAGTCGTCCTGGCTTTGTTTGAGCTGCACAGCGAGGCGCTGCATCGCAGCCAAAGCTTCTTCTTTTTCGTCCTGAAACTGCCTGAGCTGTTGCTGGCTTTGCTGTTGCTGCTTTTCTGCTGCAGCCAGCTGCTGTTTCAGCAAAGAGCACTCAGCTTCCAGCTGCTGTTGCTGTGCAATGGCTCCATCAGCGGCACTTTGTTGTGAATGCAGTTGCAACTGTTGTTGTTCTAGTTTTTGTTGCCACTGCTGCTCAACCTGCTGACGCACCGAAGCGGTCAGTTGTTCCAGCAATTGTTGTTGTTGACTTAATAACTGACCGGAAAAATCTACCAGTGCGGTTTCAAGTTGTTGTTGTGCGGTTTGGACCAGAGTCTGTTCAGGTTGCTCTGTGTTATTTTTTACGACGGCCTGCATCTGTTAATCCCATTTAAAATAATGGCTGATGCCATTTAACAACATTTGTACTGCAATTATCACTAAAATCATACCCATTAATCTTTCCATCGCGGTCAGACCACGTTCGCCCAGCACTCTGTGCAACATGGGCGCAAATAATAAAATGGCTGAACTCACCAGCCAGGCGCCTACTAAAGCCAGGGTCCAGTCCATCATCTGACCCGGCTGCTGATTGGCCAGCAAAATAAGTGCAGCCAGAATTGAAGGCCCGGCAATCATTGGCACAGCCAGCGGAAATAAAAAAGGTTCTTCACCTTCTTTTAAACCGGCCAAACCACCCGGCGGCGGAAAAATCATCCGGATGGCGATTAAAAACAGGATAATACCACCGGCAATACTCACCGCTTCTTCTTTGACCCCAAGCAGGGCCAAAAAGCTCTGCCCGCCGTACAAAAACATTAATAAAATAATCAGCGACAAAATAAGTTCACGGATTAAAACGATACGGCGGCGTTCGGGTTTTAAGTCTTTTAAAATAGCCACCACAATCGGCAGGTTGCCTAGAGGGTCCATGATCAAAAACAATGTCAGCATCGCACTCCATAAATCAACGGCCATGCTGCACCTCCGGGGCGGTTTTATTTGGCTGAAGTCAGTGTAATATGAGTTCAGATTTCAAGCGAATCAAATTGTTGCAGTGATTTAGCTGCAAAATTCAGCACCATTGGAGCAGACACATGACCCTCACCACCCCGGCTTTGTTATTTCCTGCCATCTCGTTATTGCTGCTGGCTTATACCAACAGGTTTCTGGTGTTAGCTCAACTGATCCGCCAGCTGAACGAACGAGAAGGCGATCAGGTACGGGATCTGGCCAAAAGACAAATTGAAAATCTGCGTCAGCGTATTGTGCTGATCCGCTCGATGCAGCGCTGGGGGGTGATTAGTTTTGTACTTTGTACTTTGTCGATGTTCAGTTTATTTTTAAACTGGACTCTGGCCGGCCAATGGTGTTTTGGAGCCAGTTTAGTCTGCCTGATGTTAAGCTTGTTGATTTCGTTATATGAAATTCAGATCTCCTGTCACGCTATTAATATCGAACTGGAATCACTGGAAAATCGCTGAAAACCATTTTTCTGCGATGCAACAGCTGCCAATATGTTAATTGTCAGCCATAGTTAACATTAACTTTGTATTAAGCTGAGCCTATGAGCAACCAAGACTTTTTATTCAGTCAGGACACTGCCATCAGTTGGGCAACTGAAACGGCCCCATCTCCAACCGGTCAAAAACCATGGCAGGTACTGATTGTGGATGATGACGAAAGCATTCATCAAATCACCAGTCTGGTGCTGCGTGGATTTCAGTTTGAACACCGCAATGTAGAACTTATTCATGTGTACAGCGCCCGTGAGGCGCGTGCTGTATTACAGACCAACCCGGGTATTGCTGTTGCCATTATTGACGTAGTCATGGAAACCAATCATGCGGGGCTGGATCTCATCAAAACCATCCGCTCTGAGCTGAACCAACATCAAATCCGGCTGATTTTGCGTACCGGCCAGCCCGGTGAGGCACCGGAAGAAAGTGTGATCCGCGATTACGACATTAACGACTATAAAAACAAAACCGAAGTCACCGCCATTAAACTGAAAACTCTGTTGTATTCGTCGTTACGCTCCTACCGCGACATTTGCATTATTGATGACAACAAAAAAGGCCTGGAAAAAATTATCGGTTCTACCGTCAGTTTTCTTGAATGTGAAAGCCTGACCGAGTTTGCTTCTAATATTCTGGCGCAGGCCGCACATTTACTTGGGCTTGATCATCAACAGATTTATTGTTGTGCCGCCACCGGTGACCCACGACAGCAACAACTGCAGCTCGATGTGATAGCAGCAACAGGCCAGGACACCACGCCGGATCACAAGTTACCGGACGATGTGGTAGAGCGGCTGAAAAAAGTGCATCAACTAAAACACACCTTCCATGGTGACGATTATTTTGTTGGTTATTTCACCACCAGCCGTGGCCTGGAAAACCTGTTGTATGTCAGTAAAGACAGCAAATTTGACCAGGTTGATCATCATCTGCTCAGTTATTTTGCCAGCAATATTGCCGTAGCTTATGAAAACATCAGGCTCAGAGAGCTGATTAAAGAAAGCCAGCGTGAACTGTCTTATATTTTGGGCGAAGCGGTTGAAAAAAGGTCCAAAGAAACCGGCAGCCACGTAAAACGGGTGGCCAACTTCAGTTTTTTACTGGCGCTGAAATATGGTTTATCCAACTACGACGCCGAAAAAATCAAACTAGCCTCGCCTTTGCACGACGTCGGTAAAATTGCCATTTCGGATCATATTCTGAATAAACCGGGCAAACACGACGCCGCAGAGTGGGACATCATGCGTCAGCATGCTGAAATTGGTTATCAGATTTTGCAAAAATCACAGAATGAAATTTTGCAGCAGGGCGCCATTATTGCGTATGAACACCATGAGCGCTGGGATGGTAAGGGTTATCCACGGGGTTTAGCCGGTGAAGAAATTGATATCGCCGGCCGTATCACAGCGCTGGCCGACGTTTTTGACGCCCTGGCCAGTGAACGTTGTTACAAAGAAGCCTGGCCTATGCCCAAAGTGCTGCAATATTTAGCCGAAGAAAAAGGCAAACAGTTTGACCCTGTACTGGTGGATATTCTGCTGAGCCATCTGGATGAATTTATTGCTATCCGCGACGCTTATCCTGATTTGCAGTAGTTTGTTAAAAACTCAGCACAAAGAAAAAACTTTAAATTACAAAAACTTAAAAGGCCTGAGTTTGTTCAGGCCTTTTTTATTCGCTGTGACAAAAAAATAACACAGCAGCAAAATTAGTTTTGTGGTGCCAACGGCACAGTACGCTCAGTAGCTTCATAACGACGGATAAATGCAGCGCAGTCGGCTGTTTTATCCAGCTGGCGAATGGCCAGCGTCAGCTCGCCCACTGTTAAACCAAATTTATGCAAAGTGGAGCGGTTAATCAGCTGGGTTGGGCTGACCAGATACAACCAGTCTTTGACCGTCACGTCGATATAATCGCTGCTTTGCTCGTTCTCTTTACCTGCATCCGCTGCCTTAGGAATACGCAGCACATATTGCCAATACAAGGTATTGCCAGCCAGCTGCCCTGTCGCCTGCCCCACTACATCTTCGGCTTTGCCGGAAATTTCACCCTGGTCGTTCTGACTGAGCTGCCAATGTCTTTTATCAACACGGCCATCACTAAAACTGAAAATTTCATATAAATCGCCGCTATTGCCCTGCCACTGACCACAAAGCTCAGCGGTAAAATGCAGGCTTTGTTTACCACGCCAGTCGTGCATCACACCAAAGGCTTCACTGGAACCGACAAAAAACTGCGACAACTGTAAATTAGGTGTCATGGCCTGATAATCCTGTACTGACTGGCTGCAGCCAAATAAAGCAAACAAACTTAAGCATAAAGTTTTGCGCATTCTGCTCGTCCATCCTCATTGAGATACTGATACATACGGCATCAGGCAGTTTTTGGATTTAACAGGCGGGGTGTTTCACTCTTTTTGTGGTTGGCCGCACTAAAAATCAGCGACAGCCACCAATAAAAAAATAAAATTATGAGTTAATTCAAAGAACTGAATTAGTATCTAAAAATATTTTATTTTTTTAGCCATCACAGCCAACTAAATTTCACCAGGGCCCGACCAATGCACATCAGAACCTGAGAATAAAAACAAAGTGTTTAAACGCAGTGACGAATCTTTAATCAACAAAGCGCTGAATGGCAACGAACGCGCCTGGCAGCAGCTCGTCAGCCGGTATCAGTCCGTGCTGTATTATTACGGCCTGCGCCTGATGGGAAACCCGGACGACGCCCGTGATCTGCTGCAGGACGTGTGCATGGTGTTGTGCCGCAATCTGGCGCAATTTCGCGGCGACAGCAGCTTTAAAACCTGGCTGTTTGGCATTGCCAACTACCGCGCTATGGATATGCTGCGCAAGCGCAAACCCAGTCAGGATCTGGACGATATACCAGAGCTGTATAACGAAGACGAACAAAGCCACGAGCAACAGCTGTACGGCGCCCAGACACAAAAACTGGTACAGCAACAGCTGCGTACCTTACCGCCGGAACAACGGCTGGTGGTGGAACTGAGGTTTTATCAGCAATTTACTTTTGACGAAATTGCCGATCAGCTGGCGCTGTCGAGCAATACCGTTAAATCAAGATTTTATGCGGCATTAGATAAACTGCGTGTGCAGTTGGAGGTAGCCAATGTTGGACAATCAGCAAATTTTTGAAGCCTGGCTCGCGGGCAAAATCACCGCTGCTGAATGTGAGCAACAACTTCGTTCAGACAATCAATGGTACGGCCGTTTCCTCGCCGCACAAAACATCCGTCAGGATGCCAGAGCACCAATGTATGACAACGTGCCAGACATAGACACCAGTCAGCTGTTCCGCCAGCAATGGGGTCATAAAACCGCAAAAACCGCCTGGTGGCCGAGGCTCAGTGTCGGCATGTCGGCACTGGCGCTTATTATCAGCATGTCGCCTTTGCAACTGCAGCTGCATGGTGGTGGGCTGGCACTGCGCTGGGACAGCTTTGATGCCGCTGCGCAGCAACAACAGCTCAATACCATGTTGGCTGGTTTTCAGCAGCAACAGCAGCAATATCTGCAGCAGCAACTGCAAATTCAGCAACAGCAACAAGCCACTCAGCTGGTGATGCTCAAAGACTATCTGTCTGAAAATGAACAAAAAGCCAGACGCAGCGACATGCTGGAGCTGGTGGAATATCTGAATCAACAACGACAGGCCGACTGGCAATACTGGCAGGACAACGCCCAGCCAAGCCAGGCCAGGCTTGATTACAGTAGCCGCAGTTACCTGCCGAACCGAACCCAACCGGAGTAAACCATGATGAAACTGAATTTTTATGTTAGCGCCCTTGCCGCTCTGCTATTTAGCGGCAACAGCCTGGCCGCCACTGAAGTGAGCCCTAAGCTGAAGCAGAACCTGGAAATTATGCGCAATATTCTGCAAACCTCGTTAGAGCAAAGCCAGCATGCCAATGTGGGCCGCATCAGCCACAGTTATCTGGCAGGCCAGGGAGTATTGTTCCGCACCAGCACCCGCGGCCAGTTTGGTCATTATTTTGCTATGGCGCCTATGCCACCGGCCGCGCCTATGCCGGTGATTGACCAGGCTGCAATTGCCGCTATCAGCGCCCGCGCTTCCGCTGCGGCCAATGCAGCTATGGCCGGTGACCATATTTCCGAAGCCTATATTGAAGATATTGCTGAACAAGCCGAAGCTCAGGCCGAACAAATGATGGAGCAGCAGGAGCAAATGCAGGACCAAATGCGGGAATTAAGGGAACAAAGCCGCGATTTAGAACGTGAGCTCAGAGACATAGAGCGGGAAAAACGTGATATTGAATTTGCCCGCAAAGTGGGTAAAGAAGATGCTGAGCAGCAAAAACAACTAAGCCAGCTCAACAGCAAAAACACTGAACTGCAAAAACGTCTGGCTGACATTAAACAAAAATATGCCGCCTGGGAGAAAGATTTCCAGCAAAAACGCGCCGAACAGGCTAAGTTAGCCGCACAAAAACAGGCGGAGCTCATTACCAGCATCAGCGTAAATTTTGCCACTACCCTGTGTGATTACGGCGCCAGCCTGCGCGAAATTAAAGATGATGAGTTTGTGTCGTTACAGCTGGAAACAGCGCAAGGCCGTGACGGTAAAGACATTTACTGGGTTTTCAAAAAGTCGGATATTAACCAGTGTGTCAGCGGTAAGTTAAAAGCCGAAACCCTGCTGAAAAAAGCCGATTATTATCAGTATTAATATTGTTCTGAGCGGAATATGCCGCTAAGCCACGACAAAGCCTGCATATTGCAGGCTTTGTTTTTGGTGCTGCCTTTTATCATTGCCGCTGCAAAAAGGAGCGAAGCCGATAAGTCCGGGCGACTGCTGTAGGCCTGCAATGCAGTAAGCTTGCGCTGTTCCTTCAGACCTTACTGGCCTTGCTAAAAAGCCGCGCAAGTTTGGGCCTTATCGGTAATATCAGCCGGTAAACGGCTTCCATCAACCAGGGCAAAGGCGGTATAGCACCGAGATACCCCAAAAAGCGCCAGCCCGGTAAAGCGCGCCACAAGCGCAAAAAAGCCCGGGCGCCCTGCCACACCTGGTCGTTTGGACCCACCAGATGGAAACGTTTAAGCGCATCACATCTGTTAATGCCATCCGGCAAAGCTTGCAGGCTGTTGGATACATCGATAAACAGCAGCGGTTCCCGCGCCTGTAGTTTTTGGTAATAGGCAATTTCCCTGCTGCATAAAGGGCAACTACCGTCGTATAACACTGTTAATCCTGAGTAACTCAAAATGGCCCCCTCTGCTTTTCATGCTGACAATGTGATGCTAAGGCAAAACCTTATGCCGCTATAAACGTTGCTCAACGCGGTTTGGACTTTATTTTTAACAAAACCTGAGTTCTTAATCGGCAATGGCGCCAAATAGCCATTTTGAGTAACAGCACCGGTTTAAGTAATACTGAAACCGGGCATTCGCTTTTTACAAGGTCTCAGGTTATTACCCGGTCATTCGGGGCAGACCTTAAGCTGCAGGACCTGTGAGTCATATCAAAGACATATTCTGAATGTGGCAAAACGAACTGAACTTTTAAGCAGCTCACCAATAAGAGGTAATATTTGTTTACATCTGCCTGGCCTGCGCCGTGAACTAAATAACAAGACAAAGTTCGAATTGCCGACGCTTCGAACGTCCAAACAAGCTGCAAAGCGACAAGATAAGGATTGAATAATGGGCAAAACGCCTTTTTTAACTCAGCTCGCCAGTTTTTTTAAAGCTACCCGTAGTTTTATCGTTTTTATTACCCTGATGTTGGTGTTTCGCAGCGCTTGTGCTGACTGGTATACAGTTCCCACCGGCTCTATGCAGCCGACCATTCATATTGGCGATAGGGTCACAGTGAATAAAATGGCCTACGACCTGCGGCTACCCTTTAGCAAACTGGTACTGCTACGAACCGGTGAACCCGCTCGCGGCGATATTATGGTGTTTGATTCCAATGCGGCGCAAAATCGCCTGATAAAACGTGTTGTTGGTTTACCAGGGGATACTGTCGAGATGCAGGATGAGGTGTTACTGATTAACGGCAAGCCACTGGCTTATCGACAGGAAGACGACACCAACTTATTAACCACAGCAACCGAACAATTGGGAGAGCTGGCGCATCAGGTTCAATGGGATAAATCCCGGCCAGCAGTTTTTGCTAACTTTAGCGCTATCACCATCCCCGAGGACTACTATTTAGTGCTTGGTGACAATCGCCGGCAGAGCGCAGACTCACGTGTTTATGGGCTGGTGCCTAGGCATGAATTACTGGGCAGAGCCAGTTACGTCGCTTTCTCCATGGACTACGACAATTATTATCTGCCACGGGCTGATAGATTCGCAAAATCACTTTACTCAGAACATTAATGCAAATATCAGTCACTTAGAAAAGCCCCGTTAACGGGGCTGATTATACCCACCTAAAAAGCCCCTCCAGAATTTGATAAGCCAGCTAAACCCTCAGTGCTTTGGGGATGATAACGGTAGCGTCTAACCATGTGCCTGGCTAGCGCCTTGTGATGTCCGTTTTTCCAGCCCCCCATATCGCCAGACTAATCCGCCAAACCAACACCGGGAACTGCACAGTGAGCATTCAACAGAGAGCGCGGGAAGTGCGAACGCAATGGTTGCCGGTTGTGGTTCATGCCGTGCCGATTCAATCTCAGCAGTGCCAATATCATCAGCCAACAGCTAAGAATTCCGGCCACCGGGCACAAGCTCACAACCAGGAATCACAGTCAGCTATCCGCTGCATCATTGCCCGGATTGAACAGGCAAAGTGCCTAACTGATAAGTCGCGGTGATATTGGGATTGGCCGACCAGACCGGATCGGCCTGTATCAATGCACCGCGGTTTTGGCTTGCGACATTCAGCTGTAAACGCTGTTTATCGATGCTTTGCCAGGTTACTTTAATACCAAGCTGTTCCGGGTGGCCTTCGGTGACAAACAAATTACCAGGGCCATCTGCCAGCATGCCGTCTTTGGCCAGAATGGAAATATTGCTACTAAAACCGGGGGCATTATTACAACTGCGGACAAATACCACAGCTTTAAATTGATGATCAGGTGAAGCAA
Organism: Rheinheimera sp.; assembly: GCF_036782235.1. Classification (GTDB taxonomy): domain Bacteria; phylum Pseudomonadota; class Gammaproteobacteria; order Enterobacterales; family Alteromonadaceae; genus Pararheinheimera. The sequence continues at coordinate 124,533 of NZ_DAIPZL010000002.1, read as the reverse complement.
GCTGCGCTGTAATGCCATTAGTACAGGATGCTGTGGTGGCCGCAAACATCCAGGCGACCAGCGCGCCCAGGATCACAACAGGCGCAACGGCAAACAACCCAATATCTCTGACAAGCTTATTCATGCACTTTCCTTTGAATACTGACAACAAAACGGCGCCATTACATGCCAGCTCAGGCACAAAAGCAAGCAGCAACCCCCTTTAGCAACAGACAAAATACCAAACCTGACAATGCAACAACCCCATAAAAAACCCCGTGATGCCATGCAACATAACGGGGCTTTTGCACAGAACATCACACCTCAGGCTTTAAAACGGCCTTGCTACTGCAAGCCTTCTAAAATCTGGTAAGCTAGCTTTACCCTCAGTGCATTGGGATAACGTTTGTTGGTAAGCAGCACAATGCCAACCTGGCGCGACGGAATAAAAGCGGCGTAAGCACCAAAACCGCCGGTGGCGCCGGTTTTATGTATCCAGTGGCTTGTTTTGCCAACAGTTTTGCCGGTTGTGGTGTCAGCAGTAGGCTGCATTATTAAACTGGCGGGGCTGCCACTGACAAAGCCCGGGTCTGTCATTGCTTCCAGCGCTTGCAGCTGCACCGGGTAGTCGAGCATTTCCCAGCCCAGACCCTGATACATCTGGCCGGCTTTGGCATAAGGCTGCTGCGAACTTACAAGAGCGGCTTTTAGCAGCGACGCTTCCACCTGCTGCGGCTGCATGTTGGCTTGTACCCAGCTGGCGACATCCCGCACACTGGCTTTTACACCACCTGCTTCGTCCAGTAATACCCCAGTGCCAATATGCACTGCTTTGCCTTCGTTGTAACCCCAGGCATATTGCGCCATCGCCTGTTGTGGCACCTGCAAATAAGTGCTGTTGAGCTTTAGTGTGGCGGTAAGTTTGGCAAATGCCTCAGTATAAGTTTGACCACCGGCAGCCGCAGCCAAATGGGCAAATAAACCTATGCTGCTATTGGCATATACCCGTTGGCTGCCTGGTGCATAAGCGGGCTGCCACTCCTGGTAATACTTCAGCAAACTGCTTTTGTCGGTCACGCTCTCCGGCATAAAAAGCGGCAGGCCGCCTGCGGTGTAAGTGGCCAGATGTTGCATATTGATGTTTTGCCATGGTTTTGCCGTCAGCGCCGGCCAGTGGGTTGCAACACTATCCGTCAGTTTGATATCACCCCGCTGCAGCGCCATAGCGCCAATAACACCGGCAAAGGTTTTGCTGATCGAACCCAGCTCAAACAGCGTGTCAGGTGTCACGGCAATATGATTGCTGATGTCGGCCTTACCAAAGCTGTAATAAAAAGTTTTGCCCTGCCACAGCACGGCCACCGCCATACCCGGGATTTGTTGTTGCTGCATCAGCTGCTGAACTTCGTTGCCAACAGCCGCTTTTAACGCAGCTTCACTCGAAATTTTCTGCTGAATGCCGTGATAAGTTGCGCCGTTTTGTGCCAGCGCCGGTACTGAGCTGAACAGCGTTAAGGCCAGCGCCGCTTTGAGCGACCAGGCCACTTGGGTTGTGAATAAATGCATCAATGTTCCTTTGCAAACGAGAGGGTTATGTCAAAGTGCCGGGCCCGCACTTCACTAGCTTGCCTGAGTTGACTTCGCCGGACAAAAGGTTAATTTGCATAGCAGCTGTTAGAAAAACTTACAGAAGTTGCAGGAAGCCGCATGACCCGTCGTTATATCCCATTAAAATCTTTGCGCGCTTTTGAAGCTGCAGCCCGGCATTTAAGTTTTACCCATGCCGCTATAGAACTGAATGTCACCCATTCGGCTGTGAGTCAGCAGGTAAAACTGTTGGAGGATCAGCTACATTGCCCATTATTTTTGCGGATCCCACGTGGCCTGATGCTCACGCCTGAAGGTGAAGCGCTGCTGCCAGTATTAAATGAATCTTTTGACCGTATTGCCCAGCTGTTAGATTATTTTGCCAGTCGCAAAGTGCAGGAAAAACTGCACATTGGGGTGGTTGGCACCTTTGCCACTGGCTTTTTGTTGCCCCGTTTAGCGGCCTTTTATCAAAAATTTCCCCATATCGAACTGCAAATTTCCACCAATAACAACAGGGTGGATCTGGCCGCCGAAGGGCTGGATTACGCCATTCGTTTTGGCAGTGGCGCCTGGCATGGCACTGCGGCCATGTATTTATGTGACAGTCCACTGACGCCTTTATGCACGCCTGAACTGGCGGCCAACATCAGCCAACCGGCTGACTTACTGAACTTTATGCTGCTGCGCTCTTACCGGCGCGACGAATGGACGGCCTGGTTACAACAAGCCGGCGGCCCTGTACTTCCGCCCACCCATCCGGTGATGGTCTTTGATTCCAGCATCACTATGCTGGAAGCCGCGCAAAGTGGTATTGGTATTGCGATAGCGCCGGCGCGAATGTTTAGTCATTTGTTGCAAACAGGCAGAATTCAGCGGCCTTTTAGCACAGAAATCAGCTTGGGCAGTTATTGGCTGACCCGGCTGCAATCCAGGCCGGAAACCGGTGCCATGCGTGAATTTGCCCAGTGGTTAAGCGCTGAATTAATAGAAAGTGCATTGTGATAAGCGCTGTAACCTGTGCGAAAAGCCCGGAGCACGACCTTAGCGCAAAGACGGCACAGCAGGCTGCAGCTATTCTGATCACCAGGCTACTGAGGTTTTTCTGACAAACACCGGAACTTCATTTGTCAGCTTTAGTCTGTATCTGCATCATTTTCCTCAGTTTTAAGCTTGCCCTTGCTGTATTCCCGTTTATCTGTAGCCATTGCACTGTCGTTGCTGCTGCATTTGTTATTGCTGGCGCTGCTGTTATTGCAGCGTGCACCAGCGCCGGTTAAAAACACCAGGAAGACAGCGCCACTGACAGTACAAATCGTCCATTGGCCAAAGCCCAAAGCGCCAGCCCCTGCTAACGGCAGCAATAAAAACACTGAGGCGCAGCCAACCAGCACCACGACCACAGCAGCGCCAAAGCTAAAAATAAAAGACACCACCGAGACTGCAGCCGGCAAAAAACCGGCCGTAACAACAGATCAGCACACCACAAAAACGGCAACAGCGTTTACAGCGCCTAAAACAAACAAAGCCCGAAAGCAAAACACGCAGCAAAACACGGAGCAAAGCCAGCCTCAGCCGGCCACTACTGAGACAGCAACTTTACCACCAAGCCTTGCCGACCGCATTTTAGCCACAGTGGCAACCCGGCAGCAGCAACAGGCCACAGAACTCAGCAGCGCTGAAGTTAAGGCGTTACAACAAAAAACCTTGCCCGAAAAAGCCCTGGCTGTCACCCGCAGCGGCCCCAAACCCGCTAATGCCGCCGCGAATGTGCTGGAAGTGATGAAAGATGGCAGTTTTATCGAAAAAATCGGGGATTATTGTTATCTGGCCAAAGATGGCGCCGATCTTCGCCGTGATATTGCCAGTATGAAACCTGTCAGCTGCGGCGATGATGCCGATGCAGCTCTGTACCAGAGCATTATGAATAAAGTGGGCAACTACCGGCGTTAAGGCGGTTTTTTTACTCCTGCTGACCGGGTAAAAACCGCCTGCTGTCAATACCTCCGCATCAACACTTGTCTGACCAAACAAAAAACCTGCTGTGTTAAGGTCAATCCGCGGCTGCACTCTGCCATGAAAGCTCCACGACCAACAACTGTGTTATTACGCTTAGCCTCCTTGTGATGGCTTGGCATTTCAGGCAGCATTTTTTACATATTCATCATGAGGTTATCACATGCGCCTTCCTTTTTTCCGTGCAGCCCTGGCCAGCGCCCTGACATGCTGCTTTGCCAGCTCAGTGTTGGCTGCTCCTGTCGGTAATCTGACGTCTATCCGGGCCAGCAATAATCAACTGGATATCACCACAGATCAGCAGGTGCTGCTGCAAATCCAGCTGTTGCAGGACGATTTGTTCCGCCTTCAGGCCGGCTTAAACGGCAAGCTGACGGAACCCGGCAACAAAGCAGCCGCTATTGTGTTACCACAAACGCCAGCCCTGGTTGAATTTCAGCTGAGCGACAAGGGCGACTATCAGTTATTACAAACAGAAAAATTTGCGCTGCGCATTTATGCCAAACCACTGAAATTTGCGCTTTATCAAGCCGACAATCAGCAGCTGATCATGCAGGAACTGCAGCCGCTGGAACTGAGTCCAGAGCAGAGTTTTCAGACACTCAGCACAGATCCGGCCGAGCGTTTTTTTGGTGGTGGCCAGCAAAACGGTGCCTTTGAATTTAAAGGCAAAACCATGGAAATTTCTTATTCCGGCGGCTGGGAAGAAGGCGACCGACCTAGCCCTGCGCCTTTTTATATGTCGAGCAAAGGTTATGGGGTGCTGCGTAACAGCTGGGCCAACGGCAGTTATGATTTTCGGTCCAGCGACTACATTCAGCTCAGCCATCACGAAGGGCGTTTTGACGCTTATTATTTTGTCGGCAACTCCATCAAAGAGGTGCTCGCCGATTACACCGCCCTCACAGGCCGCGCCCGCCTTATTCCACGTTGGGCTTTTGAATATGGCGACGCCGACTGTTACAACGATGGTGACAATATTAAAAAACCGGGCACAGTACCGGATGGCTGGACTGATGGCCCTACAGGCACCACACCGGATGTGATTGAAACTGTTGCTAAAAAATACCGTGAGCATAACATGCCGGGCGGCTGGATTTTACCCAACGACGGTTATGGTTGTGGTTACACCGACTTGCCCAAAGTAGTGGCAGGCCTTGCCAAATATGGCTTTAAAACCGGGCTCTGGACCGAAAGCGGTGTAGATAAAATTGCCTGGGAAGTAGGCACAGCAGGTTCAAGGGCGCAAAAACTGGATGTGGCCTGGACAGGTCAGGGTTACCAATTTGCGCTGGACGCCAATAAAGCCGCTGCTGACGGCATCTTAAATAACTCAGAGTCACGACCCTTTTTATGGACAGTGATGGGCTGGGCCGGTGTGCAAAGATATGCCGTCACCTGGACTGGCGATCAATCCGCCAGCTGGGACTATATCCGCTGGCATATCCCCACCCTGATTGGCTCAGGTTTATCCGGCCAGGCTTATGCAACTGGCGATGTGGACGCTATTTTTGGCGGCAGCGCCGAAACCTATACCCGTGATTTACAGTGGAAAGCTTTTACCCCTGTGTTGATGGGTATGTCGGGCTGGGCCAAAGCGGCGCGTAAACATCCCTGGTGGTATGACGAGCCGTATCGCAGCATCAACCGCGATTATCTGAAGTTAAAAATGCGCTTAACGCCTTATATGTACAGCACGGCTTATGAGGCTGAAACCACAGGCGCACCTATAGTGCGTGGCCTGATGTGGGATCATGCGCAGGATCAAACTGCGCTGACCGAAACCCATAAATACCAGTTTTTACTGGGCAAATATTTGTTAATAGCGCCAGTGTACCGCTCCATGGCCGCCAGTAAGGGCTGGCGTACAGATGTATATTTGCCACAAGGCCAATGGATTGATTATTGGGATGGCCGGGTGGTGGATGCACCAGCAGCAGGCCAGTTGCTTGATTACAAAGTGGATTTAAAAACCATTCCGGTGTTTGTGCGGGCAGGCGCTATTTTACCCATGTACCCCGCTGCTTTATACGACGGCGAAAAACCCAAAGATGAGCTGACACTGGATATTTATCCCTTTGGTCAAAGCAGTTATCTGATGTATGAGGACGACGGCAATACCCGTCAGTATCAGCAGGGCAAATTTAGCCAGCAAGAATTTAAAGTGACAGCACCACAAGGTAAAGCCGGTGATATCAGCGTCACTATTGGTGCTGTGAACGGTGAATACCAGGGCCAGGAGCAACAGCGGGTTTATCAGCTGCACATTCACAGCAGAATAAAACCGGAGCAGGTCAGGCTTCAAGGCCAGCACTTAGCAGAATTCAAAGACAAAACAACTTTTGAAAAAGCCAACAGCGGCTGGTTTTATAACCCGGAAAAATACGGTGTGATTCTGGTAAAAACGCCCAAAACCTCCATCCGGCAAGGGTTGCAATTTGAGGTCAGCATCAACAGCGCTTTGGCACTTCCACCAACAGCGGGTTACCCCAAAGCGCCGGAACTGGGTAACGCTATTGCCGCCGACAGTTTGCTGGTGTTAAACCGGCCGGCAGAAGAGCCTGGCCATGTGTTGGAAAACGCTTTTGACGACAATCCAACCAGCTGGTTTAGAACCAAAAGAGATCAGGCGCTGAAAACCGGTGCCCATGAATTTACCCTGGCACTGGGTGAACGCCGTATGGTCAATGGCTTTGAAATAGCGCCCCGGAATGACCAACACTGGAAATATGGTCAGGTACGGGATTATGAAGTGTATATCGCCGACAACAACGGCGAATGGGGCGAGCCGGTGCATCGGGGCCAGCTGAAACTGTCTGACAAATTGCAAAAAGTGGAATTTGCCGCCAAAGCCGGCACCTTATTCCGTTTTCGCGTGTTAAGCACTCAGGATCAAGCCGCAGATGGCACTGCCATAGATCCAATGGTGACAGCAGCAGATGCCACAACACAGTCTGATCCTGCAAATACCCCTGTGGCCAAAGCTTTTAATGCGTTGCTGCCCAAACAAGTCACACCAATCACTATTTCAGAATTCAGAGTGCTGGAGCAACCTTTGCCCAAAGCAGAGCGGCAGCAGCTGTATTTATCGGATGTTGATGCTGTGGTGAGTCAACACAAAATCAACCCCAAAGCACTGATGCAAATGAATGGCCTGAAATTCCGTCAGGGTTTAGCTGTGGCTGGCCAAAGCCGGCTGGATTATCAGCTCGCCGGGCATTGGCAGTTATTCCGCGCTGATGTGGGCATTAACGACAGCTGCCGTCAGCATGGCAGCGTGCAGTTCCAGATCTATGGTGACAACAAACTGTTGTTTGACTCAGGCACAATAAAAGCACCTGCGGTCGTCAAACCTGAGCTGGATATCCGTGGCATCAAACTGCTGAGCCTGCGCACTGTAGCCGGCAACAACCAAGTGTGTGCTAACTGGGCCAATGCATCCCTGATTGGTTTTGCCGGGGATAAAGCTGGCAATCTTTCCAAACCGCTTTAATCTGGGGCTGCACAAAACAACAAAGCCGGCAATTGCCGGCTTTGTTGTTTTGTTTGAGCTGTCCTAAATAACCGGACACTGTGCCTGTACACTGGACTGATCGCTGATCAGATACCTTTGTTGTAGTTGCTGATATTCAGGGCTTTGCCAGAATTGCTGTAGTGCCTGATTAAAGGCATCAGCCAGTTTTTTGTCGCGAAATGCCACCCGGTAATAACTGGGGGCAAATAACGGATGCACCTGCACCTGCTGCGGTGGTTCAATTTTGTCGTGATGGTAATAAAAAATATTAATGTCCATCACCACAGCCTGCACCCGCATTTTATGCAAAGACTCCACCTGAGTGCGCTGCTCGACGGTTTCACGGTATTTAAACGACTGTTTGGCGATATCGCGGAACTCATCGCCTAGCGCAGCGCTGGCATTCTGAAACGCCAGCACTGACAGATTTTTTAGATCGGACAGCTGGTTGATCACCAGCTGTTGTACTTCCAGGCTCACCACCACATTCTGATAACGGATATAAGGGCAGGAATAATAAAGACCGGCTTCGTTGGCCTTCATCGGCTGCAAAGTGGCCATATCCCCAATATTCTGCTGCAATAAAGTCTGAATACGTTTATTTGGCACATGGGTAAATTCTGCCGTGGTGCCCATTCGCTTGACCAAAGCACGCAGCAGTTCAATTTCGTAACCATCGGCGGTTTCAATCTGAATATAAGGGGGTTTGTTCATGCCCACCAACACCTGCAAGGCCTGGGCAGACAAACTAAATACAGGGCAACTGCAGAGCGTCAGCACAAATACAGCAAAGCGGTTTAGCATTAGATCAGCTCCGAAAACCACTGTGATAACTGAGCATAGCTGGCAATTGCTGAAAACGGCAAAACGCCCACCGGATAATTTAGCAAAGTTGCAAGAACCAGATCCGAAGTGCGCGAGCAACTGGCTCTGTCGTGACAAAACTGGCAAGCTGGCCTCCTGCCAGACTCTGATAGGTTAAACCGATGAAACTTATGCCTTATTTTCGCTCTGTCCGCTTCTGGCGTCAGCTACACCTGTGGTTGAGCCTGTTATTATCATTGCAACTGCTGGCCTGGTTTGGCAGTGGACTGGTGATGTCAGTGTTGCCCATTCAAGAAGTTCGTGGTGATCATCTGAAAAAAACCGCACCAGAGGTAGAGTGGCAACAAGCTCAGTTCAGCCCGGCCCAACTGACGGCTTTGCATCCCGGCGCCCAGCTCAGCCTGACACAACGCGGCACTCTGCCTGTGTATCAGCTGCAACATGGGGAAAAGCTGATGTACTTCAGCGCACTGGATGGCAGCAGACTGCAAGCCCTGAACGAAAACGAACTCAGAACTCTGGCAACAGCCCGTTATAACGGCAAAGGCACACTACAAAACAGCAGGCTGCTGACTGCATTGCCGCTGGAAGCGCGGGGACTGTCGTTGCCACTGTGGCAGGTTCAGTTTCAGGACGCGGACAATACAGTGTTTTATCTTGATCCTGTGCTTGGCCAGTTATTGCGGGTGCGTACCGACAACTGGCGTTTATTTGATTTTGTCTGGATGCTGCACATTATGGATTATCGTGAGCGTGATAACTTTAATAACCTGCTGTTGATCATCAGCTCAGCGTCTGCTCTGCTGTTTACCCTGTCTGGCATCTGGTTATTGGTACTGACCCTTGGCCGCAAAAGGTTAAAAACATCACACTGAGCACAGCGCTAAAGACTGCAAGTGCTGTGACAGGGCAAAGCAAAGGCGGCTCTTCTATACTGCTATAAGTCAGCCGCCCGACTGCAGCTGTCAGACAGCACAGTCTGTAACCTGAGGAACCTTGCCATGAACAGTAGTTATCATTCTTTCAGTCAGTTATTTGACCAACTGGGCCTTCGCAGTGACAGCAACAGTATTGAACAATTTATCAAAGAGCACCGGCTGGATGCCGATCAGGCGCTGTCCAAAGCCAGTTTCTGGACGCCGGCACAGGCGGCATTTTTGCGGGAAAGTTATCAGCAGGACGCCGACTGGGTCGAAGTGATAGACCAACTGAACCAGCGGCTGCGTTAAGCAGCCGCCTGTTTTATTCAGCTTTGATCTGATAAAGCGGTAAGGCGCTCAGCCGTCTGTCAATTTCCTGCACCATCTGCTGATACACTTCAGAATCCACCGACTGATATCTTTGTTCAAATAATTGCTGGGATAAACCTTCAGGTAAACGGGCTTTGCTGGGGAAAATTTCTGCTTCTTCGCGCTGTTGCCGGAAAAACTGTTGCACCGCAGTGGCAGAGGCCGTTGAGGCTGTGGCAATACGGGCAAAACGTACACCGGCTCTGTCGGCCAGCAAATCCACAAAACTAAAGCCACTGCCGCCTTTAATTGAATCCAGTAATTCTTTGGCCTCGCCCACTGTATTACTGACATTGTGGCTGGTTAACAAATGAATAGCCGCCGAATAAATAAAATGTTGTTGCAGATCCGGACGTCGCGCCAGCGTTACACGCGGTGCTTTTACACCGCTGGGTCTTTTCACTTCATTGACCATCAGCTGCAGGTTCTGCCCACCCAATAACTGCGCCAGCGCCAGCAAAGCGCTCTGATTCTCGCGGGCCGCTACTGAAGGATCCGCCTCACTGCGTATTGCCGCTTGCTGCAATAAAACCTGCAGATAACTGACCAGACTGACACTTTCTTGTTGTTGTGCGGCATGCGCAAGCGCAATCTGATAATAAAATTCGATATCGGCTCGTTGTTGTGGTGAGCTGAACAGATCACGATACACTGACAAGCCGGACTCTTTCAGCTTTTGTAAATTCCAGCCACTGGGTTTGTTCAGTGCTACTTTCACGGCGTTTTCTTCAAATTGGACCGAACGCACCATCGCCAATAATTCAGCACCTGTGCCAGGCCCCCACATTTGATCAGCCGCCGAGCCAACCAAAGTTAAAGCGGCCCCCCCCGGCAACGTCAGCATGCCAATTTTTACTTTATCTATTTGCAAGGGGCCACTGGATGGGCTGATTTGTACTGTGGCATTCAGATAATACTGTTGGCCCAGCAACCGCACCGGTACTGTCATTAAGCTGGTTAAACCTGAGGCTGTGACCTGCGCCTGGCCCTGAAAACCGGGTAAGGTACGGCTAGCCAGATGAAAAGCGGAATTGAGCTCGTCAGCATTGGCAGCGATGACCCACTGGCTGCCATCTGGATTTTGCATCGACTGATTGAGGTTGGTTAATAGTTGTTTACTGTGGCGCACAGTGTCAGCATTCATCTGGCCGGACAAAGTTAATAAAGGCACAGTATCGAGCAACAACCAGCCGGCAAAACACAGAGTGGTGAGCAGCACCAACAACAGAGTCAGTAATTGCCGGAATAAATGATGCACAGCTTTCATCAGTGCTGCCAATTCTCAATCAAATGAAAGTTGTTATCTTACCAGAAGCTTTTCTATCTGCGACAAGCTTTTATCAATAGCTTTGACGGTCAGCTTGTATGCAGATTCGCTAATATTTTTTGAAGTTTGCCGCTCTATCAGTTATTTTATGCACAGAATGTCTTAAATTTCACCGGCACTGTGAATGACAGCCTTGTTTTGATTCTGGCTGCTAAGCTTGTCGCAATAACTACTATAAAACTGCCCAGTGAAAGAGATCCCAGATGAATGTAGTTGGTTCTTTGTTCCACCTAATCCGTAACTGCAAATCTTTGCGCTCTATAGCGCTGCTGATACTGCTCGGCAGTTTTACCGCCAATGCGGCTGTTGAGCTTGATAAGCAGCTGGAACAACAACTTGATCAATATCTGACAACAGCCAATCAGGATGAAAATCTGGCCGGGCAGTTTTTATTGTCGCTGGAGAAAGACGTTTCTGCCCTGACCCCCATCAACAGCAAAGTACGTTTTTATGTGTATAAAGTGTCCGAACTACGCCGGCTAAAAGACCAAAAAGGGCTTGATGAGACCCTGGTATTGCTACAGGAATTGGCACAAACAACTCAGGATCCTGACGTACTGGCTGAAATTAATGCCGAAATGCTGGTGCAATTTTGGGACAAAGCTGACTTTAGCAAGGCAATTACCTATCTGGAGCCCACCCTCGAGTATGCCCACCAAGCGAGTCAAAGCCGGGTAAAATATTATGCATTTAATCTGGCCGGCAATTTTCAAAGCTGGCGTGGCAAATATGATCAGGCACTGCAGGCTTACCACGACGCTTATGAAGCAATAGCCCAGGACGAACACCCAAGAACCACTTTTCGCCGGATGAATCTGGCGCTGCGGATGGCAAATCTGCAGTCCAGTCTGAAAAATTTTGAAAAATCCAACCAAATGACAGAAGAAGTGCTGCCCATCGCACTACAAAACCCTGAATTAGAAGGTTTTTTGCCAGATATTTATATCCAGCAAGGTTTTAATCTGGTGGAACTGCAGGATTTGGATGGCGCCGCCAAAGCCAATCTGGAAGCACTGAAATGGGCAAAAAAACGCAATATGATTTTTGCCGAAACCACAGCACTGAATAATCTCGGTGATATTGCCATGCGTCAACGTAAATTTGCTGAAGCGCGGCAATACTTTGAACAATGCCTTAAATTTGGCATAGAGCAGAAGGACAAAAACACCGAAAATTTGGCCCGGTTTAATCTGGGTTATGTCCAGGTACAGGAAGGGCAATTTGCCGACGGCCTGAGCGCCATGCAAAACGTGGTGGATTTATCCAAAGAGGCCGGTGCCCAGTCAGAAACCCTGGAATACCTGGTCGAACTGGCCGACGCTTTCCAACTGGCCTCGATGCACCAGCAGGAAGCCAAAACATTGCGTGAGCATGCAGCTCTTGCCAGAGAAATTTTTCAACAGGAACGTGAACGTCAAATCAATCAATTGCAGGAAGAGTTTTCTGCCAAAGAAAAAAGCAAAGAAATTGCCGGCTTAAAACAACAGAACCAATTAAAAGCCGTGGAAATCGAACGGCAAAAACTGCAGCAGGATGTCACTTTACTGATTGGTGTGGTGGTCGTTCTGGCAGCAATTTTATTGTATTTATTGTATCGCAAGGTACAAACCGCCAATCAGAAGCTCAAAGAAGCCAATGATCAGCTGGCCTATCAGTCGTTACGCGATCCTTTAACAGGTTTATTTAACCGCCGTTCTTTCCAGGAGCAAATGGACAAACGCCAGCGTCAGGTGGAAAGGCGCCAGCTGGCAGCACTCACCACAGACGGCTTTATTTTGCTGGATGTCGACTTTTTTAAACATGTGAACGACCACTTTGGCCATGCCGCCGGTGACGCTGTTTTGGTTGAAATTGCCAACAGATTATCCAAACTGACCCGCAATGACGATATGGTGCTGCGCTGGGGCGGAGAAGAGTTCCTGATTTTATTGCGCCGGGTGGATATTCAATCTTTAGCCGCTTTTACCCAGCGGGTACTGGATACCATCGGCAATACCCCGGTGGTTTTTGGTGAACATCAAATTCGCGTGACAGCTTCAGCCGGTTTTTTAACATACCCTTTTGCCAATCTGAATGAACAAACCATGGGTTGGGCCAAAGCGCTGCAACTGGCTGATATGGCCTTATATTTGGGTAAAGTGCATGGCCGCAACCGCGCTTATGGTTTGGTGCAGTTAAATAAACCTTATGCCGATATCGCCACTCAGCTGGAAACCGATTTATCAGAAGCCATTAAAGAAGGCAGTGTGGATGTGGCTTTGGTGGAAGGGCCGCATAAAAACAACACCGACAGCTAAAGTTCTGCCTTTATAAAAGCTGCGTTTTACCAACAGCGCAGCGAACTCACTACACTACTGTATACCACAAGGCTGACGGAGTGCGGCTTGATGTTTCAGATCCAACAACTTGATCATCTGGTGCTTAGGGTACAAAACCTGCCGTTGATGCTGCAGTTTTACCAGGAAGCACTGGGTTGTACTTTAGAGCGTAGCCTGCCTGAGCTCGGCTTGTATCAGCTCAGAGCCGGGCAGCAACTGATTGATTTAATTAGTGTTGACGGTGAGCTTGGCAAAGAAGGTGGCGAAGCGCCCGGCGCCGAGGGCCGTAATCTAGCACACTTTTGTCTGCTGATCAGCCCTTTTGACCCCGCGGCTTTAAAACAACATTTTGCCCCTTTTGCCATTGAGCTCAGTTCAACTGAAATCCGTTATGGCGCCACCGGTTTTGGTCCTTCGGTCTATATTCTGGACCCCGAAGGCAATACCATTGAACTTAAAGCTTGTGACGCTACCTCAGCCCCGTCCGTGTCATGACTCCACTTCAGATATAAACACCGGCTCTTCAGCCTGATTTTGCCCTGCCGCCGCTAAAACTTCGGTTGTTTAGCACAAGCAGGTTTGTTTTAAGGCAATGCCTGCCATAGCTGCAACCCAATAAAAAAGCAGCCGACTGGCTGCTTTTTTATTGGGTGGGAAACGCTATCAGATAAGGCGGCTGACAGCTTTGTTATTCCCAGTTTAAAACCACTTTACCCGACTGGCCTGAACACATGATGTCAAAACCTTGCTGGAAGTCTGCCATTGGCATTTCATGGGTGATAATAGGGCTTAAATCCAGACCTGACTGGATTAAGCTGGCCATTTTGTACCAGGTTTCAAACATTTCGCGACCATAAATGCCTTTGATCACCAGGCCTTTAAAAATCACTTTGTTCCAGTCCACCGCCATATCAGAAGGTGGAATTCCCAGCATGGCAATTTTGCCACCGTGGTTCATGGTATCCAGCATTAAGCGAAACGCTGAAGGCACACCGGACATTTCCAGGCCAACGTCAAAACCTTCGGTCATGCCAAGCTCAAGCATCACGGTTTTTAAATCTTCTTTGCTGACATCCACAGCGCGGGTGGCGCCCATTTTTTTAGCCAGTGCTAACCGGAACGGGTTTACGTCTGTGATCACCACATGGCGGGCACCAACATGGCGCGCCACAGCAGCTGCCATAATGCCGATGGGGCCGGCGCCGCTTATAAGCACATCTTCACCCACTAAATCAAAAGATAAAGCTGTGTGTACTGCATTACCAAAAGGGTCAAAAATAGCGGCGATGCTGTCCGGGATATTGTCCGGAATTTTAAACACATTAAAAGCCGGGATCACCAGATATTCAGCAAAACTGCCCTGACGGTTGACGCCCACCCCAATGGTGTTACGGCATAAATGCACCCGGCCGGCACGGCAGTTACGGCAATGACCACAGACCAAATGGCCTTCCCCTGACACCCGGTCACCGACGGCAAAACCACGCACTTCAGAGCCCATGCCAACCACTTCACCGACATATTCGTGGCCCACCACCATGCCATGCGGAATGGTATTTTGCGCCCACTCATCCCACTTGTAGATATGCACGTCAGTGCCACAAATAGCGGTTTTTTTAATTTTGATCAGCACATCATTGGGGCCAACCTCCGGCATTGGCACTTCGGTTTGCCAAATACCCGGTTCTGCTTTTAACTTTGCTAATGCTTTCATGCTGTTACCTCAGGAAATCACGCCCATATCTTTACCAATACGGATAAAAGCATCGATGGCTTTATCCAGCTGCGCTTTGCTGTGTGCTGCCGAAATCTGGGTGCGAATACGCGCCTGACCTTTGGGCACCACAGGGAAAGAGAACCCCACCACATAAATGCCTTGTTCCAGCATACGGCGGGCAAACTCTGACGCCACTTTGGCATCGCCCAACATCACCGGAATAATGGCGTGGTCTTTACCGGCCAGGGTAAAGCCCGCTGCCGACATTTTTTCGCGGAAATAAGCTGCGTTATCCCACAGCTTAGCGCGCAGTTCGTCACCTTGCGCCAGCATATCCAGCACTTTAATCGAAGCAGTGACAATAGAAGGTGCCAGACTGTTGGAGAATAAATACGGCCGTGAGCGTTGACGCAGCCATTCAATCACTTCTTTTTTACCTGAGGTGTAACCACCTGAAGCGCCGCCCAAAGCTTTGCCTAAAGTACCGGTGATAATGTCAACGCGGTCTAACACGTTGCAATACTCGTGGGTGCCGCGGCCTTTTTTACCAACAAAACCAACGGCATGGCTGTCGTCCACCATCACAATAGCGTTGTATTTGTCGGCTAAATCACAAATGGATTTTAAGTCGGCAATAACACCGTCCATTGAAAATACACCGTCGGTGGCAATTAACTTATAACGGGCACCATCGGCATCGGCTTGTTTGAGCTGCGCTTCTAATTCGGCCATATCGTTATTGGCATAACGGTAGCGTTTGGCTTTACATAAACGCACACCATCAATAATAGAAGCGTGGTTCAGCGCATCAGAAATCACCGCATCTTCAGCACCTAAAATGGTTTCAAATAAACCACCGTTGGCGTCAAAGCAGCTGGAGTAAAGAATGGTATCTTCGGTGCCTAAAAATTCACTGATTTTCGCTTCGAGTTGTTTGTGAATGTCCTGGGTACCGCAGATAAAACGTACTGAAGCCACGCCAAAACCATGGCTGTCGAGACCATGCTGGGCTGCTTCAATCAGCTCTTTAGAGTTGGCTAAACCTAAGTAGTTGTTTGCACAGAAGTTTAAAACCTGCTGGCCGCCAACTGTGACGTCTGAAAATTGCTGTGAGGTAATAATACGTTCGGCTTTGTATAAACCTTCGTTTTTTACATCATCAATTTGTTGTTGGATATGGGTAAGGAAAGAGGTCGTTCGCATAAGCCCTCCTGTAGGGGGTTGAGGCTGTCAGAAAAAACGCCGCCATTGTAATAGTGAAAGCATTGTTTTGCTGCCTTTATTTCAGACAATGCTGAATTTTTGTCAAAGGTCGGAGCAGCAGGCAAAGCTGCTGCAAAGAAAAGCGGAAGTCTGGATGGAAAAACGGGAAAAACACCGAGCTTCAGGTTTGCCATTACCTGCCAAACCTGAAGTGTCCCCTATCTGGCTAACACTCTCAGGCCAGCAAAGGTTGCCCCGCCAGCTGCTGATAATGGGCCTGCAACTTATCAATCCGCGGCATGGCCTGGGCTGTGGCATAAGGTTTAAATAACAACAGAATTTTTAATACGCCCTGATAGGCCTGTTGCTGATCAATAGCTGCATGCGGCGCCTGGGTTTTTAAATAACTGATCCAGAAAGTCACCACCAGCTTGATGGTATGGGCAAAATTGGGCACATCAGCGTCATCAATGGCAATCACATCGGCATTTTTCAGCGCTGTTAATACCGAAATCACTTTATTCAGCACGCCTTTTTGCACCAGCAAATAATCCTGCTGCAGCGCATCGTCGCGGCTTAAAATGTCCGGTAAGTTGGCGTAAAAAAAGTGAAAACGCCACATCAGTTCAAACACCACATCCAGATACTGTGCCAAAGCATCTAAAGCTTCGGAAGGCCGGCTCGGCGGTTGTAATCTGCTGTCGAGCAACTTGGCATATTCTTTAAAAATATGCCGCACTATGTCTTCTTTGTTCCTGAAATGGTAATACAAATTACCCGGGCTGATGCCAAGATGAGCCGCAATATGATTGGTGGTGACCTGCCGTTCGCCCTGTTGATTAAACAGTTCAATACTGGCCTGCAGAATTTTATCTTTGGTGCGTAGCTTCTTGTCCATAACCGGCATGGGCTTATTTTTTTTGGAATTATTTTGATATAGTAACGCCAAACCGATGAAAAACTCTAGTCGCAGCCTGCTGGCAATCACAGCAAGTCACAGGCAACAGCTCCCAGCCATAGGATCGAACTCATCTGATGAAGACAAAAGCGATTTACCCGGGCACTTTTGATCCACTGACCAATGGCCATGCCGATTTAGTGATCCGCGCCTCCAGGTTGTTTGATGAAGTGATTCTGGCCGTGGCCGCCAACCCAAGCAAACAGCCAATGTTTAGTTTGGCGGAGCGGGTAGCGCT
This sequence comes from Rheinheimera sp., assembly GCF_036782235.1. Taxonomy (GTDB): domain Bacteria; phylum Pseudomonadota; class Gammaproteobacteria; order Enterobacterales; family Alteromonadaceae; genus Pararheinheimera. Next base: position 107,562 of record NZ_DAIPZL010000002.1, on the reverse strand, counting down.
TGCCGAAGAAGCCTTTAAAGCTTATCCCAACGTCAAAGTGCTGGGTTTTTCCGGTTTATTGGCGCAGTTTGCCAAAGACCATCAGGCACAAATTTTATTAAGAGGGGTGCGGGCTGTCGCTGATTTTGAATATGAGTTTCAGCTGGCCAGCATGAACCGCCAGCTCAACCCGGATCTGGACAGTTTGTTTATGACCCCTTCAGAAAAAAATATGTTTATCTCGTCCACTCTGGTCAAAGAAGTGGCCAAACATGGCGGCGATGTGTCGCGTTTTGTGCCAGCCCATGTTGATGTCGCGTTAAAGGCCAAATTACAACCATGAAAAAACTTGTTGTTGCTTGTGCTCTGGCTTTATCCGGCACTGCCAGTGCCACACCCTGGCTGGATACGTCCGATAACAGCCTGCGCCAGAGTTTGCAAACGCTGGCCCAGGCCGGCGTACTGACAGGGCCGGTGAATACCTACCCTATTATGTGGAAAAATATCGCTATTGATTTAAATCAGCTGGATATCAATGCGTTAAGCCCGGAGCTTAGGTTCGCAGCACTGCACCTCAGTGCCGCACTTGCCAGCAATAAAGCTAAACAAAGCAGCGGACTGAAACTGAAGCTCAATTCTGCCGCGAGCCCTGCACAAAATTTTGGCGAAGATTATTTTGAAAAAGCCGCTGCCACATTTTTCAGTGAATATCAGGACGACCGCTGGGCCGGCCGGCTGCAGGTGAGCCAACGCCGTACCGAAGAGGGCAGTCAGGAACAAGATACTGTGTATGACGGCAGTTACCTGGCGGCTATTATGGGCAACTGGGTGTTGTCTTTTGATCAAAACTCGCAGTGGTGGGGCCCAGGCCAGCAAAGCAGTTTATTACTCAGTAATAACGCCCGCCCTTTGCCTTCAGTGCGGTTAAGCCGCCATAGCTGGCGTGCCGACCAGCGCCCCTGGCTGAACTGGCTTGGCCCCTGGAGTATCAGCACCTTTGTTGGCCGCGGTCAGCACAATAGCAGTATTGCCAATGTAAAATATTGGGGTGGCCGCGCCACTGTGCGTCCCATCAGCGCGCTGGAGCTTGGGGTCAGCCGCACTGTGCAATGGGGTGGCGAAGGCCAAAGCAACTCATTCAGCACTATGTGGGATCTGATTAGTTACGATCGAAGAGACGAAATTCAGGCCGATCAAAGAGCGGCTCTGGATTTGAGTTATCATTTCAATGCTTTTAGTTTGCCGCTGACCTTGTACGCTGAAATTGCTGATGATGACAACAGCTCGGGCTTGCCGGATAAAGCGCTGCAACTTTATGGAGTCCGCACTTTTTGGGGTGAAGCACAGGCGCTGCACAGCCTGAATCTGGAATACAGCGACAGTTATCTGCAATGTGAAGACAGCCTGGCGCCTGGTCACTGCGCTTATCAGGGGCATTGGTATCCTGAAGGTTACCGCCGTTATGGCCGTATTATTGGCAGTGGTTATGGCGCGGACGCCAAAGTGCTGAGCTCAGGTTATGTATATCAGTTGCCGGACGGCCAGAACTGGTCGGCACAACTGGCTTATGCCAGCTATTATCAGGGCCTTCAAAGCGACAGCAGCTGGCAGTTCAAACTGCAACATCAAAGACCTTTGTTCAGCGGTTTATTGCAGTTACAAAGCCGTTTTTTGCAAAAGTCGCCGCTGCGCCCAGAGCTGAAAAAAAGCCTGAGTGTTGCCGCCAGCTGGGAATACCGGTATTAATTAGCGCTGCTAACACCTGGCAAACCAAACAAAAAGGCGCTTAAAAGCGCCTTTTTATGTTTTAGATTTTGATAAAAATCTGCCGACGGTACAAAACATAAGATATCAGCCAGAAAAAACCAACATGCAATAACGCAAATAACAAAGACGCCGGTTTATCGGCAAAGCCGCTTTGCAGTAGCTGATACAACCACTGGTAAGCTGACATTTCCGTACTGCCGATGCTCCCAGTACCGGCTTCACTTCCAGCACCTACCACCTGCCAAACCAGCACTTTGCTGAGCAGTACTGTCCAGCACCAGGACAAAATGTAAATAAACAAGGGGTTAGAACCATAAACCCGCAGTGGTTCGCAAATTGCCCGATAACAGCGGATATCCACCAGCCAGACCATCAGCGCCAACAGCCACAACAACAATCCCGTGCTTTGCAGCACATAACTGCCAGTCCATAAGGCTTTATTCACCGGCCAGAATGACGCTGCTAACTGAGACAATACCAACATCAGTGCACCAACGGCCAGTAACCACCACATGCCGGCTTTGGGCTGGCGTTGACTGAGCTCTGCCGCCACCCAATACCCCAGCAATACATTGACCACAGCGCCTAAAGTGCTGAGCAAACCTTCAGGGTCAAAGGGCATGCCAAAACCCTGATATAACCTGTGTTCACCCAATACAGCACGGTCAATCACACCGGCAATATTGCCTGACAAGCTATAAGGCTCGCTGCCGAGCTGCAATACGCACCAATAAAACCCTAGCAGCAAAGTCGACAATAAGGGGATGCCATACTGCTGCTGAGCGCCCGTAAAAAAAGGTTTTAACGCCAGCACCAATAAAGCCGCCATACCATAACAAAGGGCGATCCGCTGCAATACCCCCATCAGCCGCATTTGACTCAAATCCGGTGTCCATAAAAAATTCAGGCCAAGGCCCAGCACAAACATCAGCAAGGTACGGCGCAGCACTTTTTGTACTGAAGCGGTGTCCCACTGCTGGTTTTTCAGCGCAAAAAACATCGCTGCGCCCACCACAAATAAAAAGCCCGGGAACACCAGATCAGCAAAAGTAAAACCATGCCATTTAGCATGTAACAACGGGCTATACACCGCCGACCAGGAGCCTGGTGTATTGACCAAAATCATCAGCGCCAGAATAAAACCGCGTAGTGCATCCAGCGCAATAAAACGTGTGGGGGCCATCAAATCTTCTCTTTTATAAACATGAGGCTAAAGCTGGTTTTAACAAAGCTGGCGTTAACAAAGCAGCGCCAGAACGGTCTGCGTTTAATACAACAACGCCAGTGGAAACACTGGCGTTCTTGTGCAGACAAAGATGTTACCACTGGCGGATTTTATGGCCCTTAAAGGCATAAAACAGAATAAAGGCATAACAGGGCAACATCACCCAATACGCCAGCTGGCTGTCGCCTGAACTATGGGCAAAATAACCATAGACCAGCGGCAACAGCGCCCCACCAGCAATGCCCATAATAAGTAAAGCAGAGGCTGTGGCGGTAAATTTACCTAAACCATCCAGCGCCAGCGGCCACACCGCTGGCCACACCAACGCATTGGCAAAACCTAACATGGCGAGATATAGCACTGTGTCAGGCACCGTTGGAATACCAGTCCAGCCAAATAACAGCTCTGCTATGGCATGACTGTCGCTGGAGCCAAACATCACACCTAAAGTGAACAACAAACCAAAAATGGCCGAACCCTGTAAAGCTCGCGCCTGTGACAGATATTTTGGAATGCAGCTGACACCGACCAGATAACCCAACACCATAAAAGCCATGGTATAAGAGGTTAAAGTACCAAAATTAGCCACCTGCAGGTTCTGGCCATATAAACCTATGGTGTCACCGGCAATCACTTCAACACCCACATAAAAGAACAAGGCGACAACGCCCAGCACCAGCTGCGGAAATTGCAACACTGAGGTTTGAGGTTGGGTTTTCACGTCACCAATCATGGCTTCTTCCAGATCAGGCTCCGGCAGCGGAGAGAATTTTACAAAAGCCATTAAGGCCACTAAAGCGGCAGTCATGTAAATATAAGGTTGCACCAGACGATTCGATAACTCAGCAATACGGCTGGCTTTTTCTTCGGCGGTGAGAGCAGCCAAAGCTTCAGGGGTAAACTGGTCCATGCCGGTTAAAATTAATGCGGTAAATACCACAGGCACCACAATGCCAGCGCCTTTATTCACCAAACCCATACAACTGATGCGCATAGCGGCACTTTCACGGGGGCCAATACAAACGATATAAGGGTTAGAGGCCGTTTGCAGAATAGTCAGGCCTGTGCCTAAGGTGAACAAAGCGATTAAAAACAAAGCGTAATAGCTGCTTTGTGCTGCCGGGATAAAAAGCACTGCGCCAAGCGCCATAATACCTAAACCAGCCACCATGCCATTTTTATAACCAATACGGTTCAGCACCATCGACATCGGAATGGCCATCACCACATAAGCGATATAAAAAGCGAAGGTCACTAACAGCGCCTGAAACTCGTTGAGATCACAGACTATTTTTAAAAAGGGGATCAAAGAGCCGTTTAGCCAGGTGACAAAGCCAAACACAAAAAATAAAGTCCCGATGATCAGCATCGGCAACACTGTGCTTCGGCCCTGCACTTTGTTTATCGCCATTTCCATATCTACCTCTGTTGTTTGTTGCGGTCAGAGATCCGGTCGCCTTTGCAGGTGCCGGACTTTTTGTTGTTAATGTTGTTTATGCTTTTGATATTTAAAAAATTTCATCCTGAAGACACCAACAGCTTATAGCTGCGCCTGGCCTGAAATCCAGCATTGCTGTACTTTACCTTGTTCATCCAGCAACACCAGATCGGCACGGTAACCCGGTGCAATACGCCCCATTTGCTGTGCTTTCCCAATACACTGCGCCGGATACAAAGACGCCATCCGCAGCGCTTCGCCCTGCGCTACCCCAAGCTCAGTGACGGCATAGTGCACAGCCGCCGCCATATCCAGCACTGAACCTGCCAGCTGGCCGGTTTTAATGGTGAGTTTATTGCCATCACGGAACACTTTGCCGTCAAAAAAGGCAAACTCAGTGTCTGTGGTGCCCACAGGCGACATCGCATCTGTGACCAGCAGTAACTTACCCCGGGGTTTAGCCGCCAGCGCCAGCTTGGCCGCCAGCGGATGTACATGATGCCCATCGAGAATAATGCCACACCAGGCGTCAACACTTGCCAATGCAGCACCGACCATACCGGGTTCACGGGAGGTGAGCGGTGACATGGCGTTATATAAATGGGTAAAACCACAGGCACCGGCCGCTAAAGCCGCATTGACAGTGGCCGCGTCGGCATTGGAATGCCCCAAAAACACCAGTACATCAAGCTCTACCAACTGGCGGATTTGTGCGGTGCTGATATTTTCCGGCGCAACAGTCACCAGCTTGACGCCAAGGTCAGTTCGCCGATAAATCGCAAGTTCTGCTTCAGACAAAGGCCGGATATGCTGCTGTGGATGTACGCCTTTTTTTGGCAGCGACAAATGTGGCCCTTCAAAATGTACCCCCAACACACCTGGCTCTTTGGCGGCAATGGCAGCGGCTATTACATCAGCGGCCTGTTGCATCACAGCAACTGAGTCGGTGATAACAGTTGGCAATAAAGCTGTGCTGCCAAAACCGGCATGGGCGCGCACCATGGTGCGAAGTGTTGTTAAAGTAGGGGCAGTGTTAAATAAAGCACCACCGCCGCCGTTTACCTGTATATCAATAAAACCGGGCGCTAAGGTCAGCGGTAATACGGCGGCTGCATCAGCAGCAACAATCTGGCTGATAGTGCCTTGTTCAAAACTGACCTGCACATTGTGCCACCAGTGTTCACCGTCAAACAGCTTTGCTACCGCCAGATGTTGTATTGTCACTTGTTACCTACCTGCTGCTGAGCCAGAGCAGTCAGATGATGACTGCCATATATCTCTGTTTTTAAACTTCGCAAATTGCTGTTTTAAAAAAATCACACTGTTTTGGTGACTTTATTCAGGCCTGGAGGTGCATCAGGATTCACCCCACGGCTACGCGCCACTGCTTCCACATCCAGATAAAAACGTTGTAATACCAGAAGCGGCAATACTCTGGGATGTGAAGTTAAAGCACCGTGATTTAACTGCACCACAGCAGCACCACGGCTTTGCACTTCCGACACCTGGGTTTGATGGGCTGCCAGCGCTTCGTCAGCAACAGACACATCAATAATGGCAAACTGGTCTTTGACTAAAGTCACAGGCCCATGCAAAAACTCGGCACTGGAAAAAGCTTCAGCATGAATGCCACACACTTCCTTCAGTTTTAACGCTATTTCACGGGCTATGGCATAACCCGGGCCACGGCCCAGCACCACACCATGTTTTACAGTCGCCACAGACTCCGGCGTTAACTGCGCCGGTAATTGTTGGGCTTGTTCCAATAAGGCCGGTAAAGATTCCACCGCCGCCAGTAACTGCGGCTGCGCCGACCACTGCGCCACCAGCTGTAATAAAGCGCTTAAGGTAGCCAGATAACTTTTTGTTGCTGCGACCGCTTTTTCCGGCCCTACAAACAGTGGCACCACAGCATCGGCTTGGTCGGCCAGTGGTGAGCTGGTGTCGTTGACCAAAGCCACCACATAAGCGCCGGCCGCTTTGGCCATGGCAAGCTGTGCCAGAATATCCGGGCTTCGGCCCGACTGCGAAATCACCAGCACCAGGGCGTCCTGTAATTGCAGCTGTTTGTGATACACACTGGCAATAGAAGGTGCAGCAGCGACTACTGGTAAACCCAGTTCAATTTCAATCAGATACTTGGCAAAAACCCCGGCGTGATCGGACGAACCGCGGCCCACCATATAAACATATTTTGGCGCGCGCTTGCCAATTTGCTGCACTATAGCGGCAATGGTGCTGCTGTTGGCGGCCAGCTGTTCACGGATACGTTGTGGGGCTTCGGCGGCTTCCTGCGCCATAATGGTACTGTTCATCTGCTACTCACTTCTGTTTCAGGATTCTGTTTAGGATGCTGGTTTAGGGCTCTGTTTTAGGACTCTTGTTTAGCGCTGTGCCGCCACAGCGGCAGTCAATAAAGCTTGTTGCTGTCTGGCAAACCAGACGGCGCCATATTCAGGCGCAGCCAGCGCTGGTGTCAGTGCCTGCTGCACTTTGTTGTCAAGATAGGGCACCAGCTTATAAGCCAGGCCGCCTATCATCGAAAAACGTGGGGGTGACAGCTCAAATAACTTCAGCGCAATTTGATTAATAAAAGCAGCGCCCTGCGCCACTATGCCAAGGGCCGTGGCATCTCCCTGCTCTGCCGCGCTAAACACCAAGGGGGCATACTTAGCGTACACAGTGGGGGTGGCGTGCATAAAGTGACTGACGATGTCCAGGGTGCTGGTCACGCCCAGCTCCTGACACAACAGGCTGGACAATAAAGTGGAGGGTTCCAGCCCATCCTGCTGCAACAACACATGATGCACCAGCTGCATGCCAAACCAGGCACCACTGCCGTTGTCGCCATAAGGAAAACCATGACCACCAATATCCAGCAAGCGGCCTTTCACATCGGCCAGGCCACAAGAGCCGGTGCCGGCAATAATCACAGCACCATCACCGCCGTTATGGGCGCCGATACAGGCAATATGTAAATCCGTGGTCAGATAAAAAGCCGCAAATGGATGTTTCCACTCGGAAAATAACCGGAAATATTGCGGCATATTGACACCGGCCAAACCAGCACCTGCAATCAGATGCGACATATCGTTAAAGGTCATGCCGGCAGCGGTCAGCGCTTGTTGGGTGGCCGTTAAAATAGAATCAGTGGCGATTTTCATCCCCCGCAGCGGATTGGCCGGCCCGCCCAGGCCTTCGCCCAGCAGCTGATTATCAGCATTGACGATCACCACCCGGCACTTGCTGCCGCCACCATCAATGCCAAGATACAATGGCCCCTGCTGCCCTGAACTTATTGTCATCCGCCCAACCTCGTTACGTCATGCAGGGTTGCCCCTGTGCTGCCGGTGTTTTTGCTTGCATTTTAATGTTGAAAAAATGTACATTAAGCAAATTGACAGCGTTGTCATTTTTCAGCTTCAGCATATAATAATTTTGACAAATAACAAGACCCTTGTTTAAAAATCAAACTGAAATTTGTCACAAAACAACGGGCACGAACAAATAACTAACTAAATTCAGTAGCTTAGAATTACAAATTGGCGCATTGTTGTGATCTAGCCAGCGCGAACATAAAGAAAATCACAGCCGGCACTACAGACCGGCCATTGTCACAGGGGAAGTCCAATGAATATCAAGCTGAGACGTCTGGCAACTTTGCTGCTGTTATCGGCCTGCCCACCACTGGCGGCGGCAAACTTTCAGCACCAAACAGAGCTACACAGCTTTGCCAACCAAAGCCGGCTTGAATTTGCCGTGGTCAGCAACTTTGTCAGCAACACCGGCACCACAGGCAGGCTCAAACTCAGCAATTTATCGCAACTGCCCCTTGGCGCCGGCCCCGGCAACTGGCAAATTTACCTGCACTCAATCCGCAAACTAAGCGCTGCCGAACAATTTGGTTTGCAGCTCGAACATGTGCAAGGGGATTTACACCGCCTGAGCGCCACCCACAATTTTGCCGGCCTACAGCCGGGTAAAACCGTGCAAATTCAATACAGTGGCAATGCGCATATGGTGAGTTATACCGACTTTATGCCCAGGGCATTTATTGTTGCCTCATCGCTCAAACCGGAAATTTTTGCCAATACCAATACCGAAGAGCTAAGCCGTTTTGTTGCACCTTTACAAAGGCCGGAACAGTTGTTGCGTTACCAGCAGCCTGAGCCGGATCTGCACCCTATTGCCAATGCAACCAGCCGTTATCAGCAAAACCTGGTGGTAAACGCCGGTTCTGTTGACACTCAGGCGCTGCAGGACAAAATTCTGCCAAGCCCGCGTCAGGTGAGTTATCAGCGTGGTCGCACTGAACTCAATAGCCAGTGGCAAATTGTGTATCAGGGCCGGCTGGCCGGCGAAGCCGGTTATTTACAACAACAGCTTTCAGACAAAGGCCTGGCGCTGACCAGCCAGGCTGGGGTAAACGAACAACTGCAACAAAAAATCGTGTTGTTGGTGGACGCCAAAGTGGCAAGCGCTGAGGGTTATCAGCTGCAGATCAGCGACAACAGCATCCTCATTCGCGGCCACGACAATGCCGGTACTTTTTATGGCGTTCAGTCGTTACTCAGCTTGTTGCCGGCCAGCATCAACGGACAAAAATACCAACTGCCGCAGCTCACGGCCAGCGACAGCCCGCGCTTTGCCTGGCGTGGCATGCACTACGACATGGCGCGTAATTTCCACGGCAAGGCGGTGACATTAAGGCTGATTGAACAAATGGCACGGTATAAGCTGAATAAACTGCATCTTCATCTGACCGAAGATGAAGGCTGGCGGCTGGAAATTCCGGGTCTGCCGGAACTCACCGACATTGGCGCGCACCGCTGTTTTGATTTAACCGAACAACGTTGTTTATTAACCCAGCTGGGCACAGGGCCACACCGCTCTGGCTCCGGCAACGGTTATTACAGCAAACAGGACTTTATTGAAATTCTGAAGTTTGCTGCAGCACGCCATATTGAAGTGATCCCGGAAATTGATATGCCAGGCCATGCCAGAGCTGCGGTCAAAGCCATGGAAGCGCGTTATCATCGCCTGAAAAAACAAGGAGATGAAGCGGCAGCACGGCAATATCTGCTGTCGGATCTGGCCGACAAATCCAGTTATCTGACAGTACAAAACTACAACGACAACTCAGTGAATGTCTGTCTCGACTCCAGTTATGCTTTTATTGATAAAGTGGTGTACGAGCTGTCGCAAATGTACCGTGAAGCAGGTTTGACTTTGTCGACTTATCATATGGGCGGTGACGAAGTGGGCGCTGGTAGCTGGCAAGGTTCACCGGCCTGTCAGGCGCTGATTGCCAAAGCTGTGCCAGGTGTCGCTGGTGTTGCCGATTTAAAACCTTATTTTGTTGGCCGGGTTGCCGCTATTTTGCAGCAGCGGCAGCTGGCTTTAGCCGGCTGGGAAGATGGTCTGATGTACGACCCGATCAACCCTTTTAACCGCGCTTTATTTGCCAATAAAACAGTGATTGCCAACGTTTGGGACAATATCTGGGAATGGGGTGTCGGTGACAGAGCTTATCGTCTGGCCAATGCCGGATATCAGGTGGTGTTATCACACGGCACCCATCTGTATTTTGACCATCCGCATGAAGCCCACCCAGAGGAGCGGGGTTATTATTGGGCCACCCGCTACACAGATGCCGCCCGGGTTTTTGCTTATGCGCCTGATGATTTATACGCCAATGCCGACCGCACCCGCGCCGGCCAGCCTATTGAGGATCTGGAAACTTTGCTCGGCCGTGCTTTACCGACATTACAAAAACCGGAAAATATTATGGGTATGCAAGGTCAGCTTTGGTCGGAAACAGTGCGCACCAGCGAGCAGCTGGAGCAGATGATTTACCCCAGATTATTGCCACTGGCCGAACGCGCCTGGCACCAGGCCAGCTGGGAAGGCAAAAAAGCCGAGCAAAAACGCCGCGACAGCGACTGGCAACAATTTGCAACTGTGATGGCGATGCGCGAGCTGCCCAAACTGGATAAAGCAGGTGTGGCTTATTATCTGCCACCACCTGGCGCGAAGCTCGACGGCGATCTGCTGCTGGCCAATGTGGCTTATCCCGGCCTTGCCATTGAATACAGTCTGGATCAGGGCCAAAGCTGGCTGCCCTACCCGGCCAATAGCGAAGGGGTAAGGGTTACCACTCAGGGTTTAACAACTCAGAGCCTAACAAAGGGCAAAGTACAACTGCGCACTAAATCTGCCAGCGGCAAAGTCAGCAGAGTTACTGAAACTGAATAAGTGCGGCCGTGAGCAGAACGGCAACAGATCAAACCAATGGCAGCAGCAAAAGCGGGCTTTGCTGCTGGCATTTTTTCTACTCTGTTGTTGCTAAAAACTTGCTTCGGATCTCTTGCTGCCTGAGGCTTTTTGTACCATCGGATTGCACTGGCCTTTCAGCTGCTTAAGTGGCGGTTGTTAATACGGGCTATTGTGTAAAATCTGTTCCATCACCCGAGTAGCCCGCATGGCCGTTTCACCGCTGGACGGATGCGGTTCACCCAGACTGAGCTGACGCGCCATATTGGCCACATGATACAGCTGAATATGGGCCGGATTGTCGATAAATGTTTCAGTGCGCCCTGCGGCAGTGCTCAGTACCAGCGGCGCTTCGGCAAACACCGAAAACTCAATACGGCCCTGGCTCCCGATAATCTCCACTTTGTCTGTACGTTCAAAAGCGGCAAAATTCCAATAACCAGAACCTGTAGCGGCCACACCTGTTGCTTTGGCAAAACGCCAGCAAGCGGTCACTGCATCTTCGGCCTGATACAAGCCTTGCTGATTCAGACTGATGCCTTTCACATCAATCAGATCGCCCAGCAAAAACGCAAATAAATCCAGACCATGACTGGCTAAGTCAACAAAATAGCCTCCACCAGCTTTAGCAGGATCTGTCCGCCAGTTGGCTTGTCCTGCCACATCTGCCGCATTGGGCGGCCGGCTGAAACTCCAGTGTAAATGCCGCACTTCACCAATAGCGCCCTGCTGCAACCAGGCTTTGACCTGCAAAAACCGTGGTAAAGAGCGGCGGTAATAAGCGACAAACAAAGGTTTACCTGCCTTGGCAAAAGCAGCATTCATTTGTGCACATTCTGCGCTATTGAGCGCCATCGGCTTTTCCACACAACAAATTTTGCTGGCAGCGGCCACTTTGAGCGCATAAAACAAATGACTGTCGGGGGGCGTGGCAATATAAACAGCGTCCACGTCGGGGTGGTTGATCAATAAGTCGGCATCGCTAAACCAAAGCGGTACCTGATGGCGGCGGGCATAATCTTCGGCTTTGGCTGCATCACGGCGCATCACGGCCTGCAGCACAAAACCCGCTGTTTGTTGGTAAGCTGGGCCACTTTTAACTTCAGTCACAGCACCACAACCAATAATGCCCCAGCGCAGTGGCCGGTCTGCACTGGCCGTCAGCTGCGGTTCTTTGTTGCAGCTGGTTATCTGATTTGTCATCGTCATTGAGTACTCAGGGGCAATAGGCCCGGTTCAGTTTGTAACGGGCAATCGCTGGCCTGCAATTCACTGTCGCTAAAACCACGTTTTTGACTGAATTTCAGCGTGACACCCAGCTGCTGCTGCCATTTTTTTGCAATAGCAGCTGGTTTTTTGCTCTGACTCCAGCGCCGATAATCTTGTTGCAGCCGCTGGTACAGCTTTGCATCTGAGCCTGGCGATAACGCCAGGTAATTTTCGGCACATTGCATACGCAGCGCTATTTTTAGTGTGGCATCCTCACCCGTCTGTTTCAGGTGCATCTGCGCTTCCAGATCGGTGGACACCCAAAGATGAGCCCTGTTACGCAACAACATCAGCACGCCCTGGTGATAATCGCCTACTTCGAGGATTTCTATACCCTGCTGCCTTAACTGCTCGCTAAACCAGCCGCCTCTTAAACCAACAATCACCAGCTTTTTTTGCCGTATCTCAGCCAGATTAGTTAAATGGGCAAATTCGTCCTGCAAGGTATAAAACGCCAGCTGCCGGGTTGAAACCGGGCCAATATATTGAAAACCCTGCGCCAGCCGCTGTTTGGTTTTTCCCATGGTAAACAGCAGCACATTGGGGGTGGTTCTGGCAATTTCAAAAGCGCGCGGCCAGGGCATCACTTCAATATCCGGCTGTTTTGGTGCCAGCAAATCTTTCACCACATCCACAGTTAAACCAATAAACTGCTGCTCTGTGGTGTAGTTGTAAGGCATTTTTTCACTGCTGATCAGCCTCAGTTCAGTGGCCGCAACACAGGCGGAACAACATAACAACATTATCAGAAAAAAAGACTGCATCAGTTACCCGGATCCTTTACCAGCAATACAACACCAGCCCTGATGAGCGCAAATAAAGCCGCTCCGGCCGTAGCTGTACCCTTTTAAAATACAAGCTATCACTTGTTGTCAGTATATGCAGTGACAAGCCTTGGCACCAGTCAGTTATCACTCTGAAGCCTGGATCCGCCCTTACCCCTTGTACAACAGCAGCAAAACTGCGGGCTACACCAATAAAAAAAACAGGACGCTGATCACAGCATCCTGTAAAAGACCCTTGGATAAGGATTTGGCAAATAACAGATCACATCCATGTGCGCTGGTGGATAATTATTACCAACTACCAATAATAATCATCTGCAACAGGGAGAACGGCAACAGGCCCCAGCACGCCAGTTCCCGCGAGCAAACAAGATGCACTGTCAGATAACAGATTGCATCCTGCAACAACACCCTCGATATTGATGCTAACAACAAATGACAACGTTGTCATTATGTTTTTTGTAGTTTTTTTACGCAATTTTGCTGCTGGCAAGCCGAAGCTCAGGCATAACAGCCGACAGCTGTTCTGCTGCCACTGTTGTTCCGAAAGAAACTGTTGTATTAAAACTGTTTTGCGCTTGAAACAGACCTATTCTGGCCGTTGGGGGGTTTGGTCAGAGGCGGCCTGTTTGGTCAACTCCTGCAACAACCAGGTTAAAATCGCCTGCTGATCCTTGCTGTTCAATTCACGCTGAATGGCCGGTGTTTGGGGTGGAATATGCGAAAAATTGTCGGCATCTTCATGAAAAACAAAATAATTAAACAGCGCCTGCCACTGCTTACGCTCTGTGCTGCTGCAGTCATTCAGTGCCAGCAGCGCATGTAATAAAGCGTTGTAAGGTGACACTGCTTTGGCAGCTGAACCAACAGAGCCCCCCCACCAATAATTCACCAGCAGATTAAAGCTGGTCCTTGCCTGAACATGGTGCCACCACAGCGCCGGCAAAAACAGCACATCCCCCGGCTCCAGCGTGGCTTGCTGCGCCGCTTCCAGTGCTTTGGCATAACGCGGAAAACGCGCAAAGTCAGGGTTGAGCATATCCACCAGACTGACCGGCGCCCCTGTTGGTGCACTTTGCAAAGGCCCAATATACAGATTCACCGCCTGCTCGGGCGGAAACAGCGTAAAAGTACGACTGCCTGACAGCACACAAGCCAGATTGTCGCTGTGATCAAAATGCGCCGGCACCACAGTCTGATTGCCAATCCAGACCCGTCCTACCACATCGGGCGACAGGCCTGGCATTGGGTTCTGCCGGCTGAAGTCCGGTAAACAACTGTCGAGCCTGGCACTTTGTAAGGCAATACGCACCGCATCTGGCTGCTGCATCTGCCGCAGCAGTTGTTTAAGTACTGCCCACACCGGATAACGGCGCCGTTCAAAATTAAACTGCTGCAAATTGGTATCGGCATACCCCACTTTGCCCTGGGTGTCCGCCGCCAGCAGCAGGGTGTCCATTTCGGTGTTGTTGTCCAAAGGACGCAGATATTGCGCCAGTGCAGCCGGGCCTTGTTTTGCTGCCTGCAGCGCAGGCAAATGGTCAACCCAGCCGGTTAATACCGCAGGCTGCCCCAGTGCTGTCAGTCTGGCAAAGTCAAAATCCGCCGCCTGGGTGTTTATTCTGGCAATTTGCTGCATAACTTGATCCTGTACTGAGCCGGTGCTGAGGATGGTCAGTGACCAACTCAGGCTTTATAAAAGTGGTCAAAAGCCAATAAAAAAGAGCTTATACCGAAGCATAAGCTCTTTTAAATAAAGCGGTTAGCTTAGATGGCTTAGAATGCCATCCGCACACCTAACACATAACGACGGCCGTTCTGATACAGCGAGAACAGACGGTTTTTATCAGTGTTAAACTCAACTACTTCTTCGTTGGTCAGGTTCACTGCTTCTGCCGTTAAGGTTACAGCTTCAGTCAGGTTATAACCAAAACTGGCGTCCAGCTGGCCGTAGTCGTCGTTCCAAATCTCAGAACCACTCCAGTGCAGGCCTTTGTACCAGTCGGTGCGGAAGTTATACATCAGACGGGCACTGTAAGTGTCATCTTCATAATAACCGCTGAGGTTCACCATATGTTTGGACGTGCCTTCCACCAGACCAGAACCTGGTTTTAAGATATCTCTGGTTTCATCCCGATCAGCTTCGGTGTAGGTGTAGTTGGCCATCACACCAAACTGACCAAAACTTTGCTGATAACTCAGCTCCATACCGCTGGTCGTGCCGCCAGGGCCGTTGTCAGGACGGGTGAAAGTGACATCCACCATCGTATTGCCCTGCTCCCAGAAACGCTCGTCAACAAAGGTGCTGAAACCACGGTAACTCTTCACATCTTTAAAGAAGTAAGTGGCTGCCAGAATGGATGACGGGTTAAAGTACCACTCGTAGCTCAGGTCAAACTGATCCACCAGCTGCGGTTTTAACATTGGGTTGTTGGCCACACCTGTTGGGTTGGACACATTCAGTGAACCATAGCTTGATGATGAAGAAACATCATTCCAGTTCTGACGCGCCATCACCCGCGCAGCACCCACCCGCATAATAGTGTCTTCAGACAAATCAAAGGCCACGTTGATGCTTGGCAGCACTTCGCTGTAGTCGTTATCCACTTCTTTCCAGTTCAGCAGTGTTGGTTTTAACCAGGCGCGGTCCAGGGTATGGAAACCCCAGTAGTCGGTGCCGCTGTGTTCCCAGCCGCCTGAAGTCTGAGCTGTGTCTACATAACGCACACCGATGTTGCCGCGGAAACCTTCACCGGAAAAATCGCCCTGTACATAAAGTGCGGTGATATCTTCTTCCACTGCCCAGTTTTCATCCAGTACCCGTGAACGGGCATAATCTGCCGGCACACCGTTCAGGCCCACAAAGGCAATTTCTTCCATTCTATGGCGGTCATGCAGCACCTGATTGGCCAGAGAACCATTGACCAGACCATCGACATTGACAGTACCTGTGGTCAGGCCACATTTGGTTAAATCAGAACACTGATCAAAGATGTATTGCAGATAAACAGGCCACGACGGCGCTTTAGACGGATCTTTTAACGTATTAGGACCATGCCAGCTGTAGGCAATACGGTCCTGGGTGCGCTCGGCCTGACGCAGCTTCACGCCGGTTTTCACGCTGTTAAACACACCGGCATCCACCGGAATGTCAAAATCAAGCTGAGCATAAGTTTCTTCGTCTGTGGTTGGTTTTTCACCACCCCAGATCCAGCCCGGGCTGAATTTACTGCCATCAGCACCGCTGACCGCGGTATTGACTGTTGGCTTACCACCCCTTAAATCAAAGTCGTAGCCTGAAGCAGTGTTGATATATTCCCAGGACGTTTCGCGTAAAGTGCCGCCTTCAGCGTCGGTGCGGCCAAGCTGACCGTGCACTTTAAAGTTGCCGGCATCATAGTTGATGTCCAGATCGACAGATTGGGTTTCAGTTGACGCCACCCGGTTGATAAAGTTGTAACCAATCTGGCCTGCCGCCACTTTGCCAGCCAGCAGCGCATTGTCGACAACCGCTTTGTTAGTCACTTTATTGGCAACCACGTCGTTACCTGTCCACACCAGATAGTTGGCGTTGTGGTTGTCGGCATCTACTTTGGATTTCAGCACGTTTAACGTCATTTCCAGCGCATCTGTTGGCCGCGCCTGGAAAGAGACAAAACCGGTTTCACGTTCACGTTTTTGCACAAAACGTGGTACGCCCATCAAACCAGGGTAAGACACACCATCGGCGCCCACCGGCCATGACAGAACTTCAAAACCTTCACGCACCAGGTTGCGGTCCTGTTTCAGCGCAGAAACCAGCACACCATAACGCTCGTCGTCGGTTTTCCAGGAATACATAGCACCTAATTGCGGGTCAGTTTTGTCTGATAAATCAGAGTATTGACCTTCAATCGACAGGTTCAGGCTGTTGGCATCCATATCGAGCGGACGGCGGGTTTTCAGAATAACGGTACCACCGATAGAACCTTCATCAATGCGGGCTTCCGGTGATTTGTACACTTCCAGGTCGCGTACCAGCGCCGATGGCAGCATGGTGTAGTTAAAACTGCGGCCCGGATTGTCCAGGATAAACCAGTCAGCAGTGGCAACGGTCTGACCGTTTAATAAAGTACGGTTGGTTGCAGAGCTGGCACCGCGGACAGTAATTTTTTCACCTTCACCAAACTCACGGCTCACACCCACACCAGTGATACGTGACAGCGATTCAGCGACGTTTTTATCAGGGAATTTGCCAATATCTTCTGCCGTTACCACATCAACGATAGAGTCACTAAAACGTTTGGCATTTAAGTTTGCTTGCTGTGAAGCGCGGATACCACGAATTTCAATCACTTCGACTTGTTGTTCTTTGGCACCGGCTGGTTTTGCGGCGGCTTGCTGAGCCAGGGCTGGCATTGATAATGCCGCAGCTCCCACCACTAAACCGAGCTTAACTGCCAATGCACATTTATTCATTTTAGTGTGCGACATGAGCTTCTCCCATTCCTGTTTTTTTTTGATCTTGTGCGATGATTTTTTTGTCCTGCAATGACAGCGTTGTCATTAAAATTCAACATACACAAAAAATTTTTGATTTGCAAACCCCTTTCGCTGAAATTTTAGCCGCATTTTTGCAAGCACTGAGCAGGCCGGAAAATAATTTTGCCAGCAGTTCACCGCAGTGCCGCACAGGATAAAAGCAACAACTAGAGCTAAGTTATTGTAAGATTAGCAATTAGTAACCTGGCTTCATTGGGACTGCGCTGGGTTGGTTATTTTTTGATAAATAAACAATTGCCGTTTAGACAAAAACGATGTATCCATTTACTCAAATTCAGTTACAAATTGACCACCGCTGTCATTTATAACCAAATTTATGGCCCCTGGCTCTGATAACAACTTTCTATTCAGCCAATGATGCGGGACCAGACCACACATTCAGCTTAGGGTAAAGCGATGAAAGTAACTATTAATGACGTTGCCAAGCTGGCCGGCGTTTCGATTAAAACTGTATCCAGAGTGATGAATAACGAGCCTTCAGTCAAAAAGGCCACCCAGGAGAAAGTATCAGCGGCTATTGCCGAGCTGAATTATCAGCCCAATGCGGCCGCCCGTAATCTGGCCGGCACCCGCTCTTATAGCATCGGTTATATCTACGACAACCCAAACGCTTATTATGTCATTGATATGCAAAGAGGTTTATTAGAGGCCTGCCGTAAACACGGTTATGAACTGCTGATCCACCCCACCAATGCCAAGTCGGCCAATATAGTGCAGGAAGTGATTGATCTAGTGCAGCACGCCAGGCTGGCTGGTTTAGTGTTAACCCCCCCTTTTTCAGAAATGCCGGAAATTGCTGAAGCGCTGGAGCGGATTGGTGTTGATTTTGTGCGGATTATTTCAGGCTCTACCCCTTCGCCTAAACTGACCAACTGTGTGTTAGTCGACGACTTTACCGCCGCCTTTAAAATTACCAACCATTTGCTGGAATTGGGTCATACCGAGATTGCGTTTTTATGTGGTGACGAAGAACACAGCTCCAGTGGTGAACGTCTGGCCGGTTTTAAAGCCGCTTTAACCAAAAGGGGCATCAGCCCCAATCCGAAATATATAGTGCCAGGTAGTTATTCTTTTGAATCCGGCGTCAAGGGCGCCAAATATCTGCTGGAACTGCCGCATAAACCTACCGCTATTTTTGCCTGTAACGACGAAATTGCCGCCGGTGCTTTATTCAGTGCCCGGTTGTCACAGGTGGAAATTCCACAGCAACTGTCGATTGTTGGTTTTGAAAACAGCCCTTTTTCGCGCCAGACCTGGCCACCACTGACCACAGCACATCAGCCCAACAGTACCATCGCCATGCAGGCGGCCGAGTTATTGTTCCGCCGAAGTCGCCCGGGCCAGCAACAGGGCATTTCTGCCGAACAACCTGTGTTTATTCCTGAGCTGCTGGTGCGCGAGTCTACTGCTGCCTGTCCGGCCTGAGTCAGCATATTGGCAGATTTGTACCTTGCAAGCTGCGGTATGCCACAGATAAAAAAAGCCCTGATGTTACATCAGGGCTTTTTGTTTTGCGAACCAAAGACCCGGCACTACTAAGGCGAAACTGCCTGCATCATCATGGCCGCGATATAAGCACCATAAGTGCCCAGCGCATAACCTAATACCGCCAGCAACACACCAACAGGCGCGAGCGATGGGTGAAAGGCTGACGCCACCACAGGAGCCGAAGCTGCACCACCAATATTGGCCTGGCTGCCCACCGCCATAAAAAATACCGGCGCTTTAATGAGTCGTGCAACAAGCAATAACAAACCTGCGTGGATGCTGATCCAGACAATACCAACCAGGAACATCACCGGATAATCCATCACAGCGGTCACATCCATATGCATACCAATGGTGGCCACCAGAATATAAATAAACACCGAACCCACTTTAGAAGCGCCCACTGCTTCCATCTCGCGCACTCTGGTCAGCGACAACAATAAACCAATGGTGGTAGCGATAACCACTAACCAGAAAAAGCTGCTGGTTAAGCTGTACATGGCAAGCTCTGGCGCATTTTCACCAATCCAGGGGGCGATCCAGTTGGCTAACAAATGAGACAGACCGGCAGCGCCAAAACCTATGGCCACCAGGCGCATTAAATCGCTGGTGGTTGGGTTCTTGGAGTTTTCCGCCTGATACTTTTCAATTTTCTGTTTTAAATGTTCAATAGCCGTGGTGTCGGCACCATTGGCCTTATCCAGCCGGGCTGCATTGGCCGCCATCCATAACAACACCGCAGTCCAGATATTGGCCACCAGCACGTCAACCGTGATCATTACTGAAAAAATATCACCACCGACACCAAACACTTCTTTCATCGCAGCCTGGTTGGCGCTGCCACCAATCCAGCTGCCTGCAACAGTCGACATACCCCGCCAGGCGGCATTGGCCCCCTCACCCCCCAGTTGTTCCGGAAAAAACTGTCCAACAGTAAAGAGTGCAATAGGAGCGCCAATCACCACACCTGCTGTGCCTGTTAAAAACAGAATCAACGCCTTAGGGCCAAGACCAAGAATGGCTTTAAAATCAATACTTAAAGTTAACAGCACTAAACAAACCGGCAATAAATAGCGTGACGCCATTTTATATAACTCAGACTTTTCGCCATCAATAATGCCAAAGCTGTTAAATAACGCCGGAATGAAATAACACAACAGAATAGAAGGCACATAACGGTAAAACTTCTGCCAGCCCGGATGGCTGCTGTGGCTGGTGTGAAACACAAAACCGAGGATCAGGGCCAATAACCCCAGCACCACGGCATCGTTGGTAATTAAAGCGGTAGATTCTGACATCAGAATATCCCCAGGAACTGATTGGTTGATGCAGATTTCAGGCAAGCACAACAGGAAAACTTAAGAACCAACCTCAAAATAATCATGAAGTGTCGGTAACAGCAGTTTATTCGCGGCCGGATTGCCAGAGAAACCCAAGAACTATTTTTCTCGTTTGTCCGCAATCTAGCATAGATATTGGCGTCGGCAAAGCTGGCCTGTAGTTTTGGCAGGTCAGAGCCCATTTTTTGCCGATAAGCACCAAAACAAACAACGAACTTTGACAAAAACTGCCACATAGTGCAGTGAATTTATAACAGCTGCTGAAAAATAGCGCAGTCAGAGCATGCGACCACAGCATCTTGTGGCTGTGATCGCTGTGATAAAAAGAACGATCAGAACTGGTAACTGACACCTAACCTGTAGTTGGCTGGCGCACCATAATAAGCCTGTGCCCAGTACAGACTGTTCAGGTATTTTTCGTCGGTCAGGTTGTCGGCATTCAGCTGAATTTGCCACTGGCTGTTGATGTCATAACTGGCCATCAACCCAAGCAGGCCATAAGCGTCCTGCCGGGTGACAATGTCCTGGCCGGCATTGGCATAAATAGCCGCAACTTTACCCTGCACCCTGGAAATATCGTCCTGCCAGCGGTAGTTCAGACCCAGCCTCAAGCCTGGTAGTTGTGCTAGCTGATACAAAGCCGACAGTTTGAAAGTGCGTTTAGGGGTATAAGCTTCCACCAGTTTGTCACCATCAATATTCAGCTGCACCAGCGACGCCGACAGCTGCAATTGTTCGGTCACTGCACCGGCCAGCTCCAGCTCAACCCCTTTGCTATTGATTTCTTCGGCAGTTTTATATGCTTTAAACAAACCTGCGACTGGGTCGACAATATCTTTGTCAAACACCGCCATGTTTTGCTGTTTAATGTCAAAAACCGCCAGCGATAACAACGCTTTATCGGCAAACAAATCTGCTTTGACACCAAACTCCAGCGTTTTACCCTGCACCGGCTCCAGCAACTGCCGGTTGGCATCACGTTCATTTTGCGGCAGGAAAATCGCGGTATGGCTGCTATAAAGGCTGATCTGAGGTGTTAACTGGTACACAGCACCGACATAAGGCACGGCTTTGTTCTGTTCTGTTGCCTGATCAACACCATAAGACAGGCCTGTCACTTCGGCATCGATCCAACGGGTACCTGTGATCAGCTTTAAACTGTCGGCTAAGTCCCAGCGTACCACGCTATACAAAGACTGCTGTCTGGCATCAACGTCACTGCCACTTTGACCATCTTTAAACACAGGTTTGGCCGTTTTGCCATTCCAGGCAGCCGGGGCTGGCATGGCCGGGAAACCCGCGCCAGTGCTGAAGTCATATAAGGAAATATCAGTGTAATGACGATCGCTGATATTCAGCCCCGCCACCAGTTCATGCTGCCGGCCGGCCAGGGCAAATTTACCTTTGAGGTACAAATCCCCCAGCTGGGTTTGTTCTTCTTTGCCATAAAAACTGCCATACCCTGTCATCCCCAGGCCTGTGACAGGGTCTACCCCGTTGGCAGCACTGACATAGACATAAAACAAATCTCCCTGCTGTTCGATTTGCATCAGCTGATAACTGGCGGTTAAAGCCCAGTTGTTATTGAGTTTGTGCTGCAGTTCGACAAAAGAGCGGTGATCTTTCACCTGCCAATAAGACCAGTCGGCCGAAGTGCTGGCAGAACGGCTGTATTCAATAGCAGCACCATTGCCATAATACAGATTTAATGCGCCCCACATGCCGCCTTTGCCTTCACTGTGCTGGCCGCTGTGGCCAAACACCAGGCTGGTGCTGTCGCTAAGCTCGGCATCCACCACCAGATAACCCAAGGTTTTGTCGTGAGAATAACGGTCCAGATAAGAGTTTTTATCCTGTTTTACTGCAACTGCGCGCGCTGCTAAACCTTCACCCAGTTCCCCCTGCACATCAGCGTCCAGACGCTGGTCTTGCCAGGAGCCATAACTGAATTGTGTCTGGGCAGCAAAGTCGCGTCCCGGTCTTTTGCGCACCATATTGACAGTGGCCGACGGATTGCCCACCCCTGACATTAAGCCATTAGCGCCACGCACCACTTCGACTTGCTGGTAAATGGCGGTGTCTAAATCACCTTCAATACCACCACCGGTAAAAGGCAAACCTAAACCGTCCACCTGAAAATTAGTGATATCAAAACCACGGGCTTTGTAATAAGTACGGTCGGTTTCTATCCGCTCAACATTAACACCAGTGGCCTGATCCAGAGCCAGATTGATATTGGACAAGGCAAAGTCGTTCAGCTGCTCAGTGCTGATAATACTGATGGCCTGGGGTGTTTCTTTCAGCGTTAAATCCAGTTTGGTGGCACTGCTGTTTTCATCCACCAGATAACCCTGACTCAGCCTGCTACCTGTAACTTCAATCCGCTCAACAGCGCTGCTGTCCACTGCGGTGTCAGCTGCGGCCAGGCTGCTGAATAATAAAGGTGACAATAAAAACAACGACGGAACTTGGTTTAGTCTGGGCATTTTTTAACTCTTGGCATGTTACAAATAAGAATTATTATCACATGCGTTTTTAGCAAAAATGAACCTGTTTTTTTCTTCAACAACATAAGTAGCTGATAATTAAAACAATATAATTACCTATCAAAGGTATATAAATACTAATTACTCTCATATGCGTTTGAGTTTTATTTTATTTTGCATTAAAGTGCCGCCCATAGCCCTGGCAGAAGCGGCACTGTTGCCAGGTTTTAGCTATACCCGCAA
>NZ_DAIPZL010000002.1:0-84627 GCF_036782235.1 Rheinheimera sp. | reverse complement strand
AGCAGAAGCAGAAGCAGAAGCAGAAGCAGAAGCAGAAGCAGAAGCAGAAGCAGAAGCAGAAAAATAGTCCAGCCGGGTGGTCAGCGACAAAACAGGGTGTTTTACGGAGAACAGAAGATGAAACTAAACCAGCGTTTCTGGTTTTTATTGCACGGCTGGTGCTCTTTACCTGTCTGGCTGATTTTTACCGCCGTTTGCCTGACCGGTACTATTGCCGTGGTCAGCCATGAACTCACCTGGCTAACCAACCCCAATGCCAGAGCATCTAACCCGGACAATTTACCGGCCCGCCCTATTGCCGAACTGGTGGCGGCAGTAAAGCAACAAGAACCCAAAGCCGCTGTCACTTCAGTGCTGGTGCTGGAACCTTATCTGGTGACAGCAGTGGTGTTTTCTACCGACAAACTTCCGTCCGCCATTGCTTATGTGAATCCATATACAGCACAGGTGCAGGAAATTAATCCCGGCATTAATTTTATTAGTTTTATGCGCGCTTTACATGGCTGGTTATTGTTCCCCTGGCAACAAAGTTACAGTCTTGGTTATTACCTGGTCAGCGCTATGGCGCTGTTGATGTTCGGTGCTTTAGTGACAGGCCTCGTCATTTACAAAAAATTCTGGCTGGCATTTTTAAAGCCAAAACTGCGGTTGAATCAGGGGCGTAAAACCTTATTGGCAGATTTACACCGCCTGGCCGGTGTCTGGTCGATTTGGTTTTTGTTGCTGATGAGCCTGACCGGCCTCTGGTATTTAGTGCAAGCCACACTCTGGCATAACGACGTGGCTTTTTATTATGAAGTGGAGCCGCTTAGCACAGCCCAGGTGCCTGCTATCAGCGAGCAAGGCGAAGTTCCTGCCATGATCCCGCTGGCCAAAGCCATACAAAATGCCCAGCAGTTTTTACCTGAGCTCAAACCTGCTTTTGTACAAATGCCGGAGCATAACCGCGATTATTACCGCATCTCAGGCTATGGCGATTCAGTGTTTTATGATCAGTATTCTTATACCGTCTGGGTGAACCCATGGAATGGTGATATCGCCGACAGCAGGGTACCATCGCAGATGGCGGCGCTGGAAACCCTGATGTCGATAGCTGACCCGCTGCATTACGGCACCATCGGTGGTTTATGGACCAAAGTGATTTGGTTTGTGTTTGGCTTGCTGGTCAGCGGTATGGCGATCACAGGTTTTATGATTTGGGGCAGCCGTACTGTCAGAGCCAGCCGCACCAGCAGCTCTGCCATATCAGAGGACACCGCTGCTGCACTTACAACACCAACAGCGCCCGCTAAAACCCCAGCCACCACTTTTAATAAGGCCGTTTTATGAGTCGTCGCAGCCATAGCTTTTGGCAAAAAAACAAGTTTAAATTCAGTGGCCTGGTGCTTATTTTACCTTTTTGGTTTTTATACCAGTCGATGAACCCGGTGTTTCCGCCTGCTTTACCCAAAGCCACAGTAGGGCCATTTGAGGTGACTGTCAGTCCGCTGACCGAGGACGGCGCTTATTTACATCATGGCGAGTGGGTCAAAGATTATTACCTGCAACTGTGCGTAGGTTGTGTCGAAAAAATCCGCCAGGGTTTTTTAGTGGTCAGCAAGCAAGCGCCTGATTTTCAACAGCTGACAGCGGGCCACAGCAGTGTGCTGCACGGCACTGTGCATGGCCTGCATGTGCATGCCAGTACGCCGGAAAAACTTAAGGGTGGCGAAAAACTCTGGTTATTGCTCGAAGACTGGCAAGGCAAAAGGTATCAGCACGGCTGGGATTTATAACAACAGCTGCTGCTAAAACAGCGGTAGCAAGCCGCGTTTTACCGCGGCTTTTTTGCCAGGTTATTGCTCTTCCTGTTGCTGAGCGCTCAGAGCACAGTCGGTTTGTGCTCATACCACTTGCTGCTGCCCACATAGCATTTAGCCAACACTCCACATTGCACTCATCTAGCACCCCATCTAGCACTAAAGTACCGTTGTCCAAACAAAGCCCAGCCCCTAGCATCGCTGTATCAATTTTGAAGGTTGGGCAAAGCACAACCCCAGGCAGATAAAGGCGGAAAACAAATGAAGGTACTGGTGACAGGTGGCAGTGGTGGTATTGGTTTTGCGGTGGCAACAGAATTTGGCCGTCAGGGTTATCAGGTACTGCTGGCCGATTTAAATCAGGCGCAGCTGGATGCCAAAGTGGCCGAACTGCGCGCTTTGGGGTATCAGGCCGACGCGCTGCTGCTGGATTTAACCTCCCAGCAATCCATTGAACAGGCTGCAGCACAGGCCGGTGCTGTGGATATTCTGGTCAATAATGCAGGTATTCAGCATGTGGCGCGGCTTGAAGAATTCCCCGAGCAAAAATGGCAACAACTGCTGCAGGTGATGTTAACAGGCCCGGCCATGCTGACCAAAGCGCTGCTGCCTGGCATGCGTGAACGCAATTTTGGGCGGGTGGTGAATATTGGTTCTATTCATGCGCTGGTGGCCTCCCCTTTTAAATCGGCTTATGTAGCGGCTAAACACGGGCTGTTGGGTTTTAGCAAAGTGGTGGCTTTAGAAAACGCCGACTTTAACTTCACTATTAATACAGTGTGCCCAGCTTATGTACGCACTCCTTTGGTGGAAAGCCAGATAGCGGCGCAGTGTAAAGAACACAATCTCAGTGAGCAGCAGGTGATAGAGCAAATTATGCTGGCGCCAATGCCCCAAAAAGCTTTTATTGGTGTCGATGAAATTGCTGCCACGGCACTGTTTTTGTGCCAGCCGCCAGCGCGGCATATTACAGCCCAAACTCTGGTGTTAGATGGTGGCTGGACAGCCCGTTAAAGCCCGGATGTC
Organism: Rheinheimera sp.; assembly: GCF_036782235.1. Lineage (GTDB taxonomy): Bacteria > Pseudomonadota > Gammaproteobacteria > Enterobacterales > Alteromonadaceae > Pararheinheimera. The sequence goes on along the minus strand of NZ_DAIPZL010000002.1, from coordinate 81,802 downwards.
CAGGGTCAATAGCCTGATCAGTGCAGCAGAGCAGCGTCGGGGCAACAGATTGGCAAGCCCCCTGACAATGGCAAAAAACTCAGGCACAATCAGGGACTTCGCTAAATGACACAAGCGCCATCTATGATCCTGAGCCAGGGCTCTATCGGGCTTGGCAGCATTGCTGCTTTATCCTTGTTGTATTTGCTGGTGCTGTACAGTGTCGGCCGGCTCGGCCGTCGTATTACCGGCGGTCATAAACTGGCGCCCTGGGTGTTTAGTTTTGCCCTGGCCATTTATTGTACCTCCTGGGCTTTTTATGGGGTCACAGCGCAGGCCGCAGTGAATGGCTGGTGGATCCCACCCACTTATATCGGCTCTTTGTTATTGTTCTGGTTTGGTTTTGGCCTGATAGCCCGTATTGCCATTGCCTGTCGCAGATACAAAATTACCTCAGTGGCCGACTTTATTGCCACCCGTTATGGCCATTCGCGCCTTTTAGCAGTACTGACCACATTAATAGTGCTCACCGCTGTGATCCCTTATATAGCGCTGCAACTGCAGGCGGTGTCCACCAGCATTAATGCGCTGGTGCAAAGGCCGGCACATCCACACTGGTATCAGGACACCGGCCTTTATGTCAGCTTATGGCTGGCCGTTTTTGCCATGTTGTTTATTGGCCGCAGCGCCAAAGCGCATCAACCTAACCCTGGGTTAATGACCGCCATCGCTTTTGAATCTCTGGTGAAACTGATTGCATTGCTGGCAGTAGGTGTTTTTGTCTGCTGGGGTTTATATGACGGTATTGGCAGCATTTTTAGTCAGGCTGCCAACCACCCGGCGGTGCAGAGTCTGCAACAAAAAGCGCTGCCCACATCAGTGTATTGGATCCATGTGCTGTTGGGTTTTGTTGCGACTTTATGTTTGCCGCGCCAGTTTCATGTCAGTTTTGTCGAAATTCAGCATTTAAAACATCTGCATCTGGCGCGCTGGGTGTTTCCACTGTATTTGCTGCTGATGAGTCTGTTTACCCTGCCCATCGCCCTGGCCGGTTTAATGCTGCTGGGGCCAGAAGCCAATATAGATTTAGTGGTGCTGCAACTGCCGTTGTCGGCCAATCGCACCGATATGGCGCTGCTGGCCTATTTAGGTGGTTTTTCTGCCGCCACTTCGATGGTGATAGTCGCCACTGTGGTGCTGGGTATTATGATCAGCAACGACTTACTAACCCCGCTGCTGTACCGGCTACAACAAAAACCTGTTGACGGTAAACCACTGATTAAAATGGTAACTTTGCGCCGCGCCTCGATGCTGACAGTACTGACGCTGGGTTATTTGTATTACCTCTTGATAGGCACAGAAACAGGTTTGGCCCAGCTTGGCCTGATGGCATTTGCGCTGATAGCGCAGTTAGCACCGGCTATTATTCTGGGCCTTACCAGTCGCAATATTAACCGTCAGGGTGCGCTGGCCGGCTTAAGTAGTGGTGCTTTTATCTGGGCTTATATTTTGTTATTGCCAGAGCTTGGCCGTGCCGGTTTAGTCAACTGGCACTGGCTGCAACAAGGGCCTTTTGACATTCAGTGGCTCGCACCCTCTGGCCTTTTTGGTGGCCAGTTTGACAGTATCAGTCTGGGGGTGTTGTTAAGCCTGTCAGTCAATGTGCTGATGTTGCTGCTGGTCAGTCAGCTCAGCACAACCAGGCTCAGTGAATGGTTGCAAAGCGGCCGCTTTTTGCGTCGTGGCAGCCCTGAGCGCAGCAGTCAGGACGTTGAACTCACAGTACAGGACTGTTATCTGCTGGTCCGTCGTTTTGCCGGTGAACGTGAAGCCAAACAACTTTTACAACGCCATTTAAAAACCAGCAGCCCCGACTTTAATCAAAAAGCGCCACTGAATTTACAACAGGGGGTGGAGCGTACTTTATCTGCAGTGGTGGGCGGCGCTTCAATGCGGCTTCTGCTCAATGCCACCAGTAAAAACAGTCAGTTACCGCTGGAGTCTGTGGCGCGTTTTGTCGACGAGGCCAGCCAGGTGTATTTGTTTAATCAGGCCTTGCTGCGCGCCACTATCGACAATATCAGTATGGGCATCAGTGTAGTGGACGCTGACTTAAGGCTGATTGCCTGGAACCAGCGTTACCTTGAGATGTTTGCCTATCCAACCGGCTTTGTTGAAGTAGGTAAACCTGTAGCTGAGCTTATTCGTTATAACGCCGAGCGCGGTTGGCTCAGCCGCTCTTTCGAAACAGGTGCCGAAACCGGTGCAGAAGCAGATCCACAATCACTGGAGCTGGAAATTCAAAAAAGGCTGAATTATCTGCGCCAGGGCAGCAGTTATAAATTTCAGCGCCGCCAGCAGGATGGCCGGGTGTTTGAAATGCAGGGCAACCCGCTACCGGGCGGCGGTTTTGTCACCACCTACAGCGACGTCAGCTCTTTTATTGAAGTACAACAAGAGCTTGAGCACAGTAACAATACGCTGGAGCTGCGTGTGACAGAGCGCACTGCTGAGCTTGAGCAACTCAACCAACAACTGGCTGACGCCAAACAACAGCTGGAAGAGCACACCGTCAGCAAAAACCGTTTTTTTGCCGCCGCCAGCCACGACTTATTACAACCTTTTAATGCCGCTGCGCTGTTTTGTGGCCTGATCCGCGAAAAAACACAGGATCCAGAGATTAAACAACTGAGTAAAAATCTGGCCGCTTCGCTCAATTCTGCCGAAGAGCTGCTGGCCAGTATTCTGGAGCTGACCAAACTGGACTCAGGCGTGGTGCGCGCTGAACCCAGGCCTTTGGCACTACAGCAGTTGCTGGAACAAAGTGGCCGCGAAGCTCAGGTGTTGGCGGCGGAAAAAGGCCTGCAGTTCCGTTGTTGTGTCAGCTCTCTGACAGTACAGAGCGACAGCCGTTTACTCAAAAGGGTGATCCAGAACTTTATCAGCAACGCCATTCGTTACACCCCCCAGGGCAAAATTCTGCTTGGGGTACGCCGGGTAACAAACCAGCAGGGCGAGCGTTTTGCCCGTATTGAGGTGTGGGACACAGGCCCTGGCATCGCAAAAGAAGTACAACCGCTGATTTTTCAGGAGTTTCAGCAAGGGCCCCAAGCCGACCAAAAAGGTTTGGGTATAGGTTTGGCCATCAGCCAGCGTATAAGTCAGCTGCTGAATCACCCGCTGTCGTTATCTTCGGTGCCCGGCAAAGGCAGTTGTTTTGCCGTCACAGTGCCACTGGCTAAAGCAGCAGAAGTGTTACCTGCTGCTTCTGTGCTGCCGGAATTACAGGGCAATTTTGCCGGTAAAAAGATTTTATTATTAGATAACGAACCACAACTTCTGGCCGCAGTGACCGAACTTTTGCGCAGCTGGCAATGTGAAGTGATGGCTGTGGCCACGCCTTTTGCCGCTGTGAACGCGCTGCAACAAGGTTTTCAGCCGGATTTATTGTTATTTGATTATCATCTGGACCAGGGCGCCACCGGGGTGGAAGTGGCCAGTCAGCTGCAACAACATTTTGCGGTACAGGCACCTGTGGTGATCCATTCGGCCGATCAGCAACAACAAACCAGAGACGACGCGCAAAATGCCGGATTTCACTTTATGCTTAAACCACTCAAAGCAGCCAGCCTCAAACGTTTATTACAGCGGCTGTTAAAATAATCACAGGCAGTCCGGTCTTTGCAGTCAACACAGAATGTATTCGCCGGCCTTGTGCCCTTATTCTCAATCGCAGGAGCTTTTATGCAGCATCCATTTGATGAACTGGTGATCAATCCTGGCACCACAGCCACAGCTGCCTTGATGTTTACGCCCTGCCCCGGCAGCAAAGGGGTGGATTTAAAAACCTCGTTACAACAACTCAAAGCCGCCGGTGCCAAAGTGCTGATTAGCCTGACGCCCGATGAAGAAATGATGGAGCTGGGTATCACCGACCTGCCTTCGTTATGCCGCGAGCTGGATTTAACCTGGTTTCACTGCCCTATTGCCGACGATCAGGCGCCCGGTCTGGCTTTTGCAGAAGGTTGGGAGCAAGCCAATGCGCTGGTGCACCATATTCTGCGTCAGGGCGGTAAAGTGGCTATTCATTGCAAAGGCGGCTCTGGCCGCACCGGTTTAGTGGCGGCAAAAATTCTGCTGGAGCTGGGGCTGGATAAAATTGATGTCAAACAACGGGTGCAGGTGCTGCGTCCTTATGCGCTCACGCTGAAAACCCATCTGGATTATTTTAATAAGTTATAGGCCACAAACCGCTGCAGGCGTTGGCAGCAACACAAGCGCGGCAGTGTCCGGCATACAAAAGGCTCTGCCGACACCCGGCAATTGCGCAAACACAACAACAGCAATAAAAAAGCGGCTTTTTATAGCCGCTTTTTGCTTATTTATTCCTTGGTAACTCGCTGTTTTATTCTTCGCTGTGCTGGCGCAGTTTTAACTGCACCCCTTTAATAAAATTGCGCAGCACCTGATCCTGACAAGCGCGGTAATGATGGTGATCCGGGCGGCGGAAAAAAGCGCTGAGTTCATGTTTGCTTAAACGGAAATCAGCCAATAACAAAATAGCCAGAATGTCGTCGTCTTTTAAATCCAGTGCAATTTTTAACTTACGAAACACTATGTTGTGGTTGAGTTTGCTCTCAGGCTCTGGTTGTGGCCCTTCTTTACGGCCGCGTTTTTCAATAATTAACCCATTTAAAAACTGCGCCAGTTCCAGATCGCTGATTTGCACAAAAGCCGGATCTTCGTCTTTTTTCAGCCAGTCACTGACCTGAGCACGGGTTGTTTCCAGGCCACCATGCGCAAAAATGCGCATCATGCTGTTGTCATTAAAATCAAAGGCGTAGCGCAAACGGCGTAAAATCTGGTTATTGGTCACAACAATGGTCCTGATATGAAGAAAGGTGCCGGTTTTTCACCAGACACAAAAATTGCCGACACTTTAGCAGATTTTAAGCCGAAAATCCGCCGTACAGCCGTGTTATCATCCGGCCTACTTTATTTTTGCCGCCAGCTCCGATAAGTCTGGTGTGCCCCTGGTGGTTGAGTGGTAAAGCTTTTGAAAACTATTGCCGTATTTGCTGACGTTCAGAATATTTATTACACCTGCCGCGAGGTCTACGGCCGCTCTTTTAACTACCGTTTGTTCTGGCAGCAGCTGCAAAGCCAATACAACATTCAATACGCCACCGCCTACGCCATAGAGCGCCACGACGACCAGCAACGCAAGTTTCAGGATGCGCTCAGACATATTGGTTTTGAAGTAAAACTGAAACCTTATATTTTGCGCAGCGACGGCAGCAGCAAAGGCGACTGGGATGTTGGCATTACCATCGACCTGTTGACTCAGGCACCGGAAGTAGACGAAGTGTTATTGTTATCAGGCGACGGCGATTTTGCTTTATTACTCAATACCATACGCGAGCGGTTTGCTACAGGCTGCATAGTACAGAGTGTACCTGGCCTTACCGCCCAAGCCCTAATACAAAGCGCCGACACACACTGGCCTATTACGACAGACATGTTGCTCTAGCAAAAAGCCGATGCCATGGCGCTGAAGCTACTGTAAGAATAGTTGTTGCTGGTTGCGCACGAATCAGCAGCGGCAACGACGCCAGTTTTTGCACTCTTTAAAAAAACCTGCTGTCACCTAATATCTCAAGGCATTGATTTTAAATAATTAATCTAGCATACCCCGGATAAACCCTGGCATTTCAGCTGCATAATCCAAAAAAATATCACCACAGCTGTAACAGTTGGGCTGCAGACGACGACTATAAAGATAACTCCGGCACCACAAAGGCCGGAGCACAACAAAGATTGCAGCCAAGCGGAGAATAAATAATGGATACTGTACTGATGACAGAGTGGGGCTTTTTGCTGTTTTTTATCGCCATGTGGGTGCTCGCCACCCTTGTTGATCTGGCTGGCCGCCGCTGGCTTGGCAAAGACCTGATGAAATATCTGACCGGCGATCACAGTTGTGGCTGTACTGGCCACAGTCGCGGCACTCATAGCGGCACTTAATCAACACTGTGCTGACTCAAACCGCGGCGTTTACTGAGGCCAAGCCGTAGCGCCAACCAGCCAATCCGCTGGTTCGCGCCTCCCGCCCGCTTACTTTTAAATACCCAACTACCCGCGCCGCGTCCAGCCTCTGAGCTTTGCTGCCATCACTGGCGCCACTGCCACAACAAGCAGCACTAAAGGCCAAATGTTGCCGTCCTTAAAAGTGTAAGCCTCAAGCATCACAGACCATGACATACCCTGCCACCGGCCGATGGAGATCTCAAAGATAAGGGTCAGGGCAAGCCAGCCCAATCCAATCCCCCAAAGACCCGGCGTCTGCCGGGTGCCAAGCCAGGGCAAAGTGAGATAGGCGGCACTGAAAATGATTGCCGACAGCAGCGCACCACTAAGCAGCATGCCCCATGGCGTGCCAAGCCAGGGCAGCAATACCGCAGCCCTAAACATACCGTTAAGAATGGCGAGCACCAGAATGAATACCCACACCACCAGCGATCTGAACGCAACTGTAACTGTCACAAAACCTGTCCTTATTTTCGAATAAAAGCGGCTATGCCCAGAGATGCCTGTCCGTAACACTGACTGCCATCCGCTATTGTTGCCGGCAGCTTATCCCCAGAACCAGCGGCCGCTGTTGATCAAACCAACAATCATGCCGCCTAAGCCGGCACTAAGGCCACCCAGCATGCCAAAACAGCACCAGAATAGCTGAACGCGATATTGCCGTTTTGCCTCTGCACTGGCGGCAGCTTTTGCCAATATGCGCGGTTTAATGGTTTGCCAGACCCGATACTGCAGATAAACCAGACCCACGATAAACAACAAAAAGGCCAGTAACGGCGCCACAGCGCCAGCCGTTAATTCGTAAGCCGCGGTCAGCAGCAGGCCACAACCGCCGACCCAAAGCAGCGCCTGATTGCGATAACGCATTAAACGACTGCGTTCATCCTCGCTGGCCGCATTTTTGAGCGCAGCCTTCATGCCAAGCACCACCCCCAGCATGCCGCCGAGCGCGCCAAGCAAAGCACCACTGAACAGCCAGCCAAACTTTGCCACCCCGCTACTTTGTGCAGCCATAGCACTGGCAGTTGCTGCAGCCGCCGGTGGGCTGCCAACCAACAGGGCGCTCAGCACCAGACTGCTAAAGCCAACACCAGGGGCCGTTGTTAAAATCAGCTTGCCGTATCTGGCCAGCAGCTGTTCTTTCAGCAGCTCACGCACACGTTGCAGTTTTTTGCGTACATTGGCTTCACTGAGGCCCAGCAGACTGGCAACCTGTTGGCTATTTTGTTCTTCACGGTAAAACAACAACACAATTTCACGGCTTTCCGCCGGCAAATCATCGAGTAAATTGCGGATCAATCTGGCCTGTTCGCTGCGTAACAGTTCCTCTGCCGGGTTGCTGTCACTGGCAAAACTTTCCAATAAGGCTTCGGCATCACTGCCACGCTCTGTCTGCCGATCCCGTTGTTCACGTAAAAAGCTGTAAGCGCGGTAGCGGGTAATTTGTCTGAGCCAGGGTAAAAAACTGGCCGGATTTTGCAAACTGCTTAATTGTTGCCAGGCAGCAATAAATACCTGCTGGCACACTTCTTCGCTGGCATCTAAATCTTTAACAATCGCCAGCGCAATACTGCTGATGCCATTCTGGCAGCGCTGAACCAGGCGGCTGAACGCTTGCAGGTCGCCGGCCATGGCAGCCTGCACATCGGGTTGTAGTTGTTGTTCTATCGTCACTGACATGGCGGGTTACTCCTGTAAAGCCTGACGCAACTGGCTGATCAACCACTCAGGTTCATCCAGCATCATAAAATGGCGGCTGCCAGTATTCATCAGTAAAGTGGCGTTTGCAATGCCGGAAATTTGCTGTTGATACAATGCCTTAGCTTGTTCCTGATAAGGCGCCGGCAAGGCACCGCTGGCACCCAACAGCCAGACTTTACTCTGAATGGCGCCCACCTTTGGCCGTAAATCTGTGGTGAGCAGTTCGTACATAGCCTGACCCACACTTGGGCCGTCAGAAGCCGCCGCCATTGCCAGCACCAGCTGTTGATGCCCCGCAGCCCTGGCTTGAATCTCAATGCCCTGGGTTGCAGCAGCTTTGAGTTGTTCGCCGTTTAATTGCTGATAATAATTCTTCAGCTGTATCGCCTGGCTTTGCATGTCGGCCACCTGCGTTGCCGGATCACGGCTGAAGATGGGTGCTAAATAAGGCAAGCCATCCACAGCCACCACAGTGCCGATACGCTCAGGTGCTGCGCTTGCCAGTGCAAAGGCCATAAAGGCGCCCAGACTATGACCAACCACAGCAGGTTTTTGCAGTTGTTGTTCGTCCATATAATGCAGTAAATCCTGCTGTAGCCTTGGTAACAGCTCACCTTCAATGGCTGGCGTGCCGGCAAAACCGGCCACACTGATCAGATGCAGCTGATAATCCTGTTTTAAAGCGGCCGCAGTGTGCTGCCACACCCGGCTATCAGACATCAGGCCCGGAATCATCAGTACAGGTTTGCCTTCGCCAATCACCTCCACATGAAAACTTGCGGCTGTATTCAGCTCGGCGGCTTTGAGCTGAGGCAAAATGGCCCCCGCTACAATACTCATGGTAATGGCAAAATAAGTCCAAAAACTAACATTGGCTTTGGCTTTGACGTTTTTATCATCGGCCGGGGTGTTGCTGCTGTGCGCTTTGTGGTTTTGCATAACGGTATCCTTTGTTGAATATGGGTTACCTTAACAAGTCGCAGCAGCAGCGCAGGGTGTGACAAAATAATTTAAATTATTTTCTAAAACTCAGTTTTAGCTATTAATAACAATAACTTAACCTAAAAAAGAATTTTTGCGGCAGCATATTTAAACAGCGCCGCAGACAAAAAGCAGAGGGAAAAGCAATCAGACCGCACGCTTCACCTGCAGCTTAAGGCTGCGCGGCATCAGCGCACATAAGCTTAATGCGGCCCTGGCCAGAAATCAGATGAGCAAATCAGCGCAATATTTTACCTTTTTGCCAAAATTCAAAGGCTTTGCCGCTGTTGTTTTGCAATATCCGCAATCTGATTGTTCCGACCTATCTCCTGATATAAGTCCGATAAAATGTTGATGGCATCCTGCACTTTGGCCTGGTACCCGGCAACAGCCTGGATAAGCGCATGTTCAGCCAGACTTGCCTGCAGGTAATGGATGGCAACATCAATCCGATCAATAGCCTCATGAATATGGCCGTCATTCAGTGTAAATTTGTCAATCATGAAAAATCCCTCAACCCGCAATATGGGTATTGTTATGGTAAAAATTCAACCGCAATAAAAAAACCGTCGCCGAACCCGCGATTATTCAGTGGTGCCGCAAAACCGCCCGACTTGACCTTTAATCAGTAGCCTGAAAACAATCAAGCTGGCGCACGGCCAAATAAACGAAAAACGCCGGCCCCCCGGCAAGAAAACATAAAGTCCGGCATATAGCCCCCAAAAAGATCCCGGCGAGTGCGTAAATCGCAAAACTGCCTTTAGTCAATTTAGACAGGACTAAATACAACAAGACGGTCAGCCCAGAAAGGAACAAAGGTAAGAATCCTGCCACCATCAATAAAATTCCGCCCTGTGCTCGCCCGTCACCGAATATGACTATCGGCGACGCGATAATAAAAGCGATGAGTGGACTGTCGACAGCTGCGGGTTCTGGACGCATCATTTGCTCCAGTTAACGCTGCGCGTAGCGGCTGCTGCAAACCAAACGCCGGGCGGCGCCAGATATAAATTGCTGCACTTTGTCAGAGTTTATTTCACCAATGAGGTCTGCATTGGGTTTAACCCTGTGTTGCATCTGCTGACTCTGTTTCTTTGGTTGGATAAGTCTGAATCGACCAGAGTTTAATAGCCATCGGCGACCAACTTCAAAGCCATACCACCCACTGCGCTGTCTTCACTCAGGCTGATATCAACTATTGCACCACGCTCTTGCGAACCATAATGAATGGAAAAGGAAGCACTATTTATCGTCAATTGATCATCAAGATTGCTGGCTGGCGACAAGCATAAAATTGCCTTTTTTACCGCAACGGCTGCGAACTCAGCTGAGGCATGCTCCATCAGATAGCTGCATACATTTTTAGCCGCAGGATAATCTCCATGCTCACAACGCTTCGCAAGCAATGCCGCCCCCGGCGTGTCTTTAAAGTTGGCCCCCCAGGACGTTCGAAAGACCAACTGCCTGGTTTCCTCTGGTTTGACTGAACCGACAAATGCCTGAAGCACATCACAAAACTCTGTGGATTGCTCTGCAGAAGCGACCGGATAAATACAGCAGGCCGTCAAAAAACATATCGAAGTTACAGAAACTTTTATTGCCCAGCTCACTATCATCTTGCTATCACCTCAGTATCACCCACCTCAGTATCAACTCAAGGGCGGGCAACTTGTTACAAGCGCAGCGGCCAAAGACCGGAAGCAGCTGGAGCCGGCTCAGGCCAGATAGCGGCCTATTGTGACTGTGTTTGCCAGGCCTTTGCCGGTTGATGACTACGAACGATGACGTAATAACAAATAGCCAATAACAAAAAGCGCAGGAGCATTGAAACTATCTCGTTTAATTCTGCTGACGCTTGTAAAAGATAATAACCCTGCAATAAAACAAGGGGAGCAAGCAGGAACAGATAAAACTTATTGTCCGCGCTTTTGAAAACAAACTTAGTTGCATAAGCTAACAACAAAAAAGCCAATGCCAACGGCAGCGCGATAATAAAAAAGTCGACCACAATAAAGGCCAAAAAAGCGGAAATGGGCATAAGCATGTTAAGAAGATCTGCAGACACTGATATTGCTGCGCCATAACCAACAATCACAATAGAAGCAAACGCCAGTGCAATACCTAAAATTAGCGCCATTAAATAACTTTTTAACTTAACCATCTACTTATTCCTTGTATGTATAACACTATGCTCAGCGGCAGTTTGTAATGTGCTTTTCTCTTTATGAAACTGCACTATTGTATTTAAACCAGATTTTTAAAGTAGCGTTTATTGCGTATAAAGAAACCTTGTCTGACAACACAGCTGAATGTTCTGGTACTTGATTGTTTCCCTTAAAAAACGCAACCGGATTATTTTTTATCACGGCTTCCCAACTATGGTTTTTTCCAGCCACAGATGCCAGATATCGTTTTCGCGCCAAATGCTCAAACACATCACTTAAGGTGCTATTGATTGAAACTTTAAAGCTATATGCATGAGGAGCAGCACAATCATCCCCCATACAAACGCTATCCCTTTCTACTTCTACCAAAAATTCAGTCATAGTCGATTCACCTAACGCTTGAATTAAGCCGAGCCGCAAATCGGCTTCGGCCTGAATGAATTGTCAGGCACCATCGACCGGCTGCCAAAACGAAATGTCCGGCGGCCCGGCGAGAAACTTGCCAGCGGCCTGTATAAAGGACTGGATGTGTGGCTGTTGCATGTGCGGACCAAGAAAGACCTCTTGGCTTGGCCACGTTTCAATCAAAGTAAATGCTGTCGGGTCCGATGAGTCCTGCAGCATGGTGATACCTCCACAATCCGGCTCCGAGGCCCGGACTGTTGCAACCAAAGCAGCGATCTCTCGCCGTACAGTGTCAACCTGGGCTGGCAATGCACGGTACCTGACGATAACGATTGAGTTATTCATGGGCTCTCCGGACGTCTATTGTGGCGTCTAATGCCCGCCACACACCCGAGTAACTTGTTGCGGGTTCAGCGTCAAAGGCGCGTTGTGCTGGCGTTTGTTATATGCCGGTTTCAATTTTTAAGTACCGATTTTTCCCTAACGAAATGTAATAGAGCGGCAGAAATATAGATTTAAAAAAGTTAGATCCAAAAGAATTTTTCAGCACAATTTTTCCAGAACGAATATCACAAACATTAAATTCTGGGCTTGAACACCAATCAATAACAGCCTTCAGCGTTTTGCTACCTTCAGGCAAGGTTATTTTTTGTGTTGTGCCACGTTTTATAACAGCTATTTCTTTACCGTCCACCAACAAATGATAGTCGCGAGCCATATCTGCAAATTGTTTTGGTCTTGTGACTTCGATTTCCATTACAACCTCGTAGGCATATAACGACGCCCGCAGCGGCGAGCAAAGCGAGTCCAGCAGCCGAAGGCTGCGCGCTGCCGGGCCTTGTTATGCATGTTTATCACCAACGATTTTTTGGATGGTTTTGATAACTTCTTTGCTTTTAATGACTGTTCCTGAATTACCGCAACTATTGATATAGAAACCGTCCAAGTATTCCGATACAAACATTAGATAACTTTCACCTACATCCATATTGAAGCGGCTTGAAGTATTGACGTTATATAGAGTCAGATACCCTTTAACTACATATTCCGGAGGGGTGCCATATAAGACATTTTCAATTTCAACCTGAAATAGCTCAGCCTCGTAACCTTCAGGATCTTCTATGGGGTCAACCACAATCTTTCTTGATGTGACTTTTCCAATGGCTACGAAATTTGCCTTTTTTATTTCGTCGACAACAGTAACATTCGGGTATCCACCATCACAATATGCAAATAATTTAGAAGAGAAGCCTAGCAGAGCAATTAGAATTATTATTTTTCGCATCATGAATCCCTTATGCATAACGCTTTGCTAATTGGCTGCCGCAGCGCAGCGTAGGCAGTCCAGTGGAGGCCACGCTGTTTGTGGCCGGAACGAAATTAAGCAACTTGTTAAGTGCTTGAACGTGACAAAATAGCATCTGTTTTTCGTTTGACATCTAGCAGGTACAAACCACATGCGCCTGAGGCTATAAACCACGATATATGAATATTTAAACTCTCTGACGGTATAAAAAAGCCCAAAATTGCAAAGCTCAATAGAGTTACCGTAACAAAAGACCACAACACCCCTTGAAACCGCCCCAGCAAAAAATCAAGGTAGTTGAGTAAGTCGAATAAAACCCAAGATGCAAGAAATGCAGCGACAACCAAAATCATGAACGCAATAACTGCAAAAATCGGTGACCCCGTAGCTACCCAACTAGGAAAGTGCGAAAAACCGAATTCTTGAAAATACGCAGCCACTATAAAAGGCAACGTAACTATACGATTAACTTCAAGCAATCCCTTGAGATCATTGACGCTTAACAAATTTATCCTCCTTGCATTGGCACTTAACAACTTAATAGAAGGCGGAGCGCTCGCAAGTAGGACATTTCCCTGCCTTCTTTTGTGATTTTTATTTATATCAAGCTAAAGCCTAAGTTACTATTTTTCAACTTATTTTTCAAAATTCGATAAATACTGCACTGACAAAATTTATACTTCAAGTACGCAATTTGTTCTGAAAAAAACTCATAGCAAACCACTGGCTATTTAAGCAGTGGTTTGTGGTGTTTTAGTCTGGCTAAAGTGAGGTAAATACAAGTGGCTCTTGAACGCGTTTGACACTAACCAGAAGACCAAATCACCAAGCCAATGCTTTTCCCTCCCCGTTAAGACAAGCCGATAAAAATCGGAAGTTTGAGGTTTTAAGACGCCAACTGTTTGAGGCAAGCGACGCTAGCGCTTGCCGCCCCTTGGTTTTAAAGAGCAGGCGGCGCCTCAAACTTTTGATTTTTAGCGGGCTTTCGAAGGCTTACCGGGGTGATTTGTTCGCAACGAAGTTGCTCACCCCTTCGGGGCCAGCTAAAGCTGTCCAAAATCGCTTTGCGTGATTTTGTCTTTGGCTACTTTCTTTGTCAGCAAAGAAAGTAGCTCGCCCTTGCGGCGAAACAGCTTTTAAAACGCCATGCCACAGGCATCAAATAATGCCGTATCCCAAACCAGGGCAGGCAGAATAAAAATTAGAGACGTGTCACCTATGTGGTTGAACTAAAGTGTCACCTATGAGTGTGAACCGTACCCGGGGTCGTTTTTTCCGTCACTTTTTGTCGACACAAAAAGTGACTCGCCTGCGGGGGCGAGTCCCCGCTGCTACAGCGCCATCAGCTGCAAGCTGAAAACAAAAGCCCAAACTGCAAGTTAAGCCAAATCCCCAGCTGCCATTACGGCCACCTGATCCCGCCCCTGCACTTTGGCCTGATATAACGCCTTGTCAGCACGGCGGAATAATGTGCTGTAGTCTTCACCGGCTTGCCATTCGGTCACACCAAAACTGGCGGTGAGATGTTGATCCTGGGTAAAAGCGGCCTGGCGTAATTGCCGGGCAATACGTTCGGCAATCAACTGGGCAAGCGCCAATGGCGTGTCGGGCAACACCACCACAAACTCGTCGCCCCCATAACGGGCCAGCAAATCTGACGGCCTTAAACATTGCTGGGCCGTTTGGCAGACCAATAACAACGCCTGATCGCCCAGCTGATGGCCGTATAAGTCGTTGATATTTTTAAAGTGGTCCACATCAAACACCATCAGCGACAACGGCTGCTGCACCCTTTGTGCCCGTGCTATGGCAATGCTGGCTTGTTGTTCCAGCCATTCGCGGTTGGCCACCCGGGTCACTTTGTCGGTAAAGGCCATACGGCGCAGCCTGGTGTTGTCTTCAATTAATGTAGGTAGTGCCATGGCAAATAAGGTGTTGGCCGCTATCACGTTAATGGCAAACTGATAAACCATTACAAACTCAAACAAATCAAACACATGCACCCAAAAGGCAATTAAAAAGCTACAAAGGGCCAGATTCAGCACATTCAGCCTGGCACTCTCGGTGCAAGCCAGCCACATTTGTGGGATCACCAGGAAAAAGATGGCAAAAGCACTATTGTCGGTGTGGAATAATTGCGCCAGCATCATAGCGCAGGTGAGCAGCAGCATATTCAGCAGCAATTTGGCAAATAAGGGCCGGCTCCACTGAATTTTTTGCAAGTCCAGCATGTCGTGCAAACGGCGCACTGCACTACGGTGGAACATGCTGAGCAACATAATAAAAAATGGCGCCAGCACTATCACACCGGCCATATCGCCTATCCAGAACGGCAGCCAGGTACCGAGTACGGCATCGGCCGGCAACATCTGACACCACACCAATTGTGTGATCACAGCCGCAGCTGCTGCTAAAGAACTCAACGCCGCAATCAGCAGGAACATAATAATGAGTTTGGGCAGATGGCGTTGCCCCTGCTGCAGCAAGACCCGCAGCAGCCAAGCACCCAAACCATAAGGTAACAAGTGTGCCACGGCAAATAAAATACCGGCACGTACAGCTTCGGCGCCATCCAGCGGCAATTGATAATGCTGCACTGTCCACAGCGTCATCAGCACAGCACCCACACCTAACGCAGGCACAGCGGCCAGACCAAATAGCAACAAAGCAGCAAAACTTAAGCCTGAAGCCGGAAACCAGACACTGGCGTGTTCGGTATATTCCACCAGCCGGCCAAGCTGCCACACCAATAACCACAACAACAGCAATAACAGCTGCAGGCAGCTCTTCGCCAGCCAGCGGTCCTGTCTGAGCCAGTCAAGCCAGGGCGCCGTGCTGCTTTGTGATGATAACAGTGGAAAGTTGCTCATGGGGCGGTACTACCTGCAATCCGGGGTTAAATAGCCAGGCTTTAACCCTTATCTGCTGCCTGAAACTGATTTCATCAGCATATCAGCTCAAATGCAGTTGGCGAGTACTTTTTATTACCGGCAAAACAATGCCACCAAAATGCCCGCAAGCAGCAGGCTCAGAGATTATCCGGCAGTTTGAGTTTTTCAAACATAATGCCAGCCAGAGTACGGTTATTCACGTCCAATTTGCGCAAAATGGCCGAAACATGTTGTTTGACTGTGGTTTCCTGCACATTCATTTCATAAGCAATTTGTTTGTTCAGCAGGCCGTCGGCAATCATTTTTAACACCCTAAATTGCTGCGGTGTCAGTTGCTCCAGCGCGCTGGCAAATTGTTGGTCAATTAAATCAGCAGCTTGCGAAACCGATGTAGCGAGTTCAACCGGTAACCAGCGCTCACCTGCCAGCACAGCGCTCACGGCTTCTGACAAGACTTCCAAAGGCGCAGATTTAGGTAAATAAGCGGCAGCGCCCAGTTGCAGCGCCTGTTTAATCACAGCGGGGTCTTCAATGGCCGACACCATCAACACACTGATATCGGGATATTCGGTACGAAGTGCAGTTAGAGCGGCAAAACCTTCGGCGTCTGGTAGTTTTAAATCCAATAAAATCAGTTGGGTATCGGGGTAAGATCGAAGCAAAGGCCACAGCTGCGCCATACTGTGCGCCTGAAAAAGCTCAGCCTGCGGGCCTAAAATAGCCTGCAGCGCCTGCGACAATGCAACACGAAATAACGGGTGGTCATCAGCAATAATGGCAATCATACAAAACCGTTGTTAACACAAGCAGAAGCTGATGATGAACCGGGGCAAAAGCCCCGGCAACATCTTTTCGCATCAGAACCGATAACCGACGCTCAGACTGGCTGTTCTTGGGTCGTTGTAATAAGCGGTAATGGTTTGTTCCCCTGCCAGCAGCGGGAAGTTATAACCGGCAATACGCACCTGTTTATTACCTAAGTTACGGCCCTGCAACGACACATCCCAATGACCGTCTGGTGAATACCAGGTGGCACCGGCATTCAGCAGTGTATAACCGCCGCTGTCCAGCACTGAAGGCAGTTCAAAAATCTGCGTTTCACTGCGATGCGCCAGATTGGCGTTGAGCACCAGCTCGCCCCCCATCATAGCTACCGTATATTTTGTGCCTAAAGTTGCGGTCAGCTCTGGTGTGTTGGCAAAAGACCACAGATTTGACACGTCGGTGCTGGTTTTACTGGCCGCGTCATAAAAAATCACTTCATTAAATTTGGCGTCGGTGTAACCCACAATCAGATTAAATTGCAGTGCATCAGTGGCAACAGCAGTGGCTTCCAGTTCAATACCGTTAATATCGGCACTGGCGGCATTTAATACCTGAGAGGCCACGTTATTGCCAACAGCCCTTTGTACTGTCACCTGCATATCATCATAAGCAGCAGCAAATACGGCGGCATTTAAACGCAGGCGGCGTTCCAGCCACTCACTTTTAATCCCCAGCTCAAAGGTATCCACAGTTTCCGGCTGATAAGGCTCGTCGGCACTTGGGTTCAGTGACTTCACAGCGCGCATATCAAAACCACCGGATTTAAAACCGTCGGTGTAGCTGCCGTAGACCATCAGGTCGTCATTGGCCTGATACTCAAAACCAACACGGGGTGAAAAATGGTTAAAGCTGGCGCTTTTCTCAAAGTCGGTTTGTACCTGCAGTGGTTTGGCAGCAACAGGAACGCGCGGCAGTTTGTACCCCAGATACATATAACGGTACACCCGGGCGTCTTTGTCATCTTCGGTATAACGGCCACCTAAGGTGAATGACCATTTTTCGTCATACTGATAGGTGCCCTGGGCATAAGCGGCCATTGAATCGGTATCCACACAACCACCGTTTTCCACAGTCACACCTGCGCCTGCCACAATCACAGTGCCAAAAGCACCACAGGCTTCACCGTCAAATTTATACAGACCTGAGGCAAACTTCAGCTTGCTGCTGTTATATAAAAACTGCAGCTCGTGTGAAGTTTGTTCATCTTCATAAAAAGCCGGTACATCCAAAGACGGCAAACGGGTAGAGTCAAAGTCGATATTGGTGTCGGTCACGCCTTCACGGCGCGCTGACACTGCTTTGATGGTCCAGTCGTCATTGACATCCCAGGCCATAGTCAACGACTGACCGCTGGTTTCGACCGAGTTGTCGACCGGCATGCTGGTGTTCGAGTCGTACACATTTGCCGGTGGTGTTTCTTTGGTCAGCAGGCTGGGGGTTAAACGATGGCCGCCTTTGCTGTTGGAGTCATCCTGAGTTTCATCAGCGGCAAAACTAAAACGTAAGTTGTCAGTGGCCTGATATTGCAGGCTTAAGCGGCCTGTAGTGATGTCTTTGTTGTAGTTTTCATCACCGGTGTTCAGGTAAGTACCAAAACCGTCACGGCTTAACACGGCACCGGCTGCACCAATAAATAACTTGTCGGTTAAAGCAGTTTGACCCGACAGTTTGACATCTTTCTGGCCATAGTTGCCGAGTGTGCCGCGCACAGCAAATTCGTTGTCACCCGACAGCGCTTTGGTCACGTATTTTACCGCACCACCTATGGTATTGCGGCCATATAAAGTGCCTTGTGGGCCGCGTAATACTTCGATCCGCTCCACATCATAAATATCTAAAGCCGCACCCTGTGGCCGCGCCATATACACGTCATCAATATAAATACCCACACCTGGTTCAAAACCCCAGAGTGGGTCCTGCTGGCCAATACCGCGGATATAAGCCGTTAAAGTGCTGTTGGTACCACGCGACACCTGCATTGTGGTGTTGGGTGAATATTGCTGCACTGTGGTGATGTTTTCGATACCCCGTTGTTTTAAATCTTCAGCACCAATAGAAGTTACAGCGACCGGCACCGACTGCAGGTTTTCTGCAGTGCGCCGTGCTGTGACCTGAATCACCTCTAGCGCTGCGTCTTCTTTTTTGGCAGCGGCGTCGTTGTTTTGTTGTTGTGCTGTGGCGGGTAATACAGCACCAAATAAGACAGTACTGACGGCCAGCGCCAGCATATCGGGTTGGAAAAGACGGGTTGTTTTATTGTTATGAGCCATCGGGCTTCTCCTGCTGATCAATCGGTTATTGGTGTTTTAGTGTTTTCTACTCTAGGCCGATTTGACCAAATGTTAATCTGTACCTTAGTACTATAGAGATGTGCTAACGGATAGATCAGACTGCAAAAAAAACCGATAAGGATTTGTTTATGCTGAGTCTCCTGGGCTTGCTGACCGGCTTGCTACTGCTGATAGTACTCACCATGCGTGGGGTGAACCTGTTTATTCTGGCGCCTTTGTGTGCGCTCCTGGTGGCTGTTACCAACGGTATTCCATTCTGGCAAATTGCCGGCCAGACCGACTTTGTGCACGGTTATATGAATGGTTTTGCATCTTTTGTCAGCAGCTGGTTTTTAATGTTTTTATTGGGTTCTTTGTTTGGCAAATTAATGGAGCACACAGGCGCGGCCGATGCTGTGGCGCTGGCCATTATCAACAAACTGGGCAAAAGCCATGCGGTGGCCGCTGTGGTTTTGGCCTGCGCTGTGCTGACTTACGGTGGTGTCAGTGTGTTTGTGGTGGCGTTTTCCGCTTACCCTATGGCGGTGAGTTTATTTAAAGATGCCAATCTGCCGAGGCGTTTTATTCCGGCAGCTTTGGGGCTGGGCTCCGTGACTTTTACCATGACCTCGGCCGGCTCACCGGAAATTCAAAACTGGATCCCGATTCAATATTTAAAAACCTCCCCTTATGCCGGCTGGGAAGTCAGTGTGGTGGTGGCGATTTTTATGGCGGCTTTGGGTTATGCGCTGCTGAAAAAAATGATCAATAAAGCTGTTGATCAGGGTGAACATTTTATTGGTCGCGACAGCGACCCTGTGGTCGGCGAACGGGCTTTGCCACACCCGCTGCTGGGCATTATTCCGCTGATTGTGGTGCTGCTGTTGTCGAATCTGCTGCACCATAGTCTGCAACAGGCGGCGCTGATTGTGGCGCTGGCCGCAGGTGTGCTTTGTCTTTACTCACTAAACCGCCGTTTTGTGCAGAATCTGGATAAAGCCTTAAACGACGGTGTTACCGGCGCTTTATTGGCTATTGGTAACACAGCGGCTGTGGTGGGTTTTGGCAGTGTGGCCAAATTAACACCGGCTTTTGACCAAATCGTGCATGCCGTAGTGGCACTGCCTGGGCCTGAGCTGCTGGGTGCTGCGGTTGCAGTCAGTGTGATAGCAGGTGTTACAGGTTCAGCCTCGGGTGGCCAGGTGATTGCGCTGCCGGAAATTGCTCCCACTTATTTAGAGCGTGGTGTGGATGCAGAGCAACTGCACCGTGTGGTGGCCATTTCGTCAGGTGCACTCGATTCTCTGCCGCATAACGGTTATGTGGTGACCACCATCCGTGCTATCTGTGGTGAAAGCCATCACAATGCGTATTGGCCTGTGGCTGTAGTGACAGTACTGGTGCCTTTCATCGGCACTGTGCTCGCCATTGTATTGTTTCAGTGGATTTAATTTTTAACGCTGGCATTGGCCCGGGTGTTAACCTGGGCCTGAGCTAAAGGAGTTGCAGATGCGTCTGTGGTTGGTTGTGGTCTGCTGTTGTTTTTTCTGGCTGCCGCTTTTGGCACAGGCCGAGTTATTAGTGAAAAAACAGCAGTTTGAAATAAAAGAATTTCAAACCCAAAATGGCAAAACGATTCAGGATCTGAAAGTAGGCTGGGAAGCTTATGGCCAACTCAATGCCGATAAATCCAATGTCATTCTGATCACCCATTATTTTTCCGGCACCTCCCACGCCGCCGGCAAATACCAGAGTACGGACGCGGCCCCCGGTTATTGGGATGCCATTATTGGCCCTGGCAAAGCCATTGATACCAACAAATTTTATGTGGTCAGTATGGATACCCTGGTGAACGCCAATGTCAAAGACCCCAATGTCATTACCACAGGCCCTGCCAGCATCAACCCGGCCACTGGCCAGCCTTATGGCCTGAGTTTTCCGGTAGTGACCATCACCGACTTTGTCGAAGTACAAAAAGCCTTTTTAGAAAGCAAAGGCATCCACACACTTTATGCAGTGATCGGCCCTTCGATGGGATCTTTTCAGGCCATTGAATGGGCCAGCCGTTACCCCGATAAAGTTAAGCGTTTAATAGCCGCCATAGGCACAGCTTATATCGACAGCTGGAGTGCGGTGCGCCTTGAGCGCTGGGCCGAACCTATTAAAGCCGACCCCAACTGGCAACAAGGCAATTATTATGGCAAAGCCGCCCAACCCACTGCTGGCTTAATTACCGCACTTGCTTATATCACCCAGGACGCCTCTAACCCTGAGGGTTTTAACCAAAAGTACCAGTCGCCAGCCCTTGATCAAAAGGCCCATCTGGATATCCGGACTGATTTAACCGCATGGCAACAGCTGCGCCAAACCGCAGCGGCGCGCGCCGCCTTGCAGGATGCCAATCATATTTTGTATCTGGTGCGGGCTTCACAGTTATGGCGGGTGGGGATGCAGGAGAACTGGCCACAGGCACTGGCCAAAATCAGTGCCAAAACCTTGTTTTTGCCAGCCAGTGGCGATTTGTTGTTAACACCAGAGATGTCCAAAAACAGCCAGCAACTGTTACAACAGGCCGGCAATCAGGCACAGCTGACTGAAATTCCGGGTCAGTGGGGGCATTTGGATGGACTGCTGAATATTGCCACTGTTGGCGAGCAGATCCGCACCTTTTTAAATTAGCCGCCGGCCACTGGCCGGGGCAACCGGTTTTGCCTGGTATAACCCGAGAAAGCCGGATAAAAGCCAGCAAAAGCTGGGGGAATTTGCGCCACACGGCGCTATACTGTGGCCATGTTTGTTCACCCGGAACCGGTTATGGGCAGGATCCTGCTGCTGTGTAGTATGACTGTCGCCTGGTCGGCTCAGGCCGCAGTCCCTCTGCAGTTTTGCTATGAAGACAAAGAGTTAGCGCCCTATTATTACGGCAATAGCGCTGAAGTGCGTCAACAAAACCCGGGCGCGACCATTGAACATGTGCAGCAGCTGGTGGCGGCAGTGCCGGGTCTTAGCCTGCAGTTAACCCGGCTGCCCTGGAAACGTTGCCTGGCATCTCTTGCCACAGGGGACGTTGATGCTGTGGTGGGCAGTTACAGCACAGAACGCGCCGAATTTGCCGTATTCCCTTACCGCGATGGCCAACCCGACCCAAGCCGGGCTTTTAATTTGCATCACACTTGTCTGGTCAGCCGGCAGGACGCCCCCTGGCAATGGACAAACGAAGGTTTGACCGGCATCGACCAGCTGGTGGTGGCCAGGCCCCTGGGTTATGCGCCATTAAAAAGCAAATTCCCACAAAAATTTACCATGCACTACACCAGCTCCAGCGATATGGATTTGGATCTGCTGGAAAAAGGCCGTATCCATGCCATTACCAGGCTTTGTCAGATTGGCGATTTAAAAGTGAGCCCGGCACAAATCAGTTTGCGCGGCCTGAAAATTTTATATCCGCCTTTGTACGACAGCAGAGGGTATTTAATTTTCAGTCAGAAGTTTTATAAACAACACCAAAAGCTGGCAGAACTTCTATGGCAGCAGCAAATTCAAAACAAAGGCACTGAAATTTACCGGCGTTATCTGGAAGAATAACAAACGTTTAGCGCAGATTTACCCTATTGACGCCCTGGCAAAACAAACCAAATCATCAATTTCCGGCCTGATGCCAATATATTCACCTATGGCGTGCTGGTGGTGACTGGGCGCCAGACAACTGACTTTTTCACCATCCCCCACTTCCAGCTGATACAACATATGGGCCCCACGAAATGCCCGGCTGAGCACTTTGGCACGCAGTGGACTTTGATCGTCATGCAAAATATCGTCGGGGCGCACCAGTAAATCTACTGTGGTTCCGGCCGTGAGCTTTGTTGGCTCCGCCTGGCGAAACACCCCTAAACAGGTTTGTACACTGGATGAGTCCAGCATGCGGCCTGTCAGTAAATCGCCCTGACCAATAAAATCGGCAACAAATCTGTTGGCCGGCTGATGGTACAGCTGATAAGGCGTGCCCCACTGCTGCAACATGCCGTGTGCCATCACACCAATCCAGTCGGCCATGGCAAAAGCTTCGTGTTGATCGTGCGTCACCATCACAGCGGTAATGCCCAGCTGATTTAAAATGGTGCGGATATCTTTGGCCAGTGAATCGCGTAAATCGGCATCCAGGCCGGAAAAAGGCTCATCCAGCAATAACAGCCTTGGCTCAGGCGCCAAAGCACGGGCCAGCGCCACCCGCTGCTGCTGGCCACCGGATAACTGATGAATAAAACGGTTGCCCATACCTTCGAGCCCCACCAGCTGCAACAACTGCATCACCTTAGCCTGCTGCTGCGCTTTATTCTGCCGGTGCAAGCCAAAACTGATGTTTTCCGCCACTGTTAAATGCGGGAACAGGGCATAATCCTGAAACACCACACCTATCTGACGTTTTTCAGCGGGCAGCATCTGAGTGGAACTGCTGACCAGTTGACCATCCAGCAGCACCTCCCCTTGACGCACAGCTTCAAAACCGGCAATGGCCCTTAATAAACTGGTTTTGCCTGAACCGGACGGGCCAACCAAACAGCCAATTTCACCGGGTGCCAGCTGAAAGGACACCTGTTTCACCACGGTAAAAGACTGATAAGCCACAGCAATTTGACGAAGTTCCAGCATTAGTGCCCCACAGAAGATTTTTTATCCAGCGCTCTGGTCAATAGCAGCACGGGCCCAAGCCCAACCAGCACTATGGTCAGCGCTGGCAGCGCAGCATCAGCAAGCCGCTCATCAGACGCCAGCTCGTAACTTTTCACCGCCAGCGTATTAAAGTTAAAAGGTCTTAATAACAAAGTGGCCGGCAGCTCTTTCAGCACATCAACAAATACCAGCAATAACGCCGTTAACACTGCAGGACGCAATAAAGGCACATGCACCCGCCACAACACCTGCAAGGGCGTGAGACCTAGCGAACGGGCGGCCTGATCCATACTGGGTTTAATTTGCCCAAGCCCTGCTTCAATACCCTGCAAAGCCACCGCCAGAAAACGCACTGCATAGGCCAGCAACAAGGCCACTACAGTGCCGGAAAACAATAAACCGGTGCGCACACCAAAATATTGTTCGGCAAATAAATCGAGCTCGTTATCCACAAAAGCCAGCGGCAACATTACACCAATGGCAATCACAGTACCTGGAATGGCATAACCCATAGCGCTTAAACGGATCAGCAGCTGCACCAGCCAGTGCCGGTTTAACCTCAGGCCATAACAAAGCCAGGTTGCAAGCGCCACCACCAACAGGGCAGCGGCAAAAGCCAGACTAAAACTGTGCCACAACAGCAGTACATAATCGCTGCTTAAAAGCGCTGCCCAATCCGCCAGCATAGCCAGCTGCAGCGCCGGGATCACAAAACCCAGCAGCAAAGGCAGCAGCGCCAGCAGCAATAACAGATAACCCCGGATGCCCTGCACCTGATGGGTTTTAATGTCGCTATGGGTCTGACCGGTATAATAAAAATGCAGCTGACGGCGCGACGCCAGTTCCAGATAAATCAGCGCCAGCACTAAGGTGCAAAGTAACGCCGACAACTGTGCCGCACCTTGTTGTTGGCCCATGCCAAACCAGGTGCGGAAAATACCAGTGGTTAAAGTGGGCACACCAAAATATTGCACTGTGCCATAGTCGGCAAAAGCTTCCATCATCGCAAGGGCTGTGCCGGTAATAAGCGCCGGCCTTGCCATAGGTAAAGTCACACGGAAAAAATGCTGTCGCCTGGTAAAACCCAGGCTTAAGCTGGCTTCAGCCAAACGCTCTGACTGACTGGCAAAAGCGCTGCGTGCCAGCAAATAAACATAAGGGTAAAGTACCAGCGATAACAACAAGATAGCGCCGCCTAAAGAGCGCACCTGCGGAAAATAATAATCGCCGTAACGCCAGCCAAAGAGATCCCGCAGCAGGCTTTGCACTGGCCCTGCAAAATCCAGCAAACCTGTGTAGCTGTAGGCAATAATGTAAGCCGGCATCGCCATCGGCAATAACAACAACCATTGCAGCAGATTGCGGCCTGGGAAACGGAAAAACACAATCAGCCAGGCCAGACTGGTGCCCAGCAACAAAGCACCGGCACCAACACCGGCGGCCAGCAACAACGAATTTTGCAGATAATCCGGCAGTACAGTGGCCAGCAGATGTTGCCACAGCGCCAGATCGGGGCTAAGCAGGCTGCTAAAGACCACCAGCAGCGGCATCAGCAGCAGCCCCACCACCACAAACAACGGCAGCTGCCGCCAATGCAATTTAGTGAATTGCATCAAGGGCAGCCCGAAGATAACAGCAGAACAAACAACAAGTTATTTTCAACCGGCTTATTTCCAACCGGCCTGATCCATCAGCTGTAAAGCTTTGGCATTCAGCTCACCCAGTTTCACCAGCGGCAACTGTTCCGCTTTAAAGGTACCAAAACCCTGCAATACCGGGCTCCAGGCAACGTCTGCCAGCACCGGATATTCGTGGTTTTTGCTGGCGTACCAGTTTTGCGCTTCAGGTTTTACCATATATTCAATCAGTTGCTGGGCAGCTGCTTTGTTCGGCGCATATTTGGCCACAGCGGCGCCAGAGATATTGATATGGGCCCCCCGGTCTTGCTGATTTGGCCATAACACTTTGACTGCTTTGGCAGCTGCTGCGTCTTTGGCATCATCAAACATGCCGGCCAGGTAATAAGTATTGGCAATGGCAATGTCACAGACACCGGCAGCGGCCGCTTTGATCTGGTCGCGGTCACCGCCTGTTGGTGGCTGGGCAAAATTGGCCACTAAACCTTTGGCAAATTCCAGCGTTTTGGCTTCGCCGACACTTGCAATCATCGCCGCCAGCATCGACTGGTTATAAATATTGTCGGAGGAGCGGATACAAATCCGGCCTTTAAATTCAGCTTTGGTCAGATCTTCGATGGTATTAATGCGGGCCGGATCCACTTTACCTGGCACATAAATCACCGGGCGGGCGCGCAAGGTTAAGCCAAACCAGTGTTGCTGTGGGTCGCGTAAATGCGCCGGAATGGCTTTTGTTAACAGCTCAGACTGCACCGGCTGTAACAAACCCTGAGTCTGGGCACGGTATAAACGGCCAACATCAGTGCTGATCAACACATCAGCCGGGCTGTTGCGGCCTTCGCTGGCCATCCGGCTAATCAGCTCGTCAGGTTTGCCGGTAATCAGGTTCACTTTAATACCGGTGTCGGCGCTGAATTTATCCAGCACAGGTTTGATCAGCTCTTCTTGTCTCGCTGAATACACATTCACTTCGGCCGCCTGCACAAAAGCTGCGACACTGGAAAACAATAACACCATGAACTGACGCTTCATCCGTTGTTCCTTCTGCAATTGACTGGTGAAAACACCTGACAGCTGCTGCAGTTGCCCTATGGCTGCAGCGGCGTGTTAAACGAGCGCTAGTATAAACAAAAACGAGAACAGTTCTCAAAAACTTCGTCGCAGCAGGCTGGTGATTAAACCCCGGCCCTGAACAGCCTGGTTGCCAGTTGTACAAGCCATGCCCTATGCTTAGGGCCATCTTCAGTACTGGAAGCAATTTTATGAAATTAGCCTTTTCAATCAGTTTGTTAGCTCTTTTTTCCGGTTTTGCGCTGGCCGAAGCACAGCCTCTGAGTGCCGAAGCTGTCTGGCAGGTAGCGCGGCCGGCCGGTTTAACAGTGTCGCCGGATGGCCGCCGCGCTGTATTTAGCCTGACGAGGTACAACTTAAAATCTGACAAAGGCAATGCCGATTTGCAGCTGATTGAACTGCCCGGCGGTAAAACCACGCCTTTAACCCAGCACCCGGATAACGACACTCAGCCCGCCTGGAGCCCGGATGGTCGCAGTATTGCATTTGTCTCAAAACGTGGTCATGCGCAGAATCAACTTTTTGTGATGCCGGTGTTTGGCGGTGAAGCCAAAAATATCACTGAACTGCCGGTGGCAGTATCGTCCCCGGTCTGGCTGCCGGATGGCAAAGAAATTTTGTTTGTTGCTGAGGTGCCGGCCGGTTTTGACGGGGATTTTCAGAAATTAGCGGCCGCCAAAAAAGCGGAAAAAGACAATAAAGTCAGTGCCAAAGTGACAGAAAACCGGGTCTACCGCTTTTGGGATCACTGGCTGACCGACGACAGTTACCCGCACTTTTTTGCCGTAGATGTCGACAGTGGCAAAATCCGCCATTTAACGCCGGGCTGGAAAAAGCTGATGAATTTAAACGGTGCGCCTGAATTTGATCTGTCGCCGGACGGCAAAACCATTGCTGTCAGCACCATTACCAGTGCCCCGCCCTACAACGAGCTGAACCACGATATCCTGCTGCTTGCTACCGACGGCAGCGGCAAATTTACCAATATTACCGAAGCCAACAAAGCCAGTGACGGCAATCCGGTCTTTAGCCCGGACGGTAAAACTCTGGTGTATGGCGCACAAAGCCGGCTGGATTTTACTGAAGACAATGTCAAACTGATGAACTTTAATCTGGCCAGTAAAACAGCCACCGCTATGGCCGCCAATGTCGATTTGTCCCCGTCCAGCTGGTATTTTTCTAAAGACAGCACCATGTTGTATTTTATCGCCGCTGACAAAGCGCGTGAGTCGGTGTTTTCTATTCCGGTGCAGGGCGGCGCTGTGAAACAGGTGTTACGTCAGGCCAGCAATGAGCAGTTCCAGGTAGCAGGGCCACAACAGTTTGTGCTGGTACAACATGGCATTAGCCAGCTGCCGGAAATTTTTTATCTGGACAATAAAAACCGCACCTTAAAACAAATCAGTCAGTTTAATCATCAGCAACAGCAAAACACCCAGTTTGGCAAAGTGGAAGAAATGTCTTTTGCAGGCAGCGACGGCAAAGCCATACAGATGTTTGTGGTGTTTCCGCCCAACTTTGACCCGAAAAAACGCTGGCCGCTGCTGAGTTTATTGCATGGTGGGCCACACAGTTATTTTGGTGACAACTTTAACTACCGCTGGAACCCGCAGGTATTTGCCGCTGCAGGTTATGTCACTATCATGCCGAACTTCCATGGCTCCACCAGTTTTGGCCAGGCTTTTGCCGAGGCCATTCATGGTGACCATGCCACTAAACCATTTTTTGACTCCGAAGCCGCCATTGATCACCTGGTGTCACGCGGTTATATCGATGAAAGCCGTATTGCCGCAGCTGGGGGCAGCTACGGCGGTTATCTGGTGAGCTGGATTGCCGGCCATAGCAGCAAATACAAAGCGCTGGTGAATCACGCCGGAGTCTACGATCTGATGGCGCAGTTTGCCTCTGACAGCACTATTCACCGGGTGCATGCTTACGCCGGTTCGCCCTGGGATAAAAAGGAAAATGTATTAAAAGCAAGCCCGGCCATGTACGCCGAAAACTTTAAAACGCCCATGCTGGTGATCCACGGCGAGCAGGATTACCGCGTGCCGGTAAATCAGGGGCTGGAAGTTTATGGTGTCCTCAAAGGCAAAGGTGTGGATGCACGGCTGGTGTATTTCCCCAATGAAAACCACTGGATTTTAAAACCCAATAACTCAGTATTTTGGTACAGCGAGGTGCTGAACTGGCTGGAGCGTTATATCGGCAAAGGCCCCAGCGCCTAGCACTCAGGTTGGTCACACAGCTGATCTCTTATTCACCGGCAACTTGCCGCATCCTGCAAAGGCCGCTATCGTAGCGGCCTTTTTTTCAAACTGATGCAGAACACAGGGCTGGCACCATTGCACCCTCAGGCCATAACAGATGAACATGCTTAAGCAGTATCAACAGCAGGTAGAACAGGGCCAGTTGCAGTTTGATCAAATACAGTGGCACTGCCTGCAACAGCTGCAGCAGCTGGCCGATCAACTCAGCGCCGGCCAACCCACAAAGGGCTTGTATATATATGGCCCGGTCGGGCGTGGCAAAACCATGCTGATGGACAGCTTTTTTGCGTATTTGCCGGTCAAACGCAAGGTCCGGCTGCATTTCCACCACTTTATGGCGCGGGTGCATCAGGAATTACATGCACTGAGCGGCAGCGCCAATCCGCTGCGGCAGATAGCCGGGTGCTGGGCCCATCAATACCAACTTTTGTGTTTTGATGAATTTTTTGTCAGCGACATTGGCGATGCCATGTTGCTTGGCACCTTGTGGCAAGAGCTGTTTCAGCTGGGTGTGGTGCTGGTGACCACCTCAAATTGTGCGCCGCAGCAACTTTATGCCAATGGCCTGCAACGCAGCAGGTTTTTACCCACCATAGCTTTATTGCAGCAGCATTGTCAGCTGCTTGCACTGGATAACGGGCTGGATTATCGCAGGCTTGGCCACAGCGATTTTTGTTATTTTGGTGTAGGGCAAAACCCGGACTGGCTGAAAAATATCACCACAGAATTAGCTGGGCCGCTGCAACCTTGTTCACAACTTGAGGTCCTGCAACGGCAAATCCCAACACTCTGGCGCAACCAGCACGCTATTGGTTTTGATTTTATGGCGTTATGCTCAGGGCCACGCAGTCAGCTCGATTATATGGCGCTGGCAGCACAGTTTCGCCTGATTGCAGTGGCGGATATTCCGCAGTTTCATCAGGTGTCGGACACTGCCATTTTGCATGGGGTGGAAGAAAATTATCAGCGTGAGCACAGCACTGTGTTTGTCAGCAAACTCGACAATGAAGCCCGGCGATTTATTGCGTTAGTGGATGAATGTTACGACAAAGGCTGTTTGTTGCTGCTGACCAGCGAAGTAGCTGTGACTGAGTTATATCAGGCCAGTCAGCTGAAGTTCGCTTTCGAGCGTTGTATTTCAAGGATTTACGAAATGCAAAGCTGGCCTGTCCACCAGCTGTTAACCCCCGCCCCAGCTACAGGAGCTTCAGGTGAACAGCAACAGCTGCCTGTGCCGGCGACTGCTGTCGTTTTATCGTCGGTCGTGATCAGCCAAAAACAGGCACGCCAAGACATCTGAGGCTCGACAAAAGCAAGGTGGCGGGGATACACTAATTTTTTACTTTTGGATACAACCATTAACAAGGAAAGTGCTATGGAAACATCAATCTCCACTCAAACTGCGCCGCAACCAGCGGCACGTCGCAGCAGAGTCAGTTTTAGCGGTCAGGCCGGTGAATATTTCGGCATCTGGATAGTCAATGTGCTGCTGACCATTGTCACCCTTGGCATCTACAGCGCCTGGGCTAAGGTGCGCAATAAACAGTATTTTTATGGCCACACCAAAGTGGATGGACATAACTTCCGTTACCTCGCTACCCCAATACAAATTTTAAAAGGCCGCTTGCTGGCAGTTGCGGTTTTTATCGCTATTTCTTTTGTAACCACAGTGGTGCCTTTTCTGGCGGTGCTTTTTAGTTTTGCACTGCTGTTTATTCTGCCCTGGCTGATGGTGCAAGGTATTCGTTTTAACCTGCGCATGACCAGTTACCGCAATGTGCGTTTTGGTTTTCATGGCAGTTATGGCGACGCTTTTATCTATTTTTTGTTATTACCTTTTGTGTCGGTATTTACCTTATATCTGGCCATGCCCTGGGCCATTAAAAAGCTTGATCAGTTTGTGTACCAAAACATCAGTTATGGCGGTAAGCAGCTGCAGGTGCAGACCGAAACTTCGGCTTATTACAAAGCTACGCTGGGCGCAGTTATTGTTGCTATCAGCCTGCTGCTGGTGGGTGTAGGTGTGATTGCCGCCGTTGGCCCGCTGTTTAACACTGCTGAACCTTCACCCTTATTGATGGCACCGGTATTTTTTGGTTATTTTGTGATACTGACTTTGGCTGGCGCTGTATATAAAGCGCTGATCCGTAACCATTTATTCAACAACACCACATTACCTGAGCTGGTTAGTTTTAAGTCAGATTTACCAGTCCTCACTTTATTTGCGGTGCAACTGAGCAATATGCTGGCCATTATCTGCACTTTAGGTTTGGCACTGCCATGGGCCATGGTGCGGATGAGCCGGTTATTGGCAGAATATACCGAGGTTACAGTACAACCTGGACTTGAGCCGATGCGCGACAAGCTGGCTAAAGAGTCTTCTGCTTTTGCCGAAGATGCCGCCGACTTGTACGACGCTGATTTTTCATTAACCTGATGCAAAGTTACAGCGGCACCTATTATTTTGCCGGGCGCAGCAACTGCTGCGCAGCGCTGTTACAACGGCAGCATCAGCAGCTGATTGTTCGCAGCTCTGAAGGTGAAGTGCTATGGCAAGGTAGCAACTTTAGCACCGGCCTTGATTTACCGGGCCTTGCCACTGAGCTGCACTTTGACGATGGCAGTTATTTTGTGCCCGATGATGTGAGCTTACGCCTGAGTCTGGATGGAAAAGCCAGTCTTGCCACCCGGCTGGAGCAACATAAAGTGGCGATTGGCTTGTCGGTGCTGCTGGTGCCTTTGTTGTTATGGTGGCTGGCAAGCAGCGGTTTACCGGGTTTTGCCAAAGCTTTGGTGCCTTATTTGCCCAAATCCGTCAGTCTCACCATAGACCGGCAAAGTATGCAAATTCTGGATAACACCCTGCTGGATAATTCGGCTTTGCCACAGGCGCAGCAACAACAATTAAGGCAACAATGGCTCTTGGCAATAGCGCAGTTACCAGAGCCGCTGATATTTACACCCGATATCCAGTTCCGGCTGGCCAAAGGCATGGGCGCCAACGCTTTTGCCTTACCGGGCGGCACTATCGTCGTCACCGACGAGCTGGTGACTTTGCTGGCCGATAAACCCGATGCACTGCTCGCTGTGCTGCTGCATGAAGCAGGTCATGTGCAACATCAGCATGGTTTACAGCTGCTGGCACAATCAACTGCCACCACTATGCTGTTGGCACTGATTTTCAGCGATCTGGAAGTGTTAAGCGAAGTATTGCTCGGCAGCGGCAGTAGCTTAATGCAGGCCGCTTTTTCCCGTGATATGGAATCTGAAGCCGACTTATTTGCCACCCGCGCTTTAGTAGTTCTTGGTAAAAACAGCAGTGCTTTTGCCGATGCCATTGAGGCCATCAGCCAGCAACAGGACTCCGCCAGCATGGAACAATGGACCCGTTATTTCAGCTCGCATCCGTCCAGCCGTGAGCGGATTGAACAAACAAAAAATCAGCCCGCTGCCACTCCAACCCCGAGATAAGATCCGGTTTTCAGTTTCGGCTGAATCTGTTCAGGTGTGAAGAAAAATCCGGTTTTGCCGCCTGGTAATCCTGACTGAACAAGCTGGAACTGACAATATAATCTGCGGTGGCGCTATTGCAGGCCACCGGGATATTCCACACCACCGCCAGCCGGATCAGCGCTTTGACATCAGGGTCGTGCGGTTGTGAACTGAGCGGATCCCAGAAAAACACCAGCCAGTCGATTTTTTGCTCTGCGATTAATGCGCCTATTTGTTGATCACCGCCTAAAGGGCCACTGGCCAGGCAATGCACCGGCAGTTGCAGCTGTTGCTGTAACAACTGCCCTGTAGTGCCGGTGGCATACAGCTGCTTTTGCTGAAAAAAAGCTGCATGCTGTTGCACCCAGGCCAGAAGTTCGGCTTTTTTACCGTCGTGTGCCACCAGCGCAATAGATTTCATTGTTGTCTCCTGTTGTCAAAAACTGTGTTGTCGCTCAAAGCCAAAAGGCATTGTGTTTTATGTTGTAGCTGCAGCCAGTATGGAACTAAGCCTGGTATTCAGGCAAAAAAAAGCCCGGCAAAAAGCCGGGCAAACAACCAAGGTCCACGTAAAACTCAGTTATTGGCTCACCACAATGCGTTTCATCGCTGTCATGTAACCACGTAATTTTTTACCCACAATTTCCACCGGATGCTGACGAATGGCTTCGTTCACTTCAATCAGCCGGATATTATCCACGCCGTTATTGGCCGGGTTTACCCCTTTGCCCAGCAATTCAGGGCTGATATTGTTCACCAGCTCGCGCAGCATAGGTACAGCGGCATTGGCAAAAAGGTAGTTGCCGTATTCGGCGGTGTCGCTGATCACCACGTTCATTTCATACAACCGCTTGCGGGCAATGGTATTGGCGATGAGCGGCGTTTCATGCAGCGACTCGTAATAAGCGGATTCTTCAACAATACCGGCTTCCACCATGGTATCAAAGGCCAGTTCAACCCCTGCTTTAACCATAGCCACTAACAAAATGGCACGGTCAAAATAATCCTGTTCGTTAATATGTTCTGCGCTCACAGGCGCATTTTCAAAACCACTCTGACGGGTTTCTTCACGCCAGCCCAGCAATTGTTTGTCGTCATTGGCCCAGTCGGCCATCATGGTTTCAGAAAACTTGCCGGAAATAATATCGTCCATATGTTTGGCAAACAGCGGCTGTAAAATGCCTTTTAATTGCTCTGCCAAATCATAAGCTTTAATTTTTGCCGGGTTCGACAGCCGATCCATCATGTTGGTGATACCACCATGTTTCAGCGCTTCGGTAATAGTTTCCCAGCCGTACTGAATCAGCTTGGCGGCAAAACCGGCGTCGTAACCATCAGCCACCAGTTTGTCGTAGGCCAGAATGGCACCGGTTTGTAACATGCCACATAAAATGGTTTGTTCACCCATCAAATCGGACTTCACTTCCGCCACAAAGCTTGACTCTAATACGCCGGCACGGTCGCCACCTGTGGCAGAGGCATAAGCTTTGGCAATCGCCAAACCCTGGCCTTTTGGATCGTTTTCCGGATGCACCGCAATTAAGGTCGGTACACCAAAACCACGTTTGTATTCTTCCCGCACTTCAGTACCCGGGCATTTTGGCGCCACCATAATAACGGTAATGTCCTTGCGGATCTGATTGCCTTCTTCGACGATATTAAAACCGTGTGAATAAGCCAGAGTTGCACCTTGCTTCATTAAAGGCATGACGGCTTTTACCACTGAAGTGTGCTGTTTATCCGGCGTCAGGTTTAAGACCAAATCTGCCGTTGGTATTAACTCTTCGTAAGTGCCTACCACAAAACCGTTTTCACTGGCCTGCACAAAAGATTTACGTTTTTGTGTAATGGCATCAGCACGCAGGGCATAAGAAATATCCAGGCCAGAGTCACGCATGTTTAAACCCTGGTTTAACCCCTGAGCACCACAACCGACTATGACAATTTTCCAACCTTTGAGTAAGTTACAACCGTCGGCAAATTCTTCTTTTTGCATAAAACGGCATTTGCCCAGCTGCTTTAACTGCTGGCGTAAGTTCAGCGTGTTGAAATAATTAGCCATAATCTTTGTACCTGAATTTGCTTATTTGCCAAACATGAGCCTGAGCCCCTGCACTTTGTGGCAGAACAGCACAACCCTTTGTTGTGCCGTTTTGATAAAGCCACAATAATCCAGCCAACTCATTGCGTGAAGTGATATATTCTCAATACAATATTTCACTTTTTGCAATACAGGTGGTTTTGACATGGACCTTCGCAGCGCCCAACTTTTTCAGCATCTGGCCAGCAGCCTGAATTTCAGCAAAACCAGCGAGCAGCTGTATGTCAGCCCCTCTACCCTGACCCGCATTATTCAACGGCTGGAAGATGATTTAGGCGTGCAGCTGTTTAGCCGCGACAACAGATCGGTGCGCCTCACGCCAGCTGGTGTACGTTTTCAGCAGTTTGTGAAAAAGTATCTGGAAGACTGGCATCAGCTTCAGGTGGATTTATCTTTAACCAGCAATGAGTTACAAGGGCAACTGCGATTGTTTTGTACTGTGACCGCAAGTTATAGCCATTTGCCCGATATTCTGGATAAATTCCGGCTGTTATGCCCAAGGGCAGAAATTCAGCTGACCACAGGCGATGCTGCTGTGGCGCTGGACAAGGTAAAAAACGACGAAGCAGATGTCGCACTGGCGGTGTATCCGCCCAATTTGCCGCTGAATATGGCGTTTACCAGCATCGCCAAACTGCCGTTGCAGCTGATTGCCCCTGTGGTGCCGTGCAAAGTGAATGATTTATTAAACGAAGCACCTATTCGCTGGCAAGACATTCCGATGATAGTGCCCGAGCATGGCCCGGCACGCAGCAGGCTGGAACAGTGGTTAAAAGCGGAAAATTTCAGCCCCAATATGGTGGCCAAAGTAGATGGTCATGAAGCTATGGTGAGTATGGTGGCGCTTGGCACCGGTGTGGCTGTGGTGCCTGAACCTGTGGTGCAACATAGCCCGGTGCGGGAGCGGGTTCGCACTGTGGCTTTGGATTATCAGTTTGAGCCTTTTGATTTGGGGATTTGTATGCAATCAAAAAGACTCCATGAACCCCTAATGCGGGCTTTCTGGCAAATTGCTGCCGAGCGTAAATAAAGACTGTCCCTGAAAGCAGAAACCGGCCATTAGCCGGTTTTTATCTATTACAGCAGAACACTGCCTTATTTAATCACCCGTAGATGAGAAGGGCGTTTTGGTTTATTGCCCGGATCATCAGGCTCTGGTGCATCAGTATGGCTACTGATCAATTCAGCTTCTTCGTCCAACAGTTCTTCGGCCAGTATATCGTCTTCATCTTCTTCCGGCGTAAACATGGTACCGGCGCCGTTTTCGCGGGCATAAATGGCCAGCACTGCACGCTGCGGAATATAAAGTGCAAAAGGACTGCCGCCAAAGCGGGCATTAAAAGTAACAGCGTCATTGCCAAGCAATAGATTACCCACAGCTGACGGATTGATATTCAGCACTATCTGGCCATTTTGCACATGCTGTAATGGCACTTTCACCCCAGGTACTGTGGCATCCACCACCAGATAAGGGGTCAGATTGTTGTCCACTATCCACTCGTAAAAAGCACGCAGTAAATAAGGACGGTTTGGGGTCATTTTCATCACTATTGGATTCTCAATATTGGCTGTTACGGCGGATCTCGCGTTCAGCTTCAGTCAGCGACTGCTGGAAAGCATCACGCTCAAACAAACGGTTCATGTAGTTTTTTAATGCTTTGGCGCCGTTGCCTGATAACTCAATGCCCAATAATGGCAGACGCCACAATAAAGCCGACATATAACAGTCCAGCAGACTGTATTCTTCGCTCATAAAATAAGGGGTTTCCTGAAACAGCGGCGCTATGGATAACAGGCTTTCCCGTAAATCACGCCTTGCTTCAGCTGCATCTTCGCTGTCTTGCAGAATTTTCTCCGCCATACCGTACCAGTCGTGTTTGATACGATACATCATCAGCCGGGTTTTACCGCGCTCCACCGGGTATACCGGTAATAAAGGCGGATGCGGAAAACGTTCATCGAGGTATTCCATGATGATATCGGCCTGATACAAGGCTAAATCGCGATCGAGCAAAGTGGGCAGCGAACCGTAAGGATTCACTTCATACACATCTTCCGGCAGGTTATCGCGACTGACCAGCAAAATGTCAGCACTGACACCTTTTTCGGCCAGCACCATTCTGACCTGATGGCTGTACATGTCGTTGGCTGATGCAAACAACGTCATCGCCGCGCGCCTGTTGGCAGGTATCGCCATGAATTCCTCCGGTAAATTTAAAACGGCAAAGGGGCCACCAGGCCCCTTATTTGTCAGCTTGACTGACTCAGTGAACGTCTTTCCAGTACTCTTTCTTCAGCAAGAACGCCAGCACGAAGAAAATCAGTAGGAAGATCATCACTTTAATACCGAGGCTATGAGATTCCAGTTTGGAAGGTTCACCGGTGTATTCCAGATAGTTCACCAGATCGGCCACTGCACGGTCGTATTCTTCTGTGCTCAGCTCACCTGTACCGTCGGTGACAATACCAACGTAAACATCTTTAGATACACCATCCACCAGACGGGTTTCATGCTTTTTATAAGGCACACCCTGCAACTCTTGCAGCACATGAGGCATACCCACGAGCGGGAACACGTCATTGTTTACACCAAATGGACGTGTTGGATCGGCATAAAACGAACGTAAATAAGTGTACAGCCAGTCCGGACCACGAACCCGGGCAACGTTGGTTAAATCCGGTGGTGGCGCACCAAACCATTTGGCCAGATCAGCCTTTGGCGCCGCGTTTTTAATGTAGTCACCGACTTTATTTGCGGTAAAAGCCAGCTCCTGCATACCTACTTCATCCGGAATACCCAGATCGCGGAAAGTACGTGAGTAACGCTGATACTCCATCTGGTGACAACCCAGACAGTAGTTCTGGAACATCTTGGCACCACGTTGCAGCGACTCTTTGTCATGCAGGTCAATAGGCGCTTTGTCCAGGTGAACAGCAGGACCACCTGCTGCAAACGCAGCAGATGATGCAACCAGTGCCAGTACTGACAATAACTGTTTCAGCATTATGATAACCTCACAGGCAGTGGCTTGGTTTTTTCGTTTTTACTGTATAACCACAGCAAACCGAAGAACGCAAAATAAGTAAACGAAGCGATTTGTGCAATCAGCGTATAAGTTGGTGTAGCAGGCAGTACACCTAACACACCTAACACGACGAAACTAACGCAGAAATTCACCAGGTTCCATTTGTGCAGATTGCTGCGGTAGCGCACTGAACGCACAGGGCAACGATCTAACCATGGCAACAGCGCCAGGAAGATAATGGCCAGGAACATAAAAATGGCACCAAACAGCTGATCAGGAACTGCACGCAGGATGGCGTAGAAAGGTGTGAAGTACCACACAGGAGCTATGTGATCCGGTGTTTTCATCGGGTTTGCCGGTTCAAAGTTCGGAGCTTCCAGGAAATAACCACCACCTTCAGGAGCAAAGAAAATCACAGCACAGAACACCAGCAGGAAACCCACCACACCAACGATATCCTTCACCGTGTAATACGGGTGGAAAGGAATAGCGTCAACGATAATTTTTTTGCCACCTTTGGTGAAATATTCGTGGAAAGTAAACTTGTCTGACACGTTGTTATCGATTTTAGTGCCGTCATTTGGACGTTTTACATCGATACCATCAGGGTTGTTTGAACCCACTTCATGCAGCGCAATAATGTGCAGGAATACCAGAATTACTAACACCAATGGTAAAGCGATTACATGCAGCGCAAAGAAACGGTTTAAGGTTGCACCTGAAATCACGTAGTCACCACGGATCCACAGCGTTAAATCATCACCGATCCCAGGAATAACACCGAAGATAGAGATAATTACCTGAGCACCCCAGAACGACATCTGACCCCATGGCAGCAAATAACCCATAAAGGCTTCAGCCATTAACACCAGGAAAATCAGCATACCGAAGATCCACAGCAGTTCCCGTGGTTTCTGATAAGAGCCGTACATCATGCCACGCAGCATGTGCAGGTAAACCACCACAAAGAATGCCGAAGCACCAGTGGAGTGCATATAACGCAACAGCCAACCGTAGTCGACGTCACGCATAATGTATTCAACTGAAGCAAAAGCACGTTCAGCTGAAGGTTCGAAGTTCATTGTTAACCAGATACCGGTCAGGATCTGATTCACCAGCACTAACATGGCCAGTGAGCCAAAGAAGTACCAGAAGTTAAAGTTTTTTGGCGCCGGATACTGCATCACATGGAGATTCATTTTCTCCATAAATGGCATACGGTATTCGATCCAGTTCATGAAATTTTTAAACATCAGGCAGTCCCCTCGTCAGCACCGATGAGCAGTGTAGTGTCATCAGTGAACATATATGGTGGGATCATCAGGTTTTTTGGTGCCGGAACACCGGAGAACACCCGACCCGCCATATCATAGGTTGAACCATGGCAAGGACAGAAGAAACCAGATGCGATACCTTCAACATGAGCGTCGAAGTCACTCATTTTATAAGTTGGAGAACAACCTAAGTGGGTACAGATACCAACAGCGACAAAAATTTCAGGTTTTTTCGAGCGATGCTGGTTTTTGGCATAAGCCGGTTGTTGTTCATCTTCTGAAGCAGGGTCTCTTAACTGGCCTTCAACCTTGGTTAAGGTTTCCAGCATTTCCGGTGTACGTTTTACAACCCAAACCGGTTTACCGCGCCATTCCACCCGAATTAACTGACCTGGCTCGAGTTTGCCGATGTTTGCTGTAACAGCAGCACCAGCTTGTTTGGCTTTTTCACTCGGGTTCCAGGACGCAATAAAGGGAACGGCTGCTCCAACTGCACCAACGCCACCTACCACTGAGGTTGCGATAGTGAGGAAGCGACGGCGACCATGATCGACTGGCGCATTGCTCATCCACTCATCTCCACGTTAACGCTTAAATTTTGCACGATTTAAGCGGCTGAATTTCAGCGATTATTATAAGTTGAAAAATACGGCGGATCATAATGAAAAGCCCTGCCTGATACAAGGATTTAGGCTGAATCTCTTGGCTCCACCAGAACTATTTTTTTCGCTTTTGTTTGATCCGGCACAAGGTTCGTAAACGCCATCGGCCTTTTTACAAAAAAGTAACGCTGCCCCTCCCCCATTGACTCTGGCATAACTGCAAACTATAGCAGCAGCTTGTAAAAAAGGACGAAAGACTTTGGTGGAAAATCAATCAGATGCGGCCGATGTTTTTCACAATGAACAAGCGGCACCAGAAAAGAACCAGCAGCAGTAAAGCCGCTGAATCCTATGGCTTAGGCCGCTACTCACAGCCATTCTGACCAGGCTCCTGGCAACAACCCATAAAAAAACCCGGCACAGGCCGGGTTTTTTGCAACAGTAAAAACGAATTAACGTTTTGAGTACTGTGGACGTTTACGGGCTTTATGCAGACCGACTTTCTTACGTTCAACCTGACGC
Organism: Rheinheimera sp.; assembly: GCF_036782235.1. Classification (GTDB taxonomy): domain Bacteria; phylum Pseudomonadota; class Gammaproteobacteria; order Enterobacterales; family Alteromonadaceae; genus Pararheinheimera. Next base: position 42,526 of record NZ_DAIPZL010000002.1, on the reverse strand, counting down.
GCGTCGCGGGTTACGAAACCGGCTTTACGCAGTGCTGGACGCAGAGTTTCGTCGAACTCCATTAATGCACGGGTGATACCGTGACGGATAGCACCGGCCTGACCAGAAATACCACCACCTTTTACAGTGATGTACATGTCAAACTTGCCAACCATTTCAACTAACTCTAATGGTTGCATCACAACCATACGAGCAGTTTCACGACCGAAGTATTCAGTGATAGTGCGTTGGTTGATAACGATGTTACCAGCGCCCGCTTTCAGGAATACACGTGCTGTAGAGGTCTTACGACGACCAGTACCGTAATATTGATTCTGTGCCATATCGATATGCTCCGCTTAGATGTCTAAAACTTGTGGTTGCTGGGCAGCGTGCTGATGCTCGGCGCCTGCATACACTTTCAACTTACGGAACATAGCGCGACCCAGTGGACCTTTTGGCAGCATGCCTTTGATCGCAGTCTCAAGTACCATCTCAGGTTTCTTTTCCAGCAGCTTCTCGAAAGTGATTTCTTTGATGCCACCTGGGAAACCAGAGTGAGAGTAGTACTTTTTGTTTTTCGCTTTGTTGCCAGTTACAGTCACTTTGTCAGCGTTAACTACAATGATGTAGTCGCCGGTGTCAACGTGTGGCGTGTATTCTGGCTTGTGCTTTCCGCGTAAACGAAGAGCGATTTCAGTTGCGATACGACCCAGGGTTTTACCTGCAGCATCAACAACATACCAGTCGCGAGTTACGCTTTCTGGTTTAGCAGTAAAAGTTTTCATCAAACTATCCAAAAATTATCAGTTACACCTCACATAACCTTCGGGCAAAGATTATGTCGTTTATCGAACCCCTTCGAGTTCATCAAACTGCCAGGCTACGGCAGATTCAGGCTGTAACGTGGGCCGGCCGCGGATTATATATTAACCAATGGCAAATAACAGCTTTTTTTCGAAAAAAAACCGCTTGCGGCGCACGTCAGAAAAAGCGTTACGGCAAATGCGCCAACGCCAGATAATCGTGCGACTGCATTTCCTGCAACCGGCTTAAACAGCGTTTAAATTCAAAGGACAAAATCCCCTGGCTGTAAAGTTGCTCCATCGGCACTTCGGCGGAGATAATCAGTTTGACTTTGCGCTCGTAAAACTCATCTACCAGCGCAATAAAACGCCGCGCCACATCGTCGTTGCTTTGCCCCATAACCCGGACATTGGCCAGCAGCACGGTATGATAAATTTTACTCAGTTCCATATAGTCGTACTGACTGCGGGCTGACTCACAGAGCTCGCCGAATTCAAACCACACGATGCCTTCAGCTTCCCAGCAGGTTTGTAGCTTACGATGGGCAATTTCAATCACTGCATGCTGCTGGCGTGGCTCCAGCGATAATGCGTTAAAATAACTCAGCAAATTATCTTGCGCCGCCTGATCAAGCGGCGAATGGTAAATTTCGGCCTGGGTTAAAGTACGTAAACGGTAATCAATACCACTGTCAACATTCACGATATCCGTGTGTTGTTTGATGAGTGCGATAGCAGGCAAAAAGCGCGCCCGTTGCAAGCCGTTTTTGTATAAGCCATCTGGTTCAATATTGGACGTTGCCACCAGGGTAATACCCCGGGCAAACAGTGCCTGCATCAGGGTTCCCAGAATCATCGCGTCGGTAATGTCAGAGACAAAAAACTCGTCAAAACACAAAATATCGGTTTGTGCTTTAAATCTGTCAGCTACCAGTTCAAGCGGATTAGGCTGGCCAGCCAGTTCAGACAGGTCTTCATGCACTTTGTGCATAAAACGGTGAAAGTGAATACGCAACTTACGCTCTGTTGGCAAACAATCAAAAAAAGTATCCACCAGATAGGTTTTGCCGCGGCCAACACCACCCCAGAAATACAAACCACGCAGCGGCTGTTGCTGCGGTTGTTTGCCGGTCAGCTTTTGCCAGAAAGTGGCTTTGACCGGTTGCTGCTGACAAAAGTCGTCATACAACCTTTGCAATTGAATCACGGCATGTTGCTGAGCCGCATCAAAATGAAAATCCGGGCGCTGTAAATCAAGCTGATACTTTTGCTGTGGTGTCATGGTGTGAACTGCAGAGGGCATTGGCCATTCAGACGATTAAAATTAGCTGGTATAGTAACACGCCTTACCACTGTGTTTAACAAGTTAGGTTACACTAGAAAAGATTTGAGCAGTTTTCAGGAGTTTTTATGAGTTTATCTATGGCATTGATCTGGTTTGCCGCAGGTTTAGTGGCAGGTGCAGTAGCCGCCCGTCTTTTCAGTTTAAGGCAGTTTAATCAGCATAAATTACAGCTGGAGCTGGATGAAAGCCGCCAGCAATTACAGAAATACCGCAATGACGTGTCACACCATCTGGATACCACCCATCAGTTAATGGCGCAGTTGCAGGACAATTATGAAAAAATTGCCCGTCACATGGCCAGAACCAAGATGCAGCTGATTGAACGTCCTGGTTATAGTGAAAACACCGAGCTGAACTATTTATCGACAGATACTGCTGAACAGATCAGGTTATCTATTGACCAAATCGACGAGAAACGCCGCAGAAAAGCTGAAGTTCGCACTGAACAACCACTTGATTATGCAGGGCATTCCAGCGGTATCTTAAAAACTTTCCCAACAGAAAAAAAATCTGAAGTCTGAAACTTTTTTTATTGGGGTGAGTCTCTAGAGGCAGTGTTCCCATGGAGACAAACCCCAAATGAAAATGAAGTTATCTATTGTCACCGCCAGCGTGCTGGCTGCCTTCCTGTTGACAAATCCTCTGCCGGTCTCTGCTAAATTACCATTTTTTGGCGCCGAATCCGGTGAACAAATGCCAAGCCTGGCGCCTATGCTGGAAAAAGTGACACCTGCAGTGGTGAATATTAACGTGGCCGGAAACCGTGAAGTGCGCCAACGTCTACCGGATGCGTTCCAGCAGTTTTTTGGTCAGAACGAATTGCGCCGGGAGCAACCTTTCCGTGGTCTGGGCTCTGGTGTGATTATTGACGCTGCCAAAGGTTATGTTGTCACCAACTCCCACGTGATTAATCAGGCCAGTGAAATTCAGGTCACTCTGACCGATGGCCGTACCTTTGAAGCCAAAAAAATTGGTGAAGATCCGGACAGTGATATTGCCTTGCTGCAAATTAAAGCCGACAACCTGACCGCAATTAAAATTGCCGACTCAGACAATCTGCGAGTTGGTGATTTTACTGTCGCCATCGGCAACCCCTTTGGTTTAGGCCAGACCGTCACTTCAGGCATTGTCAGCGCTCTGGGCCGCGGTGGTTTAAACATTGAAAAATATGAAGATTTCATTCAAACCGACGCTGCTATTAACAGTGGCAACTCAGGTGGCGCTCTGGTCAACCTCAGAGGCGAGCTGATAGGGATTAACACCGCTATTCTGGGCCCAAACGGCGGCAATATCGGTATAGGTTTTGCCATTCCTTCCACCATGATGAATAATCTGGTCAGCCAAATTATTGAATACGGTGAAGTCAAACGGGGTGTGCTGGGCATTGAAGGCAATGATCTGAATGCCGAACTTGCCAAAGCAATGAAAGTAAAATCGTCCAAAGGGGTTTTTGTTGGCCGGGTTACACCAGACAGTGGTGCCGATAAAGCCGGCATCAAATCCGGTGACGTTATTGTCAGCCTCAATGGTAAAACCATTTCCTCCATGTCAGAACTACGCGCCAAAGTCGGTACTTTAGGCGTTGGCAAATCAGTAAAACTTGGCATTTTACGTGAAGATAAACAGCTGGATCTGAGCGTGAAACTGTCGGCAGCTGATCAGGCCAATGTCACAGCGGGTAACTTGCATGAAATGCTGGCCGGTGCCAACTTTGCCAACGGCAAAACTGCGGATGGCACCCCTGGTGTGATGATTTCTGAGGTAGCCAATGGCTCGCCTGCTGCACGGCTTGGTCTGCAAAAAGGTGACGTGATTATTGGTGTTGCCCGCACCAAGGTAGACACAGTGGCGCAACTCAGAGAAGTACTGAGTAAAGCTCAAGGGGTCATCGCCCTGCAGGTTCAGCGTGAAGACAACGTATATTATGTGCTGATCCGCTAAGGCACTTTAGTTGGCATTAAAGGCCGCAGTCTGGTTAGTCTGCGGCCTTGTTGGTTGTTTTTCGTTACTTTTTTCTGCTACAGCTTGCCCCCGAACAATGTTATGCTGATATTACTTTGGCTGGCATTGATATAAACCGTGGCTAAACAATTGATTTTTATTATAAAAAGCATAGCGTATGGCCTGGCGCTCGCGCTGTTGTGGCTATTGTTCTTTCAGCAGAACAGTCAGTTGCAACTGAGTCAGTTATTCAGTAATCACGACGCTGAACCTGCGGCTATCTCTTATGCCAGAGCGGTCAGGGCGGCAGCCCCATCCGTGGTGAATGTATACACCGTCAGTACCCAACAAGACCCCCGCTCTTATCAGCGCCGGATTATTCAGAATCAGTCTTTAGGCTCAGGCGTCATTATGCGCTCCGACGGTTATATTCTGACCAACTATCATGTGGTCAATGGTGCCGACCAAATTGTGGTTGCACTGCAGGATGGACGCCAACTTGAAGCCATTCTGATTGGGCAGGACCGCATGACCGACCTCGCCGTGTTGTATGTGCAGGCCACCGATCTGCCAGTGATCCCACAACAACCGAATCTAGAAGCTCAGGTGGGTGATTTAGTTCTTGCCATAGGTAACCCGCTGAATTTAGGCCAGTCTATTACTCAGGGCATTATCAGTGCCACAGGCCGCGCTGGCCTCAGCACCAACACTTATACCGATTTTATGCAAATGGATGCCGCTATTAATGCCGGTAATTCCGGCGGCGCTCTGGTCAACAGCAATGGGGTGTTGGTTGGTATTAATACCGCAGCTTTCCAACGGCAGCGCAATCTGGAAGTTCAGGGCATATTTTTTGCCGTACCTTATAAACTGGCGCATACAGTGATGGAAAAACTGATTAAACATGGCCGCGTGGTGCGTGGTTATCTGGGGTTAAGCGGTGAACCTGTGATCAATTCTGCCGGCGAGCGGCAAGTCTCCACAGCCCAGCATTTTTATGGCATGAAAATAACCGAAGTAGACGCTTTTGGTCCTGCAGCAGTTTCAGGTTTACAAGCTGATGATATTTTGCTGGAAATGGCCGGTGTGACTTTAACCAGCGTCGGCCAGGCGTTGGATTTGGTCGCAGAAGCTGCGCCTGACACCCAAGTACAAATTCTGATTGAACGCCGCGGCGAACGAATGATGATCCCAACCCGTATTGGTGTGCGTACCGACACAGATTAACCAGGCTTGCCCAGGGTTATTCACACGCACTCCGGATCGCCAATAGGTCAACAGTAAAACCCTTGCCCTGCAGATAAAAAAACCCGCCATTTGGCGGGTTTACTTTTAAGCAATAACTTAGGCTGCCGCGTTAATACGCTCAATGCGGGCACCTAAGGCCTGCAGTTTATGCTCAATCTGCTCATAACCACGGTCGATATGATAAATTCGATCGACCACTGTATTGCCGGTAGCCACTAAACCTGCTATGACCAGGCTGGCAGAAGCGCGTAAATCTGTCGCCATCACCTGAGCTGCAGTCAGCTGCGGCGTGTACTGACACATTGCCGTATTGCCTTCAAGCTGGATCTGAGCGCCCATCCGCTGCAATTCAGGCACATGCATAAAACGGTTTTCGAAAATGGTTTCGGTCACCACACCTACACCTTCGGCCAGCACATTAAGCACAGTAAACTGCGCCTGCATATCGGTTGGGAAACCGGGATGTGGAGTGGTTTTTACATTCACCGACTTCAGAGTACGGCCTGTCATATTCAGCCGGATCCAGTCATCCCCAGTGGTCACTTCAGCGCCCGCTTCACGCAGTTTCTCCAGCACCACTTCTAGCTCGGTTGGATCTGTATTACGACAGGTCACATCACCGCCGGTGACAGCAGCAGCAACCAGGAAAGTACCGGTTTCAATTCTGTCCGGCAGTACACTGTGAGCGGCACCTGTTAAACGCTCGACACCTTCTACTTTAATAGTGGCACTGCCGGCACCGCTGATTTTAGCGCCCATCGCCACTAAGTATTTTGCTAAATCAACAACTTCCGGCTCGCGGGCGGCGTTTTCGATAATGGTAACGCCATCTGCCAGCACAGCCGCCATCAGCAGGTTCTCAGTGCCGGTCACGCTGACCATATCCATCACCAGATGTGCACCTTTGAGACGAGCCGCTTTGGCTTTGATATAACCGTTTTCCACACTGATATCTGCGCCCATTTTGCGCAGACCATCAATATGCAGATTAACCGGCCGGGCGCCAATGGCACAACCGCCGGGCAAAGATACTTCAGCATGACCAAAACGCGCCAATAACGGGCCCAGTGCCAGAATAGAAGCACGCATGGTTCTTACTAATTCATAGGGTGCCATCTGACTGTGAATATGACTGGCGTCCACTGTCACCTGATGACCATCACGCTGCACCTGGGCACCAAACATGGTCAGCAGCTTAAACGTGGTATCAATATCTTTCAGCACCGGTACATTGCTGATCACTGAAGGTTGTTCGGCCAGCAAAGTTGCAAACAAAATAGGCAGAGCGGCATTTTTGGCTCCGGAAATCACGACATCGCCTTTCAGGGTGGCGCCACCTGTTACTAAAAATTGTTGCATATGTACTTACACCGGAGGATTAAGAAGTTTTTCACGACGCCATTGAGTTGGCGTGAAGGCTTTGATTGATAAGGCATGAATAGAACCATCGGCAATTTCAGCCATCAGTGGTCCGTATACCAGTTGTTGTTGTTTGACCCGGCTTAAGCCGTCAAAACATTCGCCTACAGCGGTCACTGCATAATGACTGCCATCAGCACTGACATACACCTCAACCAGGTTTAGTTGTTCGGTTAAGCGTTGTTCAATTTGTTTAATGTCCATCAGGCACCCACCAATCGGCAAAAGTCATCCGGCCATCCGCATTTGCATATCACAACGGGCTGACCGCATAGAGAACAACAACCCGGCAATGCCGGGTTGTCAGAGTTTATCAGAGAAGCATATCTTCAGTGACTGCTAAGGGCGGCATTATAGCCTGACTCAGCGGCGATTTCAGCTAGTCTGTTGGCAAAAGTGGCAACACATCACTGACCGCCGCCAGATTACGCAGCTGGGTTGGCATTTGTGTAAAACGCAGCACTATGCCTTTTTTGTTGGCCTGCGCCAGTTGCTGTAACAACCAGGCTAAACCAGCAGTGTCGACATGACGCAACTTACCAAGATTAAATTCTGCCTGCTTAGGCAAGGTGTCCAACAGTTTAAAGGGCCAGTGTTTAACCACAGTGTTGCAGTTCAGCTCACCACTGAACTCGACTGTTGCACCTTGCTGCTTAATCTCAAGCATTGTTTTTCTTCTCTGGCGCTTTGATAGGCGCTTTGGCTTTTTCTTCCAAAAGCGCTGCCACACTTAACAAACCCTGCTGACGAATCAGGCTACCCAGCTCAGAGCGTTTGCTGTCGAGTAAAGAAATACCTTCGGCCACCATGTCATATACCAGCCAGTTATTGGCATCTTTCACACGGCGCAGCTTAAACTCAATTTTGATATCAGGTTTGCCCGGGTCTATCACCCGTGTTTTGATGGTGATAATTTTGCGTTGTTTATCAACTGGTTGACCTGGCTCAATAATCACTTTCTGGTCGCGGTATTGGGTAAACACACCAGCATAGGTACCCACCATATAATTCTGGAAAGCATCCACAAAAGTATTAAAGTCTTGTTTTGGTACAGTGTTGAGTTTCACACTCTGACCAATCACATAACCTGCGGCGTAACGACTGTCGATATAAGGCACTAACTCTTCATTGACAATAGTACGCAGTACTTCAGCATCAGCTTTGATTTTTGGCTGGTCAGCAGCAATACGACGGAAAGTTTTATCCGCCAGCACTTCCATCATTTTGTATGGATCATCATAAGTAGGCACAGCGGCAGAGTTTGCCTGTGCCGGCACAGTGCTGATAGCCAGCAGCAGCGCTGTGGCAAATTTAAAGATTCTGTTCATTATTGATTCCCACGGTTAAACAAGAACTGACCGATCAGCTCTTCCAGTACAATGGCCGCCTTGGTGTCTTCGATATAATCACCATCAGCCAGAATTTCTACGTTTTCGTCGACAAAACCTGGTTGTAAACCAATATATTGTTCGCCGAGCAAACCTGAAGTCAGAATGGACAAAGAGCTGGTCTCAGGGAAATTGCTGTAACTGCTGTTAATTTCCAGGGTCACGACCGGCTGGAAAGCTTCAGGATCCAGCTGAATGCTGGCAACACGGCCAACCACAACCCCACCTACTTTCACCGGCGAACGTACTTTTAAGCCGCCGATATTGTCGAATTTGGCATACAACTTATAACTTTGATCCGAACCGGTCACACCGGTATTGGCAACTTTCATCGCCAGTAATAACAAAGCGGCAATCGCCAAAGCGACAAAAGCACCCACTAAAATTTCTAACTTACGTGTGGTCATTTTTTTATCCACCAAACATGACAGCTGTTAATACAAAATCAAAACCCAGCACCGCCAGCGAGGCAGTGACAACAGTCTGGGTTGTCGCCTGACTGATCCCTTCCGAAGTCGGAACCGCATCAAATCCCTTGTGCAGCGCAATCACTGTCACCAAAAACGCAAACACCATACTTTTGATCACGCCGTTCAGCACATCTTCGTGCAGATCAACGTTGGCCTGCATGGCCGACCAATAACCGCCTGCATCTACGCCCAGCCAGTCCACACCCACCAGATGACCACCGAGAATACCAACGGCATTAAAGATCAGCGCCAGCAGTGGCATACAAACCACACCAGCCCAAAAACGCGGAGCTATCACCCGGCGCAGCGGATCAACCGCCATCATTTCCATACCGGAGAGTTGTTCTGTTGCTTTCATCAGACCAATTTCGGCGGTCAGTGCGCTACCAGCGCGACCGGCAAATAACAAAGCTGTGACCACGGGTCCCAGTTCACGCAGCAAACTGAGCGCCACCAAAGGGCCAAGCATTTGTTCGGCACCAAACTTTGACAAGACGGTGTAACCTTGCAGCGCCAACACCATGCCGATAAATAACCCCGACACCACAATGATCAGCAGCGATAACACGCCAACCACATAAAACTGCTTGATATATAAAGGCCAGGCTTTGACAAACCTGGGCCGGCCCCATAAAGCCCCTAAGACCATCAGGGCGGCGCGGCCAAAACCCTGCACAGACGCTATAGTGGCAGCGCCAAGTTGTTGTAATTTATCGAGCATTAATCCTTTAACTCCATTAATTCCCCGGCATAATCGGCCGCTTTAAAATGGAAAGGTACAGGACCATCAGCCAGACCTTGTAAAAACTGCTGTACCAGCGGCGATTCATGCACCCGCAACTGCTGCGGTGTGCCATGGCCAATCACCCGGCGCTCTGCCACTACATAGACGTAGTCGGCAATACTCATCACTTCGTTGACATCATGGGACACCACAATAGACGTCAGCCCCAGTGCATCATTTAAAGAACGGATCAGCCGTACTATCACACCCATCGAAATAGGGTCCTGACCGGCAAAAGGTTCGTCATACATCACCAGTTGTGGATCCAGCGCAATAGCACGCGCCAGCGCAGCACGGCGTGCCATACCACCAGACAGCTCAGCCGGCATTAAATCGCGTGCACCACGCAAACCTACAGCTTCAAGTTTCATCAGTACCATCATGCGGATAATTTCTTCCGGCAATTTGGTATGCTCGCGGATTGGAAAAGCCACGTTATCAAACACAGACATATCGCTGAATAAAGCGCCGCTTTGAAACAACATGCTCATTTTTTTGCGGGCCTGATACAGATCATTGCGGCCAAGGACTGGAATATCAACACCATCAAACCAGATATGGCCGCTGTCCGGTTTCAGCTGACCGCCGATCAGACGCAATAAGGTGGTTTTCCCGATCCCGCTCGGCCCCATAATGGCGGTCACTTTACCACGACGGAACTGCATGCTCATGTCGTCATAAATCACCCGCTCACCGCGGCGGAAGGTCAGGTTTTGAATGTTCACCAGCGGCTCAGCCGTTGTATTTCCCATGCTTTGTTCCAACTTAAATCCCTTGATTGAGCTGGTTATCATAAAAACCAGCAAAGCCCCAGGCAAAACGCCGCGCAATATAAAGTCAGGGACGTCCGGATGCAAGACCACTGTTTAATAGTTCGGCGTATTTTACCTGCATTAACAGCATGAGTGCGCAGAAAAAATTGTAATATTCGATTGCAAAAATCGAAACTTACACCAATTCACGGTTTTTTTTGCAATTCCACCAGAGAAGCAGGAAAATGTCGCAGTTTTGCGGGCGCTGCTGGCTTATAGGCTTTAATGCTGTGCCAGTTCAGTGACGAACCGCTTTGTTTTTGATATTTATTCGCATTTTGTCGAAGTTAACTGAATATCAGCTTAACCATCACCGGGAAAATCAGCCCGGCCGCAGGAGAAACACCGTGACTATAGATTACTGTGCCAAAGCCAGGGCAGTCTTTGCGATTGAAGCTGCAGCCATTGTTGGATTAAACCAGTATCTGGATCACAATTTTGAACGCGCTTGCCAGCAGATGTTTGACTGTAGCGGCCGTATTATTGTTATCGGCATGGGAAAATCCGGCCATATCGGCAATAAAATCGCTGCCACTCTGGCCTCAACCGGTACTCCGGCGTTTTTTGTCCACCCAGGTGAAGCAAGCCACGGTGACCTTGGTATGATCACCAAAGGTGACATTGTACTGGCCCTGTCCAATTCAGGCGAAACCAATGAGTTACTGCTGATAGTTCCGGTGTTAAAACGCCTTGGCATTGGCTTGATTGCCATGACCGGCAATCCTCAATCAACCCTGGCCCGCCTTGCCGATGTGCATTTATGTGTCAAAGTGGAACAGGAAGCCTGCCCGCTTGGGCTGGCACCAACAGCCAGCACCACAGCAGCACTGGTGATGGGGGATGCTCTGGCTGTTGCTTTATTGGAAGCCCGTGGTTTTTCCGCCGATGATTTTGCGCTGTCACATCCGGGCGGCAGTTTGGGTAAAAAGTTATTGTTACGGTTGCAGGATGTGATGCACCAGGGCGAACAAATACCGCTGGTACCTGTTTCAGCCACCATTAAGCAGGCCTTGTTAGAAATATCACAAAAAGGTCTGGGCATGACCGCCATCGTAGATGAACAAGGCAAGCTGGCCGGTATTTTTACTGACGGTGATTTACGGCGCTTGCTCGATTTAAGAGTCGATATTCATCAGACCCTGATTGCCGACGTGATGATCCGCAACTGTATTACTGCCAAAGCCGATATGCTGGCCGCTGAAGCGCTGAAAATTATGGAACAAAAGAAAATTAATGGCCTGATTGTATTGTCAGACGACAGAACACCGATAGGCGCGATGAATATGCATGATTTACTGCGGGCCGGAGTGTTGTAATGTCAGATTTATTTAGTCAGTTATATCAGCAGGTTCAGGGCCAGCTGCTGCAGCAAGCCGCACAAATCCGCTTGCTGATCTGTGACGTGGACGGTGTGTTCTCCGACGGACGGATTTATCTGGGCGATGCCGGTGAAGAGCTCAAAGCTTTTCATACCCGTGACGGTTATGGCATTAAAGCGCTACGCCATGCAGGCATCGAAGTGGCAGTCATCACAGGCCGGCGATCTGACATTGTCAGTCAACGTATGACCTCATTAACAGTGCCCTATATCTATCAGGGGCAGGAAGATAAAATTCCGGCTTTTAATGAACTGAAACAAAAGTTACAGCTTGAAAATCAACAGATTGCTTATATTGGTGATGACCTGTCCGACTGGAAAGTGATGCAACATTGTGGTCTTTCTGTTGCAGTCAAAGATGCCCATCCTTATTTACGCCAACATGCCCATTATGTCACCTGCCTGCCGGGTGGTTATGGCGCTGTGCGTGAGCTTTGTGATTTACTGCTGATCAGCCAGCAAAAATTTGCCGGCTTTGACGGAAGCAGCTCATGAAACAACAGATTTTCTGGTTTTTACTGGTGCTGACCTGTGCCAGCCTGTTATACGGCTGGCTGGACAATGAAGGTAAAAGCACAGCGACCAATGCGGAGCAGGAACTGGCGCCCGACTTTATTGCCTACGACTTAGTGCGTACCAGTTTTGACGGCAGCGGCAATATGTCAGGCCTGATCAAGGCCCGGCAAATGTCGCACTTTGAGCAGCTTGGGCAAATTCAGTTTGAAGCCCCTGCTTACACCATTTTTGAAGATCAGCTGCCCAAATGGCAGGTTAGCAGTGACCACGGTGTGTTGTATCCGGATGACAAAGTTGTGCTGGAACAACAGGTGATCCTGGACAATCTGAAATCAGGTGAATTATTTAACAAACTCGAAACGAACCAGCTGGAATATTTGTTTGAACAACAAATGCTGCAAAGCAGGCAGCAGGTTTTGATCAGCGGCGACGGTTTTGCCATCAATGGCCAGGGCGTCGAGGTTGATTTAGTCAAACAGAAACTACAACTTCATCAACATAAAGGGACGGTTTATCGCCATGAGAAATAATTTGCTGCTGGCCTTGTTGCTTGGCCTCTGTTCGCTGGCATCTCAGGCGGCCAATAACGATTTTGCCGAACCTGTGAATGTCAGCTCTGATAATTTTGACGGCAGCGTCAAAGAGAAAAAACTGGTGTACCTTGGCAATGTGCTGGTTACCCAGGGCTCGTTAAAAATCAAAGCCGAACGTCTTGAAGTGGACAGCTCCAAAGGCCAGGGTAAAGAGGTATTTATTGCCAGCGGCACACCGGCCTCTTATTCGCAGGTGCTGGATGGTGACAAACCAATAGAAGCCATGGCCAACGAAATCCGTTATGACGTTGCCACCCGCATCCTGACATTAACCGGCAACGCCGAAATCAATCAAAGCGGCAGTGTGGTGAAAAGTGCCAAAATTCAATATGACCTGGCACAGCAAAAACTCAATGCTGAAGGTGGCAAAGACACCCAAAGGGTCAGTACCGTATTTATCCCAGAGAAAAACTAAAGTGAAAACTCTTGTCGCATCGCATCTGGCGAAAAGTTACAAAGGCCGTCAGGTGGTTAAAGACGTCAGCCTCGAAGTGAAAGCAGGCCAGATCGTTGGTTTGCTCGGCCCCAATGGCGCCGGTAAAACCACCACTTTTTATATGATAGTGGGCCTGGTGCCGTCAGATAAAGGCAGCATTACACTCGATGGCCATGATATGACTTTCGACCCTATTCACGCCCGTGCCCGTCAGGGCATTGGTTATCTGCCGCAGGAAAGTTCAATTTTCCGCAAACTGACGGTGTACGACAACCTGATGGCCATTTTGCAAACGCGCAAAGAGTTAAAAGACGAGCAGCGTGAGCAAATAGCAGACGAACTGCTGGATGAATTTAACATTACCCATATCCGTAGCAGCCTGGGCATGAGTTTGTCCGGTGGTGAAAGACGCAGGGTGGAAATTGCCCGGGCTTTAGCGGCCAATCCGGCCTTTATTTTACTGGACGAACCTTTTGCCGGCGTGGACCCTATTTCAGTCTTGGATATTAAAAAAATTATTCAGCATTTGCGTAACAGAGGCATAGGGGTGCTAATCACCGACCACAATGTGCGCGAGACGCTTGATGTTTGCGAAATTGCCTATATTGTCAGTCATGGCGAACTGATAGCTTCTGGCTCGCCGGCCGATGTATTAGCAAATCAGCAGGTCAGAGATGTATACCTCGGCGAACAATTCAGGCTATAGTTAGCAAAAAGCCAGTGGATACTGGCCGTCAGGAGTGACCAGAAGTACATGAAGCCATCTTTACAACTCCGGCTTGGACAGCAACTCACAATGACTCCCCAGCTGCAACAAGCCATCAAGCTGTTGCAACTGTCGACCATTGAATTACAGCAGGAAATTCAGGAAGCTCTGGATGCCAACCCGCTGTTGGAAGCGGAGGATGACTATAACAACTTCAATGAAAGCAGCAGTGCACCGGAAGCGAGCGACAAACACGAACAAGCCGAAATAGACAGCTACTCCAGTGACGAACATTTTGACCCGGAAGTGCCCGATACCAGCGAGGCCATGACGGAGCAAAATATCAAAGAAGACCTGCCGCTTGACAGCAACTGGGACGACTTAGTCAGCGCAGCCCCAGTCGCTAATACCTACAATGGTGACGAAGACAACGTGTTTCAGGGTGAAACCAGCGAAACCCTGCAAGATTATTTACGCTGGCAGATGCGCCTGACACCTTTTACCGAAACCGACCTTGCCATTGCCGAAATTATTATAGAAGCTATTGATGGCAATGGTTTACTCACCATCAGCAACCAGGACATTCTCGATTCGCTTGGCATGCCAGACGTCGAAGCCGATGAAGTCGAAGCTGTGATCAAACGTATTCAACTGTTTGACCCTGTAGGTGTTGGCGCCCGCACCATTCAGGAATGTTTATTAGTGCAGCTGCGTCAGTTTGACCCACATACGCCTTTTCTGGCCGAAACCTGCGGCATTATCCGGGACTACAGCGAATATTTAGCCAACAGAGATTTCCGTTCTCTGATGCGCGTGACTAAACTCAAAGAAGATGACCTGCGCGAAGTGATGCGGCTTATTCACAGCCTGAACCCGCGCCCTGGTGCCGATGTGATCCGTGAAGAGCAGCAGTACACCATTCCGGATGTATCGGTGAAAAAAATCAAAGGCCGCTGGATGGTTGAGTTAAATCCGGATGCTTTTCCAAAAATCAGGATCAACGAACAATACGCCGCCATGTCGCGCAACGCCAGAAACTCGGCCGACAGTCAGTTTATCCGCTCTCACTTGCAGGAAGCCAAGTGGTTTTTAAAGAGTCTGGAAAGCCGCAACGAAACTTTATTAAAGGTTGCCAACTGTATAGTGCAGCAGCAACAAGCGTTTTTTGAGCATGGGGAAGAAGCGATGAAACCCATGGTGCTCAACGACGTGGCAGAGATGGTGGGCATGCATGAATCCACTATTTCCAGGGTGACCACACAAAAATTCATGCACACGCCCAGAGGAATATTTGAACTTAAGTTCTTTTTCTCCAGTCATGTAAGTACAGAGAGTGGCGGCGAATGTTCGTCGACCGCCATCAGGGCTTTTATAAAAAAATTGGTGGCAGCGGAGAATCCTGCAAAGCCGTTAAGCGATAGCAGGATGGCAGAAATTCTTTCTGAACAGGGCATCAACGTAGCAAGGCGGACCATCGCCAAATACCGTGAATCTCTGTACATTCCGCCGTCAAATCAGCGCAAGAGCTTGCTATAAGTGCTCATCAAAGAAGGAAATGTCTATGCAAATCAATCTAACTGGTCGTCATGTTGAAATCACTGAAGCACTGAGAGACTATGTAGACAGCAAGTTTTCAAAACTTGAACGGCATTTTGACCACATCAACAACGTACATGTTGTGCTCAACGTGGAGAAATTAAAACAAATTGCCGAAGCAAAACTGCATTTAAACGGCGGAGAGGTGTTTGCAGTCAGCGAAGATGATAATATGTACGCTGCTATTGACCAGCTGATCGATAAACTTGATCGACAAGTCATTAAACACAAAGAGAAAATTTCTCGTCATTGATTACGGACTTATGAACTTAAGCTCAATGTTATCGAAGGACTGCACAAAAAGTGCGGTCCTTTTTAATAGTAAAAAACGTATTCTGGAATATATTGCCGAGCTTGCACACCAGCAATTACCGCAATTAGCAGAATCCACTATTTTTGAAGCCCTGATGGCCCGCGAAAAACTGGGCTCAACCGGCATTGGCGGTGGAATTGCCATTCCGCACGGTAAACTCAAAGACGTCACCAGCCCGGTGTTAGTTTTTGTGGTCAGTCAGGACGCTATTCAATTTGACGCTATTGATAACCAGGCGGTAGATATTTTCTGTGCCATACTGATCCCAGAAAATCAATGCCAGACCCACCTGACCACCTTGGCTGGCATCGCAAGGTTACTCAGTCAGAAAGATTTAACCCGCAAAATCCGTCATACAGCTTCAGATCATGATCTGTATCAGTTGTTGCTGACCCACTCAGATATGGTGGCCAGCAAATGAAACTCCTTGTCGTCAGTGGTCGCTCAGGTTCCGGCAAATCAGTTGCACTTCGCGTGATGGAAGACCTGGGTTACTATTGTGTCGACAATATTCCGGTGAATCTGCTGCCCACCCTGGCCAACGCGGTGATGGGTCAGTATGAAAGGGTTGCCGTCAGTATTGATGTGCGCAACCTGCCACAAGAGCCGGAAGAGCTCACTGAAATTCTGTCTTATCTGCCGCGTAAAGTTGAACTTACCATTTTGTATCTGGATGCTTCCCACAGCAGCTTGATCAAAAGATTCAGTGAAACGCGCCGCCTGCACCCGTTGTCGCATCAGGCCATGTCGCTGGATGAAGCGATTCAACGCGAGCAGCAGCTGCTGGACCCTATTTCCAGCCGTGCCGATTTGTATATAGATACCACCGACTTAAACGTACACCAGCTGACAGAGCAACTACGTGAACGTATTCTGGGCCAAAAAACCGGACGGCTGGTGATTCTGTTTGAGTCTTTTGGCTTTAAATATGGCATTCCTAAAGATGCCGACTATGTGTTTGACGCCCGCTTTTTACCAAACCCACATTGGGAGCCTGAGCTGAAAATTCTGACCGGCCTTGATCAGCCAGTGAAAGATTACCTTGCAGCACAGGAAGTTGTAGGTCAGTACACCGAACAAATTAATCAGTTTATCGGCACCTGGTTGCCTCATCTGGAACGCAATAACCGCAGTTATCTGACCATTGCCATCGGTTGTACCGGCGGTCAGCATCGTTCTGTTTATATTGTTGAAGCGCTCTCAGCACGTTTTAAAGCACTGCGGGAAGATGTGCAGATCCGCCACCGCGAATTGGTGCGTCATCATGGCAAATAGTTTTTCTCAAACCGTCACTATCGTAAATCAGCTGGGTTTACATGCCCGCGCCGCTACCAAACTGGCGCAACTGTGTCAGAAGTTTGATGCCAAAATTGAGCTACAACAGGAAGGCAAAACTGCCGATGCCAGTAGTGTGTTGGCGTTGTTAATGCTTGCCAGCAGCAAAGGCAAAAACGTTGAGGTACTGGCGCACGGCGCAGAAGCAGAAGCGGCATTAAAATCTGTGGTTGAACTGATTAACAACGGTTTTGACGAAAACTAAACTGCCCTCACCTTTATTCACCTTTAGCTAGTTTGTCCCTTTGTTTCATCAGCTGTTGTTGTTGGGTGGCTGCTGTTGGCGTCAGCTTCTGGTGTAAACCGGCTTTGATCAGCATATAAGCGGTGACAGGGGCAGAAATAAATAAAAACAACGCAATCAGCAGCTGCTGTAGATTCAGTTGTTGTTCGACAAAATTAAAGAACAACATCGACGCCAGCACCAGACTGCCAAGCCCCAATGTGGTGGCCTTGGTCGGTCCATGCAACCTGGTGTAAAAGTCAGGTAGTTTAATTAAAGCAAAGGACCCCACCAGCACAAACAAGGTGCCAGCTATCACCAGTAACGCAATGATCCATTCCAGCAAGGTCATGGTTCTCTCCTATTCAATAATGTCACCACGTAACATAAATTTGCACACTGCCACTGTACTGACAAAGCCCAGCATGGCAATCAACAGTGCGGCTTCAAAATGCAGAATACTGGCGGCATAAATACCGTAACAGAGCAATAACGCAATGCTGTTGATGTACATGGTATCCAGCGCCAACAGACGATCCGGCACACTGGGACCGCGCAATAAAGCCCATAGGTTCAACAGCAAGGCGATTCCTACGCCAATCATCGCAACCATGACTATCTGATTTAACATTGGAATATCTCCTTCAGTGGTTGCTCATAACGCTGTTTGATACTGGCAATCAACTCAGCTTCATCATGTAAATCAAGCACATGTAAAAGCAGATACTTAGGCTTGGCGCTGTTTTCATCCAACTGATAGGGTAAAATTTCAGCGCTGACAGTGCCTGGCGTTAATGAAACTGTGCCGGCCAGAATGGTTAAAGGTAAAGCTTCTGTCATTGAAAGAGGCACCAGCACAAAACCAGGATTCAGATTTTTATTTGGCCCCAATACCAGCTTAATCACCTGTAAATTAGCGAGTACTATATCCAGCAACACCCGACCGATATAACGCAGAGCCAGACCCCAACGCCGGATCGGCGGTTGGGGATCACGAAAAGGTGCCGTCAACTGCGGGATCAGCACTGCCAACACTGCAGCAACAATCAGATGGATAGGCGCCACACTGTTATTCAGTAATAACCAGACCACAAACAGCAATAAACTTCGGGCAGGTGTTGGCAATAATACGCTGATAAACTTCATGTTATTGCCCTCCTACTGCACGCACATTCGGCAAAAACTGCAACTGGGTTGCCGCCTCAACACAAAACTGCATCACAGCTTCCCCAAAAAACACCAGGAGCGGGCTTGCCAGCAGCAACAGACACACTGCCGTAAATTGCACGGCATGGGCGCGTTGTGCAGTCATAACCTGTGCTTTCGCCCGCCAGAATAAGGTACTGCCGGCTCTGGTTAACGCAATCAGCACCAGCAGACTACAGAACAACAACACCGACCATAACGCAAGACGGCTGGGCAGATCAGTGGCGGCCTGCATTAACCAGATTTTTGCCACAAAGCCAGACAAGGGCGGCATCCCCGCCACCGCCAGTGCTGCTATCACAAAAAGCACCCCCAATGGCCATGCCTGTTGCAAAGGCCGGCCCGCTACAAGCCTGTCCTGTACCGTGCCACGCTGCGCAGCAATTAAATCTGCCAGTAAAAATAAAGCCGCTGCCACCAGGGTGGAATGCAGACTGTAATAAAGCACTGCGGCAACAGCACCGCTATGACCAAGTGCAAGGGTGGCCAGTAAACTGCCGGCAGACAGCAACACCAAGTAAGCCACCAGCAATTTCAGATATTGTGCCGCCAGTACACCCACGGCGGCCAACAGCATAGTGGCAAGGCCGCCAATCCATAATAAATCCCGGCCAAAACCAGCCAGCTCAGCTGCATTGTCACCAAACAAGCTGCCAAATACCCGCATCACACAATAAACACCAACTTTGGTCATGACGGCAAACATGGCCGCAACCGAAGCCGACGCATTGGCATAAGCGGCCGGCAACCAGAAATGCAATGGCAGGAGCGCCGCTTTTAAACCAAACACCAGCAATAACAAACCGGCAGCCGCTTTGACTATTAACACCTGCTGCGGTGCCAGACTAGTGATGCGCTGCGCCATATCCTGCATATTCAGGCTACCGAGCATGGCGTACAGCAGCGCCAGCGCCAGTAAAAACAGCGCAGAGCCTAACAGGTTTAATAACACATAATGCAAAGCCGCTTTGGTACGCCCTTTACCACCACCATGCAGCAGCAAACCATAAGAGGAAATCAGCAGCACTTCAAAAAACACAAAAAGGTTAAATAAATCAGCGGTTAAGAAGGCACCATGAATGCCCATCAATAAAAACTGTAATAAAGGCTGGAAATAAGCACCACGTTCATCTTCACCAGCCAGACTGTACAGCCAGCAACAACAAGCCAGCACTGTGCTTAACAGTACAAAAATGGCCGACACCTTATCCTGCAGCAAGACAATGCCAAAAGGCGCAGACCAGTTACCCAGCAGGTAAAAGTTTTGCACGCCGCCCGCACTTTGCCAGAGCCCATAACAGGCACTAAGCAACAACAGCAACAACCCAATGCCGCCCAGTGCACGTCTTTTACTCACTGACGCCTGCACTGGCGGCAATAATAATAAAGCCCCGGTAATTAACGGAACTAAAATCGGAAAAATCACTGCATGTTGCATCAAAACCGCGACTCCTGCTGTTGCCGCGAACCACTTTGGCCATCCACATGGTCATTACCCAGCTCAGCCCGGGCACGAATGGCAAGGATCACTAAAAATGCCGTCATGGCAAAACCTATTACAATAGCAGTCAACACCAGCGCCTGCGGCAAGGGATCAGCGTAGATGTCTGTTACTCCCAGCACGGCACCTTTACCTGCAGTTAAACCGCCGCTGGCAAAAATAAACAGATTGACCGCATAAGACAGCATGGTTAACCCTAGCACCACAGCAAAGGTATGGGCCCTCAGCACCAGCAGCACACCGCAGCCGGTTAATACGCCTATCACAATCGCCATCACCAGTTCCATTATGGTTGCTCCTTATGCACAGGACGATAACGGGTGGTTACTTTACCTAAATTCGCCAGGATCAATAAGGTTGACCCCACCACCGTCAGATAAACCCCCAAGTCAAAAGCCATGGCACTGGCAAGTTCAATAGTCCCCACCAGCGGTAGGTTAAAATAATCAAACCAGGAGGTTAAAAATGGCCGGCCAAACAACAGGCTGGCAAGGCCGGTGACTGTGGCACATAAAATTCCAAGCGCAATTAAGGTGGAATACTCAACTTTTAATCTGGGTTTGACCCAGTCCACCCCTTGCGCCACATACTGCAGAATCATCGCCACAGCGGTAATCAAGCCGGCAACAAAACCACCGCCTGGCATATTGTGCCCGCGAAAGAAAATATACACAGAAACCAATAACGCCAGCGGTAATAACGCCTGCGACACCACAGCCAGTAACAGCGGATGACTATCGAGCGCCCAGCGCCTGCCTTCCCCATCGGCGCCAGACATAAAACGTGGAATACCGGTCAGCATTTTAAAAATGCCCAGCGCGGCGATGCCTAATACGGTAATTTCCCCCAGGGTATCAAAACCCCGGAAATCGACCAGAATGACATTCACCACATTGGTGCCACCACCGCCGGTTTTGGCATTTTGCAGGAAATAATCTGAAATAGTGTCGGTTTGCTGGGTCAGCATAGCAAAAGCCAGACTGCCTATCACCACGCCAATCCCTGTCGCCAACGCCAAATCCCGCACCAAATGGCCAGGTGAAGATTGTTTCACCGATTTATGCGGCAGGAAATACAAGGCCAGCATCAGCAGCACGACAGTCACCACTTCCACCGATAACTGGGTCAGTGCCAGATCCGGCGCCGAAAACCGCACAAAGGCCAGACTGACCATTAACCCGACCACCGAAATCATTACCAGCGACAATAACCGTTGCCGGATAGTCAGTACAGTGGCGATAGCGGCGATACATAAAATAACAGCCCCGGCCAGCACCAACATATCCAGCGGCAAAGCCGGCCTGCTGCCCTGAAGAGACGCAAGCTCCAGCAAAGGCGCACCACACAACAACAGCACCAGTAACAACATCAGAGCAGCAAAACGCTGATAACTGCCATTGTCGATAGCTGCAGTCAAACTGCGACAACGCTGCACAAAACGCTGCAATATATTTTCAAAACGATAAATCGCCGGTTGTTCCGCAAAGCCGGCCTGAAATACAAATAAATGTTTACGGTTGATGTAAAGCACTATGCCACCAGCCAGCGCCAGCACACTCATCAGCAACGGTAAATTCAGACCATGCCACAGCGCCAGACTGTATTCCGGCGCTGCACCGCCAAGCACAGCAACAGCGGCCTGCGACAATAAATCACCGATAAACCACTGCGGGAACACCCCAAGCAAGACACAAAAGGCCACCAGAATCTCCATCGGCACCCGCATATAACGTGGTGGTTCATGCGGCGTTTTGCTCAGGCCAATAGGTTCACCGTTAAAAAACACGTCGTGAATAAAACGCGCTGAATAAGCAACGGCAAAAATCGCTGCCACTGTGGCCAACAGCGGAATTAACCAGCTTAACGACCCCAGCACTCCCTGATGCAGGGTTTGACTAAAAAACATTTCTTTGGATAAAAAACCGTTGAGCAGCGGCACACCGGCCATCGAGGCCGACGCCACCATCGCCAGCGTGGCAGTAACCGGCATATACTTCCATAAACCGTTGATTTTTCGCATATCGCGGGAACCGGTTTCGTGGTCAATAATACCGGCAGCCATAAATAATGACGCTTTAAAAATGGCATGGTTAATTAAATGGAAAATGGCGGCCACCGCGGCCAAATCAGTATCTAACCCCAGCAATAACGTAATTAAGCCAAGGTGGGAAATGGTTGAATAAGCCAGCAAGCCCTTTAGATCATGCTGAAATAACGCAAAATAAGCGCCCACCAGCAAAGTGGCCAAACCGGCCAGGGTGACCACTAAAAACCATAATTCGGTCCCGGATAATAACGGATATAACCGGGCCAGCAAAAAAATACCGGCTTTGACCATAGTCGCCGAATGCAGGTAAGCGCTAACGGGCGTTGGTGCAGCCATCGCATTAGGTAGCCAGAAATGGAAAGGAAACTGCGCAGACTTGGTAAAAGCGCCCAGCAACACCAGCACCAACACTACGGGATAAGCTGCATGTTGCTGTAATTGTTCAGTGTGCGTCAGCACGACCGACAATTCATAACTGCCGGTAATTTGCCCAAGCAGCACAATACCGGCCAACAGTGCCAAACCACCGGCCGCTGTGACTGTTAACGCCATTCTGGCGCCTTTACGGGCATCCCCCTGCTGCGACCAGAAACTAATCAATAAAAACGAGCTGATACTGGTCAGCTCCCAGAAAAACCACATTTGCAGCAGATTGCCGGACAAGACCACACCCAGCATCGCAAACATAAACAACATTAAAAACGCATAAAACCTGGCCATCGAATCCTGTGCCGACAGGTAATAGCGGGCATAAAGAATAACCAGCAAACCGATACAAAGGATCAGCAGGCTGAATAAAAACGACAAACCATCCAGATGCAGACTGAAATTCAACCCAATCAGTGGTAACCACTGCACTTGGTAGCGCAATACTTCACCGGAAAAAATAGCACTGCCCATGGGTAATAACAGCAACAACGCCAGTGCGGGGAAAGCAGCGACTGCCAGAGCAAGGGAACTGCGCTGCCAGTGCCGCGCTGCCGTTGCAAAGATACTGGCCAACAGCGGCAACACCACTATCCATAATAAAGTGCTCACCAGACTCAGTTTCCTCTTTTGTTAAGTAGGCCTATACCATTTATTACGTTGCTTCGGACTGAACCGGTCACAAGAAGATTACCTGCTGCACATCAACAGATGCGGTGACAATGCAGGGATCTGACGGCTGGCCTGCAATTTTTAAAGCAGAAATCGGATAAATGGGGTGTTATCTAAGATAAAACCCCACCCCCTTGCCGGATTAGTGTCCGGGCACTGCCGCTGCACCAGGTACATAATGGTGGATCCAGCCAGCGTCATAAAACCAGTGCGTCACCTCAGGCAACACCCACACTGTGCAGGTTAATCCAACGATAGTTAACACAATAGTGTAAGGGATCGCCATCCACACCATCTTGGCGTAAGACAGACGAATCAGCGGTGCCAAAGCACTGGTCAACAGGAATAAAAACGCCGCCTGACCATTGGGTGTTGCCACGCTTGGCAGGTTAGTACCGGTATTAATCGCAATGGCCAATAACTCAAACTGTTCGCGACTGATACTGCCCGCTTCCCAGGCCGCTTTTACTTCATTGATATACACAGTGCCGACAAAGACGTTGTCACTGACCATGGATAAAGCGCCGTTTGCCAAAAACAACATTGCCAGCTGCAGCTGACCATCAAAGGTCAGCACCCAGGCAATCACCGGACTAAACAAATGCTGGTCAATAATCACTGCCACTACAGCAAAAAATACCACCAGCAAAGCGGTAAAAGGTAGCGCTTCTTTAAAAGCATGGCCTATGGCGTGCTCGTCCGTCACACCACAGAAAGTGGTCGCCAGAATGATGACCATCAGACCAATAAGGCCAACAGAGGCAATATGCAGACTCAGACACAGGATCAATAACACCGCAATAATGCCCTGCACCCAAAGTTTGGCAATGTCTGACGAAGTAATTTTGGCAGTCTGGTATTTATCGTAAGCGATGAGTACGTCCTGCACCGCGGTTGGCAGACGCACACCAAAATCAAAAATGCGGAATTTTTCTACCACCACTGTGGTCAATAAACCACAGATCAAGATAGGCGCACTCACAGCGCTCATCCGCAACGCAAACTCAGCAAAATCCCAACCAACCGCAGCAGCAATAATCAGGTTTTGTGGTTCGCCCACCATAGTGGAAACCCCGCCCAATGCAGTACCTACCCCGGCATGCATCAGCAAGTTACGTAAAAAACCACGAAACGCATCTAAATCTGCTCTGGATAACTCGGCCACTTCAGTGTCCACACTATGATCATGGGGGTCAATAAAACCTTTGCCGGAAGAAATTTTGTGATAAATCGCATAAAAACCAATACCAACGGCAATGACGACAGCCACCACTGTTAAGGCATCAAGGAATGCCGACAAAAATGCCGCCATAAAAGTAAAAGCCATTGAAATGCCTATTTTTGACCGCACGCGGATCAATAATTTGGTAAACACAAACAACAGCAGATCTTTGACAAAGTGAATACCAGCCACCATAAACACCAGCAGCAAAATCACCTCAATATTCATAGTAACTTCGTGCATTACTTTGTGGGTGCTGGTCATGCCCATCGCTATCGCCTGAATGGCAAGCAAACCACCCGGCAACAGCGGATAACACTTGAGCGCCATCGCCAAGGTAAAAATAAACTCAATCACCAGTAACCAACCAGCCAGATAAGGATGATTGATAAAAACCAGCGGATTAATAAACAGAAACATGATGATGGTCAGTTTGTACCAGTTTGGCGACTGACCGAGAAAGTTGTTAAAAATGGCGAGCGCGGTGCCGGATGCTTTCATAACTTGTACCCATAGTTTTTATTATGACGTTCAGCGGAGCAGAATTTGTCCTGTCCGTTCAAAGATAGCGTACCTTGGCAACACTGCGTTGTTCTGAGCAGGTAGAAATGGGCAAAATGCTCAAAAATGCTATCTGTGTCAGATTCTTATACCGAGTTCACTGCAGAATGTCCATGACAGCCCGATGAACAAATGGCAGAAATCAGACAAACGCCAAAAAATTTAACCAAAGCTGCAAAGCAGAAAATAACCGCTAAAACCACGCTAACATTTGTTCCTGTAGCTGTATTTATGCGGGCCTGACGGTAATTGGCAAAAAAACGCCTGCAAGATGCAGGCGTTTTATTTTTAACAACAAAGGCTTAGCTGCTAAGGTTGTGCCAGCAGCGACAACACAAAAGCATATTCGTCGGCAATTTCGTTCAGACGGGAGAAACGACCAGATTTGCCACCATGACCCGCTTCCATATTGGTGCGGAATAACAACGGATTCTTATCAGTCTTGTGGGTGCGTAATTTGGCCACCCATTTGGCCGGTTCAAAATATTGCACCTGTGAATCGTGCAGACCAGTGGTGACCAGCATGGCCGGATAGGCCTGTTTTTTTACCTGATCATAAGGGGAGTACGACAACATATAGTCATAAAAAGCTTTTTGTTTCGGGTTGCCCCACTCATCAAACTCGTTAGTTGTCAGCGGGATAGACTCATCCAGCATAGTGGTGACCACATCAACAAAAGGCACATGGGCTAAAATGCCACGATATTTTTCCGGTGCCATATTGGCGATAGCACCCATCAGCAAACCACCGGCACTTCCGCCCATCGCAAATACTTTATCTTTAGCAGCATATTTTTCAGCAACCAAATAATCGGTTACAGCGATAAAGTCTGTGAAAGTGTTGATCTTTTTCAACAATTTACCGTCTTCATACCAATGCCGGCCCATTTCCTGGCCACCACGGATATGGGCGATTGCATAAACAAAACCGCGGTCAACCAGCGACAACACCGGAGCTTTAAAGCTTGGGCTGCTGGAGCTGCCGTAAGAGCCATAGGCATATTGGTATAAAGGTGCTGTACCGTCTTTTTTCAGGCCTTTTTTGTACAACAGACTGACCGGAATTTTGGTGCCATCTGTTGCCGTCGCCCAAACCCGCTCAGTTTGATAATTGTTTTTATCAAAACCACCCAGCACTTCCTGTTCTTTCAACAGACGTTTTTCGCCGGTACGCATATTCATTTCATAAATGGACGAAGGTGTGGTTAACGAGGTATAGCTGTAACGCAACCATTCTGTGTCTTGCTGATAATTGACGTTGGTGTATGCCACATAAGCCGCTTCACCTGAGTCGATGTAACTGGCTTTGTTCAGATCAGCCCAAGGCATTACCTGCACTTTATTTAAACCATCGTTGCGCACATTAACGGCAATATAGTCTTTAAATAACTGAAAAGACTCGATAAACACTTTAGGATTATGCGCCAGCAATTCCTGCCAGCGAGCTCTGTCACCTATCTGGTCATCAGCAACTGTCATCAAACGGTAATTTGGCGCATCCCAGTCTGTTCTAATCACCCAGCGATTACCAATATGTTCAATGTCATATTTAAAATCACGCTGACGTTGCGCTACAGTCTGGAATTTGCCGCTTTTATCGTCACTTTTCAGCACCAGCATTTCATTCGACACTGTGCTGCCAAGCCATATCACCACATACTGGTCATCGCCGCTGTTGCCAACCCCCATATAAAAGCTGGTGTCTTTTTCTTCATATAACAGCTCATCTTTGCTGTTGTCCTGGCCTAGCTGATGGCGTTTTACTTTGTTGCCAAGTAAGGTTTGTTTGTCTTTTTCGATATAAAACAAAGATTGACTATCGGCCGACCAGGCAAGGGACGCATCCATACCGGTCAAAGTGTCGGGCAGGTCCTGGCCGGTGCGTAAATCGCGGATCTTCAGCGTGTAATTACGACGACCTGTGGTGTCTTCGGCATAAGCCAGCAATTGCTGATTTGGACTAACCTGATAATTGCTGACCTGATAAAAGTCTTTGCCTTCAGCCATTTTATTGACATCCAGCATAATCTGCTCGGCGCCGCCGGCCTTAGGCTTACGGGCATAAATCGGATATTGTTTACCTGTTTCAAAGCGGCTGTAATAAGAATAATCACCTTTGATCGCAGGTACTGCACTGTCATCCTGCTTCACCCGGCCGATAATTTCTGCCGACAGCTGCTTATTCAGCTCAGCGTATTTGGCTGCATAGTCCTGATAATATTTATTTTCGGCATTCAGATAAGACAACACTTCTGGCGCCTGCCTTTTGTCATCCCTGAGCCAATAATAAGGATCTACCCTGTCACCATTGGGTGATTTCACCACATAAGGTTTTTGTGCAGCCACAGGAGCTGCAGTTTCAGCCCAAGCCATTTGCATTACCCCAAATACCATGATGCCGGAGCATAAGGTTTGCATTATTTTTGCCATCAGAAGTTCTCTTAATTAGTGTGCTTCATGCAGTTATTGCTTTTACGACACCAAAAGTTAACACAGTGCATACAAATGCTCTAGCCTTTGCGCCAAATTGACTGAATGCTGCGAAAGTGATCATCCCCTAATGACAACAAGCACTTATAAGCTATTCACAAATCGCAAATTTTAGGCTTATATTATAAAGCTCAATAACGTAGAGACATGATCATGGCATTAATGACAGTAGCTGAAGTGGCCGCTTTTCTGGCAATTCAGGAAATTCGGGTAGAACGTCTGGCAAGGGAAAATTTATTGGTTGCGGCAGGTAAAGATGCCGACGGTAAACCAATGTTTGAAGAAGACGATGTAAAACGTTACAAAACGCTGGCCGAACGTCTGGGTGGGATCTAATCACCAATCACTGCGGTAACAACAGTTGCCGCAGTTTTATCAGCGCCTGCTCCGCCTTGTCACTGTGGTCCGGCAACGTCAGATACCATAACCAGCAAAATCCGCTATATAACTGTTTTGCCAGCCTCAACCTCATTTGTAACGCCGTGGCCGCCTGCGGCCGGTATTGCAGATAAAACTCCAACATCGCCTGCTCTTCGCCAGCACTCATCTGCAAATTCAGCACTAAAGCGGCCAAATCAAAACTGCTGTCCGCCCGCTGGCAATATTCAAAATCGATCAACCAGATACGTTGTTGCTGCAGCAGAATATTACCGCTGTGCAAATCCATATGACAAAGCACAATATCCCCCGGCAGCTGCATAAAATCAGCAGCAGCTTGCTGCAGCGCAGCAAATATATCCTGCGGGAGCTGCAGCCTGTTGTGCTCTGGTAAGTCGTCATATAACTGCTGCAAATACAAAAGCGGTTGTAACTCAGGAGTTTGTACCGTCAAGCGGTGCAACCGCACCAGTTTTTCCACCAGCTGCATCAGTTCACCATGATGCAAAGTCCAGTCAAAATGCCGGCTGCGGGTTAAAAACTCACTCACCAGCATCCGCTGATGGTTGTTCAGACAAAGGGGCGCCGGCGCCACACCCACGGCGGCGGCGGCATGTTGACAACGCAGCTCCTGCTGCCGGCACACCCCTTCAACAAAAGGTGCGTAGTGCCGGAGCAGGTAATGGCCACGCTGAGTGTGGATATAATAGTTATCGTTGGTACTGCTGGTGGCGAGCTTCTGCAGCGCCAGCGGCAGATGATAAGCAAAAAATTCTAACCGCTGACACAGATGCCAGATTTGTTGTTCTGCTGAACTTGATAGCTGCTGCGCCATGCCAGATACCCTACCGCTGCGATGACGGTATAAATAACAAAAAGTGCACTGAAAAAATACAAATCTTTTTGCAGATAGATGTAAATAGACACCGCATCAATCACGACCCAGTACAGCCAGTTTGATACCACTTTTTTGGCCACCAGCCAGGTACTGACCACTGCAAAACAACTGACCTGAGCCCCGAGATAAGCAAAATCAGTGCTGGTGTAGTTGGCCATCAAAAAGCCCAGCAGCAAGCCAGCGCTGAAAGTGCCGCCTATCAACAGCAGATGTTGTGACAACCGCCATTCCACCACAGTTTGAGGCACACCATGACTATGCTGGCGCATTTTCTGCCAGTTCCACCAGCCATAGAGCGCCATAGCGGCATAATACAACTGCAACAAAGCGTCGGTAAAAAGCTGAGATTGCAGCATAATTTGTAACGTTAATAAGGTGCTGAGCAATGCTGCCGGCCAGCACCATAAGCTGTGGCGAATGGCCAGCACTGTGTAAGCCAGCGCCAGCACTGTTGCCAGTAATTCCAGGCTGGTTTGCAGCTGCCAGCCAGAGACAATGCCGCTGAGCAGCTCGCTCATGGTCTTAAATCACCATGAATAAACTTCACCACAAACACCACTTTGCCATAACGCTCAAAAGACCATTTGATACAACGCTGCAGCGCCGCCATCACAGTGTCGTATTCACCAAACACCTGGGTGCTCATGGTGTTGGTCACCACAATCAAGCCAGGCTCGCGGTTAAGCTCTGCAATAAAACCCACAATAGGTTCGATATATTCGGCGGTGAGCGGATATTTACTGATTTCGATAGAAAGTTGCATCAACTCACTCCTTAAAACTGGTAACTGGCACTGATGCCAACACGGCGCGGTTCGCCAAATTGTTCGTACACATGCTCTTGATAACCATCACGCGGATCGTTGCCAAAATAAAAGCCCCGCACACCATAAGTTTCGTCCAGGGCGTTGCGGCTCCACAGCGCCAGCTCCAATGCATCCAGCTGATAACTCAGTTTCAGGTTCAGCAGTGTCATGCCTTCTGCTTTGGCATCATGCGAGTCGGAATAAAAATAACCGGCTTTGTGTTGTAGCCCGGTATTCAACTGCAGGTTATCCAGCATGCTCCATTCCAGCGCCAGGCTGTATTGAAAATCCGGCGCATGCGCCTGTTCACGGCCCGTCTGATCAACACCTTTTTCGGTGACAAAATCACGGATTTCACTGTGCAGCACACTGGCGTTGGCAAAAAGTGCCAGCGTTGGCATTAGCTGCAAACGGTTTTCCATTTCCACGCCATAGTTACGGCCACTGCCGGCATTGCTTAAATAACCAATAAACTTAGTGCCACGATTCACCCAGCCGTTTACCTGCATATCGTCGCGCCACATATAAAACGCAGCAACCCGGCTCACCAGCATTTGCTCTGCGGTGGTGGCTTTGACACCAAACTCGGCATTCCATAAAGTTTCAGGCGCAAAGGTTGGGTGGGCTTTTAGAAAGGCGGCAATGCTGCTGTTTTTGGGATCCATGGCTTTGGCCAGCGCTTCACC
The DNA here is from genome assembly GCF_036782235.1 of Rheinheimera sp. GTDB lineage: Bacteria > Pseudomonadota > Gammaproteobacteria > Enterobacterales > Alteromonadaceae > Pararheinheimera. The sequence goes on along the minus strand of NZ_DAIPZL010000002.1, from coordinate 12,346 downwards.
ATTAATACCACCGACTTTATAACCACGGGAGCCCAGCAGATACACCATACTTTGGGCTGAAACCTGATAATCCAGGCTCAGTTTACCGCCCCACATCCAGTCATCACCGTCCTGCATAATCTGGTTACTGTCCTGGTAATCGTCCTGATAACGTTCAGCTCTGAGCCCACCGGTCAGCTTCACGTCAGGAGCCAGCTGATGCTGACTTTCCAGATACCAGGCGATGTTCTGCCGTTTTAGCTCACTGAAAAACGGATAAACTTCACCGGCAAATGAATCGCCATAGTTGCGGTTTAAATCGGTTTGTTGGCTGCTGACATAAAAACCACTGACCCAGCTTTGGTCCAGCGCTACAAAACGATGATCCAGGCTGTAGTTTTGCCGCTCGCGCAGGTACTGATCCGTGGTGGCATAACCATCAGGGTGAATGCCCTGAAAACTCCAGTCTTCATCATAACCATAATCGCTGTCAGCATGCAGCACACTGAACTGAGTGACGGACTCGGCAAATTGCCAGCCGGTATAATGGGCTTTTACCATAGCTGCAGCAATATCCTGCTTATCCTGGCCTGGTTCATCCGACAAGGTGGTTCTGTTTCTGTCCAGTGAAAAGGCATCATACCCATTGTTAATATCGTGCAGATTCAGCACAGCATCCAGTGTCAGCTGCTCCGACACCAGATAACGGAATTTAGTATGCAGATGATTTTCATCAATATTGTTGGTGTCATCACGGTTTAAAAACTGGTTGTTAATAAAACCATCGGAAGACTGATGTTCAGCCCCCAGCCGGAAAGCAAACTGCTCTGACAGACTGTTGTTATGCACCAGACTCAGCTGATTGCTGTTGTAGTTGGCAACGCTGGCCGACAAACTGGTGCTTTGCTCAAATACCGGCTCGCTACTGACAAAATTCAGCATGCCCGCCATGGCATTGGCCCCAAAACGGGTAGCTTCAGGGCCGCGAAACACCTCAAGCTGCTGCACATCGAGCAGCGAAGGTAATCCCAGCAGTGAATAATCAATGCCGTCCACCAGCACTCCCACCGACGGGTTAATACTGTCAACAAACTCACTGCGCTCACCAATACCGCGCATTTGCAGATAACGGCCGCGTGAAGCACCGGCAGCAAAATTAACATTGCCCAGTTGTTGCAACACATCATCCAGATGCTGTGCGTGCTGGCGTTTAATGTCCTGCTCTGAAATCAAAGCTACACTGCCGGGCAACTGGTTTAATTGAGCCTGACGAAAATCGCCCTTAATGCTCAGACGCTCAATAGCTTGCTCGGCCGCATCAGCAACAGCATAAGGGGCAACAACAGTGGAAACCGCAACGGCAATAACAGAAACAGCAGATTTCAGACGCATCGACAGATGACTCCAGTGAGAAAAATGGATCATCCGCGTATAAGGAAGTCAAAGACACCATCCCTCCGCCGGCATGATCCGGATCAGGTTCTTAGGGTTTGCCTTTTGGCATCTCAGCTTTCGCACCCCTTGGTTTTGCGGCGGCAGTGTATCGGCTTTTTTTCAGCCATGCAATCAGCACCGGCTAGAACCAGCAAAAGCTTCTGGCTGGCGCTTGGCTAAAACTCAGCTAGTTTTAAAACAACGCCGCTCAGGCGTGGCTGACTAACAAGAGGAAAAATATGAAAAAAAGTCTGTATTTGTGTTTAATTGCGGGACTTCTGGTAACGTCAAACCTGAAGGCAGAAGATGCTGAAGAAGTGGTTTATTCCACCGAAGGGTATTGTGTACTGGCCAATGAAGGTGTCAGTGACGATTATTTAAAAGCTTATGTCAAAAAACTTGGCAGCAAACCTTCTACAAAAGTCTGCAAGAGTTTTAAAGAAGTGGTGGCCGAGTCCAGACCAAAAGACTGGGACTATCCGGCAGGCCGTGCTTATCCTGGCAGCGTGATCCGGCTCAGCCCCTCTCAGGTGGCGTTACTTAAATCCATAAAAAAGGCCGAACAATAAAATCTGCTGTGTTGCTCTGCTAAACTTTTAGCAGAGCTTTTCCCACCACTTTGATATTTCTTGCTTTTTTAATAACAAAAACCACATGATGAACCAAGCGCTGATATGATGGACCAACCTCTGATGCAGTTTGTGAGGACACAACAATGATCAGACGATGTATCACATTACTGTTGTTTTTCTGCCAGCAAATACAGGCAGTAGAATGTTTTGCAGTCAATGCGGAACAGCCGTTACCGGGCAAAGCCTCAGACTGGACCATTGCTGCTGTTGAACTGCAGCGTAACGACATTTTTGATCTGAACAAAAAACATGTGGTTTGGTTTCATTATCTTGCCAATGACTACCATGTGATCACCGACGAACAGACTATCCGTGACGACTTATTGTTTCAAACGGGCCAGCGGCTTGACCCAGCCTTATTAAATGAAACTGAGCGGCTGCTGCGCAGTCGCCGTTATCTGCGTCATGCCGAAGTCAGCATCAGTCACTATTGCCCGGCCGACAACACAGTGCAGGTGAAAGTCAGCAGCTGGGATAACTGGTCGTTATTACCCAAAATTTCACTCGGACATGAAGGCGGCGAAACCAAAACCAACCTGGGGTTTGCCGAAGACAACTTATGGGGCACCGGCAATCAGCTGATGGTGGAGTATTTCAGTGACAGCGAACGCCATGGTTACAAAACCCGGTTTTTATCGCCCAATATTATGGGCAGCCACTGGCAAACCGCACTGCAATACGCCGACAATTCCGATGGCGAAACTTACCAGTTCCGGCTGAATAAACCTTTTTATCAGCTTGGCAGCGAACGCGCCTACGGCTTTGAAGTGTTTAAAGACATTAAAGACATCAGCGAGTATCAACGGGGTGATGTTTACAACGAATATCAGAGCAAGGTGCAGTATTTGTCGGTTGATGCCGGCTGGAAACTCGGTCAGCAGGGTCAGACAGTACAAAGGCTCAGTGTTGGGCTAAAACTGGACGATCGTCACTTTAACGCCAACGAATATTCCACCCTGCCGCCGCCACCGGACAGGGATTTATCACAAGTCTGGCTGGGTTTTGAATGGTTTGAATCCAATTACCAGAAACTGCATAACTTTTATCTGTTTAATAAGGTCGAAGACATTAACTTTGGCTGGCAGTTTGGCGCCAGAGTGGGTGCTCTCAGCACAGGGCTTGGTGCTTATAGTGCCGGTATGCAGTATCAGCTTTCCTTGAATAAAACCTGGGCTGTGGGGCAAAGCAGCTGGCTGGTGCTTAATAGCGATCTGCACCTGCTGGACGCCACTGAACTACCAAAACAGCGTTTATTCAACACCCAGCTGCGGTATATCAAACATCTGAGTGACAATCAGGTGTGGCTCAGTCAGTTGCGTGTTGCCATGGGGGGCAATCTGTTTCGCGATGAGCGTATTGCCATTGGCGGTGATGAAGGTATGCGGGCTTTCCCGCTGTATTATCAAACCGGCGATAAAGCCATTATTGCCAGTAGTGAATACCGTTATATTACCCCCTGGCATGTATATCAGTTATTTGATGTGGCCATTGCCGCTTTTGTTGACGCTGGCCGCGCCTGGGATAATCCGGACCAGCAAATTGAACTGGATCAGGGCCGATTATACGGTTATGGCATCGGTCTTCGGCTGCTGCCCAGTCACGCCAGCCGCGGTAGTATTATCAGCATAGATTTATCCAAACCTGTCACCGACAACCCTGAATTATCCGGCTGGCGCTGGCGTTTTATTGCGAAAAAAGAGTTTTAAGCGGCCAGACAGCAGCCCTTGTGACGGGGTTGCGGTGGCAGACGGTACAGAGCCTGAAGTTTGATCAGCGCTGACAATCCGGGCAATATACAGTGCTGCGTTGCCCCAGCCGCACTTCCCGCAGTTCAGTGGCACATGAAGTGCAAGCTTCACCACCCCGGCCGTACACCAGTAACTCCTGTTTAAAATAACCGGGTTTACCATCCACCTGACTGAAGTCTTTTAACGTGGTGCCGCCCTGGGTAATAGCAAACTGCAGTGTTTGTTTTACCACTTCTGTCAGCACCGCACATTCTGCCAGCGTCAGACTGTTGGCCGGGCGTGTTGGCAAAATACCGGCTTTAAACAAAGCTTCATTGGCGTAAATATTACCCACCCCAACCACCACATGATTGTCCATCAGCACCAGTTTGATGGCGCTGCTGCGTTTCTGGCAGCAAAGATGCAAATGTTCGGCGGTAAAATCCGCTGTTAAAGGCTCTGGGCCAAGCGCCGCCAGCATCGGATGTAAGCTACCTTTGGCTTGCCACAATACAGCACCAAAACGGCGGGTGTCATTGAGGCGCAGCAAAGTCTGATTGTCGAGTAACCAGTCCACATGGTCGTGTTTACCGGGCGCTGTTGTTGCGGGCAATAGTTTCAGATTACCCGACATGCCCAGATGAACCAGCATGTCGCCGGCGCTCAGATGGATTAAAAGATATTTAGCCCGGCGCGACACCCCCAGAATGGGCTCATTGCAAAGGGCTATCACTTCATCCGGCACAGGCCAGCGTAACTGGCGCTGGCGCACCTGCATTGCAACAAGAGTCCTGCCCTGTAAATGCGGGCTTATTCCTAAGCGGGACACTTCAACTTCTGGTAATTCAGGCATCACTCACACTCACTGGACAGAGGGCTGTGGAAACAGCTGCTGATATTGAACTTCGGTTATCGGATATAAAGCGGACTGGCCCTGGCGCTGCAAATAATATTGCTGCTGATGCTGATATAACCACCAGTGCTGAGCACTGTCGGCGCCAGCTAACAGCAGCACCACAGTGGCCAGTGGCGGTGTTTCCAGTGTGATGGCTTTCACGGCAGCCTGCAGCTGCAGCTGCTGCCAGGCACTGGCAATTTCAGCGGCACTGTTTGTTGTTGCCAGCTGCGGCTGAAAATGCCAGACAGTGCCGGCTTGCTGCACATTGGTTTGCGCAAACTGCAGCTGTAGCAAACTAAAACCTTCAGCAATCACCTTTTCCGTTTGTTGCTGTTGTTGTTTTAACAAGGCCAATTGTTGTGGCACGATAAAAAACAGCAGCATCAGCGCCAACACAGCAAAAATGATGATGTTGTTCCAGTCACGTCGGCTCAGCGCCATAATCTGCTCACCTTTAACAGAAAAAACGCAGTGTAATGCATGCCAAAGCACAAGCCTAGTACAGCAGCGGCTTTTGTCGGCAAAGGCGCAGGCAGAAGCCAAGTGACAAAATAACAGCAACACCATCTGCCATTGTGCACGGCTAGCCTGATCAGGGCGTAATCATTTTTTGCAAAGGGCAGAAAAACAAAAACCCGGTACAGGACCGGGTTTTGCTTTTGGAAATAAATCCGATTATTTGATTTTCGCTTCTTTGAAAATCACGTGCTTGCGCACTTTAGGATCGAATTTTTTGATTTCCATTTTTTCTGGCATGGTGCGCTTGTTTTTATCAGTTGTATAAAAAAAGCCGGTACCAGCAGAAGAAACTAAACGAATTTTATCGCGCATTTTCTAATCCTTAAACCTTTTGACCTTGCTTACGCAGATCAGCTAAAACTGCATCGATACCATTTTTATCGATGATACGCATAGCGCGTGTTGAAAGACGCAGCGATACGAAACGGTTTTCGCTTTCAACCCAGAAACGGTGAGTTTGCAGGTTAGGCAGGAAACGGCGCTTAGTTGCGTTGTTGGCGTGTGAACGACGGTTACCTACCATCGGACCTTTACCAGTGATTTGGCACACTCTAGACATGTCAATGTTTCTCCAAAATTACTTCAGCTCGAGCTATCGTCATCCTTCTGGCCTGGAAGAATGCCCCGGATTTCTGAAAGGGCGCAATTTATACAGGATCCCAGTCTAAAACTCAAGGTAATTCTGCCCTGAATTTAACCGATCTTGTTTGCGATCCGATCAGATCTTAAAGCCAGCCGCGTTCTGCAAAGGAAATGACCTCTGCGTCGCCGACCACAAAATGATCCAATAACTTGATATCGACCAAAGCCATGGCTTGGGTCAGGCGCTCCGTTATAGCTCTGTCAGCGCGACTCGGCTCAGCAACTCCGGATGGATGATTGTGAGCCAAAATAACGGCGGCGGCATTATGCGCTAAAGCGCTTTGAACTACAATACGCGGATACACAGGTGACGCATCTATTGTGCCGTAAAACAGCGGTTCTGCTTTAATCAAGCGGTGCTGGCTGTCTAAATACAACAACATAAAGACTTCGCGCTTTTCCATGCCGATGCTGTACTGCAGATAATTTTTTACCAGTGCCGGCTCGCTGAACACTATATCCCGTTTGAGATCTTCGTATAAAGAGCGCCGGCACAGCTCCAGTACCGCCTGAGTTTTAACGTAACGCGCCATGCCAAGGCCACGGCGCTGGCAAAACTTTTGTTCACTGGCGCTGAAAAACTGTTTCAGGCTGCCAAATTCGGTTAACAGCTCTCTGGATAATGCCAGCGCATCCACCCCCACCAGGCCATTACCTAAAAATACAGCCAACAGCTCGGCGTCGGTTAAAGATGCGGCGCCATGCGCCAGCAATTTTTCTCTGGGTCTTTCGGCCTGTGGCCATTGTTTGATACTCATCATCTCTCGTCCTTGAGTTGAAGTTCGTGTTATCTTAACGGCCACTTTGTCGACTCCGGGCCTGTTTTCCATGACCACAGCTGCCAATTTGTTGCCGCTTCAGGGCAAAAACATTCTGTTAGGGATCAGCGGCGGTATTGCCGCTTATAAAAGTGCGGATTTAGTCAGGCGCTTAAAAGAGCGTGGCGCCGAAGTACGGGTTATCCTGACACCGGCTGCCAGCGAATTTATTACCCCGCTGACATTACAGGCGTTGTCGGGTAACCCTGTTGGCCAATCTTTATTAGACCCCGCCGCTGAGGCTGCTATGGGTCATATCGAGCTGGCGCGCTGGGCTGATTTTATACTGGTGGCGCCGGCTTCTGCCGATGTCATTGCCCGTATCACACACGGTATGGCTAATGATCTGCTGACTACCTGCATTCTGGCGGCCAATGCGCCTTTGGCCATAGCACCGGCCATGAACCAGCAGATGTATAAAAACATAGCCACTCAAATCAATTTAGCAACCTTAAAGTCACGTAATATTCACATTTATGGCCCTGCAGCCGGTGAGCAGGCTTGTGGAGATGTGGGTATGGGCCGCATGCTGGAAGCCGTTCAACTGGCCGAGTTGGTGGTGGCGTTTTTTCAGCAAAACCCCAAGCCTTTGGCGGGCTTAAAAATTGCGATTACCGCAGGCCCTACCCGTGAGGCGATAGATCCGGTGCGTTACATCAGTAACCACAGCTCCGGCAAAATGGGTTTTGCCTTGGCGGACGCTGCCGCCAAACTGGGTGCTGAAGTAACCTTGATCAGCGGTCCGGTACAACTGACAACGCCGGCAGGTGTCAACCGTATTGATGTGGTCAGTGCCCGGGACATGTATCAGGCTGCTTTGGCAGCTGCACCACAGCAGCAGATTTTTATTGGTTGTGCTGCAGTGGCCGATTACCGTATGGCCGAAGTCTCTGATCAGAAACTGAAAAAAACCGCCGGTAAAGATGAGCTGACCCTACAACTGGTGAAAAACCCCGACATTATCGCGGAAGTGGCCGCACTGACACAGCGACGCCCCTTTACCGTAGGTTTTGCCGCCGAAACCGAAAATGTATTGGCTTATGCCATGCAAAAACTACAACAGAAAAATCTCGATCTGATTTGTGCCAATGACGTGTCAGTGGCGGGTCAGGGTTTTAACAGCGAACAAAATGCGCTGACCGTATTTGGCAAAGATCTGCAACATTCACTGGCGCTGCAGGACAAGAGCACCCTGGCAAAGGCCCTTATTCAATTAATTGTTGAGCAATATAAAAAATGAAAAAAAGCATTGAACTGAAAATTCTCGACCCACGCATCGGCACTGAATATCCACTGCCAGCTTATGCCACACCCGGCTCAGCCGGCCTGGATTTACGCGCTTTATTAGATGCGCCGCTCGAGCTGAAACCGGGTGAAACTTTTTTAATCCCAACCGGTATTGCCATTCATATTGGTGACGCGAACCTTTGTGCCACCATTTTGCCCCGCTCAGGTTTAGGCCATAAACACGGCATAGTGCTGGGTAACCTGGTGGGATTAATTGACTCGGATTATCAGGGCCAGCTGATGGTGTCTACCTGGAACCGGGGCAGCGACACTTTTACCATTCAACCTGGTGACCGTATTGCCCAGCTGGTGTTTATGCCGGTCGTGCAGGCCGATTTTAGTCTGGTGCCGGATTTTGAACAAAGCGAAAGAGGTGAAGGTGGTTTTGGCCATTCCGGCAAACACTAAATGCCAATGACAACAGCAATATGAGCACAGTACGCAGCAACAACCGCAAAGATGAAATTCTGCAGGCGCTGGCCGCTATGCTGGAAAATCATCCGGGACAACGTATTACCACAGCGGCCCTGGCGGCTGCTGTGGGCGTGTCGGAAGCTGCTTTGTACCGGCATTTTCCCAGCAAAGCGCGGATGTTCGAAGGTTTAATTGAATTTATTGAAGCCACTTTGCTTGGCACCATCAGTAAAATTTTGCAGGAACACAAACAAACCGAACAAAGGGTGGAGCTGATTTTGCAAATGTTGCTGGTGTTTGCCGACCGCAACCCCGGCATGTGCCGCATTCTGACCGGTGACGCCTTACAAGGTGAGCAGGAAAGACTCAGGGAAAGAGTGGCGCTGCTTTTTGACAAGCTGGAGCTGCAACTGCGCCAGTGCCTGCGCGAACGTAAGTTACGCGAAGGCAAAGGTTTTGTGCAGGATGAAGGCGAGCTGGCCAACTTATTGCTGGCCCTTTGTGAAGGCAAAATTCACCAGTTTGTGCGTTCTGGTTTTAGCCGGTTACCCAGCCAGCATTTTGCCGTGCAGTGGGCGTTATTACGCCAGAGTATGTTTCAGTAAAGGCCGTTTTGGCAGCGGCTTTAACTCAGTTGTTGCCACAACGCCACGCCCCAGACAATTGCCACTACAGTTAAACTTAAAGTCACAGCAGCCGAGCCTAAATCTTTGGCGCGGCCCGATAATTCATGCCGTTCCAGGCTTACCCTGTCGGTCAGGGTTTCAATGGCGGAATTTAATAATTCGACAATCAGCACCAGCAATAATACCGACACTAACAAGGCCCAGTGCTGCGCTGAATCTGCCAGCCAAAAGGATAAAGGCAGCAGCAGCATGGCAAGCACAGCTTCCTGCCGGAACGCCGCTTCAAAACGCCAGGCGGCAACAAAACCTTTGCGTGAACATTCTGTCGCTTTAAGAATGCGGCCCAAACCGCTGCCATTGGGTTTATTGATCACAAAATTTCCTGCCTGCTGATTTGCACAAATTTGCTGCTGTTACTGTGAATAAATGCCTTGCATACCAAGACATGGTTCTGTTGCTGTCAAACAGCCTGTTGTTGTCAACCAGGGCCAGCCTGCTGGCCCTTCGCTGTTATCGCAGTTTTACCTGAAGAAAGTCTGAACTCTGTTAAACAGTGACACCATATTGGGCGCGGTAAGCGGTCACCGCATCCAGATGCGCTGCCAGTTCAGGCTTGCCCTGCAGATAGTTGATGAGGTCATTCAGGCCAATAATGGACACCACTTTAGTGCCAAAATCGCGTTCAACTTCCTGAATAGCCGACAACTCGCCCTGACCCCGTTCCTGCCGGTCCAGTGCAATCAGCACACCGGCAAGTTCAGCGCCCTGCGCCTGAATAATTTGCATTGATTCACGAATGGCCGTCCCTGCGGTGATCACATCATCCACCAGCATAATTTTGCCTTGCAGCGCCGAGCCAACTAAATTGCCGCCTTCACCATGGGTTTTGGCTTCTTTGCGGTTAAAACAATAAGGCACGTCGCGCTGATGATGGTCATAAAGCGCTACTGCCGTGGTGGTGGCAATAGGAATACCTTTATAAGCAGGGCCAAACAGCACGTCGAATTCAATGCCTGAATCCTGCACTGCCGCCGCATAAAAACGGCCTAACTTCGCTAAGTCGCCGCCGGTATTAAATAAACCGGCATTAAAAAAATACGGGCTGGTACGGCCAGATTTTAACGTGAAAGAGCCAAATTTCAGCACCTGACGGCTCAGGGCAAACTCAATAAATTCAATCTGAAAAGCTTTCATCACTACCTCAGGCTAAAACACGTTTTTGTTCGTCGATAATTTCGCGGATAGCAGTTTTGGCCAGCGCCATCATGTCCTGCATTTCTTCAAAGCTAAAAGGTTCGGCTTCTGCAGTACCCTGAATTTCAATCAGTTTACCGGTTTCGGTCATCACCACGTTCATGTCGGTGTCGGCTGCGGAATCTTCAGTGTATTCAAGGTCAGCCACTGCTTCACCTTTATAAATACCAACAGAAACCGCGGCCACCATATATTTCAGCGGGTTGGTTTTAATGCTGCCTTTGGCGCGTAAAAAACTTAAAGCGTCACATAAAGCCACACAGGCACCGGAAATAGCCGCAGTGCGGGTGCCACCGTCGGCCTGAATGACGTCACAATCAAAAGTGATAGTGTTTTCACCCAGCAAAGATAAATCCACTGCGGCACGCAGGGCACGGCCAATTAAACGCTGAATTTCCATAGTGCGGCCACTTTGTTTACCACGGGCAGCTTCACGGTCGTTGCGGGTGTGAGTGGCGCGCGGCAGCATGCCGTATTCAGCGGTGATCCAGCCTTTGCCTTGTCCTTTCATAAAACGTGGTACCCCTTCTTCAATCGAAGCGGTACAAAGCACCTTGGTATTGCCAAACTCAACCAGCACCGAACCTTCGGCATGAGCGGTAAAATTACGGGTGAAGCTGATAGGACGGATTTGACTGGCTGTTCTGCCGCTTGGACGCATGAAGGACCTCTGTTTACTGAGTTGGCTGAAATTTCAGCCGGTCATTATAGAGGCTTGTGCGCGGCAAAGCCATCCGCAGCTGTGATTGGCCCCAGTTTAGCCAGCTGCTGTGATTGCTCAGGCTATTGCGCCAGGCAGCGCTGCCAACAGCCAGGTGCTGGCATCATGCCATATTCGCCTAATGGCAAGGTTCTGGGTATACTCAGTTTTTTGTAGTTTTTAAAGGACAGTTGCATGATCCATAGCATGACCGCATTCGCCCGCCACGAAATTAAAGCCAGCTGGGGCAACGCAGTATGGGAAATCCGCTCAGTTAACCAAAGATATCTCGAGAGTTATTTTCGGTTACCTGAGCAGTTCCGTGGTATAGAAACGCTGTTACGCGACAAACTGCGGCAAAACCTCAACCGCGGCAAATTGGAAATTAACCTGCGCTACAGCGCAGCCAATGCCAGCGGCGAGCTGAAAATTAACGACACTTTTGCCAACCAGTTGCTGCAATCTGCCCAGCAGCTGCTGGACAAATGCCCGCAGGCCCAGCTGAATGTAGCCGATATTCTGCGCTGGCCTGGTGTGATGGAAACCCAGGAAGCCGATATGGACAGCCTGCAGGCCGAGTTACTGGCCGGTTTTGACATTGCACTGAAAGACTTCCAGGCCGGCCGTGGCCGCGAAGGCGCCGCAATTGAACAAATGCTGCGCGACCGCCTCGACCAGATTGCCGGCCACGTCGCCACCCTGCGCACGCACCTGCCGCAGGCGCTGCAATGGCAACGTGACAAAATGCTGAGCCGTCTGCAGGAAATTAAAGCCGACCTCGACAACAACCGTCTTGAGCAGGAAATGGCCTTTCTGGCACAAAAATCTGACGTGGCTGAAGAGCTCGACCGCCTCGACGCCCATATCAAAGAAACCCGCCACAGCCTGAAACAAGGCGGCGCGGTAGGCCGCCGTCTCGACTTTATGATGCAGGAATTTAACCGCGAAGCGAATACGCTATCTTCCAAGGCAATTTCTACCGAGATCACCAATACGGCGGTGGAGTTGAAGGTATTAATTGAGCAGATGCGGGAGCAGATCCAGAACGTGGAATAGCATCCAATAATGTTCAAAATAATCTAAAAATCAATATTTATCAATAGATTACACCAACACTTAGTCTACTTACGTCCATTATCACCCACCAATACCCACCACTTTACGGTGGGTAAAATGGTGGGTATGCTAGCTACCATACAAACCTCAGTGGTGGGTAAAAGCCAAAATACTGCCAAACTACTGATTTATCTCTAAATAGAGGTGGGTAACTGATGGGTAAGCTAACAGCCAAACAGCTAGACAGCCTGTTAACCAAAGAACCAGCCAAGCACTCGGATGGTGACGGGCTGTATTTTGTAGTGTGAATCGCCACCAATAAACTAGACACTTCCCAGCCGTTCTTGGTAACGGTTTTCA
>NZ_DAIPZL010000001.1:236161-501972 GCF_036782235.1 Rheinheimera sp. | reverse complement strand
TAACTGATTTAAATCCGTTGTTGCAGGCGGACACTTTGCTTTCAGTGAGTCTTTACCGCAGTTTGTTAACTGACTTTTCAGTGCTGAAAAATCTCAATTTTGCCCAAAATGCTTCGTTGTCAGTGTCTGGATGTATTGATCAACAAGGTTATTCACTGCATCTCGACGAACTGAATGCGCTTAAAGCCAAATACAATTTAAATTTGTCCTTGTACGATGACAAACGTGATGATTGCCCTGATACCTTTGCTGGCGTGACGCTGAATGCACAAGGGCAAGTGCAAAACCGTCAGCTCAGTTACAACTGGCAGGCCAGTGGCAGTAGCACAACTTTGCATTGTGCCTTGTATCTGGACTTGGATGATCAGATGCCAGGAACCCCTGTTAGTCCAATGCAAGCCTGTGGTAACGGTGGTCAGCGGTTGTTTAGCGGTTATCAGGCCGACCAGTTCAGGCCTGCCATTTTGTTTGACAACGGCATTGGCGGTGAAAAGCTGGTGCGGATGGCTGAAGTGGGGGCAGCACCTGCTGTTGCTGCGTTGCAATCAGTGGATTTAAGTCAGGTCACGTTGTCGAAAAAACCTTTGTTAACACAACAACGTGATGGCTTGTTACGACTGCACGTCACCGCAGCGACAGCCCCGGCAGTGCTGCCGAAGGTACAGGTGCAATTGAGTTTAAATGGCAGCACCACTTTGCTGGATGCCATAGCACCGACTCAGCCTTTACCTGCCAGTAAAGTGCATAGCAGTCTGAATCACAGTTATAAACTGACAGTGCCGGCCAGCTGGATGAAAACCGGTTTAGTGTTGAAAGTATTACAGGATGGCGTACAAGTCAGAGAGCTTACGCCGGCATTTGCTGCGGAACGGCCCTTAGCCATTCGGATAGTGCCTTTCCAGCTGGGTGACAGCGTAGCAACCTTACCAGCGGTGGACTTTGTGGAGCGTACTGTGCAGAAGTTCTGGCCTTTTGCCAAGGTGGATGTACGAACGCGTGCGCCTTATAAGCTGCAGGTCAGTGGCAGCAAAACAACGGCTTACATGATGCTGGATGAACTGTCCGATTTGCGTTCTATCGAAAACGAACAGGTTTATTATTATGGCTACTTTAAACCTGAGATGGGGGATGGTTGTTGTGGCGGCCTGGGTTATGTCGCCTTTCCGGCCGCTGTAGGTTTTGATACCGACAATAATGGTAGTATTCTGGCACATGAACTCGGGCACAATTTTGGCCGTCTGCATGTGGCTTGTGGCAACCCTCCTAGCCCTGATTCTATGTATCCCTACAACCCCAAATCTACTGGCTCTTATGGTCTGGCCCGTGATTTTAGCAGCACCTTTTCTCCCGGAACTTATAGTGATGTGATGTCTTATTGTCAGCCGGTGCATGTGTCAGATTACAACGTGGCTGCGGTGCAGGCTTTTGTGTTAGAAACGCCACCGGCAGCTTTTCCTGCACAGGCGCAGTCACAAAGCTTAACTGAGGCAAAGGCACAAGGTACAACTGCTCTATATCTGAGTGGCAGTTTTAGCCAGGGAAACATCACCATCCGTAGTTTAGTGCCGTTATCGCGCGCGCCCAATGACATAGCGCAAAGTGATGTCGTGCTTCGTCTACTGGATGCACAGGGGCGCTGGCATCAGTTTAATGTGCTGCTGCAACAATATGATCATGCCGAGGGGCAAGTGGAGCAGCGTTTCCAGCTGGAGTTGCCAGCATTGAGCATCAAAAAATTGCAGATATGGCGTGCTAATAAGCAGCTGGCGGAGTTATCTCAGGATGCTCAGTTATTGGCTCAATCGCAACAACAGCTACAAAACCTCGCTCACAATATCAAAGTGAAGGAAAAGTCCAATGAAGTTTGCGTTAGCTGGCCTGCTGATGGTTCTGCCGGTATAACTTTATTACATCGGCAGAGTGGTCAGGATTTTGTGTTGGCGCTTAATGAAAAATCCGCCGACTTTTGCCGTGACAGCAGCACATTACCGCCAGGCGGAGAATGGCGGCTGAGCTGGCGGCAGCAATTGTTGCTTCGAGAGTTTGTGCGGCAACGTTAAAAAAACAGGGCGCCTTGCGTGAAGCGCCCTTTGTTTTTACCGCTTTTGTGCCAAAAGACAGCCTTGTTGCAGATGCGGCACAACGGCATCGCTCCTTGCTGCAACAGCGATGTGTTGCAGCTTGGTCGCTGGAACTGTTGTTATCCATGTTGCTCCGCCAGCTGTTTGTGACATCAGACTGACAAATTTGTGATATTTATTTTTCCCTGCTTTCACTGCGACCCGCTGAGGCTAGAGTGAGCTGTGGCTGTTCAGGCCATAGCTTAACCCTCAGAAGGACGAACCGATGAAAATCAGGAATATCAGCATTTGTGTTATTTGTGCGCTTGGCCTGCAGGCACTGGCAAGTGGTGTTTTGCAGGCGGCAGAACCTATCCGGCCACCAGAATCTTTAGAGCTGGTGCATCCACTGGTGTACAGCTATGACGAAATGTTTCATTTTGATATCGAAGCTTATCTGGCTAGTCAGGCGCCGCATTTGTTGCCTTATGCCGAACCTATTTCCCATTGGGCCGGTTACAGCAGTATCAGTCCACGGGTGCTTATTACATTAATCGAGCAGCACAGCGGCATAGTAACAGACGGCAAAGCCGATGAAGCCAGAATGCAGCGTCCTTTTGCTTCCTTGTCGGCAAAACTTGGTTTTAATGCACAGCTGCAGGACGTGAGTCATCAGCTGGCCGAGCGTATTTACAGCGGTCAGAAGCGGCCGGAAGCCCAGGAGTTTTTACAAAACCATGATGCCGATCCACTAGGTTATCTGTTTAGCCAGAACTCAGAATTCGCAAAACCCGTGGTGCAACAGGTCCGTTTTAATCAGTTGTATCAAAAGCTGTTTGCCGAAGACTTTAAAGCGGCGCAGGTAAAAATCCGCCAGCCACAGTCGATGTTACTGGCCGGTCCTGCCAATGGTTTTTTACAGTTTCCCTTTCCGACCGGCCAGTCCTGGCATGTGGGCGGTGCTCATACCAATACCGGCTCCGGCAGTTATCCAATGTCATCGCTGGATATGAGCCAGGGTGGGGGCTGGGGCAGTAATCAGTCCGGTGTCTGGGTGGCGGCTTCGGCCGGTGGTAGTTTTAAACGGCATTCGTCCTGTTTTGCCGAAGTCGTGCATAGTGGCGGTTGGTCAACCACTTATTATCACCTGATGAATATTCAGTACGGCACAGGGGCCACAGTGTATAAAAACACCCGCATAGCCAACCCGGCGAACAGCCAGGCGCAGGCCTTGTGTAACGGTGGTTCTTCTACCGGCCCCCACCAGCACTGGAGTTTAAAACAAAATGGCAGCTGGACCCATTTGCATGGTGTGTATTTGTCGGGCTGGCAAATTACCGCTACCGGCAGCAGTTACGACACCAATTGCACCCGTTATTATCTGACGAAAAACGGGGTCAAACGTTGTGCCGGTTATTTTAGTCATTAATAGCCAGAGGCTGCAGTTGCTGGTTTTTCAGACTGACCAAAAACACCTGATTGGAAGCCTGATGGCGTTTTTGGTCGTAATGAAGTTCAAAATCATAAAGTTGCTGAGCCGGCAGTGTTTTTAATAAACAGTTGCGGCTGACATCGGCTGAACATTGTTGCAGCGCCTGCACCAGCAGTGTGGCTGCAGCAAAACCTTCAAAAGCAATATCACTAAGGGGGATTTCTTGCCCTGCCGCCTCGCGGTAAGCCCGCGCTAAATCCGACTGGTTGCTGACCGGATCCGGCATCACCATGGAGGCTACTACTTTATCCTGACTGCCGAGCATCAGTGCCAGCTTAGAGACACCGGTAAAAGACACCACACTGTATACAGGACGGAATTTTTTCAGGTTTGCCAGTTTAATCGCCTGTGCCAGCACCTGATAAGTGCCCACTGTTAACACCAGTTCCGGCTGGTATTGCACCAATTGTTTCACTGCCTGACTTAAGTCGCTGCTGTTGCGCTGAAATCTGCTGATCACCAGGGGTTTAATGCCGCGATAGCTTAATTCAGTTAAAAAATTTTGTTCCAGTGTGGCGCCAAACTCGTCGGCCTGAATTAATAACGCAATTTTGCGCAGCTGTTGTTGATCCACCAGATATTTGATTTGGGCTTTGGCTTCTTCGGCATAACTGGCGCGGAAATTATAAATAAAATGGTCATTTTGCTGACGTAATAAGTCGGCGCCGCTAAATGGCGCCAGATAAGGTATCTGTTCGTGCCTGACCATCGGCAGCACAGCACTGGAGGTTGGGGTGCCAATATAACCAAATAAGGCCATCACCTGATGGGAGAACAGCAGCTGCCTGGTGTTGGCCACAGTGCGTATTGGTTCATAACCATCATCCAGTGCTACCAGTTGTAGTGGTCGACCGGCAATACCACCCTGTTGATTTTGCTTTTGAAACACCAGTTCGGCGCCATGGCGGTAACTTAACCCCAGCTGTGCTGCAGGGCCGGAAAAAGGTGCAGACATACCAAGGCGAATAGGCGATTGATCTTCTGCTACAGCCGCAAAACTGCCGAGCCATAACAGCAACAGGAGAAATCGCCACATCAATACAATAACCACCCTAAGGTTTATAAGCTGAGGTTAAATCTGAACTTGTCCGAACTATAGCCTAAATCCATCAGCACCTGTCTGTATTGATACAGGTCAGGGGATCTGCTTCCAACTGCGATTCAGATCCAACAATAACACTGGATACGGCTTGTTGCATGGCACGGATCAAGGCCCTTTTGCCGGTATGGCCCGATCCCAGGTTTTGCCAGCTGTGTTTCTGCCAGAGTTTTTTCACAAAAATGTCGATGATCTCTGCGGGAATGTGTTGATAATACCGGTTAAACCAATGCAATAACCAGACTTCCACTAACTCATAAGGCCTGTGCCCTGCGCTGAATAACTCTAGTTGCGCAAGTGCTGTGGCCGGCAAGGCAATTTCAGGCGGTGTTGCCAGCTGTATCGCCAGCGTTGGGCACAACTGACGCTGGCTGTCGGCCAGTTGCCAATATAGCTGCTGGCTAAACTGTTGCTGTAAAAGCTGTACTGTGGCCTGCCACTGGGGTTGCAAGGCTTTGAGCATCAGCACCGAAGCTTCACTGCTGGCTTGTTCGGCTTGTTGGCTGAGTTTGACCGGCCGATAACCGGCACCTTGCCAGAAGTTCAGCAAAACACTGGTGCAGCCAAAGCTGCTGCCCAAAAGCGCCACATCGGTGTTGGCAAAATATTGTTGCAGCAGCGTCAACATCGTTGTGCCAATCCCCTGCGACTGCAGCACGGGGCTGACGGCAATACGCTGAATGCGCGCCATTTTCAGGCGGGCCAGTTCCGGGCTTGCCAGATGAAAAGCCAGACTTTGTGCCATTAAATGGCCTTGCACCCGGCGTTCGCCCTGATAAACCTGCTGGCATAAAGCGGCTGGTAAATCACCTTCCAGACTGATCACTGCACAAGCCAATAGCGCATCCTGCTGCCACAAGGTAAAAAGTTGCAGCGCCGGGTTATCCAAAAGTGCCCATAAATCTGTGGTGCTGGTTTGATAATGCGCCAGGCTGAGCAGTGCCATCATTTGCGCAAACCGGGGCTGTTGCGCCAGTTCAGCCTGTGGGATGTGCTTTAGCTGCAGGGGCAGTGCGGGCTGATATTGTGGCAGCTGATATTCGGTGGCTAATAAAAAGCTGTTAAAAATCAATTGTTCCAGCGGGCAGTCGGCGGCGTAACGAATGGCTTGTTGTAACTGAAATTTTTGCCAGCCAGGGCAGTGGGTATCCAGATAAGGCTGAAACTTTAATAAAAAACCGCGGCCTGTGCCTTCATAACCATGTTCGGTGCTTGCCAGCACAACCCGGCTGTAATGGGCTACCAGTTGCTGTAGCTGAGGGGTTGGAATGGCCGCTGCTTCGTCAATCAGCAATAAATCAAGTTTGGGTTTTTCCGCCAGTAACAAATCCACAGGCCAGAAGCTAAGCGCCAGCTCAGTGTCTGGGGCAAGCTGCTGCAGCTGTTGTTTGGCCATGTGAAGCGCCACTACGGCGTTGTCGGGGTGAGGTGCACAAATGGCCAGCCGGGTTTTGCCCTGATGTTGCAACTGCGCTGCTGCAATACCAAGGGCTGCCGATTTACCGCGGCCGCGGTGTGCAGTTAACAACAAAGGCCGGCGCCTGTGGCCGGACAACATCTGGAAAATTGCTGTGACGGCCTGTTGCTGGTGCCTGCTTAAATAAGGTGGCTCAGGCTGCTGCACTTCGACATTTGAGGTGTCCGCTGCTGGCCAGGCGAGATCCTGCAGCAGCAGGTTATCGCGGCATACCAGCCAGTTATGTTGCCTGGTTTTGTGAAGCCAGCTTTGTAAAAATGCCGAAGGGCCGGCTTCATCAGGAAAAGAGCGCAGTTTGCCGGCTTTGGGGTTGGGGAGCTTCGACCAAAGCTCAGGGGCTGGGCTACATAACAGCCATAATCCACCGGCTTTTACACAACCAGCGCTGGCAGCGACTAAATCCCAGTCGATCCCCTGCCAGGCGTTGATCACAAGCACGTCACATTCAGTGCCGAGCAGCTGAGATTTGCGCTCTATCTGCTGAAATTGCAACAAAGGGCAAGCCTGCTGCACTTCAGCTAAAGGCGCGCCGAGCCAGAACACTGTGGCTCCGGGCGGCTGGGCTTGCAGTAAATCCAGCAGCAGCTGTGGTGTTGTGGTTTTTGTGTGTGACTCGGCTGCGGCTTTGGCTGCGGCATCGGACGCTGGCACTGCATGCGCAGACATCTCGGTGTTTGTTTGTAACCAAAGTGGTAAACGCCAGCCCAGCGCCTTGCATTGCTGCTGCCGCGTTAATAACAGCGTTGGCAAAGAGGCCGCAGTCGGGCTGGCAGTCATGTTAAATCGCCTCTAACCTGGCATAAGCTGTCACCAGCCATTTACTGCCTAAATCGTCAAAATTCACCTGGATCCGCGACTGGTTGCCGGTGCCTTCGTAGTTCAGCACTGTGCCTTCGCCAAATTTTTCGTGAAACACCCGCTGGCCCAGTTTAAAACCTGTGTTTTCAAAAGCGCTGTGGGTGGCGGCGCTGCCAAAACGGTTAAATTGGGTTGGCCGGCTGACGCTGGTGGTCAGGCGGATTTCTTCGACATATTCGGCCGGAATTTCGCGTAAAAACCGTGACGGTTTGTTGTATTGCTCCTGCCCATATAACCTTCGGCTTTCGGCGTGGCATAAATACAGTTTTTGCATCGCCCTTGTCATCCCCACATAACAAAGCCGGCGCTCTTCTTCCAGGCGGGTTGGGTCGTCGCCCGACTGCTGGCTTGGGAACATGCCTTCTTCCAGACCACAAACAAATACCAGTGGAAATTCCAGGCCTTTGGCGGTGTGTAAAGTCATCAGCTGCACAGCGTCTGAATGTTCTTCGGCCTGATATTCACCAGCTTCCAGCGCCGCCTGGGATAAAAAGGCCGACAGCGGACTCATTTCTTCATTGGCGGCAAAGTTCTGGTTGGCGCAGGCGTTCACCAGCTCGTTTAAGTTTTCAATGCGGGTTTGGGCTTTTTCGCCTTTTTCCGCCTGATACATGGCATAAAGGCCAGACTGATGAATCACATGGTCGGCTTGCTCATCCAAAGGCAAGTCGCGGATGTCGTCGTCCAGCTTATTGATCAGCTCCATAAAAGCGGACACCGCATTGGCGGCGCGGCCGGTCAGCTCTTTCTGGAACAACATTTGCTGAAGGCTTTGCCATAAAGTTTGTTGTTCACGTCGGGCAAATTCACGCACTTTATCCAGGCTGGAATCGCCAATACCACGGGTTGGCGTATTGATAATACGCTCCAGCGCAGCGTCGTCCTGCCTGTTGTTAATCAGCCGCAAATACGCCAGTGAGTCTTTAATTTCCTGACGTTCATAAAAGCGCTGGCCGCCATAAATGCGGTAGTTCATCCCGTCCTGAATTAAGGCTTCTTCCAGTACCCGCGACTGGGCGTTATTGCGGTACAACACTGCGGCTTCAATGAGTTTGCCACCCTGACGGCGCCACTCACGAATGCGGCTGACAATAAAACGGGCTTCATCCAGCTCGTTAAAGGCGGTGTATAACGAAATTGCTTCACCGTCGTCGCCGTCCGTCCATAAGTCTTTGCCTAAGCGGCTGTTATTATTGGCAATAACAGCGTTGGCGGCTTTTAAAATAGTGCCGGTAGAGCGGTAGTTTTGTTCCAGACGAATAGTGACAGGATCCGGGAAGTCTTTTAAAAAGGTCTGGATATTTTCTACTTTGGCACCACGCCAGCCGTAAATGGACTGGTCGTCGTCGCCCACTATCATGACGCGGGCATGGTTACCGGCGAGCAGTCGCAGCCATTGGTATTGAATGGCGTTGGTGTCCTGAAACTCGTCGACCAGAATTTGGCGAAAACGCTGCTGATAATGGCTGCGGATTTCGCTGTTGTTTTTCAGTAGCTCAAAACTACGCAGCAGAATTTCGGCAAAATCGACTAAACCGGCGCGGTCGCACAGGTCCTGATATGCGGCGTAAATTTTAATCATGGTTTCTAAATTAAAATCGCCACCATGCGCCATTTTATTCGGGCGCTCACCTTCATCTTTGCGGCCATTAATAAACCACTGAATTTGTTTAGGCGGCCAGTGTTTTTCATCGAGGTTCAGCGCTTTGAGCACCCGGCGCACCAAACGGTATTGATCGTCCGAATCGATGATTTGAAAACCCTGTGGCAAATTGGCTTCGGCATAATGGGCGCGCAGCATACGGTGCGACAAACCGTGGAAAGTGCCCATCCATAAGTTGTTTAAACTCACCCCCACTGTTTGTTCAATACGGGCGCGCATTTCCTGGGCTGCTTTATTGGTAAAAGTCACGGCCAGCAAACTATAAGGTGCCACACGTTCAACCTGCATCAGCCAGGCCAGCCGATGCACCAGCACCCGGGTTTTGCCCGAGCCGGCGCCGGCCAGAATCAGCATATGCTGGCTGGGCGCAGCCACTGCATCACGCTGTTTGTCGTTTAAACCATCAAGTAATAAAGAAACGTCCATTCCGCTAGCCTATGGATAAATGTACAGGGGTACTGAGATAACGGCAGTATATCAGGGCTTGCCAATGGGCTAAACCCGTTTGTTGTTGCTGTGAATGACTTACCCAGGATGGAGTACAATCACAAATATGTATTGAGATCTATTCTCAGTTGCATTCGCATTTGCTATGCTGCGCGCAAATTTTGCCCCGGAACAAAAGTTATGTTGTTGCTGTTTACTGCTGCTGCCACTGTCAGTGTGATTAATGGTGTTGAACATATGGAAGTGACTCAGCGCAAAGCTGAGTATCAGTTAACCAGTCAGGTTGATGTGCGTTTATTAACACGGGAGGAGTTAACCCGTTACGGTGACCAATCGTTGGCAGAAGCTTTGTCCCGTATTCCAGGTTTGTTGCTCAGTGGCCCACCGGGCAAAGGCAAAGATTTACGCTTAAAAGGTTTAGATAAAGCCTATTCACAGATTTTAATTAACGGCAAACCCGTGCCTGGCAATGGGGAAAAACGTGAATTTGATTTAAGCAGTATTCCACTGGCCTGGGTAGAGCGGGTGGAAGTATTGCAGGCCGCTGACGCTACAGTGTCTGGTGCTGGTGTCGGCGGCACCTTAAATATTGTGTTAAAAGACCACCGCAGCAGTGATGAGTTGCAACTGACTACCCGCTATCTGCAAGGCAATAGCTGGCAACCGGCTTTGTCTTATTCCCATGCTTTTCAACAAGGTGATTTCCGTGGCCGGTTAGGGCTGGATTACAGCGAAGTAGACGCCGACAAACGCAAAATTAAAGTGGCCACCCCAGCCAAAGGTGATGCCACACAAAGCACTGAAACCGAAGATAAAGCAGAAAAACGTGCTGGTTTAACTGCGGATGTGCAATATGCTGTGAATGACAAAACCCAGCTGAGTAGTCAGGCGCGTTTTATTGGTAAACAAGAAGACAAAGTTAAACTGACACCCAGCACTAAAGGCGGCAAAACCGACAAAACAGTGTTGGAAACCGAAGACAAACAAAACAGATTCAGCTGGTTTGATAACAGTATCAGCCATCAGTTGGCTGCTTCTACCCTGACGGCTGATTTTAGTTACCGTCAGCAGCAGGAAGACAAAGACAAACTGAATATTGAAACCGACGCCAAAGGTAAAATAAAACAAACAGCGGAAACAGAAGAAAAACGCGAGCAGCTGCGCTCTTTAGCTGTGCGCTGGGCCGATGATGCCATAGTGTTGGGAGCCGAGCAGCAATGGCGTGACAGATACCGCTTAAAATACAAAAACTTAGTCTTAAGTGGGAATAAAGACAGCTACGACTTCAGCGAAAATCAGTCGTCATTATTTGCCCGTTACAATTTTAAGGCGCTGGGCAAATGGAGCCTGGGTTTAAGAGCCGAGCAGATGGACAGAGAAGCTGTGCTGAATGGCCAGGACTACAGCGCCGACAACAGCTGGGATCTGCTGCCTAACCTGAAGTATCAACAAGGGCTGGGTCAGGGATTTAAATTCCGCAGTTCGGTTAGCCGTTCAGTACGCTGGCCCAAATTTGACGATATGGTGCCTTTTACCGAACTGAAATCCGGTTCTTTAACGGATCCAGACAAAATGGGCAACCCGGATCTGGCGCCGGAAAAAGGCTGGGGGCTGGATAACTCGTTATTGTGGGGGCAAGAGCAATCGGAATACGAAGTTTATGTGAACAGACGCTGGGTAAAAGACTTAATTATCAATAACACAGCTCTGGACGCCCAAACGGGTCGTTATGTGCAAAAACCAACCAACATCGCTTCTGGCATTACTTCGGGCTGGGGTTTGCGTTTTTCTCAGCCGCTGACCGAGCAGCTGTTGCTGGCAGGCAGTGCTGACTGGCAAAAAGTAGCGGCTGCCGCTGCTGCCGCTGAGTTTAATCAGGTGCCCCAGATGTTTGCCAAGCTGAATCTGGACTGGAAAATTACCGACAACTGGCAGGCTGGTGTATCAACGGGTTATCAGGACAGTATGGAAAAAACCGAGCTGACCGCCACCCAGCGTAGCCTGGAGCTGGAAGCCAGTATGACAACTTTGGATTTGTACAGCAGCTACAGCTTTGCGCACAATGGCAAATTAAGTTTGTCGCTGCTTGGTGCCAATAATCCGAAAAAACAAAAAACCAAAACGACCTGGAATTTAGCGGGTGCCCAGCAGCAACACGACTGGGAAACAGAGCAGAGTGCGCGCGAGTGGGTACTCAATTACAACCTGGCTTTTTAAGGAACAATGCAGATGTGGCGTAAATTACATGTGTGGGGTGGGGTGCTGATTGCAATTCCGATGTTGATCATTGGGGTCAGTACTATTTTTATTGCCCATGGTGATGCCTGGGGGGCCAAACAAATCACTTTTGGTGAAGTAAAACCAGATGCGGAGTTAAAACGGGTTTTAACCACTGCCCAGGGCATTATGCTGGGTGGCAAACAAGGTGTAGTGCTGCTGGATGACGCCGGCCAGGTGAAACAAAGCTGGTTGCCCCAGCTGGATATCAAAGCGCTGCGTGAGCTGAATGGTCAGGTGTATGCTTCCGGCAAAATGGGCTTGTATCAGCAGCAACAAGATGACTGGTTACAGCTGTATCAGGGTGATGTGGAAGACATGACGTTGCAGCAAGGCAAACTGACGCTGCTGGTGAAACATGTTGGTTTAGTGCAGCAACAAGGGCAGGAATGGCAAGTATTGCGTGCTGACAGTGGTAAAGAAGAAGCCCGCAATCTGGATAAGCTGATGATGGATTTGCACAGTGGTAAAGCCATTTTTGGCAAATATGACTGGATTTGGATGGACGTGCTTGGGGCTTATATCATTATTTTTACCCTGACAGGCGTCTGGTTGTGGTCGCGGCGCTCGCAGTTTTAATTCTGCTGATTGTTCCTTCGGTATGGTGCTGCTGGTTAACCTGGCGGCACCTGCGTTTTTTAGCGGCAGAAAAACAACAGAAAAAGCGGTTACACCTCAAAGTGTTGCGGCTAAAACGGCAACAACATTATCTGTTAATCACTTTGGCACACCCAGAGGGCCGGCCCCTGCCAAGGGCCAAAGCCGGCCAACATCTGCTGCTGTATTATGATGATTTACAAGGTAAACCCGTAAGCCGGGCTTATTCCCTTGCCAACGACTGTCACCACCGTCACTTTTACCAGCTGGCGATAAAATGCGAAAAAAATGGCCGCTTAAGTCAGAGTATTTTTCAAAAGCTTAAACAAGGTGATTTGCTCTGTACCAGTTACCCCAAAGGGCATTTTTTACTGCAAAACAGTAACAAACCGCTGGTGCTGATAGCTGCCGGTGTGGGTATTACCCCGATGCTGGCTATGGCTTATCAGGCGATACGGCAGCAGCGTCTTTGGCTGCCGGGCAATTTGTTAAAACGCCCCCTTTCAAAACGCCACATGCCAAAGCGGCCAATGCCAAAACGAAAAATCACACTGGTTCATCAGTGCCGCGACGCCTCACAATTGTTATATCACCGTTTATTACAACGTTTGCCGGGCCTGAACTATGTGCCGGTGCTGAGCCAGCCTGATGCTGGTTGGACAGGTAAAAGCGGCCGGGTTGATATGCAGTATTTATTACAATTGGGTGGCAAAGATGGCCATTATTTTTGCTGCGCCTCAGCAGCGATGACAGAACAATTAGCTGCTGATTTTAACGCGGCGGGAATAACGCATTTTTCCTATGAGCTGTTTAGTGCCGGGATCAGCAGTCAGAGTTTTTTAATCAGTTATCAACAAGGCCAACAGCAGGTCCATGCCGATTCTGCCGGTTTTGCCACTGTGCTGGATGCACTGCTGGCAAGTGGGGCCACTATTGTAAGTGATTGCCGTGGTGGCTCTTGTGGCTTATGCAAAAAACGCCTGATCAGCGGCCAATGTAAACAAGTGCTGGAAACCGCCGCCAGTTGCCGTGATGACGAAGTACTCACCTGCTGTATTCAGCCCTTGTCAGATTTAACCTTGCTTGACGCCGCCAACTGAACCGCTGTTTGTTGGCATATAAACTTAAAGCTGAAGCGCTGCCGCAACATCTGAAACAACCACAACAGTAAAAACCGCACATCAGCACAACTGTTTGTTATGCTGCGAAAAAACAACAATATAGGTGCACAATGCGGGTGAAGGGGCGGAGGAGCAACAGCAGCAGCTGGCAAACTTTATTGGCGCTGGCTTTTATCGGTGGGCTGGTCGCAGCGGCCTTGATGCATTGGCTGCCCTGGTGGCTGGTTTGTTATTACCTGTTGTGTTCTGTGCTGACTTTTGTGGTGTATGCCTGGGATAAAAAAGCGTCGGTACAAGGGCAATGGCGTATACCAGAATTCAGGTTACAGCTTCTGGCCTTATGTGGTGGTTGGCCAGGTGCTTTGCTGGCGCAACAGCTTTTGCGGCATAAATCCAATAAAAGCAGTTTTTTATGGCTGTTTTGCCTGATGGTCTTGCTGAATCTGGCGGTACTTTATGCTTTGATCTTTGCCCAAAACCACTTTGCTGCCCTTACATAAATAGGCTGATGATGAGCGCAAAAAAACTACTGCTGGTGCCAGGTACCTTATGTGATGAACGTTTGTGGTTGCCTATGCTCAGCACCACTGCCGGGCAGCAGCTGCAAAGCGCTTTTACAATACAACATGCCAATATCTGGCAAGCGCAACACCGCGCTTTGATGCTGGACGCTATTGCCAAAGCTGAAGCAGAACATCTGGTTGGTTTTTCACTGGGTGGATATTTATTGCTGTCGCATGCAATTTCTGCGGCAGCAACAAAGCCAAAGCACATAAAGTCGTTGGTGCTGATAGCCTGCAGTGCCGGCGCTTTAACGGCAGAAGAGCAAAAAATGCGGCAACAAACGCTGAACTGGTTACAACATCATCGATATCAGGGCATGTCGCAAAAAAGGCTTAGTGAATTTGTGCACCGGTCGCAGCTGAATAATCCGGCAGTGACAACACCGATTCTTGCGATGGATAAAGAACTTGGCCATCAAGTGCTACTGAATCAGCTGACACAAACCAGCAACAGGCCTTCGTTACTGGAAGCACTTGATCAAATTCAGTGCCCTGTACTTATTATTGGCGCTGCTGATGATCAAAAAGTGCCGCTGGCCGCTTTGGAACAAATGGCCGCAGCTTGCAAAGATGCCACTTTAGAGGTGCTGCCACATTGTGGTCATATGCTGCCTTTGGAACAACCAGAGCAGCTGGCGTTGTTGTTAAGCTCGTTTTACCAGTCTTGTGGTGTGGTCGTTAGCGAAGCCTGATGAGCGCTACTTCGCTGCAGTCTTGTGGTAGTGGGCTGTTGCTGGCTCTGCGGAGCCAGGCCTTTTAGTTACATTTACTTACTCTTGAAATTAGTTGTTTTGTATCAACTGCTTTGGTTGTCATGTTAGTTTGGTTTAGCCGCTGTACTGTGGCCAGAGCGCTTTAAACTCCCTAGTTTTAACTTTACCGGTCAGGAAAAGGATGTTGTATGAAAAAGACCGTTGGAATGCTGTTGTGTTTGCTGTTGCTTGGGTACGGGCTGGTTCGGATTGGTGTTGGCACCGCCTTGTTTGCTCAGGAACTCACATGGATTAACTTTCCGGAATTGGCTGACGCCCTTGCCGACATGAGAGTATTTTTTGATGCCCGCGCCGACAGGCAGTTGTTGCCTTTGAATATGGCAGCATACAACGGTTATATCCTGGGCATGGGGCTGGTATTAACTGCCGGGGCGGCCGGCGTGATCTGTTACCAGCGTTGGGGTTTTGTTCTGCTTGCGGTTTATTTGCTGATGCACGCTGCGCTTTTTGTTAACTTTCAGGAGTTTACGCTGAATAAAAAACTGTTTGGTCTGGTTATGCAGTGCGTCGTATTGCTGGTATTAGTTTATTTAAGGCCAGCGCGAAAACCTCAGCTGCAATATTAAAGGCAGTGATGGCACAGCTAAAAATAATTGCTATCAGCGGAGCGTCCGGCAGCGGCAAATCAGCGTTGATTAAAGAGCTGGCTGCTTTGCTGGGTTGTGGTTCGTTGCATTTTGACGATTTTATTGACGCCGGCACTTATCCGGCGGATATGGCTTTTTGGCTGGCGCAGGGTGCTGATGTCAATCTGATTCAAACGCCCAGGTTCACAGAGGCGCTACAACAGGCAAAAGCCGATGCAGCACAAAGCGCTGATGGCCCGAGTTATTTACTGCTGGAAGAACCTTTTGGCCGGCAGCGTTTGGCAATGGCCAGTTTGATTGATGCGGTGGTGTTGTTATGTCCGCCGGCGGATATTTGTTTATCCCGGGTGATTCAGCGCAATTTGTCAGCCGTGAACCAGGCTTCTGCTACAGAAGCAGATCTCAATAAAGCAATTGTGCAGATTAACAATTACCTGCGCCGTTATGATGATTATTTAGGTTTGGCCTATCAGACAACGGTGGCGCAGGTTGCAACAAACTGTGATTTACAAATCAACGACGTCGCGCCATTCAGCCAGATAGCTGCCAGGGTGCTGCAGTGGCTGGCACTGGATCAGCAGCGGCGGGCTTTATCCTGACGATAACAAAGCTAAAACTTCTCATTGTTATAAAATGCTGGCAGCCGGTTATCAGCCAGACAGCCGGCACTAATCCGGTTCTGTTACAGGAAAACGAACATAAGGGTTGTATCTGCTTGTCACCGGGCAAAGTTCTTGCTATCAGAAAAAGCGGTGAATAAATGTTCGTGTCACCCGGTGTAAATCTTGACCTAAGCGTTTGATAATTTGCTGAATATGTTTACACTGGTTTTCTTCGCTTGTGGACGGATGTGATATGCCAGGTTGTAAGCCCTACCTTTTATTATTCAGCCTTTCCGGCTTTGTCATCAGCCCTTTATCATGGTCTGCCAATACAGCGGAAAAAATGCTGTGGGATAATGGCCTGGCAAGCTATGAAGCTACAAAAGCCAGCTTGCGTAACAATGTGAGCTTGAGTGATGTCTCCAGAATTTTATCTTCCCGTTGTGATGCAAAATGGTCCAACGTTGATGAAGTGAATGCTTTGGAGCAACAATCGGCGGCTTATAACAGTGATGTTGGCTTAGAGTTTCGGGCCGGTTACACCTCCCGTGATATTCAGCGAAATCAGGACGAAGCCGAAGGCAATACCTACATGGAGTTGTCCTGGGAGCTGTTGGACAATGGTTATTTAGAAAATCAGTATCAGGCCACCGATTATAAAAGACAGGCCGCCATCAAAGCCGTGTTAGGCAAACTAAAACAACATGAAATGCACTATCAATGCCGCCGTTATAATTTAAACCGACATTTTGCCGGTTTAGAGCTGCAGCTTAATTCAATAAAGTTAAAGTTTATGGAAGCGGTTTATGGCGTTGAAAAGCAAGCTTATTTTTCTGGTGCCAGTTATCTTGATGAATTGATGATCTCGGAAGAGGATATCATGCTGGCACGCCAGACGCTGGCCCGTTTGCATGCCGATCCTGCTTTGGCGACCAGTGAGCTGGATTTGATCAACCCGCCGGTGATTGACGTTGATTTAGCCGCAATAATGCAACAAATTGCGCAAAATAAAGATTTGGCTGAATCACATCGTCTGACGCGATTAAGGGTTGAAGATCAGTATCAGCGTGAAGATTCTTTTTTACAGGGCAGTCGCTTTCGTTTGTTTTTAAGAAAAGAATTTGATGTGTTTAACAGCGGCAGACAAGATTTGGTTGCTGGTGCCCGCTTGCAGATGCCCATCACTTTTGGTGAGCCCGGATCTCAAACTGAAGCAAGATTAAATCAGCTCGAACAGGATTTTAGCCACGAACAGTGGGAAATGATGACCCGAACCCGCGCTGCTTATGTTGCTTTGCAGGAACAACTGGAGCGGACAACCCGGCAGCAATACCGGGTGTTAAGGGCACAGGAAGCAATGCGCCGGGTACAAAGTTATTCGGCGCTTGAGATGCCGCTGGATATCGCTGCGGTGAATGTGCGGGTTAAATCCTATATTGACGCCGCAATTGAGTTGGGCCACGCCAAAGAGGAACTGTATCGCAGAGTCAATGAAATATTTCTGGTGTCGCGGGTGGAATACAACGAGAAGTTTATCAAAGTGAACTCTTTGAATGAGACTGAACACAGGGCCCGCATCGGCGAGCGCTCTGTGTATATCTGGTCAGAACAATTTAACCGTTATTCTAACGCCGAACTCTTTGTGTTATTTGAAACCAAGGCGCTGAAGCATGCGTTAGTCAGCGTTGGCAGCAAAGTCAACGCAACAAAGTTATTTGAGTTTATGCAAGAGGCTGCACAGCATGATGTGCGGGTCAGTCAGTTATTGGGTGAAGCCAAGTGGGCGCTGAAAGAGCACCATAATCAGGCCTTGGCAGCTGTTGAAGCCAGACTGCAGTATGGTGATGCCATTCATCTGGATATAGAGCCACATGCCCTGGCTGAATACAAAGCCAATCCAAAGCAGGTGCTGCAGGATTTAACCAGGCTGGTTGCTGCAATACGTGCACGTCATCCGGATATCAAGTTAACCCTATCTGTGCCACACCATTGGCCGGCAGAAGTGTTGCAGGCGTTGAATAATGATGTCGACCGCGTTTATTTAATGGCTTATGAAACCCGTGACGCTGAAGTGATTAGCCGCCGGATCAAAAACGTATTGGCATCCATACCACTGAATAAACTGGTTGTGGCGCTGAGGCATCAGGATTTTAATACCGAATTGCAATTAGAAGCCGCAATCGAGTTATTAAGCCAGGCGACAGGTGTGAAGCAATTTGCCATTCACAAGCTTGATATTTATACACAGGAGTAACCGGTGAATTTATATAACCGCAAAAGTCTTATTACTGCGGCACCGGAGGGTAAACCGGTTGCGTCGTATCAACCCAATGTGACCAAGTGGCTTTATTTTATTCTGGTCATTTTGCTTGTTGTTTATCTTATCTATCTGTTGATCAAGCCTTATTACCTGGTTGAAGCACAAGGTTTGGTCGACGTTGAAGTCCGTGAGGTTCTGGCTGAGCGTGATGGCCTGATGGTGCAGGTTGCTGTCAAGCCAGGCCAGACCTTTAAAAAAGGTGACCTGTTAGCGAGCTTTGCCGCAGAAAAACGCTGTGTTGCTGAGCCTGATCCGGTGCTTGAAAAACTGTCATTTGATATGCAGCTGTTAACGAATGAGATTAGAGCACTACAAAAAGAAAAAACCGCTTTAGCCGCTACGACCACAACACCGGATAGCATGCTGCGGGCATTGGAAGTGAATGCATCTTTGTTCCGTCAGCAGCAACAGCAGCAGCAAAAACAGCAGCAGGCACTGGATAAGCTGAATCTAGAAATTAACAAGGAACAGGAAAGGCTGGCAATTATGTCCAGCCGGCATAATAGTCTTGCCGAGGCCAAACGACAGCAACCCGTCGACGAAGCTTGTCTGGAGAAACACCTTTATGCCAGCGAAGATGGCCAGATAAAGGAAGTCCGGGTGTTAGCACAGGATTTTGCGGTGAAAGGTCGCCCCATCCTAAAATACAGCCCGGCTGATGCACAGGTTCGTGTTGTCTTTCTGGCGGATGCCAAGTTGTATCGCTCTTTTGGTCAACAATCTCAGATCATGGTGACCTTTCCTGATGGTTCTGAAAGTGTGGGCCGTGTGGAGCAAATCGAATCTGTCGCCAGTCAAATCAGTGGCAATCTGAATGATTTACTGTCGAAGGACAAAGTGCAATTACGCATGACTCTGGTGCCGGTCAATCCCGCCGATCGCAGTCTTTGGCGCATGTACGAAAGACTACCGGTATCCGTGAGGGGGTCGTTATGATAAAGCAGCCGCTGCAACTGATGTTTGCAGACACCAACAGACCTTTCATGCAAGCGACAACCACATTTGACGGCTTAGATAAGGTCAACTGGCAGCAGGTCTCTTGTTTGTTGCTTGACGCTGCTGATATCACCTCTGCTTATGCAGCACTGGTCAAGCTGCGGCAACATACTTCACCCCATTGTTACTTAAGGCCTGTGGTGTTTGTTGCCAACACCGAGCGTCATCATGGCTGGCAATGGCATGCGGCTGATGCGGTTTTAGTACTTCAGGGTGAGCATCTGCTTGATCCGGCTCTGGTGCCGGATAACCTGGAAACGATTAACCGCTGGATTGACAATCTGCCGCAGCAGGAAAGGGGAGCAGATGGTCATTTACAGGTCAAAGTGCTGCGGTTGTTAGCCAGCCGTCAGTCAAGTGCAGAACCTCAGGCAACGTCAAGCAATTACAACGGTTATGTTTATCCGCTGTTACAGCCGGTTTTTTCGCTACAAGACATGGGTGTTATGCAAACGCTGGGTTTTCTGGAACAGCAAAATTTATTATCAGCGACCTTATTTGACCGGGCACATTTTTGTATCCACTGTGACAGTGCCTTTCTCAACTTCAAAGAAACTTGTGTTGCCTGTGGCTCGCACGACCTTGATGTGGTTGAGCTGGTGCATCATTTTCATTGTGGTTTTACCGCTGACATAACCCGCTTTAAGGCGGGCGGTGATGCATTAATCTGCCCAAAATGTGATAAACATCTGCGCCATATTGGTGTTGATTACGACAAACCGTCGACAGTGAACAAATGCCGCCTTTGTCAGCATGTCAGCCAGGATGGCAATGTGGTGGCAAAGTGTTTTAACTGCAATTGCACTACGGAAGCAAAGTTTCTCGATTTGCGACGTATCAATAGTTACAAGCTAACCTCTGTGGGTTTAAATGCAGCCTTTTATGGTCTGAAAACCTATTTTACCGATATTCTGGAAAGTGAACTGCAACTGTTGTCCTTGCGCGAGTTTGAGTTGTTTGCCAATGTGGAAGCTGCCCGTATTGCCCGTTATGGCAAATCACAAAGTGCGCTGGCGATAGTCCGATTTGTCGGACTGGATAAAATACATATTGAACTGGGCAGCAAAGCCAAACAAATTTTTACTGAGCTGGCCGGTATATTTAAAACCATACTGCGCGAAACGGACATTATTACCGCCTACAACGAAAGTATGTTTGCGATTTTGATGCCGGAAACCAACCAGAACAATGCTGAATTAGCACTTTCGAGGTTGCAAAAAGCTGTTGAGCAGTTAGTGAGCGAAAACTTCAACCGCTCGCTGGAAATCCAACAGCATGCGCTGGCTGTGACGTCCGAATTGCAGGTGCGGGATGCATTAGAGCGGTTTTTAAATCAATGAGACTTTACTCTTGATTGAACAAGCCTTTGTATTTTTTATCAATCTGAGTGGCTGGCAACTGTTAGGTTACTTCTGGCCATTTTTTATGATTGATATGGTGCGCTATGTGCTGCTGGAAGGTGCAGTGCTACTGCATTATTTACCGCAACGTAAGCGAAAGGCTGCATTATACGCTGCCGCAAGGCAACAGCTTTTTAGCCAAAAACCTCTGGTCTCAGTGATTGTGCCTGGCAAAAATGAAGGCCAATACATTCCGAAACTGGTGCAAACCTTGCGTCAGCAGAGCTACCCATTTTACGAGCTGATTGTTGTGGATGATGGTTCAGATGATGCCACGCCTGAAATTTGCCGTGAATTGGAACGTAATGGTTTGATCGACTGTTTTATCCGCAATGAAATTCGGGGTGGAAAAGCATCGGCGGCCAATACTGCCCTACAGTTTGCTAAAGGCCGTTATATAGTGCATATCGATGCTGATTCACACATGGAACAGGATGCACTGGAAACGATCTTATTGCCTTTTTTGATGGATGCTGATGTGGGCTGTGTCGGTGGCGATGTACGGGTGGCGAATTATGAGGATAGTTTTGCTGCCCAGATCCAGCGAATTGAGTACACAAAAAGCATTATGGTAGGGCGTACAGTTGCTTCCCATCTTGGTCTTCTGCGGATAGTGTCAGGTGCTTATGGCGCATTTCGCCGCGATATTCTCGAGGCGATTCATGGTTGGGACGTTGGTCCAGGACTAGATGGTGATATCACGCTGAAGATCCGCAAAATGGGTTTTAAAGTAGTCCATGAGCCAGCGAGTGTTTGTTATACCAATGTGCCAATCAGTTACACTAAGTTAGCCAAGCAGCGCTACCGTTGGGATAAATCCATGGTCAGGTTTCGTCTGCGCAAACACCGCGATATCTTGTGGCCGTCTGAATCTTTTCGCTGGCGCAACTTTATAACAGTCGCAGACAATATATTTTTTAATTTGCTGCTCGACATAAAGTGGGTGATTTACTATTTTCAGATTATTCAACTCAGCTCTGGTTATATCGCTTTTTTAATCATTCTCAATTATTTCTTTTATGTGTTCGCAAATCTGATTCAGTGGTTGTTTTCGGCAATGATGCTCCGTAGTCTGAAGCAAAAACCGATGTATCAATCGATTATGTTTATTCCACTGATGCCGATTTATACCGGAACTTATTTAAGGTTGATTCGCACCTTTGCTTATCTGATGGAATTGCTGCACAAGCGTTCTTACGTTGATCGGTGGAATCCGTGGAAAGTTTCTAAGATTGCAAAGCGAAATAAACTGTAAGATAATTGGCGAAATTTTACCCTCCTTTATTAGCTAACAAGTGAAGGCCATGATGAAGAAGTATGTTGTAGGACTTTTGTTGTCTGTTATCTCAGCAACTGCAAGTGCGGGAATTATCAAGATTGATACTGCGCAATGGTCACACGAAGCTGGTCCATCAAATGACCTTAAAACAGGTAATTGGGTTGGTGTAAAGCGTCAGGAACCGGAAAAACACAGTAATTCTTCCGGAGCGTTGGTCAGTGACTTCAGAGTTTTTGGTGATTTTCTGTTCAGCGGTTTTTTTTCACCAACCACACGCGAATTTGATGACAACGACATCGTTGGTATTGTGTTTGGCTGGCAGGATCCTAAAAACCATTACCGCTTAGGCTGGACTCAAACGCAGCGCCCGGGTACAAAAGATGACAAAGCCTTTACGGATATTACCGGTCGCACAGGTTTGTTTTTGATTCGCGAAGTTGACGGCAAGTCAGAGACTTTATTTAACATCAAAGATTTGTATTGGGAAGATGACGCCAGTTACAGCTTTAACATTAAACGTGTCGCAAACCAGTTAGATTTGAATTTTGGCGGTAAATTATTTTCTGTGACGGATTCAACCTTCCTCAGCGGCCATCTTGGCGTTTACACTGAAAGCCAAACTGCCAAATTCTGGAGCTTAAACGCCGATGGCAGAACAACATTACAGCCACCTCAATCAGTGCCGGTATCTGAGCCAGGGGCTGTGCTGTTTTTTTCAGGTTTAGTGATGGCTGCTGCAGTTCGTCGCAGACGTGAACAAAAAGCCTGAAGCTGATTTACCTCTATAAACGCCGCTCATTGAGCGGCGTTTTTTTTGAGAGGCACTTTGCCGGCATTTTGCGTGATGCCATGATTCGCTGGCACAAAGTACCAATCCTTATAAAAGTACCTGTCCAGATATAAACATCAATCGTTTGAAGTTGGATCGACTGCTCAGGCAACTGTGGCCCAGATTTGAGTTAAAGGGCAGTGCTTTGGCCGGCGCCATGACAGCCTCAGCCAAATTTGGTCAAATCCTCTAATTGATGAAATTCAACATGGGGCAGTATTTTGAGTTTCCCTAAAGTACCAGGGGTCAGATTCAGCCAGGCGGCCTGACAACCTGCACTGAGCGCACCCAGGACATCAGATTTTACATGGTCGCCAATATGCAAAATATGCTGCGGCTGCAGCTGTAACCTGTTTGCTGCCGTTAAAAACATATCCGGATAAGGTTTCATCCGGCCACCAGGCCCTGCGCGCAGCGCAAACTGAAATAAATCGGCAATGCCCATTTTTTGAATATCAGCATTGCCATTGGTAATGGCCACCAGTGGAAAACGCCTCGCCAGCTGCTGCAATAAAGGCCGCACCTCTGGTGCTAACTGGATATTGGTGCGCTCCTGTAAAAAAGCCGACATGGCAAGTTCAGCTATTTCAGCCGCTTCGCACGAACTCAGGCCCTGCACCGTTAAACCCCGCTCTAACGCCAACAAACGCCAGCGGCTGACGTCATGGCGCACTTCAGCATCTGCTCTGGCCAGAATTTTGCGTTGCTCAAACCAATATAAGCTGTTGTTTTCAAATGACTCCGGCAACAACTGCGCCAGCCGTTGTTGCATGGCAAGTTCAGCTTTGGCAATCACTGTTGTGTTGGCGTACAGCGTGTCGTCTAAATCAAAAGACAAGGCATGGATAGGACGAAGGGCTTTGTATATCCGCATTGGTCAAGCTCCAGTGACTAAGCTGGTTATCATAATCTGAAAATTGCGAACTGCGCCGATCAATACAGAGAAAAATGATGTGATTTACCGCATATGTGGTGTTTTCAGCGGTGAATTTGTTTTTTTGGTCATGGCAAATTTGATGGTCTGTAAAAGTGCGGCCGGTAAATGGCCATATATGTTTTAGTATCCTCACCCCAGAGCCGGCTAAACATGTTTGCTTTTTGTAATGCTGTGATTGTTTTTTAAACAGGTAAATTTGTATATAAAAATTAAATTGATTTTGTATTGTTTTGTATTTAGCATTCCAACTCCCTAACTTTTGGGACATAAAATTACAATTTGGAGTGTAATGTGAACAAAAAATTATTGTCTGTCGCGTTTTTGGCGACTTTTATGGCGACAGGTTGTGCGACCATTGTGAAAGGCAGAACTCAGCAGGTAAATCTGACGTCATCAAATGGTCAAGCTGTTGATGTTGAAGTTGATGGTCAGAAGTTTCAGGGCCCTGGCGTGATTACGCTGAAAAAAGATAGCAAAGAGAAGCTGTTAAAATCTAATACTCCTGGCTGTACTGAAAACACAGTCGTCAATAGCTCGGTAGAACCAGCGTTCTTTGGCAATATCATTCTTGGCGGCTTGTTAGGTTCAACGACTGACGCCTCTACAGGTTCGATGTGGCGTTATCAGGATCAAGTTGTTGTGAACTGTGCTGCTAAATAAGCTGTTCCGTATACTCTGCAAAGGAAGCCTGTTGGCTTCCTTTTTATTTAGTTGTTGTGCGCTTTCTGCAAGTCATACGCTGTCCTTGGCGAAACAACAGCGATTGTCTTCGCATGCGACCTGGCTGGCCTTGCTTCAATTTAAAGATGGTAAACCCTTACTTGATGATGCAGGCTTTTACCTGAGCAGTTCTCGGCACAGTGCAGAAGATGAATTAAATGCAGCTATTAGCCTTCTGATAGAAAAGGCAGATACAACACAAATCTGTCGTTTTCCGGCACGTTATTTATGGTTACAACGACAGCTGCAGCAACAACCAGAAAATTTAGCAGCCTTATGTCCGGGGTTTGCAGAATTTCAGGCATATGTGCCGATAGAGCAAATCAGTTTAATTTACGCGAATGAGAATATTAGTCGTCCCACGACAATGATGGGGCATGCCTTTTTAAAACTAAGTGGCCATAATGCAAAAGGGCAGCTTCGTGAACATGCCATTAGTTTTTATACTGAATTAGATAGTATCAATCCTCTGTGGCTTGGTTATGAAACCTTGCTGGCTGGAAAAGCTGGCTATTTTGTGTTGTCGCCTTATCAGGAAAGACTGGAGTTTTATACCCAAACCGAACAACGCAACATTATTGAATATCATATTGCACTTGATGCCGATGAAGTCGAGTTAGTACAGGCTTATCTTTGGGAATTAAAGCAAACCAGACTGGACTATTTTTTTCACACTTATAACTGTGCCACGCTCAGTCAGCTGATATTAGCTATTGCCAAGCCAGCGCTAAGTGAAGCGCATAGCCCCTGGATCAGCCCTGTTGATGTGGTGAAATCCGTCCAGGTGTCCGGTCTTGTGAACAATGCTTCACTGTTTCCAGCAACAAAATGGCGCTTGAAGATGTTGCTTGACAGCCTGCAGCTGGAGGAAGTGGATGTAGGTGTTACTGACAGCTTTGCGCTTGAGATCAATAGCACAAAACCTCAGTCTCCCCTGGTGCAGGCCCTATCGCTCGATTTGCAACAAACATATCAGCGTTGGTTACTTGAGCAGGGGTATATAAGTTCACAACAGTATGAGCAGCGTATCAGTCAGCTTCCGGCGCAAGGGGTAGAGCTCAGTCTGAGCCAATACAAAGATCCGGCAGGCAGGACAGATGACAGCCAGTTTTGGTTATATTACGGCAATCGTCAGAACTGGCGCTTTGGCTTTTTACCCGCTTCACATCAGCTCAGTGATGATAACCGTCAGCTTTTTAGTGAGTCTGCGCTGGCTTTGCTCAGCCTTGAATTTGAATACCGTCAGTCTGAACAAAAGCTCGATCTTTATGCGTTGCGCTATTACGGTTTTTCACATTATCTGCCCTACGATGCCCTGACCCGTGATTGGTCAGGGCATTTTGCACTGGGTACAGAGTTTCAGGCGATTGGCGATAATAGTTTTAAAAGGACGCATTACCTCTATGGGGGCATAGGTCGCAGTTATAGTGTGACAGAAGACGTGCTGGTGTACGCCACCTTAGATGCCGGCACAGCTTTCTCGGGCTGGACACCTTACGTATATGGCGGTGCTGCCGTCGGTATGATGGTATATGAAATTGGAGATCAGAAATCGACAGTTTCATTGCGACATCTTGATAATTACCGGCAGCAAGATGGCTGGACCTCAATATTCCATTGGCAACAAAGTTGGTTTGTATCCTCAGATTGGTCAATAAAGTTACATTGGGAGCACCAAAAATCGCGTAACTGGCGCAACCATGAAAGTGGTATTCGTATTCAGCATGCATTTTAGCGGACACAAACCATGGTGTGGCAGCAAGCTGCTCTATGGCCATGTAACAATCTGGATTTGATATTTCGCTACTTCTTCGCCCTTGGATGCGCAGCGTCATACACCTTGGCCAGATGCTGAAAATCCAGATGGGTATACACCTGAGTGGTGCTGAGGTTGGCGTGGCCTAACAGTTCCTGCACGG
This sequence comes from Rheinheimera sp., assembly GCF_036782235.1. Classification (GTDB taxonomy): domain Bacteria; phylum Pseudomonadota; class Gammaproteobacteria; order Enterobacterales; family Alteromonadaceae; genus Pararheinheimera. The sequence continues at coordinate 475,956 of NZ_DAIPZL010000001.1, read as the reverse complement.
CGCGCAGGTCGCCGCTTGATTCCAGCATATGGCTGGCAAAAGAGTGGCGCAGCATATGCGGGTGTACGTTTTGCTCCAGCCCCTGGCGCGCTGCCCAGAGTTTGACTCTGCTGCGCACATGGCGGGCGCTGATGCGGCTTTTTTGCCGGCTTAAAAATAATGCATCGGGCTCAATTCCGACAAAAGCGGGCCGCAGCGCTAACCAGCGCTGCAGTGCCTGCATTGCCAGCCGGCCTATCGGCAAAATCCGTTCTTTATTGCCTTTGCCGCGCACGCGAATTTGTTGTTCGCTAAAGGAAATATCCCGCACATTGGCATTTACTAACTCTTCAAGACGCAGACCCGAGCTGTAAAACAGCTCCATCATGGCTTGATCCCGACAGGCTAAATCGTCATCCGGCTCCTGAATATCCAGCAGCCGGTTCATCTGATCAACATCAAGGTTTTTTGGCAAAGGCCTGGCCGATTTGGGCACTTTTAAATAAGCCGCCGGATTGTCGCTCAGTTGTTTTAAAGCAACAAAATACCGATAAAAACTGCGCAGCGCCGCAGCCCGTAGCGCCAGGCTGCGCGGTTTTAAACTGGCACGGCAGGATAATAAATGTTGTTGCAGCTGTTGCTGGTTCAGCTCGCGCCAATGACTGGCCTGAGTTTGCAGCTGACTGGCCACAGCGCTCAGTTGTTGCTGATAGCTGGCCAGAGTTTGCTGGCTGTAACCGCGTTCAAACTGCAGATAAGCCAAAAACTGGCTCAGCCAGGGTTGGAAATCGGCCAGTTCAGTTTTTGTCATAACGTGGCAATACCACGGCCAGTAATTTGGCGATATGGTCGAGGAACAGCGTGTCCATACTGGGCTGGAAATGGTCATCCAGTTCGCTGCCAAAGGCCAGCAGCGCCAGAGGTTTATCCACCTGACTGATTTGCAGCAGGGCCACCGAATGAATGGTGGGCGGGAATAAGGTTGCCATTTCGTCTTTATTTAACCGGCCAAAATAATAACTGCGGTGTTGCAGCCGGTGTTGCAGCACCAGTTGCAGGCCGCTGAAATGTTCGCCCATAGCTTCATGGTTAAAGTCGAGCAGGGTGCAGGCATGTACCTGTGGCATTTTATTGGCAAAAGCGCTGAGTGCAATGGTGATATCGGTGCGCTGGCGTGCTGACAATAAATCCAGATGCAGCTGATTCAGTGCAAAAAAGATATGTTCGTTTTGCCGGGCCACACTCATTAGCCGGGTAATATCTTCTTCCAGACCACGGATCCGTTCACGCTGCATTTCCAGCTGGCGTTCGACCAGAGAGACTGCACCGCGCTGAGCATGTGGCAGTCTTAACCTGTTCAGTAATTCGGGGTGATGCTGAAAAAACGCCGGATGTTCCAGTAAATACTGATACACCAGTTCGTCCTGCAGTATGGCTTTGTCCTGATCGTTCAGTTCGTTTGACCCGGTTTGGACACCGGTTTTTACATCCGTCATAACACCAGCTGTCCGTCAAATACATGTTCTGCCGGGCCTGTCATTTTGACCGGCTGGCCTGGACCGTTCCAACGAATATGCAAGGTTCCGCCAGGTAAATCAACTCTGACGTTATTGCCCAAAGTTTTCTGCAGTTGCCCCACCACAGCGGCTGCACAGGCACCTGTACCACAAGCCAGGGTTTCACCGGCGCCACGCTCCCATACCCGCAATTTAATATGCGAAGGGCTAAGGACCTGCATAAAACCAATATTGGCACGCTCGGGGAAACGTTCATGGTTTTCAAACTCAGGCCCCCAGCTATGCACCGGCGCTTTGTCGATATCATCAACAGTGATCACCGCATGAGGATTGCCCATCGACACTACACCACACAAAGTGGTGGCATTTTCGGCGTGCAGAATGTAATTCACTTCCTGTTTTTGTGCTTTAAACGGCACCTTGGCAGGTTCTAACTGCGGCACACCCATATTGACGGTGACCTGGCCGTCCTGCTCGACATAAAGCACAATTTTGCCGGATTTGGTGCTGACATTAATTTTGTATTTGTTGGTCAGGCCCTTAGTGCGGACAAACTTGGCAAAACAGCGGGCGCCATTGCCACATTGTTCTACTTCAGAGCCGTCAGCATTAAAAATCCGGTAATGAAAATCCAAATCCGGATCATAAGGCGGTTCCACCATCAATAACTGGTCAAAACCCACCCCAAAATTACGGTCGGCCAGCGCTTTGATTTGCTCTTTGGTCAGAAACACGTTCTGACTGACGGCATCGACCATCATAAAGTCGTTGCCAAGTCCGTGCATTTTAGAAAACTGTAATAACATGCCAACCTTATCTGTTGCTGCCTGATTGCAGTTGTTGCCGTTATTCCGGCAACAGTTGTTCACCTTGCCACAGGTCTTGCCATTGTTCACGGCGGCGCACCAGATAAGTGCTGCTGCCGTCGACCAGTACTTCAGCAGCGCGTGGCCTGCTGTTGTAGTTGGAACTCATGGTAAAACCATAAGCGCCGGCTGAACGCACCGCCAGTAAATCACCGGGTGCTATGGCTAAGTCGCGGTCTTTGCCAAGGAAATCGCCGGTTTCACACACCGGGCCTACCACATCATAACGTTGGGCCTTCAGTTCTGCTTTCAACTGCACAGGCACAATATTCATCCAGGCACTGTAAAGCGCCGGACGGATCAGGTCGTTCATGGCGGCATCAACGATGGCAAAATTCTTTTCCTGGCCTGGTTTTAAATATTCCACTTTTGTTAATAACACACCAGCGTTGGCCATAATGGCACGACCAGGTTCAAACAGCAGCGTTAAATGTGGATATTTGGCCAGACGTTTGACCACTTCAGCGGCATATTCGGCCGGATGCGGCGGTGTTTCATCCAGATAAGTCACGCCTAAACCACCGCCAATATCAATATGGGATAACACTATGCCGAGGCTTGAGAGTTTATCAATCAACAGCAGCAGTTTATCCAGCGCATCTAAAAACGGCTGGGTTTCAGTAAGCTGTGAGCCAATATGGCAATCCACACCACAAACTTTTAAGTGGCTGGCCTGTGCCGCCACCTGATACATAGCCACAGCGTCGTTAATATCAATGCCAAACTTGTTGGCTTTGAGGCCAGTGGAAATATAAGGATGGGTTTTGGCATCAATATCCGGATTGACCCGGATAGACACAGGCGCAATTTTATTTAAACGGCTGGCGACCTGCTGAATGCGGTACAGCTCGGCTTCGGACTCGACATTAAAACATTTGATGCCGGTATTGAGCGCAAACTCAATCTCAGATTCGGCTTTACCCACACCGGAAAACACCACCTTGCCAGGGTCGCCACCGGCCTGCAATACCCGGCGTAATTCACCTTCAGACACAATGTCAAAACCACTACCCAGGCGCGCCAGCAAATTTAACAAGGCAATATTGCTGTTGGCTTTGACCGCATAACACACCAGATGCGGATGGGCACCTGCCGCATTGGCAAAGGCCTGATAATGGCGCTCTAAGGTAGCGCGGGAATAAACATAAGTGGGGGTGCCGTATTGGGCGGCGATATCGGCCAGTTTGACCTGTTCGGCCAGCAGCTCTGGCCCCTGATAATTAAAATAATCCACCAAATTTACCTTTGCGATTGGCCGGGCTGTTGGGTTATGTCTTGCTGTGCAGAGTCAGTTGCAGTGGCACTGGTCTGTTGTTGTGATTGTGGCGTATTGGTGGCTGCTTTGGTTTTTGGCAGGGTTAAATCCCCTTTTTGGCCACAACCGGTGAGCAACAGACAAAGCGCCAGCAGGCAGAACATAGATTGAGTCACAGCTTTCATCGTTTCTGTTTCTTTAATTTTTCAGCGCTCTATAATCGCATCCTTAGCAGCAAAAGCAAACAGGTGAAGCCGATGAATGACGTAGAATATGATGAGTTGACCGACAGCGTTTTGCTGGCGGTGGAAGAAGCCATCGAAAATATGGATCTGGATTTGGATTATGAGAACCATGGTGGTTTGCTCAGCATCACTTTTCCGGACAAAAGCAAAATAATCATTAATAAACAACCACCCCTGCATCAGCTGTGGGTGGCAACCAAATTTAACGGCCACCATTTTGAATATCAGAACGGCCAGTGGATTGATAACAGAACCGGCACCGAGTTCTGGACTTTATTAAATGACGCCGCCTCGCGTCAGGCCGGGCAGAGTGTGGAGTTTGTGCGTTAAATGAATCAGTTACCTTTTGTTGATGTAAAGTCCCCTGGCCCAACCACTGCGGCCGTGATCTGGTTACATGGCCTCGGTGATTCCGGCCATGGTTTTGCGCCTATAGTGCCTGAGCTGCGCCTGCCAGCCGGCCATGGGGTGCGGTTTTTGTTTCCGCACGCGCCTGAGCGTCCTGTCACTATCAACAACGGTTATGTGATGCGTGCCTGGTATGACATTAAAACCATGGACTTACAAAACCGTGCTGATGAAGAAGGCGTGCGTCAGTCGGCTACTTTAGTGCAGGCGCTGATCGACAAAGTGATTGCCACAGGTGTACCGGCGGAAAAAATTATGCTGGCCGGTTTTAGCCAGGGTGGGGTGATAGCGCTGCATCTGTTACCGCGCTTGCCCTATAAAATTGCCGGTGTCATGGCACTTTCTACCTATATGGCGGTGCCGGATAAACTCAAAGATGAAATGAATACGCTGAATAAAACCACGCCGGTATTTTGTGCCCATGGTGTGGCCGACCCTGTGGTGCCATTGCAGGCTGGTCAGGCGGCATTTAACAACCTAAAATATGCAGGTTTTAATGTGCGCTGGCAGGACTACCGGATGGAGCACAGTGTTTGTGCCCAGGAAGTGGATGACATCAGCCGCTTTATTCAGCAGCTGTTTGGTGTGTAACAGCGTTTTATGCCAGCAAACAAGCCCTAACCTATAACCAATGGCCGGTCTGAACCACCGGCTTTTGATGACGCCAGAGAAAACACGTGTCTGAACAATCTGCCAAACTCAGGGTAAAAGTCACTTTGCACCGCGACTTGCCAAGCCAGCCGCCGCAAAAGTTACAATATGCCAAAGCACCGCTGTCAAAAACCAGATTATTACTGGGTGCCGGCTTGATGCTGCTGGCGACCTTTGGGTTGTGGCAATATTGGGGAGCCGGAACTCCGGACGAACAATCCGCAGAAGCCGAACTCAACACAGGGCTCAGCACTGAGGTTGCAGAAAGTGCAGAAAACGCTGAGGTTCTGAATGAAACTGAGCCTCAAAACGAACCCAGCCTTGTGACAGATCAGACACAAGCTGCATCAGCCGGTGAAAGTACAACACAAAACAGCCGCCTTGATGGCGATAGCGCAGCACCAGCTGCTGAAACTTTTGCAGAAAATACTGCACAGTTGGCGCTTAGCACCCAAAGCAACCCTAACCAAACTGAGAACAGCGCCGCTTTGGCAGCAACGGACAATCAGGCGCTGTCTGGCAACAATCTGCAAGCTGGTGCTGCTACGCCGCAATCTGGCGTCGAGCCACTCCAGGCCGCTGGTGCGGCCAATACAACAACACTGCCGGCCGGTTTTAGCCGTATTGTGCTGGCGGCTGATATGGAACAGCTGGAGCCGGGCCGCCCTGTAGCGCAGCTGGTGGCGAAAAAAGACATTCAGCGGCTGTATTTATTTACTGAGCTAAAAGGGTATGCCGGTCAGCAGCTGAAACACCGCTGGTCTTTTAATGGCCAGATGCAAACCGAAGCTGTGCTGACCATCGAAGACTCTCCCTGGCGTACTTACAGTGAAAAATGGCTGTTACCGGACCAACTGGGCGCCTGGCGGGTCGAAATTATTGATCAGCAGCAAAATGTCCTCTACTCACACGACTTTCAATATCAATAGCAGTTATACTAGCGCCAGTTTTTTAACCGGCAGTGTGGCTTCAATCACTGCCGTGTTTAGCCTTCAGACACAGGTTTTTTTGCATGACTTCATTGATCCGTATCGCCACCCGTAAAAGTGCGCTTGCGTTATGGCAGGCCGAATTTGTGAAAGCACAGCTGCAGCATTTTCATCCACTGTTACAGGTGGAGCTGGTGCCTATGTCTACCCAGGGCGACAAAATTCTCGACACACCTTTGGCCAAAATTGGCGGTAAAGGTTTATTTGTGAAAGAGTTAGAAACGGCCATTTTAGAAGGTCGTGCCGATATTGCTGTGCACAGTATGAAAGACGTGCCGGTCGAATTTCCTGAAGGTTTGCAGCTGCAAACCATTTGTGAGCGTGAAGATCCGCGCGATGCTTTTGTATCAAATCAGTTTGCCAGCCTTGATGAGTTGCCGGCAGGCGCAGTGGTAGGTACTTCCAGTTTACGCCGTCAATGTCAGCTTAAAGCACAACGACCGGATCTGGTCATCCGCGACCTGCGCGGCAACGTCAACACCCGTTTAGCCAAACTGGATGCCGGTGAATACGACGCTATTATTCTGGCGGCAGCTGGCCTGATTCGCCTTGGTTTTGCCGACCGTATCCGCACCCATTTACCGGTGGAGCAAAGCCTGCCGGCCAATGGTCAGGGCGCTGTGGGTATTGAATGTCGCAGCAACGACAGCGCTATTCATGCGTTATTGGCGCCGCTGGAGCATTTGCCGACCCGTCAGGCTGTGCTGGCCGAACGTGCGATGAACCGCCGTTTACAGGGCGGTTGTCAGGTGCCTATTGGCGCTTTTGCCGTGCATCAGGGTGATGAACTCTGGTTACGCGGTTTGGTGGGCTCTTTGGATGGCCAGCAAATTTTACATGCAGAGGTAACAGGCCCAGCCAGCGACGCTGAAGCTTTGGGTTTACAGCTGGCTGAACAGCTGCTGCAACAAGGCGCAGCTGCTATTCTCAAAGCTGTTTATCAGACGGCCCCTTAATTGATGAACAACCCGTCATCCTTTCAGTCAAGTCAGACACCGCAGCTCACCGGCGCCACAGATTTTCCGGTGCTGATCACCAGACCCGCCGGCAAAGCAGATAATCTGCTGGCTGGTCTGGATGAGCTGGGCATTGGTTATACCTATCAGCCTTTAATCACCACACAGCTGATGCCATTGCGTGGCCGTGATATCCAGCATCTGCAACAGGCCGAGCTGGTGATTTTTGTGTCTGTGTCTGCTGTGACTTGTCTGGAACAACAATTTGACCTAAAAAGCCTGACCCAACCGCTGCTGGCGGTGGGGGCAACTACAGCTTCAGTGCTGGAGCGCAGCTGTGGCCATACGGTGACTGCTCCTTTGGATCAGCGCAGTGAAGGGGTGCTGGCACTGCCACAACTGCAGGATGTGGCCGGCCGCGACATAGTGATAGTGCGTGGCAATGGTGGCCGGGAGCTGATTAAACAGGGTTTATTGGTCCGCGGCGCCAAAGTGACTTATGTACAAAGTTATAAAAGAGTCCCCCTGCCGCTGGATGGTCAGCGCTTGTCAGACCAGTGGCGCCAGCAACAAATTCAATGTATCGTAGTGACCAGTAACGAAATTTTATCCCTGCTGCTACAATCCCTGCCCGAAACTGCCCGGCCCTGGCTGGCACAGCGGCAATGGATTATGGTCAGCCAGCGCATGGCGGAAACGGCCGTTGCCAGCGGGATCCCGATGACCAACATTTTTCTGGCAGCCAGTGCCAACGATCAGGCGTTGTTGGAAGCTATTTGTCAGTTAAGAAGGAAATTCCATGAGCGAGCTCAGTCCAATGCTGAATAACGAATCTGCAGCCCCTGCTGCTGTGGCAGCAACGCCGGCAAAACCGGCCGCCAGAACAGGTTCCGGCGTGATGCTGGGCATGATGGCTTTGCTGATCGCCTTGGCTTCAGCGGCGTTGGTGGGCTGGTTTTTTTATGTCTGGCAACCGCAACTCGTTGCGCTGCAACAACAGCAACAAACTTTGCAAAATCAGCAACAAAGCCAGACAGCACTGTTTCAGAGCAAGCAGGAAGAATTGCAGCAGGAAATGCAGCAACAGCTGGTGAATGTGGTGGCTGACTGGAATAACAAACAACTGGAACAGCTGCAAAGCACCCAACAGGAAATCGCCAGGCTGCAAACCCAGTTGGATCAGCAAAGTGGCAACGTCAAAGGCTGGCAGCTGCTGGAAGTGGAATATTTCCTGCGTCTGGCCGAGCAAAAACTGTTTTTGGAACAGAATGTCAGCGGTGTGGTGCAGGTGCTGGAGTTGGCCGAACAACGCTTAAAACAAATGCAGGATGCCAGTCTGGTGGCGGTGCGTGAAGCTATAGGTCAGGACAAACATATGTTGTCTGAGCTGAATACACCCGATATGCACCAGCTGCACCTGACCTTGTCGGCACTGCGCCAGCAAAGCCTGACTTTGCCACTGCGCCAGTCGGAGCGGGCGATGGATAATCAGACCGAAGAAGAAATTACTGAAGATGCCGCCGATTGGCAGTCGAATCTGGGATTGTACTGGCGTAACTTCTGGCGTGGTCTGGTGCAGGTGCGGGCCAGTTTGCCGGAAGATGGTGTCAGCTTAACGGCCGAACAACAAATCAGTGTGCGTAATACCTTAACCCAGCAATTACTGCTGGCTGAGCTTGCCGCAATGCAGCACAATCAGGCGGTGTATGCCGCAGCCATTCAGCAAAGTGCTGACAGTTTACAACGTTATTTTGCTGCCACTGAACCTGCTGTGCAGCAAATGGCTGATGATCTGGTGGCGCTGTCGGCGCTGCAGGTCAGTTTGCCGTTATTGGCCCCCTTAAAAAGCCCACAACTGTTTGAAGCTTACCGTCAGGGCATGGCAGTAACGGAGCTGAGCTTATGATCAGGCTGGCATTTTTTATCCTGGTGTTTGGCCTGGCCATGCTGCTGGGGCCAATACTTGCCAACCATCCGGGCTATGTGATGCTGGTGGTGGCCGGTGTTACTATTGAAGCCACTTTTATTGGCCTGATGCTGGTGCTGTTTGGCTCCATTCTGGCCTGCTGGTTATTGTGGTGGGTGTTAAAACGGTTGTTCCATTTGCCCCGGCTCAGTTTTAGTTTTTTGCGTTCGCGCAAAGAGCGCCGCGCCCGTCAGGCGATGCAATATGCGCTGCTCTCTTTTGCCCGGCAAGACTGGCAGCAGGCCGATCAATATTTTGATCTGGCTAAAGCGGACTCCGACTGGGACAAAATCAAACAGATCATGGCCTGTTATGCGGCTCAGCGTGCCGGTGACAGCCAAAAAGCCAATCAAAAAGCCGCGCAGCTTGACAGCGACGACAACGACAGCGCGCTGGTGGTGGCAGATTTATTATTGCAGCAGGGTGATGCGGCAAAAGCTGTAGCTTATCTTGCGCCACGTATTGAACAAAATCAAAAAGATGGTGCGCTGGGCCGGCTTTGGCTTGCGGCTTTATTGCAGGCCGGTCAGTGGCAAACGTTGCTGGAGCAGGTGCCTGTTGCCATCAAACAACAATGGCTGAATAAAGCCCAGTGGCAACAATACCGGTATCAGCTGTATCCGGCTGCTGTGGCGGGTTTAGCACAGGCTGGCCAGTTTGATGAAAACCTGCCGTACTGGAGCAATTTACCTGCGAAAGAACGCAAATCTGTGGCCGCCATTTTAGGCAAAGCAAGGGCCAAAGCAGTCAGTGGTGACGCCGAACAAGCGGAGAAACTATTGCTCGATAGTCTGGCGCTGGCCGATGTGCCTTTGGCTTATAGTGCGATCCGGCAAATTCCGTTAGGGCGTTCTGTGCTGACGCTGCGCAAACAAGTGCAACACTGGTTGCGCGACCATAACAACAATGGTTATCTGTATGCGCTGCTCAGTTATTGTGCCGAGCAGGAAGGCGAGCAAGAACAGGCGCGCCATGCCTGGGAAAAAGCGCTGCAGTATCAGCCTGAACTGGCCAAAGCAGCCGCTTTGTCCAACTAACATCTGGCTTGTGACTATCACATTACCGCTGTTATCTGGGCTGGCGCCTGTGGCAAGGCCCGATGCCAAAGTGCTGATCCTTGGCAGTATGCCGGGTCAGGCGTCACTTGACGCTCAGCAATATTACGGACATCCGCGCAATCAGTTCTGGCCTTTAATGCAGCAACTGTTTGCAGTGGATGCCAGCCTGCCTTATCCACAGCGGCTGCTGGCGCTGCAAAATGCCGGCGTGGCCTTGTGGGATGTGATTGGGGTTTGTCAGCGTCAGGGCAGTCTCGACAGTGCCATCCGGCCTTCGTCAGTGCAGTTGAATGATATTGCTTTCTTGCTGACAGAATTGCCGCAGCTGCGGGCTATCTGGCTTAACGGTGGCACAGCGGCCAAAAGCTGGCAAAAACTGCAAAAATCTGCTGTCACTCTTCCTGCCAGCATCAAAGTCTGGTCTTTGCCTTCCAGCAGTCCGGCGCATGCCGCCCGCAGCTTCAGCGATAAACTGTTGCAATGGCAAGAGGCCAGGCTGCAAAGTTTAAGCTAAACCCCACAACGGAGCGCACAGATGGATCCTATCAGCTGGGATGATTTTATGCAGGTGGAACTGCGGGTTGGCACTATAGTGGCGGCCGAAGCTTTCCCACAGGCGCGTAAACCGGCCTGGAAGCTGGCGGTCGATTTTGGCCCTGACATTGGCCAAAAGCGTTCCAGTGCCCAGTTAACAGCTTTGTATCAGCCAGCGCAGCTGATTGGCAAACAAGTGCTGGCGGTGCTGAATTTTCCGCCAAAACAAATCGGGCCTTTTGTATCTGAATGCCTGGTGACCGGTTTTTATCGCGACGATGGCGCTGTGGTGCTTGCGGTGCCAGACCAGCCGGTGCCCAATGGCGCCCGGCTGGCCTGAGTTGCAGTTATAATGCAGCTTTTAGCTCTTTGGCTGTGGCGTGACCTTTGGCAATAGCTGCATCCAGCAGTTTTTCGCCTTCGGCTTTTTGTCCGCCCAGAATCAGCGCTGTACCGGCCCAGGATTGCACCACAGGGTCTTGTTGTTCCAGCAGATACATCTCCCACTGTGGCTCTAAGGCCGCAAGTGCTCTTTGTGCTTCGATGCTACCGCCACGGGCGGCCTGTTCCAGCCAGTAGCTGTCGGAATAAGTTTGTGGGATCCGCTGTGCGCTCAGCAGCCTCGGGCTTTTATCGCCGTCCTGATTTTGCAGTTTATAAAAACCAGCAGGCACCTGCTCTGTGGTCAGGCGTTTGCCCAGCAGCTGCGCTGTCAGTTTGGCCTGATGTTCAGCATTATTGTCATGCACTGCCAGCACGACGGCCTGGTCATCCAGGGTGACAAAAGCATCGTGTGTAAAACCTTCAGGCAGCTGCAGCTCTTTGCTGACCACTTTGCCATTTTTCACCAGATCCGCAGTAATAGGTCCCAGTGCAGGTGGCAGTGAATCATCGATAAATTGTGTGTAGTCACTCTGGTTTCGTGCCAGATCGAGAATATGCGCCAGCGCATTCTGGTGTGCCGGTGAGCCCAGTGCTGCGTATTGCCACATATTATATTCGCCAAGGAGCTGCTCAACTTTACGGTGATCAACATCGCCTATGTTAAAGGTCAGCATGACCCGACCGATAAATTTGCTGTTGCCAGGTTCATATTTCCAGCGTTTAAGTGCGCGGATGGCTTCACGGTCAAATACCCCTTTAGGGAAAGCATTCAGTACATCAACGGCCTCCACAGTCCCTTGTTCGTTGACCAGCATCCGCAGTGTGACTGAGCCGAAAATACCGCGCGCTGCTGCTTCTTTTGGATATTCAGGCGCAATACGTTTGACCGCTTTGCGCTCGCTGTCAAAAAGCGCCAGCAGTTCAGGTTTGATTTTGTCGTGGACTCTGACTTGTTGCTGCAGCTGGGTCAGCATAGTGCCGGCCTGTTGTTGTTCTGCCTCTGACAGCTTGCTGCGGATTTTATCGGCCATTGTTTTGGCGCTTGGGTGTTCACGGCTGGCAGCAAATTCAAAATAAGCCAGCGCTTTCACTAAATCACGGCTTTGGCCTTCAGCGTTAGCCGCCATGGCGCCTAAATTAAAGGCAGCCTGCTCATTGGCCAGTGGTAACAGCGCAGTAAATTCCTGTGCTGCTTTGGTAAAATCTTTGTTTTCATAAGCTTTCATTGCATCCAGCAGATCGGCCTGACTGGCAAAAGTGCTGCATAACAACACCAGCATAGCGAGTTGACGCATAAGAAGTCCTTTTCCTGTTAAGTTCGTTTTAAACTGGCATGATTTTTACATAAAAATCGTAAATAGTTGACATTTTGTTGTCCAAATTCCCTTTTTTTGTTGATTGACAGCGCTTGAGCTGTGCCGCATATTAAAACTCCACTGATAAATTATTATGCAGAGTCATTGTGAAGAAGCTGATACCACTTTCAGGGTTACCGCTGTCACAACAGGTGCACAAACCTGCCAATCTGCACGCCTGCGCCAGCGATTACCACTTGTCGGAGTGGTTTGATCTATAAGTTTTTCCCCGCTTAAGCACCCGGAATTCCGGAGTTATGCCGTTTTGCGCCGGCATAACGCCTGAAACCATGGGCCATTCTGGCCTTTTATCCCGATCGTCAAAACAACAAAAACAGGAAAGCAACAATGAAAGCAACGATAAAAGCCGTCGCCCTGGCGACGCTGTTGTCTGCGGCTGGCCATGCCAGTGCCGCTTGTCTGCAGCAGGAAACAGAAAATAACAACACCGAAAGCAAAGCCAATAGCGGTTTGTGCAGTGGCCAGACAGTCAATGGCAGCATCGCCAGCAGCAGTGATATTGACTGGTATCGTTTTGATACCACCAGCACAGCAGATATCAGCATCAGTCTGAATCATGGCAGCAGCGCCGATTTTGATTTTTATCTGTACCGCAGCAGCGGCAGTTATATTTTGTCCGGCCAAAGCAGCGCCCGACCAGAAACCGGTACTTACAGCGCAGCCAGCGCCGGCACACATTTTATTAAAATCAGCCGTTACAGTGGCACCGGCAGTTACACCCTGAATGTCACTTTTAACGGCGATGGCGGCGGTAGTACCCCCCCAACAAGTTGCAGTTATGGGGTAAGGCCGGCCAAACCCAGTAACCTGACCAGCTATCTGCTGGGCGGCAGCAGTGATGTTTGCCCGGCATTAACATCAGGTCAGGGTTCATTGTTATTGATGGGCGGTGGCACCGATGTAGACGCAGCCTTTAGCAACCGCATGGCGCCACAAATCAAAGGTGGCAATATTGTGGTACTGCGCGCCGCCGGCACAGACGCATACAACAGCTACCTGCAGGGACTGACAGGAGCAGCCTCAGTGGAAACCCTGATTGTCGATACCCAAACCAAAGCAAATTCAGCTTATGTGGAGTGGGCCATTAAAAGTGCGGAGGCGGTATTTATTGCCGGCGGCGACCAGTCGGCTTATCTGAATGCCTGGCAGGGCACCCTGGTTAAGGGCGCTATCGAGCATGTGTATGCCAAAGGGGGTGTTGTTGGCGGCACTTCGGCTGGTGATCATGTGCTGAGTCAGTATGTGTATGATCCGGATGGGGTTAGTGGTGCCATCAGCAGTGAAGTGGTGACAGACTATTGCCATAACACTATTAACATCAGCAGCACTTTCCTGAATTTTCCGTTGCTGGCTAATACGCTGAACGACACCCATTTCCGCCAGCGGGATCGGATGGGCCGCTCTGCGGTGTTTCAGGCCAAACTGGGGCAAAATGGCCGGGTGATTGCAGTATCTGAAGCAACGTCTTTGTTTGTGACAGCAGACGGCCAGGGCATAGTGGATGGCACCAACGAAGTGTATGTGCTGCGTGCCGACAGCCAAACCCAGTACACTCAGACCAGCTGTGGCCAGCCGGTGATTATTAAAGACTTATTGCGCTTTAAGTTGTTGCCTGGAGACAGATTTAATCTGCTGGACAACAGCACCACTGTGACGCCCATCCGTATTGGCATTGATGGCCGCAACACGTCTTTTTATAGCCCTGTGAGTCCGTACTAACAGCGCTGAATAACAGGTTGTAAAGCCCGTCAGGGGCTTTACAACGCTGTTTTCGGCTGGATGTTAAACTATTGAACACTGATGCAAATAAAGGATAACACCGGCCTGTTCAGGCCAGGCGCTGATAGGGGGTGGTGTTTTTGCTGGTCATCACCTGCAGCCGGCGTGAATGGCGTTCAAAACTGCGGGCCGGAAATGCATCCTGCCGTGCCGCTGCATCTGCGGCGGCATTTTCTTTCATCAGATAATGAAACTGCACCGCACTGACGGGCTGGGATAAGGGGAGTTTTTTCCCGCTTTGGGCGGAGAGTTCGCTGCCAGGCTCATTCAGACTCAGACTCAGGCCGGTGAACAGCAGCACAAATAAAGAGCGCCGCCATAAGGCACTGTGAAAGCAATGATTTTTGCTGCTTTGGTGTGGCATCTTCGTTTCATCACCATCGAATATAACAGGCTTGAGCCTAACCCAAGCCTTGGCAATGTGCAATCACTCAGCGCTTTTTTGCGGCAAAGACTTGCGGTTTTACTGCCAAATACCTTGATGAATCAAGTGGATGGCGAACTCAGTCGTTCAGATGTTGTTCCAGGCGCTCTTTCAGCGCACCTTCAATCAAAGCGGCTTTGCCGGTGCTGCGGTTCAGGCAGACAAAAGTAATATCGGCGTCAGCCACCACAGTGTCAGTCCCCTGAATTTTAATCACCTGATGGATCACCGCACTTTTACTGCCGATCTGGCTGAATTGGGTGGCAATTTCCAAAGTCTGGCCATTGGTGGCGGCAAAACGGTAATTGATGTTGATGTTGACTATCACCCAGGCCAGGTTCAGCTGCTCAAAATAAGCTACATCACCACTGTCTTCCAGATAACTCCAGCGTGCTTCTTCTAAAAACTCCAGATAACGGGCGTTATTCACATGCTGATAAATATCTAAATGGTATCCACGAACTTTAATCTGGGTCAGGTGTGGCATGCTGCTCTCTCTGGTTAGACCTGTTGCGCTGTTATTGGGCGGGATTGTGCCGCAAATTGCCACTGACGACAACCACAAGGGCGTCAGTGGCAGATGGCACTCAGAGCCAGGCAAAAGCGTCGGCGTACATCTGCTCACGTTTGGCGCCTTTGGCTAAAAAGGCGTCGCGCACCACACCGACCATGGCAAAAGGTCCGGCGATGTAAATATCATAAGCGGCTAAATCGGCATGATCATCCAGCACCGCCTGATGGACAAAACCTGTGCGGCCCTGCCAGTTGGCATCCGGTTCCTGTACCACCAGATTCAGCTGATATTGCACGTTTGATGCCTGCCAGGCGGCCAGTTCGTCGGCGGCATATAATGCCTGAGGGTTTCTTAAACCCCAGTACAGCTGCACGCTGCGGTTCAGATTGGCATTGGCAATAGCGCTGGCAATGCTGTGCACATAAGAAAAACCAGTGCCACCGGCCAGCAGAATAATGGGATTTGTGCTGTCTTCCCGCCAATAAGCTTCACCTAAACCCACCTGCACCAGCACTTCAGTGTTATCGCTCAGATGCGCTAAGGCCTGACTAGCGTAATTGTCGGTTACAGCGCCGCCAATCTGCAGTTCCAGCGCTGGTTTGCCTTCGAAGGTAAAACCAGGTGCGCAGGCAATCGAAAACGGCCTTTTGTCGCTGTCGGATAAATAAATCTGCAGGTACTGACCTGCTTTAAATTCCACCGGTGCCTTGGGCGTTAAAATCACCTGTTGCACTGTAGGGGTCAGCGGCTGAATACGGCTGACGGTGCATAACACTTTGTTTGACGCGGCTTTTAATTGTGATTCAGTCATGAGTTCTGTTCTTTGGTTCCGTGCTTAGGTTCAGTGCTTTGGCTTTGTGGTGTTGATGGTATCAGCCGCGAATAAAAGGGTGGTGTAATACCAGGTCGCTGTCGGCATAAGCCAAACAGCAATAGGTAAAATTCTGGCTTTTGTCGAGGTCGGTTAAAGGCTCAGGTGGCAAATAATGCACCTGGCCACTTTTGAGTTTGCAAACACAGGAGGTGCACACGCCTTGCCGGCAGCGGTTGGGAAAGTCGATGCCATGCTTAAGCGCCGCCTGCAATATAGTTTCGCCCTCACGCACCTGAAAGCTCAGGCCGCTGGGTAAAATAGTGACCAGATGGCTCATGCTTAACCTTTCCCCTGGACTGGCCCTTTGGCCGGCAGTTGGATACCAAGGCTGGACCAGAGTTCGTCCACTTTGTGTTTGACCTCTGGTGTCATTTCTATCGGCACCCCCCATTCACGGCTGGTTTCCCCCGGCCATTTATTGGTGGCGTCCATCCCCATTTTTGAGCCTAAACCTGAAACGGGTGAAGCAAAATCCAGATAATCAATGGGGGTGTTTTCAATTAAAGTGGTGTCGCGCGCCGGGTCCATCCGGGTGGTGATGGCCCAGATCACGTCCTGCCAGTCGCGGGCATTCACATCGTCATCACAGACAATCACAAACTTGGTATACATAAACTGGCGCAGGAAAGACCAAACCCCCATCATCACGCGTTTGGCATGGCCCGGATATTGTTTTTTCATCGTCACTACAGCCAGGCGATAAGAGCACCCTTCAGGCGGCAGATAAAAATCAACAATTTCCGGAAACTGCTTTTGCAAAATAGGCACAAACACTTCGTTCAGCGCCACACCTAAAATGGCGGGCTCATCCGGCGGCCGGCCTGTGTAAGTGCTGTGGTAAATCGGATCTTCTCTGTGGGTAATGTGGGTAACGGTAAACACCGGGAACGAATCCACTTCGTTGTAATAACCTGTGTGGTCACCGTAAGGGCCTTCCGGCGCCATTTCACCCGGCTCTAAATAACCTTCCAGCACAAATTCAGCGCTGGCCGGTACCTGTAAATCGTTGCTGATACATTTCACCACTTCGGTGTTATCACCACGCAGTAAACCGGCAAAAGCGTATTCAGACAAAGTATCAGGCACTGGTGTTACAGCGCCTAAAATAGTGGCGGGGTCGGCGCCTAAAGCAACTGCCACCGGAAAACGCTGACCCGGATGGGCTTTTTGCCATTCGAGAAAATCTAAAGCACCACCGCGGTGTGACAACCAGCGCATAATGACTTTGTTTTTACCCAGTACCTGCTGGCGGTAAATGCCCAGGTTCTGCCGCTCTTTATGCGGGCCGCGGGTCACAGTTAAACCCCAGGTGATCAGTGGCGCTGCGTCGCCTGGCCAGCAGGTCATTACAGGTAATTTAGTTAAATCAACGGCGTCACCTTCCAGCACCACTTGCTGGCAAGGGGCCTTTTTTACCACTTTGGCCGCCATATTCAGCACTTGCTTAAAGATCGGCAGTTTGTCCCAGGCGTCTTTTAAGCCTTTTGGCGGTTCCGGCTCTTTTAAAAAGGCCAGCAATTTGCCCACTTCACGTAAAGCGCTGACATCGGGCTGACCCATACCAAGGGCTACCCGCTCTGGCGTGCCAAATAAATTCGCCAGTACCGGAATGTTAAAACCCTTTGGATTTTCAAATAATAACGCCGGGCCACCGGCACGCAGGGTGCGGTCGGCAATTTCGGTCATTTCCAATACCGGGTCTACTTCCACTTTCACACGGTGTAATAAACCCCGTTGTTCCAGCTGAGCGATAAAGTCGCGCAAATCTTTATATTTCATGAGGTTCCAAAAGTTATTTGCAGCCTTGGGCCACAGCAAAGTTGGATAGGGCACAATGCCGGCATTATACATGGCAAGCGCGCGCTTGCCATGTTCAGCTGATACGGCAATCCCTCTGAGCTGGATTTGCTGCTGTTGTGATGTTGTAAAACTCAGGCCGTGGCACAGTAGTAGGGGATGGGGAGCGAAACTTCTGCATTTGATGGGCTTTGGTATCGCTGGCGCGAGGTTTAGCTCTCACTCTAAATGGTTTAGCATGAGGTAAAAGCAAGTGCTGACCCTATGCTGCCGTTTGCTATCAGGTGGTGGCTGGTATCACAAGAGCAGCTCTGCTTTTTCCCAGCATTCATAGCTCAATAACAGCGAATTTTCGCATAAAGCTTTGCAAAGCGTTTAAATGGTGCCCACACTAAGACAAAAGTGCCAAAACGAGGCTGTGATGGAATTTCCGAGTCAAATCAAACAACAAAGTTGCATGGACTGCTTAAGTGGTCAGTCTCTGGGGTTTGAGATCCGTATGGCATTTCAGCCCATCATCGACTGGCAAACACGGCAGGTCGCAGGTTACGAAGCGCTGGTTCGCGGGCCTTTGGGTGAAGGTGCCGGCTGGGTGTTTGAACGTATTAACGAACAAAACAAATATTATTTTGACCAGGCCTGCCGGGTCAAAGCCATTGAAACTGCGTCCAGGCTGGGTCTTGATAAAATGCTCAGCATCAACTTTTTACCCAATGCGGTGTATAACCCTGAAACCTGTATTCGCGCCACTATTGAAGCGGCTGATATGTTTGGTTTTGATATCCGCAATATTATGTTTGAAGTGACCGAAAGTGAGCAGATTGTGGATCATAAAAAGCTGCTGAAGATTTTCGACAGTTACGCCAAAAGAGGTTTTATTACTGCCATTGATGATTTTGGCTCTGGTTATGCAGATTTATCCTGGCTGGAGTCGTTGCGGCCCAGAGTGCTGAAACTGGATATGGGGCTTATCCGCGATATTCATCAACATCCTGCCAAACAGCAGCTGGTGGCTAATGTGCAAAGGCTTTGTCTGGAGATGGGCACAGAAGTATTGGCCGAAGGCATAGAACAGCAAGCCGAACTGGATTATCTGGCTGGTGCCGGCATTCGTTATTTTCAGGGATATTATTTTGCCAGGCCAGCGCTTGAGCAGTTAACCCGTGCTGAAGAGATAGCTGCATTGCAGCAGCGCTAAAGGTGCTTGTGAAGGCTTTGGCAGTCGGGCAAAGTTGTATTGCTTCAGCCGTTAGCGCTCTGTGTCATCGAGCTTTTGCCACACTTCTTTAATCAGCACACCATCTTCCATCCCCTGATGGAACCACAGACTGCCGGTTAACTGACACTGGAAATGGTAAGTTTTGCCCCTTAACCGTGGCGGCGACGCCGCATCGACCTGCTCGTGATAACCTGCTCTGTTGGTGTAAAAAGTGCCTGTCGCCGCTACTTCAAATTTGCCGTCAGGCTGCCAGGTGATAAAACTAAAATGCCGTCCGGCAATCAGTTTGCGGCTGAAGGTATTTTGCTGCTTAATTTCTGCCAGCAGTTTGCCATTGGCATCCAGATAACGGGCCGACGCTAATTGCCAGCTGCCCTGTAGCAGGGCGGCGCTGCAGTTGCTCTGTTGTTGCTGCTGAGTTTCAGCCGCAACAGCTGTGGTGGCACTGAAGGCAAATGCCAATAACAAGGCCAGATCACGCTTGTGCCGGGCCAACAAATTTTTTGTGTTCAGCGTTGTCATCCTGCTGTTTTTTCTGCCGGAAAGACGTTAACTTGCCAACAAATAGCAATAAAAACAACAGTTTTTGTGTAAAACTCAGCGGCTGGCTTACCGGGGTTGGCCTTGGCAGCATCTGGCAATTGAGCTCAGGCTATGCCTACAATGCAGGCATCCGGATGTCTGAGGGGGAGTTATGAAGATCGCAAGTAAAATTGTGCATGCTGGCCGCGATAAAAAATGGACGGGTTATAGCGTAAACGTGCCCGTGGTGCGGGCATCCACTGTGGTGTTTGATACCGTCAGTGAACTCAAACATGCCACAGCCAAAAGAGGTGAGCAGGTACCTTATTATGGCCGCCGTGGCACCCAAACTCATTTTGCTTTTAGTGACGCTATTTGTGAGCTGGAGGGTGGTGCCGGTTGTGCTTTATATCCTTGTGGTGCAGCTGCAATCAGTGGTGCTTTGCTGGCATTTTTACAAAGCGGTGACCATTTGCTGATGGTGGATTCTGTGTATGAACCCACCCGGGCTTTGTGCGATAAGCTTCTGAAAAACCTCGGTATTGATACCACTTATTATGATCCTCTGATTGGCGCTGGAATCAAGGCGCTGATCCGTCCTAACACCAAAGTGATTTTCCTCGAGTCACCAGGTTCTATTACGATGGAAGTGCAGGACGTGCCGGCCATTTGTGCTGTGGCCAAACAGCATAATGTACTGGTGATGCTGGATAACACCTGGGCTTCCCCTGTGTTGTTTAAACCTTTTGCCCATGGTGTAGATGTGTCTATTCAGGCGGCCACTAAATATATTGTTGGCCACTCTGATGTGATGCTGGGTACGGCCAGCGCCAATGAAAAATACTGGCCGCAGCTGCGGGAAGCCAGTTATTTGCTGGGTTATTGTGCGTCGGCCGATGATGTGTATCTGGCCGCACGGGGTTTAAGAACTATTGGCGTGCGGCTGGCGCAGCATCAGCAAAATACCGCGCAGGTACTGGCGTACCTGCAGCAAAGGCCGGAAATTGCCCGTATTTTGCACCCATCTTTGCCCGATCATCCGGGCCACGCTGAATTTACACGCGATTTTTCCGGCAGCAATGGTTTGTTATCGCTGGTACTGAAACAGGGCGACGCCAAAGCTGTGACTGCTTTTGTGGAAGGCATGCAGTTTTTTAAAATGGGTTTTTCCTGGGGCGGTTATGAAAGCCTAGTGACTTTTAATCTGAATTTACAAAGTATCAGAACTGCTACCCTCTGGCCTTATACCGGCCCCGTGATCCGGCTGCATATTGGCCTGGAAGATCCAACCGATTTAATTGCGGATTTAGCCGCGGCTTTTGAGCGTTTTAACAGCACAGTGGTGCCCTGAGTCTGAGCGCTGAGCTGTGCACTGATACGGCGCTGCGGTAAGCCGGGCGTCGCAGTGCAGTACTCTGGGCTATAGTGATATTTATCTGATAAAGCTCAGGAAAAGGTTGTGATGCGCTCTGGTTTGTTGCTGTTATCTTTGCTGTTTTTTTGTGCCCGGCTGGCGGCGGATCTGTGCCCGGCTGAGTTTCGGATGCCTTATAACAGCAGCTGGGCGCCTTATGTGGAAGTGCACGACGAGTCGGTCACAGGCACTGACATTGAACTGATCCGCAGTTTGCTGACACAGGTTGGCGCTGAACTGAAGTTGGTACCGCTGCCCGAATCGCGGGCGCTGAATCAGTTGGCGCAGGGGCAGGTGGATATAATTTTTGCCGCTTCTTATACCAAAGAGCGGGCTGAATATGCCTGGTTTTCCAAAGCTTACCGCACTGAAATAAACCAGCTGATAGTGCACAAACAACTGCTGCAGACTTACCCGCAAATCAACAACAAAGCAGGTTTTTTCGCGCTGGCGGCACGCCGGTTGGCTGGTGCTTATAACCCCAAAGGTTATTACGGTGAAGAGTTTGAGCAGCTCAAACAGCTGCCGCAGGTGATACAAAGGTCGTTGGCGATATTTGATGCACAGCAGCGGCTGGAGCTGGTGTTAAGCCAGCGCGCCGACTACAGCATAGTGGACAGCCAGTGGCTCCAGCAGCACCAGGCGCAACAAAGGGAGTTGCCAGCGCTGGCGGTGTTGCCTTTTGTGTTATATCAGGCCGATATCCATCTGATGTTCAGTAAAAAAACCATCACAGCGGCCTGTGTCAAAAAGCTCAATGCGCTGTTAAAACCGCTGAAACCGTTAAAAGCACAGAACCCGCAAGAGCACTGAGCACGCTGGTCTGGCAGTTTTTTACTGCAAAAACTTTTCCACATCCTCGCCGGTCAGTTTGCCAATCTGACTGAATAAATACCAAAGTGCCGCCATCATTAATACCATGCTGGGCAGGGCTATCACCGGGTAACTCAGCGCTGTCATCCGACCCAGTTCTTCGTTATAGGCAGTGGTGCCGGGTGGGCTGACTAAAATCCATTTGGCGAGCAGATAATTCAGCAGCGACGACACAAAAAAGGAACCGGCCAGTAACTGGTTGGTGACATTCATTTTTTGCTCAAAAACTTCAGTGTTATTGGTTTTGGCCAGCGCCGCTTGCAGTTTTTCCATATTCAACAGCTGGGCATTTTCCAGCATGGCTTTGATCAAATGGAATTTGCTGTGCTGACTGAACCACACCAATAAACCAATAATGCCGGGTACGGCCGCTTCTTTAATGGCGATATATTTGGGATCCAGCTGCAGCAGGCTCATGCCGCCGGTCAGTAACACCGAAATTAACCCCACCACCGAAAAAAAGTTTATTTTGCCCGACTGTTTTAACTCCCACAGGCCATAACCAACAGGGAAACACAGTGCCACTACTAAACCCCAGACCGGGCCTAAATAAGCTTCGGTGCTGAACTTGCTGAGAATAATTACCGGAATTGCAATATTAAACAGAAGGTTAGGAAGAAGGCCTTGCGATTTTTTTTCGGCTGGTACGGACTGCGACATAATCAAACCTCGAAGCAAACAACGGCTGAAACTTCGGGTTCAGCCTGACAGCGCCTTTTTACCATAGTCTCAGTCAGGATTGCTATCAGCCTGAGTTTGGCTTTTTACTGCAGCAGAGGCCGACGCTGGCCTGGCCAGCTGAAAATTATCCGGCTGCCGGCTGTGGCTATACCACAAGCCACCTAACCTGGCTAACAGGTCCAGTTCGTTGTGCCTGAGTTTGTACTGCTCGTCCAGCAGCGCATCGGCAATATCGATACATAACACTTCGGCCAGCAGGATATCGCAGCTGGGCTGGTGCGCCGGGTAGGGTGTTTGGCTCACTACTTTGCACTCAAAACGAACCGGGCTGGCGGCCACTTTTGCTGGTCGCACTTGTTGTGACGGTATGGTGTTGATCTGAAGCGCGTCAATTTCGCTGACGTTTTTGGCAAAGTTGGCCGCAGTGGCGTTCATCAAGCCGGCCAGTTCGGGTGTCACCAGATGCACCACCAGTTCCGGGCACAGCTGCAAATTGCGGCTGCTGTCTTTTTGGCTGCCATCAGCATGGCGGTTAATCGAAATCATCAGCGTCGGTGGCTGGTCGGTCACCAGCTGAAAAAAGCTAAAAGGCGCCAGATTCGTCTGGCCCTTATCATCACAAGTGCTGAGCCAGGCAATAGGCCTTGGGATCACAGTACCGGCCAGCAATGGGTAAAGCCGCTCGGGCGGCATCTTTGCACAATCAAAAATCATCTGAGGGTCCTGTTCTGTGGTTTATTAAAAAACAATTTTTACCAAGCACTTACAGATAAATATAGAAAAAAGCTGGCAATTATTACTGTGTGTTGCATAGTATGTACTGTGTGTCATACAGTGTGTGGCGCACAGTATTGTTCAGTGGCTTTTTATCAGTGGCAGTCTGGTGAAAGTGCCGCCTGCAGACAACTTAATATGACACGCAGTGCGGTGTCAGTGATACAGGAACAACAATGACAGAAAGCCGGTTGGACAAAATGCGGGGTGAACTCAGGCGCGGTGTACTGGTGCTGGCCGTGCTGGCGTCATTAAAACAGCCTCATTATGGCTATTCGCTGCGTAAACAACTGCTCGACAATGGCATCGACATTGACGAAGGCACCTTATATCCGTTGGTGCGGCGTCTGGCCGAGCAGGGTTTACTCGACAGTGAATGGCAACAGGCAGAAGGGCGGGAGCGGCGTTATTACCAGCTGTCGGCTGAAGGGGCGCTGCTGCTGCAACAACTGGCCGCAGAATGGCAGTTACTGAACGGCGCTCTGGCCAACTTAGTGGAGAATATCTGATGGAACTTGTACAACGATATGTCAGCGCAGTGCAGCGCTATTTACCCGAGGAGCAACAAGCCGCTATTGGCCGTGAGCTCAGCGCCGATATTGCCGATAAAATTGCCCATCAGTCGGAAGAAGCCGGCCGGAGATTAACCGACAGTGAAATTGCTGCGCTGCTGCAACAATGGGGACATCCACGCAGAGTGGCCTGCCAGTATGTGCCACCACAGCCGCTGGTCAGCAGTGAGCTGATGCCGCTGTACTGGCAGGTGCTGAAGCTGGTGTTGGCCTTGTTGTTTGTCTGGCAGGTGCTGGGCGCCAGTATGACGCTGCTGCAGGCTGAACAGCTCAGGCCAGTGCAGTTTATATTGCAGCTGACAGTTGGCTTTTTTGACGAAGCCGCCACAGCTTTTATGGTGATCACACTGATTTTTTATGCACAGCAGTTCGGTGGCCCGCTGCAAGGCTGGGTGCAGCAGGCAAAGTGGCAAGCGACTGATTTACCGCCGGTTGAACGGCCATGGCAGCAGATTGGGCTGGGTGACAGTATCACCGAGCTTGCCACTACCGGCTTTTTATTATTGTTGTTCTGGTACCCGCTGTGGATGCCGGCCGAAACTCTGGCGGGCCTTAGAGTGGTGCTTAGTGATGTAGTGCAACAACAGCGGCCGGTGATCACAGTTTTATTGTTGTTATCTGTGGCTTTTAGCATCTGGTGCTGGTTAAAACCTTATTGGCAGCAGGCAACACTCTGGGTGAATCTGGCTTTAAACCTGGCTTTTATCTGTTTGCTCGTTTGGCTGGCGAGTCTGGATGCGATAGTGGCCGGCACAGCACAGCCACTGCCTGAGTTACTGGAGCTGTCTGATATTAACAGGGTGCTGAAACACAGCGCCTGGCTTGTTGGGCTTTATCTGCTGTATGAAACAGGGCGCGACCTGTATCGGTTGTGGCAGCTGAAAAAACCGGCCAGCGCCGCATAACAGCAGACATTTTAACGGGGGCCTGCCAGAGTTTTGGGGCGCTTTGACTGGCACTTTTGCAAAGGTTCCGGCAGGCTCTTCAGCAGGCATTCTGGCGGCCACTCAGGCAAACACCGGGCCAGGTAATTGAAAAGGCATCAGTTTTTCTTGTTGAGCAGTTGGGGGAAAACTCAACAAGAACTCTGGTGTTAAAGCGAAGCGTTCTCAATTGCATGTTTATGATTTTATTCATGTTTTTTAAAAATTAAAACTCGACATTCCGCTATCTCCGACTAAAATAGTCAACATTTCCGGCGGGTTTTGCCGTGCTGTTCAGCCTATTCTGCTCTGAGGCTGAGGCTGATGTTAAATCCGACTTTTAATCTGACGTGCAGGAGCCCCACCATGAAAGGCCATCCGGCGGTAATTACCGCATTAAATGACGTGCTGACGTCCGAACTGACCTCCATCAACCAGTATTTTTTGCATGCCCGCATTTATAAAAACTGGGGTTTGGCTGAGCTGAACAATGTCTGTTACAAAAAGTCGATCCGCGATATGAAACAAGCCGACGAGCTGATAGAGCGGGTGTTGTTTCTGGAAGGTTTACCAAATTTACAGGCGCTTGGCCGTTTGCGCATTGGTGAAGACACCGAAGAAATGTTGCAGTGTGATCTGGATTTTGAACTGGAGCAGTTGCCGCTGTTAAAACAAGCCATTGCGCTCTGTGAAAAAGAGCAGGACTACGTCAGCCGCGAAATTCTGCAGGAAATTCTGGAACATGAAGAAGAACATATTGATTGGATCAATGCCCAGCAGTATCAGATCAGTGTGATGGGGCTGGCCAATTACCTGCAAAGCAAACTGGGTGAAGGAGACAAATA
Organism: Rheinheimera sp.; assembly: GCF_036782235.1. Lineage (GTDB taxonomy): Bacteria > Pseudomonadota > Gammaproteobacteria > Enterobacterales > Alteromonadaceae > Pararheinheimera. Next base: position 450,561 of record NZ_DAIPZL010000001.1, on the reverse strand, counting down.
ATGCAAGGCAAACAACAAATTATCGATGCGCTGAACACCCTGCTTGCCAATGAACTCAGTGCCATGGATCAGTATTTTATCCATTCGCGCATGTACAAAGACTGGGGTCTGCACAAGTTATTTGAGCGCATCGACCACGAAGTGGAAGACGAAAAAGGCCATGCTTCGTTAATTATTGAACGGATTTTATTCCTCGAAGGCACACCGGATATGGTCACCCGCGACGGTTTGCAAATTGGCTCTGACGTACCTTCGATGCTGCAAAACGACTTAAACGTGGAATACGCAGTAGGCGCTTTATTAAAAAAGACCATCGCTTTATGCGAGCAGCAGCAGGATTATGTCACCCGCACTATGCTGCAAACCCTGCTGGATGACACTGAAAACGACCATGCGCACTGGTTGGAACAGCAACTGCGGCAAATTAACATGCTGGGTTTACCCAACTATTTACAGTCACAGCTGTAAGCTGCAATTGCAGTTATCACATTGGCCCGAGTCAGCAGCCTCTGGCGTTCACGCAAAAAAACACCGGCATTTGCCGGTGTTTTTGTTTTATTTTCTGTTTTAGCTCAGAGAGCTGCACTGGCAGCGTCAGCCGCCAGGCTAACACACTAAAGGTTTAATACACTGCTTTGGTATCCAGTGCCTTTTTGCCTTCGAGCTCACGCAAGCGGCGCTCTTTGGCAGCTTCTAAATCTTTTTGTTGTTGCTGTACTTTTGAAGGTGGGGTTGGCATTGGTTTACGCGGCAACATTTTGTCGGCCATCGCTGCTTCGTACAGGAAACCGGCCATCAGCACAGACGCTTGTTTTAAGTCTTCGGCCACCACATGGTCAATTGAATCGATATGGGTGTGATGCAACCTGGTGCTGTAATCCAGTGGGTCCTGAATAAACTGGAAGCCAGGCAAACCTACATCGTCAAAAGATTCGTGGTCAGTACCGCCAGTGGATAAAGGTGAAATAGTGCCGGTGCTTAAGTCGCTGTAAGGGCCAAACCAGTCGGTGAATACCGGTTTTACTGCCACATTGCCTTCGGTATAAATGCCGCGGAACTTGCCGCTGCCGTTGTCCATATTAAAGTACACCGACAATTTGTTGTACGCAGCTTTTGGTTGAATTGGCCAGCCCGGGCTTGACCATAAATAACGTGGCAGCGCTTTTTCGGCCGGGTCCTGAGGTTCTGGCCGGCTCGCCAGGAAGTCGTTGACATAAGCGCGGGAGCCATACAAACCTTGTTCTTCACCCGACCAGAGCGCAATACGAATAGTGCGTTTAGGTTTAACATTCAGCTTGCTTAAAATACGCATTGCTTCCATCGCCACAGCCACACCGGCACCGTTATCCACTGCACCATCGCTGGCATGCCAGGAGTCCAGGTGCGCGCCCACCATCACTACTTCCCCATTGCTGTCGCTGCCCGGAATTTCCGCTATGGTGTTGTAGGACTTCATATCTTCGTCGTGAAAACGGGCTTTGATATCCAGAGTTAATTTGGGCTGCTCTTTGCGATCCAGCATCCGCAGCAACAGGCTGTAGTCTTCCTGTTCGATGATCATGGCTGGTACCGGGAAAGTTTCGCCCACCCGGTGTGACTTACCAAATACCCGCACTAAACCACCCTGACGGCTGCTGCGGTAAATCACAGCGGCCACTTGCTCTTTTTGCAAAAACGCTTCTAACTCTTTGTTAAATTTATAACTTTGCATACGGCTGTCGCGCATGGCTTTGGTCATAAAAGACTCATAACTGGCGCGGGCGCTGGTGTCGTAGTCTTTCATATCGGTCAGTTTTTGTGCGCTTAAACGCTCAAAGATCACTGTTTTCGGCGGTTCAATTTTTAAATCTTCACCCATCAGTAACACTTTACCGGCCAGTTTGCCGGCATAAGCGGCTAAGTCGGCGCTGGTATTCACGTCAAATAACATCACTTCACCAGTGACAGCTCCTTTTGTACCCGGTGTCCAGGCCACCGGAATACCGTGCAAAGACTGTTGGCGTGGGCCTATCAGCATAATGCTGGCCGACTCGCTGCTCCAGCCGCGGCCAAATTCAAAAGGGTGTAACTCAGCGTTTTTTAAACCCCAGTCTTGTAGCTGTTGTAAGGTCCAGTGGTTGGCTTTGACCATTTGTGGTGACGCGGTCAGGCGTGGGCCAATTTTGTCGGTCAGATGCTCCAGCGTATGCATCACTTCCGACTGAATAAAACCTTCATGGCGGATTTTGTTGGCCATCTCCAAATCGGCAGCGAGCACTGCGGCAGGTGAAAACAGCATCATAGGTAACAAAAGACGTTTCATAACAGTTCCCGGCATTAATAAGTTATTGTTTTTAAATACTGTGGTGGATGCCAGGCACAACATCTTCTTAGCCTGGATGCTCAAGCAGTAAAGCAGCGCTGGGGCAAAGGCAATGGCTTTGCGGTCATTGTGTGTACAGAGGCGATAGTTGGTTTGTACTGACTCGGCGAACCGCCCGGTTCTGAGGCAAGGGGCTATAGCTGACAAAATCTGGAGCGGGTGATGGGAATCGAACCCACGGCACCAGCTTGGGAAGCTGGGGTATTACCATTATACGACACCCGCAATGGCGCTTAAGGTACTGAAGAGAAAAGGGCATGTCAATTGTCAGCCGTTTGCATCCGTGGGCTTTCATGCCGCAAACAAAGTAGTCGTGTTACAGTGCAGTGTTTTTTTGTTGCTGGAGTCTGCTGATGTCTGAAACTGCTGCTGCCATTTTGGCTCGTCGTCGTGTAGAGGGTGACGTGGCCGCTTTATTACCCCAGGGCCTAAGGCCACAGAGTTTTGTACAGGCCTTTGCCCTGCAACAACAGGTGGCGGCTATGTTGCCTTCGGCCATTGCCGGCTGGAAATGCGCTTTGCCCACAGTGGACGCCAATGGCGAAAAACAAGTGGTCGCACCTTTGTATGCCGCTGAGTTATGCCGTTTCCCGACCGCCATCTGCCCCATTTGGCCTTCAGTGGTGCCACAATCAAAGGGTCTGGCCAGAGTGGAGCCGGAACTGGCTTTTGTGTTTCACACTGATTTACCGGCCAAAGGGCAGGGTAAGCCTTATCACAAAGCAGACATAGATGCAGCGATAGGCGGTGTGCATCTGGCGCTGGAGCTGATCCAAAGCCGGTTTTTGCCCGACAGTGGTGCCCTTTATTTTGATCAGCTGGCCGATGGTTTATTTAATCAGGGTTTAGTTCTGGGGCCTGCTGTAGCTGCTAAAGATCTGGATCTTAACCAGTTTTTGCTCAGTATCAGTACCGACGATGCCCTGTTGTTGCAAAAGCAGGCGCAGCATCCAAATGGCGATGCCAAGGCGGCTTTGTATTGGCTGGTGAACTTTTTATCGGCTCAGGGTATCGGACTGACGGCCGGGCAGGCGGTGATCACCGGCTCTTATGCCGGTGTGCTGGAGTTGCCAATAGGGCCAAAAATCCAGTTTGAGTTTGGTCAGCTGGGGGCGTTTTCACTGCAGTTTGTGCCCAGAGTGTGCTGAATCAGGCCGCTGGTGCTGTGCTGTTTTTTTGTCATCTGTCTGCTGTAACTTCTGAATAACAGCAATAACAACAAGGGTTTTGCATGGAGTTTTTGCCGCAGCATGGTTTGAGTATGACACCGCTGTTATCTTTTGGGGTGCTGTTGGTGGTGGGCACTTTAGGCGGTTATCTGGCACATCATTGGTCCTGGCTGCCCAGTATCACAGGTTTTATGGGGGTTGGTTTTTTAGTCGGCCCCAGTGTGTTGGGTTTATTGGATTACAACACCCTCAAAGACGCGCGGATTTTAATCGACATTGCGCTGGCGCTGATTTTATACCGGCTGGGTTCATCACTGGATTTACGTTTTATCCGCGCGTCACCGCGGTTATTGGCGGTGGCCTTACTGGAATCCGGTTGTACTTTTATTGCCGTGTTTGCGGTCAGTTTCTGGCTGGGCTTTAGCCCGGTAATAGCAGCTGTGATTGCCGCCATTTTAATTTCATCGTCACCGGCAGTGCTGCTGCACGTGGCGCATGAAGTCGGCGCCAAAGGCCCGGTCACAGAGTCGGCCAAAACCCTGGTGGCGCTAAATAACCTGTTGTCTTTTCTGGTATTTGCGTTGGTTATCCCGGCTTTATTGCTGCAGGAAAATGCCGGTTGGCAGCAAGTGATTTTACAACCTTTGTATTTGTTGCTGGGTTCGGCGCTGCTGGGACTTGTGGTTGGTCTTGGTCTGCATTTTATCAGCAGCCGCACTGCCAAAGCGGCGCAATATAAGCTGGCGCTGGTGGTGGGGGCGCTGATGTTAACCCTGGGCCTGGCGCAGCAGCTGCAACTGTCGATGTTATTTGCGCCTTTAATTGTCGGCATTGTAGTGCGTAGTGTGGAGCAGGACGAAGTGGTGTCGGCGCTGGAGTTTGGCAGTGCTTTTGAGCTGTTTTTTATTGTGCTTTTTGTATTTGCCGGCGCCAGTTTGCACCTGAAAGAATTAATTGCCTATGCACCGGCCATTCTGGCTTTGGTATTCACCCGCTCGTTGGTGAAAGTGCTGGCGGTGAGTGTGGCACTGCGGTTTGGGTTGCAGCCCTGGGGTAAAGCTTCAGCCACAGGTTTGTTGCTCATTCCGATGGCGGGCCTGGCCATTGGTCTGGTGCAAACCAGCGGCAAGCTAGTGCCGGAGCAAGCCGCAGTGATAGCCGCTGTGGTGCTGGGTGCTGTCACTTTGTTTGAAACCTTTGGTCCACCTATTGCCGCTTTTGCTTTTGGTCTGGCTGGCGAAGCGGCCGACAGCACGCCGGTCAGGCCACAAAGCCCGTGGCGGCAAGGTGCCTGGCGGCAGCAGCATGAAGTGCAGGTGGATGTGTCGGCGCTGGTGGCAGCCGAACCCGAAGATAACGCGCTGGCTGAACCGCAAAAAGCAGACAGTCGTAGTTTCCGCTTTTGGCCTTTTGGCAAAAAGGCCTAGTCACAATTCAGCACAGCACAGCACAGCAAAGCAAAGCAAAGCAAAGCACAGCAAAGCCTTGCCGGGCCACAGCAGGTCAGCCAGGTAAAAAATATTGTACCAATTGGTATAAATAGTTATTGTACCGTATGGTATAGAACTGTTAGACTGCGCTCCTTTGCTGTGAAGGAGCTCAAAAATGTCTGATGTATTAAGTTTATTGTCCTGGCGTTATGCCACCAAAAGTATGGATGCAGCCAAAACAGTGCCGGATGACAAGCTGGCGCATATTCTGGAAGCCATTCGTTTATCGGCCAGCTCCAGTGGTTTGCAGCCTTACCAGGTGCTGGTAGTGACAGATCCGGCCATCAAAGCACAAATTAAACCTGTGGCCTGGAATCAAAGCCAAATCACGGACTGCTCACATTTATTGGTGTTTGCCGCCTGGGACAACTACACCGCAGATCGCATTAATATGATGTTTGATCTGGTCAATGAACAACGTGGTTTTAAAAACGAAGGTTGGGAAGCTTACCGGCAGAAATTACTGGCGTTTTATCCTAACCGCAGTGCTGCAGAAAACTTTGAGCACGCCGCCCGTCAGGCTTATATCGGCCTTGGCAGCGCCTTAATTGCTGCTGCTGAAGTGCAGGTCGACAGCACACCGATGGAAGGTTTTGAGCCGGCAAAAGTGGATGAAATTTTAAATCTGTCTGCGCTGGGTTTACGCTCTGTGCTGTTATTACCGCTTGGCTACCGCGCTGCAGAAGGTGACTGGCTGGTGAATTTAACCAAGGTACGCAGAAGCGCCGACGACTTTATTATGCGTCGTTAATGCTATTGTTGTCGCCAAAACAGGTGCTTGTATCAGCACCTGTTTTTTTATCTGCGTTTTTATTTGTGTTTTTGTCCCTGTATTGAGCTGCACTATTATCCGCAGCTCTCACTGTCAGTATCCACAGCTCTCACTGCCCGCCCTTTACCCTGACATTTCTGCCCTTTGTTGTTGCTTTTTTAGCCTGCGTTGTGCCAATGTGAAATATAAAGCCATCTAAAAGGCTGAAAGTCCATTTTGTTGCCTGTTTTGTAATCTGTCAGTGTTGAGTACCGGCAAAGAACAGGCTAGGGTGGATTAAAAATAAGCATTGATTACGACAACAGCAGCAACAACAGACGCCACAGCGCGCAGCACGAGGAATGGGACATGTCACAATATGCTGCCTTGAGGGCAAATGTGGGCCTGCTGGGTACTCAGCTTGGCGACACAGTACGGAATCAGTTAGGGGACGCAGTGCTGGAGCGGATTGAACAAATCCGTCAGCTGGCTAAACAAGCCAGGCAGGGCACTGAAGCTGAAAACCAGCAGCTTAAACAAATTCTGGCCGGTTTGGGCGACGATGAGATTTTGCCGGTCGCCCGTGCCTTTGCCCAGTTTTTAAATCTGGCCAATTTAGCCGAGCAGTTTCATACCATTTCCAAGGCGGGCCATGGTTCTATTGAAAAACCTGAGCCTTTGGCCGAATTACTGGCGCTGTTAAAGCAAAAAAATGTCGATGTGGCCAAAACCCGCCAGGCAGTGGCGGATTTATCGATAGAGCTGGTGCTCACCGCGCACCCGACTGAAGTGACCCGCCGCACCCTGATTTATAAACTGACACAAATTGCCGATTGTCTGGCCGAACTGGAGCAGGATCTTACTGGCGCGCAGCGCCATAAAATTGAGCTTAGGCTCAGTGATTTAATTACCCAGGCCTGGCATACCAACGAAATCCGCGAGCAACGGCCAACGCCTGTGGATGAAGCCAAATCCGGTTTTGCCGTTATAGAGACTTCGTTGTGGTACGCCATTCCGGATTTTATCCGCGAACTGGATGACGCCTTAACACCTGTGTTGGGCCATGGCCTGGCGCTGGACGCTGCCCCTATTAAATTTTCCAGTTGGATGGGTGGGGACAGGGACGGCAATCCTTTTGTCACCGCCAAAGTCACGCGGCAGGTGTTGTTGTTAAGCCGCTGGAAAGCCGCAGATTTATTCAGTCGCGACCTGGAAGTGCTGGGCAACGAGCTGTCGATGAATTTAGCCAATCAGGCGCTGAGAGACGCCAGCGGTAATTCGTCTGAGCCTTACCGTGATGTATTAAAACAGTTAAAAAACAAATTGTTGTATACCCGCGACTGGCTGACAGAAGCATTAAAACACGACAGATTACAAAGACCGGATGATTTACTCTGGCATAACACACAGCTGCTGGAACCACTGCTGTTGTGTTACCGCTCGCTGATCGACTGCAAAATGCAGGTGATCGCCAACGGCAAACTGCTGGACACCATCCGCCGCGCTTATGCTTTTGGTTTAACCTTGTTAAAACTGGATGTGCGGCAGGAATCGGGCCGGCATACCCAGGTGTTTAGCGAATTTACCAAATATTTAGGTTTGGGCGATTATGCGCAGTGGGACGAAAGTGCCCGCCAGGCGTTTTTACTGAATGAACTGGCCAGCAAAAGGCCGCTGTTTCCAAAAAACTGGCAGCCCAGCGCCGAAGTGCAGGAAGTATTGGATACCTGCGACATTGTTGCCCGCCACGGCAGCGAAGCGCTGTCGACCTATGTGATTTCCATGGCAGGTCAGCCGTCTGACGTGCTGGCGGTGCAGCTGTTACTGAAAGATGCCGGCATCAGCTTCCCGATGCGGGTGGCGCCATTATTTGAAACCCTGGCCGATTTAACCAACGCCCCTGAATGTATCAGCAAGTTGCTCGCTATCGACTGGTACCGTGGTTATATTCAGGGCAAGCAGGAAGTGATGATTGGTTATTCCGATTCAGCCAAAGACGCCGGCGCTATAGCGGCAGGCTGGGCGCAATACAGTGCGCAGGAAGCTTTGGTGACCATTTGCCAGCAAGCCAAAGTGCAGCTGACGTTATTCCACGGCCGTGGTGGTACTATCGGCCGTGGCGGTGGTCCGGCTCACGCCGCTATTTTGTCGCAGCCGCCGGGATCTCTGGCAGGTGGCCTGCGGGTGACAGAACAAGGTGAGATGATCCGCTTTAAATTTGGTTTAAGCCAGTTGGCGCAGCGCAGTCTGGCGCTGTATGCCTCGGCTGTGCTGGAAGGGGTGTTGTTGCCACCACCAGTGCCCAGAACCGAATGGCGCACACTGATGCAACAGCTGGCGACAGATTCCTGTGAAGCTTACCGCGCTATAGTGCGCCATCACCCTGATTTTGTAAGGTATTTCCGTGCAGCCACCCCTGAGCTCGAGCTTGGTCAGTTGCCGCTGGGCAGCCGTCCGCCTAAACGGAACCCCAATGGTGGCGTGGAGAGCTTAAGGGCTATTCCGTGGATTTTTGCCTGGTCACAAAACCGTTTAATGTTACCGGCCTGGCTCGGTGCCGGCAGCGCGCTGGCCAAAGTGGTGGCGCAAGGTAATACCAGCACTTTGCACCAGATGCGCCGCGAATGGCCGTTTTTTGCCACCCGTTTGTCGATGCTGGAAATGGTGTACCTGAAAGCCGACGCCCAGATCGCCGCTTATTACGACGAAAAACTGGTGCCGGCTGATTTAAAACATCTTGGTGTTGAGCTTCGCAATCAGCTGGAAGCTGACAGCAAACTGCTGCTGCAACTCATTGACGCTAAAGATTTTATGGCCAACGAAAGCTGGATCCGGGAGTCGATAGTACTGCGCAATACTTATGTCGACCCACTGCATATTTTGCAGGTGGAACTGTTAAACCGTGTCCGTCATGCGCCGGAAACGGTCAATGACAATATTAAACGCGCTTTGATGGTGACTATCGCCGGTATCGCAGCCGGGATGCGTAATTCGGGTTAAGTATCAGGACTTACTTCGCGGCATCAATGTCGTTATTTCAGCAAAGGCGCCTTAGGGCGCCTTTGCTGCTTCTGGGCGATATTATTCACTGAATAAATATCAGCTCTGTTGCCCGGAGCCGCCGACCAGTGTTGAAGCTTGAACAGTTTAAGGTACCGGCTCTTCCCATAATAAATTATCAAAATGGGTGGCCAGCAATATCAGGCTGGCTGTTGCCAGTAAATCCTGCTCAGCCGCGTCGCCTTGTTGCCATAACAACACCCGGCCTTCGTTAATTTTTTCTACCGACCAATAGAGTTGCTGCTGTTTTTTTAAGTGAAACCCAACCGGCACTGCACTGCTAAACAAACCACCCGCCAGTTGATGTACTGAGCTGATGTCGTACACCTTGTTGCCGCTCACCAGTTGCCCTTGCAGACGATTTAAATGATCCTGACGCAGTGACAGTTCGCCTTGCTGAGTACCGGAAAAAGTGCAGGATAACACCGGCAAGTTGCCAAAAGCAGGGTCTACAGCCAGCGTGCCTTTGCTGGCGCTTAGCAGCAGGCCACTGCAGCGTGCAGCGCTGCCGGTGTTGGTGCTGATGGTTTTGCCATGATAAGTGCCGTCTATACCAAGCTTGCCAAAGTTCAGCCCGGCATCAAGCCGGCCTTTATCCTTAAGCTGGGTGGTATGCCAGCGGCCAAATTGCAGTGGTTTATCCCAGGCAAAAGGATTGGCACCACGCACTGTGTATTCAACAGCTGGTGCCGCCGACTCTGGCAGTGCCATTTTGGCGGTCGATACACAAGCTGTCAGCGTCAGCACTGCGGGCCATAAACACCAGGTAAAGCGGGTAGACATTCTCATCATCAATCCTCCGGGGACACTGTGACAGCCGGCTGGCTGGATGCCGGGCCATAGTAAAAAAGCGCCGCTGGCGGAGTCTGTAATTCTTTGTCAGCAGATGTTGTTTCTTGTGTGAGGCAAGTTGGTTTTGCCGTGGCTGTTGCTGCGCAGATCACTGCAAAATTTCGGGGGAAAATACAACCAAAGCAGCTGCGCACAGGGCGCTGTGTTTAGTGAAAAACAGCGGTGTGAAAAACCACTGTGTGAGCAGCGGTTACGCAGTGTGCTACTTGGCTGAGCCTGTGCTAAGCAGGCCGCGCAGTGGCTGATAAGGCGCATCATCCACAGGTGCCAGATGGGTGCTCTGGCGAAATTCGGCCCAGCCCTGTTGCAGGCCCTGCAATACTGCTGCAGCTTGTGGCGCCTTGCTAAGTTGTTGACTGAGCTTGTGGCAAGGCAAAGTCTGACTGTTACAAAGTAAAGCGCCAAAAGGCAATTCGGCGGAGCGCCAGATCTCGCTGACGTCTTTAGGCAGCTGTGCTGGTATGGTTGCGCTGGCCACTATGCCAAGGCCTTGTTCGCTTGCGGCCAGGGCTGGTAGTACCGCCTGGTGACTGCCAACATAGTTAAACTTCAGCTTTAAAAACTGCCTGGCCAGTTGTTGTTTCAGCGCTGCAGTGGCAATAAGTCCGCCAGACGCCGAATCAGGCCAGACGGCAAATACGGTCAGTGGCTGGCCTTGTTGTAACAACAGTTGCAGCTGCTGAAAATCTGTTACATTTTTGCCAAGCAAACTCGAGGTATACACAGCTTGTTGCTGTGCTTGCTGGCCAGCGGGCACCAGAAAATTCAGCATGGTTTGATTCTGCAGCTGAATTTGCAGGTAGGCCACCAGATTGGGCACCACCAGATCGGCTTTGCCCTGCACCGCCAGCTGCACCAGTTCTTCCGGTTTGGTTGCCACTAGTACTGTCACCTGCTGTTGTTGCTGAGCAGCCAGCCAGTTGGCTAAAGGAGTGACCGCTGCCTGCCGGTCAATGTCCGGGTAGGCATAAGTGGCCACCACCAGCGGTTTGCTGTGGCCCAGTAGGCTGAAAAAAACGCAGCACAGCAACAGGGAGTGCAGCAGCAAACGCAGCGGTTGCCGCAACAGTGCAGAACATAAAGGCATCAGTGGCTCTTGCATAAAAAAACTGTGCAGGTTGGAGTACAAGCCGGCAGCTTAGCGTTTTGCCGCTTTATTCGTCCAGTTCTGTCCTGATGTATCAGCAGCAGGGCAAAAGTTTTTATAGTGACTGAAGGGGATGCAATGGAATGGTTGATTGTTTGTAGTGCGGCCTTTGCCGCTTCGTTATTTACATTATTCAGCGGTTTTGGTTTGGGCACCTTGCTAATGCCGGTCATAGCGCTGTTTTTTCCGCTGGATTTGGCGATAGCCATGACGGCGCTGGTGCATCTGGCCAATAACCTGTTTAAGTTTATGCTGCTTGGTCGTCAGGCCAATCTCTGGTTGTTGTGGCAATTTGGTTTGCCTGCGGTATTGGCGGCGCTGCTTGGGGCCTGGTTCTTGTCGCAGCTTGGGGCACAGCCCGCTTGGTATCAATATACAATCTTCGGTCAACATTTTGACATTATGCCAATCAAGCTGGTGATTGGCGTGCTGATTATGGTGTTTGTGTTGCTGGAATTATCGCCGCGGTTTGCTGCTGTGCAGCTGCCGCCACAATGGCTGCCACTGGGTGGCTTTATCAGCGGTTTTTTTGGTGGTTTGTCCGGTCATCAGGGCGCTTTACGCTCGTTGTTTCTGCGTAAAACCGGCCTTGATAAAAACGCTTTGGTGGCAACCACTGTGGTGCTGGCGGTGATGGTTGATTTGGCGCGGATGGCGGTGTATGGCGCCAAGCTACCGCTACAGCAGGTGCAGTGGCCTTTGGTGCTGGCGGCTTGTGCTGCCGCTTTTTCCGGCGCTTATCTGGGTAAAAAAATGCTGCAAAAAGTCACACTGCTTGCTGTGCAACGGCTGATATCAATCATGTTGCTGCTGCTGGCGTTGGCACTGATTGCCGGTTGGGTGTAAGCAGGCGGCACTGCTGTGGAACTGTTGTGGAATTATAATGGCATCAGAACTCGGGCCCCTGCTGTTGTGGCAGCTGAGGGCCCGGCCAAAAATTTATTTTATTCTGTTGGCAAATCTGGAGACAGAGTCAACCACTTGCTGGGCAGCCAGTTGAATATCATCAATCACCAGCCGGGCCTGACCAATCAGCGCATTGACATCCTGAGCTTGTTGCTGGCTCTGCTCTATCATTTGCACCGCACTGGACGACAGCTGCTGATTGCGGTTCACCACATCCACTATTTCCACTGTGGCTGCACTGGTGCGGGATGCCAGTTGCCGCACTTCGTCGGCTACTACGGCAAAACCGCGGCCTTGTTCACCGGCCCGGGCTGCTTCAATAGCGGCATTAAGCGCCAATAAATTGGTTTGATCGGCAATGCCCTGAATACTCTGAATAATACTCTGCACCAGCTGGCCCTGGCGGGCGAGGTCGTTAATGTTTTCCACCGCTTTACTCATCTGGGCTTCCAGCTGCGCCATTACGGCGGCGGTGTCGTGCATCACCTGTTTGCCCTGGCGCGAGCTTTGATCCGTGGCCTGTGAGGTGGAAAAAGCTACCTGAGCAGCGCTGGCCACTTCTCTTTCCTGCAACACTTGATCAGTAATGACAGTGGCAAACTTCACCACTTTGTAAAATTCACCACGGGCATTGGCAATAGGGTTGTAAGAAGCTTCCAGCCAGACTTCACGGCCGGCACTGTCGACCCGGCGAAAACGGTCGGCGACAAACTGGCCCTGGCCTAAACGTTGCCAGAACTGGCTGTATTCGCTGCTTTGGTGGATATCGGCCGGGCAAAACATTTTGTGATGTTTACCGGCAATATCAGTAAGCCGGTAGCCCATGGCCTGTAAAAACAAGTCGTTAGCGCTCAGTACATGGCCCTTCATATCAAATTCAATCACAGCGGTAGAGCGTTGCATAGCTTTGATCAGCGCATCATGCTGTTGTGACGTTTCGATGGTGCGGGTGAGGTTATTGGCATAAATTTCAAAATGATCCAGCTTACCAGTGCTGGTTTTTACCGGGCAAAGCGCAGCGCGCAACCAGAATTCCTGCCCCTGCCGGTTGGCAATTTGCCAGGCTCCTATCCAGAAATCTCCGGTTCTGAGCGCAGTGGCCAGCTTGTTAAAGTGTTCAGTTTGCTGCAAAAAAGACGGCACTAAATCCAGTACTGGCCGGCCAATCACGTCAGTTTCATTAAGGGCACTTTCACTGCAAAAATTCGCATTCACAGCCCGGATTTTGCCGTTAGCGTCCATGGTTAAGCGCATCATTTGTTTACTGACGCTGTCGCGAATTTGCGCCTGCATACTGACTTGTTCTTTTAACTGCTGGTTTTCTTCCCGCAAAGCCTTCAGGCCAAACCAATCAAACATAAACAATCCTCTGATTTAAGTGCACTTATCAGCTGGCAAGTACTGCATTGACTCTATACAGCAAGTACCGATAACTCAAGGTGTTGCTTGATGACTGCTGGTGTTCAAGGGCTGAGCTGCAATATTGTTTTTATGGCATCTGTTGCAGTGTTTTGTGACCTGAACCCTGGCGGGCGGTATGCTGGTGTGAAGTTGTGATCGGGAAGCCGCGAAGCCAGAACGGAAGATAAAGCCTTTCAGTTCTGCCTTCGCTGTTTTATTTTGCCGTTATTGTGCTGTTTTTCGATGCTGTGTTGTTAGTAAAGTTGTTTAGCTTTGATCAGTGGCATTCAGTTCTTTGATTTGCGCAGTAGCTGTGTTGCCTAATGCTCTCTGGCAGGATAAGCGATATCTGCTATTGGCTTTTACCTCAACATCAAGCAGCAGAAAACCATAATCCATACCCAGCATACATTTGATTTTTACCTGATGTTTGCCCGGCGTTACCAACAGCTGATCGGGATAACCCTTTAATTCATTACCATAAACTTTATTGTCTACTTCAGCCAAAGTGACGTAACCCAACCCTTGCACTTCTAATGGCCCGCCAAGTAACAAAGCCAATTCAGAAACCGGCTTGTCAGGCCCTTCATAAGCTTTCACCTGTACCCCGGCAAGATTGCCAATACCCACACAACCGTAAGACAACAGCAGCACCAGGCCTAATAACCATTTATTCAACGCTTTTACTCCTGACTTTTCGGTAAAGCCCAAAGGGATTTTTTCTGAAAACACCAGACGCAGTGGGTTTCCTTTGCTGGTTCATCAGCGCATCTCCACTGCAACAGGGTGCCTTATTTGAATGACGGTAATGTTAATATTTTGTTTTTAAATTTGGCAAGTTGAATGGCTGAAAAACAATAACTATTTGTTTTTATGTGGGTAAATTTTGGAGCCTGCAGAGGCTTTTGCTTCTCTTGGCATTAGTTCAACCACATAGGTAACACTCTGGCCTGTTTTGTTGATGCCTGCGGCATGGCGCTAAGCACAGACTCGCCTGTGCGGGCGAGTCACTTTTTGTATCGACAAAAAGTGACGCAAAAAACGACCCCGGTGAGCCTTCGAAAGCCCGCTAAAAATCAAAAGTTTGAGGCGCCGCCAAAACTCGGCAAGCGCTACCGTCGCTTGCCTCAAACAGTTGGCGTCTTAAAACCTCAAACTTCCAATTTTTATCGGCTTGGCTCAAAGGGGAAGGAAGAGCGCTGGCTTGGGGAATTGGTTAATTTGTTTGTACCAAAAAATGGATAAATTCATCGGTATTTTCCTTATTAAATCCAGCCTCATAGGCAGCAAAACCACTGCCGAAATAACCAGTGATTAACCATGAGTTTTTTTCAGAACAACTTGCGTACAAGGTGTATGGGTTTTGTGAAGTCAATATTTATCGAATTTAGAAAAATAAGTTGAAAAATAGTAACTTAGGCTTTAGCTTGATATGAGTAAAATCATAAAAGAAGGCAAAAAAATGTTCGACTTGCGAGCGTTCTGCCTTCTATTAAATTGTTATAACTCATGGAGCTTCGTATGAAGTTTTACTTTTACCCAGCTGCCGAAGAGAAATTTAAAGCTGATGCGTTGAACAACTTTGTCCGGACTTTAGTTTTCAATGAGCTAACAGGCGAAATTGAGGTCAGCTTTATACGACAGGTAAAGACTCTATGGCAGCAAACGTGCAAGAACAATATTGAAACAGATCACCGCATTAAAGAACTCAATGGTGAGCATTTTCAAGTATATAGCTGGGTAGTAAGAAGCAAATCTGACTTTCAGTTGCCAGCTTTTTCACTGTCGGAAAGTAAATGAGTTATAACAAGGTGCGGCATTCGCGGCCTGCGGCCGCTGCGACGCTCACAAGTTCGCGCGCATGCGCACAGCGTTATGTTTACTCAGGGAGGTTTCTTTGGCACTTTTTTTATATTATCTCGTTAATGGCTTAGTAGTTCTATTCACTTTGAGCCCCCTTGGTTTTCTTCTACTTATATCTCGAAAAAAAGTATGGGCACCTGAGTTAAAATTATTCTTTGGCTTTATCGCTGTTATTTTAGCGGGTTTATATTTCAGCTGGCTGTCCGGTAGTTTTGAACATTTCGAGTCTGCAGCGGTAGCTACGGTAGATGAAGTAAATTTGAAAGCTGACATTCTTGCTGCGTTCGGATTATGGGTTTTTGTAATACCTGCGCTTTATCTGGCGTTGGGTGTGAATTTTATTAGCAGTTTTGTTAGGTTTGGAGAGCACAAAACATAACAAGTGTAAGCAGCATCAGCCCTTTGGGCTGGGGCTCGCGATCGCTCACCGTTGTAGCATGTGTTAAGTGTTTTGGGAAAATTGAATGCAAAAAGAAGAAACGGGCCTATCACGATTTTTGACGCTATTACCCAAAGATGCAGATCTAGATTTGGTCATTTTAAAAGGCCATTTATTAATCGAAGAAGTGCTTAGCGACAAGTTAAGAGAGTTCCTTAAACTTAGTAATCCGTTGGGTATTCAGGTAAATGAAAGAATGATGTTCTCTGAGAAGCTAAGATTTTATTGGTCCTTAAAACCAAAAGCCGTCGAAGACAGAGTATGGCAATCGTTAAAGGAGTTAAACCAAATAAGAAACGCTATGGCGCATAGCATCGAACCAAAGGGGATACATGAACGGGTAGAGAAATTTAGTCGAGAAATAATTGAGTATTCGAAACTTGAAAAGATGGTTGTAGAAGAACGAAAGGTTGGGTTCTCACTTGCTTGGTTATATATTCTTTTGGCAACTGAAATAACAATTAAGCAAACATAACAAGCAAATGTTAATCGCCCACGCTGCGCATGGGCTGCGACGGCAAAACGCATGCGCGTTTTCCCGCGCTAAATTTGGTAGTTAGCCATATAGGCATGCATAGAGAGATTTTTATGAAGTATCTAGTTGTCTTAGTTCTATTGATGCAATCGCTCTTTTTATGTGCCGAACCAGCTTTAGAAGTAAAAAAATTACTTGAGGCCTCCCCAGACACTATCGAAGAGTCGATGGATAGCATTTATTCATTGAAAATGTTAAAGAAACAAGGTGTCATAGATGAAAAGGCTAATATTCTTGGTGATTATCATCATTTTTACTTTCCGAAGAAAGAAATAGTAATATTTGGTGCAAAATTAATCGCGTTGGATCATGAATATCTCACTGACTATATAGGCTGCTGTGTTAATCCTGGCGTGGCAGTTGTACTGAAAAAAATGGATGGTTTTAATTCTAATGAGATTGATGCTTTTGCAAAGCAACATTCGTGCAATATAAATGATATAGAGAAAGCCCACCTTCCAGATTTAGTAATTAAGCAGGTTGGTCTCGCAAATGAGAAAGCGTTTTTGTTTCAACTTTCATGTAAACAGAACGACAAAACTCATGAATATTAAACAGTTTGGTTTTAGTTTGAGTCGTTGATGTTCGGTTTTACGGCTAACAAGGTGCGGCACTTTGCGGCCTGCGGCCGCGGCGACGCTCACCAAAGTTCGCGCGCGTGCGCTTATAGTTATGTTTCTCTTGAGGGTCAGTACCATTGACAGAGATAATTGAACATGTGTTTGTGTTCACACTATTTGTCTTTAACCGTAGACATAGAAGAACCTGGATTTCACAGTACAAACGACACAGCACCTACAAGAAGTCCTTCAAAATATTCGAACTGGTCCTATCTGCAGTAGTTACAATAGGTCTGGTTTTATCGATAGTACTTGGGCTTGCCGGAAACTCGAAATTATCGTCTGCTATAGATAAGTGCCTCGACAGTGGTGGTAGTTACGACTATCAAGTTTGCGAGTGTGACACGTCTAATGGTCACTCATACATCGAAAAAAACAGATGTAATTGGCAAGTAATTGGTCTGTAGTTTTGTTCAAAAAAGATAAACATAACAAATCGCTCCATTTCGCAACCCCTTTGGGGTTGCAGGACGCCGCTACGCGGCGCCTATGAGCTCAACGTTAATTTCGCATCTTCGCTCAAAGCCCCTATTTAACTTCCAGAACCAGCAGTAAAAAAACGTCCGTGTCACCCCAGCATCTCGCGCCCCAAGCAAACCAAACACCGGGAGGTGCGGAGTGAGCATTCAAGAGTGCGCGCGGGAGGCGCGAACGGGCGAACGCAGTAGTTGCCGGTGGTTGGTTACAACAGAAAATTGAGTAAAGCTGAAGGTGGGTTACGGCGGACAGTTGCTAAAAAAGAATCAGGTTACATCAGAGATTTTTGCCACCGCCAAAAACAAAAAAGATAAGAGCCTTGCGGCTCTTATCTTTTTTAAACCCACTCAAAAACAAAGCTGTTTAAAAGAGGGGCTGTTAAAAAGCAGGGCTGTTTTAAAGCAGCCTCGTTTTAAACCCGCTGCTATTTAAAAACCCAGTTATGCCAGCTTAAAACAACTGCTCAAGAATATCGTCGTCTACCCGATTGGCCAGCGTTACCTGCAATTTAGGTGTGCGCGCCATTTCGCGTTTGATGGCAAAATCGGCTTCATTGTTACGGGCCCAGCTGCGGCGGGCGATGCCGTTGTTGACGTCAAAAAACAACATCGATTTTAACCGGCGATCTGCCTCCACTGAGCCGTCCAGCAACATGCCAAAACCGCCGTTCATCACTTCACCCCAGCCCACACCGCCGCCGTTGTGGATCGACACCCAGGTGGCGCCGCGGAAGCTGTCGCCAATCACGTTGTGAATGGCCATATCGGCAGTAAAACGGCTGCCGTCATAAATATTGGAGGTTTCACGGAATGGCGAGTCGGTGCCGCTGACATCGTGATGGTCACGGCCTAATACCACAGGGCCAATTTCACCGCGTTTTATCGCAGCGTTAAAAGCAGCGGCAATTTCGGCGCGGCCTTCTGCGTCGGCGTATAAAATGCGCGCCTGAGAACCAACCACCAGCTTGTTTTGTTTGGCATCCAAAATCCAGCTGATATTGTCCTGCATCTGCTGCTGAATTTCTTCCGGCGCAGCTAACATCAAACGTTTTAACACTTGTGCGGCAATGGCATCGGTTTTATCTAAATCTTCCGGCTTGCCTGAGGTACAAACCCAGCGGAAAGGGCCAAAACCATAGTCAAAACACATAGGGCCTAAAATATCCTGCACATAAGACGGATATTTAAAGTCGATGCCGTTTTGCGCCATTACATCACCACCGGCGCGTGAGGCTTCCAGCAAAAACGCATTGCCGTAGTCAAAGAAATAAGTGCCTTTGGCCGTGTGTTTATTCACGATAGCGGCGTGGCGTTTTAAGGTGTCCTGCACCTTGGTTTTAAACAGCTCAGGCTCTTCACGAATTAATCGGTTGGCTTCGTCATAAGAAACGTCCACAGGGTAATAACCGCCCGACCAGGGGTTATGTAATGACGTTTGGTCTGAGCCTAAATGTACAAAAATATCTTCGGCATCAAAGGCTTCCCATACATCCACCACGTTGCCGATATAAGCAATAGACACCACTTCAGCCTTGGCCTGGGCTTGTTTTACCCGGGCAATTAAGGCTGGCATAGTGTCAATCAGCTCATCCACCCAACCTTGTTGGTGGCGTTTGGTGGCGGCTTTTGGGTTCACCTCAGCACACACCGTAATACACTGCGCAATATTGCCGGCTTTTGGCTGAGCACCGCTCATGCCACCTAGGCCTGCCGTTAAGAAAATTTTGCCTTTGGGGCTATCGCCTTTTGGCAGCACTTTGCGAAACGCATTCATCACCGTAATGGTGGTGCCATGCACTATGCCCTGCGGGCCAATATACATAAAAGAGCCGGCGGTCATCTGACCATATTGGGTGACGCCCAGGGCATTAAACCGCTCCCAGTCATCCGGTTTGGAATAATTGGGGATCATCATGCCGTTGGTCACCACCACTCTTGGCGCTTCAATGGATGAAGGGAATAAACCCATCGGATGGCCTGAGTACATATGCAGCGTTTGGTCTTCTGCCATTTCGCTTAAGTACTTCATGGTTAAGCGGTATTGCGCCCAGTTCTGGAACACTGCGCCATTGCCGCCATAAGTAATCAGCTCTTCCGGATGCTGCGCCACGGCCGGGTCTAAGTTATTGTCAATCATCAGCATAATGGCCGCGGCCTGCTGGCATTTGGCCGGATAATCGCTGATAGCACGGGCTTTAATGGCATAGTCCGGCTTAAAGCGGTACATATAAATACGGCCAAAGTCATTCAGTTCTTTGGCAAATTCCACTGCCAGTTCTGCATGCCATGCCTTGGGGAAATACCGCAGCGCATTACGCACCGCCAGTTGTTTTTCCGCTTTGGTTAAAATGTCTTTGCGTTTAGGCGCACGGTTGGCGCCCACAGGGTAAGCTTTGGCTGCTGGCAGCTCTGCTGGAATACCTTGTTTGATTTGATCCTGAAAAGTCATCTGTTGCACTCCTTAAACATTGACCGCAAAGTCGACCTTCAAGGCCTGGGTTTTGACCAGTGTAATCATGGCGTCGATGTCCGGTTTTAACAGCCGGTCTTCTTCGAGCTTAGCTACTTTGGCGCGGATAATGGCATGATTTTCTTCAATTAAGTCTGAGCAAGTGTTAGGGCGGCGGAATTCAATGGCCTGAGCTGCGTACATCAGCTCTATCGCCAGGATTTTTTCCAGGTTGCCTAAAATCTGGTTCAGCTTCCGGCCTGAGATACTGCCCATAGACACATGATCTTCCTGACCCATCGAAGTAGGCACGCTGTCGGCAGAAGGCGGGAAACATAAAGATTTGTTTTCGGTGACCAGCGCCGCTGTAGTGTACTGCGGGATCATCAAACCCGAATTTAAGCCACTGGCTTTGGTTAACAACCGTGGTAAACCATGCAGGCCTTCCAGCAGCAAATAACAACGGCGGTCAGAAATATTGCCAAGCTCAGCGGCGGCAATAGAGGTGTAATCCAGCACCATCGCCAAAGGCTGACCGTGGAAACCACCACCGGACAGCGCTTCTTCGCTGCTAATCACAATAGGGTTGTCGGTCACTGAGTTCATCTCAATTTCAACCAGCTCTTTGAGGTGGTGAAAAGCATTGCGTGAGGCGCCGTGCACCTGCGGAATACAACGCAGCGAATAAGGGTCCTGCACCCGGGCACAGCCGGTGTGCGAGGCCATATTTTGTGAGTTTTTAAATAACCGGCGCATCCGCGCTGCCACTTCGATATTGCCGGCAAAAGGACGGATTTGGTGTAATTCAGGGCGGAAAGGCGAGCCGCTGCCTTGCATACCTTCAATACTCATGGCGCCTGCCACATCGGCTAAATTCAGTAAGTACTGCATTTTGGTCAGTGCGGTAATGCCGTGGGACAAAATAAACTGGGTGCCGTTAATCAGGCCCAAACCCTCTTTGGCCTGTAATTCCAGCGGTGTTAAACCATGCTGCGCTAAGGCCTCACTGGCCGGCACGCTGCTATTACCTGCCCAGAATTCACCTTCACCAATCAGTGGCAGGAATAAATGTGACAGCGGCGCTAAATCGCCGGAAGCGCCGACAGAACCTTGCTCCGGCACCACCGGAATTAAATCCAGTTCAATAAACTTCAGCATGCGCTCTATCACTTCCAGCCGCACACCGGAATAACCCTGGCTCAGCGCATGTACTTTGGTGATCAGCATCAGCTTGGAAATCGCTTTGGCAATAGGTTCACCTACACCCACTGCATGGGTGATCAGCAGGTTTTTTTGTAGCAAGGCAGTTTCAGTCGGAGAAATCTGGGTGTCACATAAAGGGCCAAAACCGGTGTTAATGCCATAAATAGCTTTGCTGGAGGCCGCCATCACATCCACACAGCTGCGGCTTTGGTTAATTTTGGCGATAGCTTCGGCGCAAAGTTCTGCTTGAATGCTGCCGTCGGCAATGCCGTTCACTGTGGCTAAATCGAGACGATCAATACCGTATTTAAAAACCATGACTGACTCCTGAAATGTCTTGCTGTATGGCCGCCACAAAGGCGTGTGATGGTCAAATGCTAGCTTGTGTCAGATGTTTTATAAATACATAATAATCGTATCTTATTCCGGATTTATCGAACTAAAGGGCGGTCGGCAAATGCAGGTGCAGGACGTTGATTTACGCTTATTGCGTATTTTTGTCACTATTGTGGAATGTGGTGGTTTGTCGGCGGCAGAGTCCAGGCTGAATATTGGCCGCTCGACCATCAGCACCCATTTATCTGATTTGGAAATTCGTTTAGGTCTGACGCTGTGTAAACGTGGCCGCAGCGGTTTTGAGCTCACCGACGCCGGCCGTATTACCTATCAGGCATCACTGGAGTTACTGCAACAATGTGAAACCTTTGCCAGTACAGTGGCGGGCTCTAAACACCATTTATCGGGCCGGGTGACAATTGCCATTATCGATACTCTGGTCAGCGACCCCCGCTGTGGTGTGGCCCAGGCGATAGCAGCACTGAAAGATAAAAGTAATAACCTGCAGTTTGATATTCATGTCTGTGAAGCGCGGGAAGTAGAAACCTCAGTAGCTAATGGCCGCGCTCTGGTGGGGATTGGCGTGAGCCGCCATCATATCCGCGGTCTGAATTACGAGCCACTGCATCTGGAAACCAACTATCTGTATTGTGGCCAGGGCCATCCGTTATTTGGTTGTGATGCCAAAGATATCCATACTTTATTGGCGCAGGCTGAGGTCATTAGCAGTAACTATATGCGGGATAAAGAAATCCGGAACGACGGCCTGAACTACCAACACAGCGCCAGCGCTTATCACGACGAAGGCATTGCCCATTTAATTTTATCCGGCAAGTTTATTGGGTATTTACCCGAGCATTACGCCAGTTATTGGGTGGAAAAAGGCCTGTTTCAGGCCATCAGGCCGGAAAAATACCATTACCAAATTCCGGTGGTGTTAATCACTTCCAAAACCAATGCCACCTCACCTCTGGCGCAGGCCACTATTAAAACCATCAAGGCCTGTCATCAGGGCTGAGTGCAGCCGCTTGCAACTGTAAAAGGAGCGAGACGGTTGTTGTGATTGCCACGACAGCACAACAACCATCACCCGGTGCACAAAAAAACAAGGCACCGATGGCGCCTTGTTTTTTGTGCTTTTAACACATCAGCTGTTAATAAAAGCTTTTCTTAAACTCAATACCGACCATGCGCGGTTCGTTGACAAAACCGGTCAGGTTGGCAAAGTCCACTGCACCTTTAACATTGTCTTCGTCGGTAATATTGCGGCCATATAAGGCCACTTCGTAGTTACCGTCGTAGTTCTGATAACCAATACGCAGGCCTGCTTCCATATTGTTGTCGGTTTTAAATTCAACAGCGTCATACAGGAACAGGTTGGTTTCGCCCTGGAAAGCCACGTCTGTGTAGAAGTAGATTTCACCGGTTTTCACCGGAATGTCGTAACGGGCGTTTAACGTCAGGATAGTTTCAGGTGCTTGTGGGAATGGGTTGCCATTCACATAAGCCAGCGTTTTGGTAAAGGGTGCTGTACCCACTATGATAGTGTTATCTAATGGCGTACACATTTCTGAGCCACAAACACCCACACGCAGGTTCGGGTCTTTTAACTCAGTTTTGTTATAGCTAAAACCACCGCCCAGTGTCAGGTTGCTCAGTGCACGCCAGTCGGCGTCAATTTCAAAACCATAACCTGTGCCTTCTTCAGCATTCACCAGCGAGTTGCCGTTGTTGTTACCACCAATGGCCGACAGCTGCATATCGTCAATGTTGTAATAGAACACAGCTCCGTTTAAGCGCAGGGTGTTACCCAATAAATCTGACTTGGCACCCAACTCAATAGAGTTGATGGTTTCAGATTTTGCTGTGGTTGGATCTTCTTCAAAAGCCACGTTACGGCCCTGAATAGACTGAGCGCGGAAACCGTTGGCAAAACGGGCAAACAATGAGGTCTGATCGGTTAAACGGTAGTTGGTCGCCAATTCCCAGCTCACCTGGCCGTCGCTTAAGTCAATTGGAGCGTAGTTCTGAATTTGCGCCACACCAATCACTAAAGCAAAACCATTGACGTTCTGCTCGCCCACATAAAAGGATTTTTTGTCGTGGGTGTAACGAACACCACCAGTCACATCCCAGCGATCAGACAGGTTATAGGTGCTCTGGCCAAACACAGCCCAGCTTTGGTTGTCATGGTATACCGAGGTTTGACCAAAAAAGCCGTCGATACTGGTCACGCCAAAAGAAGAGTCAAAATAAAAGGCTCCGACCTGCCATTCCAGCGCTTCGCTGGTGTCGCTGGCTAAACGGAATTCCTGTGTGAACTGTTTTAAGTCCTTCAGTTGATCTTCAGTCACTGCATTGCCGACTTTTGATGGGCCCGGACCTGCTTCTGTACCACCGTCGATATCACCACGGCCATTACCATCAGCCTGTTCATGGGCGGTAATAGAAGTGAAGGTCATATCGTTCAGATCAAAATCCAGTTTTAATGACGCACCTGAGTTGTCATATTTCTGGAAGTTGTTGCCACCATCATAAGCCACGTTGTCGCGGTCATAATTGGCGTTCAGCTCATTGCTGCCTTTGGTAAAAACATTACGGCGGAAAATAGACGAAGTACCGTCCAGTTTACGGCCATGGACGTTCAGTAAAGCGCTGAGGTTGCCAGTTTCATATAAAAATTGCAGACGACCGGCAGTTTCATCAAAACCACCCATCACGTCTTTTTCATTGGTAAAGGTGTTGTTGATATAGTGGTCGCGGTGTTGTGACAACACTGACACCCGGGCTGACAGTTCGTCAGTCAGGCCAGAACCAACAGCAGCTTCCACATTGCGGGTGCCGTAATTCCCCAATGAAAACTTGGTATAAGCGTCGAAATCCTGCCGCGGTTTGGCGGTACTGAACTTCACAATACCTGCTGTGGTGTTACGGCCGAACAAAGTGCCTTGTGGGCCACGCACCACTTCCACCTGTTCAATATCAAACAGCGGGAAGCTTTTTAAAATCACGTTTTCCAGCACCACG
Source organism: Rheinheimera sp. (assembly GCF_036782235.1). Taxonomy (GTDB): domain Bacteria; phylum Pseudomonadota; class Gammaproteobacteria; order Enterobacterales; family Alteromonadaceae; genus Pararheinheimera. The sequence goes on along the minus strand of NZ_DAIPZL010000001.1, from coordinate 426,475 downwards.
TCGTCCATGATCACCGACACCGGCTGAGAAGCGGCCAGGTCAAAGTCGGTGTTGCCTAAACCACGGATATAAAAACGTGGTGCGGCACGACCGTTGGATGATTCGGCATATAAACCAGGTACTTTTACGCCCAGCGCCTGAATGTCGTCACCGGCAGAAAAAATAGCGTCAAACTTTTCGCCCGATAAAGTGGCAACCGAAATAGGCACTTCCTGCGTGCTTTGCACGCGTTTTTGCGCTGTCACCATAATACGTTCAAGTTGCTGATCATCCTGTTTGGCTTTGTCACTTTCCTGCGCCAGAGCGGCAGGAGAAAGACCAACAGTGGCAGCGATTAAAGCGGCCTTGATCTGCAGAGCTAACAATGATTGTTTGCTTTTCATCAGTGGATACCCTTAGTTTGAGCCCGATTGGGGTGGAGCGTCTGTGCGCTTTACAGTTATGACCTGAGCGATAACAGTGTGTTGGAGCAACTGCTTAGGTGTAGCAGTTTTCACGCTGCCCGCCAGCCCGACAGTCTTGGAGTGACCACAACACTGTCTGATAATCATCAGCTAATATACCATTAATTCGTTATAACCGCTTGTTATTGAGGGAGTTACGCTCATTTGGCTGCATATTCGGGATAAATGTCAGAAAAAGGCTAACCAGTCAGCAGCCGCTATTTAATCTGTTGTTGAAAAGAAGGAAGCCGGTGGGCCGGCTCAACTTTGACGGGTTATTTAGGTTGCCATAATTCAAACTTATTACCTTCAGGGTCATAAGCCCAGCCAAAATCACCATAATCACCGGATTCACGTTGTTCATCCACCCGTACGCCCGCAGCCTGAAGTTGTGCCAGCATGGCATTTAAGTCAGTGACTCTGTAGTTCAGCATCATTTGTTGTTCCGGTCGGCCAAAATAATCGCTGTTATCAGCAAAAGTGGACCAGACAGTTTCATCCTGACTTTGCGCGATAAAGCTGCCATATGGACTATCCGGTAACAAAGGCACGCCCAGATGCTGCTGATACCAGAGAGCCAGCGCCATAGGGTCACGTGCTTTTAAAAATACACCACCTATCCCAGTTACTTTTTGCATGTGATTGCCTCTTTTGCTGTTGCTGCCGGCCTCAGTTGTAGCATGCCTGAGCAGAAACACCAAAACACGGCAGTTCACAGTGATGATGTAGCTATCAGGCTTGCGGACTGTTAGCGTGTTAGATCCCACAGATCAGAATTGCCACTGCCGGTCGCAAAACAACGGCTGGCTATTTATCTGCCAAACAGAATACAGTAACTTGGTTTACCGAAATTCTGTGATTTGCCGGAGAGGTTGTAGTGAAAGGATGGCTGAAGTCTGTATTTGCTCTGTTATGCCTTGCATTGAATCTGCAAGCCACTGCTTGCCAGCTGCGCTTTGCCGCTGAAACCGACTTTCCGCCGCATCTGATTAAAAACGACGAGCAGCACTGGCATGGGCAAACGGCGGAATTGCTGCAGGCATTGGCAGCTAAAGTGGGTTGTCAGATTGACTATCGCTCAAGCCCCTGGTTGCGTTCGCTGATGCAGTTAAAAAGTGGCGAATTGGATGTGATCAGCCACCTGTACCGTAACGCCGAACGCGAAAAAGATTATTATTTTCTCGGCCCACATCATCTTGAAGCGATTTGGTTGATTGGTAAAGCGGCGGATTTTAAAGAAGTCAGAACCTTAACCGATACCATCCATCTTAAGCCCGCTCCCCGTATTGCGGTATTAAATGGTGCTTATTATGGTGAGGATTTTGCTGCAGTTCAGCGCAACCCGGGCTTTGCGGCGTTATTGGTGCCTATCAGCAGTATTCAGGATAAATTGGCGCTGCTCAATGCCGGTAGGGTGGACGCCATCCTGGAAGACCGCTCAGTGTTGCATTATTGGCAACAACATCAACTAAAAAGTGCCAGTTTATATCGGCCCATAGTGCAAATTTATCAGGCACCGGTTTATTTTGGTTTTAGCAAAAAAAGTATCAGTGCAGCCCAGTTTGCCAAACTACAACAGGCCTGGCTGTTGATGGAAAAAGACCAAACGGTGCGCAACATTCAGCAACGTTACCAACCACAATAATGTCAAATCCAGGGCAGCCTTCTGTGATGCCACTGCCCTCGTCACAGTGTTTATTGCATTTGCAGATCCTGCAGCGGACTTAGCAACTGACTGATGCTGCTGGCTTCAGCATGTAGCATAATCAACCGGCAGCCCAGTGTAATGGCCTGCTGCTGCGCCTGTTGTCTGGCCGTGCTGTTGGTCATTTGTTTAAATTCGGCGGCTGGAAAAGCGCCTATCACCCGGCGTATCAGCTCGGCACCGGCAAAACCAATGCTATAACGCAGCACCTGCAGCACAAACTTTTCCTGATAACTGCGGTTACTAAAGAGTGGGTCGCGGCAATGCTGCTGACATAAAGCCAAAAAGGTGTTAGCAAAATGCAGCCAGCAATCTTTGATTTGGTTATGTAAATAATTTTGCTGATCACGGGCGCGCTCTGTATTGTTCATTACCCCCGGCGCGGCGCAATATTGCAACATCAGGCTGCCAAAAAACAGACCTAAATCAAAACCGACCGGGCCATAACAGGCAAACTCGGCGTCTATTACTTTAATGTCGTCACCACAGACAAAAATGCTGTTACAACCTAAATCACCATGTTGCAGTGCTTGTGGGCAGCTGCGATAAGCGGCTCGTAACGCGGCCACCTGCGACTGCAGTTTTTCGTCCTGCCACAGCTGACGGGCCAGTTGTTGTAAATGCGGCTGATGCTGGTTGCGTTCATGGTTGATATAAGGGTCGCTTAACAGCAGATCTTCTACCACCTGCTGCGCCTGTGGGTTATTAAATTTTTTCAGGCCAGCGTTTTTACCGGCAATGTCGGTGGCAAAGTCGCTGCTGAAAAAACTGTGGTGCGCCAGTAATTGCGCCAGCTGCTCAGCCAGCTGATGGAATTGCCGGCCGCTGGCCAGAGTTTTACTCAGCAGCTCATATTGATCCAAATCTTCCAGCAACATAGCGGCCTGTTCTGCGTCGTAATGCAGCACTTCCACCACATGATCGGGTGAGGCCTTGCCCAACTGAATTAAAGCTTCGGCTTCAATACGCAGCCTATCCAGGCTCAGCGGCCACTGCTCACTTAAACCACGGGCAACCGGCAGGGCCTGTTTCACAATCAGGCTGGTACCAAACTGATTTTTTACCCGAAACACCTGATTCATATGGTTGTCGCCAAAACTGACGCTGGTCAGTTTGCTGTGTACACCAAATAACTCACTGTGATCATTGGCAAAAACTGCTGCATCTTCGGGGGTGAAACGCTGGTATTGCGGCATAGGGTCAACCTGTTTTGAAAGATAAATTATCATCGCAAAGCTCAGGGCCTGCGGCAATGGCTTTATGCCGGTCCCGGCTTGTACCCTGCTGCTTTGAGTCTGAGGTTGCGCCAGAGTTTGTGGTGATGGCGGCCTTTGGCAAAATCGGTGACAATAACGGCAATTTCAGCACAAAGCGTGGAGTAAAAGATGTACGCCAGCAATTTTAGTCTTGAACTGTACCTGAAACGTATTGGTTATCAGCAGCAGGTGCAACCGAATATTGCCACTGTCACAGCGCTGATGCAGCAGCAACTGCGCAGCATTGCCTTTGAAAATCTTGATGTGCAGGCAAAAAAAGTGGTGTCGCTTGAGCCTGAGCAGATAGTTAAAAAAATTGTTGGTAGTGACGGCAAAGCACGCCGTGGTGGTTATTGTTATGAAGTGAACGGCCTCTTTGCCATGGCCATCACAGCGCTGGGGCTGGAGTATCAGTTTGTATTCTGCCGGCCAATGTTTTACCCGATGCGTCGGCCGAAAACCCATATGGCGCTGCTGGTGAAAGTAGAAGGGCAGCAGCTGTTGTGTGATTTAGGGTTTGGCAGTTATGGTTTGCGTGCGCCTATTGCTTTGTCGCAGGTGAATTTAGTGCAGCAGCAGGATTTTGACCTGTTCCGCTTAATCAGCCCTGAGCCTGGCCAGTATGTGCTGCAGGCGCAGCTGGATAACAACTGGGTTAATCAATATGGTTTTGATTTATACCCTGCCGACTGGCTGGACTTTATGCCGGCAAATTTCCTGAACTCGACGCACCCAGACACTATTTTTGTGCAAAAACTGCTGATTATTCTGCAAACGCCACAAGGTCGTAAAATGCTGGTCGGCAACGAATTTAAACAAACTGTGGCCGGTGTTACTCAGGTGCAGCAGGTGGAAGCGGCACAGGTTGCTGCTTTGCTGGAAGCGGAGTTTGGCTTGCAGGCCGCAGCAGCGGGCTGAGCTCTTTTGCCTGACAGCTTGTGGCATTAACAACCTTGCTTCGGCCAAGTGTAAAAAATAACAGTCCAATACCATAGTGCTGTTGGCTGTATTTGTTTTATGCTCTGTGCCAGACAACAAAAAAATTGACAAAAACAATGATAAATCAGGGTTTTTACGCTGTGTGACTGGCTAAAAACACTGAATTTGCCGACAACAACGGCGTTTTCCAGAGGGACTATCCAGTGTTTAAACCTACTCTCATTGCTTGCAGTCTGACATTGCTGCTGGCCGGTTGTGCCAGCACTTCTGGCACTTCATCAACCAGCACAGTGGCGACAGAACCAGCTGGGCGCGCCCAGCAACTGGCACAACAAATGTTGATTGTGGATACCCATATCGACGTGCCTTACCGTTTGCAGGACAAATGGGAAGATGTCAGTGTGGCCGCTCCCGGTGGCGAATTTGATTACCCGCGCGCCAAAGCCGGTGGTTTAAATGCGCCTTTTATGTCGGTGTACATTCCATCCAGTTATGAAAAGTCCGGTGGTGGTTATCTGCTGGCCAATCAGCTGATTGACAGTATGGAAGCTTTGGTGGGCCGGGCGCCGGACAAGTTTGCTATGGCCTATAACGCAGATGATTTAGCCAAACATTTTAACCAAGGCAAAATTTCGCTGGCGCTTGGCATGGAAAACGGCACGCCTATCGATGGCAAACTGGAGAACCTGCAGCATTTTTATCAGCGTGGTATTCGTTACATCACGCTGGCGCATTCGGAGTCGAACCACATTTCCGATTCCAGCTACGATATGCGCCGCAAATGGAAAGGTTTAAGCCCCTTTGGTGAACAAGTGGTGGCTGAAATGAACCGGCTTGGCATGATGATCGATATTTCGCATGTATCCGATGACGCTTTTTATAAAGTGATTCAGCTGACCAAAGCGCCTGTTATTGCCTCGCACTCGTCTTTGCGTAGTTTTGTGCCGGGTTTTGAACGTAATATGGATGATGCCATGATCAAAGCATTGGCAAAAAACGGTGGGGTGATTCAGATTAATTTTGGTTCATCTTTTGTGGTGTCACAGGCCAACCAGTGGGGACTGCAATTTAAAGCTGCACTGGCCGCTGCGCCTAAAGGCACAGATGAAAAAATCTTCAGAGCTGAATATCTGAAAAAACATCCTTATCCATTTGCCAATGTCGACACTGTGCTTGATCACATTGATTACGTGACCAAACTGGTGGGCGTGGATTATGTTGGCATAGGCTCGGATTTTGACGGTGTCGGTGATTCTTTACCTGAAGGCTTAAAGGATGTATCTATGTACCCGAATCTGATTGCAGGTTTAATTCGCCGTGGTTACAGCGAAGCCGACATTGAAAAAATTCTGTCCGGTAATTTGCTGCGGGTGTGGCGTCAGGTTGAAGCTCAGGCCAAGGCGCAACAAGGGCTTTAAAAGCCAGTGATATCATCAAGGCGCCTGTGGCGCCTTTTTTATCTGTGGTACCCAGATTGGCTGAGCCGCAATTCTGCCACTAAGCTCATTTACAGTGCTTTGGTATGGGACTGTTGATGATGAGCCGTTTTTTACTGTTGTTATTCATCATGCTGAGCTGGCCGCTTGCGGCAGACAACATCAGGCTGATGACCAAAAGCTGGCCCGGTTATACCAATGAAGATGGCAGCGGCGGTTATTTTGAGCTGGTGCAACTGGTGTTAACACCCAAAAAAGGGGAGCTGCAACTGGAGTTCAGCAACTTTAACCGTGCTGTGGGTTTGGTGGAAAAACAGCAGGCGGATATGGTGTTGGCGGTGACAAAAGAAGATGGCCATAAGCTGTTATTGTCAGAAGAACCCATTGATTTTGATACCATTATGGCGGTTTATCGCCCCGGGTTGCGCCAGGGGATACCATTAACGGTCAAGGCACTTGCCGAGCTGCGGCTGGCCTGGGATCTGGCCTATAACTACGGTGCTGTATTGGGGCTGACCGCCGAAGGTTATGAAGTGCATTCGGTGCAACAAGGCCTTGAAATGGTCATTAAAGGCCGCATTGACGTTTACCTGGCCGAGCAGGCCGATTTAAACGAAAGTGGCCAGCCACTGCTGCAAAACCATAAACTGGTGCTGCAGGAAATACTGCAGGTACCTGTTTATGTTGGGTTTTCGCATTCGATACGCGGCGCTATGCTGAAAAAACGCTGGGATAAAGGCATGGCGGCGTTACAACAATCCGACGCGCTGAAACAGTTGTATCAGCGTTATCCGGGCATGCGCCGGCCCGCGCCTTAACATTGCTACCACTGATAGTTCCGGAGAGACTGTTGTTATTAGCCATAGACCACGTTGCCATTATTTGCAGCGACTACCAAAAATCAAAAACCTTTTATAGTCAAACGCTTGGGCTTAAAGTGCTGGCGGAGCATTACCGCGCTGAACGCCAGTCCTGGAAACTGGATTTAGCCTTGCCGGATGGTTGTCAGCTGGAGCTGTTTTCATTTCCTGATGCACCACCAAGGCCAAGCCGACCTGAAGCTCAGGGTTTGCGCCATTTGAGTTTTGTGGTGGCCGATGTCGCACAAACCAAAGACTGGCTGGAAGGGCGCGGCATTGTGGTTGAACCTATCCGGGTGGACCCTTATACCGGTAAAGAATTTACCTTTTTTGCCGATCCGGACGGCTTGCCGTTGGAAATCTACCAGCGCCGTTAACAGCTCGCCTGGTGTACTACCCGGCGCCCGAGGGCATATCCGCAGTTGCAGGCGCAGTTTTGAGGTGCAGTATTAAGGTGCAGTAGCCGGCAGACTGTTGTTGCCTTGTGCCAGCTGCTGACTGTTGCCCGACACCGGCAAAGCAGCCTGGGCTTTATACTGAAAATGCTGAAAATCATAACCTAAGAGTTCTGCCACTGTGCTTGCCACCTGATGTTGCCACCAAGTGGTGCCGGTGTTTTTGATGCCCTGGGCCGCAATGGCGGGGCCAAGGGCTGCCAGCCAAATCTCGTCTGAACCTTCAACTGCAGCGCTACCGCTGAGTTTTTGCAAATAACCGGCCAGAGCCCGAACACTGCCATGATGTGACCAGCTGTCGGCGTGGCGGCCACGACCATGATCTGTGGTGATCAACAAAGTGGTTTGATTGCGGTAAAAAGGGTCGTTTTGCAGCTGCTGCCACAGCTCAGCAATAAACTGGTCGCTGCGTTTGGCCGCCCATAAATATTGATCATACTGGCGGTCGTGAGCAAAGTCGTCGGTTTCACCAAAAGCTACATAGAGCAGTTTAGGTTTTTTCCGTTTTAGATATTCCAGCGCAAACTGATGGGTAAATACATCTAGCCGCACCGAAGCCCAGGGGCTCGGGGTTTGGCGTTGTAGTTTATTCAAAAGTTGCAGCTCTGGGGTCAGCTCACCACTGGCACTGGCAAAACCGGCATTGACCGGCAACTGGCTGCGTGGCACGTTCAGAATATAAGGCAACATATCCCAGGAGCCAAAAGCCGCCACCTGGCCCTGTAAAGCCGGTTGTTGATTCAACCATTCCAGCACTGTGACATTGGGATTGTATCTGCGGGTATTGTTATGCAGGCCAGGGTCGGCCACACCGCTCAGCATTTCGTTATAACCGGGGTAAGATACCCGGGCTTTGTTACTGACATTCATCAAAGAGCCCTGGTGACGGTCACCAACCAATAAACCCTGTTTTTTAATCATCTGGTGAAAAAACGGCATCAACTTTTCCGCTTTATTGCCTTCGAGTAAAGGGCTAAGCAGTTTTGCATCTCTGACATAACGGCCGTCATTGGCAAGATGTTCGTCAGCACCATAAAACAATTCCTGCCAGCGCAAACCGTCGATACTGACCAGCACTACTTTAGGGCTGAAGTTGCTGTTCTTTGGCTGCGCAGCTTGTGCCTGCTGGTTCAGCGCCAACAACAATATCAACAGCAATGGCCACAGTATCTGTTGCCAACATCTTTGGATACCGCCTGCTGATAAGAGAAAGGCACTTGGTAAATCAGACAACGTTTGCTGGTGGGTGAAAAGTGCAAAGCTGATTCGGTTCATCAGTCATCCCCGGTTGATGCAAGGTTTCACCTGCAAAGTGTTGCGCCTGGGAATGACAATTTGGTGCGATTTTTATAACCAAATAATGAAGTTTCAACAAAGTTGGCAGGGAAAAAGGCTGGGAAAACTGTGATCAGCTGTTAGTTTTTCCAGCCGTAGATGGGGGGCTGACGATTTTAGTGTGGTGCAGGCGTTTTTAACCTTTTAAGCCAGTGAGCGTTTATTGCTCCTGACCAATGACCAGCTGATAAGACTCGCCATACAAAGATTGATAATCGATGACAATCTTCATTCTGCTGAACATTGCCACTCGTTCAGATTCGGCCTTAAAGCAGGCTTTTCTATAGGTGCTATAGACCATCTGCCGATCTGCAACTTTATAAAAACGACCAATGTTGCCACGTATATAACAATTGGGGTCTTCTCCTAATGCCAGCAGAAAATCCTCCCGGCTGGCATAAGATTTTCCATCCACAAAATACTGTAAGCCTTTGACCTGCGCGGGCCCCATCCCATTGTTGTTGATAAAGAGTTCCCAGCTACCATCATCCTTGCTGTTCATCTCAGTTTCCAGATAAGGTCTTAACGATATCCTGTTGTGCTCTTGCATACTGATGCCCTGCCAGATGGACGTCGCCAGGGCACAAAGTGCCACCAACATGGAACACAACGCAGTGTATTTTTCCCAGTTGATGGTTCTGATAGCTTTGCTCATCAACTGTTACTCATTACGCAGTGCTTTAATTGGATCGGTCAGTAATACCCGGCGTAACGGAATAAAACTGCACAATAATGCGGCCAGGGCTAACAATAGCAATAACGCAAACACCAATCCCCAGTTTGCCAGAAACATTAACTGCGGCATGGTACGGCTAAAACCGGCGAGAAAGAAAAAACAACAGAAACCCAGCAGTAATGCTGCGCCTATTGGCTGTGTCAGTTGCATCAGATTACCCTGCAGCAATTGCTTCAGGCTGGCACCCATTGCCATTTCTACCCCGAGTTGATAACGACGCGCCTGCACCAGATAGCTCACTATGCCGGCAATCCCGGCCAATACAGTTAATAAACTCATCAACGCCAATGTGGCCGATAACGCGGCGGCGAGGCGGTGTGCCAGTGAAAAACGTGCAAATGCATTCTCGACACTGGTGAGTTCTAACAGACCCAGCCGCGGATCTTGTTGCTGTAACATGTCTGCGATGAGGCTATGCTGCAAAACGGCACCAGGGTTCAGCTTCAGCAGGTAGCTGTAGTCATTATTGCCGTTGTTGTCCGCCGGATAAAAAACCTCATCCACTTCAAAACCAGGATCGCCCGGGAAGTTGGTATTGGCGACGACCCCGATGATTTGACGTTGGGTACTGTCACCGCTGAGCGAAATACTTTGTCCTGTGGCGGGTTTACCACTGAGCCGGGCAATACGATCGGCTAAACGCTGGTTGACGATAACCGGATAATGCTCCAGGCCAACTTGATCTGGCTGGAAATCCTGTCCGCTCACTTCCAGACCGTAAAACTGAAAGTAGCCAGGGAGTGTGGCTATTTGTCGTGCCGTTGAAATGACCTCACCCTGCGCATTATTGATCGCATCCTGTTTCCGGACTCTGGGTGCTCTTGGCTCTGACACCGCAGTGACTGCTATAATATCAGGTATATCCGCCAGGCGTTGTAACATGGCTTTGTGGTTATTTTGCCGTTGCTCGCGATTTTCCAAATCTGCGTAATTAACGGTCAGCGACCAGAGGTCGGTACTATTGATACCGGTAGAGCGGTTTGCTTCAGTCCAGGCAATGACAAACACGTGCGCAGTCGCCAACAGGACCAATAAAGATAAAAATAACTGCACACCAATTAAGCTATGAGCCACCCCTTGTCGTAACTGTTTGCCGGCACCTTTCCCGCTGCTTTGCAATGCCGACATCAGCTGCTGTTCCCTGACACTACTCAACTCAATCCAGCTAAATAAAAGCGCAATCGCCAGTAATACAACAAGAGTGAGCAACAGCATCAATCCATCAATACGCAAAGCACTGATGCGAGGTAACTGAGCGGAGGCCACCTGTGTGATAGTGCTGAATCCCAGCCAGGTCAGGGTTAACGCCAGTAAGCCGGCACCGAACAACAGCACTGCATTGTGTTGAAACACCTGAATAAACATTTGTTTTTTGCTGGCACCAAAGGCATAACAAACCGCCATTGGCTGCAAGCGTTTGACAGCTCGCGCTAGCTGCATGCTGGATAAATTCACCAGCGCAATTAAAGTAAGAAGTGAAACACCAGCCAGTAACATCAGGACTAACTTGCCAGAATCGCCGCGGATTTGCTGATAGAGCGGCACGACCTTGCCGGAATACTCAAACATGTGTTGTAAATCGGGATGGCGCTGGGCCGAGGCTTGCTTGAGGATCTGAAAGGCTTCTGCACTGGCCTCTTGTGGCGTGACGCCGGGCTTTAACCGACCTAACGCATAAAAACCTGCGGAATAACCATCAAAGCCACGGATATCAACAAATTCATCCATATCCAGTGGCAACCAAATTGCCTGGTGTGCATCTTGAAAGTCGGGTAACTCCAGCGGCTGTTTTAACACCCCGATCACGGTAAACTGACGTTGATTCAGTTGAATACTTTGGCCAACAATATCCGGTCTGCCCTGATAATGTTGCTCCCAGACGGCCTGACTTAACACCACCGAAGGTTGTTTATTGCCAGCTTGCTCCTGCTCGTTAAATAACCGGCCTAACAAAGGCTCAACACCCATCACGTCAAAAATATTGTGGGCACCGAACAGCACCGAAACTTTGGGTCGAGCCGGTAAATCCAGCAGTTTGTATTCCGTTTGAAAATTAAAATAAATAGCCGTCTGTTCAATAAGTTGGCTTTTTTGTTGAAAATCAAACAAGGTCTGTAAGTTACTGGCCTGGTGTGTAGCCCCCTGATAATTCAGTTCACCGCCAATAAAATACAGCTCCCGGTCATTTTTATAGGGCAGGGGAGCAAAAAAAGTAATATTCACCAGACTGAGCACACTAAACAGCAGCGTAAGCGTAAACACCAGGCTGAGTATTACAGTGACATAATATTGCCGTGCCTGATGAAATTGACGCCAGATCATTTGCCAATTCATGCCACCTGCTCCTGTACCTCAAGATGTGAAGCGGCAGCATGGACCACCTTGCCATCAAGCAGATTTATTTGCCGGTGCGCCATAGTGGCATAACGCGGGTCGTGGGTGACCAGAATAATAGTGGTGCCCTGAGCATGCAGTTCAGCCAGCAAAGCCATCACGGCATCACCATTTTTTGAATCCAGGTTACCGGTAGGTTCATCGACCAGCATAATGCCGGAATCTGCCGCCAAGGCCCGCGCGATGGAAATACGTTGCTGCTGACCACCGGATAGCTGGTTGGGAAACAAGGCGGCCCGATCGGCCAGACCCACTTTTTCCAGACACTCCAACGCCCTGGCCTGACGTTGCTTCAGGCTGTCACCACGGTATTTAAGAGGTAAGGCGACATTGTCGAGTACGGTATATTCATCAATCAGATTAAATGCCTGAAATACAAAGCCTATTCGCCGGCTGCGCATCTGCGCACGTTGCTCTGCGTTCATGTCGGACACGAGCAAACCGTCAATAAAATACTCACCACTGTCAGCAGTGTCTAACAAGCCTAAAATATTTAATAACGTCGATTTACCGCAGCCGGAAGGACCGCAGATGGCGACATATTCGCCTTCCTGCACACTAAAACTGACACCATCCAGCACCACTTGCGACTGGTCACCAGACTGAAAGAGTTTTTTAAGTTGTTTTACTTTGAGTACATCGGTTTTCATGACCTGTTCCTTATTGAGTCAGTTTGAGTTGTGACACGCTGCTATCAAACTGTAAGTCGCTGACAACAATACGATCGCCAGGCACCAGACCTGACACTATTTCAATTTGTTGACCAGAGGCCTTACCAAATTGCACCGGCACGCGGCTGGCAATCTGATTCGCATCCAGTTTAAACAGCTCAACCCTTGCATCCTCAGCCACGCCGGCCGGGCGGTCGACAAAGCTCACCTGGCCGCGGCTCTGGCCATGGATCCGAGCGTCAACCATTTGCATAGGGCGAATATCACTGCTTAATTGCTCGGGTAACAGAATATCGACCTGTACTGCACCGTCAGTCACCACAGGGTCAATACGCACCACTTGACCTGTGACAATGCCGTGACGTGTATCCACTTCGGCGTTCGCGCCCAACTGCAACAACCGCACTTGCATTTGTGGCACTTTTATCTCGGCCACTAAAGGTGAAAGGCTGCCGACTAACGCCAGCTCATCACCGACGTTCACACTTTGGCCAAGGTTCACCGGCAAACGTTGCAACACGCCCTTCATACCGGCCCGAACCACCAATTGCTGTACCTGAGCAGTTGCGTTGTTCAGTTCGGCTTCGGCTTGTTGAATATCTTCCTGCTGGATCAACAGGTACTGCTGGTGCACCTGTTCCAGTGTGGCCAACTTTTGTTTTTCCAACTGATAACGTTCCGCCAACTGTATTGCTTTGGCACGGCTGCGCTTGGCATCCATGCCGGAGATAATGCCGGCAGTGGCAAGCGGAGCTTCGGCCTCAACCTGTAATGCGGCCAATTCTGAGTCGGATTTCAGTTCAGCGAGGCGGGAGCTTTGCTCTAAAATTTCGCGTTGTTGCTCCAGCACCAGGCGGCGGCTGTTGCTGCGTTTATTGTGCAGGTTCGCCAATGCTTGTTGTGCCGCAACTTCAAGTGCGGGGTTTTTCAGTGTCAGCAGGATAGTGTCGGGTTCAACAACGGCGCCGGGCCGCAATTTTATTTCATCGACAGTGGCAATATTGCTGGCTGTCAGCAGCCTTTGGTTGCGCGATTGTAAACTGCCATACCCTGTGACCCGTTGGACAAAGTCACCGCTTTGCACTGTAGCCACACTGACACTGGCTTCGCTGACATAATGTAAACCTCCGGCAAAGCCGATGCTCCAGCCGCTGACCAGTAACAGCACTGACAGCGTGCCAATGGTGCTATACACCAGAGTGCTAACTTTATTTTTCATCGTTGCTATTCCCTATTTTTAAGCACTTTTTGCAACTGGCGCTATCGCCGTTAATTCGGCTAAATCAATCACCCGATCGGCAGCCTCAATGGTCTCTTTGCGGTGGGCAACACTGATCCTTGTCATGTTTTTTTGTTTCAGATATTGATTGACGCGTTGCTCACTTAAGCTATCCAGATGACTGGTCGCTTCGTCCAAAAACAGGATCTTCGGCTGGGTGTAAAAGGCCCGCGCCAGTAAAATTCGTTGTTTTTGCCCGCCTGATAATGCACTGCCCAGATCGCCTACCTGAGTGTACAAGCCCATAGGCATTGCTTGGATCTCATCCCAGATAGCGGCACCTTTGAGTGCCTCTTTGACCAACTCCAGATTTGGCGAAGGGTCGAAAAATGTGATGTTTTCGAGGAGTGAGCCATTTAATAATTGATCATTTTGCATCACGGTCGCGCTGAAGCGCCGGAACTGTCGAAAGCCCAAAGTCTTGAGTGGCATACCATCGAGCAACAAATCACCTTGTTGTGGTTGGATTAACCCCGTCATAATTTTGAGTAAAGAGGACTTACCTAAACCGGACCGGCCCACAATCGCCACCGACTCTCCGGCCTTGATGCTAAAACTCAGCCCCTGATACAGCCATGGCGTATTTTCACTGTATCTAAAATGCAAATTCCGTACTTCTAATGCACCCGCCACTTGCCCGCTTTGCACTGCGATTCTGCCCTGATCCTGCTCAGGTTCCTGCATCACAATATCGGACATCCGCCGCAGGTAAGTGCCGGCAATACGAAAGCGGAAAATGTTATCAATCAAGGATTGGGCACTATCCGCAAATTGTTGCCGGTAGGCGAGATAAGCCAAGAACATGCCCAGACTCAAAGCACCGTCAATAATAAACTGCGCTCCAATCAGCACTATCACCAGATACTCGATCCTGCTCAGGGCATTCTGGGTCACATCACTGGCAATGGTAATTTTTTCGCGTTGGATACTGGCGTTTAAGGTGTCAGCATAAAAATTCATCCAACTGGATAAGCGGCTGTTTTCTTTAGCAAAACTTTTTATTGGCATGATTGCCCGTATGGTTTCAATAAAATGACTATTTTCCCGGGCGTGTTTGCTTAATTGTTGTTCTAAATGAGTATTTTCTTTGTTTGTCAGGAAAAAACGAATGATGTACAGCGTCAGCAAAAAGCCAACGGAAACAAGTGCCAGCTCCTTGTTGTAATGAAACATAATCATTAAGGTCGACACGCTTAACAATCCATCGACCACTGCAGTGATAAATCCGCGGCTAATCAAGCGTTGGACTTCATTAAAAGCTTCAAATCTGGATTTGATATCGCCAACATGCCGACTTTCAAAAAAACTCAAAGGTAAATGCAGCAGATGCCGTTGAATGTTGGCTTTTATCTGAAAGCTCAGATTTTTATCCAGATACATAATGGCAGCGGCACGGATAATCTGTGCCATGACCGAGAGTACCAGCACCAGGGAAAAGCCAATAAATACCGACCACAACAGACTGGCCTGGCCGGAACTTATGCCCTGATCAATCACCACCCGAATGTAATAAGGAGAAACAAGCAGCAAGCCCTGTAGCAGTAGCGCGATGATAAAAATCTTGCTTAAAGACGACCATAATCCATCAACTTTGCCGATAAATTGACGCAGCGGTACCCGGATGCGTTCATCTTTGCGCTCGAAATTGCCTGAGGGAACCAGCTCAATCACAATGCCGGTGAAGGATTCTGACACCTGATTCCAGTCCAGATGAAGACGCCCTTTGGCCGGGTCATGAATGGTAATGCCGCGGCTGGTCACTTTTGCCAATGTGACGAAGTGGTTAAAATTCCAATGTAAAATGGCTGGTTTTTTCACTTTGGCCAGTTGGCCTAAATCGAGTTTAAGCACACGGGCCGATAAGCCTAATTCGTCAGAAATCTGCACTATTTGTTTTACGGTCACGCCATGCAAACCTGTAGGGTACTTCTGACGCATCGCCAACATATTGGTTTTAAAACCGTGATAACAGGCGACCATCGCAATGCAGGTAATGCCACATTCAGCGACTTCGCTTTGCAGATAAACCGGCAGCTGTTTGCTGCTAAATTGAATGTAGTCAGACATGTTCATTGACGACCCTCACCAAGCAAAGCAAAAAAGTTGTCGCGCTTTACGCTGAGCTCCAGTCGAACCGCCGCTGCAGGGTGCAATACCGCAACATCATAAGCAGGCTCTAACTGAATACCGATGTTCATGATGCCTTTTTGAAATGGGCCGACGACCGAGTGCACCTTGCCTTTCGCCTGATGATGACCCGCTTTCAGTTTGACCAGCTGGCCGGGTTTTAACTGCTCGGATTTTGCCCCGGACAAGGTAAAGAAAAATAAGTGTTCGTTATTCACCCGCAGAATTTTGGCGAAGGCTTGAAAAGCTTCAGCTGTTGTTCCTGCATTGAGTATTGAAAAATAAATGCCTGTTTCATTGCTGCTGATGAGATCTGTCTGTTCAATGCGACTGGCTATATCAAAAGTACGAACCTGAGTAATAACCTGTTCCCGGTTGATACGGCTGCCATCCGGATGTAAATGTCTTTCCACCACAATCGGCACTGGTGATACGATCGGAAAATAATTGGATTCATGTGCGACAAGGTTTAATCGCTCTGTGCTGACAAAGGGATAAAGAATCGCCAGGGACAACATAAAAAAAACCGCAATGACCATGGCCAGCAGCGCTTTATCCAACAATAACGGCTGCTGAATCACCGAATCACCAAACTCCTGTGATTTGTATTGCTGGCGCAGCGCTTCTTTACGAAAGAGCTTCAGATATGACATCTCAGACTGTCCTGTTCGGAAAATAAGGTGTTTATAATCAGCGACGTCTCACCCTCTGTCACCCTGTCAAAAACTTCAGTATCCAACGTCTGGTTAAGGCCGTGGTGTAGTCACTGCATCGTCTTCCAGCTGGATGTAAATCTCGTCGGGATTGAGAAAACCACCAACAATTTTGTCCAGTTCATCCAGGGCTGTGACTTCGATAAAACCTTCTAAAGTGGTATTTGCAGTTAACGGTTGGTCCAGACTAAAAAAATCATTCATGATGCGCCTCGATACTTAATCAATGGGTTGTGTAAGGGTGTGATGAAGCGCCTGATACAACAATCATCAGGCTATTCTTTTTTTATAACTAATTAATAACTACAAAAAATCACAGTATATTCATGCAGTTATGAATGAGCTGCTGCCTGTTGCTGCTGCCGGTTTTTTGCATGCTGTTGCTAAGGTGGAAGTTCACCGTGCGTTCGGTGATGCTGAGGATCCGGCTAATTTCCCAGGAAGTTTTACCTTGAGCAGCCCAGTAAACGCATTCTATTTCACGTGGGGTTAACTGAGAGTGGCGAACCTTGTCGCTGCCGTTCAGTCGTCGATAAGTGTCATACAGATACATCGCAATCACTTGCCAAAACCAGCCAAGCTTTTCAGCGAGTTTTGGTTCGATAACTGATGCGGAAAAACCCAAAATGAGACATCCATAATCCGGACGCGACGCCACCACAGGAATCAGCAAGCTGGCCTGTGGTAAAGTCGTTTTGAGCAAGTCATCGGAGTCAGACCAGCAAGGTTTGCAACAATGCAGGTTGAGCTGTTTTAACGTCGCCGCAGTCAGGCGTTGTTTGACAGGCTCAGGTACTGAACCCATAAAGACAGTGTGATTGCTATGTACAACAAAACAACACCAGTCTATATGGGACAATTCCGCGAACTTAATGACATAAGCTTCCAACTGGAGCAATGTTGTCATCTGGTTCAGTTCGGCCACTGTTTGCTCAAAAAAACTCATATGGCCTCCCGTCTTTAATCTTCGTTGTCACAGGTGGCGAGAACCTGACAAATAGTAAATGGAGTGTCTGATTCTTTGTCAGGTGTTTCTGTGTCGGCATTTACTGCAAATGCCGCGGATGACAGGATGGATATCGCAAGTAAGATTTTCTTCATGTTAACGCTCCTTATTGTTGGTCAGGAAAATGGTGACCGCAAACAGGAGCTGAGAGAATAACGAAAAGCTCAGTTTACTGTGATTAATTTGTTATTTTTTAGTAATGAACGCAGATAAAGCCACTTGATGCAGATTGGTGGTACGCGCCCCCACGCTATAAACCAGTATTTGGTTGCCATTGTCGTTAATAGCAAAACGAGGACGCATTTTTTCAAACGGGAAATTGGTTTTTTTTAACTCGCCACTTGCTAGATCCAGTTGGTTTAACCTGGTTGATGCCAAGTCAAAATCACTCCAGATTATCCGTTGCCCCTTGATATACCAACGGCTGATGAAATCAGTGTTAATACTATGGCCAAGAGGTTTGATCTGACGGAATTGCTGATCCAGCAAATATAAATCCCCCTGATCCATAGCGCCGACAAAACCAAGGGGAGTTTCCCGTACAGAGCGGTATCCTTTGACCAGCGGTCGAATACTTTTTGTGGCGCGTTCAAATTGAAACAGTTCCCATTGCCCCGCAATTAACTGACCGAAATAAACTTTGTTGCCATCCAGAGAGAAAGCGGCTTGGTTATCAAGATAACTCTGAGAAGACGAAATGAGCTCAAGTGAGCTATTTTCCAGATTCAGCAGCATTAATTGCAGCCCAACACGCAATAACAATACACGCTGTTTTGGGTGATACTCCAATAACTCTAACTGTTGATCAGTGCTATACAAGACCTCTTTGCGATGACCAGTTTGATCGTATTTCACTAAAGACCGATGATCTTGCGTTTGAAAAACGCCAAAATACTCTTGTTCATTGTCGGCATAATTGATCATCCGCACCCCCTGTGGCACGTTGACCAGACGTTTTAAAGAGACTTCAGGAGTAAGGAATAACTCGCGAAACACCGGTTCCGACAAATATTCATTTTGCAGAATTAATAACCGCGACTCGGGCCCGACGATAGAAAAATCGGCGATTTTTTCCTCGCCATGTTTCATGATGAGTCTTTGACTGTTGAATGCCAATTCAACCAGAACCAATCCGCTTTTATCCAGAGCAATCAGCGACTCTTCACCAACCCAGTCCAATTTACCGACCCGACCCAGGGTATTTGCAGAGTAGAGGATACGCTTTGACTGAACATCCTGAACTTCCAATCTGAACTCAACACCATTAACCAGTACAGTATTGGCTAACCACTGCCCCGACGGGGAGTAAACGGATTGATATATATGCTCTATTGCGCTACTTCGCGCCTGCAACAGCTTTAATTCTTTTGACCCTGCCTGCCACTGATATAACTTCAGGGTGCCTTGCACTTCGTCAGCGGCATTAATTATCCAGTGACCTTTGCTGGTTCCGGGGCTCAAATGAGAAATAATTGGGAAGTTTGCCACAGTTTCTTCCCGCACCAGCTGCATACTTTTGTCCAGCTGCAAATGATAGATGGCGGAATCTCCGAGCTTCTGATTAACAACTAGCAGGGATTGATCATCATCAAACAGCAACATCGAAGGTTGCTGGCTGGCCACTGGCAAAATGCGGATGTCACGGCTTTGCCGGTTCATAACATAAATTTGCCAGCGATCGTTTTGGTTTTGCCGGCCGATAAAGGCCAGATGAGTCCCATCCGGAGATACCGCCAGGCCGCGTTTTTCTCCGACCGTCATCGGGATCAATTGTCCGGACAATGGTGACTCTTCAAACAAAGGGGTTTGTTGTTGCCAGAGCAATACCAGCCACAGCATGACTGCACTTGCAAACAACAGCAGAACCAAAGCAAACTGCCGAACCGGCCGATGACGGTGAATGTCTGTCTGCCCTGACGTGAAGGCATAACCCCCAGACACATGCAACATGCCGGCATGCGTTTCGGTGAGGCTCACGCTTTCTGTTGGTTCTACAGGAACATCGGCAACGTCACAAATCAGTTTGTAACCGCGCTTTGACAGAGATTTGATGTATTTGGGTTCGGCAATATCGCTGTCGCCCAACAGCGTGCGCAGCTTCTTAATGGTTCCCCGGACCGCGGTATCGCTGACAACACGACCAGGCCAAACCTGATCATGCAATTCCTGCAGGCTGCTGTAGCGATCCCGGTTGCGATACAAATAAGCCAGCAGCTCAAGTACCTTGGGTTCTGCTCCTAATTCAATATCACCGGAAAACAGCAGGTTACTACTGGTATCGAGAACAAAATCACCCAAGATAACTTTGGACATACACCAAAAAAGCCACAAAAATTTAATGGCATTATTACCTGTCAATTACCTGTTGGGCAAGTGATAAAACCAGGTGAGCTGATGACTTGTGCCTAAAGTAGTTCCGTCGGAGTTAATTGAGCTGGGCACACTCCCGTAACCAGCCAGATTGCTCTGTCAGCATCTGTTTTATGGTTTCCTGATAACGATACACGTGGCGTTCTTTCTTTAATAACAATAGCTTGGCATGCTGTTTGTTTGCCTGAAGTGCCTGAAACATCATTTCAGACTGCAAAGGCGAAGTGCCTGGATTTTCATCGGCCATGCCATGGATCAGTAACACCGGTGTTTTAATTTTATCGGCATCAAAAAATGGCGACATGCGCTGATACAACTCAGGTGCCTGCCATAAAGTGCGTTTTTCACCTTGAAAACCCAGCGGCGTTAGCGAACGATTGTATGCACCGCTGCGTGCGATAGCACAGCGAAAATCAGCGCGCCCGGTCAGCAAACTTAACGCACTGAATGCGCCGTAAGAGTGTCCCATCAACACCAGGCGACTGGTATCAACACGGCCAGTATTCTTTAGCGCGGTAATTAACGCCGAGATATTTTGCTGCTGCTGGTGCATAAAGGTGTCATTCGGTTCTTGCCCATCCTGACGGATGATCGGCGCATGACTGGCATCGACAACGGCAAAACCATCATCAAGTGCGACCAGTGGACCCAGCGGGTCAATTGGCACAAATATTTCTTGCTGCGATGGTTTAGGTTGTTGCTGATGTGTACGGTATTCGCGTGGATAGAGCCAAATCACTGCGGGTAACAACTCATTGCCCTTGAGCTTTGGCAGGTATAACTGGCTGTACATCTGCACGCCATCATTACGCTTAAATTCCAGTAAAACCGGCTTTGGCGTCGGAGATAGCCCTTCGGAGTGCCAATCATAAATCAGCAAATCTGCTGAATTTTTTTTGTGAAGCCACAAGGACGGAGCGCGCTGGGCCGACTCTGTTGAGACAATAAACCATTCACTATCGTTTTGTATGCGCAGATAAACCGGTGTCTGACTATGTTGCTGATGATTGGGTTTTAATATGGTGAGCTGATCCTTGGGCTCTATCCCTTGCCGGATAAGATAAGCTCCATCTCCCCAACGATGTTGTCCTTTTGCGAGGAAATAAACTTCCTGAGATTTTTTACTCACCAACTGATTTCGTCCATCAGGCTGGGACTGGGTTACCAACTCGCCCGGAAACTCAGCCTGGTTGGTATAGTCGTATTGTGTTAACAGTGTCGGAGTCTGATGAATTGTATTGAACTGCAGGCTCCAGTATCTCAGCTGTTTTAACCCTGCGTGAAAATCTGTGTAAATGAGTCGTCCATAGGCGGACAGATACAACTGATGCAATCGCCATTGAGATTTGAATAGTTCCTGGGATAATTCGTTAAATGGTGCCGCTAACGACATGACTGCATCCCGGTATTGCGCTGCCACTTTGTGTCCGCGTGGTTCTAAACTCTGCACCCAAACTAAAGTCGCGGGCGCATCAGGACGCCATTGCAACAAACGAGGGCCTGATGCTGCTGAGTCTGCCTCTCTGGCACCTTGTTGATCCGTCTGGAGTTTGGGCAGTATTGCACTTACTTTTCCGTTTGCAATTTCGACAATCTGATATTCGCGTGCCAGCCGGTTGAGCATGACGCCTGGTTGTATTTCATCCGCAAAATGCTGCACCAACAAATAGCGCCCATCAGGGGAAACACTGATCGACTCTAATAGCAGCTCAGCCGTTAATGGCCGTTTTTCGCCATTTTTACGCAACAGCACTGCTTGTTGGCGTAGCAAGCCGGCAAAATTCAACAGTGCAAATTCGGAATCAAGGGTATGACGATAGACTCTGGTCTGCACGGATTGCGTTTTTGTCACCTGTAGTGTGGCAGTCTGCATTGTTGAAGTATCAAGGGGTTGCATGGCACTGTGGCGGATCACCACACTTTGGCTATCTGGCAACCAGACAATCGCAGCTGAGTCTAATTGCCCGGACACGGCAATTTCAGACCAGAATTCAGGTTGTTGCGCCGACAGGTTGAAGCGCCAGACATCCAAAGCCTTTGCACTCACACCAATCATCGCGAAGCTTTTGGAGTCAGGCGCCCAAAACACATCATTTATTTGCCGATCCGGCAACGACAGCTCGGTACTTTGCCCGGTGTTTAACTGAATTAATGTGAGTTTGTCAGCCAATAGACTGCCCGACTCCAGAGGACGCTCACGATCAAACTCACGTCCGAGCAGTTCAATGTGCGCTGCATTGCTTTTGGAATGGATAGAAGGGTAACCATTCTTACTTGCCAGAACCAGCCATTGTTGGTCTGGTGATAAGCGCATCAATCCTGCACCAACATTTTGCAGCAACTGCTGGTAGCGCTGTTGCGCCAGCTGCTCTGGGGTATCTGCGGAAGTCCCTGCGGCAACCAGGCCGCCAGTGAGCGCAACAACACAGAGCAGACAGCGACTGATACAAACTGACCAATTACGCCACCTGAATGACATTGATCTCTCCGACTGTTACATTTTTCTTTTCGGGATGAGCATTCAGGTAACTTAAAGGGCAACCCAGACGCCATTTATCAAGGGTGTCAAAGCCGCTAATCCAACTGCCAATTTTTTGATGTTGAAGACTTAAAGTACCGTCTTCATTGATTCGGCCGACTTTATTAATATCATCCTTTAAAGCAACAGTGCATTTGTTCAGGCTGCCATCTGCCCGGACTGCCAGCGAGTTTGGTTTGGATGCGTAGCAAATATAATTGGGTTTATCGCCTTGATTGCCGTAATAACGGGCATTTAATTCAGCTACAAAATGGGCGGCACTTTTTTTGCTGATTAATTGCTGTACTTTGTCCTGATCACCACCAAGGTTTGAGATTGCTTTAAAAAACAATGAAAAGCGTGGGTCATTGGCCAGGTGTTGCTGATAGAGCTTCAGAAAACGCTCTATTGCGTCTTGATTCAGATCGGTTACATGAATGCGTAAAATAATGTTGAACTCTAAGTCGGTTGCAGCAGCATCCATTAAACGTTGCCAGATACGGGTAAAACTCCCCCGGCCATTTTTTGTAATCCTGGTTTGATTATGTACTTCTTCATCACCGTCAATAGAAATCTGAAAACGGGTTTGATTCAGCGAGACCAATCGGGCTAGTGTGGTGGTGTCCAACAGAAAACCATTGGTTGTCACGTCACCAATAATTTTGCAATCGTATTGCTGACATAAATCATAGGCGTGTTCTGCAATCTCAAAGAGTATCTGTTTTGCGACCAGCGGCTCGCCACCAAACCAGGAAAGGCTAAGACATTTTAGTTTTTTTACTTTGTGTGTTAATAGCTGCTTTACGGCGTCAACTAACCACCTTGGCATATTCCCAACTTCAAAGTCTTCATAACAATAAACGCAACGGAAATTACACTCTTCGGTAGGGAAAAGAATCAAGTTAAAAATATCATTTCTTAACGAGTACATGACATCTTTTCTATCAAAACCTTGAACCATGCTCATTTTACACCTCGGCTTTTTACTTGTTCATCAGATGATTAATCAGGTCGTAAAGATCATCGTCCAGATTTTTTTTATCTAAAGAGGAAATGTTAATTCTGTACTTTCCTTTCACGATTAATGTTGGAAGAGATACAATGGATTTATTTTTGACAAGCTGTAAATTTCTATCCTTTAATTTAATAAATGACTCGGATATATCGTTTTCCTGTAATTGGTTTTGAGAAAATAATGAGTTTAACCCTGAGTCAATTAATATCTTATTTATTTTTTCTTCTGAGGATATGTCTTTTTTTTCAACATGAAAGGCGTTAAAAACTATTTGATCAAGTTGGTCAACGCTCTTGTTTTTAATGGCAAGTAAACGAACCTTTGCAAGGTAACTGTTGATCGCTGGCGCTTCGCTGGATACATGACTAATGTAAGTTTTTTCAATAACAGTACGTTCTGATAGCCGTTGTTCCAGGCGATTTAATGTGGATTGAAAACGAAAACAATGAACACAAAAATATGAAAAAATCTCTTCTATTGACTCTGATGTGACTCCGGTATCCGTAACAACATAGTGCTTTCCTTCAATATATCTCTCTTGCGCGCTCATTCCAAATGAATGGATTGCCAATAAAAAAACCATGAATATTTTTTTAATCATCATTATCACCAGAGAGTTCTCAGCAAGTTAATTTTGAAGTTAACCTGCTGAGAATGAGATATCACTACTTCTCTTTGCAGCCGCAGTTTGAGTTGGAGCAGTTAAATAAACACTCTTCATCAACTTCTTCTGGGTTGCTTCCGCCTGAAATATCTTCCAGGAATTCATCGTTCAGTTTTAAATCGCCATTTTCGTCTAACAGTATTTTGTTATCTTCACTCATAAATCACCTTTATTAGTTTGTTTATCTACTAGTGCAATTGAAAAATGCGATATCAGCATAACCAGAACGAATGATGTTTAAACCTGTAAAATAGAACAGGTGCTATAGCCAGAGAGGCTCAGGTAAAAAGCAGGTAATAGAATTTTGGCTATTCAATGAAATATTGATGTCATCCACGAATAAATCAGCATTGAGGCGTGGCACATTGATATCGGAAGAATAAGAATAATTTGCGAAGTTTGAGCATCAAGATGATGTTAAGTGCGATACGATGGGACATCGTTATGCGGGTAAAGTGATAGCAGCAGAGCCCAATTCACTGGTATATCTCGCCAAAATAATAAAGTAAAAGCCATAGTGGTGACAGTGTGGTGCGCCTGAAAGCTCCCCTGACTTTTTGTCGCTGTCATCAACTCAAGTTCCTGGCACCTGGCTCAGCGAAACAGCTGCAATACACTCAGACTGAGTGTCCTCACCGACGAATATCACCAATGCTGAGTTGAATCTGATGACACTGATAGCTGGTAAAACCAATGTCATATGAATCAACTGATAAGTTTTGTAAATAAGATGGCAGGGCAATGGCGGGAAATTTTGTGGTAAGGTGCTGATTTTTGCAGCCAGAGATTTCCAGATGTCCAGCGAGTTCAGCTTTCAGCAGGCTTTTGAGCAATTCAGCACGGCGCTTGCCAGTGTGGTGTTTTATTCATTTCAGGTGCAGGGTGTTGCCATCCCTGTCACAGTGTTATGGCTGATGTGTGGTGCCATAGTGTTTACCTGTTATCTTGGTTTTATCAATATCCGTGGTTTTCGCCATGCGTTGCGTGTAGTGCGGGGGGATTTTGCCGATAAAAATGACAAAGGCGAGATCAGCCAGTTTCAGGCATTATCAGCGGCTTTATCCGGCACTGTCGGCACCGGCAATATTGCCGGTGTGGCTGTGGCTATTACCCTGGGTGGCCCTGGTGCCACCTTCTGGATGATAGTGGCTGGTTTTTTGGGCATGACCACCAAGTTTGTGGAATGTACGCTGGCGGTGAAATACCGGCAGATTTTGCCGGACGGCACTGTGGCCGGTGGCCCTATGTATTACATCAAAGCGGCGCTTGAAAAATATAATTTACCCAGACTGGGCAAATTCCTGGCCGGATTTTTTGCTGTGGCCTGTGTGTTTGGCTCTGCCGGTTTTGTGCATGTGAATCAGGGTTTTGTGCAGGTAAAAACAGTAACAGGTTTTGATAATGCCTGGCTCTTTGGTTTTATTTATGCAGTGCTGGTGGCGCTGGTTATTGTCGGTGGCATTAAAAGCATAGGCCGGGTGACCAGCAAACTGGTGCCTTTGATGTGTGGTATTTATCTGGCCGCGGCGCTGGTGATCATTGGGCTGCACTGGCAAGACATTCCTGGGGCACTTCTCACTATAGTCAAAGGCGCTTTTGCCCCTGAAGCCGCTTATGGTGGGGTCATTGGCGTGTTGATCCAGGGATTTCGCCGTGCCGCTTATTCCAACGAAGCCGGTATTGGCTCCTCACCTATTGCCCATGCTGCCGCCCGCACCAATGACCCGGTTTCCGAAGGTTTTGTTGGTTTGTTAGAGCCTTTTATCGACACTGTGGTGATTTGTACCATTTCGGCTTTGGTGATTATTTTAACCGGAGCTTATCTGCAAACCGGACTGGACGGTGTGCAGCTGACGTCTTCGGCTTTTGCCTCGGTGTTTGACTGGTTTCCGCTGGTGCTGATGGTGGCTTTATTGTTATTTGGTTATTCCACAGTGGTGAGCTGGGCTTATTATGGCCAGAAAGGCTGGGGCTATTTGTTTGGTGAACATAAATACAGTATCCGCAGTTATAAGGTGCTGATTTGTGCCGTAGTGGCTATGGGGGCTGTACCTAATGTACTGGCGGTGTTTGATTTTATCGACTCGATGATTTTTCTGATGGCGGTGCCGAATATTCTGGCTTTGTATTTGTTATTGCCGGAAGTAAAACAGGATCTGCAACTGTATTTGCGAAAAATAGCGGCCGGAGCTCCACAAAAAGCAACATCAGTAGCAGAGCTCAGATAAATCCGTGCCTTGGCTCGACAAAATTCTGTGTGGCAACAACACTGAAATAATAACGTGGAGGTGATTGTGCAGAACCCGGGAATTTTATGGCAACAGTATGGACGCTGGATTGGCTTAGGTTTGTTATTGCTGGTGGCGAATCTGGCTTTGTTGTTGGTCAGCAAAGCCAATGCGGCAGGTCTGGCATTTGAGCTTTGGGCTTATTTGCTGTTTGATGTGATGTTGTTGTTGCCGCTTTGGTTATTGCTGGGGCGGCTGGAACACTACCAGCAACAACAACAGGAAATCGCCGCTTTATCCGCCCAGCTGGATGCTTTAATGCAGCAGGCGCACTTACCGCTGTCACAACAGGACAGCCTGAGCAGTAAATTAACCTTATTACAGCAAAATCAGCAGGCGCAGGCGCGTCGTGAGCAGGAAATCCGTCATCTGGTGCGGGTGCAGGGGCTGATCGACCACGATCTGGCCATTGGTAACCGCATCTATTTTGAAAGCAAACTGCAACATTATCTGAATGACCCACAGGAAGTCTCATCCGGCGCTTTGTTTCTTATTCAGGTGAGTCATCCGGAGATGTATCTGGAATTGCCATTGCAGGTGCAGCGGCTGGCAGGCTGTGCCGAGTTATTAACCCAGCTGTGTGCTCATTTGCCCCAAACCGTGTTGGCCCGCATTGCCGACAATGACTTAGCGGTGTTGTTGCCTGGCCTGACGCAAAAAGATGCCGAAACCATGGGCGACCGGATGGCCTCTATTTTAAGCCGCTCCAGTTATTTTGCCGATTACCTCGATTTTGACGTTTTGCATATTGGTTATGTCATTTATCAGCAGGGGCAGGCCCCTTATCAGCTGATGGCTGAAGCCGATATGGCGCTAAAAACAGCGCAGCTACAGGGACCCAATGCTGCTTATGGCTTTTACCCCAACCATAAACCTAAAATTAAAGGTTCGGTCTGGTGGCGCACTGAACTCAGTAACGCATTAAAAGAACAGCGGCTGATTTTATCTTTTCAACCGGTGTTTTCCTGGGAGCAACATGATGTGATCCAGCATGAAGTGCTGGTGCGGTTGCACAGCAGCGAAGGCGATAAACTCAACGCAGCGGTATTTTTGCCGATGGCAGCCAACTGTGGTTTAACCCAGGCCATTGACCAGTATGTGTTGCTCAAAGCGGCAAAATTATGCCAGCTGGAAAACTTCGGCAACAACAGGTGTAGTGTCAATCTGGCGGTGGAAACCCTGCTCAGCAAAGATTGGTTGCAGTGGTTGGGTGAGATGCTGGCGCAAGAGCAAATTCAGTCCCGGCAGTTTGCGCTGGAGGTGGACGAATATCATCTGCAGAAAAATTACCGCAAGTTAAAACCTGTATTAGCGCATTTGCAGCAGCAGGGTTTTGCGCTGATCATCGACCATGTCGGTTTGTCGATAGAGCCTTGCCCTTATCTGGATGAGCTGAAGGTTGACGCCATTAAGTTGCATCCTTCTGTGGTGCGGCATCTGGATTTACAGCTGGAACAACAATTATTTGTCCGGGGTTTAATCAGCTGTAATACCAACAAAGGGGTGCGGGTGATCGCCACAGGCGTTGAGAGCCTCAAAGAATGGCAGGTGCTGCAAAAGCTCGGGGTCAGTGGCGCTCAGGGTTATTATTTTAGTCAGCCCTTGTCGCAAATTATTCCGCAGGACCAGCCACATTAACAGACCCCAGCAACAGCTGATACTGTTGCTGGTTAATCAAACCGCGATAATAAAGCCCTGCAAGACCCTGCAAACCGCCGGTGTGGAAAAATGCAATATGGCTACCCGGCGCAAAATCCCCTTGTTGCGCCCAGCCCACTAAACTGTGCAGTGCTTTGCCGCTGTAAACTGGTTCGGTGTAAATCTGCTGCTGTGCCAAATCCAGACAGAACTGCAAGGTCTGCTGCGTAAATTTGCCATAAGGCTTTTGGCTTTGCTCCTGACGCAGTTGCCAGTTGGAATGCTGAACCGGCAATAACTGGTCAATGCGATCTGGCAAGGAGCTGTCTTTGACCACTGAAATACCCAACACCGAAGTGTCTGGATGGGCGGCAATTAAACCAGCCAGAGTACCGCCGCTTGCGGTTGCGCAGGCAATCAGGCTGGCGGTGCCCGCCGGTGTCCGGGTGATGGGAAGTTCGGCCAGCCCGGGCAAGGCCAATGGACTGCTGCCGCCTTCGGGTACAAACAGAAAATCCGGATATTGGCTTTGCAGCCAGGCCAAAAACTCTGGTTGTTGTTTTTGCCGATATTGTTCTGGCTGCACAAACTGCAGCTGCATACCAAGTTCACGGCAACGGGTCAGGGTTGGGTTGTGCCAATCAGGGGCGGACGAGCGCACTATGCCAACAGTATGAAAACCAAAATGCTGGCCGGCCGCCGCTAAAGCAACCAGATGATTGGAAAAGGCACCGCCAAAACTCAGAATTCCCTTTTTGTTATGTTGTTGTATTTGCTGGATGTGATACTTTAGTTTTAACCATTTATTCCCGGCAATGTCAGGCACCCGGCAGCTGAGTGTGGCAACCCAAATCTGGATTTGCCGTGCTGTGAGCAGGGGGTCAACAAGGAGCTGCCATTGCAGCTGATAAAACGGATCGGACATTTCAGCACCCCGGGAACAACAAACAGCAGATTATACATAGTCTCAGGGCTGAATCATGTTTGAAAAGTTAGCCGGTATGATCAAATTTGGTCAGTCCAGTTCCAAAGCTGCCGCGCATGTGGCGGCCGTGCATTTGCACAATGATTATCTGAAACTGGTGTTATTACAAAGCGCCGGTTTAAAGGTACTGAAAGTAGAAACCCTGCTGCCCGGTAACAATGACGATCTCCAAACGATGTTGTTGCAGCTATGCAATGAATTGCCCTCAGGTACCGAACTTTGTCTGGTGCTGAGCAGCGACAGATATCAGCTGGTGCAGCTGGATAAACCCGCCGTCAAATCCGAAGAAATGTTGCAGGCGCTGCCCTGGCTGGTACGGGAACTCACCACAGTGCCGGTTGAAGATATGTTATTGGATTATCTTGATTTACCCGAACATACCAGCACTCAGGGCGCACGGATCAACGTCGTCGTCACGTCAAAAAGCAGCTTGCTTGAGCTATGCCGTACTTTGCAACGCAAAAATATCCAGCTTGCCAATATTCAGCCGGAAGAATGGTTGCCACGTAACTTAATTCCGGTGCAAAACAGTGCTGTGATGTTACTGGTGCATCAACCGGGGCAGGAGCTGAGCTTGCAGATCATCAAGCAGGGCATGCTGTATTTTTCGCGTAAGTTGCGTGGTTTTAACCGCATTGATCAATATGAAATGACCGAACTGCGCCAGGGTATGCTGGATAATTTATTGTTGGAAGTGCAGCGTTCGCTGGATTATTTCGAAGGGCAGCTGCGTCAGGCGCCGGTTAAAGAAATTTTATTTCAGATAGCCAGCCCACAGCTGCCGGAGATAGTGCGTTATTTTGCCGACAATGGCTTTAGTCAGGTGGGCATGCTGGAGCTGGCCCGTTGGATGCCCAAACTCAGCGCCGCAGAGCAACAGGATTATTGGTTAACCATGGCGGGCGCCATCGAGTTGATCCAAGCCGGGGAGCAGGCCAATGAAGCTCAGGGTTAATTTATATCAGGCGGCACTACAGCCGCGTCAGGACAAAATGACGCTGCCACAGCTGGTCAGAGCCACGTCACTGCTGTTGTTGTTATTAGTGGCGACTGGTGGTTTGGCTTATCAGCAGTTAAGCACGGCCAGAGCGCAGGTTGCGCTGGCGCAGACTCAACAACAGCATAAAGTTAAAGAGCTGGAACAGTATCAGCAAGCGTTGGCAGCCCGTCAGCCTTCGGCCCAGTTGCAACAACAAGCCAGTGTGTTGCAGCAAAGTATTGCGCAAAAGCAGCAGCTGTTAAGTTATCTGCAACAGGAAAATAATAAAACCCCGCCGCAGTATGCCAAAGTGATGCAGCATCTGTCCGATATTGACCCGAAAGGCTTGTGGCTGACCGGTTTTGCCTTGGGTGGCAGCGAACAATTTGCTGGTATCACCAGGGATGCGGCATTGGTACCCGCCTGGTTAACAGCGCTTGGCAACGCACCTGGTTTGCAGGGGCTGGAATTTAGTCTGGTTAAACTGGAGCCTGTGGCTGATGGGGCATACCGGCAGTTTTTGGTGTCCGCCAAACAGAAAACAGCGCAGGATTTGACCGCTTTATTGCAACAACCAGCGGCCACTGCGCCTGCGGTCAACAACGCAGCACCAGCGGCATCGTCGCCAGCAGCAGAAGCTGCCCAAACGCTAAAAAATAATGGCAGCAGCGGGGGGCAACCATGAGCCTGATGCAACAATGGGAAGAGCGTTTTTTACAATTTCAGCTGCGCGAGCGTTATTTCATCAGCGCTGCAGTTGTAGTGCTGCTGTTATGGTGTGGTGTGCTCTATGGCGTAGAGCCACTTTGGTCTGAAGCAAAAAAACAGCAGCAACAACATCAGCAAAGCACCAAACAGCTGCAGGTGCTGCAACAGCAGATAGATGCAGTGCAGCAGGCGTTACAACAGGATCCGGACGAGCAGCTGCAGGCACAAATTAATGCCATGGACAGTCAACAGCAGCAGTTGCTTGCGCAAATCCGTGCTATGACAGGCCGTTATATCAGCGGTGCACAAATGGTGCAGCTGCTCAAAGACGTACTGGCCAGCCAGCAGGGGGTTAGTTTGCTGGCGCTGGAAAATTTAACAGCAGAGGCGGTGACTTTGCCGGGCATGGACAGCAGCCAGCCGTTGTTGTACCGCCACGGTACCAAACTGGTGTTTACCGGCAGTTATGCTGCTTTACAACAATTACTGGCGCGGCTGGAACAATTGCCATGGCAACTGCACTGGTCGCAACTGCGTTACAAAGTCAGTCAGTTTCCTAAAGCTGAACTTGAGCTTGAACTTGAAACGGTAAGTGAACATGACAGCTATCTGCAAATTTAAGCTGGCGGCGCTGTTGTTGCTGTGCAGCAGCGGCAGTGTTGCCGATCCAACTGCACCTGAAGCACAGATACAGCCAGAGAGTGCCGCAGTACAAGCCGCCGAACCTGCACCCAGGCTTAGCCTGATCCGCAGTGACGGTCGTAGCTATCAGGCGCTGATTAACGGCGTGCTGGTCAAAACAGGCGACAAAGTGGGGCCTTATCAGGTGCAGAGTATCAGCGCCGGAAAGGTGATACTGCAGCAAGGCGAAAAACGGCTGCAGCTGAATTTATTTAACAGCACAACAAAGTAGTGAACCTTATGCGCACAAAACTCAGTTTACTCGCCAGTATCATCGCGCTTAGCGCCTGTCAGAGTATTGAAGCTCCGAAGGCGGCCAGTAATACCAGTGCTGAACTTGGCAAATTACAACAGCAGGCCGCACCAACAGCAGCACCGCTGGAAGTGCCGGCCGCAGTCACAGACGAACTGCTGACCCCTATGGCGCCGGCAACAGCCAATCTGTTATTGCCCCGCTTGAATGTGTCGGCGCTGAATGTGGCTATGCCCGACTTTTTTGCTTCCCTGGTAGCAGACACTGAACAAAGCATAGTGGTGCACCCCGATGTGCAGGGCCAAATCAGCCTGCAACTGAAACAGGTGACTTTGCCGGAAGTGATGCAGGTGGTGCAGCAAATGTACGGTTTTGATATCCGTCAGCAAGGCAATGTCTGGCAGGTGTATCCGGCTGGTCTGCGTACCGAAACCATAGCGGTCAATTATCTGCTGATGCAGCGGATGGGCATGTCGTCAATTGCGGTGAACTCCGGTGGCGTGTCGCAGGACAGCCAAAGCAACAGAAACGGCAATAACCGTAATAATCAGGGTGGCCAGAATAACCAAAATGGTTTTAACGACAACAACCTCAATAACGGCCAGCAGAATAATCAGCAATTTAACGGCAGTATGATCCAAAGCGGCAGCAAAACCGACTTCTGGAAAGATCTGGAAAAAGCTGTGGCCGGTATTTTGGGAGGCGGGGAACAACGTACTGTGGTGGTGTCACCTCAGGCCGGTTTAGTCACAGTGCGTGGCATGCCGGATGAAATAGCCGCAGTCAGGGCGTTTTTAACCCAGTCGGAACAACATCTGCAGCGCCAGGTGATTCTCGAAGCCAAAATTATTGAAGTGACCTTAAGTGATGATTATCAGCAAGGCATCAACTGGCAAAATGCGCTGACCAATATCGATTCCACCAGCTTGCGCATCAGCAATGCCGCCGGTAACTTTGGCAACCCAATTAACACGGCCATTGGTGGCCTCACCAGTATTTCGTTTCAGAACGCCGACTTTAGCGGTGTAATTAGCCTGCTGGAAACCCAGGGTGATGCCCAGGTGCTGTCAAGCCCAAGAGTGACCGCTATTAACAACCAAAAAGCGGTGATTAAAGTGGGTCAGGACGAATATTTTGTCACTGAAATTTCCAGCAATACCACCACAGCCGCTAACGGCGTGCAAAACACCACACCGACGGTGATTTTGCAGCCGTTTTTCTCCGGTATTGCGCTCGATGTCACACCACAAATAGACCAGAACGGTCAGGTGATTTTGCATGTGCATCCGTCAGTGACCGAAACCGCTGAACAAACCAAAACAGTGCAGCTCAGTGATGAAAGAATTGTATTGCCACTGGCACAAAGTAATATCCGCGAGTCGGACACTATTATCAAAGCCAGCAACGGCGAAATTGTAGTGATTGGTGGCCTGATGCAAACAGTGATCAGCGACACTGAAAGTGGTGTGCCTGGCCTGATGTCGATTCCGGTGGTGGGTTCGTTATTTAAATCAATGAGCAAAACCGAAAAGAAAAAAGAGCTGGTGATTTTACTCAAACCTACAGTAGTGCAAAGCGGCGTCTGGCAGCAGCAAATTCAGCAGTCGGGCAGCCAGGTGCAGGACTGGGCGGCCCAGCGGTAACGGCTGATGATGTACCTTGCGCACTACGGCATGAGCGCAGCGCCTTTTGGCCTGACGCCCAACACGGCATTTTATGTGGATTTACCTATCCATCAGCAGGCTATGGCCGTGCTGACCGTGGCGCTTTCGCAAGGTGAAGGGTTTATTAAAGTTACAGGCGAAGTCGGCACAGGCAAAACCCTGCTGTGCCGCAAATTATTGCAGGAAGCACCTGAGCATTTTGCGCTGGCTTATATCCCGGACCCGCATTTGTCGCCGCTGGAGCTGCGCTGGGCTTTAGCGCTGGAGCTTGGTTTAAAACATTCCGCCAATATCGACCCGCAGCAACTGACCCAGCTGCTGCAACGCCAGCTGGTGCTCTTGGCACAACAGCAAAAACAAGTGGTGCTGCTGATTGATGAAGCCCAGGCTTTGCCGGATGAAACCTTAGAAGCCTTGCGGCTACTGACCAATCTGGAAACCGAACAACGTAAATTGTTGCAGGTGGTGCTGTTTGGCCAGCCTGAACTGAATCAGCGTTTGGCTTTGTATCAGTTCCGACAATTACGCCAGCGCATCAGCTTTTCTTATGATTTGTCGGTATTAAACCGCGCTCAGGTGGCTTGTTATGTGAATGCCCGTCTGCAGCTGGCCGGCGCGTCGCAACTGTTTAGCCGCACCGCCTTGTGGTTATTGCATTATTACAGCAGGGGGATCCCAAGGCTGATTAACATTCTGGCGCATAAAGCGCTGATGCTGGGATATGGCAAAGCGCTGCAGCAAATTGGTTGTTATCAGGTGATGCAGGCCGCCCGCGACACCGACGATGTACAGGCCGGCAAACCGCACAACTCAGGCTTCTGGTGGCCGCTGCTGGCACCGGCAGCGCTGTTGGCATTGTGGTACTGGTTACCGGGAGGCTGGTGGTGAGTGTTATTAACCAGATGCTGAAAGATCTGGACCAACAACAAGGCAAAAAAGGCCAGCCTGTGGTGAACCAAAGACCCAGCCTGCCCAGGCCGTCAGGGCGAAGCAACAAGCTGTTATGGGGGCTTTGTGCTTTGCTGGTGATTGGCGGCGGATTTAGCCTGCTGGCACCAGAGCGGCTAAGCCGGATGCTGGCACTGTTATCGCCACAACCAGAGGTGGCAACGCCTTTAAATACAAGCCCAAATACAAGGCAAAATGCAAAGTCTGACAGCAGCCAGAGCCCAACGTCCGTCGCTTTAGCGGAGCAAGAGCCGGTGGCAACAGCACAAAGCCAAATTGCTGTGCCGCAGCAAAACCAGAGCACTGCTAATCAATCAGAGCAGGCGGCAATTCAGTCAGCGCCTGCGGCAATAAAAGCGGCCGAAGCTGGTTCAGAAGCCCCGGCAGCGCTGCAGGCCGTGACCGCAGCAGTCCAAACAGCGACGCCACAAGCTGAATCAGGGCCGGCTGAAGTGCGCTCAACCGAAACTGCAGCAGCCGAACCCGCCACGGCCACAACCGCACTGGCTGAACAAAAAGCTTTGGCGGTCTGGGCTTCAGAGCCTGAGGGCAGCAGTCAGGTATATCCGGCAGCCAAAGCAGAGCCTTTTGTTGCTGATAACACAGCAGCACAAACTGCAGCGCAGGCGCCTTCTTCGATGCAGGTTGAGCAGGTGGTGTTTGATAAAACTGCGCAGTTAGCGCGGCTAAAAACACAGGCCACAGCGGCCCTGGCCAGCGCCAGTTATGCGCTGCTTGGCGAAAAAGCGCAGCAATATATTGAGCTGTCACCTAATGATGTCCTGGGTTATGAGTGGCTGGCGGAAAGTTACCGTCAGTTACAACAGTGGCAGTCGCTGCAGCAACTGCTGCAGCTTTGTGCCGGGCAGCGACTGAGTTCAGATCTGTTGTTATTGCAGCAGGCACGCCTGGCCAGTGTGCAAAAAAACTGGGCTGGAGCCGAAATTGCGCTGAATCAAATCAGCAGCGCAGTAAGCAACGCTGAAGTATTACAACTCAAAGCCAATGCGCTGCAGCAACAACAAAAGCTGGATGCTGCCTTGCTGGCCTGGCAACAGCTCACCACGATACAGCCTGGTTTTAGCCGGGGCTGGCTTGGCCAGGCGTTGGTGCTGGAACAACTTGGCCGGTTACCACAGGCCAAACAGGCGTATCAGCGGGCTTTAACCGCAGGCGGTTTGTCGGCCGCCACAGTACAATTTATTCAGCAACGTTTAGCCACAGCAGAGTGAACCGATGCAAAGACCCCGTTTAAAAATGCGACTTGGTGATTTGTTGGTGCATGAAGGCATCATCACCGAACAACAACTGAGCCGTGCTCTGGCCGAACAAAAAACCACAGGCCGAAAACTGGGTGCCAGTCTGATTGATTTGGCTTTTTTAACTGAAGATCAGTTATTACAGTTTTTGGCGCAGCAGTTAAATGTGTCCTTTTTAGATATCAGTCAGCGCCGGATTGACCCCAAAGCAGCGCAGTTATTGCCGGAAGTGCACGCCCGCAGGTTAAGAGCCCTGGTGTTGGAAGACAGAGGAGAGTCGGTGTTACTCGGCATGAGTGACCCGGCCGACTTGTCTATTCTGGACCAGATAGCACCGCTGCTGGAACCCAAACTGATTGAAATTGCCGTGGTGCGGGAAAGCCAGCTGATTGAGGCTTTTAACAACCTGTACCGGCGCACCAAAGAAATTGAAAGCATTGCACATCAGCTGCAGGAAGAATACGAAGACACAGATGCCATTGATTTTTCTGCATTAAGTAGCGACAACGACAAAGACAATACCATAGTGCGGCTGTTGCAGTCGTTATTTGAAGATGCGGTGCAGGTGCGCGCTTCCGATATTCATATTGAACCTGACGAGCAGGTGCTGCGCATCCGGCAAAGGGTGGACGGTGTGCTGCAGGAAAGCATTTTAAAAGAAACCGGTATTGCTTCGGCTTTGGTGCTGCGGTTAAAGCTGATGGCGGCTTTGGATATTTCGGAAAAACGGCTGCCGCAGGATGGCCGTTTTCAGATTAAAGTCAAAGGCCACACCATTGATGTGCGGATGTCGACCATGCCGGTGCAGTACGGCGAGTCGGTGGTGATGCGTTTGCTGGATCAGTCGGCCGGTTTATTGTCGCTGGATGAAACCGGTATGCCGGAACACTTATTAAGCAAACTGCGGCGTATTATCCAGAGTCCACACGGTATGGTGCTGGTCACAGGGCCCACAGGTTCGGGCAAAACCACCACTTTGTATGGGGTGCTCAGCGAGCTAAATCAGGCCGGCGTAAAAATTATCACCGTTGAAGATCCGGTGGAATACCGTTTGCCACGGATTAATCAGGTGCAGATTAACCATAAAATTGGTCTCGACTTTGCCAGTGTGCTACGTACCAGCTTGCGCCAGGACCCGGATATTCTGATGGTCGGTGAAATGCGCGACCAGGAAACAGCTGAAATGGGCTTACGGGGTGCATTAACAGGTCACCTGGTACTTTCAACCTTACACACCAACGACGCTGTCACCAGTACGTTGCGCCTGATTGATATGGGCGCTGCGCCTTATCTGGTGGCCAGTGCTTTGCGCGCTATTTTGGCGCAGCGGCTGGTGCGGCGTATTTGCCCACATTGCAAACAGCCTTACCAGCCCGACGAGCTGGAACAAACCTGGTTAAAACATTTTAAAGCCCGTGATGGTCTGAAATTCTGGCAGGGCCGTGGTTGTCAGTCCTGTAACTACAGTGGTTATAAAGGCCGGGTGGGTGTGTTTGAACTTTTGGTGATCAATAAACCTCTGGCCGATGCCCTGCGCCGCAACGACGCCGAAGATTTTGCCCATATTGCTTATCAGAACAGTGACTTTAAAACCCTGGGTAATATGGCGCTCGACTATGCCCAGCAAGGCATCACCACACTGGAAGAAGTGATTAAAGTGTCGGAATATGTTGAGCTTGATGATATGGCGCCATCAGAAGGAGCCGTGAGTTAATGGCCAATTTCCGTTATGCCGCCCGTGACCATCAGGGCCAGCCACAAAATGGTGTGCTCGAAGCGGCCAATGAAATGGCGGCAGCGGATTTACTCAGCCGGCGTGGGCTGATCCCATTAAAAATAGAATTGCAGCCGGAAGCCGGTAGTTCGGTTTGGCAGCTGAAGCTGGGCGGGCCTCAGGTGGGCTTGACCGAGCTGATTGTATTCTCGCGCCAGATGTATTCGTTGATGAAGGCCGGTATTCCTATTATCCGCGCTATCCGTGGCCTGGCCGAAAGCACAGCGTCCAAATCGCTGCGGGTGGTGTTATCCGACCTTGCTGACCAGCTGGAAAAAGGCCGTAATTTATCCGTGGCGCTCGCCAGTCATCCCAAAGTATTTAACCGGCTTATTGTCAGTATTGTGCATGTGGGGGAGAACACCGGCCGGTTGGACGAAGCTTTTTTGCAGCTGTCGGATTATTTTGAACAGGAACAGGAAACGCGCAAACAAATCAGCCAGGCCACCCGTTATCCAATTTTTGTGTTAACCGCTATTGTTATCGCCATGGTGATCCTGAACATTCTGGTGATCCCACAATTTGCCAATATGTTTGCCAAATTTAATGCCGAGTTGCCCTGGGCCACTCAGGTGCTGCTGGCCACCTCGGGCTTTTTTATTAACTACTGGCCCTGGTTATTGCTCGGTACAGCAGCCGGCGCTTTTGCGTTATACCGTTATTTACAAAGCCCTTCCGGCAGTTATCGCTGGAGCAAGCTCAAGCTCAGATTGCCTATTATGGGCGACATTATTAACAGAGCCACGCTGGGCCGTTATGCCCGCAGTTTTTCGCTGATGCTCAAAGCCGGTGTGCCGCTCACCTCAGCGCTCAGTCTGGTGGCGGACGCTGTGGATAACGACTACATGGGCGAAAAAATCCGTGAAATGCGGCGTAACATAGAACGTGGCGAAAGTCTGGTGCGGGTGTCGGGCCAGAGTAATTTATTTACCCCGCTGGTGATGCAAATGCTGGCGGTTGGTGAAGAAACAGGGCAAGTCGACGATATGCTGCAGGAAGTAGCGCTGTTTTACGAAAGGGAAGTGGCGTTTGATTTAAAAAGCCTGACCGCCAAAATCGAACCTATCCTGATAGTGATAGTGGCGGTCATGGTGTTGATCCTGGCGCTGGGTATCTTTACCCCAATGTGGGATATGCTCAGTGCCTATAAAAAGAGTGGTTAAAACAGCACTTGGCAATAAAGCCAAAAGCTGTCATTAATTACTGATATAACACACAATAACTTAACTTCTAATTTTCTGGAGCAGACCATATGAACAGCATGTCGGGCCGGCAACAAGGTTTTACCTTAATTGAGCTTGTGATCGTCATTATTATTCTCGGTTTATTAGCAGCCACTGCATTGCCACGTTTTTTAAATGTGACTAAACAGGCGGAAAACGTGTCTGTTGAAGGCACTGCTGGTGGTTTTGCCTCCGCTGTAGGCCTGGTGCGCGCCGCCTGGGAAGTGGCTGGCCGTCCGGCTGGTACCGGTGGTGTGGTTGATGTGAACTATGACGGCGTCAATGTATCTGTTGCCACCGCCAATGGTTTTCCGGCTGGTGGTGTAACTGCGGCTAACCTGACAGCTGCTGCTTGTCAGACCGTATTAAATACCATTTTCCAGCAATCACCGAGCTCCAGCACCACAGCTGCAACTGCTGCAGAGTTGGCTGCCGTGAGCTTTTATGTGCGTAGCGCTGGTGGTCTTTGCATCTACCACCAGACGGCAGGTTTAACTGCAGCGCCAACCGACAACAACACCAGCAATGGCTTTACCTATAGCCCAGTAACGGGCCAGGTTAGTTCGTTTTTAAATAAACCTTAATTGGTTAATAAAGTTGTGCTGCAAGGCTGTTCTGCACCTTGCAGCAGTTCATTTGAGCACAGAGAGTCGTTATGAAAAAAAATCAGGGTTTTACCTTAGTTGAGCTGGTGATAGTGATTGTGATTTTGGGCATTTTAGCCATCACAGCAGCACCAAAGTTTTTAAATTTATCTGGTGATGCTAAAGCCTCGACCTTAAGCGCCTTAAAAGGCTCGCTGGAGTCGGCTAATGCTATGGTGTACAGCAAAGCTTTGCTACAAAGTAAAGAAAAAGACGCAACAGCGCTGCTGACAAATCCTGCGGTCAATGTGGTTTATGGCTACACTGCCGCCACAGTGGATGATATAGGCGAGGTTTTAGATCTGGCGACCACTGAATGGACAGTGATTGATGATAGTAGTACCACTGCAGCACCAGCTAACACAGTCGTCATTACTCCGGAAGCTCTGAGTTATGAGACTGACGCTACCAAGGCTTGTCAGTTGTTGTATGTTGAGGCAGCAAGTCAGGGTGCCAAACCAACTATTACATTGCAAACACAAGGCTGTTAATCCAGCCTGCAGGTCAGGATGTTGCTGATGAATGCAAAATCAACCGGCTTTACTCTGGTGGAACTGGTGGTGGTTTTGCTGATTGGCGGCATTCTGGCTGTCACCGCTTTACCCAAATTTTTTACCGCAGATGCAGAAACAGTGCTGGCACAGCGTGACCAGCTGTTAAGTTTAAGCCGGCAAATTCAGCTGCAAAGTATGCAGGATACCGCCAGCCTCAGTAGCCTTTGCCCAACGCTGGTGATCACCTCCACAGCGGCTGGCCCTGCCAGCTCAGACCCTTGTTTGCCATCCGCCGGTTTTTCTTTTGATGCCAATAATCCACAACAAATTGATTTAAGTCAGGCGGGCGTGACCGTCAGCATCGGCGTATTGCCGCTGTTATTAAGATTTGACAGCTGGGGCCGGCCACAAGGTAGCTGTGCCGGTGGTTGCCAAATCGACCTGACCAGAGCAGGCCAGCAGGCCAGTTTTTGTATTGCCGCCAGCGGATACCAAAGCTCATGTTAAAGCTGATGTTAAAACCAGGGCAAAAGCTGCAGCGCGGTTTTACGCTGATTGAGCTGATTGTCGGCATGGTGGTGCTGGCGATTGCCATTTTAATGATCAGCCAGATTATGGGGCCTATGCTGGTACGCAGCACTGAACCCTGGCATCAGG
This sequence comes from Rheinheimera sp., assembly GCF_036782235.1. Classification (GTDB taxonomy): domain Bacteria; phylum Pseudomonadota; class Gammaproteobacteria; order Enterobacterales; family Alteromonadaceae; genus Pararheinheimera. The sequence goes on along the minus strand of NZ_DAIPZL010000001.1, from coordinate 386,358 downwards.
TGCGCGCGGCTGAACTGGGCCATAGCCTGATGAACGAAATGATGGCCATGAGTTTTGATGAAAACTCCAGTCGCGGCAATACCTTATTACGCTGTGGTGAATCAGGCGCCAGTGCCTGTATTGCCACTTTGCCCGCTTGCCCAGCCTCTGGTATGTCGGTTGCCACTGAAGAAGCCAGCCGTGACCTTTATGACGATGTCGATGATTTTCATTGTCTGAATGTGGACGGCGCCAGTCTGGTGAATGTGCTCAATCAGAGCCTGGCCGACCAATATAAAAATTATCAGGTGGCAGTGCTGGTAAGTTATGCCGGTACTGAGCTTGGCCTTGCCAACAATAACGCTAAAAAAATCACCCTGACAGTGACCCCCCCCGGCGGAGATCCTATTGTATTTGCCGGTTATAAGGGGAATTGGTAATGCCGGCGCCCAAGCTTAGTAACACTGTATGGTATCAGCGGGGGGTTACCCTGGTGGAGCTGATTGTGGTGATGCTGCTTTTGGGCATTCTGGCGGTGGGGCTGACCAGTTATCTGCGCCTGGGTGCCGGTATGTATATGGACGCGAATGCCGTGCAGCAGGTGTTGCAACAAAGCCGTTTTGCGCTGGAGCGGGTGGTGCGTGAAGTGCGTGCTGCAGTGCCGGGCAGTGTGCGGGTTAGCGCCAATGCAGATAATTCAGTGAGTTGTGTTGAATTTGCCCCTTTGGCGCAAAGTGGGATTTACCGCGACTTGCCGCTCTATCCTAACCGTCGGAACTGGATTGGTGTCACCAGCCTGAACACCGGCTGGACAGCGCAGCCCGGCCAACGCCTGACCGTATATCCAACGGATGCCAGCCATATATATGCGTTAAATCAGGGCCGTAGTGCCGATGTAGCTGCGGCGCAAAATGCTCCGGACGATGCCGATGGCAATGCGCATACCAGCAGGGTGAGTCTTGCCAATATTGGCGCCTTGCAGGCCAGTTTTGTTACTGAATCACCACAGCGGCGTTTTTATCTGGCTGACCAGCCGGTCAGTATTTGCCGGGTTGGCGCAGAGCTTCGCCGTTACAGTAATTATGGTTTTTTCGTGGTGCAGCCGTTACCGCCGCTGGTCAGTGGTGAATTATTGGCAGTGGGGCTTTCAAACAGCAGCAGCGAAGCGGTCTTTAGTTACAGTGGTGCCAGCCTCAACCGCAGTGCAATTTTGCATTTGTTCTGGCGTTTTAGTCCGGCGGTTTCGCAGGGGCAGGATTTGTTTTTTAACCATGAGGTGCATATTCCAAATGTACCCTGAATACACAGACCCTGAAGTTACTATGCAAAATTTTCAACAGCGTGGCAGTGCGCTGGTGATGGCGCTTTTTGTGATTGTGCTGATGTCAGCGCTGATTTTATTTTTAGGCCGGCAACTGGTGAGCAGCAGCATTGCCGTCAGTTACGAAGTGCAGGGCAACAGGGCTTTTAATGCGGCGCAGTCGGGTTTACAAGCCGGTTTAGTGCAGCTCTTTCCACTGACAGGCACCAGCAGCTGTGCTGCAGTAAGCCCTAATATGAGTTTTACCACCGCGGGCCTGAATGGCTGCAGTGCCACTTTAAGCTGCCAGCAGGTGCAAAACCCCGATAACAGCGGCAGGCCTTTATATGCGCTGCAAAGTGAAGGCCGTTGTCTGGCTGGCGATATCAGTACCAGCAGAGTGGTGCGGATGGAGGCTTATTAATGCGTGTGTTGCTGTTGTTATTAACATTGTGCTCCGCCTGGCTTCATGCCGAAGAATGCGTGGATATCTGGCCCAGGGCTGTCACTGAGTACAGTGCTGTGCCGGCTTCGGTCAGTTATTCAGTGCCCAATACCACCAACATAAATAGTTTTTCCGGCACTTTTGGCCCTGGTGACTACCGAATTGGCAGCCATGTGATCCCAAACAATACGGTGTTGACGACCACGGGAGCCACCACCCGGATTTTTGTCAATGGCGACCTGCAACTGAATAACAGTGTGTTGTTAAATGCCAGTGGCCCGCCAGAAAACCTGTTGATTGTGGTCACAGGCAATCTGACGGTCTTTAACAACTCAGTGATCCGCGGTTTTGTGCTGGTAGGTGGTGCAGTATTTTTTAGTAATAACGCCAGTATCAATGGGGGGTTAACCGCCAAAGGGGATATTAGCGGCTGGAATAATTCAAACGCCACTTATAACCCATCGGCTTTAACCCGTTTGCAGGGCGGGGTGGTGTGTAATGGCGCGGCAACCAGTCAGATTGATCATTTTGAACTTGCTTATTCTGGTCAGGCGCTCACCTGTAAAAACGAAACTTTTACTATTAAAGCCTGTGCCAATGCCTCTTGCAGCCAGTTAATTACCAGCACTGTTGCGGCAACTTTGCAGCCGGCTTCAGGTTGGGTCAGTGGCACTGGTTTGTCCGGCAATGTGCTGAATTTTAGTGGCGGTACTGCCACAGCCACTTTACAACAAACAACGGCCACTACTGTAACAGTTGGGGTGAGTAGCTCCACGCCAGCAAAAAAAGCCGGCAGTGTCACCTTATGCCATAACGGCAGTACGTTGTCGGCGGCCAACTGTAATGTGACTTTTGCCGATGCCGGTTTAGTGTTTGAAGTGCCGGATAAGCTGGCAGCCAAACCTGAAGCTAGTATTAAAGTCACGGCGGTAAAAACTGCTGACAACACGCAGCAATGCGTGCCCGCTTTTGCCAATGTCAGCCGTACTGTGCGTTTTTGGTCGGATTATGTCAGTCCCGCCACACCAGCTGCCAGCCCGCTGCGTGCCGTTACTGTAGCAGGGCAAAATATCGGTACTGGTTTTGCGACCGGTCTGGATCTGCCGCTTAGTTTTAACGCCAGTGGTGAAGCCACTATTGCGGTGAATTACAGTGATGCCGGTCAGCTCAGACTCAACGCCCGTTACACAGGTTCTGCGGCCACTAGCGACAACGGCCTGGTCCTCAGTGGCGCTGATTTATTTGTCAGTTATCCGGCCGGGTTATGTCTGCAGGCGCCTGTGCATTGTGCCCTAGCCGACGAAAACTGCGCTGTGCTCACCAAAGCAGGTGTGAATTTTAATACCACCATCAGCGCCCACGGCTGGCAAAGTGACACTGACAGCAATTTTTGTGATAACAGCAGCACCCCTTCCTTTAGCCTGAATAATATTCCGCTACAACACAAAGTGTTGGCACCCGACCTGGCGGCTGGTGCTATCCATGGCAATTTAACCCCGGTCCAGTACAACCACCCGGCCTCGGCCAGTGCCAGTACCACAGTGGCTGTGAATATTGATGAAGTGGGGGTATTTCATCTTGGCAGTAACGAGCTGAGTAACCAGCCTTATCTCGGCGTCAGTATCAAACTGAAAAGCTCAATGCCAAATGCTGCGCCTGCGCTTGGCCGGCTGGTACCGGCTAGTTTTGTGCTGGCCAGCAGCAGTGTAAATCCGGCTTGTGGCAACTTTAGTTATATGAACCAGTATGCAAAGTTAAATTTTGAGCTGGAAGCCCGCAATCAGCTGGGGGCTGTCACCAACAACTATCTGGGCAGTTTTGCCAAAGCCACCGCTACTTTGGTGGCCGAAAATAATAATGATGGTGTGGATAGAAGCAACAGATTGATCAGTGGTAATCCACCGCTGCCCAAGTTGTTAAACTGGAATGCCGGTAAGGCGAGTCAGGTGGCTTTGCCCGTTACTTTTTCCAGATTGGCGGTGCCTGCCACCACGCCCAGCACAGCACTGCCGGACGGTCCGTTTCAGCAGTTCAAACTTGGTGTCATGCTCAATGACAATGACGGTGCTGTGACAAAACTGGATGCACTGGATTTAAATACCTCCACCACGGCTGATTGTGTTGCAGCCGCTAATTGCAGCGCCAAGGTATTGCATACGAGCAACCTTGACTGGCGTTATGGCCGTTTGCAGTTGATGAACGCACTGGGCTCGGAGCAGCATAATCTGCCGGTGCAACTTAAAGCAGAATATTATAATGGCAGTTTATTTGTGCACAACGGTCAAGACTCCTGTAGCCCGGTGGAGGCTGCACGTTTAATCATCGACAGCACAGGCCGGCCGGTGATTACAGCATCGGGTAATACCGCTACTTTGCAACAAGGTTTAAGCAACGCTTTTGATTTGTTATTAGGAGCACCAGGAGTAGAAAGCCGTTATCCGCTTGAGTATCAGCTCAGTGACGCCCCCTGGCTGCAGTATGACTGGGACCCAAACAACGGCCCGACGCTGGAAAACCCCAAAGCTGAAGCTGTGTTTGGCAGTTTCCGTGGTAATAACAGGCAAATTTTCTGGCGGGAAAATTAAAAACGCAACCAAAATGCCGTGCTGTAGTCATAGCTGCAGCACCGGTTAAGCTGTGCTTTGGCGCCGTGCTTGGTTTAATTTTGTAAATGTGTAAGATAGAGCTATTTTCTTGGCGCATTGTTACTTAAAATATGCGCACTTTTTTGTCTTGTCGGGACCCATTTGGCTGAATTCAGCGCACCCGACTGTTGTTGGCGCCCCATTAAGTAGGATTAATTCTTTTCATGTTAAAAAAATTACGCGGTTTATTTTCCAACGACCTGTCAATTGACCTGGGCACAGCCAACACCCTGATTTATGTAAAAGACCAAGGCATAGTGCTGAACGAACCTTCAGTGGTTGCGATTCGTCAGGAACGGGCCGGTGGTCCTAAAACAGTGGCTGCGGTAGGTCATGCTGCCAAACGCATGTTAGGCCGTACCCCAGGCAATATTAAAGCCATCCGTCCGATGAAAGACGGTGTTATTGCCGACTTCTACGTCACTGAAAAAATGCTGCAGCATTTTATTAAACAAGCACATAGCAATAGTTTCCTGCGCCCAAGCCCACGCGTGCTGGTCTGTGTGCCTTGTGGTTCTACCCAGGTTGAACGCCGTGCCATCCGTGAATCGGCTCAGGGCGCAGGAGCCCGTGAAGTGTATTTAATTGACGAGCCAATGGCAGCGGCCATTGGTGCTGGTTTACCAGTGTCAGAAGCCACAGGTTCTATGGTGGTGGACATTGGTGGTGGTACCACTGAAGTGGCTATTATCTCGTTAAACGGTGTGGTGTATTCGTCTTCAGTGCGCATTGGTGGTGACAAGTTTGACGATGCCATCATCAACTATATCCGCCGTAACTACGGCATCCTGATTGGTGAAGCCACAGCTGAACGTATTAAAACCGAAATTGGTTCTGCTTACCCAAGCGACGAAATTCTGGAAATTGAAGTGCGCGGCCGTAACCTGGCCGAAGGTGTGCCACGCAGTTTCACCATGACCAGCAACGAAATTCTGGAAGCCTTACAAGAGCCACTGGCCGGTATTGTGTCTGCCGTGATGGTGGCGCTCGAGCAGTCTCCGCCAGAGCTGGCGTCTGATATTTCTGAGCGTGGTATGGTGCTGACCGGTGGTGGCGCTTTATTGCGTGACTTAGACCGTCTGTTGATGGAAGAAACCGGTATTCCGGTGGTGGTTGCCGAAGATCCACTGACCTGTGTGGCCCGTGGTGGTGGTAAAGCCCTGGAAATGATCGATATGCACGGCGGCGACGTGTTCAGTTACGACTAACTGAACACGCTGCGCAGGGTTAGCCATGAAACCTTTACTTGATCGTGGCCCATCGTTGCCACTGCGGTTGTTTTTAGCCCTGCTGGCGAGCATTGGGCTTATTACCCTTGATCATTACACCAACAGCTCAGTTCAACTGCGGGGTTACCTGACGGCAACCGTCAGTCCGCTGTTTTATCTGGCCAACCTGCCACAGGACATGGTGTTTGGCGCGTCCGAACAATTTATGTCCCAACAAAAACTGCTGGAAGAAAACCGCACTTTAAAAAACACTCTGCTGTTGCAAAACGGTCAGCTGCAACGTTTGCAGTTTCTGCAGCAGGAAAACGACAGATTGCGCGCTTTGCTTGGCGCCAGCCCGGTCACTGAAGGCAAAAGATTAATTGCTGAAGTGCTGGCGGTGTACAGTCATCCCTTTAGTCATCAAATAGTGTTGAATAAAGGCTCACGGGACGGTGTGATAGTGGGGCAGCCTTTGCTCGATGACTTAGGTGTGTTAGGTCAGGTGGTGAGTGTAGGCCCGACCAGCAGCCGCGCTTTGTTAATTGCCGACAATACTCACGCCATCTCGGCGCGGGTGGAACGCACCGGCCAGAGTGTAGTGGCTGAAGGTATTGGCCAGTCGGACTTGCTGCGGTTAATTCATTTACCGCACAGCACCGATATCACTGAAGGTGACAGATTATTAACCTCTGGCCTTGATGGCGTCTTTCCAGAGGGTTATCCGGTGGCCAAAGTGGTGCGGGTGCATCGTGATGCCCGTCAACCGTTTTTGCAAGTGATGGCCGAACCTTATGCCAAGCTGGATCGTATTCGTTATGCCTTGTTAGTCTGGCCACACCGCGGTATCAGCAGTGCTGATCCACAAATTGTTGAAGAGCTGAATCAAGCTGAACAAGGACAGGACTGATGCAAAACTCCTGGCGTTTTTTAATTATTCATCTGAGTTTGGTGCTGGCGTTATTGCTGAACGTGATGCCTCTGCCTTCGGCGGTGAAGTTATTCCGCCCGGACTGGCCTTTGCTGGTACTTTGTTATTGGGTGCTGGCTTTACCTCACCGCGCCAGTATCGGCACTGCTTTTGTGCTGGGTTTTCTGGTGGATGTGATGGTAGGCACTGTGCTTGGTGTCAACGCCTTTGGTTATTCGCTGATTTGTTTTATTGTGGCGTCTAACCATTTGAAAATCAGAAATTTTTCGGTTCTGCAACAAAGCCTGTTGTTAGGCTTGCTGCTGGCGCTGTACCATCTGGTGGTGTTCTGGTTCAGTCATTTCCTGACCGGTGTGTATTTCCGTGCCGCTTATTTGTGGCCTGTGGTGACCGGCATGATTGTCTGGCCTTATTTATTCTGGTTTTTACGCCGTACCAGGCGTCAATTTAAAATTCAATAATATGCTCAAAATAGCCCTTGCTTCTGCATCTCCCCGTCGCCGTGAACTGTTATCCCAGCTTGGGGTAGAGTTTGAGCTGGTGCGCGGTGATATCGACGAAACCCAATTGCCCGGTGAAGCCGCCACCGACTATGTGCTGCGACTGGCAAGGCAAAAGGCCGCTGCCGGCCTGGCTGCACAACAGGGCAGTCACAAACTGCCGGTGCTGGGTGCCGACACTATTGTAGTGGTGGACGGTGAAGTGCTGGGGAAGCCTGCCGATCAAACCGACTTTTTACGGATGATGTCGTTGTTGTCCAACCGGCAGCATCAGGTGTACACCGCGATAGCATTGGCGACAGAGCCGCAGATCTGGTCGGATACTGTCAAAACCGAGGTGTGGTTTTGTGAATTGTCCAGGCAGCAGATGCTGGACTACTGGCACAGCGGCGAGCCGGCCGACAAAGCCGGTGGTTATGGTATTCAGGGGCTGGCCGGGCGTTTTATTCCAAAAATTGCCGGCAGTTATTTTGCGGTGGTCGGGCTACCCTTATACGAAACCGCACAACTGCTGACCAAGCTGCAGGATAACTGATGAGTGCAGAACTGTTATTAAACGTCACGCCAAGCGAAACCCGGGTGGCGCTGATTGAAAACGGCGTGTTGCAGGAAGTGCATATTGAACGTCAGGCCAAGCATGGCCTGGTTGGCAATATTTATATCGGCAAAATCAGCCGGGTATTACCTGGCATGCAGGCCGCTTTTGTCGATATTGGTCTGGATAAAGCCGCTTTTTTACACGCATCCGACATAGTGCAGCGCGACGCCAGCGACATTGAAATGAAAGTCAGTGCCGTCAAAGACATCCGTTTATTGGTGCATGAAGGCCAATATTTACTGGTGCAGGTGGTGAAAGACCCACTTGGTACCAAAGGCGCGCGCCTGACCACTGACATTACCTTACCTTCCCGTTATCTGGTGTTTATGCCAGGCTCGCCTCATGTTGGGGTGTCACAACGCATTGAAAGTGAAGAAGAACGTCAGCGCTTAAAAGACATTGTCAGCAGCTGCCTTGATGATGACAACGGCGGTTTTATTGTGCGCACCGCTGCCGAAGGCGCCTGTGAAATTGAGCTGGTGCAGGATGCCCGTTTTTTAAAACAGCTGTGGAGCAAAATTCAGAAACGCAAACAAAAACACCGCAAAGAAGCCATGTTATATGAAGATTTAACTTTGGCTTTTCGTATTCTGCGGGACTTTGTTGGCAGCGACTTAGAGCGGGTGCGGGTTGATTCCAAACTAACGTATCAGGCCTTACACGCTTTTACCGAAGAATTTGTGCCAACCATGACACCCAAGCTGGAATATTATCCGGGGGAGCGGCCGGTATTTGATTTATTTGATGTGGAAAACGAAATTCAGCGGGCGCTGGATAGAAAAGTACCGCTCAAAAGTGGGGGTTACCTCATTATCGACCAAACCGAAGCCATGACCACCATCGACGTTAACACCGGCGCTTTTGTTGGGCATCGTAATCTCGAAGAAACCATTTTTAACACCAATATCGAAGCCACTCAGGCCATAGCGAGGCAGCTGCGGCTACGTAATTTAGGCGGCATTATCATTATCGACTTTATTGATATGCAAAGTGAAGAACACCAAAAACGGGTGTTACACAGCCTGGAAGTGGCGCTGGCGCGGGATAAAACCAAAACCAATATTCATGGTTTTTCTGCCTTGGGTTTGGTGGAAATGACACGCAAACGCACCCGCGAAAGTTTAGAGCATGTGCTTTGCACCGAATGCCCGGTCTGTGATGGCCGGGGCACCTTAAAAACAGTGGAAACTGTTTGTTTTGAAATTCTGCGTGAAATTGTCCGGGTGAACCGCGCTTATGCCGCTGACAAATTTACCGTGTACGCTTCGCCTGCCGTTAAAGATGCGCTGATCAATGACGAATATCACAGCATGGCGGAACTTGAGGTGTTTATTGGTAAACAAATCAGTGTGGTGATAGAGCCACAGTACACCCAGGAACAGTTTGATGTGGTGATGATGTAGTGCAAAAACTGCAGCGTTTTGCGTTTTTATGCCTGCACCATGGCTGGCCTTTGCTGGCGCTGGCGCTGGTATTATTGGCCACAGTAGTGACGCTGCTGCGTCTTGGCCTGCCTTACGCTGAAGGTTATAAAACCGATATTGAACAACTGATTGCCGATCGCTACGGTGCCAAAGTACAGATTGGCCAGCTCAGTGCAGGCTGGCAAAGCAGTGGCCCGGCTTTATTGCTGCAGCGGGTGGCAGTGCAGGATGGCAAGGGCCAGCCGCTGTTGCAGGTGGGTGAAACCCGGATCCGGCTGGATTTTTGGGGCAGCCTCAGCAGTTTGTCATTAAAAGCTGAACATTTTGAACTCAGTGGCCTGAAATACCAGCTCGACAGCCGGCAGTTATTACCACAAAAAAACGATAGCAGCAGCGACGAACCGCTACTGGGTGCCGTTGAACAACTGTTATTCCGACAGCTGAAAAACTTTACGCTGGTAGACAGCGAACTGCGGCTGAAAAGTGAATTTACTCCCGATATTGTGATTGCCATTTCGCGGCTGGCCTGGCGCAATGAAGGTCGCCGTCATCAAGGCTCAGGTGAGGTCGCCATCCATGGTGTCACCACCAATACCAGTTCTTTTGTACTTGATTTATATGGTGAAACTTTAGCAAAAAGCCGGGGGCAACTGTATTTGTCCAGCCGCGAGCTGGATGTGTTGCCCTGGTTTGAACAACTGCTGCCACAAAGTAAAAAACTTAGCCGCGCCGATATTAACTTTCAGGCATGGGGCGATATTGAAGCCGGCAGCCTGCAACAAATTCAAATTCAGCTGGCGCAGAACCGGCTGGTGTGGCGCCATGAAGGCAAAACTGAGCAGCTGAGTCTGGGACAAGGGCAGTTGTTGTGGCGGCCAACAGCCCAAGGCTGGTTGTTGTCGTCCTCTGCTTTAACGCTGCAAAGTGGCGAACAAAGCTGGCACGACTTACAGCTGCAGTTGTCGCACGAACAAGGGGTGTACAGTGGCGCGCTGCAGCAGTTTCAGCTGTCTGCCATGGTGCCACTGGCGCGTTTGTTGGCGGAAGATTTATCAGCTTTACAGTCCATTCTGGCTTTTGAAGCAGACGCAAGATTAACCCAGCTGGCACTCAGCCTTAGTGACAACGGCTGGTTTTTAGGTGGCGATTTTATTGATTTAACGTCAAAACCTGTGGACGACGTGCCGGGTTTAACCGGGATCAGTGGCCACTTTAGCGCCAGCAAAGATTATATCCGCCTTGATTTAACCGCCCAGGATGGTGAGCTGCGCTGGGGGGACGCTTTTAGTCGTGCCACCCCTTATCAGCAGCTCAGTGGGCAGCTGGAAGTGCTGCAGCAGGACGGGCAATGGCGGGTGCAAATTCCACGGCTGGCATTGCGTCACCCGGAATTGGAGCTGGATACCGAAATGGTGCTTGAGCTTGGTGATAAGGCCGGCATGACGCTGCTGGCCGAGCTGCGCTCTGTGCCTGTTGCCGACGCACAGCATTATTTTCCGGTGCGGCATATGCCGCAGTCTGTCATTGATTATCTGCGCCCGGCGCTTATCAGTGGCCATATTCCGCATGCCAGAGTGCTTTGGCAGGGCGCTTTTGCTGATTTTCCTTATCGTGGTGGTGAAGGCAAGTTTCAGGCGTTGGCGCTGGTCGACAACGCTGAGTTTTCTTTTGATGCGAACTGGCCTGATATCAAACAGATGCGCGCTGAGCTGTTATTTGAAAACGCCTCGATGTTGATCCAGAGTCAGGCCGGTTTGTTGTTTGAGCTGGAGCTCAATGACGGTGTCACCGCCAGTATTCCGGATTTATTTCACGCCGACACCTTGTTGATAGATATTCAAACCCAGACCAGAGCTGAAGGGGTGACAGCTTTGATGCTGGCATCCCCACTCAGTGGTTCAGTGGGTGCAACCCTGGATTATCTCGGTGTGGACGGTCTGGTGGATGCCAAAGTCAGGCTGGATATTGGCTTAAAAGAAGCCGGTGTGGTGGCCCGTGGCGACGTCGATTTTTTTGCCAATAATTTGCACATCAAAGCCCCGGCAGTTGCGGTCGAACAGGTGGAAGGGCGGCTGAGCTTTATCAACGACCAAATCAGCAGTGAGCAGCTGAAACTGGTCAGTCAGGGCATCCCACTGCTTGCCAGTTTAAAAGGTGCCCAGCAGCAGGATGGTTATCAGCTGAATTTAACCGCCAAAGGTGAACATGAAACCGGCAAACTGCTGGCTTTGGTGGCAGAGCCCTGGCAGGAACTGGGCACAGGCACGGCATTTTTTGACTGGCAGCTGGATATCAAGTTGCCGGATGAAGGCTTTTCTTATCAGTCGACTGTACTGGTGGATTTAGCTGCGGCTGAGCTGCGCTTACCCGATCCTTTTGGCAAAACACCGGCTGATGGTGCCACTGTGCTGATTGAAGCCAAAGGCAATCAGCAAGGCTCGGATATCACGTTAAAATACGGTGATGCTTTGCGTTTTCTGGCGCGGCTGGAGCAGGACAGCGGCCAGATCAGCGCGGCTTTATTAAGCCTGGGCCAGGCCAGTGCGCAGCTTAAACCGGGTTTTGAAATTGAGCTGGATTTGGCCAAAGCCGACTTTGTGCCCTGGCTGACGCTGATCCAACAACAAATCAGTTCAGCCAGCGACGACAACAACATCATGCCGCCTTTGTCGCTGGTCAGTGGCAAAGTGGCCGAGCTGCATTTATTTGATGATGTGTTTTTACACAAAACCAATTTTAGTTTTGTGCCAAAGAGTGATCACTGGTTGCTGGATTTAACTGCCACTGAAGCCAAAGGCAGCTTGCAGCTGTTTCATGATTCGGAAAACCAGGGCATTCAAGCCAACCTGGAACGGCTGGCGTTGGTGTTTGCTGAGCAGGAAGCCAAAGACTTAGCCGCAGCTGAGTTAAAGGCTGCCTTATTGTTAGATCCGGACAGCGCGGAAAAACCCGATTATGCCGCGCTGGAAGCTGAGGCTTTTGCCAAACTGACACCGATGAACTGGCTGGCTGAGTTACCGCCGCTTGAGCTTCACTGTCAGCAATGCACCATTGGTCATTTCCGGCTGGGTGAATTAAAGCTGAAAAGTGTCAGTGATGGCCAAAGCTGGACACTGCAGCGTTTTAACAGCAATTATCAGGGACATCGCTGGGACATCAGCGGTCAGTGGCAACGGGATCAGCACATAGGCCAGTCCAGTTTCAGCGGTAAGCTCAGCAGCCCATCTTTTGGTCAGTTGCTCAGTGAATACGATATCAGCAGCAGTTTGGCCGGCAGCAAAGCAGAGCTGAGCTTTCGCGATATGGCCTGGCAGGGCGCGCCATTTCAGTGGAACCGGCACAGTCTGAATGGTGAGCTGAGCTGGCAGTTTGGCGATGGTTCTTTGTCGGATGTCAGTGACGGCGGCGCACGGATATTTTCGTTGTTAAGTTTAGATTCGCTGGTACGTAAGCTCAGACTGGATTTTCGGGATGTGTTTGCCAAAGGTTTTTTCTTTAGCAAAATGAGTGGCAGCATGACGCTGACCGAAGGTGTGGCTTATACCAATAATACCGAAGTTATTGGTGCCGCCGGTGACATTGAAATGCGTGGTTTTGCCAATTTAAAAGCACGGCAGCTGGATTATCAGATGAGCTTTTCGCCCAAAGTCACCTCCAGTATTCCGGTGATTCTGGCCTGGATGGTCAATCCGGTTTCTGGTGTTGCGGCTTATGCGCTGGACGAAATGTTCCAGTCGGCTGAAGTGATTTCAAAAATTAATTTTACTGTGACCGGCGATTTGGACAACCCTGTGGTCACCGAAGTGAAAAGGGACAGTAAACAAATTACCCTGCCCAAAACCGCGCCTGAGCCACAACCTTTGTTGCCAGCCGACCCGGCGGCTCCTGTGCCGTTAAAACGCGAATTATTGCAGGATCTATCACCGGCAACACCCAGCGACAGTTTTCAAGAGTTTCCGCTGATGCCGGAAGCTAAGCCACAAGCAGAGCCGCAATTCAAGCCGGAAGCCAAGCCCGAAATAGAGCCGGCACAGACAAAGCCGATTGAGGATGCTGCCGTTAGTGAGTCGTCGGCAGCGCATGGCAAGATCCCGTATCAATTTAAGCAGGAGCCAGGCTGATGAACCCAAGCCCGCAGCAACAGAGAGACCGTAAAGCGGCTGCATCAGAGTGGCGGTTGGTGGCGCTGCAAATGTGCAGTCAGCCTGATGCAAAGCAAAACCTTCAGGCGATTCGGACCCAGCTGTTGGCACTTGCGCAAAAACCAGCAGGGCTGAAGCAGCTTGTGGTGCTGCCCGAAGGGGCTTTATGTTTTGATGGTGCGGCCGATGCGAACTTAGAGTTGCAGGAGCCGTTAGGTCAGGGCCCGCTGCAGCAGCAATTGGCGGCACTGGCGACAGAGTTTGACACTTATCTGCTGGTGGGCACCTTGCCAACCACCACCAGCGATCCTCAGCGTTTTGCTGCCAGCAGCCTGTTGTTTACACCAGCTGGCAAGCTGATTGCCGATTATCAGAAAATTCATTTATTTGATGCTGCAGTGGCCGACAGCACAGGCCGTTATCTGGAATCGGCGAAAACTCAGGCTGGTAATAAAGTGACAGTGGCCGATTTAGGCGAGCTGAAGCTGGGCCTGGCCATTTGTTACGATATGCGCTTTCCGGGTTTATTTCAGGCGCAGCGCAACGCAGGTATGAATGTGCTGGCGCTGCCTTCTGCCTTTACCACAGTGACGGGCGAGGCACATTGGCATACACTGCTCAGAGCACGCGCCATTGAAAACCAGTGTTTTGTCATAGCGCCGGCACAAACCGGCACTCATGCCAATGGCCGCCAAACTTATGGCCACAGTTTAATTATCGACCCCTGGGGTCTGGTGCTGGCCGATGCCGGCACTGCCGTGGGGGCAATCAGTGTTGATATTGATTTACAACAAGTTTTTAGTCTTCGTCAGCGTATGCCGCTGGCTGAGCATAACCGTTTTTTAAGTGAGCTTTTATGAATAATGCCGTCATTATGCAGACCGTTGAACAGAACCTGATTGAGGCCAGTGACTTAACTGCCGCCGATCTGAATCAGACTTTGGGTTATCTGTTTTCACATCAGCTGGATTATGCCGATTTATATTTTCAGTCCAGTGTGCACGAATCCTGGGGGCTGGAAGATGGTCTGGTCAAAGACGGCTCTTTTAATATTGAAAGAGGGGTTGGGGTTCGGGCCATCAGCGGCGAAAAAACCGGTTTTGCCTATGCCGACGATATTTCCGCTGCTGCATTAAAACAGGCGGCCAGTGCCGCCCGTGGTATTGCTGCTGTGGGTCAGCAGGGTCAGGTGCAGGCGTTTAAAAAATCCGGCAACAGCCAGATTTATCTGCCGGTAGAGCCGCTGCAAAGCCTTGGGAACACTGAAAAAGTAGCGCTTTTACATCAGATTGAAGCTTTTATCCGCAGCCTGGATGCCAAAGCAGAGCAGGTGATGGTGAGCCTGTCCGGTGTCTATGAAGAAGTGCTGGTGGCGGCCAGCGACGGCACTTATGCCTCTGATATCCGTCCGCTGGTGCGGCTGAATTGTTCGGTGTTATTAAACGACAACGGCCGGCGTGAGCGCGGTGGTGCCGGTGGTGGTGGCCGCACCGATTACAGTTATTTTTCTGAACTGGTGAACGGTGAACCCCGCTGGATGGGCTATGCCCGCGAAGCGGTGCGTCAGGCGCAGGTAAATTTATTGGCGGTGGACGCGCCGGCCGGCATGATGCCGGTGGTGCTGGGTTCAGGCTGGCCAGGTGTGTTATTACACGAAGCCGTAGGCCATGGTCTGGAAGGCGATTTTAACCGCAAAGGGGCTTCAACTTTTTCCGGCCGTATTGGCGAGCAAGTAGCGTCCAAACACTGCACCATAGTGGACGACGGCACTTTGGCCCATCGCCGTGGTTCAATGAATATTGATGATGAAGGCACAAAGAGTCAGCATAACGTTCTGATTGAAAAAGGTATTTTGAAAGGTTATATCCAGGATAAACACAACGCCATGCTGATGAATGTGGCGCCGACCGGCAATGGCCGGCGTGAGTCTTTTGCCCATTTGCCCATGCCACGGATGACCAATACCTATATGCTGGCCGGCGACTACGAGCCGGAAGAAATTATTGCATCGGTGAAAAAAGGCATTTATGCGCCCAACTTCGGTGGTGGCCAGGTAGATATCACCAGCGGCAAGTTTGTGTTTTCTGCCAGTGAAGCTTATTTAATTGAAAACGGCAAAATCACCACGCCAATTAAAGGCGCTACCCTGATTGGCAATGGCCCTGAAGCCATGCAGCAAGTGTCTATGGTGGGGAACGATCTGGCGCTGGACACTGGCGTTGGCGTTTGTGGCAAACAAGGCCAGAGTGTGCCTGTAGGTGTGGGCCAGCCAACCTTAAAACTGGATGGCATGACAGTGGGCGGCACCGCCTGATTTATCAGGCCATGCGCACAAAAAAGCCAGCAATAGCTGGCTTTTTTGTTGTTTGTCTTGCTGTTGAGGTGCTATTGGTTAACATAAAAAGCGCATCAAAAGCTGCGCCACCTGGCCGCTTAAGGCTGGGTTTTATCCAGCTGCTGTTGTAACTGCAGGATCTCGCCGTCGATAGACTTAATTTCAGTGTCGTAGGCCTGCACCACAGCGGCCATTTCCTGCGCCAGACTTTGCAGATAACTGGCACCTGCCACTTCATTGTTTTTGACCGTCATTTGTTTGTCGCGAATGGCGTTCATTTCTTTATTACGTTCGGCAATTTTGTCTTCTTTCTTTTTCGTCAGCTGCTGGATTTTGCGTTTCAGTTGCCGCTGTTGAATGTAAAGATCCACCTCGTTTGGGTCTTTTTTCACCACGACAGTGGGTTTGTTTTCCCGCTGCTGGCCAACAGTGGTGTAGTCGGTAGTTTGGGCGTCCTGACCACAAGGGGTTTGACTAAAGGTGGTGACACCGTCTTTTTCACATTTATAAACTGCGGCTTCAGCGCCTGGCAGGGCGCAGGCCAGCAGCACAACAAAAACTTGAAGCTGTTTCATAAGTACAAACATCAGGGTTGGAGGTTCGATTGCTGGCGCCGAGTATGGCATATTCCGCTCTGACGCTTAAGTTTTTTGTCTGCCGAGCGCCGGAATTCACCCTGTTGCCGCGCTATTTCAGACGCAAAAATAAGCCGGACAACGCCAACCTTTTGCCTAAGCAGGCTATTTCGCACATAATAGCCCGACTATAAAAACGCAGAGACTTCAGTTATCTCGCTGTCAGCCGCAAGGCGGCTGCATTATCCACGAGAACAGATCGAACTTATGTTACAAAATTTGCTGAACAAACGCCGTCTGGCCGCCTTACCCCGAACCGCTATTGATGCTGCTGCAGTGCAGGTATTTTGTTCTGCCACTGAATATAAAGAGCGGGTGCTGGCACTGATAGCACAAGCGCGTCAGCGTATTGTGATCACAGCTTTGTATTTACAGGCCGACGAGGCGGGTGAACAAATTTTGCGGGCTTTGTATCAGGCCAAACAGCAGAATCCGGCACTGGATGTGCGGGTGTATGTTGATTTTCACCGCGCCCGCCGGGGTTTGATTGGTCAGAGTGGCGGCCGCACCAATGCCGACTTCTACCGTGCTATTGCCGCTGAATATAAAGAACAAATCCATATTTATGGTGTGCCGGTAAAAAAACGCGAGCTTTTTGGTGTGCTGCATTTAAAAGGTTTTGTGTTTGATGACAGCCTGTTTTACAGCGGCGCTTCGCTGAACAACATTTATCTGGCCGAACAACAACGTTACCGTGCCGACCGTTATCTGCAGATTGACAATAAACAGCTGGCCGATGCATTTGCCGCTGGCCATCAGGAAGCATTGGGTAATCTGGATGTAGTGCAGAGTTTGCTGGCACCTGAGCAGGACATAGCCCAGGCTTATAAAACGGCACACCGCAGCTGGTTAAAACATGCCCGTAGTTGCCGTTATTTGCTCAAAGGGCAGTCGCAGCCCGGGCCTTTAAATGCCAGCTTGCTGATGGGGATGGGGCGGCTGAATAACCAGCTGAATCAAAGTATTCTGGCGATGCTGGCGCTGGCCGAACGCGAAGTATTAATTTACACCCCTTATTTTAATCCGCCGCCAGTGTTGGCCAAAGCGCTGCGCAAATGTTTAAAACGCGGTGTGAAACTTTGTATTGTGGTCGGTGATAAAACGGCCAACGACTTTTATATTCCGCCCGGGCAAAAGTTTAACCGTATTGGTGGTTTACCTTATCTGTACGAAACTATTTTGCGCAAGTTTGTGAAAAACAACCAAAAATTCATTGATGCCGGTTTGCTTGATGTGCGGTTATGGCGCCATGAAGACAACAGTTATCATCTCAAAGGTATCAGTGTGGATGGCGTGCGGCATTTGTTTACCGGCCACAACCTGAATCCCCGTGCTTTTGCGCTGGATTTTGAAAATGGCATTCTGGTAGACGACGAGCTTGGACAGCTGCAGCCACAACTGCAGCATGAACAACAGATTATTCTGGCCAATACCAGCACCATCCGTCATTACACCCAGATAGAAATGATGCGGGACTACCCTGAGCAGGTGAAAAAGCTGCTCAGCAAAATCAAAGGGGTAGGCGTCGATTTAGTGTTAAAGCGGCTGATTTAATCAGCCGTTTTTTTTGATAAACACAATCTGACGGATGATTTGACAAGAGGTGCCGTCACTTTACAGAGCGGCAGAGAGAGCCGGACGCTTTTGGAGGCATAATGCAAAAACTGGCAATTTATCAGGTGGATGCTTTTACCAACCAACGCTTTAGTGGCAATGCCGCAGCTGTGGTGCCGCTCAGTGCCTGGCTCGGTGACACTGAACTGCTGGCGATAGCACAGGAAAACAATCTGTCGGAAACAGCATATTTGCTTGAACTTGCTGATGGCCATTATTTTATCCGTTGGTTTTCACCAATCACTGAAATTGATTTTTGTGGCCACGCCACCCTGGCTTCGGCTTTTGTATTGTTTCAGTTAAAGCCTGAACTCACGGAACTTAGGTTTAGCACCAAAGTTGTTGGCGATTTAACGGTAAAAAAACAAGGCGACTGGCTGCAGATGAATTTCCCAGAGCGCCCTGCGTTGCCGGTGGCTGATGTGCCTGCTGCTTTATTAAAAGGTCTTGGTGCCACGCCTGTGCAAGTGCTGCGAAGTGAGCAGGCCTGGTTTGCGGTTTATCAAGACGCTGCCACTGTGACCGCTTTAACACCGGACATGCAGTTATTAAAACAGCTTGGCCCCTGGGATGTGGTGGTGACTGCACCAGGCACTGGTTTTGCAGAAGGCCAATACGATTTTGTCAGCCGTTATTTTTGGCCGGCCAATGGTGGTGATGAAGATCCGGTCACAGGCTCTATTCACGCCGGATTGGCGCCTTATTGGGCGGCGCAGCTGGGTAAAACTGAGCTGCTGGCTTATCAGGCATCCAAACGCGGTGGTGTATTGCGCTGTGAATTACAACAAGACAGAGTGCTGGTGTCGGGGCAAGCGGTAATGTATCTGCAGGGGCAAATTCAGCTGTAGCTTTTAAACAACTGCTTAAGCCGTTGCTTCAAAATAAAAAACGCCTGATTTATCAGGCGTTTTTTATTGGTGCTTAGCCCTGCAGTGTTCAGAGGGCAACAGCCTTCATTATTCTTCCAGAATAAAAGGTTTGATCAGCTGAAACAGCTCGCGGAAAGCTTTAGGCGGCTGGTTTTTTTCCTGTTCTTTTTTGGCGTTACGAATAAGCGTGCGCAGCTGCTGTACATCCACCTCAGGGTATTCAGCCACAAATTCGGTCAGGGCGTCGTTGCTGGCAATCAGCTTGTCGCGCCAGTCTTCCACCAGGTGGAATTTGCGGGTCGCGGCCTGGTTGGTATTACGCACCACAGCCAGAGCCCGTTGCAAAGGTTCTAAATCGCGGGTGCGCATTAAGCGGCCGATAAACTGAATATGACGGCGCAAGGCTTCATGTTTACGCACCAGCTTGTCAGCCAGTTGCAGCGCGTCCAGTAATTCGGCATCCAGCGGGAGTTTAGCGCGGTTGGCGGCACTTAAGGCAACCAGCTCTTCACCCAGTTCCTGCAGGGCCTGCATTTCTTTTTTGATCTGAGTTTTGCTTTTGCCTTCTTCGCGGTCCCAGTCGTCGCCATGGGTAAAATCGGTAATATCTGCCATAAGTCTGTTTTTTCCACCATAAAATTGCGGCAAGTATATCAAAAAAGCCCTGCTGCGTCGCATTGAAGCTGCGGCAGGGTTGGCAAGGCTGTGATAAGCTTGCGCCAAAGCGTGACAAACGGAAATAAAATCAGCGATGAGCAGCAATTCTCCTACCATTTGGCAAGAAATTGACGAAGTCAAAGCCGCAGTCAGCCAGGTGCTGGCACATGCCAAACAACTGGGCGCCAGCAGCGCCGAAGCTTCGATGAACCGCACCCGGGGTTTAAGTGTAGAAACCCGTCATGGTGAAGTGGAAACTGTTGAATTTAATCAGGATGGTGGCCTTGGTATCAGTGTCTATGTTGGCCAGCGCAAAGGTTCGGCCTCAACCGCCGATTTAAGCCCGGCTGCACTGAAACGCACCGTAGAAGCGGCAATAGACATTGCCCGTTATACCTCAGAAGATCCTTGCGCCGGCGTGGCTGATAAAGACGCGCTGGAATTTTCACCACCGGATTTGGATTTATTTCATCCGGGGGATATCAGCACCGAGCAGGCTATTGCCATTTGTATTGCGGCTGAAGAAGCTGCTTTTGCCACAGACTCCCGTATTACCAACTCTGACGGCGCGTCCTTTTCGTCCCATCAGGGGTTAAAAGTGTATGGCAACAGCCATGGTCAGCTGGTGGGTTATCCCAGCAGCCGTCACAGTTTCAGCTGTTCTGTCATAGGTGAAGAAGGCGACGATATGCAGCGCGATTACAGCTACACCGTCAGCCGCGAACTGGGTTTGTTGCTTGACCCGGCGCAGGTAGGCCGTGAAGCTGCGCTGGAAACCGTAAACCGGCTCAATAGCCGCAAACTGGGCACGCAAAAAGTGCCGGTCATTTTCCGCGCCGACATTGCCAGCAGTTTGTTTGGTCATTTGGTGTCGGCGATTAGCGGCGGTGCTATTTACCGTAAATCCAGTTTTTTACTGGATAAAGTCGGCCAGCCGGTGTTGTCGTCAAAAGTGAATATTATTGAACAACCGCACTTATTACGCGGCCTGGCCAGCAGTCCTTTTGACAGTGAAGGGGTAAAAACCCGCGACCGCCAGATCATCACTGATGGTGTGCTGAATCAGTATCTGACCACCAGCTATTCCGGCCGCAAACTGGGGCTGCCAAGTTCAGGCCATGCCGGTGGTATTCATAACTGGATGGTCAGCCATGGCAACGCCGATTTGGCCCAGCTGCTCAGAGATATGGGCACAGGTTTATTGGTAACCGAACTGATGGGCCAGGGTGTGAATAGCGTGACAGGTGATTATTCGCGTGGCGCCGCCGGTTTTTGGGTGGAACATGGCCAAATTCAGTATCCGGTGTCGGAAATCACCATTGCCGGTAATCTCAAAGACATGTTTTTTGACATAGCCGCCATTGGCAACGACGTGGATAAAAGAGGTGGTGTGTTAACAGGTTCAGTGCTGATTGGCCAGATGCAAATTGCCGGGCATTAAGTGCTGAATTGGCTGCAAAAAACCAGCTGCGGCTGGTTTTTTGTTTTTCTTAAGGCCAGTTGTTACCAAAGCTTTAAATGACAGTGATTTGGCTTAAATGCTTATTTGACTTAAATGATTGTGCAGATGCAGCCAGTGGGCGGCCTGATAATCGGTGGTATTTAAAGCGCCATAAGCAAAATGCGGTGCTAAGGTAGCACCTGTGCTGCTGTGCTGAATAAACAGCTCCAGCGTTTGCAGCAGTGCAGTCAGCGCCTGTTGTGGATCCTCGTTAGGCTCAAGTGCCGCCATGCCCGGAATAGGCTCTGCCAAAGGATGCGTCATAGCGCCTGCTGCTTTAAAACTAAAAAGCGCCAGTTTGCCGGCTGTGTGCTGAAAAAACGGCGATTTTTGCAGCGGAAAACCTGTTAAAGAACCCTGAATACTCTGGGCGCAGTGTCGGAAGATTTGCGCTGGGTTCCAGTCGCCGCTGCTCGCAAGAGTTTTGCCTTGCAGGCTTTTAAGTTTTTGATAAAGCTCAGTTAAATCAAAATTCCTGCCATTGCCAAGCACTGTGCCGCCAAGGGCTAAACCGGCAACACTGAGGGTGCTGATGGTGATAAATTGTCTTCTGTTCATGCTTTTGCCCCTGAGGCGGTGATTGTTGCGGCTGCAGTTCAAACTAAACAAATGCGGCTGCAATTTGAGTGGATTCAGCCGGTTGTCAGCCAAGACTGGCACAATGCCGCTTTATTTTGCAGTATGCCCTGAATAGCGCTGCTGCTGCCAGTATTGCCGCTTGTGTTACTGCTGCTCTTGTAGTAGCACAGAGAAATTCCAGCGTAGATTTTGTTTTTCTTATGATAAACTTGCACGTCACACTGCATAAAAACAGCGGTTACAGGCGTTAAAACGGGAAATGTTATGAGCCAAGTCAATATTCTGTGTATCAAATGGGGCAAAAAATACGGCCCGGATTACGTAAACAAGCTGTACAACATGGTCAGCCGCAACCTGACATTACCATTTCGTTTTATCTGTCTGACAGATGACGCCGAAGGTATTGATGCCAGCAAAGTGGAAGTAAAAGATATTCCTAAAGTAGGTTTTGCCGATTTTGACAACCGCGAGCCATGGAGTTTTGGTCACGGCTGGTTAAAAGTCACCAGTTTTGCCGACCCTTTATACGATTTAACAGGCCCGACTTTGTTTATCGACTTGGACGTGGTGATAGTTGGCAATATCGATTGTTTTTTTGAGCCTGAAGGCGAGTTCCGTGTCATTAAAGAGTGGGACAAAAAAGATGAAACCGGCAACACCTCAGTGTACCGTTTTAACATTGGCGCCCATGCCGATTTAATCGAAAACCTGAAGAATAACAAAGACAAAGTTCTGGCTTCTGTGCGTAACGAGCAGGAATATGTCACCAGTTATCTGAACAAACAAGGCAAGTTGCAATACTGGCCGGCCGGCTGGTGTGTCAGCTTTAAACGCCACTGTATGCCAAAAGGCATTATGAGTTTCTTTAAACCTGCCACTATTCCTGAAGGCGCCAAAATTGTTGCTTTCCACGGCAAACCAAACCCGCCTGATGCCATTTTAGGCGTCAGCGGCAAATGGTACCGCCGTGTGCTGCCAGTGCAGTGGGTTGCGGATCTGTGGCGTTGAGCCGGGCGCTTGTTGCATGAAAATGAAAGTTTTTGTGATTAACCTCGACCAGTCGGTCGAGCGTTATCAGCATGCGGTGGCACAGTTTGCGCCTTACCCGGACATTGTGGTGGAGCGCATCAGCGCCGCTGACGGCCGGGTGATGAGCGAAGCGCAGCTCAGCCAGTATTATTCGCTGGAACTCAATAAAAAGCATTACCACAAAATGCTGCGCCCTGGTGAAAAAGGCTGTTATATCAGTCACATCTGGTGTTGGCAGCAAATTGTGGCGCAGCAGCTCGACTTTGCCATTATTCTCGAAGACGATTTTATTCTGCAGTGTGATTTAGCGGCATTAGTGGATGCTATCCGTCAGTTGCAGCAGCCTTGGCATTATCTGAAACTGGCGATGCCGAATAAACAACAACCTGTGTTACAGCGTGAGCCTATGGCTCATGGTTTTTCGCTGGTGCATTATCAGAAAATGCCGGTGTCGACTGTGGCGCAGGCGGTGAGTTTAGCAGGCGCAAAATTACTGCTTGAGAAGATGCAGCCCTTTTACCGCCCTGTGGACGTGCAACTGCAATACAGCTTTGATTTAGGCATTGACGTGATGGGCGTGCAGCCTTTACCGTTTCGGCCAGAGCTGGAATTTGAAAGCCTGATCAACCCACATCAGAAACAAGCTGTGAACCGGCCCTTGTTTTATAAAAGCCGTTTATGTTTTAGCTGGCAAAATTTATGGCACAACCTGCGCCATTACGGCTTGCTTGCTTATCTGCAGGCGAAAAAATAAAAGCTGTTGTCGCTGATTATCGGCCTGAACCAGTGCCAAAACAGTGGCAAGATTAAAAAAAGGAGCTGAATTCAGCTCCTTTTTTATGCTTTGTTTGGCTGCCTTTGCACGGCTTAATGGCACTATTCTGGTAATGTACTGCGGCGCACAGTATGATCGCTCCCAACTTTATTGTGCTGGATTTGTGTTTTGTCGCGATTTTTATTCCCTTTGGGCATTGTGACCTATAGCCTGCTGCTGTATCTGCTGCGTTTTCCAATGTTGCTGCTGTTTATTTACCGCAGTAAAGCAGACCCTGCTTACCGGCAGCGTTTTGCCGAACGTTTTTGTTATCAGCCTATTCCCCCGGAAGCGGCCGGTGGCATTGTGGTGCATGCGGTGTCTATGGGCGAAGTGGTGGCGGCAACGCCGCTGATTAAACAGCTGCTGGCCACTTACCCGGATTTACCTGTCACTGTCACTTGCACCACACCCACAGGCTCGGCCCGCATCAAAGCCAATTTTGGCGACAGCGTGTTTCATTATTATTTGCCTTTTGACACACCAGGCAGCAATCAGCGTTTGCTGAAAAAACTGGCGCCACAGTTGGTGCTTTTACTGGAAACTGAACTTTGGCCGAATCTCATCCGGCAATGTCACCAGGCCGCTATTCCTGTGGTGTTGGTCAATGCCCGTTTATCCGCCCGTTCTGCCCGGGGTTATCGTCGTTTTATGCCGCTGGTGCAGCCGATGCTGGCACAGCTGAAGGTGATTCTGACGCAGGACAATAACAGCCGCCGCCGTTTTTTAACTTTGCTTGGCAACAAAGTGGCTAAACAGGACAGCGGTAAAAAAGTGCAAAATACCGGCAATCTGAAATTTGAAGTGCAGCAGAACAGAGCGCTGATGGAGCAGGCAACAGACTTTCAGGCGCAGTTACAAGGTCGTCCGGTCTGGGTGGCTGGCAGTACCCATGCTGGTGAAGATGAACAAATTCTGGCCGCTTTTCAGCAGCTGTTAAAGCTTAAACCTGACACGCTGCTGATTTTGGTGCCGCGCCATCCGGATCGTTTTGACACAGTGGCAGCACAGGTAGCACAAGCTGGATTTTCGCTGGTCAGACGCAGTAGCCAGCAACCCTTGTTGCCTACCACTCAGGTGTTGCTGGGCGATTCAATGGGCGAGCTGATGCTGTGGTATCAGCTGGCCGATGTGGTTTTTGTCGGTGGTTCGCTTATAGAGCGGGGCGGGCATAATCCGCTGGAACCGATGAGCCTGGGGAAAGCTATTCAATCCGGCCCTTATGTGTTTAATTTTGCTCTGGCTTTTAAACAGCTTGAGCGCAAGCAGGCTGTGAGTTTTGTGAAAAATGCCGAAGAGCTAGCACAAAGTACGGTAAATTTGCTCTGTGATAAGACCGCACGTCAGCAGATGGCGGCCCAGGGGTTAGCGCTTTACCAGCAGCAGGGGGGCGCCACAGCAAAGGTGCTTCAGACAGTTACAAGGTTATTGCCAACAACAGGAGTACACCATTTGCATCAAAAAGAAGCTGGTGCCGATATTTGGTTTGACCCGCAGTTATTGGCTGCCGGTGGTTTTGCGAAGGCTGATAAAAAGCTATTTCAGGCGGCATTCTGGCAGCAACAAAATGCGGTGACTGGCCAGTCAAGCGGGCGCAACACTGTATGGTTTGTCCAAGCCAATACTGAACAATGGGTGCTGCGCCATTATTACCGCGGTGGTTTAATTGGCAAAATGAACAAAGATTGGTTTTTTGCTGTGCCATTGGCCAAAAGCCGGGCTATGGCTGAATTTGCCATGTTACAGCAGATGGTGCAACTGGGGTTGCCGGTACCCAAACCTGTGGCGGCGTTATATACAAAACGGGGTTTAGGCTATAGCGCTGATATTTTGCTGGAGCTTATTCCGGGTAGTATTGATATTTGCCATTTATTACAACAAAGGGCTTTAACGGCCATCGAGTGGCAACAACTGGGGGCTATGTTAAAACAGTTTCACCAGGCTCAGGCTTACCACTCAGATATGAACTGCCACAATATGTTGCTGGACCCACAAGGTAAATTCTGGCTGCTGGACTTTGATAAATGTGCCTTCCGGCCTGGGCAAGACTGGCAGCAAGGCACTATGGACAGGTTGTTAAGGTCATTGCGCAAAGAAGCCAGGTTAGCAGGGGAAAAAGCCAGACCATTTTATTGGCAGGAATCCGACTGGGCTTTATTGCTGGCCGGTTATCAGGCATAAAAGTTCAGTTGTTCTGCCGCAGATAAAAAAGGGCGCCAACAGGCGCCCTTATTCTATGCAGTTTTTCTTATTGGTAAGAAGTGTTCAGTGTTAAACCAGACACTGCAGTGTAACCACGGATACCTATATGGTAAGTATCGGCCACAGGGTTGGTGAAGCTGCAGCTTTCAGTGCTGCCGGTTTTGTATGGGCGGCAATCGTAAGTGCTGGTGGTTGGGTTCGCACCACGACGGACATAGAGGTCGGCATCACCTGTGCCACCGCTGATGCTGATGGTCAGGTTGGTTTTACCACTTGGGACTGTCAGGGTGTAATATTTCCAGCTGCCAGAAGCCACGCTGATATTGGTCACCTGAGAAGTCACTGGAGTAGTACCACCGGTAGTGCCAGCTGCTTTAGCCACCGCAGCAGCGGCGTCAACAATACCTGTACCACAGCTGGTGCAGGTAGCCGGGAAAGCACGGGTGGTGGTTTTTAAGATTGATTCCACTTCATCTGGCGTTGCCGTTGGTTTTTTCTGCAGAATTAAAGCAGCTACACCGGCTACATGTGGCGCAGCCATAGAAGTACCCTGAGAGTAACCGTAGCTGTCTGAACCAGGTACTGTGGTGCCAGAGTTATAAGTAGACAATACACCATTGCTGTCGTTGGCTGAGTTCATGGCACCGCCAGGCGCTGCCACGTCAATAGAAGTACCGTAGTTAGAATAATAAGCACGGCCACCATTGCGGTTTGTTGAAGCTACGTTCACTACGCCGGCACAGTTACCAGGGTTGTAGTTATTGGCGTTGTCATTGTCGTTACCTGAAGCAATCACGACTACAGTGCCACGTGAACGGGCAGAGTTAATAGCAGCCTGAGTGGTAGAGTCACAGGCACCTGAACCGCCAAGGCTCATGTTGATCACTTTAGCCGGGTTGGCGTTGGCTGGTACACCAGAGACGGTACCGCCTGAAGCCCAGATAATACCGTCGGCGATATCTGAAGTGTAACCACCACATTTACCTAACACACGAACCGGCACAACTTTGGCCTGATAGGCAACGCCAGCAACACCAGTACCGTTATTGGTTACGGCAGCAATGGTGCCGGCAACATGTGTACCGTGCCAGCTGGAGTTTTGAGCTTGAGTTGGTTGACCACCACCACAGGCTCCCACAGCAACCCAGTCACCTGGATCTCGGGCGTCAGAGTCACGGCCGTTGCCGTCGTTACCGACAAAACTATCAGAGATCATGTCGTAGCCTGGCAGGATATTGGCATTTAAATCGGCATGTGGACGGTAGCCTGTATCTAATACTGCGACAACCACGCCTGAACCAGTGGCGCTATCCCAGGCTGCAGGCGCACGCAGGCCGCCAGTGCTTTCATAATAATGCCACTGGCTGGCATATTGAGTGTCGTTTGGCACTGCGTTAATAGTTAAAATACGGTCTTCTTCAACCAGCTCAACATTGCCGTCTTTGGCCAGGTTGGCCATCATTTCTTTTTTCTCTTTTTCGCTGAGACGACGTTCTGCACGCACAATGTGACGGCCACCCACAGCACTTGCACGCACGTATTGCAGTTCGCTACCAGCCAGTGCCGATAAAGTTTCTTCAACATGTAACTTTGCATTTAACGCCTGTTCTTGTTGCAGGCTGTTTTCGCCACCCTGAGTCTGACCTTTCAGTGACACAATAAACTGAGTGTGGAGTTCCTGAGCTACTGTAGCGTTGCTCAGGGTTGGTACTGTTAACAAATCTGGTACTTCGGCAGCCTGAGCAGATAAGCACAGCGCTGAAAGGGTCGCGAGGGCGATTTTATGTAAATGGAACGCTCTGTTTTGCATGGGAATTCTCACAACTTATTTTTTGGTTATTTGCCTGGAGTTTCCTGCCGTAGTTTTTATGAATGGGGCAGGCTGCGCAATAATTCATCAATATGTTACCAATGTAAAGAGATGTAATTTAACAACTTTACCTTTATTAGGTTCGCCATGGAGCGGATGTCGGGATATCCTGATAAATAGCCAGTTACGGCACAAGCCCCTGATCTTGCTGTAAGCCAGAGCTGCTCGAGCTTGTGTTACAAACAGTTACAACTGTATACAATGTTGTTAATGGAATAAGGTATATCAAAAAGTAATAAAAAAAGATCGCAGTTGGATCTGTTTTGTCATCAAATTGGCATTTTTCACAGATCCGGCCGGTGAAATTGCCTTTCTGCGGACAGTCGCCGACAATAGCGCCTTGGTGATGATGAAAGAGTGCAAATGCTGATGCAGCAGTGGGATGTGATAGTGATAGGTGCCGGTGCTGCCGGCTTGTTTTGTGCCATAGAAGCCGCCAAAAGAGGCCGTAAAACGCTGGTGCTTGATAATGGCAAACGTATTGGCCGTAAAATCCTGATGTCGGGTGGGGGTCGTTGTAACTTCACCAATATGTACGCCAGCCCGGCCAATTTTTTATCGCAAAACAAACACTTCTGTAAGTCTGCCTTAAGCAGGTATACCCAGTGGGATTTTCTGGCGTTGGTGCAGCAATATCAGATCCCTTATCACGAAAAAACGCTCGGCCAGCTGTTTTGTGACAACAGTGCCAAAGACATTGTCGACATGCTGCAGCAGGAATGTGACAAAGCCGGGGTGCAGATAGCGCTGCAGCAGGAGATCCAGACGGTTACTTTTAGCGACGGCCAGTACCAGCTGCAAAGCAAGGGTCTCACCCGCAGTTGCCAGAGTTTAGTGGTGGCCAGTGGTGGTTTAAGTCTGCCAAATTTAGGTGCCACAGCTTTTGGTTTTCAGCTGGCGGAGCAGTTTGGTTTAAAGGTGTTGCCAGTGCGGGCCGGTTTGGTGCCCCTGACCTGGCAACCCGATGATAAAGCCGTTTATGAAGAAATCAGCGGTGTGTCCTTGCCGGTAACGGCAGAGGCCAATGATGTGCTGTTTCCGGAAGATATGCTGTTTACCCACCGCGGTTTAAGTGGCCCGGCCATTTTGCAGGTGTCGTCGTTCTGGCAACCTGGGGATGAGGTGGTGGTAAATCTATCACCTCAGCAGAATATCTTTGAATTTCTGACAGAAGCGCAGCAAAAGCATCCGGAGCAGGAGCTGAAAACTGCGTTGTCACGGTTGTTGCCCAAGCGGCTTGTTGAAAAACTGCTGGCGCAAAATCTGCTGGCAAATCAGCCGCTCAAAGCACTCAACCCAAAAAGCAGCCAGCGCATTGCCGACTTATTACATCATTTTGTGTTTAAACCCAATGGCACTGAAGGTTACCGTACTGCAGAAGTCACTTTGGGCGGTGTAGATACCGATGAGTTATCGTCCAAAACCATGGAAGCAAAAAAACAACCGGGTTTGTATTTTATTGGCGAAGTGGTAGACGTTACCGGCTGGCTTGGTGGTTACAACTTTCAGTGGGCCTGGAGTTCCGGCTGGGTGGCAGGGCAATATTGTTAAAAGCCTGAGTTGACGGGCTGTTGTGTGGTTTGAGCGCATCCAGCAATGTTACCCTTTAAAACTTCGCTGAAGTTATTGCTGACTCCTGTATTGCCGGCCGAGCTGCCGGCTTTCATCCTCCTCCTGAATTTGCCTGACCTGACTCAAAGCAGTTTTACTGCGTCGGTTGAAGTTGTTAGTAAAGTGTTTGATTTAATAACATTTTTAATCGTCGAGAATTTTTACACAGCTTCAATAGTCGATTATTAATTCACTGTTTTTGTTCAGCTTTTTTATCTGGCACGGCGCATGCTGTATTAGCTTAGTATAAATTAGGAGGTCCTATGATTAACAGAACATTCACGCTCAAATCTCTGATGCTGGCATGCTGCCTGGTCAGTACTTCTGCACTGGCTGCAAATATAAATTCTGGCGGCGATGA
Organism: Rheinheimera sp.; assembly: GCF_036782235.1. GTDB lineage: Bacteria > Pseudomonadota > Gammaproteobacteria > Enterobacterales > Alteromonadaceae > Pararheinheimera. The sequence goes on along the minus strand of NZ_DAIPZL010000001.1, from coordinate 357,109 downwards.
CTCCGCAAACTTTGTTGACCTGCAGACCTGTAAGCTCACAGATATGGAGCTCACTTATTTGCGGGCCTTGGAGCCGGCAGGTCAACCACAACAGCCAATCCCGCCTGAGCTTGCTCCCGTCTATGCCAATGACTGTTATGGTTTAGTGATGGGTAACAATAGTGATATGACATTACCAGGCGACAACTTAGGGTATGAAGATGATGGCTGGTTTAATATGCAGACCGGTCTTTGGGTCGCAGGTGCTTTTGATCCGGAATTATTGGATTTAGACAACGATGGCACTGCAGATGACCCGGGTTGGGTTTATATGGGTAAAGATAACGGTCAGGGTTTTAAAGGGGCAACTATCCCGAATGACAATCCGGATTTGGTGTACCAGTTTGTTGATGATTTATTCAGCTGCAGTGCGACGGTCGATGGTACCTATGGTACTTGTGTGAACTTTATCTCCGGTTTCTGGAAGTTTACCCCACCTTCCACTCAACCTGAATTGTTGCTCCAACTGCTGGGTGGTTCATTTTTTGACCAGGTTGCCGTGGTATTTAAAGGTGGTAATGGCTTTGCCATTTACAATTTCACCTTGTCACAATTAGGTTTGGATCCAATTTTGGCAGGCGATATTAAATATGAATTTGGCGGTAAATTTGACCTGTCTAAAACGCTAGTGACCAAAAGTGGCCAGCCTGCTGGCTTATCTAACATTTCGTTGTGGGCCCGTGACCCTTTCCTGCCCACTCAGGTCTCTGAACCCGGCTATCTGGCGTTGTTAGGTATGGCACTGTTGGCTTTGTACCGCCGTCGCCAGCTGCGTCGCTAATTGTATTGTTAAAACCGTTCTCCGATTTAGAATCCCGGCCAGATGTTCAGGCCGGGATTTTTTTTATGATATTTTCCTGCTTGTTCCGATCAAAAAGTAACCGCTTCCAGCCCTTGCTACATCAAGCTTGTACCCTGTTCCCTTTATTTTTACATTTAATTACGACTGTAAAAATTGTTGTAATACCCTATTGCAGTGATGAGTCGAATATGTCATTTATTAAGCATAACCTAATGTAGATTTGCGTTAGGCTTTACAAAATATGCGGCAGGATGCCCCACAAAACAACACACACCCTTGACACATGCAACAGGAATCGTAGTTATGAATTTCAAAAAAGTGGCTCCAATCGCAGCAGCAGTGCTGGCGGCCGTTAGTTATACCCAGGCAGCTCAGGCGTCAGAACGGGTCATCCTGCAAGTAGACAATGCCAACAAAGGTATTGTGACCGCTTTATCCCGCCAGTTAGGCGGTGAAGTAAAACTGGAAGCTGATGGTTTTATTTCAGTTGAGTTTGAAGGCAAATCTTTTGACGAAATCAAAGGCATTTTAAAGAACCCACATATCAAACTGGTGGAACAAGACTTTAAACGTACGCCAATGGCACTGTACAACGATGATGCCGGCAACCCAATGGTTGACCAGCTGACACCTTATGCTGTGTATCAGTCTCAGGTCAAACAGGTTGCTTTTAACCTGGGTGCTGCACCAAAAGTTTGTGTAATCGACTCAGGTCTGGATCGCAGCAACATCGACTTCGAATGGGGCAGCATCACTGGTGACAACGACAGCGGCACTGGTCGCTGGGATGTGAACGGCGGCCCACACGGTACGCACGTCGCTGGTACTATAGGTGCAGCTGATAACGGCGTTGGTGTAGTGGGTATGGCGCCTGGCGTGCCAATGCACATTATCAAAGTATTTAATGCCTCAGGCTGGGGTTATTCTTCAGATCTCGCTTACGCAGCACAAAAATGTAAAGCAGCAGGCGCCAAGATCATCAGCATGAGCTTAGGCGGTGGCGGTTCTAACACCACTGAATCAAATGCTTTCCAGAGTTTTGTTGATGGTGGCGGTTTAGTGGTTGCAGCAGCTGGTAACGACGGTAACAACGTTCGTTCATACCCGGCTGGCTATACATCAGTAATGATGGTTGGTGCCAACGATGCCAACAACAATATTGCTGATTTCTCTCAGTTCCCTAGCTGTACTTCTGGCTCAGGCAAAACTGCAACAACCAATGAAAAAATCTGTGTGGAAGTAACAGCTGGTGGTGTTGATACCCTGTCTACTTACCCAGCAGGTATGGCCACTGTTGCCAGCCTGACCACCAGCAACGGTGCTTTTGCTGCTTCTGCCATGGAAAACGTAGGCACAGCTTCTGGCGCAACCTTCTTTATGGGTACTGCTGAAACTGTGAACTCAGGCGCAGCCGGTAAAATCTGTGTGATTGACCGTGGTGTGATCTCTTTCCATGACAAAGTGAAAAACTGTCAGACTTCAGGTGGTATCGGTGCCATTCTGATCAACAACGTTGCCGGCATGTTATACGGCACTCTGGGTGAAGGCACTGCCAATACCACCCGTATCCCTGCTGTAGGTGCAGCTTTTGAAGACCGCGCAGCGCTGCTGGCGGCTACTTCAGCCACTGTTGCTATCGAAGGTGGTGATTATGGTTATATGAGTGGTACTTCAATGGCAACACCAGCTGTTTCAGGTGTCGCTGCTCTGGTATGGTCAAACCATCCTTCATGTACTGGTGAGCAAATCCGTTCTGCATTAAAAGCAACGGCTAAAGACTCTGGTGCTGCCGGTAAAGATGTGTACTTCGGTTACGGTATTGTACAGGCTAAAGCTGCCCACGATTACCTGGTTGCGCAGGGTTGTGGTACTTCGGGTGGCGGTTCTGCCATTACTCTGTCTGCCGTATCTTACAGCAGCAAAGGTAAACGTCTGGTTGATCTGAAGTGGGCAAACGCCACTGGCAGTTCTGTGGATGTATTCCGTAACAACGCCAAACTGGTGACTACAGCCAACGACGGTTTATACACAGATACACTGTCAGTACGCGGCACTTACAACTACAAAGTATGTAACGCTGGTACCACAGTATGTAGCTCTACTCAGACAGTGGTTTATTAATCCCTGTTGAGCTTACCGTGTTTACAAAGAGGGTAAACACCCGCATCACTGTACAACAGACGCCCTTGCGCGCAGTGCAGTGATGCACCAAGTTGTTGTTAACGTAAAGGCAGCCGGTCGGCTGCCTTTTTTTATGGCAGCGTTAAAATCAGGTAAGCTGTGTGGCCTGATGACAGGTTATGGTTCAAAACACCAAAGCGGAGAGATGGATGTTCAAAGTATTGCTGGGAGTATCCCGCTGGAATTTTCTGAGTTTAACATTGCTCACCATTGCTTTGGCGGCCGTCAGAGCACGTTATCAGGGGGCAGAGATACAACAGCCGCAGCTTGGGTTGGTGCTATTGCTGGCGCTTTGTGCCCATATCAGCGTCAATGCTTTTAACGAATATTTTGACTTTCGCTCTGGTCTTGATTTGCTGACCAGTCGCACACCTTTTAGTGGTGGTAGTGGTACTTTGCCACAACAACCTGCTTATGCCGGGGCTGCGCTGCTGCTGGCACTGGTGACTTTATTGCTGGTGATTGGCATCGGGCTTTACCTGACCTGGCAACTTGGTGGCAAAGCTTTGTGGATTGGTATTCCCGGTGTGCTGCTGCTTTACGGCTATACCCAATATCTGCAGCGTTCCCCTTTGTTATGTTTATTGGCGCCTGGTGTGGGTTTTGGTGTACTGATGTTTTTAGGTGCGCTCTGGGCGTTGGGGGCGCAACTGACCGCAGGTGCTGCGGTTATCGCCGTTATTTTGCTGTTGTTGTGCAGTAACTTGTTGTTGCTGAATCAGTTTCCGGATGTAGAGGCCGATCGTCAGGTTGGCCGGCGGCATCTGCCGATAGTATGGGGATTGGCGACTAGCGCAAAGCTTTTTGCTGCTTTGTACCTGTTGGTCTATCTGTTGCTCAGTCTGGCGGTGTGGTTTGCGCTTTTGCCCTGGTTCTGCCTGAGTGTGTTGCTGACTTTGCCGGTATTTTTGCTGTTGTGGCACCGAATCAACCAAGCGTTACAGCAAAACACAGACTTAGTGCCAGCTTTGGCGCTAAATGTATTGCTGGTGCATTTATGTCCTTTATTGTTACTGCTGGCTTTATATGGGAGCAAAACCCCTGCTGTTTAGTGATATCAGGCCTGCATCTCTGCATGACGTGCATAACGTACATGACAGCCATGCAGGCCGGAGTCTTGTGTTAACGGTGTAAATCGCCTGCTTGTTCCGGCTGATAGACAATAGCCGTGATGCGGATTTTCTGCGCCGGATCAGCAGGCGTTGGCCAGGCAATTTCATCGCCAACCGCCAAACCCAAAATAGCGCTGCCTACAGGCGCCAGCACCGAAATTTTTTCGCCACTCTGATCTAGATCTTTTGGATATACCAAAGTAAGGGTCTGAGGTTGTGACGACGAACCTACACTAAAACTGACCCTGCTATTCATCGTCACCCGGTCGGGCGGCATTTCAGCAGGTTCAACGATAATGGCTCTTTCCAGTTCCTGTTCTAACAACTCGACTTCAGGGCTGTGAGGCGGTAACTGGCTCAGCAGATGCTCAAGTCTGGCAATATCAAGGCTGGATAACATAATGTCTGGTTTTGGCTGCATAACAGCTCCTTTTATCGGGGTTGATGACGTTTTTGAATCTGTGCAACCGCAAAACAACGGCGGTTGTGTGGGTTACTAATCCGGGAAATCCCTGTGCTCTTTGCTGGTGTTTTACTGTTTTTGTTTTTTATCAGTCAGCTTTTTGACTCTGACACTAAAGATAAATTCAGGCAGGCCGACGCTGCCAAAGCACCGGCTCAGGCAGGGCTGATAACTGGCAAGACAGCTGGCAATGCAGCTGAAAAGCAAACTGGAGAGAACAACAGGCCTGTGGTTGCCAAAGGGCACTCCGCTTAAGGCAGTAATTTGTATTGGCACCATAAAACATTTGGCTGCTTAAGGCAACGCTGTGGCGGGATCCGCATTACCCCAGCGCTGCCTTTGCTGCTGCGGCCCGCAGCACAACAGATTACAGCTGATAACGTGCCATTTCCTGTTGCATCTGATCAGCCATCAGTTGCAGTTGATGGCTGGCGCTGCTTAATTGCTGGCTTTGCCCGGCACTGTATTCCACCGCACTGGCAATTTTTTCCATATTGCCACTGATCATGGACGACACTGTGGCCAGTTGTTCGGTGGCGCTTGCCAGCTGGTCGTTGACATCCACAATGCTGGTAATAGCAGCGCAGATACGTTGCAGCGCAGTACCGGCTTCATCAGAGCGGTGAATAGTGCTTTGGGTATCCTGCTCGCTGGCTGCCATGGCCTGCACTGCGGTGCCGGCGCCCTGGCGGATACCTTCAATTCTTTTGCTGATATCTTCAGTGGAGCTTTGTGAACGGCTGGCCAGAGTGCGCACTTCGTCGGCTACCACGGCAAAACCCCGGCCCTGTTCACCGGCTCTGGCGGCTTCAATAGCGGCGTTGAGTGCCAGCAGATTGGTTTGTTCGGCAATAGCACGGATCACGTCGGTGACAGTGCCAACAGCTTCACCGTGGCGGTTCAGTTCGGTGATCAATTCAGCCACATCGTGCAGTTTATGGCCTAGGGTGCTGATGGCATTTTTGGTTTCCGACACCGCCTGTTCACCATGGGCGGCTTCGGCCGTGGCGTCGCGGGTGGCCTGGGCTGCAGTGGTAGCGCTACGTGCCATATCTTCACAGGTGGCCGACATCTGATGCACAGCTGTGGCCACCTGGGTGGTCTGGTGCATCACATCCTGCAGTGTGTTTTGGCTTTGGTTGCTGTGCTGCTCCAGCTCGATCGCCTGGGCCGCCAGCTGAGTTGCCAGTTTGCGTTGTTGCGCTACCATGTTGCCAAGTGAAATAGCCAGCTGTTGCAGAGCAAACAATAAACTTTGTTTGTCGGCCTGTTGCTGTGTATGAAGCCGGAAGTCGCCGGCTGCCACTTGCTGCACCATGGTCACAGCTGTGGTCACTTCACAACCCAGCAGCCTTAGAATCCAGCGCCGGATAAAAAGCGCCAGACCCACGGTCAGCAATAACAGCAGCACAATAAGGCCGCCAAGTTTCAGTGCAAAACTCTGAAACTCCTGCTCTACATCATCAATATAAATACCGGAGCCAAGCAGCCAGCCCCAGGGTTTAAAGGCGCTGACAAAAGACAATTTTAAATAAAGTTCAGTGCTGACACCGCCCGTTGCCAGTGGCTTAGGCCATTGATATTCCACAAAACCTTTATCAAAACGTTCCACTACCTGCACGGCACTGCTAAAGAGGTTGGCGTTATCAAGCGGTGCGGTAAAACTGCCATCAGTGCTACGCATTAAGGTAGCGCGGTTAAAGCTGTCTTTATTCAGTATAGTGCCGTCCAGCGCCGGTACTGTCGGGTGCATAATCATGGTGGGCAGAGGTTTGGTTAAGTCGTTGATCCAGACATATTCAGTGCCGGAATAACGCAGGGCTTTTATGGCTGCAATGGCTTGTTGTTGCGCCTGCTGCCGGTTGAGCTGGCCTTGCTGCTCCAGCTGGTGATAATGAGCCAGTAATGACTGGGCACTGTCAACAACAGCCTGCACTTTACTTTCCCGCCCCTGCATCAGGCTGTGTTGTAATGACGTTAAAGTGACAAAAATCACCAGGGCAAAACCAAAAAAAGTTAATAACGGAATTAATAACAGCCTGCCACCTACAGTGCTTAAAAATGCCATGACGCCCTCCAGCGCTATTGATTTGTGCTTTGCAGCACAATCTCCGATCCGGTTAAATCATAGCGGCTTATCATGTTTTTTCCTGTGAGCGCATCGCGGAGGCAAAAGGTAAGGCGGGCGGTACATGGCGTTGCAGGGGGCGGCATTTCAACAGCAGTAGCAAGTGTTGATGCTACTGCTGTGTGATGCTCAATCTTATTCAGCGCTCGGGTTTTACAATCAGCACATCATGATGCAGATGTTGCAGCACTTTTTCGGCAGTGTTCCCCAGCAACAAACCGGACAAACCTGTACGGCCAATACTGCCCATCACTAACAGTGAGGCTTTGAGTTTTTTGGTCAGTTGCTGAATTTCCTGCTCCACAACACCGGCCTGCAGATGGATCTGAAAATCGGTTAGTTGTTCAGCTTCGGCAAAAGCTTCCAGTTTGGCCTGTAATGCCGGCGCTGATTTTTCCAATACGGCGGCACCAGAGGTTAAATCCAGATCCTGCAACACCGGATTGACCGGCACCACCTGTACCAGATGCAAAATGGCTTCATTATGCCTGGCGATACGCCAGGCAAATTCAGCAACTTTGCGGTTGAGTTCTTGTTGCACAGCACTGTCGTTCTGTAAATCGATGGCTGCAACTACAGCTTTATGCTGGCGTTGTGGTTTGTCGCTCACCAGCAACAGCGGAATATGCAGCGCCCGGATCAGTTGCCAATCGGTTGGGGTATAAAACAGTTGTTCAGTTCTGTGGCCGGCTTTAATCACCAGATCATAATGTTGGTCGGCACATAAGTCGCGCACCCAGGTTGCTATATCGTCCTGATGCACGGCAAATACTTTATGCGGCGCTTGTGACAGCTGATGAGCCGACAAGGTTTGTTCAACCAGAGCGGCAATGGTGGCGGTGTTGCTGATGCCGGTTTTTTCGATGGTGTCCTGACTGATAAAAGCGACAAAATGAAAGCTGGCGGCACTGCCTTTCAATAAAGCGGCGGCCTTATCCAGCATGGGTGCCACATCTTTACTGAAATCCCAAATAATCAGTATCTTACGCATGTTTACCTCCTGATAATTATCCATACCCTAGCCTTTGTGGCCGCTGTGGTCAAATTTTGTGCGCTGTTATGCTCTGAGTCATAAGGTTTGGGAAAATGCGGTGAAGCCGCAAGCAGATACTGCTAAATTTAGCGCACGCCAATACAAGCTACAGGAGACACGATGCAACATCTTGATCCAGGCCATACATCTGCCATAAAGATGGTGATCCAGCCCAGAATTGCCGATTTAGGTGATTTTTCAGTACGAAGGTTATTACCGGTCAAAGAACGTAAAACCATAGGTCCCTGGATATTTTTTGATGAAATGGGACCCGCTGAGTTTGCCCCAGGCTCTGGTATTGCGGTGCGGCCCCATCCGCATATTGGACTTGCCACTGTTACTTATTTATTTCAGGGTGAAATTTTGCACCGTGATTCCTTAGGTAGTTTGCAGCTGATCCAACCCGGTGACATTAACTTGATGGTGGCGGGAAAGGGCATAGTGCATTCAGAGCGCGAGCGGCCCCAGGTGACGGCCACTGCCCATAGCCTGCATGGTTTACAGCTGTGGCTGGCGTTGCCGCTGGCCGATGAAGAAACGGAACCGGCTTTTTATCATATTCCATCGGCTCATATTCCGGCGCTGGATATAGAGGGGGTTGGGGTCAGGGTGCTGATGGGCACTGCCTATGGCGTCAGTTCTCCTGTACCGGTGTTTTCCGATACTTTGTATCTGGAAGCTTTTTTAGAACCTGGCCAGCAACTGGTATTGCCACCGGCCGCTGAGCTTGGTTTATATCTGTTGTCGGGCGAGTTACAGCTCAATGGTCAGCCGTTGCAACAGCAGGTGCTGACCTTGCTGGACACAGAGCAGCAGCTGACAGTGACGGCACAAAAAGAGGCGCGTATTGCGCTGATTGGTGGGGATGCGATAGGCCCGCGTTTTGTAAACTGGAACTTTGTGTCCAGCAGCAAAGCGCGGATTGAACAGGCCAAACAAGACTGGCAACAAGGCCGTTTTGCCAAAGTGCCCGGTGATGACCAGGAATTTATTCCGTATCCGGTGTCATAGCGGCAGTATTGAACCAAAAAAGGGTAAACTGCCGTTTTGCGGTAAAACCGCAGTGGCATTTTTGCCCGCTTTTTTGACTGGTGTATTGTTGTGATAGCTCATAAATATCAACCCATCGTTTTTGCTTTTTTTATGGCCTTGTTAATGTCTTGCCTGATGTCTCTGGTCATCAGCCTGTTTAATGTCGGGCTGGTCGACAATATCATCCAAATCTGGTTGCGAGCCTGGTTGTTTGCTTTTGTGGTGGCTTTCCCGGCTGTGATGCTGGTGGCACCGCTGGTCAGACGGCTGGTTGCTTGGGTGGTGAAACCACAATAAAGCTATTGCACCAAGGCTGTGCCGGTGCCGTTGTTGGGCTGCTCTATCCCTACAGAGATGAACATAGCAACTTAATTTTGCACAATAAACAGACAGTTTCCTGCTTTAGGAAAGTCTGTTACAGTGAGCCGCTATTTTTGCTTCCCAGTGTCTGTTGTCAGTGATCTGTAAGTCGTGCAGGTCCTGCTGCACTGATGGCGGCAAGCATGATTCAGGATGAATGCCTTTGTTGATACAGGGAGTGTGTGGTGGATTCTTTTACCTTACAAGTTGCCTCGGCGCTGGTCAGCGCCATCATGATGATCAGCTTGTTTTTGCTCTATCGCGCCAGTTCGCGTGAGATGTGTCTGCTCGACTGGAGTGCCGCTGGCCTGCTGTTTTTTCTGCGAAATTGTCTGAGTGTTGCCTATTTTGTGCCCCAGCTCACCAGTCTGGTGTCGGGTGCTATGGTGAATGCGTTATATCTGAGTGCCCACGCCGCCATTTTGGTGGGCGTGCGTCGTCATCTTGGCCTCTGGCCCGGCTGGCCGCTGGTTGGGGTTCTGGCACTGCTGGTGTTTGGCCTTAATCTTATGCCTGTGGTGCAGCAGTCGGTGGCACTGCGGCTGATGTTGCTGTTGCCGCTGGTGTTGCTGTTGTGTCTGGCCACTTTATACACTTTATGGCGGGCTCCTGATCCGCAGATGCGCACCGTGTATCTGTTAATGATGGGCATTGAACTGCTGTTTAGCCTGCAGTTACTAGTGAAGATTGTATTGGTGGCGCTGGATCCGGATATGCCGCTGACCCTGGCCGGCGATGAGTTGCTGCAAACCTCGGGTTATCTCGCCATGTCTGCTTTTATTATGTTAACAACTATGGCCTGTGCGCTGATTGTGATCCGCCGTCAGGAGCTTGAACTGCGCCGGGCTTCAGATACAGACCCACTGACCGGCTGGCTGAACCGCCGGGCTTTACAACGTATTGCCAGCCATGAATTTGCCCGCAGTGACAGGACAGGCCAGCCCTGTGCCATCTTAACCTTTGATATTGATCATTTTAAAAAAATTAACGACAGCTACGGCCATGCTGTCGGTGATGAAGCCTTGAAGCATGTCACCAGCCTGGCGCAGGACGTATTGCGCGGTTACGACTATCTGTTCCGTATTGGTGGAGAAGAGTTTGTGATCTTGCTGACCGATGTACAAAGTGCCGAACTCTGTGCCGTTGCCTCCAGACTCAGGCGCAAAGTGCTGAAACAACCCTTAGTGCATGGGCAGCTGCACATTCCAGTTACAGTGAGTGTGGGTTATGCCCAAAGGCAACTGAACGAAGACTGGCAAACCGTATTAGACAAGGCTGACCGGGCTTTGTATCACGCCAAAGAACATGGCCGCGACAGGGTTAGTTTTTACAACAGTCATCAGGAGCTGGAATGGCTGCGCTAAAGTTCAGCCTGAAGTAGTACCTGCAGCAAAGGATAAAACTTGGTGATGCAATTACAGCGGTACCTGCAAGGCACAAAAGTTTTTTATATTGCTGCGGTCCGTTTTTTGCCACAATAGCAAGCTCAGATAAAAACACAGAATAAACATCAGGATAAGTCTACATTTTGCTGTTAGATAGCAGTTGTGGCTACCGGAACAGGGATTGTCATGCGGTACTTTTGGCTTGTGGTTATGGGGTATTGGGGTTCAGCCAACGTGCTGGGTGCTGAGCGCCAGTTTAGTGTGAATAAATGTGCAGCGCTTGAAGCGGAGCGTGCGACCATTCAGGCCAAAATGCGCAAAGGTTACGACATTAGTGAATATAACTTTCTGAACGGCCGTGAGCTGAAGTTATTTCAGTTGCAAGCCCGTTATTGTGTGCATCCGGTGCCAGATGATCAGGCGGCAGAGGCTTATCTTGCGCCGCACAAAACGCAGCGGCAGCAACAAACCCAAATCCGTGATAACTTCCCGCTGATGCAAGCCAATAACGCGGTTTTTGCCGGGGCTATGGCCAAAGCCTGGGATAATTTTTATCAGATGCCAGTGCAGTGCCGGGTACATGAGCAAAGTGCTGAAGACTTTGTATTTTGTGCTGAAGATAAATGGCGCCAGCGCCAGGCTTTTTTGCAGCAATGGCAGCCACAAGGTGCTGAGCTTGCCGAACCGGCACAAAGTGCTTTAGAAAAAACCAGAACAAAGCAGTCACAACAAGCCCGCAACAGCAGCGTTTTTCCGACGACAGCCGCTGATGCTGACAGACCATCTTACCTGTCTGAGCGCAACGCGAAGCTTAATCAGGTGTCGTCACCACAATCTATGCCCAAACAAGCTGATTTGCCGGCTGAGTTTAAGCCCCAATCCAATGCTTACCGCGAGCCGGTGATGACACCACTGCAAATGAATAACTCTGCGCAACTACAACAGTTTAGTGGACTTGGCTTGGGCGCTTTAGTGATGTTTTTATGGATGAGCTGGTGGTTGTGGCGCCGTTAGCAGGCCAGCAGCTGAAAGCAATCTGCAACCAGAGTAACAAAAGTAACAAGGCAGGGCAGTCAGGCTGCAGCCCGGCCATCAGCTGCGGGTAGTTTTTGCGGTTTACACCAGAGCCGGCACTAAGCTGCTGATAAGACCAATAGCAGCACCAAATACACCCCCCCACACCACCAGCCAGCCCAGATGTTGGGCTATCAGTTGTTGCATCAGCTCTTTCACCAGTTGTGGTGTCAGTTCGTCCAGTCTGGCCTGTACCAGGGCGGCAATTTTCGGTTGCAGTTGATTGATATTTTCTGCCGAGCTTAATTGTTGTTGCAGCTGTTGTTGCACTTCGGCACTTGCGGCAAGTTCAATCAGGGAAGCACGCAGATTATCTACAAAGGGCTGTTGCAGCGGTAATAACATCTGAGCGCCACCAAACATCGCCAGCATGCCGCCTAATGACGACTTTTGCACTGTGTCGAGTAAAGCGGTAAAAGCCGGATTTAAGTCGATGCTTTCAATCACAGGTTGCAGATTTAGCTGCATCGGTTCTGTGTCTGCGGCGCTGGCGGCCAGGCGGCTGAAGTTGTCCTGGCTAAAAAACTGCTGCATTAACAGCTGGTGCAGCGCCAGTTTTAATTCGGTAAAACGGGCCGGGATCACACCAGAGCCATACAATAGCGGCACTTTTTCAAACAACATATGCACGGCGAGCCAATTGGTAATGGCGCCGGAAAAAGCAAATAAACCCATAGTCCAGAGCCAGGGCAGCTGCAACAGATAACCGCCGGCCATCGCAATCAATGCCAGCAGGTTGGTGATCATACTTTTATTCATGATATCCCCCGGGAAAAACAACGGCGGCAATTTTAGGCAGCCATGGGTGCAAGTACAAGAGGCCAAGTGCAACTGATCTGTCTGCACACTTTGGTTAAAGCTGTTGCCGGCATTAGCTTCAGAAAATTGCTGGGTTATAGTGGTTAAATTTGTCACACTGAGCTGCTATGGTTTTAGCAAAATCCGGAGTGTGATGTGTCTGTAGCGGTGTTTTTTCCCTTAAGAGCCTTAGGCAATATTCTGTTGTTATGCAGTGCCTTGTTCAGCCTGAAACTACAAAGTGCGCCAACTGCTTTTGTGTTTTTACCCGAGCAGCAGGTGCTGCAACAGCTGAGCCAGCTGGAGCAACAAGCAGTTGCTGAACAAAAACTGTTATTGCTGGTGCTGGGCGCAACCTGGTGCCATGACAGTGTGGCCTTGTTGGACAAATTTAACCAGCCGGCCATGGCCAGTGCGCTGCAGCAACGTTATCAGCTGGCTTTTGTGGATGTGGGTTATCTCGAATTTGGCGCTGCCACTATGGCACGTTATCAGCAGCCTTTGTATTACGGCACACCAACAGTGTTGATGATTAACCCCGCCAATGGCGAGCTGCTGAATAAGGCAGATCTGATGCATTGGACCAATGCTGCTTCGTTGCCCGTGACTGAATACCAGCAGTATTTTTTAACGGACAAAGTGCCGCTGCAATATGCCAAAGCGCAGCAGCAAAAAGCCGGTATAGCTGCGGCTGTACAACAACAAATAAGCGATTTTGAGCAGCAGCAGGCCAAAACCCTGGCGCAGGCTTACCTGGAACTCGGGCCTTTATTAAAAGCTTATAAAGAGTCGGGAAAACCAGCAGGCGCTGAATTTAAGCAGCGCTGGGATCAGGTAAAAGCCTTTCGCAGCAATATTTTACCGCAGGTTCATCAGCTGCAGCAGCAGGCGGCAACACTAGCCCCTGGTGAGGCACTGACATTGCCAGCGCCTGCGCCAGGCTTCTGAGCCATAGGCAGTGAAGCTAATACGGCCATTCTGACCGCAGACACAGGGCTTAGCCGCAAGCTGATCACCCGGGTTAAGGTTTTTCGGTTTGCATTTCTGCGGTTTTGGCAGTGTTGGCTGTATTGGCAGTGTGGCCCAGCAAAAACTGCAGCGGTATAGCCAGGCGTTTCGCCCAGGCTTGTTCTGAATGATCAGCCCCTTGAAAAAAGTGGCTTTGCCAGAGCGGTGCACTGTACCCCAATTGTTGCATCAGCTGGTCGACTTTGTGCTGCAGTGGCGGGTACATGGCGTCCAGAGTCTGGTCGCCATAATCAAAATAAATTTTATGTTTGCCAGGGGGCGGTAATTTGTTTTTCAGGTAGGCCAAAAAAGCCGCCGGCACAGGGTTATTGTCAGTTTGAAATACGCCGGGCCAATGGGTCGATAAACAGGCCGCGCCACCAAACACCTGCGGATATTCAGCCAAAGCATAAGCCGAAACTAATCCGCCCATACTGGAGCCCATCACAAAAGTATGGTTGCTGTCGCTATACACCGGATAATGGCGGTCGATATAAGGTTTTAGTTCAGTGACCAGAAACTTCAGATACTGATCAGAATACAGCTGACGTTGAAACAGCTTCTGGCCTGGCTGCCGCTCCAGCTGATACAGCGCTTGCTGAGTCTTGGCCGGCAAAGCCTGAAAAGGGGCTTGCGGAAAATATTCGGCATGGCGGTTCAGCCCGGCATTATGCACAGCCACCACAATAAAAGGCATGACTTTACCGGCACTTATCAGTTGTTGCGCTACTTCATCGACCCGCCATTCCTGCTTGTTCCAGCTACTGCCGGCATCAAACAACATCTGGCCGTCGTGCATATAAAGTACGGCATATTTTTGCTGCTGCGCCTTTTTGTCAAAGCCCTGGGGCAACCAGATATCGACAGTGCGTGGTGGCACCAGCGCCGATGGAAATTGTTCCAGCCGCTCTATGCTGCCGGCACTGACGTTGGGCAGCGCAGCCACACAACCACTAAAAAGTGCTGCCGCCAACCATAAAGCACTGCGTAATAACATCAGATTTGTCCCCGCTTTTGGCAAAAAGGGCAGTATAGGCGAAAAAAATTGCACTCAGGCCCGCATACGTTTGCAGTGTGAGCGCAAGTTAACATGGTCAGCGATAAGCCAGAGCCGGCCGAGGTGCTGTTGCTTCAGTGGCATGACAATACGCCAGTTGTTGCTGCGCTTGCCGGCTTAAAAAACCACCCTGGATCTGGGCAAATCCGGCTGGCATAGCAGTGACTAAATAACGCTGCAGCAACAACAGTATCAGCTGCTGATAGGCCGGCGAAGTTAGCATCTGCTGCGCGTCCTGCTGCTGATGCCAGTAGCTGACACACTGGAATTGTTGGCCCTGTTGCAAAAAGCTAACACCAAGACAACCCTGTTGTTGCTGAAAAAACTGCAGCAACCCGGTGTTGGCAAAAAACTCAAGCTCCTGTTCCTGCCCAGGTAACACTGCGGCCTGCCATAACAAAATATTCATCGTCGCCCACTCCATTTGTTCCACTTTCAAGCAGGGTAAAGCTTGCCGTTATGGTAAGATCAAGGGTGGTTTTAAAAGTTTTTTCCAGGCAGAGATGCGCAGTGAAGAAAAGTGAAAAAGCACTTGTAGGGGCTGAATTTCTGCCCCAACCGGCAAAGCCGAATGTGCTTTGTTTTGTGCCAACTTGATATTGAATGTCACAGGTTCAGATTTTGGCAAAAGCCTGAGAAAAATGCTTTTGATCTTGGCGGAACCTGATGCCTCCGGCAAATTTTAACCGTATATGATTGCGAGAAAATGGTCTAATAATGTAGCCCCATTCGCCCTGTTGTGAGAAATAGATCACATAGTCAATTTTGGTGTCGGTGTTTTTCCACTGATTTTTTACAATCACTGATTCGTCGGTTGTTTCTAACGATTTTATCTGCACCCGATAAAAAACATGACCATCGGATATAACCAAATCTGTTTTACGGCCATGGTCTAAAAATGGCTGAAAAACTTCCCAACCATCAGCCATAAGCAGACAAGCGGCGTATTGTTCAAAAGAGTGACTTTGATAGTGACGATGTTGTTCAGAGGCAAGAGCCGAAGTTTTAAGTGGCATAGTTAATCCAGAAATTAATGCCGATTGATGTGTTATGGCTACATCAAAACAGCAGAGATTACCCTATGGATGAATCTCTAAATAATTTAAGAAGCACTATACCGCCACGGAGTGTATCGAGTAGTAACGGATGCCAATCCCGAATGTTCAAATACCTTGAAACAGTTCGTTAATACTACTATCAGCCCCGACGGGGCGTGTTTCCAGTTCGTAATCAAACTAATTAAACAAAAAGCTCTCGTCAACCGTTTATTTGATATCCCCATGTAGACAGAGTTATCAACAAGCTGCTGGGGCATTCGTCAGTTTCAGCAAATTGGCGGTGTGCCTGTTACGCCTTGGCGCGAACTGCGCCGAGTAAAACAAGGTAATGAACAGGACGAGCAGTTTGAAGCGGTGCGCAGTGCAGCGGATAAAGGTGACTGGAAAAGTTACGTGCAACTAATGGGCGGCGTGTTCTGTAAGCGCAAAGACCTGTTAATCCGGCCTTATTACCATATTGAAGCAGACCAACAAACCGGCTTGATTAAAACCAGCTGGTTTGACAACCTCATTGTGTTAAAGCTTAAAGGTGTTCTGTATGCAGGTCAGGCAATTATTACCCGCCTGCACCAGTGGCGACTGGAACAGGCCTTAGGCCGCTCTTCGCCTTTACTTGGAGTTCTGTAAATAACTGTACTGATGTTTGGAAGGCATTGTGTCAAAAACAGACCTTAGTTGATATTGTGGACAAACACACAGTGTTATTTGCTGTTACCATAAAACAGCCTGCTTTAAGTAAATCAAGAGGTACATTTATTTGTTGCTGAAGAAGGAAAAAAACTCTAATTTAAAAACATTGAATGGACCAACCTAAAAATAATGGGGCAGGTTAAAGCAATAATTTGCAAGTATGCTTTTGGTCGCTGCTTGCAGTGGTCAATTTCAGTTGATTGATTTCTATTAGTAAGTTAACTATTGCTCGTCATCTGGTAAAACCAGCGAAAGTGTTCGGGCACGATATACATATGTTATATGAACACATAATTCGAGAGTCGTATGGAAGATATAGATCGATTAAATGCGGAATGGATTTCTTTAAATGCTTTTAGAGGGCTCTCTAAGATTGCATCTAATGGAGATATGGAGAAATCCACCTATGACAATGCGCTTGAGTTGGGTGGCGCACTTTATCCGGAGCTATTAGGCGACGACGTTAGTGAGTTAAAAAGAGAGCGAGTTAGTGATACGACTAAGGAATATAGGCAAAGAGCGGCCTATATGTCTATTAGAGATAATTCAACAGTCCATGCCATCGACCTCGTAAAGACTGCTATTGAGGAAGATGAAGGTCTTTTAAAAATTGCTGAAAAAGAGAAAGGAAATAAGAGCCGAGTTGATCAGTTAAAGAGGAAACTTGGTCAGCTTTACAAAGCTCGCGAGGAACTAGAGCCTCGAGAACACTCTGAGAACCAGCTCATATTTAGAGATGCATATAACGTTGAAAGAATAATACCTTGTTTGACAAAAGGCCAAGGATACCGAGATTTCAGTCTTCCAAACGACAAAATATTAAGGTTGAGAGTCCTCCATCCCGATAAAATTGAACATATTACTGGGGCTGACTTGATTTATGAAAGACATTCGCCAAGTGACGAAACTGTAGCGATCGTCGCAGTACAATACAAAATTTGGGAAAATCGAAAACTTTACCTTTCCGACGAAAGAATGCTCAACCAAATATCTAAGATGAATGAATTCTTGTGTGTTAAAGGTGTTTGCGAGTCGAATTCAAAAGAGAATGAGTATAGGTTTCCGTGCTGTTCTGCCTTTCTAAGGCCAACAGATAAGCTACAAAAGCCGGATCAAACATTCATATCCACCGGCGAGCATTTGCCGATATGTAAGATTGAGCAATGTGCCAGCAAAGGTATTAGAGGTGCAGATGTTCTTGAATACAAGAACATTAAAGATATTTCTCTATCAAGTGAAATGTTTGAGTTTCTCTTCAACAAGGGGAAGATCGGTTCTAAGGAATTGAGTTACACAGAGCTAGAAGAATTATATGGTAAATTTATAGGCGAAGCCTCAAGTCAAAGAGTTGTAGTCTATGCGCAAGAGTTTTAATCAGATAACAATCGAGTAAATTAGGTACGACGCTAACAAGCTTGCGCCTTTTAAACGCGCGTTAAAAATAAGGAGTAGAAATGGATATCACATTCCAAATTGATGATCATGAATTTGAGCAAGAACAGAAAGAGCTAATAAAGAAGACTTTAAAAATTGAAGATGGGGATATTCAAGGGGCACTAAACAAAATTGCAAAAGCGGCTCTTACAGAATATCTAACAATGCTAGTTGAAGGCGGCATGCCAAACAGAGCCGATGAGGCAAAACAAGATAGGTTACTGTATTTAATACAAAGCTATTTTGCAGCGAGTCTTCCAACCGAGTCGCAAATTTCAACAATTTTTCAGCTCACTCAAAATCAGAGCAAAACTTTACTTAAAAATACTGTTTCTCGATTTAGACATAAATTGGACGACGTACTTATGAATACAATGAAGGCTGTTGTTAAATCTGCTGAACACGTAAATGAAATGTATCTAGTCGTAATAAGTTCAGACGTTGTCAAAGATGAGTTAAATATGGTTATAACTCAGAATGAACCCACTTACAAACCCATTACCAAAAGAAAAAGCAGTGCTGGGCAATTTGAGATAAGTGAGGATTCTCACGCATTACTTTGGCGGGAGTTAGGTCTAAATGAAGCTGGGTGATATCGTTGCGGTATCAGGCTTGTTGCTTACTCTCGTAACATTTCTGTTTAACCTTGCTTGGCCAAAAATAACTGAGGCCTTAAGCCAAGATGAGTCTACATCAGGAGACAGTGCAAAAAAAAGGTGCCGAGAAAAAATCAATAAAACTCTATGTGGAACAGTACTTCCAATGTTCGTTGCATTTTTTGTACTGTTCTACATCAATCTTCCTTCAGCTGTTAAAATTATATCATCAAGCGAAATTGCACTTTGGAACTTTGATGTTGATGATACTCTGTATGTCATGGTGGTTTATGCTTTAGCCGCCTTTGTGGTTTTTAATGGTATTTTGCTGTATAAACTTTTCGTCAAACAGGGGAAATTCAAATAAATGTGTAACAAGGCCTGCGTTATGTGTTTATCAGGATTCGTTAGATGAAGTATCTTATATTTTTGTTTGTTGGGCTTTTAAATGTTCTGCTTTTTTTCTTATCTATCTCTGGAAATGATAAAATAAATAAGACAAAACAAATAGACTGGTTAGATAACCCTGAATCTAACCCTAGTCATGAGGGGGACTGGGAGGATGTTAACGGAAATAGCTACAAGAAAAACATTGATGGAAATCATTACGATAGTTCTGGTAACAAGTGGAATGAGTAATTTGATAAAAAATTTATTGAAAATGCAAATTAAAATACTATAACAAGGCATTCGAGCAGCTTGCTTCATGCTCTGGGATTGGCGTTCAAGCCCGCTTTTCGCTCCTAGCTTCCATTCGAGTTATACAACCAGATTGTTCATTTTCGGAGAATATCTAGCTTAGTGGTGTAGATTCAGTGTGTAGATAATAGTATCTTCAGCAGTAGATTTTTTAACAATAAGTTTGAAATTCGAAATTACAGATAGAATTTGAACTGGAACCAAAGCATTTACTGTGATTCCAGTTCAAAACACTCAATCGTAACTTTTCAATGTATTTTTCAAGCTATCAGCATAACTAAACAAGTCATCGACATTTTCTAATGAGAATATCTCTTCTTCTTTTTCTGTATTAAAGATTCCGACTTTAAGCTTATCAACATTGTTAAAACGGAGTCTGCATAAAGGCTTTCTGTTATTGTTGTCTAACAAGATAGCGCAGTAGCTTTGAGCGTCACGCATGGTAATTCTTTTAGGTTGAACTACATCACGGAGCATAGCCCGAACCGCATAAAATCCTTCAAGCTCTTCCGGTGTGGTAATTACTTGCGGTTCCGTTTTCTCACTAGCTGATTCATCTATTGAAATAGGCTCAGATTTACTTGCAACAATTTGCACTGGAGCCGAACCTGATTGAGTCATCGCACCTTTCAGTCGTTCATTAATTTTATCGCCAATAAGCTGATCAAATGCGCGTTTTGTGATTGTTGAAAATTGCTCTTTGAGTGCGGGAGTAAAACGCTTGGTTCCAATCAAATCAGCGGCTACCAGTTTGACAAATTCGTCAGACGGTTCGGTCATAAACTCATTAATTTTTTGATGTACGGCGCGAACGTACTTTAAGTCGTTTGCAGTGTTTAAGATGTTGTCGACATCAAAAGCTGATTTCGCAAACTTTTTAAGCTCTTCAACGTCTTTTTCTTTAAAGTCCAAAATGTTGAATTCGAAGAAAGGTTTTTCATCCATTTTGTTTGGCTGCTCGAGGTCGGTGAAAAACCGATAGACCAAGCCATTAGTTAAGACACCAAACCGAGTTTCGGTTACATGGAAGTACCTGAAAAGCTGCCCAGCATGCTTGATGTTAAGATCACCACCAGCCTTTTTGCATTCGAAAATTAGTATCGGCTTACCATCTTTTAGAATTGCATAATCAACCTTCTCGCCTTTTTTAGTACCTACGTCAGCTGTTAGCTCTGGTGTTACTTCCAATGGGTCGAAAGGGTTGTAACCTAGAATGTTAATAAAGGGCATCACCATGGCATTTTTGGTGGCCTCTTCAGTTTGAATTAGGTTTATTGTATTGGCGATACGTGACGACAAAAGCCTTAGCTGGTCAATAAAATCCATAGTTAGTCCCTGTTGTTAGTTGATGTTTCCTTACAACGTAGCAAAAGCAAAGGAAGCGTGAATTTCATCATACCCAATTTAGGTGCGGTTGGAAGCCCTATAACTAAAATGCATCCGTTGCACGTCTGAGAGGATTGGAGCAGCTGTCATTTTAGTATTTAGCTGATAAAAAGATTTAGCTCTTGGCTATTTGAGGTTTGGGAACTATAAATTTGCTATAAATCTGCTATAAAATTTTCTTTCAGGCACAAAAAAACCACTTGAGTTGCCTCTAAGTGGTTGATTTATATGGCGCACCCATCAGGATTCGAACCTGAGACCTCTGCCTCCGGAGGGCAGCGCTCTATCCAGCTGAGCTATGGGTGCGCGACGGCGGCCATTGTATTGTGCCTTGTGGCGCTTGTCCAGACGCAAAGTGGTGCAGGGCTTTGATTGTTGGCCAATTAGTCAAAAATTGAACAATCGCCATTTTCTCTGCTTTAGAAACCAGCCAACACCAGTTTGCCGATGGTTTGGCCGCTTTCCAGTTGCTGGTGGGCGCGTCTTAAATTGGCGGCGTTAATCTTGCCAAGCAGCTCACCCTGAGTGCTGTTAATTTTGCCTTGTTCCACCAGGGTGCTGAGTTGATTCAGCAGCTGATGCTGGGCAATTTGGTCTGGCGTCTGGAATAAAGAGCGGGTAAACATCAGCTCCCAGTGCAGGCTTAAACTTTTTAGTTTCAGCGGGCGGATATCGAGCGCCTCTGCCGGGTCGTCAATCAGGGCCAGTTTGCCTTGGGGGGCCAAAGCTTCAATAAATTCAGCATAATAGCGCGCAGTGTCAACCAGGCTTATTACATGGCTTACCTGCTGAATGCCAATCCGCTTGAGCTCATCGGCCAAAGGCAGCTGATGGTTAATCACATAATGTGCGCCTAAATCACGCACCCACTGCTGGCTTTGCGGCCTGGAGGCGGTGGCAATAATTGTGGCGTCTGTCAGTTCGCGTGCCAGTTGCAGCAAAATAGAACCCACACCACCGGCGGCGCCGCTTACCAGTAGCACTTTTTTTGCAAATTGCGGTGCCGGTTTATCCAGTTGCAGCCGGTCGAATAACAGCTCCCAGGCGGTAATGGCTGTGAGCGGCAGTGCCGCAGCTTCGGCAAAACTCAGATTGCTGGGTTTGCGGCCTACCAAACGTTCGTCTACCAGATGAAACTCGCTGTTGGCGCCAGGGCGGTTTAATGCGCCGGCGTAATATACTGTGTCGCCCGGTGCAAATAAAGTGACGTTTTCACCCACGGCCACCACAGTGCCGGCGGCGTCCCAGCCCAGCACTTCGGCTTTGCCGTCCACAGGTGTGCGGCGCTGGCGAATTTTATAATCCACCGGGTTGGCGGCTATGGCTTCAACTTTTACTAAAAGGTCAAAACCTGTGGCAACAGGCATAGGCAGCTCAATATCCAGCAGTGCTTCAGGGTGGTCTGCTGGTAAAGACTGATAATAACCAATGGCTTGCATAATATTTCTCCGCTGAAAAACCGGGTGTTAAGGTGCTGAGGTTCAACTTTTGTTGATAGCAGCTTGGGCTCACGTCTGACGCACAGTGTGCTCGATTGACACCTAAAGAAAAACCACCTAATACTGCTTTCTTTATCAAATGAAATTTGAAAATGCTGCAGGTTCAGGATCTCAAACTTTTCCAGCAAATAGTACGCACCGGCAATATCAGTATGGCAGCGCGGCAATTTGACTTAACACCAGCGGCGGCCAGCGCAGCGCTGAAACGGCTGGAGCAACATTTAGGCGCAACCTTATTAGTGCGTTCCACCCGCAGCTTAAAACTCACCCCGGCCGGTGAGCACTTTTTGCAGCATTGCCAGAATGCGCTACAGGCGCTGGCTTTGGGGGAGCAGGCGCTGCGCCAGCTCGACAGCCATATCAGCGGTGAGCTGCGCCTGACCGCGCCCAGTGATTTGGGCCGCAATGTGTTGTTGCCCTGGCTGGATGAATTCCAGACTTTATATCCGGCGTTAAGTTTAAGGCTGGAGCTCGGTGACAAAGTGGCAGGTTTATACCGTGAGCAGGTAGATTTAGCTTTGCGTTATGGCGCTGTTGCCGACTCTTCCCATGTGGCTTTTGCCATAGCCAAAGCACCACGTTGGGTTTGTGCTGCGCCTGCTTATTTGCAGCAATTTGGTGAGCCTGCAGATCCCATGCAGCTCTCGCAGCATAATTGTGTGTTGTATCAGATAGATGAGCGCGCTTACGACAAATGGCTTTTTAGTAAGGACGGCGCTGAGCAGGCGGTGAATGTCAGTGGCAACAGAGTGAGTAATGACGCCGATGCGGTCAGGCGCTGGATAGTCAGTGGCCGCGGTATCGGTTTAAAGTCGGCTTTTGATATGGCCGCTGATGTGCTGGCCGGCAGGGTGCAAGTGTTGTTACCGCAGTATCAGATCAAAGCGCTGCAGCTCAATTTAATTTGTGCCAGTCGCGCTCAGGTGACACCAGCTGTGTTGATGCTCAGAGATTTTTTACGGCAAAAGTTTGCTTTGTTAAGTCAGCGTCTGGCAGAGCAGGGTTTTGGTCTGCCAGTAGAATAAGCGATTGAATGAGTTCTAAGGTTGAACCCATTCAATCACTTAGCGTTTAAGCTCAGCCTTTTAACTTCGCTTTTTAACTTATGCTTTTAACTTCCAGTGCACTTGTTGTTCGGCAAAAAACGGCACTATAGGGCTGCCGTCCGGCAGGGTGATTTCGGCAGGAATAGTCCAGTCTTCTTTCACCAGCGTAATAGTGCCGCTGTTGCGTGGCAGGCCGTAGAAGTCAGCGCCGTAGTGGCTGGCAAAACCTTCCAGTTTGTCCAGTGCGCCCAGCTCGTCAAATACCTGAGCGTACAGTTCAATGGCACTCCAGGCGCTGTAACAACCGGCGCAGCCACAAGCTGCTTCTTTTTTATGTTTGGCGTGTGGCGCAGAGTCTGTGCCCAGGAAGAACTTTTTATTGCCGCTTGCTACTACAGCACGTAACGCTTCCTGATGGGTACGGCGTTTCAGTACCGGCAGACAGTAGTTGTGCGGGCGAATACCGCCCACCAGCATGTCGTTGCGGTTCATCATTAAATGTTGTGGTGTAATAGTGGCAGCAACGTTGTCGGAAGCCTCCAGTACAAAATCCACCGCATCTTTGGTGGTGATATGTTCCAGCACTATTTTCAGTTTGGGAAAATTCGCCACAATTTGTGTTAAATGCTGCTGAATAAACACAGCTTCGCGGTCAAAAATATCAATATGTGAATCAGTGACTTCACCATGAACTAAGAACAACATGTTGTGTTCCACCATGGCTTCTAGCACAGGGTACAGGCTGCTTAAACTGGATACACCTGAATGTGAGTTGGTGGTGGCACCTGCCGGGTATAACTTGGCGGCGAGTACGCCAGCGGCTTTGGCATCGGCAATGTCCTGTGCTGTAGTCTGGTCAGTCAGATAAATGGTCATCACAGGTTCAAAATTGCTGCCGGCCGGGCGGGCGGCCAGAATACGTTCGCGGTAAGCCTGGGCTAAAGCACCTGTGGTTACTGGCGGCACTAAATTGGGCATCACCACAGCACGGCGGAAACAACGGGCAGTGGCCGGCACTGTTTCTTTGAGCATATCACCGTCACGAAAATGTAAATGCCAGTCATCAGGGGTTTGAATGGTTAAAGTCGTCACGCCATGCTCCTCAAACTTATTAAATTAATCTGCCGGAAAATTGCGCCAAGTGTATCATTAAGCAAGTACTTTGCGCTTTAGCAAAAAAGCAAAGTGCGTCAGATTCCCCATCATTTCAGCTTAGGATCAGGCATGGCGACAACGTTGTTTTCCCGCTGGCAATGGCTGCTGCTGACTTTGTTATTGTTGCTGTTTACTTTGTGCACCGAATATCTGGTGTTTCAGGACAGGCAGCGCCAACAGCAGGTGCAGCTTCGGCATGTGGCAGCAGCAGCTGCAGAATTGCGCGCCTTGCTGGAAACCGAAGTGAATTCCTCATTGTATTTAAGCCAGGGCCTGGTGGCTTATATTCAGGCGTCACATGGCCAGGTGCGCGACGAAGAATTTGCCTTTTTATTGCCCAACCTGGTGGCGCAGGGGCGGCATATCCGCAATATTGGCCTGGCCCCCGGTAACAGGATCAGCATGATTTATCCGCTGCTGGGTAATGAAAAAGCGCTTGGGCTTTATTATCCGGATTTAGCCGAGCAATGGCCCGACATCGCCGCTTTAATTCAGCAGCGCAAACCCTTGCTGGTGGGCCCTGTACAGCTAACGCAGGGCGGTGTCGGTTTTATCCATCGTATACCGGTATTTTTGCCCGACGAGCGTTATTGGGGCATTGTCAGTACAGTGCTGGATATTGAGTCGGTGTGGGGGTTATTACGTCAGCAGGCTCAGGCGGCCGGGGTAAAAGTGGCACTGCGGCGTCTTGCCGGCCAACATTGGGCCGAGGTGCTGGTGGGCGAGCCAGAGCTGTTTTTGCAAGACGCTATGCTGTTTGATTTAACTGTATCTGGTGCCAAATGGCAGCTGGCGGCAGTGTCGGCCGAAACTGTGACATTGGCCGCCGGCTGGAGCCTGCGCTTGCTGGGCTGGCTGATTAGCTTGTTGTTATTATCGCTGGTCGCCACCATTTTTATCGCCAACAGCAGGCTGGCAGTGACAGCCAGCGCCAGAGAGCAAAGTGAAGCTTATGCCAGCACTGTGCTTGATAATGTCGCCGACGCTATTGTGGTACTGGACAGGTTTGGCCGCATTGAAAAAATCAACAAGGCCGCCCAGAGTTTGTTGGGTTATCAGGCACATGCCATTATCGGCCAGCCTTACACTCGGCTCTTTGCCAACAGCTGTACCCTGGATGAGCTGGCTGGCGGCGCTGAACTCGATGTGCTGCAACACAATGGCCAGCCGGTGCTGGTAGAGCTGATGCTCAGCCATATCCGCGAGGCAGAGCAGGGCGGCACAGTGTTGTTGCTGCGCGATATTCGTGAGCGTAAAAGAGTCGAGCGGCTGAAAAACGAATTTGTTTCCACCGTCAGCCATGAACTGCGCACACCGTTAACCGCTATTCGCGGTGCTCTTGGTTTATTGGCTGGCGGCGCTGTGGGGGCAGTACCGCAGTCGCAGCAGCAGTTATTGGAGATAGCCCGGCAAAATTGTGAACAGCTGTCGATGTTGATCAACGATATTCTGGACATTGAAAAACTGACTGCCGGTAAAATGTTGTTGCAGTTACAACCTTATGCTGTGAAGTCGTTATTGCTTGAAGCCAAAAACCGTAACCTGCCACTGGCGCAGCAAAAAGGCGTTAGTTTAACGGTGCAGCCTGATGTTAACCCTGAACTGACAGTGAAGGTTGACGACAGCAGGCTGCAGCAGGTGTTTGCCAACTTACTGGCCAATGCCATTCGGTTTTCACCGCCACAAGGCGAGGTGCGGCTACAGGCACTGCAACTGGGCAACAAAGTGCGTATTCAGGTGTTGGATCAAGGCCCTGGAGTGCCAGCCGATTTTATCCCCAGGCTGTTTCAGAAGTTTTCGCAGGCCGACAGTTCCGACAGCCGGCAACTGGGCGGCACGGGTCTTGGGCTCGCCATTTGTAAAGAACTGATTGAACGGATGGGGGGGGATATTGGTTATCAGCCTCTGACACAAGGCGCATGTTTTTATTTTGATTTGGCAATAACAGAGTCCGGGCCGGACGCCTGATGGAGTAACAATGCAAAACGCTTTTCCCTGGTTAGATTTGTTGGCGGTGTTGTGGTTTTTATTGTTGTGGGTGGGTTATACCCTTTTTGCCAAACGCAAAGCCCGCACTGTCAGTTGCCTGAGTTTTGAACTGCGGCGTAAACGCACCGACTGGATGCGGCAGATGTTAACCCGCGACAATAAAATGGCAGATGTGGCGCTGATTTCCACGCTGGAGCGTAATGTCAGCTTTTTTGCGTCCAGCTCTATGCTGATTTTGGCCGGTTTGCTGACCGCCATAGCGTCCAGTGACAAAATTGCCCAGGTGCTGTTGCAGGTGATGCCCTGGCTTGATCATACCGACGGGCTATTGCAGTTTAAGTTGCTGTTTTTAGGCTTAATTTATGTATTTACCTTCTTCCAGTTTACCTGGAGTTTACGCCAGTATGGTTTTGGTGGTGTGCTGATTGGTGCTGCGCCCGATGGCAAACATTTATCTGAAGCCGAGGTGCAGCTCTACGCCAACAGAGCGGCCAAAGTGATTGATCAGGCGGCGCATTCTTTTAACTATGGTCTGCGTGCTATTTATTTTTCGCTGGCAGCTTTGGCCTGGTTTATTAATGTCTGGCTCTTTATGTTGTCCACAGTAATAGTGCTGCTGGTGATGAAACACCGCGAATTCCACTCAAAAGCGCTCAAAGCGCTGCAGGAAGTATAACGAGGTCCGCGACACAGCTGATCCACCGCTGGCAGTGGCAAATCGCTGCCTGCTTATTTATCCCCCGACAACAGAACCTTGCTGGCAAAGCCAGCTGTGCGCTGCAGTTGTCAGACCTGTTTTGTGAACAACATTCAGTTTTAATTCATCGGGTAAACTATAAATTCCTAATATAATATTTTCCTAAAGCTGTAAATCGAGGTTCCTTATGTCTAAGCACACAACACAAGCTGGCAAAAATCCGGCAAATTCCCGCAGATTCAACGCCGTATTCACCCCAGTTTTATTAGCCGGCAGCATGCTGACGCTGGCCGCCTGTGGTGGCGGTGGTTCTGACGACAGTACACCAGCCCCTACCACTGCAACTTTTGGTTTGCAGATCAGTGACGCGCCTGTCAATGACGCCGCCGCTGTGGTGGTGTGTTTTAATGCCATCGAGCTGGTGGGCAATGGCAGTGCAACCCAAAAGTATCTGATTGGTTCAGATGCGGTTGCGGCAGCGCCGAATAACCTGTGTCAGAACGCTCAGGGTAATGTGATTGCCAATAGCCGCGGTGTGGACTTATTAAAGTTACCTGGTGCACTGGCTGAATCTTTGGTGTCTGGCGCTACAGTGCCGGCCGGTAATTATGGTCAGTTGCGGCTGGTGCTCAGTGAAGGTTCTTATATTCAACTGAAAGACGGCAGCAAAAAAGCATTATCGGTGCCTTCAAATGAGCTGAAGTTACTGGGCCCGACTTTGTCTGCCGGCGGCACTTTTAGCTACACCCTGGAGTTTGATTTACGCAAAGCTGTGGTGAACAACAAAGCAGGGCAAAATTATCAGTTAAAACCAACGGGGCTGCGTCTGGTAGATACCAGTCAGATTGGTCATTTAACAGGGTCTGTCAGCGAAACCTTATTGATCAACAATCAATGTACTGTAGCGCCGGCCGACAAAACCAAGCCGGTCGGAGTGGTTTATCTGTATAAGGGGGCTGACTTAGCACCGGCCACATTGGGCGATTATGGTGGTACTCAGCCCAACCTGCCTTATGCCAGCGCGCCGGTGTTGTTTGATGGTGCAGCCAGCTATAACTATCAGATTGGTTTTATTGACGCCGGTACCTATACTGCAGCTTTTAGCTGTAATACGGTGGACGATCCGGAACAGGCTGATGTAGTGACTTTC
Source organism: Rheinheimera sp. (assembly GCF_036782235.1). Taxonomy (GTDB): domain Bacteria; phylum Pseudomonadota; class Gammaproteobacteria; order Enterobacterales; family Alteromonadaceae; genus Pararheinheimera. The sequence goes on along the minus strand of NZ_DAIPZL010000001.1, from coordinate 329,238 downwards.
CTGGCGACAAAAACTCAGGCCATTAGCGCCAATAAAACCCCTGTGGTGCTGAATTTCTAACTGAAGCTATTGCAACAGGCTCATCCAAAGAGACTGGCTGATCACAGCACAAATAAAAAAACCGCCTTTGGGCGGTTTTTTCGGCTTTAAAGCAGTTAGTTATAACTGGTCTCAAAAGCTTTAATCACCCGCGATACGCCATTCACGTGACGGGCAATTTCAACGGCTTTGTCGGCTTCACTGCTGCTAACCAGTCCCATTAAAAACACTTCGCCGTTTTCAGTGACCACTTTAATATTCAGTGCGCTGACTTCTTTGTCACCAACCAGCAGGCTTTTTACCCTGGTGGTGATCCAGCTATCGCGGCTGCGGGTGGTAAAAGATATCGGGTTACCAACCCGGATCTGGTTTTGGACATCTTTGACACCCTGAATGGGCTGCACCAGAGAGCTCGCCAAATCAACCAGATCCTGGCTTGGTGCCTGGCCGGTGAGCAGCAAAATGCCGTTGTAGCTGTTGACATTAATATGCGCACGTTCTTCCAGCGTTTTGTTTGCTTCCAGCGCCCGCTCGGCTTTTACCACAATGCTGCTGTCATCAATTTGTGAGCCCAGAGTGCGACGGTCAGAAGCTGAAGTGACGGCAGAAGCACCGCCGGCCACAACTGCTGCTGCACAGGCTTGTAATAACAGCGTCAGACTGACAATTGCAGTCAGTTTCAGCAGAGGTTTTACATCAGACATCATCATCTCCTTGGTTATTCGTCGTCTTGTTGCGGGAACAAGGTGTTGTCGATCAGTTCACAGACACAATGTAATAAAAAGGCGTAACACTCAAAAATCCGTGCAGGGCGGTGTGCCGGTACTCTGAGTTCAACATCGGTATTGCCCAATAAACCTGACAGCTCGCCGTTGTTGTCGACAGTTAAAGCAATAACGGTCATATCTTTGGTCAAAGCGGCTTCGACCGCTTTGATCAGATTATGCTCGTGCCCTGTTAACGACAACACCAATAATATGTCGCCGTCCTGGCCCAGGGCTCTGACCTGACGCGCCAGATAATCCTGATGTTGATTGTCGCTTTGCAGGCCGGACAGTTCGGTTTGCAAAGCTAAAGCCGGCAGGCAAGGGCGTTCAGTTTCAAATTGATCCAGCAGCAGCTGGGAAAAATGGCTGGCCAGCGCCCGGGCTGCACCTTCACCACAACACAATACTTTGCGATCGCTGACCAACGCCTGCACTATGGTCAGGGCTGCGGCTTCAATAGGCTCAGCCAGCGCTTCGCCTGTGGCGATCATCGTCTGGATATTCTCGGTAAACAGCTGCCGGATATGTTCTTGCATGCGCGATGGTCCTGCCTTGTTCGTTAAAATGCGTTTTTAATCCATTCGATTTGGTAGGGGCTGTCGCCGGTAATAGCTACCACATCAAAACGGCAGTCCGCCTGTTTTTGCTGTTGCTGTAAAAACCAGGCGGCGGTTTGCCTGAGTTTTTGTTGTTTACTCAAGGTGACTGCGGCGGCAGCGCCACCAAAAAGATTGTTTTGCCGGTATTTGACTTCGACAAACACCCATTGTTTTTGTTGCTGGCAGACTAAATCCAGTTCACCAAAACGGCAACTGACATTACGTGCCAACAACGTCAGCCCCTGCTGCTGCAGGTATTTCAGGGCCAAGTCTTCAAAAAAAGCACCTTTGGAGTTACCGCCCTGCATCTGGCTGTTGTCCTTTAGTTGTTTTTTGCCGCATCCAGCGCCGTTAATTTGCCTTTACCATAACGGGCCACAGTTAATTGCCGCTGAATATTTTGGTCCTGGCCAAGGCGTAAACTGCCGGTCAGGCCATGGTGCAGCATGGCCGGAAATTGCTGTTGTTGTTTCAACCGGCCAATCAGCGCCATAGCGTCATAACCCATGGCAAACAGCCGTTGTGAGGTTTCATCCTGCTCGGCAAAAAGTTGTTCATACTCGGCGCGCAGTGGCAGTTTGGGCTCCTGCGGCACCAACCAGGGCATTTCGGTTAGGGTCATGCCGGCTAAATCACGGATATCGGTGCGATCTATGGCCAGGCTGTGGCTGCGCGAACTGGCATAAATAGGTAAAGCCGGTGCAGTTGGACTCACACTGACATCAATAAAAGGTTTAAATAACCGGGTTTGGGTTGGGTCGGCCAGCAGGTAAATAGCGTCGACATCCTGCCTGCTGTGCATTTCGGCATTGACAGTGCTGCCGGCATATTTGCTGATTTCATTGACCCGCGCCGTGCTGGCGGCTGTTTCTAAAAAGGTGGTGATGAGGCTGCGCAGCTCTTCCTGAGTGTTAAAGCTGTAACTTTCGACTTTGTCGCCGTTTTTTGCCTGCCACAGCTGTTGGAAATGCTGTGCCATCCGCTGGTTAATCGGGCTTCGGGCGCTGATCAGCACCGGATGCCGGTAATGGCGCTGCTGGAATAATTCCACCATTTGTGCCGCTTCATCTTCGGCACTTAACGCAAAATAAAACTGATCAGGGTTTGGCTGGTTATTGGCCTGTTTGCTGTTTAAAAACAGCGTCGGCCAGCGCCAGTTGGGTAAAGTTTGCAGCTTATCCACATCTTCTCTGAGTAGCGGCCCCACCACAAAGTCAATTTGTGCGCTTTCAAGAGCGGCCAGAATTTGTTCCGGGCTTTGGCTGCTGTCGATAAAATGCAGGCTGCGCTCCGGGGTCTGGTTGCTGGCGGCCACCATGCCCAGTTGCACTGCTTCACCCAGGGCTTTCAGATTGCCGGATAAAGGTAAAATCACGCCTACTCTGGCCGGCCGATAAGCCGGTGTGCTGGCAAGTTCGGTAATGGCTTTAGGTAAAGCTGACAGCTGTGGCATGCCCGGATGGCGTTGTTGCCAATCATCCAGCGCTTGTCGCATCGCTTGTTGTTGACCGGCAAAAGTCACGGCAATCTCCACCAGATTTAACCAGGCGGCCGCGCGGGGGCGGGCATCTTTGGCCAGAGTGCTGCGTTGCTGCGGGCTTAACTGCACCAGATTTTGCCAGAGTAAATTTTGCAGTTCAGCGTCGGCACCGGCATTACCGGCCAGTTCATCCTGGGCAAACAACCAGCGTAACGCACTCTGCAACTGTTTGTTGTCAGATAAAAAGTTCGCCGCCAGTAAGGTAAATTCAGCGCGGTCAACCGGGGCAACTTCGGTCAGCTCACTTTGTGCTAACAATAATTCAGCAGCGGCAAATTGCTGATTAACAAGGTAACTTTGCAACAGAGGCAGCATGTTTTGCTGGCGGATCTGGCCATAAGCCGACAAACGTAAATTGTGGCTAATGGCCAGGCTGCGCTCAGGTTTTAGCTTTTCTTCCAGCAGGGTTTTGGCTTCCAGCAGTAAGTCACGCTGTTGTTGCTCAAAAGCATCAGCGGCAATAGCGGTCACAGCTTGTTCAACCTGCTGATAACTGACTTCACCAGCGTTTGGGTCCAGCTTAAAAACTTCAGCTTCTGCTTCGGGGTTTTCCACCACAACAGGGCTGGTGGTCGTCACTGCAGCAGGTGTAGCAGCGGGCGGCGGAGTTTGGCTGCAACCGGCCAGAATAACCACAGCACCCAGCACAGGCGCAATTGCCGGGCCAAATGCCGAATGAAGGGAACACCAAAGTGGGAATTTGCTGGATTTCACAATGCACAGTTACAATAGCCGACGAATGGCTGTCATCTTATACCATTTCTGTGACCGGATCACGCCAGCCTCAGGGCTGAGTTGTTGTTCTGGCTGATTTTTTGCCGCGGGCCCCTTGCCTTGCCAGACAAAGGAAAAACCTTATGACTTCTGCCCACCCAAGCCCGGCTGCCGGAACTTTGTATATTGTGGCCACCCCTATCGGCAACCTGGATGATATCAGCCAGCGTGCGCTGAAAACTTTAACTTCAGTGGCCTGGGTGGCGGCTGAAGACACCCGTCATAGTGGTAAGTTACTGAGCCATTTTAATATTTCGGCGCGTTTTTTGTCGTTGCACGACCATAACGAAAAACAACGTGCTGCCAGTTTGTTGCAAAAACTGCAGGCCGGAGAAGATGTGGCGCTGGTGTCCGATGCCGGCACACCGCTGATTTCTGACCCGGGTTATAGTCTTGTCCGGTTATGCCGCGACGCCGGGGTGCGGATAGTGCCCATTCCGGGCCCCTGTGCTTTGATAGCCGCTTTATGTTGTGCCGGTTTGCCCACAGACAAATTTCATTTTATTGGCTTTTTACCGGCTAAATCCGGTCAACGCCAACAGGTACTGAAAGAGATCCCGCCTGCAGTGGGCACAGTGATTTGTTATGAAGCGGCGCGCCGCGTTAAAGACACCCTGGCCGATGTGGCCGCTGTGTATGGTGAAGAGCGCGAGCTGGTGCTGGCCAAAGAGCTCAGCAAAACTTTTGAGCATTTTTGCCATGGCACTGCGGCCAGTATCACCGCCTGGCTGGAGGAAGATCCGCAGCGTTGTCAGGGGGAGATGGTGCTGATGATAGCGCCGCCTGCAGCCAAAGCAGACGATGCTATCAGTGCTGTGGCCCAGCAAAGCTTAAAGTTGTTAATGGCCGAGTTGCCACTGAAAAAAGCCGCGGCCTTAACGGCAGAAATTCACGGTGAAAAGAAAAACGCCTTGTATAAACTGGGGTTAAGCTGGGGCGCTGCTGACTAAAACGATATGCCCCCGGCTGCAGCTGAGTTGAAATTTGCAGCTGGGGCACCACAACCGGCGCTGGTTAAGGCGCCGGCAGTTTCACCACCACATCAATAGGGCAGACTTCAACACAGGTGGGTTTGTCATAAAACCCCACACATTCAGTGCATAAGTCCGCATCAATCTGGTAAATCCTGTTGCCAGGGCTGCCGTCCGGGTTTTGCAGCCGCTGCAGTGAAATAGCGTTATTCGGGCATTCAGGCGCGCACATATCACAATTAATGCAGTCGGCTAAGATAGTCAGCGCCATCAGGCACAACCCTGCATTTGGCTGTCAGATGGTGGCAGATCGCGGATAATCAGCACAAAATCCGGCGACATGCCGTCCGGCAACTGCAGTTGCACCTGATGACCGGCGCCAGGCGCGCGTTGTATCGGCACACCTTGTTTATCCCAAAGTTCCATCAGGCAAATATGCTGGTTGCCCTGAGGTGACATCAACAGCAACAGATCCCCAACGAAAAACTGATTTTTCACCTCAACCCAGACCCGGTTTGTGCCTTCGACTTTGCCTGTGATTTCACCAACAAACTGCTGTTTGTCGCTGCTGGAGGCACTTTTGTCATAGTTTTGCAGTTCGCTGATGGGAATATGGCGGCGTAAAAAACCTTCGGTATAACCGCGTGATGCCAGGCCATCGAGCTCATCGAGCAATGCCGGATTAAAAGGCCGGCCAGCCACTGCGTCATCAATAGCACGGCGGTAAATTTGTGCTGTGCGGGCAGCATAATAAAACGACTTGGTGCGGCCTTCGATTTTTAAGCTGTGCACCCGGGCGCGGGTCAATCTGTCCACATGCTGCACTGCTCTTAAATCTTTGGAATTCATAATATAAGTGCCGTGCTCATCTTCAAAAGCCGGCATCAGTTCACCCGGTTTTTGTGGGTCACTGAGCAGAATAATATCGTCAACAGGACTGGCTTTATCCTGGTTTGTTGCCGTTTTGGCCGGCACAAACTGCCCGACGGCATTTTCAGTGGCTTGCGTTACCTGATAAGGCCAGCGGCAGGCATTGGTGCAGGTGCCCTGATTCGGGTCACGTTTGTCCATATAACCGGATAACAAACAACGGCCGGAATACGCCATACACAAGGCGCCGTGCACAAAAACTTCCAGCTCCATGCCGGGCACTGTGTTGCGAATGTACTCAATTTCTTCCAGCGCCAGCTCGCGCGACAAAATCACCCTGCTGATGCCTTGCTGTTGCCAGAACTGCACTGCAGCCCAGTTCACCGTATTGGCCTGCACCGACAAATGCAGCTCCATCTGCGGGAAATGTTGTTGCATCAGATAAATCACACCTGGATCGGACACAATAAGGGCGTCTGGCTGCAGTTTGACCACTTCGGCAATGTCTTCTACCAGGGTGTCGAGCTTGGCGTTATGGGGGGCGCTATTGAGCACACAATAAAACTTCTTGCCCAGGGCATGGGCTTCGGCAATACCGATGGCCAGATTGGCTAAATCAAATTCGTTATTGCGTACCCGCAGGCTGTAGCGGGGCATACCGGCATACACAGCGTCGGCGCCGTAGGCAAAGGCAAAACGCATGGCTTTGAGTGTGCCTGCTGGTGATAACAACTCAGGCTGAAAGGCTGTGGCGGCAGAATTTTGCATCAAAAGCACCCCGTTTAAAAAAATGGCGCGAAGTTTGGCAAAAAGCGGCGCCAGAGGTTTTGATCAGGCGCAAACTTTGTTGCATTGGGTGGCATTCAGCAGCGGGTACTGGCTGATGGGGTTGTTATGGCTGCACCAGTACAGTGCATTGATGACAGTTGTTGCGCTGCCCTGGCGCAGCATTGTCGTTGTGAATACGTATTCATGTTGTTTCTGGTGCAAGCACTGGTTAATTAATAGGCTGGGTAAATAAAAAAATGAAATGGCTCAGGATGATGCAGTAATAGTCCCCGCCATTAGGATTAGACAAAACGGGGACATGATAATGTCAGAGTTTAAACGAAGTGCCTTGATGCTGGCGCTGGCTGCGGCTGGTGTCTGCCCCTGGTTGGCCAGCGCCGACACCACAGCTTTACAGCAAAACAACAATCAGCCGGCACAGGCTCCCGCCGCTGTTGAAAGCAGCAGTAAAAAAAGTGACAAAGAACAAATCGAAGTGATTGAGGTGCGCAGTTTTGCCGGCAGCCTGATCCAATCTCTGAACGTCAAACGTTTTAACGACACTGTGTCTGAAACCATTTCGGCTGATGACTTAGGCGCTTTGCCAGATGTGTCGATGGCCGATGCCTTAACCCGCTTGCCCGGGGTGTCAGCGGTGCGTACCGGTGGTCAGGCATCAGAAATTAATATCCGCGGTATGGAAGGTGGTTTTGTGTTTTCTACCCTCAATGGCCGTGAGCAGGTATCGACCAATGGTAAACGTAATATCGAGTTTGACCAATATCCATCTGAGTTGATTAACTCGGCTGCAGTGTATAAATCACCTAAAGCCTCGCTGATTGAAGGTGGGGTGGCAGGTTCAGTTGAACTGCAAACCGCCAGTCCGCTCAAAGCCGCCGAACAGCATAACTTTGTGGTCAATGCCCGTGGCAGCTTTAACGACAGGGCCGATGAAGTGTCGGATGCCACCGAGGTGGGCGACAGATTCAGTTTTTCTTATCAGGGCAAATATCTGGATGACACTTTAGGTTTGTCTTTGGGTTATGCAAGGTTGTTCCAGCCCAGCGTGTCCACTCAGTTTGTAGGTTTTAACTACAACAATGAAAAAGATGTTGATGCTGTCAAAGGCGACAGCACACCGGCCGAACTTATTAGTGAAGGTTTTGAAATGCAGCATCGCGGCGGTGAAGAAACCCGCAACGGTTATGTGGCTGCGCTGGAGTGGGCGCCGGATGAACGGCTCACCGTCAAAGCCGACGCTTTTATTTCCAAGTTTGACACCAAAGCTTTTGCCCGGGGTTTTCGCGCCAAGTTTGAAAGCAGCGGCGCTATTATTGATAACGCCATTATTAAAGACAATCTGATGATTGGCGGCACCATTAAAAGGGCCAGCGACGGCAACACCCGCGTTGAAATGGTCAACGACGACAACACCGACTTTGACGAAGTACGCAGTTATGGTTTTAACACCGACTATCAGCTGACGGATGATTTATCGGTGAATCTGGATATCGCCCATTCATCGTCCAGCAGTAACTTCAGAAACGGTTTGCTCTGGTCGCTGGCGTCCACCGACGCCAATGCGGCTAAGCCGGTGGTGGATCCTAATGTGTCTATTACCTATCTGCTGAACGGGCTGGACCTGCCCAGCATAGGTATTAATCAGGCGGCATCCTTTACTGACATTAATAAAATGCTGGTCAGTAAATATGGTATTTACCCAACGTTGAATACCGACGAAGTTGATGCATATCGCCTTGATTTTACCTACAAAATTGACAACCCCATCATCAGCTCACTTGAAGCGGGCCTGCGTTATTCGGAGCGCGATTACACCAATGACCGCCAGGTGTTTGAGTTTGGTGCCGACAATATGTTTTTGGCCAGTGAAGCGCCGCTGCGTTTAACCCAAAACATGGTGAAAGTGGTGGATTTTAAAGGCGATTTTGCCGCTTTTCCGAGCTACCTTGCCATCGACTTAAATAAAGCGCTGGCCGACTGGTTCCCGAACGGCGTACCTCAACCGAAACAGACCTGGGGTAATGGTTATGCCGGTCTTGCCAATCCGGTTGCTGGTGGTAAATCCACGCCCTGGAGTGTGTTTGAAAGTGGTGATGTGTATGAGGATGTCACGGCTGCTTATCTGATGGCCAATATCGACACTGAGGTGTTTGGTTTACCGCTGACCGGCAACCTGGGTGTGCGGATGGTGGAAACCAAACAACAAGCCACCAACTTAACTTATGTGAATGGTGATGCCAGTCAGGGCGCACAATACATTACCGACGAAGCCGGTTTAGTGTCAGACGATTATGCACCTTCCATTGTTGGCATGAAATACCGTGATTATTTACCTCAGCTCAACCTGAATCTGGCTTTAACTGACAACGACCAGCTGCGCTTTGCCGCCGCCAAAGTGATGTCACGTCCGCCTATTAACCAGCTGTCGGCTGTGACTACTTTTAATGTGGCAAGCAATGGTGATGTCACAGGCAGTGCCACCAAAAGTCCGTTTTTAAAGCCGTTTTATGCCGAGCAGTTTGACCTGTCGTACGAGCGTTATTTTGAAGATTCCAGTGGCGCTTTTGTTGCTGCGGTGTTTTACAAAAACATTAAATCTTTTATTCAACAGGACACTATTACCGACTTTGATTTTGCTGCGGCCGGTTTCCCGCTGCCGGCTTATGTGCCTGGCACTGAACCTGGTAACCCGGATGGTTTACCGCCGCGCACGCCTAATCCGATTGGCGATTATTCCACTGCGGTGAATAACGATGAAGGTGGTTATATCCGTGGGGCAGAGCTGGCTTACACCCAGGTATTTAAGTTTTTACCTGAGTTCTGGCAAGGGCTTGGTCTGAGCGCCAGTTATTCCTACACCGAAAGTGAAATTTCCACTGAAGTGCAAAACGGCCGGCAAAGTTTTAAAGCTGACTTAAAAGGTTTGTCACCCAATGTGTTTACCGTCACAGCCTTCTTTGAATATGAAGGTTTTGAGACCCGCTTAAGTACAAGATTCCGTGATGATTTTGTGTCGGATCAGTCGGCGCTGCAGGATCAGGAAATCCGTTATGAAGCAGAAATGGTGATGGATTATCAGGCCTCCTATCAGGTGACAGAACAACTGGGGCTGTTGTTCCAGGTGAATAACCTATTGGACGAACCAACCAAAAGTTACTGGGGTGATACCGCCTATACCGGCACCATCCAGTTTTTTGGCCGCCAGTATTACCTGGGTGCCACTTACAGTTTTTAAGGCTGCCTGTTGTTGCGGGGCAAAGGCCCCCGACTAAACCGAATACACGGAGTGAGCAAAATGAACAAAATGTTGTTAGTGAATCTGGCCAGCCTTAGCCTGACCGCCCTGCTGCTGAGCGGCTGTGGTGGTACAGGTTCAGACACAGCGCCGGCCCAGTTATTGTTAAGCTGTAATGTACCCCAGGTACCCAACGCCCAGGGTACAGCCTGTGTGGATCCTCAGCCGCTGAAGTGTCCGGCGCCGCAGTTCCCGGACGCGCGTAATGAAAAATGTGTTATCGGTTATAACCCCAAGTTACCTGAGCCTGTGCTTTATGCTGGCCAGAATCAGGCCGTGGTGTTTTTTAATAAAAAAGGCGGTTATGACGGTTACCGTCTGCACACCTGGAATAACGAAAGCTGTGATGCTTATACCGCCGACTCTTTAGCAAAATCCTGGGACAATGGCCTGGAAATCAGTGGTGTTGACCCTGTGTACGGTGCTTATTGGCTGCTGAATTTAAAACCCGGTGTCAAAGGCAAAGAAGGCGCCTGCGGTAACTTTATTATTCACGTGGGTACAGACGACGCCGGTAAGGCGCTGGGGGCCAACGACGCCAAAATGGATTTAGGACCCAAACAACCGGAAAAACTGGTTGCCATGAGCTGGACCTTTAACGCCAATGCCTCGGTGTATATTTACCCTATAGATTCATTGGGCGTGCAGATTGCCGACAATGCTGCCCATTGGCTGGATCGCAGCACTCTGGTGTGGAATGGCGATACTGCCGGTGTCAGTAAATTTAAATTGCACCATAGTGCAGCGGCCGATTTAACCATCGACAGTGACACTTTAACCATCAACGGTGAAGCTGTGGAGCTGACGCCATCAGCCTTAACCGATGAGCAAAAAGCGCTGGTGCCGCATCTGGCAAACTGGCCCGCTTACAAAACCAACCTCAGCGCTGAACAAGCTAAAACCATGGTGAAAAACCAGCTGGCATTGGCCTCTTACGACTCGGCCAATAAACTGATTGGCGCCTCCTATGTGCAGGCCGCCAAAGTGCTGGATGACTTATACACCAGCGCCGCCAATGATGCCGACGAAGCGAAGTTGGGGCTGGTGTATGAAGGCAGCACTATTAAAACCTCAGTCTGGGCGCCAACAGCGCGCAGTGTGAAGTTAAAAGTGTATAACGCCGCCAAAGCTTTAACCGCTACCCATGCCATGACGTTCGACAGCAATAGTGGTATCTGGTCTTACAGTGGCGCAGCGGCCAGTTTAAACCGCGCTTTTTATCGATTTGAGGTTGAGGTGTACCATCCGCAAACAAAAAAAGTAGAAACCATTGAAGCGACTGACCCCTATTCGGTCAATACCGCCACCAATGGCCGTTACAGCCAGTTTGTGAACCTTGCTGATGCCGACACTAAGCCTGCCTTGTGGGATAACCACGAAGTGCCCGCTGCAGCCAACCCAGAAGATATCGTGATTTATGAAGGTCATATCCGCGACTTCAGTGCCCGCGATACGTCGGTCTCTGCCGCCAACCGCGGTAAATATCTGGCTTTTACCGAGACCGACTCAGCGCCGGTGCAGCATTTAAAACGTTTAGCTGACAGTGGCTTAACCCACTTTCATGTACTGCCGGCCACAGATATGGCAACAGTGAATGAAGATGTCAGCAAAAGGGTGGATTTAACCTCAACCGTGGCTGAGCTTTGCAAAATTAATAACAAAGCGGCGGTCTGCCTGGAAAATGGCGCCAGTAAACTGGAAGATATTTTTAAAAGCTATCAAAGTTCGGGTGAAAACGCCCAGGCCTTAGCCGACGCCATGCGCCCAAGCGACAGCTTTAACTGGGGTTACGACCCACATCATTTTAATGTGCCTGAAGGTTCTTATGCCTCCAGCCCTGAAGGTGTGGCCCGTATTAAAGAAATGCGCGCGATGAACCAGGCGCTGCACGGACTTGGCCTTAGGGTAGTGCTGGATGTGGTGTACAACCACACCAGTTCATCGGGCCTTTTTGATAACTCAGTGTTCGACAAAATAGTGCCGGGTTATTTCCACCGTTATAACGCTGTGACAGGTGCGATGGAACGTTCTACCTGCTGTGAAAACACCGCCACTGAACACAAAATGATGCAGAAGTTTGTTGCTGATTCTTTAGTGCTGCTTGCCAAAGAATATAAGTTTGACGGCTTTCGGTTTGACATTATGGGTCATCATCCAAAAGACGCGATTTTAGCGGCGCGCGAAGCCGTGAAAGCTGTGGATGCCGACAGCTACTTTTATGGTGAAGGCTGGAATTTTGGTGAAGTCGCCAACGATGCCCGTTTTGTGCAGGCGCGTCAGGCCAATCTGGCCGGTACTGAAGTGGGCAGCTTTAACGACAGGCTGCGTGACTCAGTGCGTGGTGCGGCGCTTTTTAGCAACAACGCTGATGTGGGTAAACTGCAACAACAAAACTTTATTGAAATTGGTTTAGCCGGCACCTTAAAAGATTTTGTATTAAAAGACTATCAGGGCAACACGGGCACTGCTGGTGGTGTGATCTGGAATGGTCAACCAGCAGGTTATGCTGCTGATCCGGCGGACATTATTAACTATGTGTCCAAACACGATAATGAGTCCTTGTGGGACAAACTGCAGCTGGAGCTGGCCGCAGATATCAACATCGACAACAGGGTGCGTATTCATAATATGGCGCTGGCGATTCCGATGCTGAGTCAGGGTATTCCGTTCCTGCAAATGGGCGATGACTTACTGCGCTCTAAATCACTGGACCGTAACAGTTATGATGCCGGTGACTGGTTTAACTTTGTTGATTTTACGAAACAAAGCAACAACTGGAACGTGGGTTTACCTCTGGCGCAAGACAACAAAGCCAACTGGACCCGCATTGCGCAGGTGGCCAATAACCCCAATACCACGGCTTATCCGGAGCATATTGCTTTAGCATCCGATGTATTTGCCGAGTTTTTACAAATCCGCAAAAGCAGCCCGCTGTTCCGTTTAACCACGGGCGCTGATGTGATGGCACGGGTGGGTTTTCACAATATTGGTAAAAACCTGACCCAGGGCCTGATTGTGATGAGCATTGACGACGGCACAGGCCTCACTGATTTAGACCCTGCCCATGATGCCCTGGTGGTGGTGCTGAACGGCACAGCCATGGAGAAAACCCATAAAGTGCCTACAGCTCAGGGTTTTGTGCTGCACAGCGTGCAACAAAATTCAGCGGACTCAAAGGTGCAGGACAGCCGCTTTAATACCGTAGGCAACGACGGTGAATTTGTGGTGCCAGCTTACACAGCGGCGGTTTTTGTGAAGCCACAACAAGGAGCACAGGGCTCTGGCCTTAAAGCCGATGCCACTATGGGCGCGCCTGATATTGCACCTTATGGTTTAACCACCGTCTTTGTACGTGGTGGTATGAATGGCTGGGGTGAAGTGGATGCCTTTAGTTATGAAGGTTCAGGGGTTTACACTGCACGGGTGACTGTATCAGCCGGAACCCATGAGTTTAAAGTGGCTTCAGCGGACTGGTCGACGGTCGACTTTGGTGCCAAATCAGGCGAACAAGAGGTGCAGTTTGGTGTGGCACAAACCCTGAACCGTCAGGGCGCGAACCTCAAAGCCAACTTTAATGCCGGTACCTATGTGTTTACGCTTGATGCCAGAGTCGCAACAGCACCTGTGCTGACCGTCAGTGAATATGTGCCTTATGGCAGCACCAAAGTGTATTTACGCGGCAGCCTCAATGGCTGGAGTGAAAACAACCCCTTTAACTATGCCGGTAACAACAGCTACAGAGTCACAGTGAATCTGGCAGCCGGTAACTACGAGTTTAAAGTGGCTTCTGCCGACTGGTCGACCGTTGATTTTGGTGCAGCCGCCGGTGATGGCGTGGATGTGGTATTAGGCGCAGCAAAACCGCTGGGACGCAGTGGCGCCAATTTAAAACTGGCGCTCTCTGAAGCAGGCAATTATCAGTTTAGTGTTAATGCCAGCGACGTAGCTGCGCCCGTATTGACTGTGACTAAACAGCCTTAAACTGTTATCAGCAAAATACAAAGGCCGGCTTGATTGCCGGCCTTTTTGTTTGATGTTTAACATCAGCTTAAGCTGTAGTTGACCTTGAAGATCCTGATTGGGGGTCTTAGTTTGGCGCTGCGATATCTTTGATATCCACATGGCCTTCACCTTTACGATCATAGGGGGCCAGCATTTTTGCCACTTTAAAAGACTGTTCTGCCCGGGCAAAACTAATCAGCGGTAAACCGTTACAAACCACTTTATCCACTGCGGTCTGGATTTTAATCCGATGTTCTTTCAGTGCGTTTTTCAGGCCAAGTCTGTCATCCTGACGGGTTTCGGTGCAAATTTTTACCAAAGCGTTGTAGCCATAAGGTTGTTGCTCAGTCTGACCTGCGCCAGCCTGGAAGGCAAAACACGCAACCACCAGAGCTGTAACTAACGAGAATCTTGCTTTCATCTGCGTTTCCTCTGAGTGATGTGATCCCTGCTGATCACGACTGCAGTGTGGCAGAGCCCGCGCCCGGAAACAGAGGTATTGTGACTAAAGGGTGAAGTTTTGAGCCTAAGGGACAAGCGGCATAAAATCAGTGACGGATGTCACAGCTCTGGTGATATTGGTCGTCAGCTCAGTGGCAGCGCCTGTGTTAAAACGCGTTGCCACAATAGTGCAGCTGATAACTGCCGTCTTGCCTGAGCTGAATAATCCGGCCTTGCTGACCACCGGTGTCACTGTCGCAAAAGCGGATCTGATGTGTGTTGGCAAAAGCCAGCACAGCGTTGAGATTCTGCTGGCCAATAGCAAAATAATCGCGCTCGCCGCCAATGCTGGCACCACCAAATAAACGCCATTGCCACTGCTGCGCTGGTGCCAGCTGTTGCACAGCGCTGTATAACACCGGCAAGCTGTGATCAGCAAAACGATAATCGGCCGCCACTTTGCCCTGGCCACCCGGCAAAACCAGATGGCAAATAGCCAGATTTCCAGTTGGGTTGTGGCTGGCACAGACTGCGACACAAGAGCCGAGCAGGGTTTGGATCAAAGGATAACCGGCGCCCACATACAACTCACCGGGCTGCAGATACAGTTTGCCCGGCCTTGACCAGGCGCTATTGGCAAAATGCTTGTCGAATGGTGCTGAAGGCGTCATAACTAAGCTGGCTAACTTGTGACTGCGGATGATGCAGGTGTAGCAGTTATAGCGGCAAAAAATCGTACAAAAATGTACAGCAGCGCTGGCGAAAGCGCCGCTTCTGTTAAAAAATCTGCTGAAAAACAGCAGCTTAGGGGGTTGTTGCGGTATATCTTGTTATTGCTTCAACCACTAATTTAAATAGTCACGCAATAACGACTGCAGCTCACGTTTAAAACGGCGCGACACCGGTACCAGGCTGTGGTCGGTCAGCTCCAGCAAATACACCCCACGTTGTAAACTCAGTTGCTTCAGATGATGCAGGTTCACCAGAGTGGAACGGTGAATTTGCACAAAACATTTGGGCAACCTGGGCAAAATAGCTTTAAGGGTATCACGCACCACATGATTGCCGTCCGTGGTGTGAATACATAAATAATTGCCGGCCGATTGGATCATCAGCACACCGGGTTCATCCAGGCTCAGTATCGAATGGCCATTGTGAAACTTCAGTTTGGCCGGGTAAGGGCTGTAACTTTGTTCCGGTTGCTGGCGCAGCAAACTGTGGGCATTCATTAAAGTGCGCGCCAGATGCAGCCGGTTGACCGGTTTTAATAAAAAATTAAAGGCATAACTTTCCACCGCCAGGTAAGCATCCTGTTCGCGGTGACTTTGAGCTATCAGCAGCGGCGGCTGGTAAGGGGTTTTGTCACTAAACAGCAGCTGCTCGTCGGGTAAACCTGGCAAATGCATATCCAGAAAAATTAAATCAGGCGGTTCTTTACATTGCTGCTGCAGCTCGTTGTAGTCGTGACAACAGCTTTGCAGCTGCAAATTGGGGTAATAACTCAACAGTCCTAATAAGTGACGGCAAGATTGCAGATCACTGTCGGCAACCATCAATTTTAGCGGGGGCATTCCTTGCTCCATGCTCTGGTTTCAGGTGCCTCAGTATAGGCAATGGCCTCTGGCTGCACCAAGACACATACCGCTAAAAATCATTCGGTAACAATAAGTTAAACTGACTTGTTTGGGTTATATTTCTGTGATTTTCTTGTGCTGGCAAACACAGATTTCATGAAAATCGCTAACCCAAACGCTGTTCTGCTTACAACTTTTCACATTTTAGGGAAGCCCTTACATGGTAGGGCAACAGCAGTGCTGTCAACTTAAGCGGCCAGTTGGCAGAAGCAGTAAAAAAAAGCCGGTGCGGGCACCGGCTTTGTTCAGTCAGCATACATGGTGCTGCGGTTGTGTGCTGTTAGTTCACCGCAGTTTTTAAACCACGGCGGATCAGCAGTGCATCTGTAGTTGGTTCCTGACCACGGAAGTTTTTATAAGCTTCCATTGGTGGCAGGGTGTTGCCGACAGATAAAATGTGTTTACGGAAGTTCACGCCGTTTTCCAGTTTCAGACCACCCTGCGACTGTACAAAAGCGTAAGCGTCTGCTGCCAGAATTTCTGACCACATATAAGCGTAATAACCGGCTGAATAACCGCCGCCAATAGAGTGGCTGAAGTAAGTTGATTTATAACGTGGTGGTACAGCAGCAATGTCTACACCGTGTTTTTTCAGCGCGTCTTGCTCAAATTTTTCCACGTCAGGGAGCTCAGTGCCTGGTTTTAACGCATGCCATTCCATATCCACTAAAGCGGCCGCCATATATTCCAGGGTGTCAAAACCCTGGTTAAAGCTGCGTGACTTCATAATTTTGGCCAAAAGTTCAGCCGGAATTGCTTCACCTGTTTTGTAGTGTTTGGCGTAGTTGGCAATCACTTCAGGGTAAGCGGCCCAGTCTTCCTGGAAGGTTGACGGGAATTCAACAAAGTCGCGGGATACTGAAGTACCAGCCAGCGTCGGGTATTTTACTTTGGAGAAAATACCGTGCAGGCCGTGGCCTAATTCGTGGAACATAGTCGTCACATTGTCATAGCTCACCAGGGTTGGTTCGCCGGCCGGGCCTTTTGGAATGTTCATCACGTTGACCACTACTGGTTTAGTACCGGCCAGGTCGCTTTGATCCACAAAAGAGCTCATCCAGGCGCCACCACGTTTGCCGTCACGGGCAAAATAGTCAGCGTAGAAAATAGCAATGCTGCTGCCGTCGGCGTCAAACACTTCATAAGCTTCTACATCCGGGTGGTAAACCGGTAAGTCAGCACGTTTTTTGAATGTAATACCAAAGAGTTTGTTCATGGTGAAGAACACACCATCGTGCAGCACACGGTTAAACTCAAAGTATTGTTTTACTTCGTTTTCGTCTAAGTCATATTTGGCTTTACGCACTTTCTCAGCATAAAACTCCCAGTCCCATGGCTGCAGCTCAAAATCACCGCCTGTGGTTTTGATCATTTCCTGAATAGCAGCAGCTTCCAGTTTGGTGTTGGCAACCACGGCTGGCACCATGCTACCCAGCATGTCCATCACCGCCTGTGGTTTTTTCGCCATAGCTTTTTCCAGCTGGTAATCAGCCCAGCTATCAAAACCTAACAGTTGTGCACGTTCAGCACGGATTTGCGCCAGGCGAGCCACCAGAGGTCTGTTGTCGGTGTCACCTTTGGTGCCGCGGTAAGCAGATGCTTCCCAGATTTGCTGACGCAGTTCACGGTTTTCCAGCACAGCTAAAGCTGGCTGACGGGTAGTGTTGGTCAGTTCAATCACATATTTGCCTTCCTGACCACGGGCTTTGGCGCCTTCAGCAGCAGCCTGAATTTCAGCTTCTGAAAAACCAGCCAGTTTGGCTTTGTCATCGACAAAAATTGCGATGTCTTTGGTGATTTTTAACAGGTTCTGGCTGAACTGGTTGGTCAGCTTGGAATGCTCTTCGTTTAAAGCGCGGATCTTGGTTTTTTGCTCGTCAGTTAAAAGAGCGCCAGCGCGGACAAAACGGTCGTAATACACTTCAGTTAAACGCAGTGACTCAGCATCCAGATTCAGGTTGGCGCGGTTGTCGTAAATGGCTTTGACGCGGGCAAACAAAGTCGGGTTTAAGTTAATGTTGTCACCGTGCGCAGCCAGCTTTGGCGCCATTTCTGATTGAATTTTCAGAATGTCCGGGTTGCTGATAGTGCCTGTCATATTAAAAAACACTGAGCTGGCGCGGTCTAACAGCGCACCACTTTGCTCCATAGCCACAATGGTATTTTCAAAAGTGGCGGCTTCAGTGTTGTTGGCAATTTTCTCAATTTCAGCAGCGTGTTCGGCAATGCCCTGTTCCATCGCAGGCTGATAATGTTCAACCTTAATTTTGTCAAATTCAGGTGCCTGATATTGCAGTGGGCTTGGTTGTAACAGTGGGTTGCTGGCTGTCACTGCAGCAGTTTTGTCTTGGGCAGCAGCGACAGGCTGAGCTTGTTGTTCGGCTTGCGCAGGGGCTTTATTGTCAGTACAGGCGCTTAATGCCAGTACTGCTGCAACTGTGGTTGCAACCATGGTCTTTTTCATGTTGTTTTCCTTGGAATTCACGGGGAGCTGTTGTTGCCTGATGGCAAATAAACGTTTCGAGTATGCCAAAGCGCCAGCCGCTGTCACGCAATTTTTCAGCCAAAAGCCTCAACTTTGCGTTAAATAACCATGCCGTTGCTGCAAAAGCTGAATTTTGTCAGCCATACTGGGGGCAGCAGGTGCAAAAACTGATGGCAAAACGCCGCTTATTTGTCAGTGTTTTCAGTTTATTAACATCGTGGGCCAGCGCCTGTTGTGAAAACAGTCTGGCTTTAACAGGCAAGAGCCTGGCTCTGCATGTCTGGCCTGCGATACGAACCCCAAAGCCACAGCTGTGACTATACCCAAATCAAGAGGACAGTTATGTACAGTATGACCGAAGTACCCTTGAGCGATCCTGCTTTGCTTGCGTTGTTTAAAGCCTTATCTGATGCCCTGGGTCATACTGCACAGGAAGATCCGCAGCAACTGGTCATGAATGGCGCTGATGTGCTGGTGGCAGTGCTGGCCTGGCATGATGGCAAGGCCGTGGGTTGTGGTTTGCTGCTAAAACTCAATGACAGCACTGCCGAAATTAAACGCATGTATTCGCGTCAACCCGGCGTTGGCACTGCAGTGCTGGCTTATCTGGAAAACTATGCCCGTCAGCATGGTTTTCAAAAACTGGTGGGTGCAGCACGTATTATCAACAGCAAAGCGGTAAACTTTTACCTGCACAAAGGTTTTAAAAAGTGCGCCAGTTATGGCAAATACAAATACAGCTCACAGTCAATTTGTATGGAAAAATTGTTGAGTGCATGACTGTGTAAAATAGCCACAGGCCGGTGGATTTAGCCCGGCCAGTGCCCGAATCCCCGTTATTTTCTGTATTGCTGCTTGAGAAAATCTGCACCCACCCATAACTCAGGTTATTATCCTGTTTATCTTTTTGGCATGTCGCAACCCCCGGGGTTTTTTATGGACAATCTGTTATTTAATTTTACGGCGTTACCGCCTTTTTCCAAAATCAGTGCTGATATGGTGTTGCCTGCGGTGGAAAAGGCATTGGCCGAATGCCGCGCTGCGGTAGAGCAGGCAGTACAAAGCCGTCCGGTCAGCTGGCAGTCACTGATTGAGGCGACCGAAGCAAGTTCTGATCATTTAAGCCGGCTCTGGTCGCCGGTGTCGCATTTAAATTCGGTGGTGTCATCACCAGAGCTGCGTGAAGCATATGAAAGTTGTCTGCCGCTGCTGTCGGATTTCAGCACCTGGGTGGGGCAACATGAAGGTTTGTATCAGGCTTATCTGGAGCTGAGTCAAAGCGCTGAATATCAGAGGCTCAGTAGCGCCCAGCAAAAAGTGATTCAAAACGCGCTGCGTGACTTTAAATTGTCGGGCATTGGGTTGTCGGACGAGAAAAAACAGCGTTATGGTGAAATTCAAAGCCGGTTATCTGATTTATCCTCCACCTTCTCCAACCATTGTTTAGATGCCACCCAGGCCTGGTTTAAGCAGGTGACAGACGAAAGCCTGCTGGCTGGTTTACCTGAAGACGCCAAACTTGCCGCCGCAGAAGCTGCGCAAAGCCGTGAGCTGGACGGTTATGTGTTTACGCTGGAATTCCCAAGTTATATCGCTGTGATGACTTACGCCGATAACGCCGAGCTTCGCGAAGAAATGTACCGTGCTTATTGCACCCGCGCTTCAGATCAGGGCCCTACCGCCGGTCAGTTTGATAACAGCGCCATTATTGAAGAAACGCTGGCGCTGAAACATGAGCTGGCGACTTTGCTTGATTTTAATAACGCCGCTGAAGAGTCGCTGGCGACTAAAATGGCAGAGAGCCCGGCTCAGGTGCTGGAGTTTTTATCCGATTTAGCCAAACGCGCCAAACCTCAGGCCAAACAGGATTTAGCTGAGCTGCAGGCTTTTGCCAGAGCCGAGCATGGCCAAAGCAGCCTCAATGCCTGGGATATCGCTTATTATTCGGAAAAACTGAAAATGGCCAAATACGCCATTTCTGACGAGGTATTAAGGCCGTATTTTCCTGAGCCTAAGGTGCTGAGCGGTTTATTTACTGTGCTGCAGAAACTTTTTGGTGTCACGGTTGAGCAACAAGACGGCGTTGATGTTTGGCATCCGGATGTGAAGTTTTACCGCATTCTGGATAACAAAGGCGAGTTACGCGGTAGTTTTTACCTGGATTTATACGCCCGCGCCAAAAAACGCGGTGGCGCCTGGATGGACGTATGTCAGGACAGGTTATGGCGTGCCGACGGCAGCCTGCAACACCCTGTGGCTTACCTGACCTGTAACTTTAATAAACCTGTGGGCGGCAAGCCGGCGCTTTTTACCCATGATGAAGTGGTGACTTTATTCCACGAATTTGGTCATGGCCTGCATCATATGCTGAGCAAAGTAGACGCCAGTGCCGTTGCCGGTATTCATGGCGTGCCCTGGGATGCGGTAGAGCTACCAAGCCAGTTTATGGAAAACTGGTGCTGGGCGCCTGAAGCTTTGCAGGTGATTTCCGGCCATTATGAAACGGGCGAGCCACTGCCACAGCAGTTGCTGGATAAAATGCTGGCGGCGAAAAACTTCCAGAGCGCGATGTTTTTAGTGCGTCAGCTGGAGTTTGCGTTGTTTGATTTTCGCTTACACGCTGAATATCAGCCTGAGCTCGGCGGCCGGGTGCAGCAGTTGCTGGATGAAGTGCGTGCAGAAGTGTCGGTAATAGTTCCGCCACGTTTTAACCGCTTCCAGCACAGCTTTAGTCATATTTTTGCCGGTGGTTATGGCGCCGGTTATTACAGCTATTTATGGGCCGAAGTGCTGTCGGCCGACGCCTTTAGCCGCTTTGAAGAAGAAGGGGTGTTTAATGCCAGCACAGGCGCCGACTTCCTGACCTGTATTTTAGAGCGGGGTGGCAGCGCCGAGCCGATGGAGTTGTTTAAAGCCTTCCGTGGTCGCGAACCTTCAAATGCCGCCTTATTACGCCATATGGGCATTCATGCCGGAGCCGCCGCCTGATGCGCGGCGCTGGCATTCAGGCGGTAGCAGCCAGGCAGTCTTGGTGGCAGGCAGCACTTTTTGCCGTCATTTCGGCAGCAGTGCTGGCCGGTTGCAGCCCGCAATCACAGCAGACTGCTTTGACACAAGGTTCTGCCAACAGCAAGGTGCCTGCTGCGCAGCCGGCACCGCAGGTGCAAATGCCAGCAGATGCAGAGGTGGTGATGAAAAAAGAACAACAGCTTCCGGCAGCGGTGAGCAGCAGCGAACTGCAAAGCATGTATCAGGACATTGTGCAGCTGGTGGGCCAGGCCAAAGCCAGCACAGTGGCGCAGTGCCGGGTGGTGGGGCTTGGTGCCAAACCTTGTGGTGGGCCGCAGTCTTATCTGGTGTATTCCGCAGAACAAGGCAACGAAACTGAACTGTTGGCCAAAGTGGCACGTTATAACCTGCTGGTGCAACAGCATAACCAGCAGCTGGGGCTGATATCTGACTGTGCTGTGGTGCCCAAACCCGGTGTGGTGTTAGTTGAAGGTGTCTGTCAGGCTGGCCCGCCGGGCGATTTGATGTAACAAGGCAATGTCATTGCCTGCTCACAAACAAATGAAGTAACAGCAGACTCAGCTAAAGCAGCTGAGTTTTGGTTTTAAAAAGGATGGGCCTATGGCCAAAGTGGAAAAGGTGTCGCAGATTTATCAGCGGGCACTGGAGCGTAAAGGTGGTGAAGCTCAGCTGCAGTTATTATTAGGACAACAGCCGCTCAGCACTGCCGCTTTGATGCAATACCAGGACAGCGACTGGCTGGCTGCTTTTAGCAAAAAAGTATTTCAGAGTGGTTTTGTCTGGCGGGTGGTCGAGCAAAAGTGGCCGGGTTTTTGTGAAGTGTTTTTTGATTTTTCCATCGAAAAAATGCTGATGATGAGCGACGAAATGCTGGCGGCCAAAGCGCAGGACCCGCGTATTATCCGCAACGGCAGCAAGGTGCTGACCATCAGACACAACGCACTGATGATTGATGATTTAGCCCGTGAGCATGGCAGTTTTGCCTCCCTGGTGGCGCAGTGGCCAACAGACAATATTATTGGTCTGTGGCAGCTGTTAAAACAGCGTGGTGCCAGGCTGGGGGGCAACACCGGCCCTTATGCGCTGCGTGCTATGGGCAAAGACACTTTTTTACTGAGTAGCGACGTGGAAGCTTATTTACGGGCTTATCAGGTCATTGATGGTGGTTTAACCAGCAAAAGCAGTCTGCAAAAAATTCAGGCGCAGTTTAATCTGTGGCAGCAAGAGTCGGGTTTGAGCCTGACCACTTTAAGCCGTTTAGTGGCGCTCAGTAGCGGTGACAATTATCTGGGGCTCACTGGCGCCGGTGCGGCTGACATGGCGGACGACGCATGACAATACAGCCTGAACATCAGTTACTGGCAACAGAAAATCTGCCGGCAGAAATCCAAAATGCCGTCGCCGGTTTTGGCATCAGCCTGGCAACGTCTGTGACTGGCTGGCATTTAGCCTGGACCGGTGAAGCGCTGGTGCTGCGTAGCATCGAACTTGCCAAACAAGGTGATATTCTGGTGGATTTTGCCAGTGGCGCTGCCACTTACCGCCGCAAATTTGGGGGTGGTAAAAGTGAAGCTATTGCCAAAGCTGTAGGCCTGAGTAAAAAAGCCGGTTTAACCGTGATAGACGCGACCGCAGGTCTTGGCCGCGATGCACTGGTGCTGGCAAGCCTGGGCGCTCAGGTGACTTTAGTCGAGCGTAATCCTTCAGTGGCGTTGCTGTTGTGGGACGGTTTACGCCGTGCCAGGCTCGACCCTGAAGTGTGTGACTGGTTGCCGCAGCGCATGCAGCTGGTATTTCAAAGTGCGGCCGAGGCGCTGCAAACTTTGCCAGCACCCGATGTGGTTTATCTGGATCCGATGTTTCCGGCGCGGGAAAAATCCGCTGCAGTTAAAAAAGAAATGCGTGCTTTTCATGATGTGGTGGGCAGCGATCCCGATGCCGATGCTTTGCTGCCACTGGCGTTTCACCTCGCCAGCAAAAGGGTGGTGGTCAAAAGGCCGGGTTATGCGGAGTTTCTGGCCGGGCAAAAACCCAGTATGAGTATTGAAGGCAAAAACAACAGATTTGATGTTTATGTAAAAGCAGCACTGGATTAAGCCAGCGCGATTTTTTGCATCTGAAACAAAAAACAATAATTTTAATCGCATGATGAAGAACAACAGGAGCAACCCATGATCAAGGTGGGCGATAAATTACCGGAAGTCAGCTTTCAGCGACTGACCGACAACGGGGTGGTGACTTTAACCACCAAAGAAGTATTCAGCGGCGAAACCGTGGTGTTATTTGCATTACCCGGCGCCTTTACCCCCACCTGTAGTGCGGCGCACTTACCGGGTTTTGTCGAGCTGGCCGAGCAGTTTTTTCAGGCAGGTGTTGACCGTATTATCTGCACGGCCGTCAACGACGCTTATGTGCTGGACGCCTGGGGCAAACAACAAAACGCCGGTGACATTCTGTTTTTAGCCGACGGTGCCGGCCGTTTTGCCACCGCCTGTGGTTTAGCAACCGACAGCGGCGACTTTGGCGGCCTGCGCTCTTTACGCTACGCCATGATAGTGGAAGACGGTGTGGTGCAGCTGTTAAATGTGGACGCACCTAAGACTTTTGAGCTGACCAAAGCAGAAGTGCTTTTGGAAGCAGTGAAGCAGCGTTCTGCTTAGCTTTTGCCGCTTGATGGCTGACGGGGCTACGTAAGCCTGGCTATTCACTCTGATAGGTGACACTTCGGTTCAACCACATAGGTGACACTGGTTTGGCTGATAGCCAGTTGGTTTGTGCTGGTTTATGGATGCCTGCGGCATGTTGTTTTAAAAGCGGTTTCGCCGCAAGGGCGAGCTACTTTCTTTGCTGACAAAGAAAGTAGCCAAAGAAATAAAATGAAGGCGAGTCATAGATTGCATTTTGCTCTAATACTTTACAGTCAGGTGCAGTGAAATTTAGATTTTGATCCAATCCAGGTTCGGCATAATACAGGGCTGACCTACATGCCTTTATCGCCGGTCAATATTGATCCATCAGCCATTTGCAGCACATTGCGCTCTGGCCTGCTTTAGGAACAGAAAAACATAAGGACATCAGATGTATCAGGGAAGCTGTTTATGTGGTGCTGTTACCTTAGAAATCAGTGGTGCTATTAAGTCTATTATCCATTGCCATTGTTCAAAGTGCAGAAAGAGTAGCGGGACTGCCTATGCAACCAATGGTTTTGTGGCTGTGGCGGATTTCAGCATTAAAACAGGGCAGGAACACATCCATTTTTATGAAATGTCGCCTGGCAAAAAACGGCATTTTTGCAAAGTCTGCGCTTCGCCCATTTTTAGCAGTAACGACGCCACTCCTGGGCTGTTACGTTTAAGGCTGGGTATATTGGACTCCGATATCGAAGAGCGGCCGATGTCACATAACTTTGTATCTTCAAGAGCTAACTGGGATGATCTGGACGCGGATTTACCGCGTTACGACGGCCATGAACCGGGTCGTGCTTTGCTGAAATAAGCACAAGGCAAAAGTAACGGTCTGATAAAAAAGGATTTTGATGAAACATCTGCTGTGGTTAATCACGACTTGTTATCTTGGCGCAGCTCTTGGCTGCGGTGCTGGTCTGGCTGCAGAAACTGCGATGACAGTGCAACCGATTGGCAACGACGCTTATATCTTGACGCCAGCTTATGGCACCAATATAGGCGTGTTTAAAACTGCTGGGGGATTGGTGTTGATTGACCCTATGCCGGGTGAAGATCAGTTGGTGCAGCTTGAACAACAAATAAAGTCTCTGCTGGGCGCGCCGGTGCAATTTATTTTAAATACCCATGCGCACGCCGATCATCAGGGCGGTAACAGTTATTTTGTGCAAAAAGGCGCGGTATTGTTGGCAGATAGCAGTCATTTGGCTGGATTTCAGTCAGCAAGTGCTGCGTCTCATACCACTTTGGATACAGTGTTTTACCACAAAGCCAGCAACAGTATTTTTGTTGGAGATATTTACGACCGCAGCTGGCATCCAACCTTTTACGCTGGTGGGCTGGCCGGGTTTCACCAAGCTATCAACGCTATTTTAGCGCTTGGAGACAACCAGAGTCTGATAGTGCCTGGTCATGGTAAACCTGGCAGCAAGGCTGAGCTTCGTCAGTTTCAGCTCCATACCACGGCCTGGGTGGCACGGGTGCAACAGCTTTCTCGTGCCGGTAAAACAGTAGACGACATTAAAAATGATGCGGAAATAAAGCGGATTCTGCAACAATTTAACCCTGAACCTACAGCGGATTTTGTTCCGGAGCAGGCCTTGGTGCGTTTTATTGAAAGAACCTTAACCCTGATTAAAAAAGAGCAATAACGGCAAACAGCATTTGGCCGGTAAACCAGCAGGTTGAGCTCAGCGCTCGGACATTTTTTTCATTCCGTATTTATCACTGCAGGAGCAGTATGGAAAACCTCGGTATTCTCCAGTTCTGGACTTTTGTCAGCGGTGTCATTGTGATTATTTTGCTGCCCGGGCCCAATAGTTTGTTTGTGCTTAAAACCAGTATCAGCCGGGGGGCTCAGGCGGCCTGGCAGGCGCTGGCGGCTGTGCTGCTTGGTGATGCGCTGCTGATTTTATTGGCTTATCTGGGGGTTGCTTCATTGTTATTGGCATCTCCTGAGTTGTTTCGCTGGGTGCGGTATTTAGGCGCGGCTTATTTGTTGTATCTGGGTGTGCAAATTTTATTAAGCCTGCGCCAGCACAAGGCCAGTGCAGACAATTCCACAACGGGCGCCGGCACAAATCACACCCCTCACAATATTAGCGGTTCGGTGTTTCGTAAGTCTTTGTTATTGAGCCTGACCAACCCCAAAGCTATTTTGTTTTATCTGTCGTTTTTTATTCAGTTTATCGACTACAGCTATCAGCCAGCCTGGTTGCCTTATCTGGTGCTGGCATTGGTCTTAGAGCTGGTCAGTTTGTGTTATCTCACTGTGCTGATTTATGCCGGCCGGGCTATTGCCGGTTTTTTCCGCCATCAGCCGCTGGCGGCCAAAGCCGGCAACTTGCTGCTGGGCATGTTATTCAGCGCTTTTGCCATCCGGCTGGTCTGGGCTTGATATAAGGGCTGTATCGGCGTCGTTTTTCGCTTGCGCCAGCCGCCGCTCTGAAATAACCCTGCTGCCGCTTTGGGGCCTTTGTGCCTATCCCAAATTTGCCACCACTGGTCACGGCTGGTGCTGGCGTTTTTGTTTTGTTGATTAGTCTGACTTACAACAGCTTAATAAGGGCAAGGAAGCATGATGCAAAAATTTATGGGATTATTATCAGGCTTGGTTGGTGTGCTGTTTTTGGGGTTCTGCAGTGGTGCGGCGGCGCAGCCTGCGGATACAAAGGTTCTTGATGCTGAAGAACTGAAAGCCAAAGTAGTGGCCATTACCGAAGCGCAAAACAAAGTGATGTTAAAAGGTTCCAGTCAGGCCGATGTCGACGCACTTTTTACCATGTATCACACCGATTTTGTGTATCAGCATCAGGTATATGGCGGTGAATATTCCAGAGAAAAACTTTATGCCAATACGCTCAGGCTGCAGGCCTTGGGCAAATATAACCTGACGGCGCCACGTTATCAGATCCAAACACAAATACCTGGTTACAACGCTGTGGCTGTGCAGCGGGTGGAAATGCAGCAGGGGGTGGCACACCATCATCTGGCAGTGTTTGAATTTCGGGGTGATAAAGTCAGTCGCATCATCGAATACTGGCAATAAACAGTGGCTATTGGCAATCACACGAATAACAGAACGAACAAAAACAGTTGTGAGTACAAGCTGTTGGATGGAGGCTAACACTACAGTAACAGCTTTTATGTTGTATGCAGCTTTTAACCCACTGTCGGCATAACCCGTTTTTTTACCCTTTCTAATCACCTGGCTCAGGCCCTTTTGCGCAGCGGTTTTGCAGTCCGCTGCTTTTTTTTGGGCAGCTTTTTAATGGTTGGCTGTTAAGGTTGCTGTTATCCAATCCAGATAAAACCAGCTGCTGCTATAAATGGTGTAGCTCGCCCTATTGCTGTTGGTTTGTATATTTGTTGTGGTTGCTGCGGCAATAACAGGCTGATCAGCGTTTTGTGCACAGCCCCGGCCAAAGCTTGCCACCCCCAGATGATAATCAACCCCCTGATAACGGCCAATCAGTGGCGCACCGCTGTCGGCAACACAATCATCTGCGGTATCGCTGGCAAAACCTGCACATAACATCGAAGGCAACACAGCGCCGTTGTATGCCTCAGGTTGGTTACAGTGGTGGTAGTCTTGCAGCGGCAAACTTTGTTGCTGCAGTTCATCGGCCGCTTCGCCCCGTTCTGTCATCGCGCCCCAACTGGCGCTTGCCAGATAAACACCTGGATACAGCAGCTGCGCCATTACAGCGGCTGTGGGCAGTTGCAGCGGCTGAACGTCCAGCGGTGCAGAGTCGGCAAGCTGCAGCAGGGCAATATCGTGGATCAGGCGATGGGGCTGATACAGCGGATGGCGCAGAATTTGTTTTACGCTCAGTAAGCGGCCAGGCTGGCTTTGCAGTCTGTGGCCGGATCTGACCACAGCACCGGCTTGATGGTGTTCGACACAGCGGGCCGAGGTTAACACCCAGTCGGCTTTGATCAAGGCGCCAGCGCAATAATGACCACCACCCAGCTGCACCGACACCATAAATCGAAAACTCTCTGCCGGCACAGGCCAGCCGCTGGCGATTAATGGCAGTGGATAACGCTCTGCCATGCTGCCGGCCAGAGCAAGGTTGGCATCAAACAATAAGGCTGCGAAACAAAGGACAAGTTGAATTGGCTGGCGCATTTGTTGTCCTGCCGTTTGGTGTTGATGCTTTAGCCTTGCAGCAGTTTTGTGATGTAACCAGCGCTGGTGGGTGATGTCATAAAAATATCAATAAATTATTAGTATTAAGTTTTTAAATGTGGCGTTTGCAACTGATTTGTATGCACAAAATAGCAACAAGAATAAAAAACCAGCAATCAAATCAATTCGATAGCGATTTTGACACCGGTAGCCTTGCCTTTGTGCCATAAACGCCAATACTTGGCTTGTGCCGGCGCGTAACAGGTGTCGGGGGAGAAAATTTTTCAAGTCTGGATGAGGGTGTTATGAAGAAAACTGTAACTGTAGTGGCGCTTGCGGTAACTATGCTGGCTTTTAGTGCGCCTTCGGCGCTGGCAAATGAGCAGTGGGCCACGTCCATGTGTGAATATACCAAGGCGGACGATAAAAACCGTATCCGCAAGCTGCTGAGCGACAACAAACTGAACGTGCGTAAAATTTATGACAGCGTGCAGTGCAATAACGAATCTTTAATTAAATTTGCCATGCGCAGTGACGCTTATGAAGTGGGGTCTTTTTTTGTAAAACAGATGCCGGCTAAATCGCTGGTAGCGGAAGATTTAGAAGCTTGGGCCGGTGCCAACGGCCTGGCTTCATCGTCGTTAATTAATGATATTAAAGCGCGGATTGGTCAGGATTAATCCCTGACAAAAAAGCAAAAAGAAAGGGCGGTTGAGACCGCCCTTTTTGTTGTCCGTTTGTCAGGATTTATCACAGCCAGCAGTTGGTCACTGCAGGACGGATTGGCTTAATAACCTGCGGCCTGACCATCTTTACGTGACTCTGAAGCACCATAATAGACGCCTGTTTTTGGATCTTTCATAATGGCCTGATAACCACCATAACCGCCAAAACCATAACGGATGTCGTGGCCTTTTTGCTGCAGCTGCTGAATAGTCTGATAAGGCACACCACGTTCTACCTCAGTGTAACCGCCGTTTTCCAGATACATCTGGCTACCGTCAGTTGGTTCGGTATTGCCAAGGTGCTGCCAACGGGCGGCGTCGCCGGCTTCCTGCAGGTTCATGCCGTAATCAATCATATTCACCACAATCTGCACATGGCCCTGTGGCTGCATAGCGCCGCCCATCACGCCAAAGCTGACATAAGGTTGGCCGTCTTTGGTAATAAAAGCCGGAATAATGGTGTTAAAAGCACGTTTGCCAGGTGCAAAAGCATTAGCGTGTTTCGGGTCCAGCGAAAACATCTGGCCACGGTCCTGGAATACAAAACCTAAACCAGGCACCACCACGCCAGAACCCATACCACGGTAGTTTGACTGGATCAGCGACACCATATTGCCGTCTTTGTCGGCTGTGGTCATATAAATGGTATCGCCTTCATACAGGTTAGGGTTACCGGCGTCCACCCGCTGCGCCGCTTTATCGCTGATCAGTTTGGCGCGCTCGCGGCCATAAGCTTCAGAAACTAAGCCTTTCACTGGCACCTTGTGAAAGTCCTGGTCAGCATAAAATTTGGCCCTGTCTTCAAAGGCCAGTTTTTTCGCTTCAATTAAGGTGTGCAGGCTCTCTGCGCTGTTATAACCCATAGCTTTTAAATCGAAATTTTTTAAAATTTGCAGCATCTGCAAAGCGGCAATCCCCTGACCATTGGGTGGTAATTCCCACACATCAAAACCGCGGTAATTGACCGACACCGGCTCTACCCACTCCGATTTATGTGACGCTAAGTCTTCATAACGTAAATAACCGCCTTCTTTTTGCATAAAAGCATCAATTTTGCGGGCGATGTCGCCCTGATAAAAAGCGTCGCGGCCATCTTTGGCCAGAATTTTTAAGGTATTGGCAAGCGCCGGGTTTTTAAACATCTCACCTTTTTTTGGTGCTTCGCCATTAATAGTAAAAGAGCCTTTAAAATCACCGGGTTGTGGTGATAATTTTGGCACTGACACACCCCAGTAATAGGCAATCAATTCAGATACCGGGAAACCCTGTTCGGCGTAGGTGATGGCGGGCGCCAGAATTTTATCCATTGGTAATTTGCCAAACTTGCCATGTAAGCTAAACCAGCCATCCACTGCGCCAGGTACACTGATCGGCAACATGCCATAAGGCGGAATGTCGGTGCGGCCAAGTTTTTTGACTTCGGCCTGCATTTTCTCCAGCGTCATACCTTTGGGTGAACGACCGGAACCGTTCAGGCCAAACAGTTTTTTATCTTTGGCCGACCAGACAATGGCATATAAGTCACCGCCTATGCCGTTGCCTGTGGGCTCCATTAAACCCAAGGCGGCGTTGGCAGCAATAGCGGCGTCTATGGCGTTGCCCCCTTGTTTCATAATATCCAGTGCAATCTGGGTGGCCAGCGGCTGACTGGTGGCGGCCATGGCGTGCGGCGCTATCACTTCAGATCGGCTGGCAAAGTCATGGCCTGTTACTCTGTCGTAGCTATAAGCCGGGCTGATGGCCAGGCCGCACAACACAACAACAAAAGCAGGTTTGAATAACACAATTGGTTTTAACAACATGGCGGGCTCCGCTGATTTTTTAGCCTTGAGCTTACTTTAGTGATCGCTAAATTCCATCAACAAACGACCAACGCCCCAGTTCCGCCGATGGCCGGTGCGCTACGCACAAGCGCAGTTGTTGGTTTTCATGGCATGATAATTTTTTCAAATCAAAGCGCTCAGGAGCTGCAATGGCATTGGTTCACCCGTCCAAATTCAGACAACATAAACTCTGGTTTAGCCTGAGCTGCAGCTCAGTGGCGCTGTGGGGCTGCAGTAGTACCGTGCCGCTGGACCCTGTAATTGGTGACACTGGCCAGCCTTTGTCTGTCGTTGCACAAAAGGCCGATGTCAAAAGTTATGCTCTTGATTTAGAGATATTTCCTGACGAGCAAAAAATTGCAGGTGTTGGTGAGACAGAGTTTGAGTTGCTTAAGCCAAGCGACAAGGTGGAGCTCAAACTCGACAGCCGTTTTAAGATCAGCCGCATTGAAGTGAATGGCAACACAGCCCAATACCAACGCCAGGGCGGGGTCATCACTATCATGCTGGGGGCAGAGCAGCCAGCAGGCGCTAGCGCAAAAGTGGCAGTGTATTACAGTGGCAATCCTCATGTGGCCAAAAACGCCCCCTGGGCCGGTGGTTCGGTCTGGAGCAAAACTGCCAAAGGCGAGCATTTTATTGCCACCGCAGTGCAGGGCGAAGGCTGTGATTTATTCTGGCCCTGTAAAGATCATTTCAGCGACAAAGCCGACCGGATGCAAATTAAGCTGACGGTACCCAAGGGGTTAAGTGCAGTGACTAACGGCGTACTGCAAAAAATCGACGAGCTGCCAGATGATAAACAGCGTTTTGACTGGTTATTGTCAGTGCCGGCCAGCGACTACAATATTGCGCTTAATATTGGCCCTTACAGCCGGATTTCTGAAACTTATCAAAGTATTAACGGCGCTACTGTGCCTATCGAGTTCTGGGCACTGACCGAAAATACCGACAAAGCCAAAGCATTGATAAAGGATGATGTGCGTGCTCAGCTGGCTTTTTATGAACGCCGGCTGGGACCCTACCCCTGGGGCGATCAAAAAATGGGGGTGGTGGAAACCCCGCACCTTGGGATGGAACATCAAACCGTCAACGCTTATGGCAAAGGTTATAAACGCGACGAATATGGCTTTGACTGGCTGTTGCACCATGAGCTGGCGCATGAGTGGTTTGGCAATCTGATGACCCATGAAAAGCTGAACGACGCCTGGTTACACGAAGGTTTTGGCCTTTATATGCAGCCTGCCTATGCGCTGGAAAAACTGGGCAGCGCCGCTTATCACTACCAGATGTATAAGTCTTATTTAGGCTTATTAAACTGCGAACCTATAGTACGCACTGATGTGGTGACTTCCGATCAGGCTTTTAACCCGGATATTTATGGCAAAGGCGGCTGGGTATTGCATACCTTACGTCAGCTGATAGGCGAAGAAGCGTTCTGGCAGGCCACCCGCGAGCTGCTGTATGGCACAGCAGATACGGCAAAGCTGCAATACCCGATACAGCCGCGTTATCGCAATAGCAAAGAATTTATCAGCATAGTCAACCGCATCACGGGCCAGAATTACCAGTGGTTATTTGATGTGTATTTATATGAAGCGGCTTTGCCTGAGCTAAAACAACAACAGAACGGCGATGTTGTCACCTTCAGCTGGTTAACGCCGAATAAAAAACCTTTCCCTATGCCGATTGACATCAGCATCAATGGCCAAATCCAGCGGCTGGATTTAAGGCAGGGCGCTGCCACTGTTAAAGTCAAAACCACAGATCAGCTGTTGGTCGACCCGGCCATGAAAGTGCTGCGCCAGCTGCCACTGATTGGGTTATGTGAAGAAAACCGTACCAAGGTTAAAAATAAAAGGGCAAGTTAAGCGGTGTGAGCAGGACTTTGGCCCACAACACAACAGCATGAGGTGCCAACGGGACAAGCCGCCCGTTGGCATCAACATTGTTGTTAATCGGTTTTTTGTCTGGCCTGCCAGAAGTGAAATGCCAGTTCATGCAGCAGGCTAGACAAGCCGGCCACCTGGGTGGCGTTGGCAAGGTTATGCTGACCGTGCTGTACGTTTAAATCGGCACTTTGCCGGATCCGCAGTATGCTCTGACTGATTTCTTCGCTTGCGCCACGCTGCTGCATGGCGGCTGTGGCAATCTGTGCGTTCATATTGGTAATGGCATTAACCTGATCACCAATATTTTGCAGTGCAGCACTGGCCTGTACTGCGTTGTGCACACAGTGTTCGGCCTGCTGGTAACTTTGTTGCATCACCAGCACCACCTGTTGCACCGAGTTTTGTAGTGCCATTGTGGTGCGCTGAATGTCCGCTGTGGATTGTTGGGTTCTGGCGGCCAATCCGCGCACGGCTTCAGCCACAACAGCAAAACCCTTGCCTTGTTCACCGGCTCTGGCCGCTTCTATGGCTGCATTTAATGCCAGTAAATTGGTTTGGGCTGCAACGGTTTCGATCACTGTCAGTACAGCACTGATATCGCAGCTATGTTGCTCCAGCTGCAACATAATGGTACTGGCCTGACGGATATTCTCAGCCAGCTGCGCTATGGCATTGTTGGTGCTGCTGACCAGTTGCTGGCCTGTGTTTGCCGCCAGATCAGCCTGGTTGGCTGCCTGAGATGCACTTTCGGCCGAGTGTGCCACCTGCACTATACTGGCCGCCATTTGGGTGACAGCCCCCACTATCTGATCCGTTTCGGCCTGTTGGGTGTGGCATGCCTGGCGGCCTGACTCCACTTGTTGTAACAGTTCGCCGGCATTGTTGCCAAGCTGCTGCGCTGCATCATTGAGTCTGCCGACCACAGCGGCAGTTTCCGCCTGTTGCATTTGCATGGCAAAGCCGATCCGGCCACATTCATCGCTTCGTCCAGTATATAGGGGGGTGCACAGTGGGTTATCAGTCAGCTGTTTGGCCTGCTGCTCCAGCTGGCGTAAAGGTCGCAGCTGGCTATAAATAAAAAAGCCAAGGCCGGCACCTGCACCAAGCAGCAGTGCCGTACTGGCTGCATCTTGCCCCAGCACTGTGGCCAGAAAAACAAAAACCAGCAACATGCTGAGCAATAGCCGCAGCTGCAAAGAGCCTTGCCAGCGCGCTCTGACTGACTTTGGCCTGCTGCTTGATGTTTTCACACTGGCATAATGCTGCTCGGCTAAGGCTATTTGTGCCGGCTGGGCTTTGGTTCGCACCGACTGTACTTCGGCGAGCCGGCCATTTTTATAAATCGGCGTCACAAAGGCGCTGACCCAATAATGATCACCGTTTTTGCAGCGGTTTTTCACCAGCCCCATCCAGTTGCGGCCTTGTTTTAAACTGGTCCACATTTCGGCAAAAGCCTGAGGCGGCATATCAGGATGGCGCACTATATTGTGTGGCTGGCCTATTAACTCAGCTGCAGTAAAACCGCTGATCCGGACAAAGTCGTTGTTCACATATTTAATAAAACCATCCGGTGTGGTGGTAGACAAAATAATATCGCCGTCAGCAAGCTGTATCTCACGGCCTGTTATGGGTTGGTTGATTCTCATGGAGACCCCTGGTTATTGTTGTTTTAAATGAGAGGCTTATTGCTTGTCTGCTAAAAGTGCGGCCAGGGCTGAGTGTGGCAGGTTGTGGTTCAGCTGCTGAATGCTGCTGGCATCAAAGCCGCTGACAAACTGACAAAAATCACGCCACGCCAGTGCCGGAGCAAAATAAAATCCCTGCACTTCGTCACATTGCAGTGTTTTGAGGATGTGCAGCTGGCTCCTGGTTTCCACACCTTCTGCCAGCACCCTGATGCCAAGCTGGTGTGCCAAATCAATAATGGCTTTAACCACTATGATGTTGTTCAGATTCTGTGGGTCCAGTTCTGCGATAAAACTGCGGTCCAGTTTGATGGTGTCAACCGACAGAGAACGCAGGTAATTGAGCGAGCAAAAACCTGTGCCAAAATCATCAATCGACACTTTGATGCCTTGCTGACGTAACTGGTTAATACAGTCTTTGGCCTGGCCAAAGTTTTCTATCAGGCAAGATTCGGTAATTTCAATTTCACAAAGTTGTGGTGACAACCCCCTGTGATGCAGTAAAGCGAGAAAATCCCGGCCAAATTTGGGGTCTAACAATTGTTGGGCTGACACATTAAATGCCAGTGTGATGGGCACTGTGATGCCCTGCTGTTGCAGGCAGAGTGCACTTTGGCTTAATAACGAATCGGATAACTTGTGGATCAGCCGTTGTTGTTCGGCCACCGGAATAAACTTATCAGGGGCAACATAATCGCCGTTTTGGCGGCACCAGCGCGCCAGGATCTCAGCGCCGCTAATAGTACCGTGCTGCAGTGCAATTTTGGGTTGAAACTTCGGCACAATAGCGCCCTGGCTGATGGCTTCGGCCAGATGCAGTTCAATATCACTTTGTTCAAAAAATTGTGCCCCCACCTCAGCACAATAAAAACGCACATGGCTGCCGCCACTTTTTTTGGCGTGGTACATGGCGATATCTGCTTTGGCGATCAGGCTTTTACAGTCAGTGCCGTCTGTTGGATACAGACTGACACCAATGCTCAGATTGACATGCTGGCTGCTATCTTCCAGCG
Source organism: Rheinheimera sp. (assembly GCF_036782235.1). Classification (GTDB taxonomy): domain Bacteria; phylum Pseudomonadota; class Gammaproteobacteria; order Enterobacterales; family Alteromonadaceae; genus Pararheinheimera. The sequence continues at coordinate 294,051 of NZ_DAIPZL010000001.1, read as the reverse complement.
CAAAGGGTTCACGCAGAACCTCAAGAATACGGTTGAGCCGAAGTTCAACCTCAGACAGCGTACAAGATGCGCTGAAGATCAGTAAAAACTCGTCGCCGCTCATCCGTCCGAGAAAATCATCCTGGTCAAGCAAAGCGGCAATACGGGCTGTGACGGCTTTGATCAATAGATCACCAAACAAATGACCTTTGGTGTCGTTAATGGCTTTAAAATTATCAATATCAATAAAAGCCAATGCCAGATGTTGCCCGCCAGCTTGCTGGTTCAGGGTTGAAACTTTGCGTTCCAGTGTTTCCAGCAACAAAGCCCTGTTGGGTAAACCAGTGAGCGTGTCGTAATAAGCCAGTTTTTCCAGCTCTTGTTTATGCTGAATTTTTTCCGTCACATCAGAAAACAAAGCCAGATAATTCATCACATGGCCGTCCGGACCTGCCACAGCACAAATTTTCAGATCTTTGGGAAACAAATGCCCTTGCCGGTGTTTATCCCAGATTTCGCCTTCCCAGCAACCTGTTTGCAGTAATTGTTGCCACAGGCAGGCATAAAACTGTTGGTCGTGTACACCGGAGCGCATAAAACCGGCAGGTTTACCCAGGGTTTCAGTGCGCGCGTAACCTGTGATCTGGCAAAAAGCCGGACTCACATCGAGGATCAGATTATTGCTGTCGGTAATCATAAGTGCGTCATGGCTTTTGCTGAACATCAGCCGGCCCATGGCGGCATCCAGCATGTGACGTGTTTGTGCTGTGAGATCCTGGACAACAGCCTGTACCCTGGCGCTTTCTGTTGTATCCTCAGCCGTCAGTGTGACAAGGGCATAAAACAAGTCACCGTTAAAGCGCTGATGTAACCAATAAAACTGATGCCGGCCCTGCGCTCTGGCTTTTGCCAGCATCAATTCGGCTTTCTCAAATGAGGCCTTGCCACAAGGCTGGGTTGCAGGCGACAACTGGGCCGGATGTTGGAGGGTTGTCAGTTGTTGGCCACTGGCCTGAAACAATTGTCTGGCGGCGTCGTTAAATGCCGTGATCTGATCATCACAAAGCAGCAGCACAGCTTCACGCTCAGCTGCCTGAAACTGGCAGGAGTCAGGCATCCTTAAGGTGTTGCCATCTGCATAACTTTTCATAAGCGCTCTCTGGTTGTTTCTATTTTTAACGGCAGATGTAAGTGCAGTGCTGACAACAACCAAACGAGATGTGTTATCGCCGTAACTGCTATGGCAATAGCGCGTTATTCTGCTGGGTACAACCAAAGTGGGGTCTTGATGCAGATCAACAAAGCGCCTGAAACTGCTCGAATAACAAGCTGTTTGCTGCTGTTGTTCGACCTGCTGTTGTGACAGCTCTGCTGGCGATTGGCCAGTCATACGGCAAGGTTTTATTGTTATTTTTCCTCCTGTTATTGGCGTTTTTCCGCTGCTGTTTGCTTTTGGCTGCGCTTTCACTGTGCCTTTTTGTAGGCTCTGCTGCAGATAAACCCAACAACAAACGGAGCTTTGAATGAAATCAACTTATCTGCAAACCACCATTAATCTGGTGCTCGGCTGTGCTGTGGTGGCGCTTGGGGTGCAAACCCAAATTCTGCAAAAAGACCAAATCAGTGTGCGTGAGCTCAATGTTGAGCGGCTGAATGTAATGGAACCCACAGGGCACCCACGCTTGGTGCTGGCCAATACGGCCCATGCCCCTAAAGCCATTAAACAAGGCAAAGTGGTGTTTGACCCGGGTCAGCGCCCCGGCATGATTTTTTATAACGACGAAGGCACCGAAAACGGCGGTCTCATTTTCCGCGGTAAAAAAGTCGGCGATAAAATTGAACATGGCCTGCATCTGTCGTTTGACCGTTACAATCAGGATCAGGTGGTGGCGCTGCAGCATATTGAGCAAGAGGGGATGTTGATCGCGGGCCTGAATATTGTTGATCGGCCACAACTGGATTTTGATGTTTATATGGAGCTGGCACTGGCGGCAGAAAAGGGCGACCAGGCTGCTATTGCCAAACTCGAAGCGCTGGATGTGAACAAAGATGGTTCTGTACATGGCGCGCGCCGGGCTTTTTATGGCACCCTGAACAATAAAGCCATGTTGCAACTCAATGATCCGTCAGGTAAAAAACGGATTGAAATGGCAGTCAATGCCAAAGGCGAACCGCAGCTGGTGTTTTATGATGCCAAAGGCAAAGAGATGTTACGTTTACCTGAGCAGAAGGAACTGAAACCATGACAGCCGCAGCATCAGCAGCACAACAGCACAACTCGCCTGCCTGGCTCAGGCTTGGCAAACCTTTGCTGGGGATGTTGTTGTTTGCACATTTATTCTGGTTATATGTGGCGCTGTTACAAACAGCGCCCGGCGAGCCTCTGCATTATTATTTTGACGCGCCAGTCTGGCTCACGATGCAGGGGCTGCTGGCACTGGTGTTAACCCGGTTGTTGCACCGGCGGTTACCCAAACGCCAAAGCCGCAGTGCGCAGTATCTGCAAACTTTATTGCTGGGCATGCTGCTGTTTGTTGGCCTGATGACGCTGCTGCAACAAGGTTTAGAGCAGCTGCAGGGTTATCCGTTTTCCGCCATGTTGCTCCTGAAAAACATGCTGATGTACGCGCTGTTGCAGTTGCTGGTGGCCGGTTTTGTGTTGTTATTGGAGGCGCTGGCGGAGCAGCGCCGTCAGGCCGAAGTTTTGTTAATGGCGCAAAAAACGGCGGCAGAGCAACAACTGCAGTTGTTGCAACAACAATTAGACCCGCATTTTTTGTTTAATAACCTCAATGTGTTGTCGGCGCTTATTCATAAAAACCCCGATGACGCTGAAGACTTTTTAGCAAAATTTACCGCCATTTACCGTTACCAGTTGCAGCTGCAGGCCACGCCGCTGGTGACGCTGGCACAGGAGCTGGCTTTTGCGCAAGATTATCTGGCGCTGTTAAATCAGCGTTTTGCCAACAGTTATCAGCTGGACATTAAGCAGGAAGGGCTTTGCCCTGAACAATTTTTGTTGTTGCCCGGCGCCTTGCAGCTGGCGCTGGAAAACGTGGTGAAACATAACGAAGCAAGCCCGGCAGCACCAATGCGGGTACAAATTCACCGTGATGCGCTGCAGCTTGTGATCAGTAACCCCATCCGGCCAAAACTATACGCAGCACAATCCACTGGTGTTGGCCTGAAAAACCTGGCACAGAGGGCGCAGGTGCTGTTAAAACGGGATATCAGCGTCAGCAATACGCAAGGTATGTTTTGTTTGTCATTGCCGCTTGCGGATGCACAGCAGCCGTCAAACCAACAGATATCAAACAAGTAGCCATCAGGGCGCTTTGCCACTCAGGTGGTATAAGGATAAAGTTTGCCACAGATTTTAGTGATAGAAGACGAGCCGCTGGCGGCGGAAAAGCTCACGGGTTTTATTCAAAGATACCAAAAAGATGCCGAGGTGGTTGCGGTATTAACCTCAGTAGCGGAAGTACTGGCTTTTTTTGAACAGGACGAGTTGCCGTCGCTGCAGCTGATTTTTGCGGATATTGAACTTCGGGACGGCGCTGTGTTTAAAGCTTTGGCGCAGCTCGATTTGCCTTGCCCTGTTATTTTTACCACTTCCTATGATAGTTATGGCGTGCAGGCATTTTCTCATCAGGCCGTGGGTTATTTACTGAAACCTTTTACTTATAAAGTGTTTAGCGACACGATGGAAAAACTGACGCAGCTAAAAAATAAGTTGCTGGCGCAGGCGGACATAGCACCAGCGTCTGCGGCAACAACACTGGCTGCAGCACAGTCTGTACCAACAACACCCCAGCCCGGTTATCGTCAGCGGTTTTTATTAAAGCAGGGCCAGGGCTTGCAGTTACTGGAAGCGGCCAATATCAGTTGTATCCGCGCTGTAAAAGGCATTTTGCTGGCGCAGGATGAAAAGGGTCAAAGCCTGATGCTCAGTGAAAACAACGTGCAGCAGCTGGCCGAAAGCTTAGATCCAAGCCGGTTTTTTCAGCTCAATCGCAGCGACATTATCCAGATTAACTTTATTGAACGGCTGGAACCTTATGGCAAAGAAAATCTGGCGGTGTATCTGCGCGGCCAGACCGAGCCTTTATTAAGCAGCAAAACCCGCACAGCGTTACTTCGTAAATGGCTGAATAGCTGAACAAAAAGCCCGGCAGTTGCAGGCAGGAAAGCTTTTACTGGCCTGAGCAGCGAATTGGCGTATAATGCGCGCCGTGAGTTGGCCAAGACAATCGCTGCCTGCGTAAGCAGGGGGAGGAAAGTCCGGGCTCCACAGGGCAGGGTGCCAGGTAACGCCTGGGGGGCGCGAGCCTACGACCAGTGCAACAGAGAGCAAACCGCCGATGGCCCTGCTTTTTTCGAAAAGCAGGGATCAGGTAAGGGTGAAAGGGTGCGGTAAGAGCGCACCGCGCGACTGGTAACAGTTCGTGGCACGGTAAACTCCACCCGGAGCAAGACCAAATAGGCCCCCTTTGGCGCGGCCCGCGTTGGGGGCGGGTAGGTTGCTTGAGGCGTGCGGTGACGTACGTCCTAGAGGAATGATTGTCACTCTGGCAACAGAGAACAGAACCCGGCTTAACGGCTGGCTCACACCTCATTTCGCCAGCAGCAGCTGAACATCTGCTGCTGTAGTGTCATAAAAAACCACCTGTACACCAGGTGGTTTTTGTTTTTGAACACAGAGATTAAAGCTCCTGCTAGTCACCTTTGTGTTTAGCTTGGGTGTCCTCTGAAAAATGGTCTGTTTACGATAAAAAGCCTGTTGAATAAGACCAATCCCCGCTCGTCACAATTGGTTGCAATTTATCTTCCGCTTGTCCCAACCTTTTCTGGGAATTCAACGACAACTGCATATACTCCGGCCATTCGCTTTCTGGAATACCTTAGTAATGAACCTGACCCGCGCCAGTTGTAAAAATCCGGCTGCCACTGTGGTGGTGGTTATTTTGATCCTGTTATTTGGTTTGTTGGCTATGGCAAAACTGCCGGTACAGTTGCTGCCTGATTTAGACCGGCCACAAATTTTTATCAACAATGGCTGGCGGGCGGCTGCGCCGCAGGAAATGGAAGCCACCATTATTGAGCCGCAGGAAAACACCTTACGCAACGTGCCTGGTGTGGTAGAAATTCAGAGTAATGTTGGCCCTGGTTTTGGCTCTATCGCCCTGACTTTTGAAGTGGGGCAGGACATGCAGCGCGCTATGCTGGATGTGATCAACGCGCTGAATCAGGCGCCGCCAAGGCCCAGAGAAGCGGCAGAGCCGGTAATTAACGTCGGCAGTGGCCGTGGTAATGTGGCTTCTATTCTGATCAAACAAATGGCGCCCGATGCACCTGATGATTTCAGCCCATATTTAAAATTGATCCGCGATAACGTCGGGCCCAGATTGCGGGCTATTTCCGGTGTGTCCAATGTGCAACTGGCGTCTGACTTGCCCAAAGAGCTGCATATCACTTTTGACCCTTACAAAATGGCCGCCCTTGGTATCAGCATTGAACAAATTCAGCAAAGTATTAACCGTAGCAGCAATGTGTCAGGTGGTTTTGCTGAAGTAGGGCGTCGCCAGTACACAGTGCGTTTTGAAGGTCAGTTTGATGCACAAAGTTACGGCCGGATGATTATCTCTTACAACCAGGGCCGGCCTGTGTATCTGGCAGAAATTGCCCAGGTGGAAGTGGGCTACCCTGAAGTGCCGGGTTTTACCAAAAGAAACGGTTTACCTGCTTATTACCTGACGCTGGAACGTGGTGACAACTCCAATACTGTGGCAATTCTGGATGAAGTGAATCGGGCCATTATCGAGCTGAACCGCGACGTATTGGCAGCCAAAGGGCTGGAAATGGAGCTCAGTTTTGACGCTTCGGTGCATATCCGCCGCGCTATTGCGCTGGTGAACTCGAATTTATGGTTGGGGGTGGCGCTCAGTTTACTGATCCTGTTTGCGTTTTTACGCGGGGTCAAAGCCACCTTGTTAATAGGCCTCAGCATTCCGGTGTGTTTGCTGGTGGCTTTTATTATGCTGCAGGCCTTTGGCCGCAGTTTAAATGTGGTGTCGCTGGCAGGCCTGGCTTTTGCTGTGGGCATGGTGTTGGATGCAGCCATCATAGTGCAGGAAAACATAGTGCGGTTGCAGCAGCAAGGCATGGGGCTGCTGCAGGCGATTAAAAAAGGCACTGCTCAGGTTAAAGGTGCTTTATTTGCCTCCACTGTGACCACAGTGGCGATTTTCCTGCCGGTGCTCTTTATGCAAGGGGTGGAAGGCCAGCTGTTTTATGATTTAGCTTTAACGCTGGCGGTTGCGGTTTGTGCTTCGATGTTGGTGGCGCTGACAGTGATCCCGGTGGCCTCTATGTTGTGGTTTAAACAGCTGGATGCCAAAGCTGACCCTTTATTGCCAGTATGGCACTGGCTCAGCGATAAGGTCAGTGCTTGCACCGGTTCAATAAAAAAAGCACTGGGCTGGACACTGCTGCTGGTGCCGGGCAGCTTATTGCTGATTTACCTGTTGCTTCCCAAAGCCGACTTTTTACCTCAGGCCAATTCAGACGGCATTTTTACCGGTTTTACTCTGCCGCCTGGGGGAAATATCAAAGTGCTGGAGCAGGAAATTGGCCAGCTGTTAGTGCAAAGGTTAAAACCTTATTACCAGGATAAAAAGTATCCGGCCATTAAAGGCTACAACATGTCGATGTTTCCGGCTTTTAACGTGTTGTTTATCTACCCGGAAGACCCCCGTGCTGTTGACGATATGCTGACCTTATTGCGCACCGAAATTTTAAAAGACTTGCCCGATACCACGTCGTTTAGCTTCCGGGCGTCCTTGCTGAACTTTGGTTTTAACTCAGGCCGTGAGTTGTACCTGGATTTCCAGGGCCCTGACAGTGAGCTGCTGATGCAACAGGCTGCTGCCGCTATGGCGCTGGTGCAGGACAAAATTCCGGGCGCCAATGTACAGGCGCAACCTGGGCTGGCACAAAATCAGCCGGAACTGAAAATTTTGCCCGACGAAATGAATATTGCCAAAGCTGGCGTTGACCGTTTTACCGTGGCTAATGCAGTGCGCGCCATGACAGACGGTATTTATGTCGGCGAGCAATTTGACGGCAACGAACGCATGGACATTATTCTGCGTGCTATTCCCTGGACTACCCCTGAGCAATTGCAGGCGATGCCGCTGTACACCAGCCAGGCAGGGGTGCAAACCATAGGTCAGCTCACCAGCTTGCAACGTACAGTGGGACCAACCAATTTGCTCCGGGTGAACGGGCTTCGTACTGTCAGTTTACAAATCAGCCCGCCGGCGGACATGGCGCTGTCTGATGTGATGGCAATTTTGCAGCGGGACATAGTGCTGCCACTGCGCCAGCAACTGGGTGATGATTTAACCATCGGCTTTCGTGGCAGTGCCGACCGGCTGCAGGCTGCTATCAGCACTATGGCGCTGAATTTTGCCATCGCTGTGTTTATCCTGTTTTTGCTGATGGCCGCTTTGTTTAAATCAGTCAAAGCCAGTTTGCTGGTGGTACTGACCATGCCTATGTCGTTATTAGGCGGGGTGGTTGCACTGAAGCTGTTGAATGTATTTACCTTTCAGGCGCTAGACTTACTGACCATGATAGGTTTTATCATTCTGCTGGGGTTAGTGGTGAACAACGCTATTTTGCTGGTGGAACAATACCGAGACAGCCTTGTTGCAGGCCTAAGTTCGGCACAAGCCATTCGTGAAGCGGTGCAGGTACGGGCCAGACCTATTTATATGAGTACCCTGACCAGTATTTTTGGCATGTTGCCGCTGATGCTGGTGCCTGGTGTCGGCAGTGAAATTTATCGCGGCCTTGCCACTGTGATAGTCGGCGGTATGACCTTCAGTGCCATCTTTACCTTAATTCTGATGCCTGCGCTGCTGTATTTAAGCAGCTGGCAGCGCAATACAACCCCAATTGCTGAAACAGGAGCGATGCAACATGTTTGTGAATAACCGGACCTTGTCCAACAGCAAAACGCGGCCACAACACTTTCAAAGCAACTGGCATGTTGCACTTTTTGGCCTGGTATGGCTGGCAGCTGGGTTTGCCGGTGCGCTGCAGGCAAATGAAACTGCGGTGAAAGTGGTTAGTGTGGTGCCGGTGCAAAGCCAGATGATCAGCCCACAAATGATGGTGTCGGGTCAGGTTTATAGCCGTTATCAGTCCAATTTAAGTGCCGGCGTTGACGGCCGGCTGGAATGGATTGCTGAAGCAGGGCAACAGGTGGCACAAGGTGATGTGCTGGCCAAACTGGATCCAACCCCCTTAACGCTGCGCAAAAACGAGCTGCAGGCGCAGTTAAAAAGATCACAAATTAATGCGGCCAGACTGGATAAAGAGCTGGCGCGGTTAAAAACTCTGGTGGCCAAACAGCTGATTTCACAAACCCAGCTGGATCAGGTACAGGCAGACCGTGATTTAGCGCTGGCCGATGTGGAGCTGAACCGCGCTTCACTGGCGCAGGTGCAGGATCAGCTCAGCCGGGCTGTGGTCACTGCACCTTTTGCCGGCGTCGTCAGTCAGCGTCATCATCAAAAAGGCGAAGAAGTCAGCCGCAGCGAAACTTTATTGCAGCTGGTGAGCCTGACCGATCTGGAAGTGCGGTTATTTGCGCCATTAGCTTATGCCGCCTTTATTCAGCCGGGCCAGCAGTTGCAGGTGTATCAGCAGCAAGGCCAGACACAGCTGCAGTTAAGCTCAGTGATCCCGGTGTCTGATGTACGTTCCCAAACTTTTGAAGCCAGGCTGACGGTGACAGCGACCGACGCCAACAGATTTTCGGTGGGCCAGCTGGTGAGTGTAGCCTTACCAACGGCCAGTGCCAGCTTAAGCACTGTGGTGCATCGTGACGCTTTAGTACTAGGTAAACAACAACATGCGGTATTTTTGGTGCAACAACACAAAGAAGGCGGCCAACAGGTCAAACGTCTGGCGGTGGAGCTGGGGCAGGGCCAGGGTGAATGGTTGCAGGTGAAAGCCGAAGTCAAACCCGGTGATCAACTGGTGATCCGCGGCGCCGACACACTCAAAGACGGTGATAAAGTCCGGGTGTTAAGCGAAGCCGAATTTGCACTGGCAAAAAGTAAATCAACTGCTGACACTGTGGCTTTATAACAAAGTCACAGTCAATGCCGGTTAAAGTTGTGGTTGTGTGAGTGGGGTCAGATCCGTGATGGAGCCGGCAGTTGTTTGTGACGGGCTAAAGGCCAGTTGCAAGGCCGATTCTGCCTGCACACAACAACTCAAAATTTCATGGCTGGCCACAGCAAATTCGGGTGCCAGTACGGTTTTACACTGACCCGACTTTAAAGTGAGCCGGCACTGGCCACAGGAGCCGCCACGGCAGTCATAAGGCACTGGCACACCAGCGCCAAGCAGTGCATCCAGCACAGAAGGATAACCAAGGCTTTGTACACTAAAACCGGCCAGGTCAATCTGATGATTGTCCGTACTTTGTGCTGCTTTAAAAAACTCGTAATAACAATGCTTTACTCCGGCTGCCTGTAGCTGTTGCAAAAGTTCTGTCACCATCTGCGCCTTGGCACAGAGATAAAATTCCGAGTTTGTTGTTGTATGCGCCAGCAACAAAGCGGCATCAATACGGCCGCGCCTGCCCTGCCATTGTGCGCTGGCCTGACTTAACACCGGCACAAACTTCAGTGCCGGCAAACGACGTAGCACAGGCCATAAGGCTAAGTCAGCTTCAGTTCTGGCCTGCAGCCACAACTGCACAGGCCGGCGCTGGCGCAGTAGCTGCCATAACATCGCGAGTAGCGGTGTTATACCAATACCACCGGCCACCAACACCACAGGGCGCTGTGAGCCAGGCCAAAGCCAGGCTTTGAAGCTGCTGAACAAGGTTTGGCGTAGGATAAAGTGGCCTTTGGGGTAACTGCATAGCAGCCTGTCACCAACATGAAGATCTGACCACAAGGCCTGACTTAACCGGCCCAGGGGTTCTGCTTTCACCGCCAACTGATAATAACGCCGCTGGCTGCAGTCGCTTGTGATGGAATAAGCCCGGCTTAGTTTGTTGTCTGGTAAATCCAAAGCTTGCAGCAACAAATGCTGACCGGCTTTGGCAGTTGGCAGCAGCTTGCCTTCTGGGTGACGCAACCAGATTTTGACAATATTGCCCTGACGTCTGAGTCGGTAGACCTGCAGCTGCTGGCGATATTGCGCTCGTTTCTGCTTTTGCCGACTGAGCAAAGAGCGCAGCAGGCTGTAACTTAAATAACAGCTTAATAAGGCAATACACAGATATAACGGCAGTTGCGCAGGCATAAGGATCCCCAAAAAACACCGGGTTATTTTATCGGATAGCGGCAATATTGCAATTGAGAATTGTTATCATCTTTTGGTGTGAGTACTTACTCACGCTGTATATGCCAATTTTATTGATTATTGCCGGATGGCTTTGGGAATATCGCATAATGCTGTAGTGGCAGATCAGTGCTGTAGTCACAGGTCTCAGCTGTTCCTGATGATTGGCAGCAACACTGTGTTGATTTTGCCAAGCCCGGTGCTGCAGCTCAGAGCTTGTGGATCTTTTCAGCTGGCAAAATTCGGATCTATAGCTTGGCGCAAGCACAAGCCAGCCTGATGCCTCACCTGGCAACTGCAATGCAACCTTATTGATTTATCTGAATTTATTGATCCGGACTTGATCGTCGAGCGGCATAAACAGCGCTCTGCATAACCTGACATTCAGCTTGGCCGCACCCGCTCAGCTTGTCTGCTGATAACTGCAACACCGCAATTTTGCCCTGGTGCTTTCACAGGGGATTGGCTGTTTTGCTGCTGCTATTGGCTGGATCCAACAGCTGTTTTTTTGCAGCGAATTGCCACTGTGATTAAGTTGGTTACGCGAGACTTTTTTCAGGCTGATCGCCAATCTGCACCACTTTTTCCCACTTTTTTTGTCAGTTCAGCGCCAAGCCGCGTCGTTATTGGATCTTTATCGATCACTGAAGTGGGGTTTTACCTTGACAATGCTGAATTCTGCGCCATAAACTGTATCATTGTGGAGATTAGTGGGTAATTGTGGATCTTTTCAGGATCTAATTACAACAAAGTGGGATCAACATGTTTCGTGGATCATTTGCTCTGAGCCTGGATGACAAAGGCCGGTTGACGCTGCCAACGCGTTACCGCGATAGCCTTTTGTCTGAAAATGGCGGTGCGCTGATCTGCACTATCGATCACAAAGATCCCTGCCTGCTGCTGTACCCGCTGTCGGAGTGGGAAGAAATTGAAGAAAAGCTGAAAAAGCTGTCGAGCTTTAATCCACAGGAACAACGTCTGAAAAGGTTGTTATTGGGTCATGCCACTGACTGTGACATGGACAAAAACGGCCGTATTTTATTACCCGCCACCTTGCGTGAGCACGCCCATTTAACCAAAAGCCTGCGTTTAGTGGGCCAGCTGAATAAATTTGAAATTTGGGATGAAGAAACCTGGCACCGCCGGGTGGCCGAAGACATGGCAGTTGAGCAGGAAATGGCAATTGCCGGTGATGCTGAGCTGTCAGAACGATTACAGGATTTGTCATTGTGAGCAATCAGCAAGCCCATATTTCCGTCTTGCTGCACGAAGCAATTGACGGTCTGAATATTCAAGCCGATGGCATCTATCTGGATGGCACTTTTGGCAGGGGAGGGCACAGCAGTGTCATCCTGAGCAAACTATCAGATAAAGGTCGGTTGTATGCGATAGACCGCGACCCACAAGCTATTGCTGCAGCTCAAAAATTTGCTGATGACGGCCGTTTTCATATCAGTCATACCGCTTTTTCTGAACTGGCCACTGTAGCAGAGCAACAGGGCATCAGCGGTCAGGTCGACGGTATTTTGCTGGATTTAGGCGTGTCTTCACCGCAGCTCGATGATGCTGATCGTGGTTTTAGTTTTATGCGTGACGGTCCGCTTGATATGCGGATGGATCCAACCAGCGGTATTTCCGCCGCTGACTGGCTGGCCAAAGCCGATGTGGAAGACATTACTTTTGTGCTGCGTGAGTACGGCGAAGAAAAGTTCGCCTGGAAAATCGCCAACGCTATTGTAAACAGCCGTGACACTCAGCCGTTAAAGCGCACCAGTGAGCTGGCTGCGTTAATTGCCGCCACAGCGCCAAAAAGTTTTAAAGAGAAAAAACACCCGGCGACGCGCAGTTTTCAGGCGATTCGCATTTATATCAACAGCGAGCTGGAGCAGGTAAAAACTGCACTGGATGCTGCGCTGGCGGTATTAAAACCGGGTGGACGGCTGGCGGTGATCAGCTTCCATTCGCTGGAAGATCGCTTAGTGAAACAATTTATGCGTCAGCACAGCAAGCCGGCCCCTGTGCCTAAAGGTTTACCGCTGACGGAAGATCAGCTGCGTCAGCATTTACCGCTGAAACTGATCGGCAAAGCCATTATGCCTTCAGATGCTGAGTTGGCCGCTAATCCAAGAGCGCGCAGTGCTGTACTGCGTGTTGCGGAGAAACAGGCCAAATGAGCAGCATCAAACTGAACAAACTGATAGTGCAGGATATTGCCAACCACAAACTGGTGCTGGTGATGCTGGTGCTTTGTATTGGGTCGGCGCTGGCTGTAGTGGAATTTACCCACTTAAACCGGCAGCTCACCATTAATCAGGACAAGTTATTTCAACAACGTGATGCGCTGGAAATGGAATGGCGCAATTTATTGGTAGAACAGCGGGCTTTGTCTGAACACAGCCGGGTTGAAGAGCTGGCACAACAGCAGCTCCAGATGGTTCGACCATTGGGTCAGCAGGATATAGTGGTAAACGAACCATGAGCAGAACAGTAAAACAAGCCAAAAACCGCAAACACCCGACAGTGATCAGCTGGCGTTTTGCTTTTGTGGTGTTGTCATTGTCAGCGGTATTTTTTGGTCTGGTGGCCCGTGCTGCTTATTTGCAGGTGATTGATCCCGACATGCTGGTAGAGCAGGGGGATCGCCGCTCGTTAAGGGTGAAGTCGGACGAAGTGCTGCGTGGCATGATTTTAGATCGCAACGGTGAAGAACTGGCGGTCAGTGTGCCTGTTGAATCTGTGTATGCCGACTCAAAAGTAATTATTCAGGCCAATGCGAAAAATGACAGCCGCCGCTGGCACGCTTTAGCGGAAATGCTGCAGTTAAAACCGGAAGAGCTGACACAGAAGATCGCCACAGATCCGAAAAAACGTTATGTCTATCTGCAGCGTCACGCCAGTCCAGCCACTGTCGATTACATTCGCAAGTTAAAAATCCCGGGTATTTATTTTAAACAGGAATCACGGCGTTATTACCCGTCCGGTGAAGTGGCAGCCCATATCCTTGGTTTTACCAACGTGGACGACCACGGTGTGGAAGGTGTAGAGCGCCAGTTTGACCAACTGCTCAAAGGCACTGCTGGCCGTAAAGTGATTCGTAAAGACGCCAAAGGCCGAGAAATTGAAGTGCTGGAGCAAACAGACGCCACTGCGTCACGCAATTTGCAGCTCAGTATCGACCAGCGTATTCAGGCGGTCGCTTACCGTGAGCTGAAAAAAGCGGTGCTGACTTTTGGCGCCACTTCAGGCTCAGTGGTGGTGGTGGATGTCCACACAGGCGAAGTGCTGGCCATGGTGAATAGCCCATCTTACAACCCGAATAACAAAAAAGGCACGGCCATTCACAAGTTTCGTAACCGTGCTATTACCGACACTTTTGAACCAGGCTCTACGGTGAAACCTTTACCTGTGCTGGCAGCACTGGAAAACGGTACTGCGGATCTGAACACTGTGATCCCAACAGGTTATGGCCCCATTATGGTCGGCGGTGGCCGGGTGCAGGACGTGACAGGCAATGGCGACCTGGATTTAAAAGGCATTATCCGCCGTTCCAGTAACATTGGTGTGACCCGTCTGGCGCTGAATATGCCACACGAAGACTTATTAAAAATGTATTACAACATGGGCTTAGGTGAGGACACAGGTTTAGGTTTGCTGGGTGAAAGTGCCGGTCAGCTGCGCGAACGCGCCCGTTGGTCTGAGCATGAAAGAGCGACTTTATCTTTTGGTTATGGTTTGTCTGTCACCGCAGTGCAGCTGGCACGGATTTATGCCGCCATCGGTAACGGTGGTGTAGTGCGGCCTTTAACCATTTTAAAAACCGACAATCCACCACCGGGTGAGCGGGTGATTGCTGAACACAACGCCGACGCTATGGTGGAGATGTTAGAAGCAGTGACCGAAAAACGCGGCACAGCAACCCGCGCCAAGGTGCCTGGTTACCGGGTAGGTGGTAAAACAGGTACGGCGAAGAAGGCCATTGCCGGCGGTTATGGTGATGACTATATCGGTTCATTTGCCGGTATAGGCCCGATTTCCCAACCCAGACTGGCTTGTGTGGTGATTATTAACGAACCCAGCGGGGATTATTATGGCGGTGGTGAGGTGGCGGCACCTGTCTTTAGTGCCGTGATGGGAGCAGCGATGCAGCTGCTGAACTTGCCGCCAGATGGCAATGACAGTCGCATCACTAAAGTGGCCGGAGGTCCAGATGCAGGTTAACCGGCTCGAACAATGGTTATCTCCCTTTAAAGCGACTGTCGAAGGACAGTCGCTTTGTGCGTTAGAAAACAGGCCAGAAATTGCGGCGTCTGCCAGCCTCTGTGTCAGCAGCCAGCAGGTAAAAGCCGGTGATGTGTTTCTGGCTATTGCAGGTGTGTCCGGTCATGGCAACAGGTTTATCGAAACTGCGTTGTTACAAGGCGCAGCGCTGGTACTGACCGATGTGTTGCTGCCGGAGCAGGCACAGTTACAGCAGGATGTGCGGGTGTTGTTATGGCCGGATTTGTTGGCGCAGTTGCCGGCAGTGGTCAGCGCTTTTTATCAGCACAGCGCGGAAAAACTTGAGCTGGTGGGTATCACAGGCACCAATGGTAAATCCAGCACCGCTATTTTTGTCAATCAGTTAAGCCGACTGTTGGGTGAAAAAGCCGCAGTGATTGGCACCTTAGGTTATGGTGAATTTCCGGCCTTTACGCCACTTCAGAACACCACACCACATCTGGTTGATTTACATCGTATTTTTAACGGTTTTGTTGAGTCTGGCTGCAAAGTGGCGGCGATGGAAGTATCGTCTCATGCCTTAGTGCAGCAGCGGGTGGCCGGGCTCAAATTTGCGGTGGCTGTGTACACCAACTTAAGCCGGGATCATCTGGATTATCACGGCACTATGCAGGACTATTTTGCTGCCAAAGCGCTGCTGTTTACGCCAGAGCTTGCCAAAGCAGCCGTGATTAATGTCAGTGACGACTATGGCAAACAACTGGTAGCACAAACAGCTTTGCCCGCTCTGGTGTACGGCAGGCTGGCTGACTGCGCAGGTTTTACCCGTTATCTGGCTTATGATGCTCTGCAGGCCGATGGTCATGGTTTTCGCTGCACTTTGCACAGTCATCTGGGGCAATATCAGCTGCATATTCCGCTCTTGGCGGAATTTAACGTACAAAATGTGCTGGCCGCTATGGGCGCGCTGGTGCTTTTGGGTCATTCCTTGCCGGATATCATCGATGCTGTAGCCAGATTATTGCCGGTGCCAGGCCGGATGGAGCAGTGGCAGTTCCCGCAAGAGGTGACGTTGGTGGTGGATTACGCTCACACCCCGGATGCGCTGCAACAGAGTTTAGTGGCGCTGCGCCAGCAATGCCGTGGCCATTTATGGTGTGTGTTTGGTTGTGGTGGTGACAGAGATAAAGGCAAACGACCTTTAATGGGACAAATCGCCGAACAATACGCAGATCATGTTATCATTACCGCCGACAATCCCCGCACTGAAGCTGTGTTAGATATCTGCAATGATATTGCCGCCGGTATGGTGACCGGTGCCAACTGCCAAATTGAAACTGACCGAGAATCTGCCATTAAACTGGCACTGATTGAAGCTCATCAAGGCGATATGATCCTGGTGGCTGGCAAAGGCCATGAGGCTTACCAGATCATTGGCACTGTGGTGCGGGATTACGACGAACGTAAATTTATCAGTAGTTTATTGGCGGAGATGTGCCGATGATCAGCTTAACAATGTCTGAAATTGCCAGCGCCACGCAGGGGCGTCTGGTCGGTGCTGATATCAGCATCAAACAGGTCAGTACCGACAGCCGCAATATCAGTGCGGGTGATTTATTTATTGCACTCAAAGGCCCGAATTTTGATGGCCATCAGTTTATCAGCGACGTAGTGCAACAAGGCGCAGTGGCCGTGGTGGTGGAACAAGCCCAGACCGGTTGCACCGTGCCACAACTGGTGGTGGCAGATACCAAACTGGCACTGGGTGCGCTTGGTGCTCTGGTAAAAGCAAAATTGTCTTTAAAATCAGTGGCTGTTACCGGCAGTGTTGGTAAAACCACAGTCAAAGAAATGATGGCGGCTATTTTGTCGCGTATTGGCAATGTACTGGCTACAGCCGGCAATTTTAATAATGAAATTGGTGTGCCTTTAACGCTGCTGCGGTTAGAACCCCAGCATAACTATGCCGTGATGGAACTGGGTGCCAATCATCTGGGTGAAATTGCCTACACCACCTCTTTGGTCAAACCCGATGTGGCGATGATCACCAATGTGGGTGCCGCTCATCTGGAAGGTTTTGGTGATTTATTTGGGGTGGCCCGCGCCAAAGGTGAAATTTACACAGGTTTAAGCGAACAGGGCCTGGCCATAGTGCCGCTGGACAGTGAATTCCACAGTTATTGGTTACAGCGCTTAACTCATCTGCGGGTACAGACCTTTAGTGCAGAGCAAGTTGCTGATTTTTATGCTGAAAACATAGTGCTCGACAGCAATGGTTGTGCCGGTTTTACCATGCATACCCCCAATGGCCAGTGTTTTATTCAGCTGGTGTTGCCTGGCCGTCACAATGTGGCCAATGCACTGGCTGCTGCTGCAGCCACCCTGGGGTTAGGTGCCAGTCTGACCGACGTACAGCTGGGTTTGGCTGCGATGAAGCCGGTAAAAGGCCGGATTAATGTAAATCAGCCGCGCCCAGGTCTGCGTATTATCGACGACACCTACAACGCCAATTCAGAGTCGGTGAAAGCCGCCACAGATTTATTGGCTTCTTATGCCGGTACCCGCATTTTAGTGTTGGGTGATATGGGAGAGCTTGGCCCTGATGCCCGTTTGTACCATGAAGAAGTAGGCGCTTATGCCAAACAGGCCGGCATTAATCACTTATTTACGCTGGGTGTGCTGTCACAAAACGCCAGTGAATTATTCCATGCCCAGGGTGCACATTTCAGCTCGCGTTCACAGCTGGTGGCTAAACTGGCGCCGTTTTTAACTGGCGCAGCGGAAGTGTCCATTCTGGTGAAAGGCTCGCGCAGTGCCCGGATGGAGTTGGTTGTGCAGGACTTGCTAGAAAGATGTCAGCAGGAGACAGACGCATGTTAGTGTGGTTAGCCGAATTTCTTACCCAATATGTGAATGCATTTAACGTATTCAGTTATCTGACATTCCGCTCCATTTTGGGCGTGTTAACCGCCTTATTGCTGAGCCTGTACTTTGGCCCCAAGCTGATTGCTGCTTTGCAAAAACTGCAGATTGGTCAGACAGTGCGTGATGATGGCCCACAAAGCCATTTTTCTAAAAAAGGCACGCCAACTATGGGTGGTTTGCTGATTTTAGGCTCTATTGCTATCAGCACTTTGCTCTGGGCGGATTTATCCAATAAATACGTTTGGGTGGTGCTGTTTGTGCTGGTCAGCTACGGCTGGATAGGTTTTATTGATGATTACCGCAAAGTGATCCGTAAAGACCCCAAAGGCCTGATCGCCCGCTGGAAATATTTCTGGCAATCGGTATTTGCCATTGCCACTGCTTTTTTCCTGTATGCAACTGCGGAAAGACCCGCAGAAACCAGTCTGGTAGTGCCTTTTATCAAAGATGTACTGCCACAGCTGGGCCTGTTCTTTTTAATCACCACTTATTTTGTCATGGTGGGTTTTAGTAATGCGGTGAACCTGACGGACGGCCTGGACGGCCTTGCCATAGTGCCCACCATTATGGTGGCCATGGCCTTTGCCATCATTGCTTATGTCAGTGGCAACGTGGTGTTTGCCAACTATCTGCATATTCCACATTTGCCGCTCACTTCGGAGCTGGTGGTGGTGTGCGCCAGCATTATTGGGGCAGGTTTAGGGTTCCTCTGGTTTAACACTTATCCGGCTCAGGTGTTTATGGGCGATGTAGGTTCTTTAGCCCTGGGGGCCATTTTGGGTGTGATTGCCGTGCTGGTGCGCCAGGAAATAGTACTGATCATCATGGGCGGTATTTTTGTTATTGAAACCATGTCGGTGATTTTGCAGGTGGGCTCTTACAAACTGCGTGGCCAGCGTATTTTCCGCATGGCGCCTATTCACCACCATTATGAACTCAAAGGCTGGCCTGAGCCGCGGGTGATAGTCCGGTTCTGGATCCTGTCGATTATTTTTGTGTTGATTGGTCTTGCGACCTTAAAACTGCGTTGAGCGGGTGATGTGAATGAATAAATTGTTTCAGGGCAAAAAAGTGGCAGTACTGGGACTGGGCGTTTCTGGCCTGGCCACTGTGCGCTTTTTGCTGAAACAAGGGGTAAAACCCACGCTGATGGATACCAGACTTAAAGTGGGTGGTTTAGAGACCATAACGCCGGAAAAAGTGGACGGTATTTATCTCGGCGAATTAGACGCCAACCGGTTGGCCCAAATGGATGTGATTCTGGTTAGCCCTGGCCTTGACACCAACCAACCAGCCATTCGTTTTGCCCAAAAGCAAGGGACACAGCTGATAGGCGACGTGGAGCTGTTTGCACTGTATCTGAATGCACAGCCGAAGCCACCTGCAGTGGTCGCCATTACCGGTTCCAACGGTAAATCGACTGTCACCACCTTAGTGGCCCATATGCTCAGCTGCAGCGGCCTCAAAGCCATAGCGGCCGGCAATATTGGGCTCGCTGTGCTGGATGCGTTGCAGGAAAATGAGGTGCAGGTGTATGTGCTGGAACTGTCGAGTTTTCAGCTGGACACTACCTATAGCCTGAAGCTTAAAGCCGCCTGCAATTTAAATGTCACTGAAGATCATTTAGACCGCCACGGCACTATGGCCGCTTATGCCGCAGCCAAACAACGCATTTTTCAGCATGCAGAGCTGGCGGTATACAACGCCGATGATAGCCTGACCAAACCTGCGCAGCAGGTGCCGGCAGCAATCGCCATCAGCCTTGATGGTATGGATTATGGGGTGGTGCAACATCAGGGCGAAGCCTGGTTGCAGGTGGCTGGTGCGCCTTTATTAAAACTAACCGAGATGTCTTTGGTTGGCCGGCATAACCAGTTTAATGCATTGGCTGCCGCTGCAGTCGCGCTGGCTGCAGGTGCCAGTCGTGAAGGTTTGGTGCAGGCACTGAAAACCTATCAGGCGTTGCCACACCGCTGTGCCTTGGTGGCTAACCATAAGGGGGTGCGCTTTATCAATGACTCCAAAGCCACCAATGTCGGCGCAACCCTGGCTGCTATTGCCGGCTTACGTGCTGAGGTCAGCGGTCAACTGATTTTAATTGCCGGTGGGGATGGCAAAGGCGCGGATTTTACTGAGTTAGCTGCGGTGCTGCAGCAACAGGTTGATCTGGTCATCACCCTGGGTAAAGATGGCCCCGCCATTGCTGCTTTGGTGCCTGGCGCTGTGCAGGTGGCGGATTTAACCGCCGCAGTCAAATATGCCGCATCTAAGGCGACAGCTGGCGATCTGGTGTTGTTATCGCCAGCCTGTGCCAGTCTGGATATGTTCAAAAATTATGAAGAGCGCGGCCGCTTGTTTAGCGAAGCCGTGCAGAAGGTGCTGGTATGAAACAGCTGGCACTGAACTGGATGAATAAAGCCACAGATGATCTGGTGAGCTGGTGGCAGGCCGAAGATGGTGCCAGCTACGACAGATTTTTCTTTACGCTGATGATTCTGTTGTTGTGTGTTGGTTTTGTCATGGTCACCAGCGCTTCAGTCCCTGTGGCGGAACGTTTGTTTGATAACCCGATGCATTACAGCATCCGGCATTTAATCTACGTGATGATAGGTTTATGTCTGGCGTATGTGGTGCTGAATGTGCCTATTGCCTGGTGGCATAACACCAACTTATTGCTGCTGGTGTTTGGTTTGCTCGGTTTATTGGCGGTATTGGCAGTAGGTCGTAATGTCAACGGCAGTACCCGCTGGTTGTATCTTGGGCCTATAGGTATTCAGACGGCTGAGCCTGCCAAGTTATTCTTTTTTGTCTATTTATCCAGCTATCTGGTGCGCCGTCACGATGAAGTGCGGGAAAACTTAAAAGGCTTTTTAAAACCCCTGATCATTCTGTTTGTGTTTGCGGTGCTCTTGCTGATGCAGCCTGACTTAGGCACAGTGATCGTGATGTTTGGCACCGCTGTGGTGCTGCTGTTTCTGGCCGGTGCCAAGTTATGGCAATTTTTTGGCCTGATTTTAACCGGTTTAATGTCCATTGCTGTGCTGATTGTGTACAGCGAATATCGTTGGCGTCGGGTGACTTCTTTCCTCGACCCCTGGGCCGATCCTTTTGGCAGTGGCTATCAGTTAACCCAATCTTTAATGGCGTTTGGCCGTGGCGGCTGGACAGGCCAGGGTCTGGGTAACTCTGTGCAAAAACTGGAATATCTGCCCGAAGCCCATACCGACTTTATTCTGGCGGTCATTGCTGAAGAAGCAGGTTTATTGGGTGTACTGGCGGTGATGAGCCTACTGTTTTTACTGTTAGTGCGCGCCCTATGGATAGGCAAAAGAGCTTTACAAAAAGGCTTAAGTTTTCATGGTTTCCTGGCTTATGCGCTGGCGGTGTGGATTGGCTGTCAGACTTTTGTCAATGTTGGTGTCGCCACCGGCATGTTGCCGACCAAAGGTTTAACTTTGCCTTTTGTCAGCTCAGGCGGTAGTAGCCTCATTATGATGTTGATAGCAGCCGCCATTATTTTGCGCATTGATTTTGAAGTGCGTCTCAAAGGCAAACACGCCATTGCCGGAGGTCCGCATGATTAATACGATGCCGACAGCATTGATTATGGCCGGTGGCACAGGTGGCCATATCTTCCCGGCCCAGGCAGTGGCAAAACAGCTACAGGCGCAAGGCTGGAGCATTCACTGGTTAGGTACTGCTGATCGGATGGAAGCCAGGCTGGTGCCTTCTTTTGGTTATCCGTTCCATGCCATTGAAGTAGCCGGCCTTCGTGGCAAAAACTGGCGCACTTTGTTCAAAGCGCCGCTGATGTTATGGCGTTCCATCCGTCAGGCCAACCAAGTGATTAAACAAGTCAAACCTCAGCTGGTGCTCGGTTTTGGCGGTTATGCCAGTGGCCCTGGCGGTCTGGCGGCAAAACTGCAGGGCATTCCACTGTTGATCCACGAACAAAATGCTGTCGCCGGTACCACTAACAAGTTGCTGGCCAAATTCGCTAACGCAGTGCTGGTGGCCTTTCCCAGTGCATTTCGTGGTCAGAAAAATCGCTATGTGTTGGGAAATCCGGTACGGAAAGAGCTGATTGCAGTAAAAACTGAGAATAATTTCAGTAAAGGCTTAAATATTTTGATCGTCGGTGGTAGTTTAGGCGCTAAAGCGCTGAATGATATTTTACCGGCGCAGCTGAAGCAGGTCGCGGCTTCTGGGCCTGTTCAGGTTCGGCATCAGACAGGCCAGGCAATGTTAACAGAGGTGCAACAAGCCTACGCTGACGCACCTGAAAATTTAAGCGCACAAGTAACTGCTTTTATTGACAATATGGCTGATGCCTATCGTTGGGCCGACTTAGTGATTTGCCGGGCCGGCGCTTTAACTGTCAGTGAAGTTGCTTGTGCCGGTGTGGCAGCTGTATTTGTACCGCTGCCTTCAGCTATTGATGACCATCAGACGGCAAATGCCAATTGGCTGGTGGAGCAAGGGGCGGCATTGTTATGGCCGCAACGTGATTTAAACAATAAAAATTTAGTGTCGCTGCTGCAAAGCTGGCAAAAAGATAAAACGCCGCTTGCGCACATGGCACATCAGGCACGAACTTGTGCCATCGACGATGCGGCTGAACAAGTCGTTGCAGTTTGTCGACTCGTGATAGGTATGAAATAACATGAATACAATAACCAGGCCCCAGGAAAAAATTGCCATGCGCCGTGTTGAGCGCATCCACTTTGTTGGCATAGGTGGGGCTGGCATGGGCGGCATCGCCGAAGTGCTGCTAAACGAAGGTTACAAAGTCTCTGGCTCAGATTTAGGCCCAAATGCGGTGGTTGACCGTTTAACCTCTTTGGGGGCCGAAATTTGTTTTGGCCATGCCGCTGAAAACATCAAAGGTGCTTCAGTGGTGGTGGTGTCCAGTGCCATCAAAGCCGAAAACCCCGAAGTGGCTGCAGCGCTTGAACAACGTATTCCGGTGGTGCGCCGTGCCCAGATGTTGGCTGAGTTGATGCGGTTTCGCCATGGTATTGCCATTGCCGGCACGCACGGCAAAACCACCACCACCAGCCTGGTGGCTTCTATTTTTGCCGAAGCCAAAGCAGATCCAACTTTTGTCATTGGCGGTCTACTCAATTCTGCCGGCACCAATGCCCGCTTGGGTTCAGGCCGTTATTTAATTGCTGAAGCCGACGAAAGTGACGCTTCTTTCCTGCATTTACAGCCGATGGCCGCCATTATCACCAATATCGAACCTGATCATATGGAAACTTATCAGGGCGATTTTGAAAAGATGAAAGCCACTTACCTCGAATTCTGTCACAACCTGCCGTTTTATGGTGTTGCCGTGGTTTGTATTGACGACCCTGTGGTGCGTGAACTTATTCCTGCTATTGGCCGCACTGTGCTGACCTATGGTTTTAGTGATGACGCTGACTACCGTGTCAGCGATTTCAGCCAATCCGGTACCCAAAGCCGTTTTAACATTACCGACCCTGCCGGCAACAGCAGAGCTGTAACACTGAACCTGGCCGGACGGCATAATGCGCTCAACGCCACTGCTGCTTTTGCCATAGCAACAGACGAAGGGGTGGACGAAGCTGCGGTATTGGCCGCTTTTGCCAAATTTGAAGGTATAGGCCGGCGTTTTCAGCAATATGGTGAATTTGACACCGGCCGCGGCAAGGTATTGCTGGTGGATGATTATGGTCATCACCCAACCGAAGTGGCGGCCACAGTGGCGGCCGTTCGCAGTGCCTGGCCAAGCCGCCGTCTGGTGATGGCATATCAGCCGCACCGTTATACCCGCACCCGCGACTTATACGAAGATTTTGCCCGGGTGTTGTCCACAGTCGACACCCTGCTGCTGCTGGAAGTGTACAGCGCAGGTGAAGCCCCTATTACAGGCGCCGATAGCCGCAGTTTATGCCGCAGCATCAGAGCCCGTGGTCAGCTGGATCCGATTTATGTGGCGCAGCCTGGCGACTTAGCCGGAGCTCTGGCCGATGTGCTGCAGGACGGTGATGTGTTGTTAACCCAGGGCGCCGGCAACATAGGTGCTTTGGCAAAACAACTGGCAGCGCAGCAGCTGCAAATCAGCCAGCTGAAGGCTGGGACTTTGCATGAACATTAACCAAAAACATTAAGGCAGGCGGACTCTGATGACAGTTATTCGCAGCAA
Organism: Rheinheimera sp.; assembly: GCF_036782235.1. GTDB lineage: Bacteria > Pseudomonadota > Gammaproteobacteria > Enterobacterales > Alteromonadaceae > Pararheinheimera. The sequence goes on along the minus strand of NZ_DAIPZL010000001.1, from coordinate 270,392 downwards.
ACAAAAAACACCTTACACCCCGGCTTTTGTCGGTGGTGTGTTGTTTTTTTTGCTGTCGCTGGCATTGGTATGCTGGTTTGCCACTCGTGTTGTGGTCTGGGTGCAGGACCAGCAAAATGCACCAATCCGGCAAGTGAAGTTGTATGGTGACTTTGGCCATATCCAACCAAAACAATTGCATGGCAAGTTACAGCAGCAGTTTGTCGGGAATTTTTTTAAAGTGAACGTTGATCAGGTGCAGCAGTTCCTGCAGCAACAACCCTGGGTGTATCAGGTGGCCGTGCGCAAACAATGGCCTGGCACTTTGGTGGTTGTAGTGACGGAGCACAGCCCGGTGGCAGTGTGGAATAACGACTATCTGCTGAATAAAAAAGGCGAGGTTTTTAAAGCGCCTATTGAGCAGCTGAACGCCAAACTGCCGCATCTGGCCGGCCCTAAGGGCAGCGAGCAGGATGCCCTGACCATGTTCGGTAATGTGCAGAGTTTATTAAAACTGCATCAGTTTGAAGCCAGTAAGTTAGCTGTTTCCGAGCGTTTTGCCTGGGAATTACAACTGAGTAATGGCATCGCGTTAAAACTGGGGCGGGAAGATACATTAAAACGGGTACAACGTTTTATCGATTTGTACCCTGCAATCAGTAAACATAAAACCGAAGCAATTGAACAGGTTGACTTACGGTATGACACAGGATTGGCGGTACGTTTTGCACCGCCGGCAGTACAACCAGAAAAGAGAAAAGCATGACCAAGTCGTTGGATCGGGAACTGATCGTTGGTTTAGATATAGGCACTTCGCAGATCAAAGCCCTGGTGGGTGAGATCACTGCGGACGATCAGCTGAGTATTGTGGGTGTGGGGACTCATATTGCCCGGGGTATGGATAAAGGTGGTGTCAACGACTTAAACCTGGTGGTGCAGGCAGTACAGCGTGCTATTGATGAAGCTGAGCTGATGGCTGATTGCCGGGTGTCTTCAGTGTATTTAGGCATTACCGGCAAACATATCCGCTGCCAGAACGAAAGCGGTATGGTGCCGATTAACGACACTGAAGTGACAGCAGAAGATGTGGCGAATGTGATTCACGCTGCCAAATCAGTGCCTATTTCGGCCGAACGCCGGTTATTACACGTGCTGCCACAGGAATTTTCGGTGGATATGCAGGAAGGCATTAAAAGCCCGATTGGCATGTCGGGTGTGCGGATGGAAGCCAAGGCCCATATCATCACCTGCGCCAATGATATGGCAAAAAACATTGAAAAATGTGTTGAGCGCTGTGGTTTACAGGTTGATCAGCTGATATTCAGTTCCTTAGCGTCAAGCTACGCCGTGCTGACGGAAGATGAAAAAGAGCTGGGTGTTTGTGTGGTGGATATGGGTGGCGGCACCATCGATATTTCTATTTACACCAACGGCGCCTTACGCCACACAGCTGTGATCCCGGTGGCTGGTAATCAGGTCACCAGTGATATTGCCAAAATTTTCCGTACCCCTATTGGCCATGCTGAAGACATCAAAATTCAGTACGCCTGTGCCCTGCGCAGTATGGTGGGTAAAGAAGAAAGTATTGAAGTGCCCAGTGTTGGTGGTCGCCCGGCGCGCAGTATGTCGCGTCATACCCTGGCCGAAGTGGTGGAGCCACGTTATCAGGAATTATTTGAACTGGTGCTGGAAGAAGTGCGCGCCAGTGGTCTGGAAGAGCAAATCGCTGCTGGTGTGGTGTTAACAGGTGGTACCGCCAAAATGGAAGGTGCCATTGAGTTTGCCGAAGACATTTTCCAGATGCCGGTTCGGTTGGGTTATCCAACCAAAATTAAAGGTTTGGCAGAGTACGTACAGGATCCGGCATACGCCAGTGTGGTCGGATTGTTGTTGTACGGTAAAGATGTGCGCCAGCAGCAGAAAAAAGCAGGCGCAGCAAGGGAGTCAGTCGGTGGTTTAGTGCGCAAGATCACCAGCTGGTTTAAAGGCGAATTTTAAGAGAGAACCCAATATTGTTGTGGGACGAACGTCTGCAGTTCACAGCGTCAGTAACACAAGAATGGCGGGATAAGCGTATAAAAACGGAGAGAGAGCTATGTTTGAGTTAATGGAAAACCACAGCGAAGAAGCTGTCATTAAAGTGGTTGGTGTTGGCGGCGGCGGCGGTAACGCTGTTGAATATATGGTTGCCAACAATATTGAAGGTGTTGAATTTATCGCGGCCAATACGGATGCCCAGGCCCTGCGGAACTCTTCTGCCAACATCACATTGCAGTTAGGTGCCAATGTCACCAAAGGTTTAGGCGCGGGCGCTAACCCTGACGTCGGCCGTCGTTCTGCCGAAGAAGACCGTGACACCATCAAAAAAACCATTATGGGTGCTGATATGGTGTTTATCGCTGCCGGTATGGGTGGTGGTACTGGTACAGGCGCGGCGCCTATCGTGGCGCAGGTTGCCAAAGAACTGGGTATTCTGACTGTTGCCGTAGTGACTAAACCTTTCCCCTTTGAAGGCAAAAAACGCTCAAACTACGCTGATGAAGGTATTAACGAGCTGTCAAAACATGTTGACTCGCTGATCACAATTCCAAACGACAAATTATTAAAAGTACTGGGCAAAGGCACCAGCCTGCTGGACGCTTTTAAAGCGGCCAACAATGTATTGTTGGGTGCTGTTCAGGGTATTGCTGAACTCATTACCCGCCCGGGTTTGATCAACGTTGACTTCGCAGACGTCCGTACTGTGATGTCAGAAATGGGCACTGCCATGATGGGCACAGGCCGCGCTTCTGGCCCGGATCGTGCTGAAGAAGCTGCTGAACAGGCTATTTCCAGCCCGCTGCTGGAAGATATCGACCTGTCAGGTGCTAAGGGTATTCTGGTGAATATCACAGCAGGCCTGGATTTAACCATTGAAGAGTTTGAAATTGTTGGTAATGCGGTGAAAGCCTTTGCCTCAGAAAACGCCACTGTGGTGGTAGGTGCGGTCATTGACCCTGATATGTCTGACGAACTGCGGGTGACTGTAGTTGCCACAGGTATTGGTGCTGAGCGTAAACCAGATATCAGCCTGGTCCATGGCCATCACCGTGCAGCCGAGCCGGTACGTGCGCAGTACAACAACCATTCAGGCAGCGTTTATGGTAACGCCGGCACTGTGTATGGCAGCGCAGGTAATGCGGCCCGTGAAATGCGCGAAGCTATGCCAGTTGCAGCTGCAGTAGAAAGTGCGCAACACAAGCCGCAGGCCGATAACAAAGCCAATATCGACATTTTTGATATCCCGGCTTTCCTGCGTAAACAGGCTGACTAAAGTCAGTCTGCAGCACAGGGCGGATAAACGCACAGCATTGGCAATGTTGTTAACATATGCTATGCTTCGCCGCCGTTTGGGTTTGTTCAAATTTTGAACAGGACGAAAAGTGATGATTAAACAACGTACTATCAATAAAACTGTCAGCTCTATCGGAGTTGGTCTGCACAAGGGCGAGAAGGTTACGCTTACTCTCCGGCCTGCGCCTGACAACACAGGTATTGTGTTTCGTCGTGTCGACCTCGACCCTATAGTTGACTTCAAAGTAGCACCTGAACTGGTTGGTGATACTGTGATGTGTACCTGCTTGATTAACCCAAACGGTGTGCGGTTATCCACCACTGAACATTTAATGGCTGCCATTGCCGGTTTAGGCATTGATAACCTGATCGTTGAAGTGGATGCTGCCGAAATTCCAATTATGGACGGCAGTGCCAATCCTTTTGTGTATCTGCTGTTAGAAGCAGGTGTTGCCGAGCAAAAACTGGCGAAAAAATTTATCCGCATTAAAAAAGCAGTGCGGGTGGAAGATGGTGATAAATGGGCTGAGTTTAAGCCACACCATGGTTTCCGTATTGATTTTGCCATCGACTTTGATCACCCGGTGATTTCTGAAACCAAACAACGGATGAAACTGGATTTCTCTGCTGCTGGTTTTATTAAAGATATCAGCCGCGCCCGTACCTTTGGTTTCCTGCAGGATATTGAATATCTGCGCGCCAATAACCTGGCGTTAGGCGGCAGTTTTGACAACGCCGTCGTGCTGGACGAATTCCGGGTGTTAAACCAGGATGGTCTGCGTTATGACGACGAATTTATTAAACACAAAATCCTGGACGCCATCGGCGATTTATATATGGCCGGTTACAGCATTCTGGGTGAGTTTAAATCTTATAAAACCGGCCATGCGCTGAATAACCAGCTGCTTTGTGCCGTACTGGCCGACCAGGAAAACTGGGAATTTGTCACCTTCGACAAACCGGCACAGTTGCCTATTTCTTATCTGGCGCCGCAGCTGGCTTAAGCCGCTGCTGGCTCAAAAAAAACCTCACGGGTTGCCCTGTGAGGTTTTTTTTGCTTGTGATTTACTGCACCGGAAAAACGCAAGGCTTATTTTTTGCCAGCAAGTTCTGCCAGGCGGCGTAATCTTTTGGCCAGTTCAGGGTCGGCATTTTCTGCAGCGGCCAACAAATAAGCACCGGCTTGTTCTGAGATTTGCCGGTTGGCCGGGGCTTCTGTGTTGTTTTGGCCTGTTTGATAACGAATATCGCTGTTTGGGCTGATTTCGATATCCAGACCTGCTAAATCAGGCAAGATTTTTTGCCTGAAATTGTCTAGAATAGCGCCTCTTTGCATCTTGATCCGCGTTGCCCAGGCCGCTGATGTGCACAAAATCTGCACTCTGCCTTGCTCAATGCGGCTAACCTTGCAGAAAAACGGTTTTTCCAGTTGCAGGATTTGGATTAATTCGGTATTAAGTTGACGCACTAATTCCGTCTGCGAAGACGTTTGCAGCAGCCTGTTCTGTTGCAGCAGCGTCGCGACGTCGACAGGTTTGCGTGAATAGCGGGCCATAACAAACAAGAACCAGAAACTGAGGTCCCATGAGTCTACCAGTTTTTTACCGCGAGCAGTATCGCGCCCTAAACTTTGGTGCCACACCAAAGCAGTGGGCCGTGACCGCGGTATTATTGTTTTTTATTGCCGCAGGTGTAGGCGCTGCGGCAGGCCGCTTATGGGCGGATGCCGCTGCACAGCTGCCGGTTGCTGACGCTGAACCTAAGGTAGATGCCGCTGAAGTTGCGCAGATCCGTCAGCGAGCTGAACATCAAATTGCGGCTCTCACCGCAAAAGTAGCGTCATTGCAGGCACAGGTGAACCGGCTGAATATGGTGGGTGAGCGTTTAATTGATGCTGCCAATCTGTCGATGGATGAATTTAACCTGCATCAGGCACCGCCTATGGGCGGACCTTCACAGGCCGGTGTTCAGCTGAGTCTGGATGACTTAAATCAGGTGCTGTTGCAGCTGACCTCACTTGAGCAAAATCTGCAAACTGAACGAACCCGTTTTGCCTTACTTGAATCTCTGGATCTGAATCACAATATCGGTATGAACAGTCAGTTATCTGGCCGGCCGGTACAAAAAGGTTATCTCTCTTCCGCTTATGGCGTGCGCAGTGACCCTTTTAGTGGTGAGCCCGCTCTGCACCGTGGCGTTGATTTTGCCGGCACCGAAGGTGATCCGGTGGTGGCTACCGCAGGGGGTATTGTCACCTGGGCCGGCGAACGTTTTGGTTATGGGCTGATGGTGGAAATCGAACATGCCGATGGTTATCGCAGCAGGTATGGTCATGCCAAAGCAATTCAGGCCGAGATTGGCCAGCTGGTCAGTAAAGGTCAGCAAATTGCCACTATCGGCAACACAGGCCGTTCAACAGGCCCGCACGTACATTACGAAATATTAAAAGATGGTCAGCAAATAGACCCGATGTTGTTTGTGAACCGTCGGACAAAAATTTTCAATGGCTCTGCCAGGACTGCACACCAGTCTCAACAATAAAAGTGGTATTTGGACAATGTTTGGAAAACTCTTTACCAGATTATTTGGTAGTCGCAACGATCGTTACCTGAAAAAACTCGCTAAAACGGTCGACGAAATCAACGGCATGGAAAGCCAGTTTGCAGCCTTGTCTGATGAGCAGTTGCAGGCAAAAACTGCAGAATTTAAACAACGTTATGCTGATGGTGCCAGCCTGGACGATTTGTTGCCTGAAGCCTTTGCCACTGTGCGTGAAGCCAGTAAAAGGGTATTTGGCATGCGTCATTTTGACGTGCAGCTGATTGGCGGTATGGTGCTGCATCAGGGCAAAATTTCTGAAATGCGCACAGGTGAAGGTAAAACCCTGACCGCAACTTTGCCGGCTTACCTGAACGCCTTAAGCGGCGGTGCTGTGCATGTCATTACCGTCAACGACTACCTGGCCAAACGTGACGCCGCGACCAACGAGCCGCTGTTCCGCTTTTTAGGCTTGACTGTGGGTGTCAACGTGCCTGGCATGCAACATGCGGAAAAACAGCAGGCTTATGCGGCAAACATTACTTACGGTACTAACAACGAATTTGGTTTTGATTATCTGCGCGACAATATGGCCTTTAGCATGGCCGACCGGGTGCAGCGCGATTTAGCTTACGCCATTATCGACGAAGTGGACTCGATTTTGATCGATGAAGCCCGTACCCCGCTGATTATCTCTGGTCAGGCCGAAGACAGCTCAGAGCTGTACCGCCAGATCAATACTGTAGTTCCAATGCTGGAAAAACAGGAAAAAGAAGATGAAGAAGGTCAGATGGGTGATGGTCACTTCACCATCGATGAAAAAGCCAAACAGATTTATTTAACTGAGCGTGGCCAGATCCGTGTGGAAGAAATTCTGTTGGATCGGGGGTTAATGCAGCAGGGTGAGTCCTTATTCTCTGCCAGCAACATCACTTTGTTGCACCATGTGTATGCTGCTCTGCGCGCCCACAACCTGTTTAAAAAGGATGTGGATTATGTGATTAAAGACGGTCAGATTGTGATTGTTGATGAACATACTGGCCGCACTATGGAAGGCCGTCGCTGGTCTGAAGGCTTGCACCAGGCTATTGAAGCCAAAGAAGGTGTGCGTATTCAGAACGAAAACCAGACGCTGGCATCTATCACTTTCCAGAACTACTTCCGTCTGTACGAAAAACTGGCTGGTATGACAGGTACTGCCGACACTGAAGCTTTTGAATTCCAGCAAATTTATGGTCTGGAAACTATCGTGGTGCCAACCAACAAGCCGATGGTGCGCAAAGATATGCCGGATCTGGTGTATCTGACTGCTGAAGAAAAGTATCAGGCCATTATTAAAGATATTGAAGCCACCCGTCAGGCACAACGCCCTGTGCTGGTCGGTACCGCTTCGATTGAAAGCTCAGAATATTTGTCGTCGTTATTACACAAAGCAAAAATCCCGCATCAGGTGTTAAACGCCAAGTTCCACGCCAATGAAGCGCAGATTATTGCCGAAGCCGGTCGTCCTGGCACTGTCACCATTGCCACTAACATGGCAGGCCGGGGTACTGACATTGTGCTCGGTGGTAACTGGCATTCTGAAGTGGCCAAGCTGGAAAACCCGACTCAGGCGCAAATTGATGAAATTAAAGCACAGTGGCAACAGCGTCATGACGCTGTGATCGCAGCCGGTGGTTTACATATTATTGGTACTGAACGTCACGAATCACGCCGTATCGACAACCAGTTGCGTGGTCGCGCCGGTCGTCAGGGTGATGCCGGTTCCAGCCGTTTTTATCTGGCACTGGATGATGCGTTAATGCGTATTTTTGCCTCAGACCGTATGGCCGGTATGATGCGCAAATTGGGAATGGAAGCAGGTGAAGCTATTGAACACCCGCTGGTCAGCCGCGCTATTGAAAACGCGCAGCGTAAAGTGGAAGCGCGCAACTTTGATATCCGTAAGCAGTTGCTGGAATTTGACGACGTGGCCAACGACCAGCGTAAAGTGGTTTATGAGCAGCGCAACGAATTGCTGGCCACAGATGATATTACTGAAACTATTGCCGCTATCCGCACAGACGTCGTGCAGTCGGTGATGGACCAGTACATTCCGCCACAATCGCTGGACGAAATGTGGGATATCCCGGGCCTGGAAGCACGGTTACGTTCAGACTTTGCTATTGATGTACCAGTGGCAAAATGGCTGGCCGAAGACAACAAACTGTTTGAAGAAAAACTGAAAGAGCGTATCCACGACGTGGTAGAAAAAGCCTACGAGCTGAAAGAGCAAATGGTGGGTGCACCAGTGTTACGTCAGTTTGAAAAAGCCGTGATGCTGCAAAGTCTGGATACGCACTGGAAAGAACATTTAGCGGCGATGGACCACCTGCGTCAGGGTATTAACCTGCGTGGTTATGCGCAGAAGAACCCAAAACAGGAATATAAGCGCGAAGCTTTTGAACTGTTCTCCAACATGCTGGATCAGCTGAAACTGGATGTGGTCGGTGTATTAAGCCGTGTGCAGATCCGCGCCCCTGAAGATGTGGAAGCGGTAGAAGAGCAGCGCCGTAAAGCCGATGCCGTAGCCATGAAGTTTGAACATGAAGAAGCCGAACATGTAGGCGGGGAAGTGCCGGCTAATCCGGGCGCTCCTGTGTTTCGCGACGGTGAAAAAATAGGCCGTAACGATGTGTGCCCTTGTGGTTCAGGCAAAAAATATAAACAGTGCCATGGCAAGTTAAGCTAAGCCGGCGCAGTCCTTAAAAAAGCAGAGCTCGCTCTGCTTTTTTTATGCATGAAAAAGCTGCTCAGGCAAACAACTCGGGCAGGCAAACCGGATAACAAGGAGGACGGCAAGTGTCGACAACCAAAGTAGTGCATGTGGCCGTTGGCGTGATAAAGCGCGGCGACTTTATTTTTATCAGCAAAAGGCCGGATCAATTGCATCAGGGCGGGCGCTGGGAGTTTCCGGGTGGCAAAGTAGAGGCGGGTGAAACTGTGTTGCAGGCACTGCAACGCGAGCTGTTGGAAGAAGTAAACCTGACAGTGCATAACGCCAGTGCCATGTTACAGCTGCAATATGCTTATCCGGAAAAAACCGTGTTGCTGGATGTCTGGCTGGTGGAAGATTTCAGCGGTGAAGGCGAAGGGCTGGAAGGCCAGCAAACGGCCTGGGTGCATCAGCTCGAACTTGGTCATTATCAGTTCCCTGATGCCAATCAGCCCATTCTGGCAGCGGTACAGCAACTGTTCCAGCCTTAGGGGGCTTAAGCAAACACCGGCTCTGGCATTAAAGCAGAGCCGGCTTATGTTTATTGAAAAAACTTATTGTCCTGCTGCATCAGCTCATCTTCCAGCGCCATCAGATCAGCATCGCCTATGCCTGCTTCTATCGGCTGTTTATCGGCAATACGACGGCTTTCGCTGGCCCATTCGCCTAAATCACTTAAACGGCAGCGCTCACTGCAAAAAGGTCTGAATGGTGATTGTGGACCCCAGCTGACCTGGGTCTGGCAAGTTGGGCATTTTACTTTGAGCTCTGACATCACAATTCCTGCGCGCTATTTACAAAAGCCGCATTATACACGCAACCAGAATATGAAGCGAAAATAGCAGCCTGAGGAGAGCGCCAAAAACAACGCTAACAGCAGGCAAGTTCAAACGGGATATTTTTATCTGAAGTGGCGCGGCCCTGAGTGTCGCAAAGCTGCATAAAACGAATGGCATAACGATATTTATTGCCGCTGATGGTTGGGTAACAACAATATTCCAGCGGGTATTTTAATCTGAGCAGCTCGTATTGTTCAGTATTGCTCTGGTAATAACCATTTTCCGCCACCACAGGCTGAAATTTACCGCGTTCGCGGATAAATGTCAGTACAAAGCTGATGGCTCTTTCTACCAGCTGCAATTGTGCTATCCATTCCTGTGCCGATTTTTGCCGGACATCCAGTGGCTGGGTGTACCAGAACTGCAGTTGAGGTAAATCAAAATAACAGGTGCCACCCGGAATAAAAAAACGCTGGCGTAGCGGACCTAAAAATTTATCTTCTTTGAGTACATTGGCAAATTTGGCGCCACGGATCAGCTCACTTTGCAGCCGTACTGCCTGTTGCAACATCAGCTCGAGGCTGTCGTCAGACACTGAAGGATGACGCGACCAGCTCACCAGCGCACTTTCACAACGTTCGACGTCTTTGATTAGATCCGGGCGGATATCGTTGCGATCCAGCACCTCAATCAGCGCAAACAACGAGGTAAAAAAGCCCAGTTGCTGGGATTCGTTGGCAAGTGCGAGCTGATGATTGACCTGACTGAATAAATATTCGACCCGCAGATAGGTTCGGACTTTTTCGTTGAGTGGATGTTCGTAGATAAGTTCTGCCATGCCCGAGGTGCGCCCCAAAAAAAGCCAGCGGGTTGCTGTTGCACCCGTCAGTTAACATAACCTTAAGTTCGCGATTTGGCTAGTTTTTCTGCTGCCATGGCTGAATATATTTGGTGCAGTGCCATAACTCTTTGGGGCAGAGTTTCTGGTGGCAGGTTGTTATCCAGCAGCTGAGTTGCCGCAGCAAGGCGCTGCTCACGCGTACATTGTGACGCCATAATGGCTGCCACCTGAGCTGTGTCAACCTGATCCCGCGCTGCAGTGCGGCTTAGCTGATGCTCGGCACTGAGATCCACCACCAGCAACTGGTCCACCAAAGGTTGCAGCTTGTTTTCAATCAACAGCGGTGCCACCAGAATGACATAAAGCGAGCTGGCCTGCGCCAGTTGTTGCAGAAGCTGCTGCCGGATCAGTGGATGTAACAGCTGATTTAACCAGTGTTTTTCCGCTTCATTGCTGAAAATACGCTCCCGCAATAAAGCCCGGTTCAGACTGCCATCACTGAGTAAAATACCTTCACCAAAATGGGCGGCTATTTGCGTTAAAGCCGGGCTGCCCGATGCAACCACTTCTCTGGCGACTAGATCGGCATCCACCAACTGGATGCCGAGTTTGGCAAACTCATTAGCGACAGTGGTTTTGCCACTACCAATACCGCCTGTGAGTCCAACAATAAATTTGCTCATAGCATTTTAGGGCTGGATCAACGACAAATAAGCTTCGGTGATTTGTTCACCCCAGAGCATGGCAATCCAACCGGCGGCAGCTATGTAAGGGCCAAATGGAATAGCATTATTTTTATCTTTGCCCTGAACAGCCAGATAGACAGAACCCACCACAGCGCCCACCAGCGATGACAACAAGATGATCAGTGGCAGTTGTTGCCAACCGAGCAAAGCACCAAATACGGCCAGCAATTTAAAATCACCATAACCCATGCCTTCTTTGCCGGTCAGCAATTTAAACAGCCAATACACCGACCAGAGCGCCAGATAACCCAAGGCTGCGCCGGTGATAGCCCCGGCAGCGTCGGTTTTACTAAAGCCTGCCACTGCGGCTACTAGCACCAGCCATAACAGGGGCAGGGTGATTTGATCAGGCAATAACATTTTATCGATATCAATAAAAGTAAGTGCCAACAGCGCCCAGGTCACCCCTAAATACAAAAGGCCAGTGGCGGTTGCACCCATTTGCCAGGCGACTACAGCGGAGACTATCGCAGTGCCAAGCTCCAGTAGCGGATATCGCAAGCTGACAGGCGCTCTGCAATAACGGCATTTGCCTTTGAGCAGCAGATAACTGAGCAGTGGAATATTATCGAGCGCCGACAGCTGATGCTGACAATGCGGACAAGCAGAGCGTGGCACTGCCAGATTAAATACCGGTGTTTTCGATTGTGATTCGTTTGATGACAGCTCCGGCGAAAAATACTCCTGGTATTCCTCTTGCCAGCTGCGTTCCATCATCAGCGGCAAGCGGTAGACCACCACATTTAAAAAACTGCCAACACAAAGGCTGAACAAAAACACCACAGCGGTAAAAACATAAGGCGACTGCTGCAAATACAACAATACTTCTGCACCAGACAACATCATTTGATCACCGAACCCAGTTGGAAAATTGGTAAATACATAGCGACAATCAAACCACCGATAATCACACCCAGTACCGCCATAATCATTGGCTCCAGCAGTGCCGTAAGGCCGTCTACCGCGTCGTCCACTTCCTGCTCATAAATATTAGCTACCCGGGCCAGCATATCGTCTAAAGAGCCTGATTCTTCACCAATAGACACCATCTGAATCACCATTTCCGGGAATCTGTTGGTGGTTTTCATTGAGCTGAACATCTGGCCACCGGCGGAAACATCGGCTCTGACTTCCATAATGGCATTTTTATAAATTTCGTTGCCGGCAGCGCCAGCAGCAGATTCCAGCGCTTCAATCAGCGGCACACCGGCCGCAAAAGTGGTGGATAAAGTCCGGGCATAACGGGCCACAGCGGCTTTGTTGATAATCATGCCAAATACCGGCAATTTCAGTGCCATGGCATCAGTAGCAGTCTTAAACTGCAGATTATTGTGATACGCCTTCTTAAATAAAAACAACGAAATAATAATGGCCGCTAATACCACCCACCAATAACTTTGCATCCACTCAGAAATACCCATTACAAAAAGGGTAAAGCCAGGCAATTCAGCACCAAAACCGGCAAAAATTTCGGCAAAGGACGGCACCACAAAAATCAGCAAAATTGAGGTTACAATCAATGCCACTACCACAACGGCGATAGGATAAAACATCGCTTTTTTAATTTTGGATTTAAGGGCTTCAGCTTTTTCTTTATAGGTGGCAACCCGATCAAAAATACGGTCTAAAGCACCGGACTGTTCACCGGATTTCACTAAGTCGCAATAAAGCGCATCAAAATACTTAGGATGTTCGCGCAGTACTTCAGATAGCGGAATACCACTTTGTACTTTTAGTGAGATTTTTTGCATTAAATCACGTAAAGACTTTTTCTCGGCACCGCTGCTAATCAGGTCTATCGATTGTACGAGCGGCACACCGGCGGTGAGCATAGTGGCAATCTGGCGGGTTAATACTGCGACATCTGCTGGAGTGATTTTTGCGTCGCCACCAAACAAGCTTTTGTTTTTTTTCTTAACAATAGAGGGGGTTACCCCCTGTTGGCGCAATAAGGCTTTTGCTTCGTTAATAGAGTTAGCGCGAATTTCACCTTCAGCTTTTTTCCCCCGGCGGTTTACCCCTTTCCAGGAAAAGTTGTCCTGCTCTTTTATTTTTGGTTGTGGAGCCATTTTTTATCCTTGTGCCGGCAATAACCTGCTGGCCATTATTAAATTCAAGTCTGCGCTTTAACTGCTTTGTTGAAGTGCCATTTTATGCACCTGTATTAAGCGTTTGTCACCCGGTTAATTTCGGTCAGACTGGTTAAGCCGGCCGCTGCTTTGAGTAAACCGGATTGGCGTAAATTATTAATGCCTTCGAGCTGGGCTTGTTTGGCAATTTCCAGTGAATTACCACCGTGCATAATTTTTTCAGCAATAGCAGGCGAAATCGGCATCACTTCATAAATACCGACCCGGCCTTTATAACCGCCGGTGCAATATTCACAGCCGACAGGTTTGCATAATTTAATACCGGGTAATTGCTCTTTGGTAAAACCCTGACGTAATAACTCTTCTTCTGGCAAGACTTCCGGGGCTTTACAGTGGCTACATAACCGCCGCGCCAGACGCTGCGCAATAATCAGGCTGACGGAACTGGCCACGTTATAAGCCGGAACACCCATATTCAATAAACGGGTTAAGGTTTCAGGGGCTGAGTTGGTGTGCAAAGTACTCATTACCAAGTGGCCGGTTTGGGCCGCTTTAATAGCAATTTCGGCGGTTTCCAGATCCCGTATTTCACCCACCATGATCACATCAGGGTCTTGCCGTAAAAAAGATTTCAGCGCCATCGGGAAGGTTAACCCTGCTTTGGGGTTTACCTGCACCTGATTAATGCCGGGTAAGTTAATTTCTACCGGATCTTCCGCAGTGGAAATATTGGTTTCTTCGGTATTTAAAATATTCAGGCCGGTATAAAGTGATACCGTTTTACCGCTACCGGTAGGGCCTGTCACCAGAATCATGCCTTGCGGTTGTTCAAGTGCGTTCAGATAGAGTTTTTTCTGGTTTTCTTCGTAACCCAGAATATCAATACCCAGCATGGCGCTGTCCGAATCCAGGATCCGCATTACGATTTTTTCGCCCCACAGCGTGGGCAGGCTGCTGACCCGGAAATCGATCGACTTTTTCTGCGATAGTTTCAGTTTAATCCGGCCGTCCTGCGGTACCCGTTTTTCCGCAATATCCAGGCGCGACATGACTTTTAAGCGCGCAGATAAACGGCTGGACAGTGCCACCGGCGGTGAGGCCACTTCATGCAAAATACCGTCAATGCGAAAACGGATACGATAACTTTTTTCGTAAGGTTCAAAGTGCAAATCTGACGCCCCTTTTCGAATGGCATCATGCAGCATCTTGTTAATAAAGGTAATAATGGGACCGTCTTCAGCTTCATTGGTGCTGTCGTCTTCATCCGCATCGGCCAGACCAAGTTCACTTAAATCCCAATCTGTATTGGAAAAACTGTCGCTGGCTTTTTGGTCAAATACCCGGTCAATCAGTTTGTGCAGTTTGTCAAACTCAACCACCACCACTTCAACCCTAAGGCCGGTACTGAATTCAAAATCCTCTACCGGTTGCATATCGGTTGGGTCTACTACAGCCAAAAATAAACTGCGGCCCCGTTTAAAAATGGGCAGCACATGGTGCTTACGGATCAGTTTTTCATTACGTTCCTGCTCTGGCACATAGTCCAGATCGTAATAATCCAAATCCAGCACACTGTGCATGGTAAAACCACCGGCTGCTGTGGCCAGCGCTGCCGGGCTAATCAGTTTTTCACCAATCAGAAAGTCGGCGGCGGTTTGATACTGATGGTTTTTTTCGGCAGCAAGCTTGGTGCAATGGCCCGCATCAATCAGGCCGGATTGGCCCAAACGGCGAAGAAGAATTGATTGCAGGTTAAAAGCCATAACGACAATACATCCATCTGTCAGATAATAATGAGAAAATTAGCATTTTGATTATGACAGCGGGGAATAGGAATTCAACTGTTAAATGCGGCGTTATCGGGCGTTAATGAATGAATTTTGAGAAGTTTTGTCTTCTGTTTGCGCCAATAAAAAAGGGCCTTGCGGCCCTTTTTTACGTAGTTCTATTAACCTTGACAGGTTTTTGGAGCGTATTTTGGTTTATCTGCAATGTCTGAAGAACAAGTCCATGCGCCGTCAGCGGCACGTGTTAATGTAATAATAGAACCATTCACCGCTGCTGGAGCGTTAAGGATTGTACATGTTAATGTACCTGTACCGTCAGCACCAACACCAGCTGCAGCCAAGGTGCAGTTGCCAGTGGTTGCGTTTTGGAATACATCAGCAGTGGCAACGTTTTCACCGTTATTCATTTTTAAATCAAATGCAGTTTTGCCTGCTGCAATTTCGGACAGGCCAGCAGCAACCTTAGAGCTTGCTTGATATGTTGAATAAGCAGGCAGTGCTACTGCAGCGAGGATACCGATGATCGCTACAACGATCATTAATTCAATTAAAGTAAAACCTTGGTTACGTTTCATAGTACTTCTCCATTAGTAATTAATTTAACCCAGGGGGTTGATTTCTATTCTGGACATTTTTAGGCGTTACGCAAGAAAAAAATGCATATTTGTAAATATTTATTTTTTGTGCATTCAACCTAATGAATTATAAAGTTATTTTTTAATGTTTTTTGGAGTGGGCACCTAGGTGCTAAGCAAATTGGTTTGATCTTTGCCTATAAAGCAATATTTGTGCCTCTGTTAGATAACGTTATGTTTTCTAATGCCATTTGCGGGGTGTTCCTAATTTAATTACTTTGTGTGACGGCGAGACCTCATCTGCATTTGGTTACAAATAAAGCAAATAAGTTGTTAACAGGAGTTGAATGCTGAATTTAAACAGCTTTTTTGTGTTTGGGCCGCTGATTTCAGCCCTTGTATGGCGAGGGACTGAAAATTTGTGTCCGGGTGCAAGCTGCTAGCCGGCCAAACGGAAGCCGGCATCTGAGGTAACAATTACAGGCTGCGCAATCTCATTGATAAATCAATAGATTGTACGTTTTTGGTCAGGGCACCGCTGGAAATATAATCAACCCCTGTTGCGCCCAGTGCTTTTAAGGCTTCGCTGGTAATATTGCCGGAGACTTCCAGTTTGGCTTTGCCCTGATTGATGGCCACGGCTTGCTGAATATCGGCAATATGAAAGTTGTCGAGCATAATAATGTCGGCACCGGCCGCTAACGCCTGTTCCAGCTCAGTTAAATCCTCTACTTCTACTTCTACCGCCTTGCCAGGGAAGTTCTGCCTGGCGGTTTGTACTGCATTGGCGATAGAGCCTGCGGCAGCGATATGGTTTTCTTTAATCAAAAACGCATCATATAAGCCAATACGGTGGTTTTTGCCGCCGCCACAGGTGACTGCGTATTTTTGTGCCAGCCGCAGGCCCGGCAGGGTTTTACGGGTGTCGAGTAACCGGGTTTTGCTGTTACCTAATAAAGCCACATATTTGGCGGTGGTGGTGGCGGTGCCGCTTAAGGTTTGCAGAAAATTAAGTGCAGTGCGTTCGCCTGTTAATAACACCCGTGCCGGGCCACTGATTTCACAAAGCAGCGTATTGGCTGCTACTGTGTCACCGTCTTTAACAAACCACTGGATCACCACTTGGTCCGACAATTGCTGAAATACTTCTTCTACCCAGTCCACACCACAAATCACACAGTCTTCGCGGGTAATAATAGTGGCGGTGGCTTGTTGTTCTGTCGGGATCAGCGATGCGGTAATATCACCTTGTGCCAGCGGTAAATAACCTAAATCTTCGGCCAGCGCATGACTGACACCACGGCGAATTTCCTGCACCAGCCGTTCGTGATGGCTGATGTCTGCTGTTGCTTGAGTTGATTGCATAAGTCAGTTTCTTTGTTTCAGTTGCAGTTGATTGGCCTGTTGCGCGAATTCTAAATGTTTTAACGCACTCATTCCTAGCAAAATCTCTGTGCCACCCCGGGTGGTGGTGAGGTTAGGCACTATGCTGGCCGGCAAATCGCGCAGCAGAATATCGCCAAGTTTCAGGCTGTTGATGTGACTTTGGTAAGCGGTGGTAACGCCATTGGCTGTGTTCACCTGATAAGGCTGGCCCTGTGGCATGCCCGTGCGTTTTGCCACTTCAGGGGACACTGCGACCACAGTGGCGCCAGTGTCGAGCAAAAACACCACATCCACCCCATTGAGCTGTAAGGTGCCGACATAATGGCCGCTTTGGTTACGGGTCAGAGTGACTTCGGCCTGGCCTTGTGCGTTGACCACAGATTGCACTTGCTGATTGGGGTTTAGCTTGTGGGCAATAGCCTCATCAAATAACAGGTAAATGACGGCCAGTACTAACAACCAGGCAATCAGGGCAAAACCTTTGCCGAGTTTGGCTGTGGGATCAGATGCTTGCATTGTATTCTTTTCGCGCTGACAATAGTTCAACAGCATAAACAGCGTGATCAACAATTGCAAAAGCCTTTATCAGCGCATACCGCCGCGCCGGTGCATACAATAACAAACTCTGAACTGCCAGCGCTGGTGCAGCGCCCCTGCAGTCATTTTGATGACAGGCCTGATGAAAATGACATCAGTTTATTGGTGATCCACAATATCAGCCTGCCACCCCGCCAGTTTAATACCCCTTATATTGACGACTTTTTTGGTGGCCGGCTGGATTGTTCGGCACATCCTTATTTTGCCCAATTGCAAGGTGTGCGGGTGTCAGCGCATTGTGTCATTTATCGGGATGGGCGTATCTGGCAATATGTGCCTTTTGCCAAAAGAGCCTGGCATGCCGGTGTCAGTCAGTTTCTTGGGCGGGAAAAATGTAATGATTTTTCGATTGGTATTGAACTGGAAGGCTGTGACGATGAAGCCTACACCGCAGCGCAGTATCAGGCGCTGACCGAACTTTGCTGGTATTTATTACAACAATACCCCAAGCTGCGTCCAACCCGTATTGTGGGTCACAGCGATATTGCGCCGGGACGCAAAACCGATCCAGGCCAGGCCTTTGACTGGCAAGGTTTTTTTCAGAAATTGGATGCGATGCAGCAACAAAGCTGCAAAAAGGAGAACCCGAAGTGACTTTGCTTAGTATGTTAATAGCTTTAATTGTGGAGCGCCTGGCCGTGCGCAGTCCGCAGTGGCAACTGGTTAGTTATGTACGGCCTTATTTAACTTATGCCAATAAAACACCTTTTTCTGCCTTCACCCAGCCACAGATTGGTTTATGGCTTTGGTGTTTGTTGCCTGCGCTGGCTGTAACGCTGCTGGTGCAACTGGTGGATTTTTGGTTATTCAGTTTGCTGGTCAATACCCTGGTGCTGCTGCTTTGTATGGGTTGCTGGCATTACCGTCAGTTGTACAAACAATATCTGAATGCTTCGGCAAGAGACGATCAGCAGGCGGCTTTTTTAACCATGCAGCAGCTGGAAACAGACGCAGGGATCAGTCAGTTGCAGTTGAGTTATGGCCAGCGCCTGGTGTGGCTGAACTTTAAATATTATGCCGCTGTGTTGTTCTGGTTTGCCATTCTTGGGGCTTTTGGTGCTCTTACTTATGCCATTTTGCGTTTGTTAAGCGAACCTGCCACTTATATCAAGGCAGCAGAAAGCAACAGCACGGCTGAGGAAATAACAAAGCCGCAGCAACAAGCGGCAGAACAGGTTGCCGATGCTGATTTTGCCCCTAATACCAACAGCACTGAAGATAAAGCGGTAGAGCAGTATGAAGCTGTTGATTCAGCAGCCAATACCGCAGCTGAAGCACAAACCGGCGCACAGCAGGATCTGCAGCAGCTAAAAGACCGTGCTGAGCAGCTCAGTCAAAGCATAGCCCTGCAACAAAGGTTAACTGCAGTAGCAAGCGACCTCAGCCACTGGGCGGACTGGTTACCGGCCCGGTTGTTTGGTCTTGGTTTTGCGCTGGTTGGACACTTTTCCCGTGCTTCCGCCATATTACTCAGTTACCTCGGTGACAGCAGCACCCCGGCAGGGCAAGTGTTGACCGATATTGCCAAAGCGGCCGAACCTTTGCCGGAGGAGCTGATAAACTGCAGCACTGAGAGTTGCTCCTTAGTGCAGCTTGCTAAACGTAATATTTTGTTTTTCCTTGCTTTAGTGGCCATTCTTACCCTGAGTGGTGCCTTGTCTTAATTTAATCAGCCTGCAGCCTTTGCTGCAGGCTGATCTCTTCACACTTGGCGACAGTGCGGCCTGCACACAGCGATTAACGCCGCTCTGAAATGGTCTGACCAATTCTGTTTTCTGGCTAATTCCCGGCTTTTTTAGAGTTTCAACTCTAGTTATTTGACCGCAAAGGCCAGCATAACTAGTAGGTTGAATTTACTTCAACTACGCTTTCTGTTACCTTATGGCCTGCATATGTAAATTGGTCTTACCAATTTACAATAAACACAAAAAAAGACCACGATAAGCACAGGCAATTCACAAAAAACGCTGTTGATAGCCCGTTTTTGCTGTGAAGCCGCTTATTGTCAGGGAAATGGATGAACACACTGAAAATCAAACCGGCCAAATTGTCAGATCGGATCGTTGAGCAGCTGGAGCATATGCTGCTTGAAGGTACTTTTACGCCCGGGCAAAAGTTACCCACTGAGCGTGAACTGGCCGAGCAGTTTGATGTATCCCGCCCCAGTCTGCGTGAAGCTTTGCAAAAAATGGAAGCCAAAGGTCTGGTCAGCCGTAAGCAGGGTGGTGGTACTTATGTCTGTGACAATCTGGTGGGTGGCCTGACTGACCCGTTATTTGAGCTGATTGGACGCCATCCAGAGTCACAGTTTGATTTACTGGAATTTCGTCACGCTTTAGAAGGTATTTGTGCTTATTACGCCGCATTGCGGGGCACCAGTGCCGATTTTGCCCAAATTAAACAAAGATATGATGAAATTTGTGCCGCGCAGCAACAGCAGGATTTAGACGCTGAAGCCAGGGCTGTCGGCAGTTTGTATTTAGCAGTCGCAGCAGCATCCCATAATGTGGTGTTGCTGCATCTGGTACGCGGCTTAACGCCGCTGGTGGAGCAGAATATCAAGCTGAACCTTGAGATTCTGCGGCAAAAAGACGGCATAGTGAGCCAGCTGAATTCACATCGGCAACGGTTAATGGAAGCGGTGATCAATGGTGAGCCGGAGCAAGCCCGGCAAGCCAGCAACAGCCATCTGGCCTTTATTGAAGAGGCTTTGCTGGAAGCCGACCGGGAACGCTCACGCCTTGCACGCTCGTTGCGCCGTTCACAAACGAACTAAAACGCAACGGTTTAACTTTTAATAAAACAGGGGTGGCCAAGGCAACTCCGGAATATAGGAAACATTGATATGTCTGAAGTCAGTAAGGTGGACATCGACGCGCTGGAAACCCAGGAATGGCTGGAAGCGCTTGAATCTGTCGTTCGCACTGAAGGTGTGGAGCGTGCACAGTTTCTGTTAGAACAGGTGCTGGAGCAAGCGCGCCTGGAAGGTGTGGACATGCCAACAGGCATAACCACCAACTATATCAATACCATTCCGCCGCAGCAGGAACCGGCTTATCCGGGTGATGTGAATCTGGAAAAACGCATCCGCTCAGTGATCCGCTGGAACGCTATTATGATAGTGCTGCGCGCCTCGAAAAAAGAGCTGGAGCTGGGTGGCCATATGGCGTCTTACCAGTCGTCTGCTGCTTTTTATGAAACCTGTTTTAACCACTTTTTCCGCGCGCCAAATGAAAAAGACGGTGGCGATTTAGTCTATTACCAGGGCCATATTTCCCCTGGTATTTACGCCCGTGCTTTTGTTGAAGGCCGTTTAACTGCAGATCAGCTGGACAACTTCCGTCAGGAAGTGGGTGGTGAAGGTTTATCCTCTTACCCGCATCCAAAACTGATGCCTGAATTCTGGCAGTTCCCGACTGTTTCTATGGGGTTAGGCCCAATCACCTCTATTTATCAGGCACGGTTTTTAAAATATTTAAATGGCCGTGGCTTAAAAGACACTTCGCAACAACGGGTGTATGCCTTTTTAGGTGACGGTGAGATGGACGAGCCGGAAAGCCGTGGTTCCTTGTCGTTTGCCGCACGGGAAAAACTGGACAACCTGTGTTTCCTGGTGAACTGTAACCTGCAGCGTCTTGATGGCCCAGTGATGGGGAACGGCAAAATTATTCAGGAACTGGAAGGTTTGTTCCGTGGTGCCGGCTGGAACGTGATTAAAGTGGTGTGGGGCAGTGGTTGGGACAAACTGCTGGCCAAAGACACTACAGGCAAGCTGTTACAGTTGATGAACGAAACTGTGGACGGTGACTACCAGACGTACAAAGCCAAAGATGGCGCTTATGTGCGTCAGCACTTCTTCGGCCGTTACCCGGAAACCGCAGCACTGGTTGCTGATATGACCGACGAAGAAATTTTTGCACTCAAACGTGGTGGCCATGAACCTTCAAAACTTTATGCTGCTTTTAAAGCTGCACAAGAGTGTAAAGGCCGCCCAACAGTGATCCTGGCCAAAACCATCAAAGGTTATGGTATGGGTGAAGCCGCTGAAGGCAAGAACATTGCCCACCAGGTGAAAAAAATGGACATGACCCATGTGCTGCAAATCCGCAAGCGCCTGAGTCTGGAAGACTACATCAGTGAAGAAGATGTGCAGTCTCTGCCTTATATCCAGCTGCCGGAAGGTTCACCTGAGCACAAGTACCTGCATGACCGTCGTGCAGCATTAAACGGTTACACGCCTGTGCGTTTACCAAACTTCACCAAGCCACTGACCTTACCAGAGTTACCGGCTTTTGAAGGCTTGCTGGAAGAGCAAAAACGTGAAATTTCTACCACTATGGCTTTTGTGCGTGGCTTAAATATTCTGCTGAAAGACGCTCATATCGGTCAGCAAATTGTGCCAATTATTGCCGACGAAGCCCGTACCTTTGGTATGGAAGGTTTGTTCCGTCAGATTGGTATTTATAACCCGCATGGCCAGACCTACACGCCGGAAGACCGCGCTATTGTTTCTTATTACAAAGAAGAAACTTCAGGTCAGGTATTGCAGGAAGGTATTAACGAACTGGGTGCTATGGCGTCCTGGGTTGCTGCTGCTACCTCGTACAGCACCAACGATCTGCCGATGATCCCGTTCTACATTTATTATTCGATGTTTGGTTTCCAACGGGTGGGTGATATGGCCTGGTTGGCGGGTGACCAGCAAGCCCGTGGTTTCCTGTTAGGCGCCACTGCCGGTCGTACCACCTTAAACGGCGAAGGTTTACAACACGAAGATGGCCACAGCCATATTCTGGCCGGCACAGTGCCAAACTGTATTTCATACGACCCAACCTATGCCTATGAATTAGCTGTGATTATGCAGGACGGTATCCGTCGTATGTATGGTCCGGCCCAGGAAAATATCTACTACTACATCACAGTGATGAACGAAAACTACCATCACCCGGCCATGCCAGTGGGGGCGGAAGAAGGCATTCGCCGTGGTATTTATAAATTGGAAAGCTTGTCTGGTAACAAGGCCAAGGTACAGCTGTTAGGCTCAGGCACTATTCTGAATGAAGTGCGCCGAGCTGCGGAAATCCTCAGTGAAGAATATGGCATTGCTTCTGATGTGTTCTCTGTGACTTCCTTTAACGAGTTGGCGCGTGATGGCCAAACCTGTGAACGTCACAATATGCTGCACCCGAATGAAGCAGAAAAAGTGCCGTTTATTGCGCAGGTACTGGGTAAAGCGCCGGTGATTGCCGCAACAGACTACATCAAAAACTACGCCGAACAGGTGCGCGCTTTTGTGCCGGCAGTTTCTTACAAAGTGCTGGGTACCGATGGTTTTGGTCGTTCTGACAGCCGCGAAAACCTGCGTCGTCACTTCGAAGTAAATGCCGGTTACATAGTTCTGGCATCACTGCGTGAACTGGCGAAACAAGGTGAAATTGACAAGCAGCTGGTGAGCGACGCCATAGTGCGTTTTGGCATCGACACCAACAAGCCGAACCCACTGTTCGCCTAAGAGGATTTGTAATGAGCATTGAAATTTTTGTACCAGATATTGGTGCCGATGAAGTTGAAGTGACAGAAGTGCTGGTGAAAGCCGGCGACAATGTGGCTGTTGACCAATCATTATTAAGTGTTGAAGGCGACAAAGCGGCGATGGAGGTTCCAGCACCTCAGGCCGGAGTGGTAAAAGAAGTGCGGGTCAAAGCCGGAGATAAAGTAAAAACCGGTTCGCTGATTATGGTATTTGAAGGTGCTGCAGCTCCTGCGCCTGTAGCAACGCCGGTTGCAGCAGCTGCACCAGCAGCGCCAGTTGCCACTGCGGCACCTGCTGCTGCCACTTTACAGGAAGTGAAAGTGCCGGATATCGGTGGCGACGCTGTGGAAGTTACTGAAATTATGGTGAAAGTGGGTGATGTGGTGAAAGCCGAACAGTCACTGCTCAACGTAGAAGGTGACAAAGCCGCCATGGAGGTACCAGCACCATTTGCCGGTACTGTGGCCGAAATTAAAGTCAAAGTGGGCGACAAAGTGTCCACTGGCTCTTTAGTGTTTGTGTTCTCTACTGGCGCTGCTGCGCCGGTAGCTACACCAGCACCAGCGCAAGCTGCTCCTGCTCCCGCTTCTGTCGCCGCAGCGCCTGCTCCGGCACCAGCTGTAGTTTCACCAGCCCCTTCTTTGGCTTCTGCAGCCAGCACAGGTTTTGTCGAAAATCAGGCTTATGCCCACGCATCGCCAGTGGTACGCCGCTTAGCGCGTGAGTTCGGCGTTGATTTATCCAAAGTGACTGGCACGGCGCGTAAAGGCCGGGTGCAGCGTGAAGACGTGCAAAATTATGTGAAAAACATTATTGCGCAGGTCACTTCAGGCAAAGGTCAGGTGACCGGCAGTGGCAACAGTGTTGGTTTTGATTTGATCCCATGGCCAAAAGTAGATTTCAGTAAATTTGGCGCTGTGGAAGAAAAACCACTGTCGCGTATTCAGAAGTTATCGGGCAGCAACCTGCACCGTAACTGGGTCCGTATTCCGCATGTCACCCAGTTTGATGAAGCCGATATCACAGGTTTGGAAGAATTCCGCAAAGAGCAGAACGCGCTTGCGGAGAAGAAAAAACTTGGCGTCAAATACACACCGCTGGTGTTTATTATGAAAGCGGCAGCCAAAGCGCTGGAAGAGTTCCCAACCTTTAACAGCTCACTTTCTGAAGATGGCGCCAGCCTCATTCTGAAGAAATACGTGCACTTAGGCATCGCAGTCGACACACCAAACGGCTTAGTAGTGCCTGTTGTGCGCGACGTAAACAAAAAAGGCATTATTGAACTGTCGCGTGAATTGCAGGACATTTCTGCCAAAGCCCGCGAAGGCAAACTGACCGCTGCTGATATGCAGGGTGGCTGTTTTACCATCTCCAGCTTAGGTGGCATTGGCGGTACGGCGTTCACGCCTATCGTCAACGCGCCGGAAGTGGCCATTTTGGGCGTGTCTAAATCTGACATCAAACCAAAATGGAACGGCAAAGAGTTTGAACCAAGGCTGATGGTGCCGTTGTCAGTGTCTTACGATCACCGGGTGATTGACGGTGCACTGGCGGCGCGTTTTACCGCAACACTGGCTTCTTATCTGGCCGATATCCGCCAGATCATTATGTAAATGACGCAGGTTAGCGCAGATAAAAGGGCGCTAACCTGCAAATCTTGGTTACAGAGCGGCGGCACTGATGTTAAAATTCCGCCACTTTTTTCGCCTGACAGCCGCACCCTACATTTGGCTGTTGGAAAATCGCCCCGATAATCAAAGGTAATACGATGAGCAACGAAATCAAAACACAAGTAGTGGTACTGGGCGCTGGCCCTGGTGGTTATTCTGCAGCCTTCCGCGCCGCTGACTTAGGTCTGGAAGTGACTTTAGTTGAAGCACGCAGCACACTTGGTGGTGTTTGTTTAAACGTCGGTTGTATCCCTTCAAAAGCTTTATTACATGTGGCCAAAGTCATTGACGATGCCCGTGAAATGGCTTCACACGGTGTCACTTTTGGTGCACCACAAATTGATTTAGACAAAATCCGCGCCTGGAAAGACAAAGTGGTTGGTCAGCTGACCAACGGTCTGGCCGGCATGTCAAAAATGCGCAAAGTCAAAGTAGTGACTGGTTACGGTAAATTCACTGGCCCAAATACCCTGGTCGCCGGCGATACTACTATCACTTTTGAACACGCTATTATCGCCGCAGGTTCTGAGCCGGTTGCACTGCCATTTATTCCAAAAGATGACCCACGTGTCATCGATTCTACCGGCGCTTTAGAGCTGAAAGACATTCCTGGTGAAATGCTGGTATTAGGTGGTGGTATCATCGGTCTGGAAATGGGTACTGTGTACCGTGCGCTGGGCTCAAAAGTATCTGTGGTTGAGTTTGCTGATCAGCTGGTTCCGGCTGCTGATGCGGATTTAGTGAAGGTTTACACTAAATACAACAAAGACAACTTCAACATCATGCTGTCAACCAAAGTGACTGCTGTTGAAGCCAAAGCTGACGGTTTATATGTGACTTTTGAAGGCAAAAACGCACCGGCTTCTCCGGTTCGTTACGACAAAATTTTAGTGGCTGTAGGTCGTCGTCCAAACGGCGCCCTGTTAGATGCTGCTAAAGCTGGTGTCAACGTAGACGAGCGTGGTTTTATTAATGTTGATAAACAACTGCGTACCAACGTTGGCCACATTTATGCCATCGGTGACGTGATTGGTCAGCCAATGCTGGCGCACAAAGCAGTCCACGAAGGCCATGTGGCGGCTGAAGTGATTTCTGGCCTGAAGCATTTCTTCGACCCACGTTGCATTCCTTCAGTGGCTTACACAGATCCAGAAATGGCCTGGGTAGGCATCACTGAAAAAGAAGCCAAAGAAAAAGGTATTGCTGTTGATACTGCCACTTTCCCATGGGCAGCTTCTGGCCGTGCCATCGCTTCAGCCCGCACTGAAGGTTTCACTAAGTTAATTTTCGACAAAGAAACGCACCGTATTCTGGGTGGCGCTATTGTGGGTATCAACGCCGGTGAAATGCTGGGTGAAATTTGTTTAGCGGTTGAAATGGGTGCAGATGCTGAAGACATCGCGCTGACTATTCATGCTCACCCAACACTGAACGAATCTATTGGTTTAGCTGCTGAGATTTACGAAGGTTCAATCACTGACCTGCCAAACCCAAAAGCAAAAAAGAAATAATTTTCTGATTTAGCTTGGAAAAACAAAGGCCGCATTGCGGCCTTTGTTGTTTTTGGCTGCCGGACTAATTTTGGCGTTTTGAGCAGATGCAGCAAAGTTGTCGCATTCTGTTACAACTTGTGTAAAGACTTCATTGTGTAGTTGCTAATGAAGCTTTAGTATATTTCCCGAGATTGTATTCCCGTCCCTCCAATCAGGAAAAACACCAATGAAAAAAATTACCCTGCTGGCGGCCAGTGTAGCGCTGGCACTTGGTTTAGTGGCTTGTGACAAAGCCCCACAAGCACCGGCCACAACTGCCGCACCAGAAGTAACAGCTGCAGAGCCCGCAAAAACTCTAGTCTCTGGCGTTGAAACTGAAAACTTCGACCCAGCCGTAAAACACACCGAAAACTTCTTTTACAGTGTGAATGGCACCTGGCTTGCCAAAACTGAAATTCCTGCTGATAAGTCTAACTATGGTGCTTTCACCAAGTTATACGACGACTCTCAACTGGCGATGCGCACTATCATTGAAGCCGCAGCTGCCAAAACTGACAAAGTAGCCGGTTCTGACGAGCAAAAACTGGGTGACTTTTACAACAGCTACATGAACGAAGCTGCCATTGAAGCTCTGGGTGCCAAGCCTATTGAAGCCGATTTAGCTAAAATTGCTGCGGTAAAAGATTTAACTGAACTTGCAACCTTAATGGGTGAGCTGCAGTTGATTGGTACTTCGTTGCCATTTGGCTGGTATGTCAACAACGACGCTAAAAACTCAACTCAGTATGCAGTGTATTTAGGTCAGTCAGGTCTGGGTTTACCGGATCGTGACTACTACTTCAAAGACGAAGAAAAATTCAAAACCATTCGTGCTGCTTATGTGAGCTATATCAAAGATATGCTGACGCTGGCTGGCGTGGCAGATGCAGAAAAAGCAGCTGAACGCGTGATGGCGCTGGAAACCAAGATTGCGGAAAAACACTGGAGCCGTGTTGAAAACCGCGATGCTGACAAAACTTATAACAAGTTTGCCAAAGCAGATTTAGTCAAAACTTTAGGTGATTTCCCATGGGATGCTTACGCTAAAGCGGTGAAACTGGATGGTGCCAGCGAACTGATTGTGTCGCAGCCAAGCTACTTTGAGGCCTTTGGCAAAATTTATAAAGAAACTGATCTGCAAAGTTGGAAAGATTATTTATCTATCCGCTTAGTATCTGAATATTCAGGCAAATTAAGCAAAAACTTTGTCGATCGTCAGTTCGATTTTTACGGCAAAACTTTATCTGGCACCACAGAACAACAACCTCGCTGGAAAAAAGCCGTGAACGCTTCTGATGAAGTATTAGGTGAAGTAGTGGGTAAACTCTATGTAGCAGAACACTTTAAACCAGAAGCCAAAGCGCGGATGGAAGTGCTGGTACAGAACCTGATTAAAGCTTACCACCAGAGCATTGATACACTGGAATGGATGACGCCGGAAACGAAAAAAGCGGCGCATGAAAAGCTGAATAAATTTACACCAAAAATCGGTTACCCGGACAAGTGGAAAGACTATTCCAACCTGAGCATCAAAGCTGACGATCTGGTGGGCAACTACAAAGCGGCTGCCCAGTTTGCTTATCAGGAAATGCTGAACAAACTGGGCAAGCCCATTGACCGTTCAGAATGGTTTATGACACCACAAACGGTAAATGCGTATTACAACCCGGTAAACAATGAAATTGTGTTCCCTGCAGCTATTTTGCAACCTCCGTTTTTTAATCTGGAAGCCGACGATGCGGTGAACTACGGTGGTATCGGTGCTGTGATTGGTCACGAATTGGGCCATGGTTTTGATGATCAGGGTGCGAAGTTTGACGGTGACGGTAACCTGCGTAACTGGTGGACAGACGCTGACAAAACTGAGTTTGAAAAACGCGGCAAACAGTTGGTTGAGCAGTACAACCAATATTCACCACTGGAAGGCATGCACGTGAACGGCGAGCTGACCTTAGGTGAAAACATTGGTGACTTAGGCGGTTTAACTGTCGCGTTAAAAGCTTATAAACTGTCGCTGGAAGGCAAAGAAGCGCCTGTGATCGACGGTTTTACCGGCGAACAACGTTTCTTCTTAAGCTGGTCTCAGGTATGGCGTCGTAAAGGCCGGGAAGAATACCTGCGCAACATGCTGTTGACCGATCCACATTCGCCAAGCGAATACCGTGTCATTGGTATTGTGTCCAACATTCCTGAGTTTTATACCGCTTTTGACGTGAAAGAAGGCGACAAAATGTATATTGCACCGGAAAAACGCGTGAAAATCTGGTAATCCGGTGTTGCTGCAGGGGTCTGCAGTAGCAACCATCTGATAAAAGGCCGCTTTGCGGCCTTTTTGCTATTTGTTCCTGGTGCAAAACAGCGGACGAATTTATATTCTCAAGCGCTGTTTAAAACGCTATCATCATTCACCAGACTTATACCCACTATAAGCCCAGCTGCTTATACTTGCATGTCAATTCAGGCATTTTTTTCTTATAATCCAGCCTGTTTAGATTCGACTGAAAACCGCTGTAATACAGGTTGCAGTGGACCAACCAGAGGACATTACTGTGCTTCAACAATACCGTGAACATGTGGCCGAACGCGCCGCTCAGGGCATTCCTCCACTGCCATTAAATGCAGAGCAAGTGGCATCATTAACCGAATTATTAAAAAATCCACCAAAAGGCGAAGAAGCTTTTCTGGTTGATTTGTTAGAAAACCGTATCCCACCAGGGGTTGACGAAGCTGCTTATGTGAAAGCAGGCTTTTTAACTGCCATTGCTAAAGGCGAGGCGGTGAGCCCACTGGTGACGCCTGAGCGTGCGACTGAACTGTTAGGCACCATGTTTGGTGGTTACAACATCCAGCCGATGATTGACCTGCTGGATAATCCACAATTAGGCGCATTAGCAGCCAAAGGTTTGTCTCACACGCTGTTGATGTTTGATTCTTTCCATGACGTCAAAGAAAAAGCCGACGCTGGTAATGCTCACGCCAAAGCTGTAATGCAAAGCTGGGCTGACGCTGAATGGTTCACCAGCAAGCCTGCTATCCCTGAAAAAATCACAGTGACTGTATTTAAAGTTACAGGCGAAACCAACACTGACGATTTATCACCGGCACCTGATGCATGGTCACGCCCTGATATTCCTCTGCACGCTTTAGCCATGCTGAAAAACGTGCGTGATGGTATTGAGCCGGATGTTCCTGGTTCTAAAGGCCCGGTGAAACAAATTGAAGCGCTGATCGCCAAAGGTTTCCCACTGGCTTATGTGGGTGATGTGGTTGGTACTGGTTCAAGCCGTAAATCTGCCACCAACTCAGTGTTGTGGTTTATGGGTGAAGATATGCCATTTGTACCAAACAAACGCACCGGTGGTGTTTGTTTAGGTGGCAAAATCGCGCCAATTTTCTTCAACACCATGGAAGACTCAGGTTCATTACCTATCGAATTAGATGTGTCTAAGATGAACATGGGTGATGTGATCGACATTTTCCCACATCAGGGTGTGGTAAAACGCCATGGCACTGAGGAAGTGATTTCTACTTTTGAACTGCGCTCTAACGTATTGCTGGATGAAGTGCGTGCCGGCGGTCGTATTCCCCTGATCATCGGTCGTGGTTTAACGGACAAAGCCCGTGAAGCTATGGGTCTTTCGCATTCAACCGTATTCCAGCGTCCTGCTGTGACTGAAGTCAGCAACAAAGGCTTCACTTTAGCTCAGAAGTTGGTGGGTAAAGCTTGTGGCGTGAAAGGTATTCGTCCAGGCCAATACTGTGAACCAAAAATGACCACAGTAGGCTCACAAGACACCACAGGTCCTATGACCCGTGATGAATTAAAAGACCTGGCTTGTTTAGGTTTTTCTGCGGATTTAGTGATGCAGTCTTTCTGTCACACAGCCGCTTATCCAAAACCGGTTGACGTAAACACCCACCACACACTGCCAGACTTTATTATGAACCGCGGTGGTATTTCGCTGCGTCCGGGTGATGGTGTAATCCACAGCTGGTTAAACCGTATGTTGTTACCAGACACTGTAGGCACTGGTGGTGACTCACATACGCGTTTCCCACTGGGTATTTCTTTCCCGGCAGGTTCTGGTTTAGTGGCTTTTGCTGCCGCAACAGGTGTAATGCCACTGGATATGCCAGAGTCCGTGCTGGTGCGTTTTAAAGGTGAAATGCAGCCTGGTATCACACTGCGTGACTTAGTGCATGCCATTCCTTATTACGCCATCAAGCAAGGTTTGCTGACGGTGGAGAAAAAAGGCAAGGTTAATATCTTCTCTGGCCGCGTGCTGGAAATCGAAGGTCTGGAGCAGTTAACTGCTGAGCAAGCCTTTGAATTGTCAGATGCTTCTGCTGAGCGTTCAGCAGCAGGTTGTACCATCACTTTATCTGAAGCTTCAGTGCGCGAGTACCTGGAGTCGAACATTGTGATGCTCAAGTGGATGATCGCTGAAGGTTACGGTGATGTACGCACCATCGAGCGCCGTATCAATGCCATGGAAGCCTGGCTTGCCAATCCAAAACTGGAACGTGCTGATGCCGATGCTGAATATGCAGCTGTGATTGAAATTGATCTGGCCGATATTAAAGAGCCAATTCTGTGTGCGCCAAATGATCCGGACGACGCACGTTTATTATCACAAGTTGCAGGCGACAAGATCGACGAAGTCTTTATCGGCTCCTGTATGACCAACATCGGCCACTTCCGCGCTGCCGGTAAGCTGCTCGACAAGTTCAAAGGCCAGATCCCAACCCGTCTGTGGATTGCACCACCGACC
The DNA here is from genome assembly GCF_036782235.1 of Rheinheimera sp. Classification (GTDB taxonomy): domain Bacteria; phylum Pseudomonadota; class Gammaproteobacteria; order Enterobacterales; family Alteromonadaceae; genus Pararheinheimera. Next base: position 239,479 of record NZ_DAIPZL010000001.1, on the reverse strand, counting down.
AAGATGGATAAAGATCAGCTGACCGAAGAAGGTTATTACGGTATTTATGGTCGTGTGGGCGCCCGTATTGAGATCCCGGGTTGTTCACTCTGTATGGGTAACCAGGCTCGTGTAGGCGACAACACCACAGTGGTTTCTACCTCTACCCGTAACTTCCCGAACCGTTTAGGTCAGGGCGCGAACGTGTATCTGGCGTCTGCTGAATTAGCTGCTGTTGCGTCTATTATTGGCCGTCTGCCAACAGTGCCTGAATATCTGGAATATGCAAAACAGATTGAAACCACTGCGGCTGACACATACCGTTATCTGAACTTCCATCAGATGCCACAATATACCAAAGTGGCTTCAAATGTGATTGTGCAGCAAGCTGTATAACAGCGGTTGAGTTGTACAACAGAGGCCCGCTTTGCGGGCCTCTTTGTTTTTGGCGTTGGCGGTCGTGCTCAAAACAGAGGTGTAACTGTGGAATTTGACTTTATTTATCTGCCCGACAGCAGGCGTTATTTGCTGAAGCTGCCGATGGAGCAGCATGCGCTGCAGCGGTTTTTGCTGGATGAATTTGAGCGGACTGCGCAGGCTTATCAGCCATTGTTGGAACAATTAAAAAACGTTGGTCCCTACACTGAATATCAGTTTGAAGGGCGCGAATACATTTTAAGAATAGAGCGGCAGGAAGTGTTGGTGTATCACCATAGTGTGGGGCAGTTTGACGAGCCTGATGCTGAACTGGAAGCCGAGCTCACCACAGACGATGCCAGCTTAATGGCTGAATGTGGCCTGGAAGATTTCATTCATTTACTCAGTGAATGGCAAAAGTTTTTACCCAAAAAATAAACGCCAACCATTTTATCGACTGCACTTTGGCAGGGAAATGACGCACCGACTTGGTGCGTTTTTTTGTGCATGCATTTGCTATTTAGTTTAACTATATGAATTAAAACAAATAAAAAACATGGCACAAGGTTTTCTTATCCTTATTGCAACTGCAACAAGAGCTGGTCTGGTTTGCGCCCGGCCCAACCAACAAGGATAACTGTTATGAAACTGGTATGTGCCATTATCAAGCCATTTAAGCTTGACGATGTCCGTGAAGCCATCGCGGACATTGGAATTGAAGGTCTGACGGTCACTGAAGTCAAAGGCTTTGGCCGGCAAAAAGGCCACACCGAATTATATCGTGGAGCTGAATATCAGGTGGATTTCCTGCCTAAAGTGAAGCTCGAAATTGCCACCCTGGATGAGAATGTTGACCGCTTATTACAAGCCATTCAAACCGCGGCACACACTGGCCGCATCGGCGACGGCAAAATTTTTGTTTACGATCTGGAGCAGGTGATCCGGATCCGCACTGGTGAAATGGACTCAGAAGCCATCTAGGAGTAGCTCATGCAAGAACAAATTTATCATTTACAGTTTGCGATCGACACTTTTTACTTTTTAGTTTGTGGCGCTTTGGTGATGTGGATGGCGGCTGGTTTTGCCATGCTGGAATCCGGTTTGGTGCGGGCGAAGAACACCACTGAAATTCTGACCAAAAATTTTGCACTTTATGCCATTGCCTGCCTGATGTATCTGGTATGTGGTTATCAGTTTATGTACGGCGGTGGTTTTTTCTTAACCGGCATTGAAGCTATGGATGTCGATGCGACTCTGGCAGGTTTTGCCGAACGTGAAAATGGCTTTACCGGTAAAGCTATTTACTCCAAAGCATCCGACTTTTTCTTTCAGGTGGTCTTTGTCGCAACAGCCATGTCTATTGTGTCTGGCGCTGTGGCCGAACGGATGAAACTCTGGGCATTTTTTGCTTTTGCAGTGGTGATGTGTGGTTTTATCTACCCAATAGAAGGCTCCTGGACCTGGGGCGGTCAGTCGGTATTTGGTTTGTACACTCTTGCTGACCATGGTTTTTCCGATTTTGCTGGCTCAGGTATTGTGCATTTAGCCGGTGCCGCAGCTGCGCTCGCCGGGGTGTTACTGCTTGGCGCTCGTAAAGGCAAATACGGCAAAGACGGCAAAGCGCACGCATTCCCCGGATGTAATATGCCAATGGCTACTTTAGGTACCTTAATTCTGTGGATGGGCTGGTTCGGTTTTAATGGCGGCTCTATGTTAAAGCTGGCAGATATTGGCAATGCGCATGGCGTTGCTATGGTGTTTGTAAACACCAACGCTGCCGCCGTTGGTGGTGCGCTGGCATCTTTAGTTGTTGCGATGTTGTTGTTCCGTAAAGCAGATTTAACCATGGTGCTGAACGGTGCTTTGGCTGGTCTGGTGGCGATTACAGCAGAACCTTCAACACCAACACCACTACAGGCCACCATTTTTGGTGCTGTGGCTGGGGTAATTGTCGTGGCAGCTATTGTTGCGCTGGATAAACTGAAAATTGACGACCCTGTAGGTGCTATTTCTGTGCATGGTGTTGTCGGTCTATTTGGTTTGTTGATTGTGCCTCTGACCAAAGATTCAGCTTCTTTCAGTGGCCAGTTGCTGGGTGCCGCCACCATCTTTGTCTGGGTTTTTGTCACCAGTCTGGTGGTTTGGTATGTACTGAAGCTGACCATGGGGATCCGTGTCAGTGAGCAAGAAGAATATGATGGTGTCGACCGTTCAGAGTGTGGCATTGAAGCTTATCCTGAATTTGTTTCATCATCCAAGTAAGCAGTCTGGCAGGTTCGGTGGGGGCCTGCCGGAAGCGGTTTGCAAAGTGTGTAGCCTGATATTGCAGCACACTTCGCAAACGAACCCGACCCACTAAGTCGTCTATCCTTGTCCTTTGTCTTTATCAGACAACCCCGTAGGTTTTTTTACTTACGGGGTTTTTTCATGCACTGGCTGTTTTTCGCCTGATTTTTGTGTGCTGAGTTAATGTAGCAGTTCATTTCTTAGTCGAATAGCCGAAAAACAACAGCTGAAAATATTTCATGCATCGGCCATCATCTATCTGCCAGATGAAGCACGACAAAGTTTGCTGAGTGGTTTGCCAACTAAATTTCTGCAGTAACAGCACAGTAAAAAGCATCATCAGAGTGAGAAATAAAGAGGCGTAAAAAGGAAGGCCGCACTATAAAGTGCGGCCACCATAAGACTTTTTTCAATATCCGTATTGCAGCCCTCTCGGGCTTTTTCATCCCTGACTCCTTGCGGAGTTCAAACGCGCTGTGAAGGTTTTAACATCCATGCTACGTAAAACACTGCCATCGCAGCGTATTACCTCAGCTCATCCTGAGCGTCCACTGTCCTTATTAAAATCATCCTGATTTTAAAGCTCATCCTGAGCGTCCACTGTCCTTATTAAAATCATCCTGATTTTAAAGCTCA
>NZ_DAIPZL010000001.1:0-235942 GCF_036782235.1 Rheinheimera sp. | reverse complement strand
TGAGCCGTCCGCTGTCCTTATTAAAATCATCCTGATTTTAAAGCTCATCCTGAGCTGTCCAATGTCCTTATTAAAATCATCCTGATTTTAAAGCTCGTCCTGAGCTGTCCTACTCCCTGCTGCGGCGGTCCTCGTCGCAGAGCTCTTCCTGAACTTCCTGAATCCTTTTACTTCCCTAACCTGATGCTTATCCTTGCACCGGCTGATATCCGTCATGTCCAGTGAGCATAGTATGATGGAAAAAGGCGGTGAGATGAGGCTTGTAGGAAAACAGCGTAGACTGAAATAAGATTGCAATATCGAACATTTTCAATAAAGTGATTTGATATCAGTGCCTTATGCTGTTGTGTTATTTATTTGTTGCAGATTAAATCTGTGATTGCTTACTTATATGTGAGATATATCTCACAACAACAGGGCGTAATTGTCAGCGAAATGCCAAATGATGGTAATTTTCAAAGCGAGCTATTATCCTGTCCACCTTTCTGTAGATAGTCTTTTCGGAGCCACCCCTGACATGGCGCGCGAACAGTTTGGTATTTGTGCTGAAGCAAACTTACATGGATTTGTTTTTCTTATCAATGCATTGGATGGTCACCACGCGCAGCTTCGGCTGCAGTTGGCCAGAGTGCCAGCTCTGGTACAACATTTGTCAGATCAATTTTCCGAGTCTAATTTATCGGCAGTCATTGCAGTTGGAGCCGGATATTGGGATTCGCTTTATCCTGCCGTACGACCCCAGAATCTCCACTCTTTTCCGCCATTGGTGGTCGATGATTTGGAGATGCCAGCCTCACCTTTTGATCTGTTATTACAAATCCGCTCCGATCGTTATGATGTTTTGCATCTGGCTGCGCAACAGTGTTTTCAGTTACTGCAACCCTATGTCGAAATTCAGGAGCAAATTCATGCCTTCAGATATATGGATGGCCGTGATTTAACCGGATTTATTGATGAACCCAGAGCACCAAAAGGGCGCAGAAAGCGTGAATTTGCTTTAGTTTCTGCAGGAGCAGATCCAGTATTTGCCGGGGGTAGCTATTTACATTTCCAGCGTTATCGCCTCGATCTACATCGTTGGCAACAGCTGACGCAAAGTCAGCAGGAAATGATTATGGGTTATAAAAAAATGGACGGCAGTCTTATCCCTAGCGCCCAATTAAGTGCGCAGAGCCATGCGGTCTGTGCCTCTTTACAATCTGAATTTAATCAGCAACTGCCGTTGTTGTTTCAGAATATGCCATATGGGCAGTTGAAGGTTCAGGGCATGCTTACACTGGGTTTTTCTGCTGACGGCACCAGCTACCTGAAATGGTTGAAACAACGGATGGGCCAAAGCGGCCTACAGAATTATGATCTGTTACTGGATTATATTCAGTCTGACTGCGGAGCCGCTTTTTTTGCGCCTTCCATCAGTTTTATGGAGCAGGAAGCCGGTTTATAAACCGGCCATCGGGCAGTCAACTGAGTTAAACTGCTTAAAATAAAGCTGTGACATTAGCCAACGTCTGATTGATATTTTTCACGCTGGTCGGCGCTATAAATATCGTGTCATCGCCAGCAATAGTGCCAAGCACGCCCTCTGCTTTGCCAACCGAGTCCAGTAATCTGGCGATCAGTTGAGCCGCTCCTGGGCTAGTGCGGATAATAATCATCACATCGTTATGTTCGATATCAAGCACCAGCTGACGTAACGGGCTTTTGGTGGTTGGCACCCCAAGCTCCGGAGGCAAACAATACACCATTTCCTGTCTAGCATTGCGTGTTCGCACTGCACCATATCGGCTTAACATTCTCGACACTTTGGACTGACTGACATTGTCAAAGCCTTCAGCTTTTAATGCTTCAACAATGTCACTTTGCGAGCCAAAACGCTCTTCTTTTAACAGAGATTTAAAGGCTGAAATCAGTGCTTCTTGTTTAGATTGTTTGGTCATGATGATTCTTTCTTAGCAAATTTACCGGCCAGTTTGAGCAAAGTTACCACAGCTGAGCAACGAAGGCAGTAAAATCGATGCAGTTACGCTAAAATGGCTAGACTTTTGGAGAATATCTAACCACTGAAAAACGTGTTGTAATGCGTGTTTTAATTGCACGTTATGCACAGAAGTCATTTGTAATTTGCCCATGATTTCAGTATTGTTGGGCGCGTTTTTTAACAGAACCGTAAATTGGGAGAATAGCATGAAAGTTGCCGTATTAGGTGCTGCTGGTGGTATCGGTCAGGCCTTATCTTTATTACTGAAGTTAAACCTGCCAGCCGGTACGGATTTAGCGTTATATGACCTGGCTCCGGTCACTCCTGGCGTCGCGGTAGATTTAAGCCATATCCCTACAGCTGTAAAAGTGACAGGCCATGGTAAAGAAGATTTGAATGCTGCATTAGCAGGCGCTGACATCGTGATGATCCCGGCCGGTATGCCACGTAAACCTGGTATGGATCGCTCAGATTTATTCAATATCAACGCTGGTGTGGTTAAAACTCTGGCTGAAGCTATTGTGCAGCAGTGTCCAAAAGCGCTGGTTGGTATTATTACCAATCCGGTAAATACAACAGTTGCTATCGCCGCTGAAGTTTTCAAAAAAGCCGGTACATACGATGCACGACGTCTGTTTGGTGTAACCACACTGGACGTGATCCGCGCCGAAACTTTTGTGGGTGAATTAAAAGGCAAAAACCCAGCCAACGTGATCGTGCCGGTAATCGGTGGCCACAGCGGCACTACTATTCTGCCGTTGCTGTCTCAGGTTGAAGGTGTGAGCTTCACTGATGAAGAAATTTCTTCATTAACCTACCGTATCCAGAATGCTGGTACTGAAGTGGTTGAAGCCAAAGCCGGTGGCGGTTCAGCAACTTTATCTATGGGTCAGGCTGCAGCCCGTTTCTGCGTGTCTTTAGTCAAAGGCCTGCAAGGTGAAGCTGTCACTGAATACGCTTATGTTGAAGGCAACGGCGAACACGCCCGCTTCTTCGCTCAGCCTGTTACTTTAGGTAAAAATGGCGTTGAAGCCTTGCTGCCAATTGGCACCTTAAGTGCTTATGAGCAAAAAGCGATGAACGATATGCTGCCAACATTAAAAGCAGATATCACTTTAGGCGAAGAGTTTGTTAACAAAGCTTAATGCCTGATAGATATAAAAAAGCCAGCTGATGCTGGCTTTTTTTATGGTTTTGTTTGCAGTTTCTGAAACATTCTGTGCGCTGATAAGCACGGACAGTTGTTAGTGATTCCGGTCTACCGCCATATCAGCCAACGCTAATAATGCGGCCTTGTAAGGCGATTCCGCCAGGAAGGAAATCGCATCACGGGCTTTTTGCGCTTCTTGTTCGGCAATATTGCGGGTGTATTCAAAGGCTTGGGTTTGTTCCAGCGCCGCCATAATCTCATCGAGGCGGCTCAGACCATTGGCTTCAACAATAGCTTCGCGGATTAACGCTTGTTGCTGCGTATTGCCGTGTTTCAGAGCGTGAATGAGCGGTAATGTCGGTTTGCCTTCGGCCAGGTCATCGCCAACGTTTTTACCCAACTCATCGACATTTGCCTGATAATCCAGCACATCGTCAATCAGCTGGAAAGCGGTACCCAGATGCATGCCGTAAGCCTGCATTGCTGAGATCACTGTTTCATCCTGCTCAGACAGCACGGCTGCCAGTTGAGTTGCAGCTTCAAATAACTTGGCGGTTTTGCAGTAGATAACCTGCATATAACTTTCTTCAGTGGTGTCCGGGTCGTTGACATTCATCAACTGTAATACTTCACCTTCAGCAATAATATTGGTGGCATCAGCGAGGATTTCCATCACGCGCATTCTGCCAAGCGACACCATCAGCTGGAATGAACGGGTATAAAGGAAGTCTCCAACCAGCACGCTTGCTTGATTGCCAAAAACCGCGTTGGCGGTTTCTTTACCACGGCGCAGCATAGACTCATCAACAACATCGTCGTGCAGCAAAGTGGCGGTATGAATAAACTCTATAATAGTGGCCAGGGTGACATGCTGCTGCCCCTGGTAACCCAGTGCACGGGCTGCCAGCACGGCCAGTAGTGGGCGTAACCTTTTGCCACCACTATTGACGATATAAATGCCGAGTTGATTAATTAAAGCGACATCTGAACTGAGCTGAGAGAAGATGTGCTGGTTGACTGCTGTCATGTCGTTTTGACTTAACAGCTTGATTTCATCGAGCGTCATTCTGAATAACTGCACCAACGGTTAAAGTGGCTTGATTCTACACCAAGACCTATATTGGCAAAACTAAAAGTCTCACATTTTGTGAACTGCTGATCTTTTTCAGAATTCCTCTTGCGACGGTAGGGGAAATTGCGTACAATTCGCGCCCTGTGAATATAATTAACACGCCCCTTATCTGGCTGGCGTGATCTGTACGGAGTTAACTATGTACGCGGTTTTCCAAAGTGGTGGCAAACAGCACCGTGTGACTGAAGGCCAAACCCTTCGTCTAGAAAAACTGGACTTAGAAAAGGGTGCAACCGTTGAATTCGCTGCGCTGATGATCGTTAACGGCGAAGAAGTCAAAATCGGTACTCCTTTAGTTGAAGGCAGTAAAGTAATTGCGGAAGTGGTCGATCATGACCGTGGCGATAAAGTAAAAATCGTTAAATTCCGTCGTCGTAAACACTACCGTAAACAAGCTGGCCACCGTCAGTGGTTTACTGAAGTGAAAATTACTGGCATCAGCGCTTAATTTCAGGAGTAACGACTCATGGCAAGTAAAAAAGGTGTAGGTAGTACACGTAACGGTCGTGATTCAGAAGCGAAACGCTTAGGTGTTAAGCGTTTTGGCGGTGAGTCAGTATTAGCCGGTAACATCATCGTGCGTCAACGTGGTACTAAGTTCCACGCTGGTTCAAACGTTGGTATCGGTAAAGACCACACTTTATTCGCTTTAACTGACGGTAAAGTTAAGTTTGAAGTGAAAGGTGAACACAATCGTAAGTTCGTGAGCATTGTCAGCGAATAATCCGAAAGTTTCCGGAAAAAGCCCCGCCCAGTGCGGGGTTTTTTTTACGTGAAAGCCGATGGGCTGACGCAGCAGCAAAATAAGTGAAGTGCTTGCTTTGGCAAGTTTCACAGAAGTTAGTTGGTGTTTATTCTGAATGAATAACACCATAGTGTTCCAGTGATGCACTGGTCTGGCGCAGTAATCCAGCTCATTTAGCCGATTCTGCGCATTCGGTTTATACTAAACCGCCAGCAACAACAGCAGGATATTGCAGATGAAATTCGTAGATGAAGCGGTGATCCGCGTCGAAGCCGGTGATGGTGGTAACGGTATTATCAGTTTCCGCCGCGAAAAGTTTATTTCAAAAGGCGGCCCAAACGGCGGTGACGGCGGTGATGGCGGCGACGTCTATTTATTGGCTGACAGCAACCTCAATACCTTGGTTGATTATCAATTTGAGAAAATCCATATTGCAGCCCGCGGTCAGAATGGCATGAGTACCAACTGCACCGGTAAAAGAGGTGAAGATTTGGTGTTGCGCGTGCCGGTTGGCACCCGCGCTGTTGATATCGATACCAATGAATCGCTGGGCGATCTGACACAAAATGGTCAGAAGCTGATGGTTGCCAAAGGTGGCTGGCATGGTTTGGGCAATGCGCGTTTTGCCAGCAGCACCAACCGTACACCACGCAAAAAAACCAATGGCACGCCGGGTGAAGTACGTAACCTGCGCTTAGAGCTGTTATTGCTGGCTGATGTGGGTATGTTGGGTTTACCGAATGCCGGGAAATCGACTTTTATCCGTGCTGTTTCATCGGCAAAGCCAAAAGTAGCCGATTATCCATTTACTACTCTGGTCCCCAATCTTGGTGTTGTGCGCACCGAAAGCAGCAAGTCTTTTGTTATTGCCGATATTCCGGGTTTGATTGAAGGGGCATCAGAAGGGGCAGGCCTTGGTATTCAGTTCTTAAAGCACCTTGAGCGTTGCGGTTTGTTATTACATATGGTGGATGTGTTGCCGGCTGACGGTTCAGATCCGGCAGAAAATGCCCAGGTGATTATTCAGGAGCTGGCGAAATACAGTGACAAGCTGGCGCATAAACCACGTTGGCTGGTTTTTAACAAGATTGATCTGGTGCTGGAAGACGAGTTAGACGAAATCAAACAGCGGGTGATTGAAGCGATTCAGTGGGACGGCCCAGTGTACACAGTGTCGGCAGCGTCGCGCACCAACACAGATAAAATGTGTCAGGATATTCAGGCCTATCTGGATGCACTGCCAAAAGAGCAGCCCACAGAGCAGTTATTGGATCCGGTTCAGTTTAAGTGGGATGACTATCATGATCAGGTGATGGATTTATCTGATGATCTGGATGATGACGATGATTTTGACGAAGACGATTATGATGTTGAAGTTATTTATCGCCGTTAAGGAAATCGTATGAAAATAGCGCTGGTTGCGGCAATGGCCAATGGCAATGTCATTGGTCTGAACAATCAGATGCCCTGGCATATGCCGGCAGACTTAGCACACTTTAAAAAAGTGACGCTGGGGAAGCCGGTGATTATGGGGCGTAAGACTTATGATTCTATTGGCAGACTGCTGCCCGGCCGACGCAATATTATTATCAGCAGGCAATCAGCCCCTGAAGGGTTTAGCGCTGACTGGGTAGATTCTGTTGAAGCTGCGCTGGCGCTGGTTGCCGGACAGGAAGAAGTGATGATTATCGGCGGCGCTCAGTTATATCAGCAAATGTTAGCCAGAGCCGACCGGCTTTATCTGACGCATATTATGCTGGACACTGAAGGGGATGCCTTTTTCCCAAACTATCAGCAACAGCAAGGATGGCAGCAAATTTGGGTGGAAGAACACCCGGCTGATGAGCACAACCCTTACCCGTATCGCTTTGTGTTACTTGAAAAAACTTCCTGAGTGGCAGGTGCATTGCAGAGCTAATCACATGTTGCTACTATTAGTCGGTTCCTGATCCCAACAGTCTGAGAGGTCGTCTATGAAAGTATTACCAGCGATGTTATGTGGTTCGCTGTTAACTGGTCTGTTCGTGGTTACTCCTGCAGCTTACGCCGATCAACAGCTGGCGGCATCCATGTGTGATTATATTAAGGCAGACGATAAAAACCGTTTTCGTAAGTTGTTAAGCGATAACCGCTTGCGCTTACGCAACATTTACGATGGTGTGATGTGTGATGGCAATTCAATGATCCGCCACGCCGTTATCAATAAAGCCGCAGGGGCAGGTGAGTTTATTATCAAGCAGCTACCGGCAGCGCAAATTAATGCTTCAGGCGATATAGCCTGGGCTGAAGCAAACCATGCAGGTTCACCGCTGATTGCGGTATTAAAAGAACGTGCCGGTAGTGGCGAATAAGCCAAATCTGAAAAAACCGCTGATACAGCGGTTTTTTTGTGCCGTTTTTCCGAAGCAGAAAATGTTGATGCTAAGCGCAGCCTAACCTTCAGAGCAACCTCAGATTTTCGGATGAGTTGAATACTTTAGAATTGCAGTAAACAAATACAGCGCTGGTTATGTAGCTTAACGCCGCAAATAAAAAAGGAGCTCATTGAGCTCCTTTTTACATTCAGTAAAATCAGACTTTAAACTGGTCGACAGACTGACGCAGTTCTTCCGCCAGTCGAGCCACTTCATGGCTTGAATCTGACGTTTGTTCGGCACCAGATGCGGTCTCTTCCGCGATATTTACAATAGATTCCAGCAATTTGCTGATTTCATGTGAAACTTGGTTTTGTTCGCGGGCGGCATGAGAGATTTGCTCACTCATATCGTGTGCCATATGCACTGCATGGGTGATAGAGTCCAGCGCTTCTGCGGCAACTTCAGTCTGGGCGACGCAGTTTTCTGCCTGACGGCGACCTTTATTCATCGCTTCTACCGCCGCATGGGCGCCGGATTGCAGTACCTGAATCATCGCCTGAATTTCCTGGGTTGAAGACTGGGTTTTGCTGGCTAAAGAACGCACTTCATCAGCAACCACCGCAAAACCACGACCCTGTTCACCAGCGCGGGCAGCTTCAATAGCGGCATTTAATGCCAGCAGGTTGGTTTGTTCGGCGATGCCACGAATCACATCCAGAATGCTGCCGATAGAGGCGCTGTCCTGATGCAGTTTGTTGATGACTTTAGAAGCTTGTTCAACTTCCTGAGACAGCTGCAGAATGGTCTGTTTGTTGGTATTGGAAATACCTTTTACCCGCTCAGCTTCGCTGTCGGCATGTTTAATTTCAGCCAGAGCATCGCTTGAACTTTGCAATACACCCTGTGAGGTACTGCTCATTTCAGTAGTTGCTGTAGCCGCCTGAGTGACCTGAGACTTCTGCTCACGAATGGCCTGAGTTGACTGCACAGTAATGGCTGACGTTTGTTCGGAAGCAGCAGCCAACTGGGTAGAGCGGGAAATAATACCTTGAATTAATTGACGCAGATTGCTGATCACCTGGTTGCAGTTACGCGCCAGTTCACCAAATTCGTCTGAGGCCGAGTCATCCAGTTTTTTCGTCAGGTCACCAGAAGCGACTACGCCTAAAATCTCGTTCACTTTGGCCAATGGCGTGGTGATGCTGCGGACTGTGACTAACGCAATACCTACGGCCAGCACAATAGATACCAGTACAACGATAAAAATCACTACTACGGCATTGCTGACCCCAGACTCTGCAGCCTGCTGGATTTCACCTGCAGCGCTTCTGGCTTTACTTAATAACTGGTTCAGTGCTGACACTGCGTCTGTCGTTTGCTGTTCTGCAGTGGTGAGCATCTTTTGCGCTGAGGCTGTCGCAGTCAGACGTTGTTCTTTCAGTGCCAGAATACCGTCATTTGCATTTAACAGGTCGTTAATAGCGGTAATTTTATCTGCCAGATCGGCCACCATTTCTACTGAACTGCCGGCTTCATCCTGCATCACTGTCATTTTGGCTGAGATATCACTGATGCGGTTTTTAATTTCATTGCTCAGGGTTTCACTGGTGGTTGGGGTATTGGTGCGGAGTAAATCAACCACAGTAGACACCAGCGAGTTTAAGCTAGTTTCCATCTCTGATGCGGCGGCATAAGATTTTGGAAAACGGCTGCTGGCATTACGGACATCGGTAAAATCGAGAATCAAAGAGGCGGCATCGTCTGAATTACCTTCCAAATCAGACAATTTGTTGTCCAGCTGGTCACGTAATGTCAGGCTTTTGCTCAGCGCGGCAAACAGCTCGCTGCTGGTTGGGATAAATTGCTCGTAAGCGGAGTTCACTTGTTTAAAACTAGCGGCCAGTTCAGGCTCTGCAGCAACCACGGATTGCAGTGATTTAGCCGCGGCGTCATAAAGCGCTTTTTCGGCCTGGAATTGACCTTCCAGTGTGGCCACATTTTTCACTTCATCAGCATAATAAGCCTGCAGGCTTACTTTGCTCATTTTTACAAACTCACTCTGTAAGGTTGCGCTGTTTTCAAGGGCGGGAATAGAGATGGTGTTTACCTGGCTGGTTGAATCACTAATATTACTCAGACTGATATAAGACGTGATACCGATGAACAACAACAGCAGTGAAATAACACCAAAGCCACCCACAATACGCAGTGCTACAGTTAACTTCATATGGAACTCCCAACGGGTTTTTAATTAGTCGCGCAAATTTGCGGCGGCCCGGCCTGACGACCAATTTGTCTTTCGGAAAACGACTGTATTATAGTTGTTTTATATATCCAGTAACACTATAACGCCGTTGCGATTCAATACAATAGGCCGTCAAAGAATTACCCCAGACACAACCTGTGTCAAGCGCATGGATCTGCTCCACATCGCAGCTTCCTTGCAGTGCAGCCCAATGACCAAAAAATATGGTTGGGTGCGGTGTATAGCGCCAGAACTCGAACCAGGGAATTAAATCCGGGTTTGCTGACACTTCCCCTTTTTCTTTAAGCTCAAGTCTGCCATCCGCCAGACAATAACGCATCCGGGTACAAGCGTTGATGGTAAACCGGTGGCGGGCTGCCTGATCGGTGGCATCCTGCCATAAATCGGGTTGGTTGCCATACATCTGGCTAAATAACAACGCTGCATTCTGTTGAAGGCTTTGGCTTACTTCAGCTGCTGCGCTCAGGGCTGTAGGCAAACTCCAGCCCGGAGCTAAACCGGCATGCACCAGCAGCAGTTGTTCCTGCCTGTTAAAGTGCATCAGTGGTTGTTGTATGAGCCAATCTGCCAGTTGATGTAAATCAGGTGCTTGTTGCAGTTGCTGCAGCTGATCTGCGGCGCTTACCCGGCCATAACCATGCAAGGATGCTAAAAAATTTAAGTCGTGATTACCAAGCACTGTGATGGCGTTGTCGGCCAGGGCCCTGACAAAGCGTAAGGTTTGCAGTGACTGTGGGCCGCGGGCGATTAAATCGCCGCAGAACCACAGTTGATCGCGGTCAGGGTTAAAATTGATTTTTATCAGCAGCTGCTGCAATTGCTCAAAGCAGCCCTGTACGTCTCCAATCACATATCTTGGCATCGTCAGTTCAGAATATTAGGGACAGCCAGGCGGAACACCGGAATAGGGGCGTTAAATATTTCACCCGATTCGGTTTTCATTTCATAGTGGCCCTGCATAGTGCCAACCGGAGTTTCCAGTACGGCACCGCTGGTGTAGCTGTAGCTGCTGCCGGGAGCCAGCTCTGGTTGTTCGCCCACTACACCATCACCATAAACTTCAGAGTTTTTGCCGTTCGCATCAGTGATAGACCAATAACGGCGTAACAGCTGCACCAGCACTGGGCTGTCATTGCGGATGGTAATGGTATAAGCAAACACATAGCGGTTTGCCGCTTCATCCGACTGATTTTCAATATAAAAAGTGTCGACTTGAATAGGAATGGAATAACGCTCAGTCATGCTTTACATCCGGTTGTTGCGATAACCACTTGGCAATACGGATAAACTCACTGACCGGGAGTTGTTCCGGTCTTAACGAAGGGTCTATACCCAAAGCTTCAATCTGCTCTGCTGTGGCGAAGTTGCTAAAACAGTTGCGTAAGGTTTTACGGCGCTGATTAAAAGCTTCCAGGCAAACGCGGTTCAGCACAGCCACAGGCACGCCGTCGCGTTCACTGTCGCTTTTCGGAATAAGCCGCACTACAGCTGAATCGACTTTTGGCGCAGGTTTAAAAGCGCCAGGGCCTACTTCAACCACCGGCATGGCGTGGCAGAAAAACTGTGTCATTACACTTAAACGGCCATAAGTTTTTGAGCCATGGCCAGCAGTCATCCGCTCTACTACTTCTTTTTGCAGCATAAAGTGCATGTTTTCAATGTGATTGGTAAATTCAAACAGATGAAACAGCAGTGGGGTAGAGATGTTATAGGGCAAATTACCAAAAATTTTCAGTTTGCCACCATCAGGTACCAGGGTGCTGAAATCAAATTTCATTGCATCGCCCTGATGGATGGTCAGCTTGTCGGCAAGCACCGGATGTTCACGCAAACGCTGAGCCAAATCACGGTCTAGTTCCACCACCGTTAAGTGGCCTGCTTGTTCCGCGACAGGTTCAGTCAGGGCGCCAAGGCCTGGGCCGATTTCAACCAGATGCTCGCCGGGTTTTGGTGCTATGGCTTTAACAATACGTTCAATGACCACAGGGTCGTGCAAGAAATTCTGGCCAAATCTTTTACGGGCCGTATGGCCTAAGTGTACTTTATCATTCATGAGATAATTTCGATTGAGTCGCTAAAAATATCGCCTGATCAAGGGCATGCAGCATACTGCCCGCATCGGCTTTGCCGCTGCCGGCTAAATCCAAAGCGGTGCCGTGATCGACGGAAGTGCGGATAAGGGGTAAACCCAGGCTGATATTCACCGAGCGGCCAAAACCTTTGTATTTCAGCACCGGCAAACCCTGATCGTGATACATCGCCAGCACGGCATCAGCATTGTCCAGGTACTTGGGTTGGAACAGGGTGTCGGCAGGTAATGGCCCGACGAGATCCATACCTTCGGCGCGCAGCTCGTTCAGTGCCGGGATCATCACGTCAATTTCTTCACGGCCGAGGTGACCATCTTCACCGGCATGCGGATTCAGGCCACAGACGTAAATTCTGGGTTTGGCGATAGCAAATTTTTGCTGTAGATCCTGCTGCAAAATACGCAGCACCTGTTGTAACCGTTCACGGGTGATAGCTTTGGCCACATAAGCCAGTGGAATATGGGTGGTCGCCAGCGCCACACGCAGTCCCTCGGTCGCCAGCATCATCACTACATAAGGTGTGTTTGATTGCTGGGCAAAAAATTCGGTATGGCCGCTAAAGGGTATACCGGCTTTATTAATAATGCCTTTGTGCACAGGGCCTGTCACAATAGCGGCAAACTCACCACTGATGGATTTTTCCCCGACAAAACGTAGTGTATCCACCACATAATGACCGTTATTTTCATTCAGTACGCCCGGAATGACCGGCTGAGGTGTCTGAAAGGCGGCAATGGTCAGGGTTCCCGCTTGCTGCGGTTTTGCTTCTTGTTCGCTTTGATAGGGTGACAAGGTTAATGGCAGCCCAAGTTGGGCCGCCCTTTGACTTAATACGGCAGGATCGGCGCAGACCACCAGCTCAACAGGCCAGCTTCGTTGCGCCAGTTGTACCACCAGATCCGGCCCTATACCAGCGGGCTCGCCAGGTGTGATGCCGATACGTAACGTCATTCAGCGTCCGCCAGAATTTCTATATAGGCCTGGTCACGAAGTTCACGCAAGAAGTTACTGGACTCTTCGTTGTAACGGCGGTTAAAAATCAATCGTGCCGCTTGCTCACGTTTTTTCTCGGCTGTTGCATCGACAGTGCGGCGGTCATGCAACTGAATAACGTGCCAGCCAAATTCAGAGGCAAAAGGTTCACTGATCTCACCTTTTTTCAGCGTAGCCAGAGTATTACGGAAGGAAGTGACATATTTGGCCGGATCGGCCCAACCCAGTTCGCCACCTTTGAGTTTGGAACCTGGGTCTTCGGAATGGGTTTTCGCAAACTCTGCAAAATCGGCTTTGCCAGCTTTAAAATCTTTGACAAAAGTGGTCAGCATGTTTTTGGCTTTTTCGTCGCTGAGAATAATGGACGGTTTGATCAGCACATGACGGGCGTTCACTTCTTCAAATTCCACCACGTTAGCGCCTTTGATATCAAAAATAGTCAGAATATGAAAACCAGCACCTGACCGCAGCGGGCCAATCAGATCTTTTTTCTTTTTACCGCGCACCTGGTCAGCAAACAAAGTTGGCATTTCGTTGATATTCATCCAGCCCATATCACCACCTTCCAGTGCTGTTTCAGCGGATGACGAGGCAATAGCAATTTTTTTGAAGTCGCTGCCGGAACGCAATAACTCCAGCACTTTTTTCGCTTTATCTTCGGCTTCTTTCATTTGTTCTGCGCTTGGCTCGCTTGGCAGCGCGATCAGGATATGTCCGATATTATATTGTTCGTTACTGGCGCCTTGTTGTTCCATCAGTTTCAGCACAGTATCAACTTCTTGCGGGCTTACATAAATACGACGTTGTACGTTGGCACGCAGTACTTCACCTGTGGTGATTTCTTCACGCAGCCGCTCGCGGAACAATTCGTAACTGCCTTCTTCCTGCACCACCTGCGCTCGCAGTTGGGTGACCGTCATTTTTTGTTCTCTGGCGATATTTTCAATGGTTTCATCCAGTTGTGGATCTGTGATCTGTAAGCCCATCCGCTTGGCCATTTGCATCTGCAGGTTATTCAGAATGAGTCGTTCCAGCGCCTGAGTGCGAAGTGCACGGTCTGAAGGCAGCGTCTGGTTTTGCGCTGCGGCATTTTTTTTCACCCGGGCCACCATGTCTGATACTTCGCTGTCCAGTACCACACCGTTGTTGACAATAGCGGCAACTGCATCAATTTTGGTTTCGGCAGCCTGGCTGCTCAGCATGAAGCAGGTTGTTACGGCAACAGCAATCAACTTTTGTAACTTCATAAATTTCCACATTAATTATTAAGTAAATAAGGGCGGCGATATCCGAAGATGCCGCTGGATAACATATCTGACACATCAAATCCGGCTGAATCACCGAATCCTTTTAACACAAAACGCAACGCAATGCCGCTGTCCAGTTTCACCGGATTGTTTGGATTATTCACCAACAACTCCAGATTGGTTTCAATCTGACGGCGGGCAACCAGTCGGATAGCCCAGCAACAGGATTCGTATTGCAGACCGATATTGGCTTCAATCATCCGGTCATTATTGATATCACGGTAATAACTGGCAACAGCCTGCCACTGTTCGGCAATCGGCATAGTGCCGAGGGCGCCAAGCTGGGCAATTTCGGTGTTTGAGACATAACGGCTGTATCTATGGTTCAACTGAAATAGTTTTTTATCATCACTGCGATAATCCAGTGTGACATTACTTTTCACCATGCGTTTATTTTCTGCGTCGTATTGCACACCACCATTGAGGAACCAGTTTTGTTGCCAGTG
Organism: Rheinheimera sp.; assembly: GCF_036782235.1. Classification (GTDB taxonomy): domain Bacteria; phylum Pseudomonadota; class Gammaproteobacteria; order Enterobacterales; family Alteromonadaceae; genus Pararheinheimera. The sequence continues at coordinate 221,478 of NZ_DAIPZL010000001.1, read as the reverse complement.
CACCAGTGTTTCGGCGGCAAAAATCGACTCAGTGGCAGCAATAGCCTGTGGGTCTGTGTTGCCGTCGGTTGGATCCAGTAAAGCCTGTGTTTTTGGGTCGGCTAAAAATAAAATCTGGCCCATGCTGAACCTGAAACGTTCGGTTTCGTTGGCATCATAGACCCGGGTGGTCCAGCCCAGTGTCAGCTGGTTGGCGTCGTTGATCCGATCCAGACCAGAATAGCGGTTCTGGCGGAATAAGCCCGAATAGTCGTCCTGCAATCTGGCGGTGTCGTACAGTTCAATATTTTGTTGATCGCGAAACGGGATATACAAATATTGCAGCTGGGGCTCCAGAGTTTGTACTGAATCCTGACCAAACCAGTTGGTATCCCGTTCAAAATTCAGTTTGCCGTTCAGGCTGAGTTTTGGCAGGCTGCGCGCGACCGACTCATCCAGCACCACACTTGGCTCAGTGGTTTTTTGCTGATAATAGGTATGCAGCAAACTGCCTTCGAGTGTCAGTTCCAGTGCCGGTGTGCTATAAGGCAGCCGCACTGTGGGTTCCAGATGTACCCGGTCGGCGCTGCGTTTGTAAAGGTCGTCATTCTCAAAATGGGCGTATTGACCTGCCCACAACAGCTGGACATTTTCTGTGAGCTGCAGCGGTTTAGCCGAACTAAAATCCCACTGCGGTAAAGCACTAAAGGCTTTGTTGTAGTTACCCAGAATTTCAAAACCCTGCAGCTGGATATCAGAATGCACATAGTCGCCGTAATAACTTAAATTGGCCTGGCGATACAGCTGAGTGTCACTCTGGTTATTGATGGCAGAACCCAGTTCTGTCAGGTAAGCATCGTCGCTGACATCGGTAAAATCGACACTGGCGCGCCAGCGATCACTAAAATCAGCCAGATGGCTGACATGAGATAAATAACGGGCACCAAAATCGGCAGCCTTCTCCTGATCTTTATCCAGATATTCCAGATATAAAGAACCACGTTGTGTTTCAGTCAGATAGCGGAATTCAGAGTTTAGCTGAGTACCACGCTGGCTCATATAACGGGGGGTTAAAGTTGCATCGTAGTTGTCGGCCAGGTTCAGATAATAGGGCAGGGCCACATCTAAACCGAGTTTTTGGGAACTACCGATATTGGGAAATAACACGCCTGTTTTGCGTTTGTTGCTGACAGGGTAAGTCATATAAGGCAGATACAACACCGGCACCCCTTTGATTTTCACAAAGGAATTCCAGGCTTCACCCCAGCCATCATCGGCATTGATTTGAATTTTTTCGGCTTCTAAAGCCCAGCCATTGTCACCATCAGGGCAAGTGGTAAAACTGGCCTGGTTCAGCTCAACACTTTGATCTGATGCGGACATTTTCGCCGCATAACCGCGGCCCGCCTGGCCTAAAAAACGGTATTCAGCATCTTGCAGTGTCACTTTATTTTCAGCGAGCAGAGCGCTGAACGAGCTGCTGCTGACTTTAAGCATAGAGCTGTAATAACTGATGCCGCCGTCGGCAGACATGCTCTGCTCAGGTTTACTAAAACGGGCGCTGGGGGCTGTTAATAAAGTGTCGCGGTAGGTCAGCTGTACTGTGTCACTAAATTCGGCAATCTGATTGCCAATCAGCTCGGCCCGGCCAGAATCAATGCGTAGCTGGTTGTCGTTTTTATTGAGGCTGGCCAGCATAGGGGGCAAGTCGGGTTTGGGGTAGCACTGCAGTACTGGTGTGGCGGCATAAGAAAACCATGGCGCAGCAGCACCACCGATCGCCAGCAGTATCCATTGATTTAATAAAGTTCGTTTCATCCCGCAGTCTCAGAGTAGAAGCCTTGCTGCAGTTGCATCGTTGCAAAAACAGCAGGTTGGCCATGATAAAGCAATTTTATGGTTGTTGCTAATCAGATATAGTGCGCACTTTGACCTGATGGGAGTAAAAAGTGCCGGATCGTATGACTTTTATTTGCAGTTTTTTAGACTCCGTCTGGCCAGCGCAGGATTATCAGCTAAGCCCCCTGAGTGGTGACGCCAGTTTTCGCCGTTATTTTCGGGTATTCCATCAGCAGCGGCCTTATGTGCTGATGGATGCGCCACCCACGCTGGAAGATGGGGCCCGTTTTGTGGCTGTGCAACAGGCACTGGCAGTAGCAGGGCTGCGGGTGCCGGCCATTGTGGCACAAGACTTAGCCAACGGTTTGATTTTGCTTGAGGATTTGGGCGACTGTTTATTGTTGTCTGTGCTGGATGAGAACTCAGTATTGCACTGGTATCAGCAGGCGCTGGCTTTGCTCAAACCGATACGACAGGTCAGCGCCACTACCCAGGGGGCCTTGCCGTTGTTTGATCGTGCTTTTTTATTGCGTGAAATGCAGTTGTTTATCGACTGGTTCTGTCTGGTGCATCTGAAGCTCGAACTCAGTTCTGACGAGTTGAAAGTGCTGGAACGCTGTTTTGCGCTACTTGCTGATGAAGCGCTGGCGCAACCTCAGGCCGGCATGCACCGCGATTTTCATGCCCGCAACCTGATGGTGTTGCCGGATAACCAGCTTGCCGTCATTGATTTTCAGGATATGGTGCTGGGGCCTGTTAGTTATGATGCAGTGTCGTTATTAAAAGACTGTTATCTGCGTTGGTCGGACGCCGTGGTGGCCACACTGCGTGATGAGTTTTTTGCCACTTTACAGGCCAGTGGTGAGCTGGAGCCGGACTGGGACAAGCAGCGTTTTGCCCGAAGTTTTGACTGGATGGGGCTGCAACGCCATATCAAGGTCTGTGGCATTTTTGCCAGGCTTTATCATCGCGATCACAAAGCAGGTTATTTGCCCGATTTGCCAAGGGTGCTGGCTTATGTGATGGATACTGCTGCTTTATATCCTGAATTTGCTGAGTTTTCTTTGTTGTTGCAGCAAAAAATTCAACCCCGTTTTGATGAGGTGAGCCGATGCGCGCCATGATCCTCGCTGCCGGCCGTGGTGAACGGATGCGGCCTCTGACAGACCATGTCCCAAAACCATTGTTGCAGGTCGCCGGAAAACCCCTGATTGTCCATCATATTGAAGCCTTAGCCAGCGCCGGTATCCGCCAGATAGTGATTAATCACGCCTGGTTGGGGGCGCTGATTGAGCAGCAGCTGGGGGATGGCAGTCAGTTTGGTGTGCAGCTGCAGTATTCTGCTGAAGGTGAAACCGGTCTGGAAACGGCTGGCGGTATAAAAAAAGCGCTGCCGTTACTGGGCACTGAGCCTTTTTTGGTGGTGAATGGCGATGTGCTGACAAACTTTCCTTTTAGCGCACTCAAAAGTCTGATGCTGGTGCAACAAAGAGCGCATCTGGTGCTGGTGCCAAATCCGCCGCAACATCCGCAGGGCGATTTTGCGTTGGATAACACCACAGCACTGGTGTTGCCACAAGGAGAGCCCCAATGGACATTTAGTGGTATTGCGCTGTACCGGCCGGAGTTTTTTACATCCGTTCCGGATGGCAAACAAAAACTGGCGCCGTTTTTACGTCAGGCCATGACGCAGGGGCAGGTCAGTGGCGAACTTTATACTGGCTTCTGGGCCGACATAGGCACACCAGAGCGGTTAGCTCAGGCTGAGCAACAGCTGGCTTTGCTGCGGGGGGCGCGCTGATGTGGGGAAAACTGCTGGGGGCCATGTTTGGCATGGCTTTATTTAAATGGCCGGGTTTGCTGCTGGGGTTATTCATAGGGCATTGGTTTGACCGTAGCCTGCGTTCATCTTTTGAAGACTCGGGTGGTTTAGCGGCGCTGAAAAAAGATAACAGTGAAGCGCAGGGGGTGTTTATGTATAGCACCTTTGCGGTGATGGGACATCTGGCCAAAGCTGATGGTGTGGTAACCAGCGCTCATATTGATAAAGCCACTGAGTTTATGCAGCAACTTGGGCTGAACAGCAAACAGCAGCAGGAAGCCCAACGTGCCTTTCGTGAAGGCAAGGCCGCTGATTTTCCGCTGTTAGCGCAGCTGGCGCTGCTCAAGCAAAGTTATCGCTGGCGGCCGGATTTATTACAGCTGTTTTTAGAAATCCAGATCAGCATTGCTTATATCGACGCGCATTTAAGCGCGGTTGAAGAGCGTTTATTGCAACAATTAGCCGATGCTTTGTCGATTTCGGCCAGCAGACTGCAATATCTGCTTGGGCGTTATCAGGCAGAAGCGCGTTTTGCCAAAAGGCCACGCCAGACAGCAGCCAAAGCCGATACCCTGCAGGATGCTTATCAATTGCTTGGGGTAAAACCTGATTGCAGTGAAAGTGAGCTGAAAAAAGCCTATAAAAAACAAATGGCACAACATCATCCGGATAAGCTGATGTCCCAGGGCTTGCCGGCAGAAATGCTGGAACTGGCCAAACGCAAAACGCAGGATATTCAGGCCGCTTACGAGATGATTAAACAAAACCGTAGTTAGTTAAAAACTCACAGTGCACAGGGGAGTGGAGGCTGTGCTCCCCTGCAGCTTTGGGTTCAGCAGTCATCTTTGCACGCCCCTTTGTGGATGCTGAGGTTAACTCTTGTGATAAAACATAAAATATACCGCCCCCAATAAACACAAGCCGGCATAAACATAATTCCATTTAAATGGCTCTTTCATATAAAACAGCGCAAATGGGATAAAAACCGACAGGGTGATGACTTCCTGCAATATTTTCAGCTGCGCCAGCGACAGCACCTGCGAGCCAATTCGATTGGCCGGCACCATCAGCATATATTCAAAAAACGCTATGCCCCAGGACACCAACACCGCAATATAAATGGCTGAGCCTTTGAAGTGTTTCAGATGGCCGTACCAGGCAAAAGTCATAAAAATATTGCTTAGTAATAGCAAAATCACAGTGCTGAACACCGGACTGGACGCAAACATAACCACCTCAGGAACAATAGCGGGACAAGGCGCAGATCCTAACATGGCGACCAGAAAAACGGCAGCGGGCGTCTTTGGCGACAGCAAAGGTAACAGTCTAAATTTTAATCACTTTTTCCTTGCAATGACAAAACACTGATCTAGATTTATCGGTACAGAGTGCCGCAGCTTTATCGGTACAGAGTGCCGCAGCGCTAAAATCGGTACTTTTTTATTGGCTTCACAAAGGATTGCCTATCATGCGCCAGAATTTACCTGTCACCTCCAGAGAACGTACCTTTCCTGCTGAACAGCGATTGATTTCTTCAACCGATGTCCGTGGAATTATTCAGTATTGTAATGATGCTTTTGTTGATATCAGCGGTTTTACCCGCGAAGAGCTGATAGGTGAGCCCCATAATCTGGTGCGGCATCCCGATATGCCAGAAACAGTGTTTGCCAGCATGTGGGACTATTTAAATGCCGGAAAATGCTGGATGGGTGTGGTGAAAAACCGCTGTAAAAATGGTGATTATTATTGGGTCAATGCTTATGTGACCCCTATTTTACAGCAAGGCAAGGTGGTGGGTTATGAATCGGTGCGGGTAAAACCTACAGCAGAACAGGTACAAAGAGCCGAAGAGGTGTACCGGCAGGTGCAACAAGGGAAAAAACCTGTGGCGTCCTGGTTGCCTGAAGTGGCAAAGGTTCCGCTGGCCGCCGCCGCCGTGTTGCTGGTGACCGTTGCTGCTGCAGCCTGGCTTGGTCAGCTTGGGGCAGGCGTGGCTGCGGCAGCCAGTAGTATGGCTTTACTGTGGTTGGAAAAATCAGGTACCAATCGTGCAAGAGAGCAGCTAAAAGCCCAGTTAAGTAATCCGTTTTTGTGCCCAGTCGCGACTAAAGTGTATACCGGAAAATCTGACAGCTGGGGTCAGCTGGAGCTGGCGCTGGTGACAGAGGCTGCCCATCTTCGCACTGTGTTAACCCGGCTGGAAGATGCCGCTTTATTGGCATCAAAAGAGTCAGCGCAGGCCCATGAGTTATCAGAAGCCACTTTGGGCTCAATCAGCTCACAGCAGCAGGAAACCGATCAAACCGCCACTGCGATGAACCAGATGACCCATACCATCGCTGAGGTGGCGCAAAACGTACAACTTACCTCTAATCAGGCAGCCAATGCCAATGAGCTGACCTGTCAGGGCCGGATGGTGGCACAACAAACCAAAGAGGCCATTAATGCACTGGCCCGTACAGTGCAGGCGATTTCAACTGCAGTAACAGACTTGGCCACCCAAACCTCCAGCATTACTCAGGCTGCTGAGATTATTCAGCAAATTGCCGAGCAAACCAATTTATTGGCGCTTAATGCGGCGATAGAAGCCGCGAGGGCTGGCGATCAGGGACGCGGATTTGCCGTGGTAGCCGATGAAGTGCGGCATCTGGCACAACGCACTCAGGAGTCGACCAAACAAATTCAGGTGATCATTAATAATCTGCAAAGTGGTGCTTCGGCGGCGGTTTCCGCAGCCAATGATGGTATTCATGCCACAGAATTAGGGGTCGCCAAGGTGCAGGAAACAGAGCAGATGCTGAGCGGCATTATGGATGCGGTGAATATTATTGCCAAAATGGGCCATCAAATAGCTGTGGCTGTGGAAGAGCAGGCGCATGTATCGGAAGATATTAATCGCCAGGTGAGTCGTATTGCCGACTTAGCGGGTGACAGTTACCACAACAGTGAGCAGGCCGCAGCTGTCAGCAGTGATCTGGAGCGTAATGCCGAATCTTTGTATCAGCTGGTCGAGCGTTTTAAAAAATAAGCAATGAAGGCACAGGGGGTCGCCGGCTCCTGTGCTAATAACCTAAATAGCTCAGCCAGCCATTAATTTCATTAAACACCCACTGTTGATTGAAGCCATCGTCGATAGAACCCGGCAACAGCCGTTGCCGGTACAACTCTTTAATATGTTTACGCACCAGTTGCTGACGCAGTTTACTGCTGGCCAATACAAAGACATTGTCTTGTTGTTGCTGAATATCGAGAGTCGGAATTTTATGTTTTGCCAGTGCCAGCGACACTGCGTCATTTAAGGCCGGCTCGGCTAGGTAGGCGCTCAGCAGCACCAGTGCATCAGGTTTTGTAAGCTCACTGCTCTGATACAGCTGGTTGAGTATTGCACCACTGCTGCCTTGCGCCACTATCACCACACTGCCGCTGCTGTTTTGCACCTTGGTCATCACAGCCTGCAAGCGTAATAACAACTCGTTCTGATAAGTTAATAAATTTTCAGCATCGGTCAGCGGCAGTGGGTCTGGCACCATCACACTTAAGGTATTCCAGCCGTAGTCAACCAGTTGTTGCCTGAGTAGATTGATCATGCGCGGGCTGGCTGCATGTTGTGACCAGTCTGGCAGCAGGACCACAGTGCCTTTGTTAAAAGCGGTCATGGCCGGTTTATACAAAGTCATAAATTGTTGTTCACCGGCCTGAAGTGGCGTTAATTCTGTGCTTGCCAGCTGGCGTTGTAAATCCAGGGTATGCAGGCTTTCGCTGCTGGCGGCAAGTTCAGCGGCGGTTACTGTGGTGCTGCAATAAAAGAGCAGGACCAGCAGCGCTGTGATTGGCTTTAGCATCAGGTATTTCCGGCAAGAGGTGATTGCAGTTAGTATCGGCCAAAGCACAAAAAACTTAAATCAGATCCGGCTTTGCTGTGGCTTGTTGTTGCCGCTTTGCGTTGCAAATTACTGAGATTAAGGATGGTCGGGCGTGTGGATGAGCAATGCGTAACAGCCTTTGGTTGCGGGCAAAAAAAGCCGCCCAGAGGCGGCTTTTTAACGTTTAAATAACGATTAACGCTGAACGGCTTCTTTTACTGAAGCAGTTACTGTTGCTTCGATACGACGGTTCACCGCGTGGGCAGCAGCAGTGTTGCCGGCAGCACGTGGTTTAGTCACACCGTAACCAACAGCTTTTACGCGTGAAGATTCGATGCCAAACTGATTTACCAGTACCGCAGCTACAGCGTCAGCACGACGTTGTGACAGTGCCATGTTGTAAGCTGGTTTACCTACGTTAGAAGCGTGACCACCAATTTCAACATCAGTATTTGGGAAACGTTTTAAGAAGTTTGCCAGTTTTTCGATGTCAGCATGGTATTCAGGTTTGACTACTGCAGAGTCGTTATCGAACTGAGCGTTCAGTGCGATGCTGACTGACTGTTCAGTGAAAATTGAACAACCTACAGTGTCAACTTTGTCTGTGATTGGGGTATTAGCACACTGATCTTTATCATCAGTCACGCCGTCCTGGTCCGCATCACCAATAACCGGAGCCGGGGCCGGAGCTGGTTCAGGCGCTGGAGTTGGTTCAGCAGCTGGTGCTGCGCCGAAGTGGTAAGTTGCACCCAGTTTTACGCCGGCGTCAGCAAATGACTTGCTGATACCCTGGTAACGGTTTGCTTCAACAAATACTGCCAGGTCGTCAGTAGCAAACAGGTTAGCACCGATACCGATGTTTGCTGCGGAAGCGCTGCGGCCAGTGGTGAAGTTCTTCACACCACCTACAACGTATACTGGCAGGCTGTCAACGTGGTACATCAGATCCAGACCAACACGATTACCTTCGATATCGTTGTTGCTGAATGCAGAATCCAGGTCCTGACGCACGTATTCAGCACGGATTGCCCAAGCTTTGTTGATGCGGTAACCCAGGTTCAGACCAATACCGTTACCGTTGTCCACACCTTGCCATTCAGCTGAACGGGTTTTGTCGCTGTCTGGTGCGTAATATTCATAAAATAAAGAACCAAAAGCCCGATCTTGTAACTGTTCTGCAGTTGGAGCCGCAGATGCTACAAAAGACATCAGGGGAAGAGCTGCCAGAATGGCAATTGCGCTAGTTTTAAGTTTCATCCGTATCTCCTTAAGGGGTGTTTTTTCCAACCGGCTAATTTTATTTGATTTGTCTTGATTAAACAAATTTCGCTCTACTTTATTTCAGTTGTATGGCAATAGGTTGCGAAAGCGGCGGCAGCATAACAGCTGAAAATGAATCTGAGGTTAATTCTCTGTCTTGTATCTGCTGACCTAAAAAGGGCAAGGGCAGTGAAATTCCAGCCAGCGGCCATCTACAGGATGAAACAATGCCAGATAAGCAGCATGCAGCTGTAGTCTGGGGGCAGCGGCCAAACCTTGTGGCGACGCATAAAACTTATCACCAAGAATTGGGTGCCCCAACCACTGCATATGCACTCTGAGCTGATGAGAACGGCCAGTGACAGGTATTAGTTTTACAAAACTGCTGTGTTCATCCTGCGACAGCACGGCAAAATGGGTCAGCGCTTTTTTACCACGCCCAAAACACACCATTTGTTTGGGTCTGTTTGGCCAGTCACAAATCAGTGGTAGTTCGACTGAACCACAAGCTACCGGCACTTTGCCCTCCAGGCGCGCCAGATAGTGTTTTTCGGTTTGCCGTTTCTCAAACTGCAGGTTTAAATGGCGCTGACTGTCGGCGCCAAGTGCCATGACCACAATACCTGAAGTGGCCATATCGAGCCGGTGCACTATTCGCGCCTCTGGAAATACCCGCCGAACCCTGAGTTCCAGACTGTCCTGATGTTCCGGCAAGCGGCCCGGCACCGTCAGTAGTCCACTGGGTTTGTTCAGGATCAGCAGCTGCTCATCCTGATACAAAATATCCAGATAAGGCGACAGCGGCGGTTTGTATTCCAGCAACATTAACAGAGTTCCCAAAACAGCGTGATTTGACTCACTCGTGGCTGGCCACTATCACCCGGATGGCATCAAATTTCAGCCGTGCTTTGCCGATATAGTCTGCAAGCTCAGTTTGCATCTGCTGCAGATGGGCAATTTCTTCCGGCCGTACTGCCGGGTTAATCGCCCGCAGTGCAGTTAACCGGCTGATTTGTGCCTGCAAAGCTTCAGTCATTTTATGCTGGGCATCCTGCTGAATTTGCGCCAGCTGAGCCGTAGCATAAGCTTCCGCTTTGGCAATGAGCGGATGAATGGTGCTTTGTAAAGCGCCAACCAGTTTGGTTGCGGTCTGACGACCCACCGGCTTGAGCTGACGGTTAAAGTTATCAAAAGGCACATTTGGCGCTAAGTTTTTGCCGGTTTTTTCCAGCAACAACCGAATAGGGGTTGGCGGTAAATAACGGCCTAACTGCAGCGCCGGTGGTGCGCTGGCTTCTGCCACATAAATAAATTCGACAAAAAAGCTGCCCACCGGCAGTTGTTTGTTAAATAAAATGGCGGCCGAGCTATTGCCCATAGAGTCGTTGGTCACTATGTCCAGTGTGCCTTGCACCATAGGGTGATCCCAGCTTAAAAACTGGATATCTTCCTGCGCCAATGCGGTTTTACGGTCAAAGGTGACAGAAACACCGTCATCTTCCAGGCCAGGATAATGACCCTGGGTTTGTTCGGATGGCGTTAATACGATGCTGGTGTCACTGCGGTCATCCTGATTAATACCCAAGATATCCCAGGCTTTAATCATATAAAGTGGCAAGGTGGTTTCATCATCCTGCGCTGCTATGGCGGCGGCAATTTGTTCAGCACGGCCGGCGCCTGCTGAATTCATTTCCAGCAGCTTGTCGCGGCCTTGTTCTAATTTTTGTTTCAGTGCCTGATTTAATTCATGGGTTTTACTGATTAAGGCTTCAACAGCTGACTGATCCGCTTCTTTGGCAGCCAGCTGCGCCAGTAATTGATCTTTCACTTCTTCATACACAGCACGGCCGGTCTGGCTGGTTTGTTCCAGCGCCTGCAAACCCTGATGGTACCAGTCCAGCAAAATTTGCTGCGGGTGATTGGTAAAATACGGCAGATGAATTTGAATATCATGTTGCTGGCCAATCCGATCCAGACGGCCAATACGTTGTTCCAGCAAATCCGGGTTTAAAGGTAAATCAAACAGCACCAGATGGTGGGCAAACTGGAAGTTACGGCCTTCACTGCCAATTTCCGAACAAATTAACGCCTGAGCGCTGTTGTCGTCCTGGGCAAAATAAGCAGCGGCTTTATCCCGCTCGACAATACTCATGCCTTCGTGGAATACCGCGGCGCGAATACCTTCTTTCACCCGTACCGCTTCTTCCAGCGCAATAGCAGTGTCGGCGTGGGCACAAATCACTAAAAACTTTTTGTATTTATTGGTTTTAATACGTTCAATCAACAGCTCTACCCGCGGGTCAAACTGCCACCAGCTGGATTTACTGCCTTCAAATTCCTGGAAAATCCGCTCCGGAAACAGCTGGGCGCTGGCTTTTTGTAAATCGCTCTGACTGCCGTTAAATGCCTGTTGCACCTTAATGGCATTCTGATATTGCTCGGGTAAAGTCAGTGGTAATAAATGTGCCTGACGTTTGGGGAAACCTTTAATGGCACTGCGGCTATTGCGGAACAAAATGCGGCCTGTGCCATGACGGTCCAGCAACTGGCGGATCACCGACTGCTGCGCAGCGGTTTTTTCTTCACTGCTGCCAGCTTGTTGCAGCAGCGCCAGCTCTTTGGATAAATCAGTTTCGGCAATACGTTGTTGCAGCGCTTTGGCAATGTCAGTTGTTAAGGCATCATCACTCAGCACCTGTTTGGCCAAATCGGCAATTTCTTTATAGTGCAGCTCTTCTTTGAGGAAAGCCTGATAATCATAAAAACGGTTAGGATCCAACAACCGCAGGCGGGCAAAATGGCTTTCATGGCCAAGCTGATCCGGCGTGGCGGTCAGCAGAATAACGCCCGGAGTGTCTTGCGCCAAAGCTTCAATGCGTTGGTATTCAGTGCTTGGATTGTCTTGGCTCCACTGTAAATGGTGCGCTTCGTCCACCACCAATAAATCCCAGTGTGCTTCGGTGGCCGCTTCGTGCCAGCTTTTTTTCCGGCTGAAAAATTCAAGCGAAGTCAGCACAAGCTGCTCAGATTCAAACGGATTACCACCGTCGGCTTTGGCTTCGGTGCAACGCTCTTCATCAAAAATGGCAAATTTCAGGTTAAAACGGCGCAGCATTTCCACCAGCCACTGGTGCATTAAAGACTCAGGCACCACCACCAGCACCCGCTGCGCTAAACCGGCAATCAGCTGCTGATGAATAATCAGACCCGCTTCAATGGTTTTACCCAAACCCACTTCGTCCGATAACAACACCCTCGGGGCATGGCGTTTGGCCACTTCGTCGGCAATATATAACTGGTGTGGGATCAGGCTGACCCGGCCGCCGCTTAAACCCCGGAATGGATTTTGCTGCTGGCGGTGAATATGCTGCCAGCTGTGATAACGCAGGGTAAACCATTCAAAACGGTCGAGCTGACCGGCAAAAAGACGGTCTTGCGGCTGGTTAAAACTAATAAAATGGTCCAGGAAAGTTTCGCGCAGACTCACGGCTTCCCCATTGTCGGTTCTGTGGCCGTGATAAATCAGAGTGTCATTTTTTTCTTCAATAGTATCAACAACAAGGCTAAAACCTTCGGCACTTTTAATGCTATCGCCTGGGTTAAATTGCACCCGGGTCAGTGGCGCTTCAGCTGTGGCATACAGTCTGGTTTCGCCGCTGGCAGGGAACAACAAGGTCAGCATCCGGCCTTCAATACCAACTATGGTGCCTAAGCCTAAATCTGATTCTGAATCGCTGATCCAACGTTGCCCAAGTGCAAATTTCATCATGTTTGATACCACTCCAAAAAAGGGGCTGCATGGTACTAAGAAAAGACCCAAACTTCATCTGTCACAACGGATTTTTTTCGTATTGCCGAAAATCTGTCATGCAATTGTCATCCGTGCTCTGGATTCTTGCTCTAAAGTTAAAACAACAGCGAAGTTTTTGTACGCTGGTCCACGCTAAGGAGCTGCATATGGCGCGAAGAAAAAGCAAAGAAAAAAAAATCTACGTTCTTGATACCAATATCCTGCTGCACGAACCCTTTGCCTTCCTGAACTTTGAAGAACACGACGTTGTGATCCCGATGACAGTGTTAGAAGAATTAGACCATATCAAAGACAAACACAAAGACGTCAGCCGCGAAGCGCGGGTGGCCATTCGCGCTTTGGAAGATGTACTTAAAGATGCCAGTCCGGAGCAAATGATGCAGGGGGTGGCTTTGCCGGCTCCACTGGAGCACAAAGAAAACGGTCATTTGTTTATTGTCAACGACCATCATTTGTCTGATCAAATTCCGGGTTTACCAGGCGGTGAAAACGATCATTTAATTATTAATACTGCGTTGTTTTTACAGCGGGAAAAAGCACCGGTTAAAGTGATACTGGTGACCAAAGACATTAATATGCGCCTCAAAGCCAAAGGTGCGGGCCTGAAACTGGTGGAAGATTACCGCACCGACCAGCTGATCGACGACGTGCGTTTTTTATATAAAGGTTATTTTAAGGTACCGGGCGATTTCTGGAGCCAGATTAAAGACTGCCGCAGTGCCAATGAAGGCCGTGAAACTTATCATTATTTACCCAAGGCTGTGTTGCCAAACCCTTATATCAACGAATATCTGGTAGATGAACACGAAACTTTTGCCGGCAGGGTAGTGGGCATTTCCGACACTGAAATTAAAGTATTGGATTTAGGTTTTGAGCGGCTGATGCATAAAAAAGCCTGGGGGGTGCATCCAAAAAATGTCTATCAGGCGATGGCGCTGAATGCGCTACTCGACCCTGAGATGGATCTGGTGATTCTGACAGGGCCGGCCGGTTGTGGCAAAACCTTGCTGGCACTGGCAGCAGCGCTGGAAATGGTGATAGAGCGGGGGTTGTACGATAAAGTGATAGTGACGCGTAATACACCGGAAATCGCTGAATCTATCGGTTTTTTACCAGGCACTGAAGAAGAAAAAATGGCACCCTGGCTGGCGGCTATTACCGACTCGCTGGAAGTGTTACATAAAACCGATGAACATCCGCATGCCAGCGTGCAATACATTATGGACAAAGCCAATATCCAGTTTAAGTCGGTGAACTTTATGCGCGGGCGCAGTATTCAGAACGCCATAGTGATCCTCGATGAGTGTCAGAATCTTACTGCAGCGCAGCTAAAAACCATCATTACCCGTTGTGGAGAAGGCACCAAGCTGATTTGCTCGGGCAACCTGTCGCAAATTGACAGTAACTATCTGACCGCCGTGACCTCAGGTTTAACTTATATAGTTGAGCGTTTTAAAAACTTTGAAGGCAGTACCACCATCAACCTAAACGGCGTGGTACGCAGCAGGCTGGCCTCCTTTGCCGAGGCCAATTTGTAAACAGGTTGACTTGAGTGACTGATCCGCTAGGCTAGTCACTCTGTTCACATAAAGGAAGTGGAAGCCTGGTGAAATTGTTTTCGTGGTCTGGTTTAGTCTTTGTATTGTCGCTGGTTTTTATCTGGAGCTGCGGTTACTGGTTATGGCTGCAAAACGGCAACTGGTATTTGCAACAACAAAAAACTGAACTCAGTGCCCAACTTGATAAAGCCGATGCTCTGCTGCAAGACTGGCAGCAGGGTTATCAGCTGCATCTGTCTTATCTGCAAACCACCTTGCTTCCTCCCGCCGAAAACACCCCGATACTGGACCCATTACAGGAGCTAGACGACAGGATCCGGCGCATTTTATGGCCCGACCCGTTATTGGCTTATGTGGTGCTGGACAACGATGGCAAAGTGTTAAGATTCAGCTCCAGCCAGGCCCGGCAGTTATTCAGTCAAAGTCAATTCAGTCACACCACAGAACCCAGGTTTTTACCACCGCTGCTGCTGCCCAAACTTTGGGTGTTGCCACTGCAGGTGCAGCAGAATAACCAGCAGTTGGTGTTGTGGTTTGATGCCACCCTGTTACAGGACCAGTTTCAGCGCCTGATGGCCGCAGGAGGTTCAGCCGGTGAGTTGTTGCTTCTTGATGATAACGCCAGACTCTACAGCCGCAGCCGCTATCAGAAATCGCTGTTACCCAGGCTTGGACTGGAGGCGCTGGATGATTATCAGCAGTTGCAGCTGTTTGCACGCAGGCCACCGGAAGATCTGTTATTAAGCCGGCAAAAATATCAGGATGCTGGCGCCTGGCCACAAAGTACAGTGGTGACGGCGCTGAAACAGCGCCGCGAAGGTGTGTTACTGAAACCCTATCAGAATTATCTGGGTCGTAAAACTCTGGCGGCCTGGCGTTGGTTACCTGGCTGGCAACTCTATTTGGTGTCGGAACAGGATGCAAAACTGATGCTGCAACCGTTGAAGTTGTTAAAACAACAGCTGTTGGCGGCGCTCAGTGCCCTGACTCTGTTGTTATTGCTGACATTCTGGTACTTAAACCGTTATCTGAACCAACGCCAGCAGTTGGTGAACACAACTGTGGCTGAGCAGGAACAATGGCTGTTGCATGATTTTGACCCGCCTGTGACCGGTGATTTAACTTCAGTGCAGCTTGAAGACGAGCAGAGTCTGGGTATTGTGACGACGGAAGAAGTGTTGATGCGCGATACTGGCACCAGAGAAGCCAAAACAGATAACGCCGGGCAGTTGATGCAGCTAAATTCATTTGGGTCAGCTGCAACAGCTTCAGAACTCTCAGATCCCCGATTACCGGCTGCCAATGCGCTATTAAAAGCCTGGTTGCAGCAGCCGGATAACAAAAGGCTGGCTGAGCTGAGCCGTAATTATCTGCAAAGCCAGCCGCAGGAAGATGCAGAGCTTGATGCAGTATATGCCTGCGAACTCTGCATTGAACTGCCACAACTGCTGCGGAAACTGATACAGCAGGACGAGCAACTGGATTGTTTACTGGAGCTAAATACCGAAGTGCCTGCAGTGGTGCTGCTGGCCAAACAGGCGTTGTTTCGGGCCATCGAACTCTGGGTATTGCTTAACCGCCAACGGCTTGGAGCTCAGCCCTTTCAGCTCAGATTACTGGTTGCGGCCAATCACCAGCTCAGGCTGGAGTTGCTTGATCAGGGCGATGCACTGACCGACAGCCAGTGGCTGCAATTACTGGAGCCTGCGGCAACAGGGCATGGCGTTGCCGCCGATTATCAGCAGCTGCAGCAGCTGCTGCTATGGTGTCAGGCCCATATTTCCGGTCACTCAGATCCTGCGCATGGCAATAAACAGGTATTGGAATTTCACTATGAGTTGCCAGAGCCAGCGGCTGCCGACCGTGCTTTGCCACAGTTATCAGGCCGGGTGATGTTGTTGTGTCCGCCTGGTCCGTCACGACAGTTATATAACCGGATGCTGCGTCAGCTTGGTTATGACTTATTGCCGATGGATGACGCCAGTCAACTGGTGGCCTGGTGCCATGACGGGACACAACAGCTGGACCAGCTGGTGATTGATGAAAGTTTTGCCGGTGCCGATCACAGCTTGTTGCCGAAGATAGCGACAGTGGTGCGCCGTTATTTCCCGCGAGTGCGGGTGTTGTTTTGTGTGCGTAAGCCATCACAGTGGCAACCGTCATTGCCGTGTGTGCAGTTGCTGGCAAAACCTGTAGTGTTGCCTCAACTGGCGGTTGCGCTTAGCACACAAGACGAAGGGGAAATCAGCCAGCCTATGCCTACCCTCTGGTTGTATCAGCCTGATCCGCTATTGTTGTGGTATCTGGAGCAGCAGCTGCTCAACCTGCCTTATCAGTCCAAAGTGATCAGGCATTGGCCAGAGCCGGAGGGGGATTTGCATCAGGATCTTTATTGTCTGCCTGCCACTTTGTACCAGCAGCTGAAAACCAGCCACAAACCGGCTTTGCTGCTATGGTACGGTGAACAGGGCAGAGATGAAATTGCCCTGCCAAATGCTTGTTGTTACTGGCAAATTTCAACAGGTGCTGCAACACTAAGCCGGCAACTATACCAACTCAGAGCGCAGCAACCTCAGACTGCAACAGGAAACATAACGGATGAATCCACTTTATAACGAATATAAAAAGTCCAGGTTATATACGCTGTTGCTGGTGGTAGGTCTGGCCGTTACTGCGGCAACTATTGATTATTTTATGGCATTAAACCAGCGCATAGTGCAGCGCCAGCATTTGTTGTTGTCGGCTGCCGAAGATCTGGAGCATCAGTTGGCGCCCGTGGTTCATCTGCTGCAGGTAGTAAAGCAGGATGCAGAAGCAAATTTATTATTGCAGAGTGAAGTGCCTGCTGTATTGCCTGGTCAGCAATGGTCTCTGCGCCCATCAGATAACAGCCTGCAGCTGTCGGACGTAGAAAAATCGATGTTAAATAGCTTGTTGCCTCAATTACAGCTGGCGCAGCGCACATCCACCAGTATCAAACAGTTTAGTTATTTGTCGCAATCCGGTGTCTGGTATGTGCCAGTGGAACAACGTTCGGCTGCACTTGAACTGGAAGCGCAGTTGTTCTGGCAGCAAAAAGAACAGCTTCCCAAGTTAACTGAGCAGCAGTTGAGGCTGCACAGATTAAAAGCCGCCGAAACTGTATTTATGTTGTCGGTGCCGCTCAGTAAGAATGGTCAGCTGCTGGGAGAATTGGTGCTTAATTTTGATTTGGCTGCGATGTTGCAACGGGTGGCCAAAGGTCAGCAGGATAGCACCATTCAGTTGTTAAATGACATTGGCGAGCCTTTGTTGGCTGTGGCGCAAGGTCAGGTGATGACAGAGGCCGACACTGAACTGTTGCATCACAGTGACAGGCTCAGAACCCTGAATATTTTGCCTTTGACCTTACATCTGGAGCCAGCTGGCGCCCGCTCAGCGTTGGCGGAGCTTGGTGATTTATTTGGCCATTTTATGTTGTATCTGGTTAGTTTATTGTTGCTGTGGTGGTATTGTCGCCGCCGTTTTCGCACCAAGGTGCTGGCACCATTTCAGCGTCTGTTAGTTCATGTGGAACGGTTGGGACGTGGAGATCCGCAGGGCGTGCGGCATATTCCGGCTGACTGGCTGGAGGTATTTCATCAGGTAGAGCTGCTACGGGACAAAGATCCGGATCAGAACAGCCGGTAACTAAACTGGCGGCTTTTCAGCTGTACATCATAAGGTGGATTCAGTTTTCCGGGCGGCAGCTCGGCGGGTCCTGTTGGGTCCAGCACCAGATAAGTGGCGTTGTTTAAATCCACAGTTATCTCGTTATCAATTGCCGGAATTTGCGCTGCAATTACAGCATGGTCATTAAAATAAATAATGGCGATGCCAAGTTTCGGGAAAATATTACGAAGTACAGTGGCAAATACCACAGCTTTACTATCGCAGTCTCCCTGATTGGCCTGCAGCATCTGCACCGGTGTTAAAAATCCGGCCCCTGCAGATTCACGCCTGTCGGACAAATTCTGGTAAGGGATTTGTTGCAGCCAAAGCGCCAGCTGCATGGCAATTTTGCGGATATTGTTGCGGCCATACAGGCTGACAAAACTGGCTGCCACCGGCTGTAATACCGGTAAATTTTCTCGCATGATCCGCACATGATCCGGGAGCACATAACTTTCACCCAATGGGCTAGTTAACAAATACAGATAATCCCGCTGCAGATAACCCTGATAGGCTTGTTGCTGAGTAGCCGCCAGTTGGTTGCGGATGTTGGCCACCTGTGTCAGATCGGCACCCGACACTGTGACACTAAGCGGCAAATTGTTTGGTGATAAACGGATTTTTATCCCACGTTGTTGCAGTTTGACCGACTGCAGCAACAGCTGGTGGCGTACGTGCAGTTCGGCCAGTTCAGCAGAATATTTTTTCTTGATGCTGTGCTGGCCTTGCATTTTGGCGTTGTCTAACAAAAAACTGATGGTAGGTTGGGGCGGGCGCTGATAACTAAATTCAGTGCTGGTTTCACCTTGTTTTAGCTGAAACTCTGTTGCAGCCACCAGCGGAGTGCTGAGCAGCAAGGTGCTGAGTAACATCACTATTCTGAACAACTTGTTGTTTCCTTCGCCACAGATAAACACAGCTTAAGCCGAGCAGGGCAAAAATACCAAAACTACCGCCGGAATCTTCATGCACCACCACCACAGGTCTGTAGTTGTCACTGTTTTGATCTTCCAGTGCCAGTCTGTCCAGTGTGGCATTGTCATAACCTGACATTTCGGCCAGTACATAACCACTTTGTGCATCAATCAGCTGAATTTTCAGTTTGTAATAATCACGCGGCAAGCTGACCAGATTGGTTTCGACGGCAAACCAGTCCTGAGAACTCTGGCCATACAGGGTAAAAATAGAGCTGGTATGAATACGTCGTACCACACCATTGCTACTGATCAGATCATAAATGGCATAAACCGGCTGACTGCTGTAATCGCTGTGAGCGTCAAAACGCGCATAAAGCAGCGAGTAAAAGCCATTGTTATTCAAATCTCTTTTTAGAGTGAGATCAATTGTCTGAAACCAGGCACTGCTCTGATAAGCCTGGGGAGTTGCCATGCTGCGGCTGTCAACGGCCGGTTGTGGAGTACTTTTGGCGGCAGCTGCCACTTCACTGGCGGGCAGATGTTGCTCTTGGGTTTGCTGCGGGCTTTGCAACTCCTCAGCTGCACAAAGCCGCTGAACGCTCAGGCTGGTCAATAATAAAGGCACCAATAACAGGGTTGAACTCAGGGTTTTCATAGGCATATCTCCGGTGGCTTTGATATGATCCTGAGCTGAGATGGCTGAATAGCCCCTGAATTATTGTGGTGCATGCTGAGTTGGTACCTCAGCTGTCGCTGCTGTGTGGAAATCGGATGAAAATTAGCAAAGAGATTAAGGTGGAAACTGCCGGGCTTGCCGTAGAACTGCTGGCCGCTGCGGTGCCGGAATTGTCTAAAGGCCGGCTCAAAGATGCGATGAATAAAGGGGCCGTGATCTGGCGGCGAGGCAAACAGCAAAAGCGCCTGCGCCGTGCACAGAGCCCGGTCGTAGCGGGTGACTTACTGCAGCTTCATTACGATGATGACTTATTATCGCGTCAGTGTGAGCCGGCGGTATTATTGGCCGATGAACGTACTTTCAGTCTCTGGTACAAACCACCCGGCATGCTGTCTCAGGGCAACGAGTGGGGGGATCATCTGAGTTTGCTGCGATTTGCTGAACAACAACTTGGCAACAGAGCGGTGTTCTTAATTCACCGGCTGGACAGAGAGGCCAGTGGCTTATTGTTGCTGGCACATAGCCCAAAAATGGCGGCAAGCCTGAGTCAGCTGATCCAGCAGCAACAGATGGCTAAGCACTATCAGGTGCTGGTGCGTGGCAAACTGAGCCAGGACTTACTGGAAGAAGGGGTGATCCGGCAGAAGCTGGATGGTAAAACCTGTGAAACCCGCTTTAAACTTTGTGCCCATCAGCCGGATGCTAACCACAGTCTGCTGGATATCAAGCTGATTAGTGGCCGTAAACATCAAATTCGCCGCCATTTTGCCGCTATTGGTCATGCTGTGATGGGAGACCCGAGATATGGTGAGCAGAATCAGGACCCCGCAGGCCTTGGTCTACAGGCGGTGGAGCTGAGTTTTCAGTTGCCGGGCCAGCAAAAAATTTATCACTACAAGTTACCGGCTGAGCTACGCCGTTATGGCTGAGCCAACTGCGGTGTTGCCCGCTATGTTGGCTCAGAGATGAGGTTTTTCCAGTGTGGCGCCGTTACAGCGCAGTTGCAGCAAATCCAGCCGCAGCGCATTGATTAAGTCGGCACGTACATCTTCGGTTTGCCAGCTACAGGGATTGGCCTGCAGACATTCCACCTCTACTTTGTACTGATCCAGTTGCTGTTGCCGTGCTGCTAAATCCCAGCTTAACCACACCAGCTCACGCACCCCAGCCAGTTCCTGTGCCGGCCACTGTTTGCCCAATAACGGATTTAACGGCGTTAAAAAACTATAAATGGTTGGCTGATTCGGCAACTGCCGGCGGATCAGGGTGACCGCAGCCTGCAGCTGTTGTTGCAAAGCGGCCAGCTGGTCGGGCGGGCAACGCCAGGCCAGCCATAAAGCATCTGTATGTACTGTATAAGCGGCCATGGCCGATACCGGCAGTTCGTCCACCAGCTGCAACATAGCATGGCGTAAAATCTGCTCGCCAAACTGAAACTTAAACTGCTGTGGATTGGCCAGTTGCAGCGCTTGTAACTGCAGTTGATCGGTTTTTTGTGCTTCTTTTTGTACCTTGCGCGCAAACTCAATCCAGCTGGTGGCTTGTGGTAAACCCGGCAATTCGACACTGAGATCCTGACTACGGCGAAAATAATGGCGCCAGGCCAAAGCACAACATAACAACAGCACTAGGCTGCCAAGGCCAAAGATCAGCAGATCTTTTTGATTTGATGTTATGGCGACCTGCTGTAGTTGCTGTTTCAGTTGTTGCTGGTTTAAATCATCAGTCAGTAAGTCCAGCGTATATTTTTGCTGCATAACGGCTTGGTCAAAGCGCAGTGCCAGGAGTTGCTGGTTGGCGTCAAACGCCTGTTGCCATTGTTGCTGGCCGGCGTACAGCCTGGCTTTGAGTTCCCAATAACGAATTTTCAGAAAATCAGCGGCATTTTGCAGTTCGGCTTGTGCCGGTAGCGCCGACACTGCCGCTTCCCAGTCTTGCTGGGCTATGGCAATTTCCGCCAGCGCCAGCAGCAACTCCTGATACAAAGTGTCATGCCCTAACTGTGAAAACAGTTGCATGGCTTTGGTCAGCCGCTGTTTAGCCAATGCATAATCGTTTTGTTTCATCGCCAGCTGCGCCTGCCCATAATGCACCAGCGCAATCAAATGGCTGTCGTCCAGCTGTTCTGCATCCTGCATCGCAAGACGCAGGGTTTGTGCACTTTTATCAATTTCGCCCAGTTGCAGATAAGTTTCCGCCAGATTAATACGGGCATTGACCAGTAAATTCTGGTGCACCGACTGCTGATATAAAGTTTCGGCAGACTGCAGATGCTGAAGTGACAAAGGCAATTGCGCCAGCTTGCGATAGGCCATACCAAGGCGCATGTGAATTGAAGCTAACGAGGTTTGTTCGTCCAGTTGTTGCGCCAGGATCAAAGCACGGCTGAGCTGGCGTTGGGTCAGGGCAAAATTATTCTGTTGTAACGCCAGCCGGCCTGCGATCAGCCGCGCTTTTAATTCGGCATAAGGCAGCTGATGGCGAACGGCAATCTCAACACTGAGCTCGGCATAACGGCTGGCTTGCTCAAGTTTGCCAAACTGGTTATAAGCCTGGGCAAAATTTTCATACAAGCTGGCCTGCAACGCCGGCTTTTCCGCTGCGGGCACTGCAGGCAATAATAATTCCGCCTGTTGCAGTGACTGCAGTGCATTGTTGTTGTCCCGGAACAACATGCCATACACCAGTGCTTTTTGTTGCCAGGCCTGTAACTTCAGCGCCGGGCTTAAATCGCCCTTCAGCGCCTGGTCCAATGCGTTTAATGCCGCGTCTTTCTTTTTAAGCTGCAGGTGGGCCACACCAAGTTTCAGCCATTGACTGGCGTCGCGCTCTGTCTCGTTGGTTTGGCTCAGTTCAGTGGCGTAGCGGTTGGGGTCTTGCTGGATTTTTTTCAGTTCAGCGGCAAAGTCAGTGGCCAGTGCCGGTAGGGCAACCAGACACAACATTAATAACCAGCTTTTTTTCACAATGGCCTCCCTGCAGCAGTGAACTGTTGTCTGGCAGTGTACCTGTTCGTATTAGCAGCGCCAACAGCTTTCATTTGCAGTTACAGCCAATTCATATTGCATATTCACACGATAGTTCAGCAACTTATGTTAACGAATCTTAAGGTTGATTGCAGCAGCGCAGCAGCTGCTGTTGTTGCCAGGCGCGGATGTTTTCCGCAGTCTGGTTAATCAGTGCCTGCATCGCCTGACCGCTGGCCCAGGCCACATGGGGCGACAACAATAAATTTGGAATGCCCGGGTCGAGTAGCGGGTGATCGGCCGCAGGCGGCTCCTGATCCAGAACATCCAGCGCTGCCCCAGCCAGCTGATGATTTTTCAGCGCTGCAGCAAGCGCCACTGCATCAATCAGGCTGCCGCGGGCTGTGTTCAGCAGCAGGGCGTCGGGTTTAAGCCAGCCCAACGTAGTGGCGTTCAGCAAATGGCGGTTATCGGCCGTCGCAGGGCAATGCAGCGACAATACATCCGCCTGTTCCAGCGCCTGGCGAAAAGACACCCGGCCTGGCCTGATGTCGAGTGCATCTGGTCGCTCTGCAATCAGCACCTGCATGCCAAAAGCGCGCGCCAGCGCCGCTGTCGCCTGACCCAGGCCACCATAACCAATTACCGAAAAATTTAAACCACGCAGCTGACGGATAGGGTAGTCGAGCAGACAAAACTGCGAGCTTTTGCTCCAGTCGCCGCGGGCAATGGCGTTTTGATAAGGCAGCAGCTGATTGGTCAGCGCCAGCAATAACGCCATGCAGTGTTGTGGCACTGCATCCAGCGCATAATCCCGGGCGTTACAGACGCGGATGCCGGCACGGCTGGCGGCGGCAAGGTCGATATTATTGATACCTGTGGCCGTGACACAAATCAGTTTTAAATCTGGCAAAGTGGCCAGAATTTGGGCGTCCAACACCACTTTATTCACTATGGCGACTGAGGCACCACAGAGCCGCTCGGCCAGCTCTGTGCTGTTGCTGTACGGATAAGTGTGCAACTCAAAGCCTGGCTGTTGCAGTGGCGTCAAATCAACACCCGGCAGGCTGGCTGCATCGAGAAAAACCATTTTGTGCATTTTTGTGTCCGGTAGCAGTAAAATCTTGCTTTTACCAGATGAAACGCCTATCAATAAAGGAATTTTTCCATTTTTATCCGGTTGCTGCGTTTCGGCCGGTGTTCTGGTGGTCATGAATTCTCTGCCAAGCTGTGTTGTTCTGAAGTTCCGAGCTGCAGTGCTGTTGAGCCTGCTGCTGTTTAGTGGCATGAATCAGGCAAAATCTATCGTAGTGACAGCCGGCGAATGGCCGGGTTATACCCATGCCAATGGCTCTGGGCTGTATTTTGATATTTTGCGTGAAGCGTTAAACCAACCTGATTTAAAAATGCATATCAGGGTCAGCAACTGGAAAAGAGCAAAACATAGTTTTCTGGCGGGCCGTGCCGATATCCTGATTTGCGATTATAAAACGGTACAAAGTGGCTGGTTTTATCCACGCTGGCATCTGGACTATGACCCCAGTGTGAATGTTTACAGCATGTCTGCGCTGGCGTCGCTGGCCGAACTTGCTGACCAGCCGGTCGGTTGGGTGCTGGGTTATGATTTTGATCAATATCTGCCGGTACAGGTGAAGGCTTATGAAGTGGCCAGCCATGCCGAAGGTTTCCAGTTACTGGTACATGGCAGGTTAAAGGCTTTTATCAGTTATCAGATGCATGTGCCTGTGGCGTTGCAATCGCAGTTATCCGCCATAGAGCTGCATCAGGCCAGAGCTATGTATCCGGTGTTTCGCGATGACTTACAGGGCCGCTTGCTGGCCAAGGCTTATGACGAGGGTATGCTAAGGTTGTATCAGTCGGGCCGGCTAAAAACTTTGTTTAATAACGCGGTTTTGTATCAGCAGGCCCGCTTTAGCGAAGTCGCAGAAAAAGCACCGGACTAACGGTACACCACCTCTTGATACATAGGTGCCAATAACGCCAGCAGCTGATTTTGCGCTTTGATATCAATCTTCTGCTGCTGCATCACTTTCATCAGATGAGCGACCAGATTATCAAAATCTGCCTGGCTGATCTGAAAACCAGTATGGCTTTCCTGCATAGTGGCACCAGTGTAAGTGCAGGGCCCACCGCTGAGTTCACACAACTGCTCTATCAACAAACGGCGAAACCTCGGGATATCGGTATCCTGAAAATGATGCACTATTTGCTTATCTTGTTCTATTTCCTGCAGCAGGCCGTCCACCAGCTGTTCAAGCCCCGCCTGTGCCCCCAGTGCCTGATAAAGCTGATCCGGCGCCTGTGGTTTTTGACTGCAGGCAGCAAGGCTCAGGCATAACACCAGGCCAGTCAGCAGCGGTGTGAGTTTAATGGTCATTGTATTGTTCCTGTTTGGCCGCGGCTTACCATGTGGCTTCCAGTGCCAGATAATAACCTTGTTGCTCTGAAAATCCGGCAATACGGCCAAGGTCAACATAACCGCCCACCAGACTGAAATTTTTATTAATAAACCAGGCGGCAAAAATATCACGCCAGTGCTGCTCATCGGCAAAAGCCAGTTGATTGGGTTTTTGCCTGAACTCAACGCCAACCGCCAGTTGTGGTGTCAGCAAGAGAGCGGCCGAGCTTTCAAATAACCACTGATAACTGTGATCTGTCTGGCTGCCAAACCCCAATAAACCAATCTGATTGGCGCGGCTGGCGCGTAAGGTTGCATTCAGCAGCAGATTACGCCCGGCCACAGCAGCAAAATACACTTTGCTGGCGGCCAGATAATAATCAATGTCACTGTCGTCTTTGGCGCCAACCGCAAAGGGCAGGGCAAAGTTACGGTGTTTTTTATACTGAATGCCGGCGCTGAGCTGTGGCATCTGGCTATAAAGCAGCTCACCGGCAATATGGTATTTCAGGCCTATTACATCCTGCTGTAACTCACCGCCCAGCGTATCGAGGTCAAACTGTTGTCTGGTATAAGACAATTCCCATTGATTGTTATAACTGGCAGCCACACCGTAGCTATGCAGGCTGAAGTCATCGACGCCAACATTATTGTTAAAGGCCAGCACCGACCATTGTTCGCTGCTGGCATAACCATTGATCACGGCCCAGGGCACAATGCCACCGCCGGCGGCACCTTCAATACTGGTGGCTCCACCTGTGGCGATAATTTTGCTGCCAGCCTGCACCGGCAACGCCAGCG
This sequence comes from Rheinheimera sp., assembly GCF_036782235.1. Taxonomy (GTDB): domain Bacteria; phylum Pseudomonadota; class Gammaproteobacteria; order Enterobacterales; family Alteromonadaceae; genus Pararheinheimera. Next base: position 195,876 of record NZ_DAIPZL010000001.1, on the reverse strand, counting down.
CCAGCAGCCACAATGCTGCATATTTCATCCGGCATTCTCCTCAAAATATCCCTGGTGCTGTGTTGGGAATTGCAGCAGCCATTGATGGAAAGCCTCTGCCGTTAAAGGTTTGGAAAAATAATAACCCTGTACTTTATCGACACCGTGTTGCTGCAATTTGGTTAGGCCCGCCTGGTTTTCCAGACCCTCAGCTGTGACCAGCAGACCAAGGCCATGCGCCAGCTGAGTGGTGGCGGCCACTATCAGTTCATCATTCTGGTTATGTTCAATATCTTTTACAAAAGCCCGGTCAATTTTCACTTCATGCACCGGTAGTCTTTTAATATAAGCCAGCGACGACTGGCCGGTACCAAAGTCATCAATGGCCAGCTGAATGCCCATGCTGCGCAACTGGCTTAAGATGTTGATCACTTTTTGGGGTTCCTGCATCACGGCGCCCTCGGTCACTTCCAGCGCCAGGGCCTGTGCACCCAGGCCAAATTGCTGCAGTTTGGCCGCCAGCTTGGCCGGCAGCTCTGGGTTGGTTAAATCGTTGGCAGAGAGGTTAATGGCCACCTGCACCAGCATTTGCTGTTGTTGCCAGCGCGCCAGTTGTGCCATCACCTGATCGATCATCCAGTCGGTGACCAGCGCTATCAGGCCTGAGTGCTCAGCCAGACGGATAAATTCATCCGGTGGAATAAAACCAAGTTGTGGATGTTGCCAGCGGATCAGCGCTTCGGCGCTATGACAGCTTTGTTGCTGCACTTCCACTTTGGGCTGGTACACGACAAACATCTGGCCGCTTTGTAACGACAAGGGTAAATCACGCAGTATAGTCAGTTCGCGCTGATGGCTTTCGTCTTGCCCGCTCTGATACCAGGCCAGATGACCTGCCTGTTGTTTTGCATGCATCATGGCAATATCCACCCGGCGCAGCGCGTCACCGGCCCTGACAGGCTCCCCGCTGTTGGGTTGATACAGAGCCAGCGCCAGTGTCAGATTCAGGCTGGAATCCTGTAGTTTGTAGTCCAGCGACAGCTGCTGGGTCAGCTGTTGTAACAGCTGGGGATTGAGCTGATGCTGATGTAATAATAAAAATTCGTCACCGCCAAGCCTGGCAATCAATAAAGGTGTTAATAAACAAGTTTCCAGCCGCCTGGCCAGTTGTTGCAATAACAAGTCGCCATTGTGATAACCAAAGGTATCGTTGATATGCTTAAAGTCTTTGATATTCACCAGCAGCAACTGTGCCTGTGGCAGCTTTAACAAGTCCGGTAGCTGCAGTTCAGCCAGACTGCGGTTGGCCAGGCCAGTCAGACCGTCGTGCTGTGACTGGAATAAAATCTGTTGTTCCCTTTTGCTGATATCCAGCTGCATTTTGCCAAGCGTCTGGCTTAATAAACCTACTTCACCTTTATGCACTGCAGGCGGTTGCGCCGGCAAACCCTGGCCTATGTTACGGGCAAATTCTGTCAGTTGTTTCAGCGGATGGGTGATGCTACGCGCCACCACATAAGCCAGCAGCAGTGCCAGCGACAAACCCAGACCAAAAATAATCAGCAACTGGGTGCGCGCCTGCTGATAGTTTTCACGCCAGCGGCTGGTGGCTAAATGTAGATAAGCAAAAAGTTGCTGGGGTTGATCAAGCGCCACCGCCTGATTTAAATACTGTGGAAAACTGTCGGCAAAAAGCCCGCTTTGCATCTGAAGCTCGCTGGCGGCAAGTTCAGCCGCCAGTTGCAGCGGCACTGTGGCTGCCAGCGGTTGCATGCCATTGCCATCGCGGCGCTGAAAGCTGATATCCAGCTCAGTCACCCCTTTAATTTGAGACGCCAGTTGCTGGTCGAGTGAAAACCCCATGCCCACCCAGGCGATCAGCTGTGGTGCCAGTACAGGTGCCATCACCAGCTGATAGGCATCGTCCCCCAGCAGCACTATATCGGTATAACCCTGGCGGCCTGTTTGTTTAATTTGCTGAGCCAGTGCCTGAATTTGTTGCTGGCTGATTTGGTTTTGTGTACTGGCCAGCAGTTCTCCCTGGGGGGATAGCAGCATGCCAAGGCTGGCATGAATACGATCACCGTGGTTTTCCAGCACTGAGCTGATAGTGTCCTGCTCTGAGGTGGCAACGGCACGGCGAAACCCAAAGTCACTGGCGACAATACGCACTGAGGTATTCAGCTGCTCTGAGCGGTTGCTCAACAGCTGCTGGAATACTTTGGTGGCCACTGACAAACTTTGTTGTGCTTCGCTGTAGTTATCCCTTTTCATCGCGCTTAAGGTGGCAATGGCAATAGCGACTGTTGTCAGGCTGAGCAGCCCGGTAAACAGAATAATCAGGCGAACACGCAAAGAGTCAAACATGAGACCTCGTCAGACCGGCATTTTTTACTGAGGGCAAAGCATAACATAATGGGTACTACTGCAGCGAACATCTGAGCTGTTTCAGTAGCTTAGTGTTAAGTGGTATAACCATAGGCTGTCCGGGCATGGCTTTCAACGCAAGGCGCGGTAAAGAGGATAAAAAGTCGGTAAAAAGACCGTGATAAAGTGATTCTTCCCGATACTGGTGAAATTTGTGCTGCAGATTGGCGTGGCAAAAATTCTGCGGTGAAAATTCTAGAGTAAAAGCTGCACAATAAAAAACCGCCATCAGGCGGTTTTTTTATTGTGCAGCGTTGCAGCTTAACGGCGGCGTAAACGCAGCATCAGCAGCAGGGCTGGCAGCAGCAACCAGGCGGTCGCCGGGGCTGAAACTGCAGTGGCCTGATCACCAATCTGCACTTGAGCCAGCTCAGAGCGTACTTCCATATCCATATAAGGCGAGCTGCCAATCGCTTCATACACCACAGAAGCTGAGTCCAGTTGCAGCTTTGCTAAACCGTTTTTCAGTGCAGTAAAGCTGATGCTGGCCAGGCGGAAGCTGGTGCCTGGCTGCACTGCTGCTAAATCGGTCATATCTTCAGTGGAAAAACCAAAATACAGTTCCCACAGTGTCAGCTTGCCGTTATCGGCAAAAAAGTCGCGATCACTGCCAACAGCAGGAATGCTCAGGAAGTCGCCAAAGCTGACGTTTTGCAGCTGTAACAGCTTGCTGTTAAACAGCAGGCTGGCGTCAAAACCTGTCACCAGATCCTGAATGTCGCTTAACCATAAATCGGCTTTGACAGTGTCACCTACTTCATATTGGCTTTTGTCCAGCTGGATATTGATTACAGTGGCCTGGCTTTGTGTTGCAAACAACAGCGCCGCGGCGGCAAATAAAGTTTTAAACATCATTTTTTTAATTCCTGTTTGTAAATAGTGCCGTTAGTTACTGGCGCTGTTAGTTAATGGCACAGCGGGCATAGGTGCACAGCGCTGTCATAGCGCGGGCATCCAGCAAATTCACTTTGCCATCTTTGTTAAAGTCGTAGATCAGCGGTAACACGGCGCCGCTACGCAGCAGGTTGTTAAACAGTGTGATATCTTGGTTGTCGACATCACCGTCTTTATCAAAGTCGGCAGGGTTGTCGGTTTTCAGTGCCAGTTCAATCACCACAGGATCATGGTCAGAAGAACGGAACTGTGTTGGCTGGTACAAGTCGTTTTGTTGTTGCAGCGTTTTGTTTTCAACGTTGTAGTCGAACAAAATAGGCTCGTCAGCATTGATGTGCCATTCAGTGGCATAAGTCACCTGAGAAGACAGATTTGTGCTGGCCAGTGCGTGGTCTAAATAACCACTTTCACCGCTGAACACATAACCATATCCATGGCTGCCCTGATATTTACCTACTAAGTCGATAAACCCATTGCTGACAAAAGCGTGGATTGGATCTTCTTTGGCGTAAGAGTTTAAGTCACCAATCACCAGCACGTCTTTATCAGCAGAGCCGGTTGGGTTGGTGGCAAGCCAGGCCATCAGCTCGGTTGCAGCCTGCACCCGGGTTGCATTCCAGCAGCTTTGACCGTCTTTCAGGTCGCGATCCGGACTGGTGGTGCCGCTTGGGCAACTGCCTTTGGATTTAAAGTGGTTCACGGCCAGGGTAAAAACTTCGTTGTTGGCCAGTTGTTTAAAACTTTGCACCAGCGGTTGACGGTTGCCACGGGCAAACACACCACTGCTGGTCGTCACAGCTGCACCCAACGGCGCTACTTTGGCGGTTTTGTAAATCAAGCCAACGGCAATTTCGTCAGTACCTAACTGAGTTAAACCAGGAACCTGCACAAACTGATACACAGTGCCACCCATGCGCTGATTCAGTTTGCTGACTAAATCCACAATAGCGCTGCTGCTGCCATAACCGTCGTTTTCAATTTCCATCAAACCAACGACATCGGCATCCAATGCGGCCAGGGCGGCAATCACTTTGTCAGATTGACGTTCAAACTCGGCAAAAGAACTGGCACCCCGTGATGTTGGGAAACCAGCACCTGCGCCGTCACCGTTAAAATAATTCAGCACGTTAAAGCTGGCGACTTTTAAAGTGCCGGTATTTTTCAGCGGCGCTTGTTCGGTGCGTGGGTTGGTGGTTAACAGTTGAGGGGCGCTGGTTGGCAATAAACGCCAGGCGCTGAAACTGTAATCCAGGGTGCCACGCAGATTGCTAAAGCTGTCACCACTACGTACCGGGTTTTGCATCGTCAGGCCAGGCGCAGGGTAAATGATGTTGGCCGGGTTTTTACCGTTTTGCAGGTCATCCAGCACAATTTTATTCCGGCGGTTTTGGTCGCTCAGTGCTACAGCTTCGGCGCTGCCAGGACGATACAGATTGGTCGGGGTGAATAACCGCTCAGATGCTAAGGTCAGCTCACCGTAAGTGCCAAGGTTGTAAGTATCAACCACAGTGAGGCTCTGGCTGAACTCCACCTGCATACTTTCCATGCTTTCCCACAGGTTCAGGTCGCTGACAGGTAAAGTCACATTCAGCGCAGCAATGGTTTCACCTACACCACAGTCGCGCAGGGCAGTGCTGCGTTTTAATTGGGTTTTAGTGAAAAACTCTTCGACGACACCCTGCACCCGGATTTTCTGGCCAGGTTGTGGATAGTCAGTGACGCCGCTGTTGTAGATAAAAATAGCTTCAGAAGTGTTGGCATCAGCGTCCTGATCTGCTGTTTCTTCCTGCACAAAAAAGCCGTTTGCCGTTGGCAGAATTTGGGTGACGACAGCTTCAACCACGTGAGTTTTGCCCACTTCTGGCGAAACAGCTGTGGCGCCCTGGATCAGGCTGATTTTTGTGGCAGCGTCACCACAGTTGCCTAAACTTGGGGTTGGTACCGGTTCTTCCGGTTCTGGTTCTGTACCACCGCCGGAGCCACCTGCATGGCTACCCAGGTTGCTGTAGGTGTTGACCGGAAAGCCATCCCATTCCAGCGCCGGGTCAAAAGCGTCGTCGGCAATAGTGTCGCCTTTGCCAATACTGCTTTTACGCACAAGGGTGGTATCCAGTGTTTTCACTGTGCTGCCCCAGCTGGTGCCAGGGTCAACACCAATCTGGCCAATCACATCCAGTAAGGTGCTGCCTTTGTATAAAGCAACGGCGTCGTCACCGTTAAAGTTGCCCGAGCCTAAAGTCAGGCTGGCCGAGGTTTGTTTGTCTTTCAGTGCCTGTTCTGCACTGGTATCCACCAGTACCAGCACCGATTTTGCAGCCACCTGGCCAGACAAGTTAATGGTTTTGCCGGCAGTGACAGCCCCATTGGAAAACACTTTGATGGAATAACCGGATAAATCCAGTGGGGTGTCGGCCGGGTTATAAATTTCCAGCGCTTTATTGTTTGACGTGCCTTCGACATATTCCGAAAAAAACGGTTCTGCCTGAAGTGCCGGTGCCAATAACGCCGGCAGCAGGAGCATTTTAATGTTCATAGGGTTTCCATGACTGAATTGTTGGAGTTGGCTGTTGTTAATATTTTTTATTTTTTTGTCAGCAAAGTTGCGCAAAAAAACATTACTTTTTATTTAGCCGCTGCACGTTAGAGAATATTTGTGACAATTTCAATAAAGCCTAATGAATCTTTTTAAAACCTTTACATGTTTTTGTAAAATAAACTGACAGTGAAAGAGGTAAATTGTTGATTTACTGGACGGATCAGTTGCTGAAAAAATATTAAATTTTTTTTCGTGCTGTCCCGTTCAGATCAAGCTTTGTGTGTTGCTGCAATTGGCAGAACAGCCTGGCTCCGCTAAGCTGGAGCAACCAGACATAAGGGATTGATGATGAAGCTAATTTGTGCCGTTTTAGCGCTGAGTTTGCTGGCGATGCCGCTGCGGTCTGTTGCCGCTGGCGCAGCCAAAAACGGTCCTTGCGCTCAGGTAAAAGGCCGGCCTTGTATAGCGCTGGTGCTGGGAGGTGGTGGCGCCCGCGGTGGTGCCCATGTAGGGGTGCTGAAACAGCTGGAAAAACAACAGGTGCCGGTCGACTTGATTGTCGGCACCAGTATCGGCGCTTATGTCGGCGGTTTATATGCCCTGGGCCACAGCCCGCAAGCCATTGAACAAATGTTGCTTGAGACCAACTGGAGTCAGGGTTTTCGCGACAGGGTAGAGCGGGATGAAATGCCGATGCGACGCAAGCAGCAACGGGATGATTTTCCAATCAATCTGGATTTAGGGCTGGATGGGTCTGGCCTGAAGTTACCCAAAGGTGTGCTGCATGGTCAGGCGATGGCGGAGCTGATCCGCCATGCTTATGGCGTGGTGCCTGAACTTCACAGTTTTGACGCGCTGGCTATTCCCTTTCGCGCCGTCGCCACCAATCTGGTGAACAGAGAGGCAGTGGTGCTTGGCAGCGGCAGTTTGTTACAGGCGGTGCAGGCCTCAATGTCGATCCCTGGTGTGGTGAGACCGCTGGAACTGGGTGGCATCTCTTTGGTGGATGGCGGGGTGGCCAACAACCTGCCGGTCAGTGTGGCAAAACAACTTGGCGCCGACAAAATTATTGCTGTGGCTATAGATGCACCTTTGCTGGAGCAACATCAGCTCAATAGCGCCATGGCTATTACCGAACAACTCACCAGTTTTTTAGTGCGGGAAGCGGTAGAGCGGCAGCTGGCGCTACTGGCACCTGGCGATATTTTGCTCAAACCCAAGGTGGAACAAATTGGCACCCTGGAGTTTGGCCGCATGGCTGAAGCTATTCGTGCTGGCGATAGGGTGGCCGTTGCTACTGCTGATGCTTTTGCCGCCCTGAGCCAGCCAGAGCTTTATGCACTCTGGCAGCAGCAACACAGGGCGCGCCGTCACAGCGAGCTGCAATTAAGCAAAGTGCAGCTGGATAACCAAACCAGCCTGGCTGATGAGGTGTTATTAAAACGGCTGAATTTAACGCCTGGCCAGCAACTGACGCCGGATGAACTGAATCAGGCACTGCGCCGTGTTTATGGTCTGGATACGCTGGAGCGGGTGAGTTCCAGTCTGAGCCGAGGCGAAGATGCAGAGCAACTGTTAAAAGTGCAGGCGCTGGAAAAAAGTTGGGGGCCGGCTTATCTGAACTTCCGGCTGCAGCTCGAGGATGATTTTCGCAATACCCACAATTACCAGCTGGCGGCCTCTTATTTGTGGACCGGCTTGTCAGCTTACGGCGCTGAGTGGCAAACCGATATTGCCCTTGGCACCGATAAAAACCTGCACACCGAATTATATTGGCCCTGGGGGGCTTCGGGGTTTTACAGTGCAGCCAGACTGGCGCAGCAGCGCACTGTATTGGGGTTAGAGGATGACCAGGGCCTGTCGGATGGTGAACTCAGTAACTCAGAGTTATTGCTGGCCACAGACTTTGGTTATGAGTTGTCTGATCACAGCAGATTCAGCCTGGGCTTGCTGCAGGAAGATGGCCAATACCGTTTGCCGGGCAGCGTCGCGGCAGAACTTGGTTTTGGTGCTTTTTCTTATTTGCGCCGCGGTGTGGCCGGCAGTTATGCCTGGGATAACCTCGACAGCATTAGTTTTCCAAACCGGGGTATCAGGTTTGAAGCCACAGTGCAGCGGATGCAGGACAATGTGTTAGACAGCCGCAGCCACAGTGTCAGCTCTCTGTTGCATCTGCAGGGGGCAAGACGGTTTGGTGCCCACGTGCTTCGCAGCAGGCTACGCTGGGACACTTTTAACGGTGATGCCGGTGTGCTGGCGCTGGAGCAATATTCACTGGGGGGGTTGTTTAATTTATCCGGTTATCCCAAAGCTTATTTATTTGGCTCTGAAGTACGTTTTGGCAGCCTGATGTATTTGTATCAGATCAGTGACAGCAAATTCAGCTTTTTTAATGCACCTTTTTACCTGGGCGCATCGCTGGAGCGCGGCGCTGTGTATCAGCCACGTTTTAGCCGGGCCACAGCCACCAATTCAGGCGACTGGATCTGGGCCGGCAGTGTGTTTGCCGGCTGGGACAGTCCTTTTGGGCCTTTGTATCTGGGATATGGGCTGGCGCAGGCCAGCACAGAGCAGCAGCCCTATCGTTTTTATTTGTCGCTTGGCCAGAGTTTTTAACAGGCCAAAGGAGCCATTATGCAACAGGTGATGCTGGCGCTGGATCAGGGCACTTCGTCCAGCCGCGCTTTGTTATTTAATCAGCAAGGCCAGGTGCTGGCCGAAGCGCAGCAGGAACTGAACTGCCAATACCCGCACCAAGGTTGGGTGGAGCAGGATGCTGAGCACATCTGGTTGTCGGTGCTCAAAGTCTGCCGTGATGTCCTGAAACAGGCACAGCAACAGCAATTGCAGGTGGCAGGCATAGGCATCAGCAATCAGCGTGAAACGACCGTCGCCTGGCACAAAAGCACGGGCGAAGTGTTGGCTCCGGCCATTGTCTGGCAAGACAGGCGCACCGCTGCTTATTGTGCCGAGCTGAAAGCGCAGGGCCATGCGGCGCTGGTACGGCAAAAAACCGGCCTGGAGCTGGACCCTTATTTTTCGGCCAGTAAAATCCACTGGTTACTGCAAAACCACCAGGCGGTGGCTGAGGCTGCGGCGGCCGGCGCGCTTTGTGTGGGCACCATCGACAGTTTTTTAGTCTGGCGGCTGACCGGCGGTACTGTGCATGCCACCGACAGCAGCAATGCCAGCCGCACTATGTTGTTTAATATTCACAGTTTGCAGTGGGATCAGGACCTGCTGAGCCTGTTTCAGGTGCCGGCCAATTGTTTGCCGCAGGTCAAACAAAGCGCTGATTTTTATGGGCTTTGTGCAGAGGCCATATTTGGTCATGCTATACCTGTGCTGGCGCTGGCTGGTGATCAGCAGGCTGCAGCTATCGGCCAGGGGTGTGTCAGCGCTGGTTCGTTAAAAAGTACCTATGGCACCGGCTGTTTTGCCCTGCTAAACACCGGGGAAAAACCGCTGTATTCGTCGAATAACCTTTTGACCACAGTGGCCTGCACAGTGCAGGGCCAGACTTTGTATGCGCTGGAAGGCGCTATTTTTGTCGCCGGTGCTGCGGTGAAATGGCTGCGGGATCAGCTTGGTGTGATCCAGTGTGCCAGCGAAACTGAAACTCTGGCTGCCGGGCTTCTGGATAACGGCGGTGTGTATTTAGTGCCGGCTTTTACCGGTTTGGCCGCGCCGCACTGGCGCGCTGATGTGCGGGCCGCTGTGCTTGGCATGACCTTTGGCGCCGGCAAAGCACAGCTGGCACGTGCTGCGCTGGAGGCCGTGGTGTATCAGACTGTTGATTTATTAGCGGCGATGCAGGCGGATGGCGCCCGCATCACAGCGTTGAAAATTGATGGTGGCATGGTGGTCAACAACTGGTTCTGCCAGTATCTGGCTGATTTATTAAATCTGCCGGTGCTGCGTCCGGCCACCACTGAATCTTCTGCTTATGGTGTGGCGCTGCTGGCGGGCATCAGTTATGGCTGGTATCCGGATTTAGCGGCAACAGCGCAGTGCTTAGATACAGCGCAGCGCTCAGATACAGCACAGCGTTTTGAACCCCGGATGGACGACGCACAGCGTGCTGCACTGCTGAAAGGCTGGCATCAGGCCGTAGCTCAGGTGCTGGCATGTTAAAAAAATACCTGCAGCACATTAAAGAAGGCAAGGCAGTGCATTACAGCAAGTTGCTGCAGTTGCTGCCGCCTGGTTTTTATCAAAGGCGCAGTGAGCTTTTTAAAGTGAAGGTAACAGGGGCAGGCAAATGGCAGGTGACAGTGCTGGATCAGGCGCTGTTCGAGCAGTTATGGCAAAGTGCCCTGGCGCCACAGGACAGACAAACCGCCAGTTTGCAGGGCAATTCACATCAGGCAGTCACTTCTTATTGTTATCTGTTGCTGTACCATAATGCTTTGCCTGATGTCAGGCCGGATCTGGTGCTGGCGAGCACAGAACAAAACGGCGCTGTGCGTGTAACCCAGGCCTATCAGCCCAAGACCAAACTGTTATTGATTGAAAATGAAGAAAACTTTTTCTGTTACCCCAAGGTGCTGCAGCTCGCCACTCAGATGCTGGCACAGCCTTTTCGTCTGGATAACTGTGATGTGGCGCTGGCGGCCGGCTCCCGTATTGGCTCTGCGCTGTTAACCGACTGGTTGATGCAATACCGGGAGATTTATTGTGCTTTTGATTTTGATGCGGCCGGCCTTGAGGTATTTGACAGCCTGCAGAAAAAATACGGTGACAAAGTGCAGTTTGTGGTGGCGCCCGATTTAACGCCCTGGCTTAGCGGCTTTAAATGTCTGCCAAAACAACAAAGCCATCTGGATAAAGCGATACAGCTTGCAGCCAAACATCGTTTATTCGGGTTGGAAGCGGCTTTTAGCCAGACAAAACATTTTCTGGAGCAGGAAGTATTGCTGGCCGGCGTGTAGTGCTGCTGCCTGACAGTATGTAGCAACAGCAACAATAAAGGCAGCCATTGGCTGCCTTTATTGTTGGTGAAATGATGCTGCTTATTGCAAACTTTGCCGCACCTCTGCCACCTGTGCTCTTAAACTTTGTTGCAGCTCAGGCGGTAATTGCAGCTGACGCGCCAACTCCTGCAAATAAGATTTTTCCATAAAGTTTTCTTCATCCACCACCAGCACACTGGCTAAAAACATTTCGCTGGCCATAGCCTCGTCTGTGGCATAACGGGCAATCTCGGCCGGATCCAAGGGTTTTTGCAGCTCAGCATCAAACCATTGTGTGATGCTGTTGTCATTGCTGATTTTGGCAATTTCACCGTCGATCAGCTGGCGCTCTTTGGCGTCTATATGACCATCAGCTTTGGCGGCTGCAATCAGCGCCACCAGAATGGCTTTGCTATGGGCTTCCTGCGCCGGTGCCGGCAATTGTGCCAGCGGCTGCGCCGGGTTGGCGGACTGGGCTGTTGTGCCCTGTTGCTGCTGGTAATTTTGATACGCCTTAAAGGCCAGAGCGCCCAAAGCGGCCAGTCCGCCATAGGTCAGCACTTTGCCGCCCATTTTACGGCCACTTTTACTGCCAAGTAATAAACCCAAAGCTCCACCGGCCAGCGCCGCGCCCCCTTTGCCCGACAATAAAGACGACAACTGCGAGCCGATATCGCTGCCTGACTGCTGCTGTGCACCGTAAGATGAAGAGTGTTGTGAGGATGAGTGGCCATATCCCTGCTGGCCGCTGCTTTTGCCTTGCACTAGGTCGCTGCCGGAACCTAATAATTGATTTAACAGGCTTTTCATATTCATAGAAGCTCCTTGCCAATGTGCCGCAGCGCGCCACAAATGGCAAAGGCTGCTGGTTGATGTGCAGCCAGCTTAACGGTCAATTGTTAAACAGGGCAAGTTTTTACCACAATTGGGCTGTATCAGAATGTAACAAGGTTTTGTGCTGTGATGGCTAAGGAGAGCTAAGGCTGACACTGAAGCCAAGAGTGCTGCCTGTTTCCGGCAAAGTTTTTAGTGAGTTAATCCTTACGAAACCAGCCGGCAATGCTGTAACGCAAAGCTTTGGCCGGTAACACCTGATGCGGGAATCTTTCGCTTTCAAACATCACCAATAAACCGGCTTGTGGCAATACCCGCTGCAGTTCGGTGTTGTTTTCATCATAAATCACCAGCTCGCCGCCTTCGGCCACAGAGTTTAAATACAGTACTGTGGTCAGCACTCTGTTGGATCGGCCACGAAAAGCGTCCAGATGGGTTTGGTAAAAGTCGCCAATCTGGTAACGGGCAAAATGACATTCGTGGTGGGTCAGGCCTAAAAAACACTGCCGGTTCATTTGAGTTTGCAGTGCCTGCATCAGCGCCAGATATTGTTGTTGTGCATCGGTGCTGCCATCGAGCCAGGCGGTCTGGTCGCGGCGTATTTCGGTGTTTTGTTGAAGAGCTCCGGCTCTGCCAACTCCTGCTGCGGTTAAATCCTGCCGCTTAGAAACCTCTTCCAGCAGCGCCTGGCATAACTGAGCCGGAATAGCCTGTGGCAATATCGCCAGCCCATGCTGGTAAAAATCCGGCATGATGTCGCTTATCCAGTCCTGGCGGGTTGGCCAGTCAAACACTGCTGTGCTCATCAGAGACTCCATACAGACAAACTGCAAACAGGGAACAAATTCAAGCGGCGTTTTACAAAGTTGCCCCGGCGCTGTCAAGCAGTCTTCGGAGGTAGCAGTGTGACTCAGCAGCTAACCAGAGATTTCAGGCCGACAATAAGTGCCGAAGCCAGGGTTTGAGAGCCAGCAGCAGCTCGTGGCGCGACAGCTGCGGGTTGAGCACTGCCCGCACCAATAAACCGTTAAACACCGAGGATAACAACTCCAGCCGGGCTTCTACTTCATGATCGGGCAGGCTGCGCAACGTGCCTTCAGGCCCGGTCAGCAGCGCTTTAATTTGTGCCCGTGCGCTTTGGTCGGCATGACGCAACAAAGCTGCGACTTTGTCGTTACGTGCAGCTTCCGATAACATTTCCAGCTGCAAAGCTGAATAGGCGGGATTGAGGTTTTTCTCCACGCCATGGTCGGCGCCATCCACCAAAGCATCCAGCAAATCACCCTCCAGCTGGGCAAAAGCGCTTAACATTGAAAACATCTCAGCCATGTTCTGCGCCACTATGGCTTCGATAATGGCTTCTTTATTCACAAAATAATTGTAAATATGGCCCGGGCTCATGCCCGCGGTTTTGGAAATTTCCGCCATACCGGCGCCATGGTAACCACGGCGGCGGAAACAATCGGCGGCTGCCGTCAGTACTTGTTGCCTCCTGGCTTCGGCCTGGGCCGGATCCTGATGTTTTTTTGTTTTAGTATTCATAAGCACTCCAAAACAAACGGCAGCTGGGGCTGCCGTTGTAAGTTGCCGGGATTATCAGGCTTTGTTTGGGGTTTGCGCCAGTGTTTTTACAGCTGTTTCGTCCGCTGCCTCTTCGGTTGTCCTTTCAGTTGAAGGAAGCTGCGGGAACACTCTGCCAATCAACACATAAAACAGCGGCACAAAAAGCACCGCCAGAATGGCGGAGGCCAACATACCGCCAATGACGCTGCTGCCGAGCGCATTTTGGGCACCTGAGCCTGCGCTGGACGCTGTTGCCAGCGGCAGTACGCCAAAAATAAAAGCAAAAGACGTCATTAAAATAGGTCTAAGCCGCAAGCGCACAGCAGCAATAGCGGCGTCACTTAAAGACATGCCTTGTTGTAAAGCACCTTTGGCAAACTCAACAATTAAAATAGCGTTTTTGGCGGCCAAACCCATAGTCGTTAATAAACCCACCTGGAAATAAATATCGTTGGACAGTTTCAGCAGCGTTGAGGCCAGCAAAGCACCAAAAATACCCAGCGGCACCACGGCCATCACGGCAGCGGGGATGGACCAGCTTTCATATAAAGCGGCCAGACTCAAAAACACCACCAGTAAACTGAGTGCATAGAGCATAGGTGCCTGGTCGCCGGTCATCCGTTCCTGATACGACATGCCTGTCCATTCAAAACCAACACCTGGCGGCAGTTTGGCTATTAACTCTTCCATTGCCAACATGGCTTCCCCTGTACTAAATCCCGGGCCTGCCATGCCCTGAATTTCCATCGATGGCATGCCGTTATAACGCTCAAGCCGTGGCGAGCCATAACTCCAGTGTGCGCTGGCAAAAGCGGTAAAAGGCACCATCTCGCCCGTGCTGTTACGCACATACCACTTGGCTACATCTTCCGGCACCATCCGGGCTTTGGCATCGCCTTGCACAAACACCTTTTTCACCCGACCTTTGTCAATAAAATCATTGACATAACTTGCACCCCAGCCGGTTTGGATGGTCTGGTTAATATCGGTCTGACTGACGCCTAAGGCACCGGCTTTGGCGAGGTTTATATCAAGTTTCAGCTCTGGGGTGTCTTCCTGACCATTAGGCCGCACGGCCATCAGGCGTTTCTCCTGTGCGGCCATGCCCAATAACTGGTTACGGGCGGCCAATAAACCTTCGTGGCCTAAGTTGGCTCTGTCTTGCAGGTGCAGGTTAAAACCATTGGCGGTGCCAAGCTCAACCACGGCTGGCGGCGCAAAAGCAAACACCATAGCGTCTTTGATTTGGCTAAAAGCACCCATGGCTTTGCTGCTGACGGCTTTGACGGTGAGGTCAGGCCGCTGGCGCTCGTCCCAATGTTTTAAATTGACAAAACCAATGGCGGCGTTCTGACCACGGCCGGCAAAACTAAAACCACTGACCGAAAACACCGACTTCACCGCTTCTTTTTGCTCCACCAAAAAGTGTTGTTCCACTTGCTTCACCACTTCCAGTGTACGTTCACTGGTGGCACCTGCCGGTAGCACAATCTGGTTAAATAAAATACCCTGGTCTTCGTCCGGTAAAAAGGCCGAAGGTAAACGTAACATCAGCAGCACCATGCCACCGACAATCAGACCGTACAGCAATAAATAGCGTTTGGGCTGGGTGATCATGCGTCGGGCAATCGACTGGGTTTTGTTGTTGGTGGCATCAAAACCACGGTTAAACCCGGAGAAAAACTGACCCAGCATACCGCCGCCGCTATGGCCGGACGGTTTAAGCATAGTGGCGCAAAGTGCCGGTGTTAACACTAAAGCCACCAACACCGACAGTGCCATAGCCGACACCAGCGTGATAGAAAACTGGCGGTAAATCACACCGGTAGAACCACCAAAAAACGCCATAGGCACAAAAACTGCCGACAACACCAGCGCAATACCCACCAGAGCGCCGGTTATTTCATCCATCGATTTACGGGTGGCATCGCGGGCCGATAAACCTTCTTCGGTCATCACCCGTTCGACGTTTTCCACCACGACAATAGCGTCATCGACCAGCAAACCTATCGCCAGCACCATGGCAAACATCGTCAGGGTATTAATGGAATAACCAAACACCGATAACACGGCAAAGGTGCCGAGCAATACCACAGGCACCGCAATAGTAGGAATTAACGTAGCGCGAAAGTTCTGTAAAAACAGATACATCACTAAAAACACCAGCACGACGGCTTCAATTAAGGTGTGCACTACTTTTTCAATAGAGATTTTGACAAAAGGCGTGGTATCAAAAGGCACCACCGCCTGTAAACCGGCCGGAAAATAGGGCTGCATATTGGCGATGGCTTCTTTTACACCATCGGCGGTATCCAGTGCATTGGCACCACTGGCGAGTTTTACACCCAAACCAATGGCCGGTTTACCGTTATAACGGGCTGACACTTCATAAGTTTCACCACCCAGTTCAATACGGGCCACATCTGACAGTTTCACCGCTGAACCATCGGCATTAATGCGCAGCAAAATATTGCCAAACTGCTCTGTGCTTTGCAGCCGGCTTTGTGCTGTCATAGAAGCATTCAGCTGCTGGCCTGCTGCTGCCGGTAAACCACCGAGCTGACCGGCTGATACCTGGGCATTTTGCGCCAAAATAGCAGTGTTGATATCAGATGGGTTCAGTTTGTAATTGGCAAGTTTGGCCGGATCTAACCAGATGCGCATGGCATATTGGGTGCCAAACATCTGCACTTCACCGACACCTTCCACCCTGGCGATAATGTCCTGCACATTGGCTGAGACATAGTCACCAATATCGATGTTGTTCATGCTGCCATCTTCTGACACAAAACCCATCACCAGCAGGAAGTTGCGGGCAGATTTTGCCACCTGCACGCCCTGACGCTGTACTTCTTGTGGCAATAACGGTGTGGCCAGCGCCAGTTTATTCTGCACCTGCACCTGGGCAATGTCCGGGTTGGTGTCGGCGCTAAAGGTCAGGGTTAAAGTGGCGGTGCCACTGGATTCACTGGTCGATGACATATACAACAAGCCATCCAGACCTTTCATTTTTTGCTCAATGACCTGAGTCACACTGTCTTCCAGCGTTTTGGCCGAAGCGCCAGGGTAGCTGGCAGTAATGCTGATGGCTGGCGGTGCAATGGAAGGGTATTGCGCTATCGGCAGCGCTTTAATGGCGAGCACACCGGCCAGCATAATGACGATGGCAATGACCCAGGCAAAAATGGGCCTGTCGATAAAAAAGCGGCTCATAAGCTGGCTCCGTTGTTGCTGCCAGTACCGGCTGCTTTGGTTCCAGGTTCTGCAACAGCTGGCGCAGGGTTAAAAGGCACGGCTTTTACCGGCGAACCTGGCCGTACTTTTTGTAGTCCTTCAACGATCAGCCTGTCACCAGCGGCTAAACCTTCGTCAATCAACCATTTATCGCCGATGGTACGGCTGGTTGTTAATACTCTGAGTTCAGCTTTGCCCTCGTTATTCACTACCAGGGCTGTGGCCTCACCTTTGGCGTTGCGGCTGACCGCCCGTTGAGGTGCCAGAATAGCCGCTGTTTTAATGCCGCTATTGAGGGTGGCGCGCACATACATGCCCGGTAACAACAGCTGATTGGGGTTGGTAAATTGGGCGCGCAGTACCACAGAGCCCGTGCTTTCATCAACACTGACTTCTGCAAACTGTAACTGGCCCCGATGCGGATATAAGTTGCCATCTTCCAGCTTTAAACTCACTTCAGTGCCGGCAGCATTAAGCTGACCCGCAGCCAGCGCTTGTTTGAGTTGCAGCAGCTCTTTGCTCGATTGGGTAATTTCAATATAAACAGGATCCAGCGCCGTAATATTGGCCAGCGCCTCAGTCTGGCCAGAGTTCACCAGCGCACCGGCTGTGACAGTCGATTTGCCAATACGGCCGCTGATAGGTGCCAGCACCTTGCTATACGTCAGCTGCAAACTGGCTTGTTCAACACTGGCTTTGGCGGCCAGCACATCGGCTGCCGCTTGCTGTTCAAGTGCAATCACTTCATCAGTATCTTGCTGACTGACCAGTTTGTTTTTGCGTAAGTCTTTAAAACGGCTGGCTTTGGCACTGGCCTGCATCAGGTTGGCTTCGGCCTTGGCCAGCTGCGCTTTGGCGCTGTTGAGACTGCTTTGATAAGGGGCCGGGTCAATCTGATACAAAGTATCACCGGCTTTGACTTCACCACCTTCGGTAAAGTTACGCGACAAAATGATACCGCCAACCTGAGGACGGATTTGTGCTTGTGAAAAGGCATGGACTCGCCCCGGTAATTCGGTATTTAAGGTAACGGCCTCAGGCTGCAGTGTGAGCACTGCCACTTCAACGGCTGCCTGAGCGGCAGGCGTAGCTTGTTGTGATGCCGGCTGGCAGGCGCTTAGCAGCAGGGCGGCAGACAATAAAACCGGGGCAGGCAGGCCGCTGGCTAAGGCAAACAGGCGTTTCATGCAGGATCTCCAAACATAGAATGAACGATCATTCTATAGTTTGGTGTAACTAAAACGCAAGCCTGTGACTGACCATTGACCGGACTTGGCCGGTAGTTGGTCGTGTATCAGCGCAGTGTGGTGAATTAATCCGTAGTGACCACAAGCAGTTTTTCTTTATGAAAATCTAATAAAAACACAGATTTATTCTGTCAGAATTCAAAAGTTGTAACTCAGTGCTTTGGTGCGGAAATTTTTGGGCGTGGCCAGCGACTTTGTTATAGTGAGTTATCGGCTGCTGCTTTGCCTTGGGAACAATCAATACGGATGAATATTCTGGGCATTTTTTCTGGTCTGTTGGCATTTTGCTGTGCCTTGTTGACCATTCCGGCTGGTGCGGCGCAGCAACCCAATACAGCGGCTTCGGCAAAAAACCAGGCCCGGACTGTCATCTACGGCAGCCCTTTACTGAGCGCCGAACAAACAGCTCAGATGTATCCTTTTAAACTGCTGCAGGCAGCGCTTAAAGCCAGCGGTGGCAATTATCAGCTAAAACCCGCCAACCTCGATATGGTGCAGGGCAGGGTGCTGAAAGAAATTGAGCTTGGCAATGTTGATGTGTACTGGAGTATGACATCAGTGGATCGGGAGAAACGGTTGTTGCCGGTTCGGATCCCGCTGGATAAAGGTCTGAATGGCTGGCGTTTGTTGTTATTGGCTGCTGATCAGGCTGATATCGCCGAAGGTGTTCATAGTTTAAAAGGGCTGAAGCGGCTGAGTTTTTTGCAGGGCTACGACTGGCCCGACACTGAAATTTTGCGTTTTAATCAGTTAAAGGTGCTGACAGCGCCGCACCCGCAGCAGCTGTTTGATATGTTGGCGCGACATAGAGGCAATGCCTTTCCGCGTTCTGTTATTGAAATTGAGCATGAACAACAACACAACAGGCAAGGTTTTGTGGTCGAGCCAGATCTGGTGATCCGTTACCCTTCCGCTGTGTACTTTTTTCTGAATAAAACCGAATTGCAGCTGGCCGCTGATCTTGAGCGTGGTCTGCATATTTTGCGCAAAAACGGTCAGTTTGATCAGTTGTTTTCACAGCGTTATGGTGCGGCCATTCAAAAAGCCAGGTTGGAGCAGCGTCGTATCATCGAGCTGAAAAATCCGTTATTGCCGCCTGAAACACCGTTATCAGACCGCAGTTTATGGTATCAGCCGCCGCAGTCGGCAGTAGCACCGGCGAAGATGACTAAGCCTGATGTGAAGCATGCTGAAGTAACTGGGCCGGCAGCTATGTTACCAGCACAAAGCGAATAACCACCTTAACTGTCATCATAGTTCTTCACTGTGTGGCTGTTGGCTGTTGGCTGTAAGGCCCTTGATAGGGCACGTCTTAAATTTGTCATCAAAAAGCCATAAAAATGTCAGCATCAATCCGCAGAATAAGGACAAGTACAGTGCGCTGTGCCACTTTATGTTTGTCCTGGATGATGTTCCTTTGTTTAAGCTCCTGAAATGGAGCTTTTTTTTGCCTGCTAAACAGGCCGGCTGGTGAAGTCGCTACTGCTGTTTTTGCTGTTGATTTGGCTGTGGCAGGCTATGAGCTTTTATCAGGGATTATGGTGCTGTGATACCGCCATGATGGAGGGGATAAAACCGGGCAATCATAGATTGCCCGGCAGCTGGAAGGGTTAAACCGCATAGCTGTGGTTAAAACCTGCTTCGAGTTGATAGTCTTTTTGTTTGATACTGCTGACAAAATGCCAGTGACACTCTACCTGTGTTTTGCTGATAGCCAGTTGCATAAAACCACGGCGGTGCACATCACATTGTTTTAATTCAGAAATCAGCATCGGCAGCATCTGGGCAAATTGTTTGCTTTGGGTCTCGTTCAGTTTTAAATAAGACTCAAGCCCCGGTGATGACACCGATGCTGTGGCATATTCAACCCCTACTTTTTTACCGCGCATATCGGTCAGCTCTGACATCCAGGCATTGTGGGTGTCGCCCGCCAACACAATCAGCTGCTTTTTCATGGCTTGCACAGTAGCATAGAGTTGTTCACGCTCTGCAGGGTACCCATCCCAGGCATCCAGGTTGTACGGTAGTTGTGGTTGTTTTAACCTGGCCAGCTCAGCCGGGGTCAGGCTTGGGTCGTTCTGTTGTTCACGCGCTTTGAGCTTTGCCAAATCAGCCATTTGTGTCAGCAGCGCCGGGCCCGGATTTGCAAGACCTGCAATCAACTCAGCAGGTAAGGTCATTCTGGCCATCAACACCTGTTGCCCCAACAGCTGCCATTTGGTATCTGCACTGAGCATTTCCGCCTGTAACCACTGCATTTGGCTGGCACCCAGCAGCGCACGGCCTGGTGTCATTAAATCCTGGGCAAATCTGTTGCTGTCAAAACCGCCGGCACTAAAATAATTGGCATAGTCCAGCGGCTGACTGCGTGCTTCCAGCCGGGTATCCAGCATATAAATACTGGCCAAATCACCAAAGCGGAAATGACGGTACAAGGCTTTGCCGGCGTCTACTTTGGGTCGTATTGGCATCCATTCAAAATAGGCCTGTAAGGCAGCCAGTTTGCGATCCTGATAGCTGCCTTCGCTGCTCTGGTGGTTTTCAGCACCACTTTGCCAGGCATCGTTACAGACCTCATGGTCGTCCCACACCAGCAAAAATGCGTGTTGCTGATGGGCTTTTTGCAGCGCCGGATCTGTGCGGTAGCGTGCATAACGGCGGCGGTAGTCGGTTAAGCTGATAATTTCAGTATTGTTATCATCCGCTAAAGTACGGCCCAGTTTTACTGCATCTTCACCGGCATAACCATCAGTGGCATATTCGTAAATGTAATCGCCAAGATGCAACACGGCATCCAGCTCGGTACGCTTAGCAAGTTCCTGATATACATGAAAATATCCGGCCGGATAGTTACTGCAGCTGACAACGCCCAGTTGTATTTTTTCCGGACTGCCGCTTGGCAGGGTTTTGGTGTGGCCTATGGCAGAGCGGCTTTGCCGATCGGCAAAACGGTAATAATAACTTTTGCCCGGCAGCAGTCCTGTGACATCGACTTTACAGCAATAATCCGCCTGCTGACTGGCATCGACCCGGATGCGCTGCAGATCCTGGGTAAAATCACGGTCTGTCGCTATTTCCAGCAATAAAGCCACAGTGCTGACAGGTTGTGCCGGCGTGGCTCTGGTCCAGAGGACCACTCTGTCCTGCAAAGGGTCACCACTGGCAACACCATGGTCAAAACGGATAGTGGTGGCATTGTCCGGCAGGCTGTCATTGCTGCCAAGGCAACCACTGACGGTGGTCAGCCAGGCTGAGCCTGTTAATACAGCAGACATTTTTAAAAAATCACGGCGGTTCAGTCGGGTCATATTATTGCTCTTAGTGATAAGGTGTTGGCCAGCAGCACACTTTGGTGACTACTGTGACTTTGTGGGCCGTGCTACTACAGATAAAGCCTGATTTATTCGCAATATTGCAGTGATTTGTGGTTAAAAGTGGTGGATCTGCAATACATGCTGTGCAGCAGCCGGCGCACAGAACTTAAGATGGTTTTGTTAAAGTTAAATGTCTGAATTGTGATATTTGATTGCTTTTTTTATGACAAAGCAGGTAAGCCAGATGCCAGTACCAGAAAAAATTGGGGGGATTGGTGAAAACCAGCTGAGGTGATAGCAAAGCAGTTGTTGATAGCGGACGCTGTGGTAAGGCTGCTCTTAAAAGAACATGTCAGTTTAAGCGAGGAAGCTATCAGGGATGATACAAGAGGGTCTGAAAATGGTGGCCCCACCTGGACTTGAACCAGGGACCTGCCGATTATGAGTCGGATGCTCTAACCAACTGAGCTATAGGGCCGTGTCTTTGTGCAGCGACGAATGCGCCTGCAATAAAACGCAGGCAGTATAAGAAGATTTGTGGTTGTTGTCACTTGCTGATCTGGGCTTTTGTATTTCAATTGCTTGTTTTTTAAACGTCTTCGCTTTTGGTCATCAAATCAGCTGCGGGCCGACAGCCGATAGAGAGCTGGCAAGTGTAGCGTTAGCGCGCGTTTTTTTATGGTAGTCAGCCCCAAATAAAAAAGCGCCGCAAGGCGCTTTTTATGATGTTTGTAATGAGTTATCACCACAAAAGGCTGATAAGCCTAGGTCTATTCGTCCAGGAAGCTCTTTAATACTTCTGAACGGGAAGGGTGGCGCAGTTTACGCAGCGCTTTAGCTTCAATCTGACGGATCCGCTCGCGCGTTACATCAAATTGTTTACCCACTTCTTCCAGTGTATGGTCGGTATTCATATCGATACCAAAACGCATACGCAGTACCTTGGCTTCACGGGCGGTCAGGCCTGCCAGCACTTCGTTGGTCGCTGCTTTTAAGCTTTCCATGGTGGCTGAATCCAGTGGTGATTCTGACCCACTGTCTTCGATAAAATCGCCCAGATGCGAATCTTCGTCGTCACCAATTGGGGTTTCCATCGAAATTGGCTCTTTGGCGATTTTCAGCACCTTACGGATCTTATCTTCCGGCATGCCCATACGCTCAGATAATTCTTCCGGCGAAGGTTCACGACCCATTTCCTGCAACATCTGCCGCGAAATACGGTTCAGTTTGTTGATGGTTTCAATCATATGCACCGGAATACGGATGGTGCGCGCCTGGTCGGCGATTGAACGGGTGATGGCCTGACGGATCCACCAGGTGGCATAAGTAGAGAACTTATAACCACGACGGTATTCAAATTTATCTACAGCTTTCATCAAGCCGATGTTGCCTTCCTGAATTAAATCAAGGAATTGCAAACCGCGGTTGGTGTATTTTTTCGCAATAGAAATAACCAGACGTAAGTTGGCTTCCACCATCTCTTTTTTCGCACGGCGGGCTTTGGCTTCGCCAATCGACATACGGCGGTTAATATCTTTGATTTTGAAAATGGACAGGCCAGTTTCTTCTTCAATTTTGCGTAATTTGTCGGTTGAACGCACCAGCTCTTCGCGCATATCAGCCAGTTTGGCCGAATAAGGTTTGTTGCCGGCAATTTCGGCGTCAATCCAGGCGCTGCTGTTTTCGTTGCCGGTAAATGCCTTTAAGAAGTTTTTCTTCGGCATTTTGGCGTATTCAACACAGTGCTTCATCACAATACGTTCCTGGACGCGCACGCGGTCCATCATTTCACGCATGTTTTTGACCAGCCGGTCAAATTGTTTTGGCACTAAACGGAAACAACGGAAAACTTCAGACAGTTTTTCAATTTCTGCTTTGGTGGTTGCGTGTTCACGACCATTTTGTGTGATTGAATTGCGTGTGACTTCGTACTGAGTGCGCAGTTCAGCAAACTTAATTTTAGCCAGTTCCGGATCCGGACCAGTGTCGGCTTCGTCGTCGCCGTCTTCTTCTTCGTCGTCACCGGATAAATCGGCGTCTTCGTCAGCCAGCTCTTCTTCCGGCACGTCAGAACCGATATGAGTGGCCGTTGGTGCCATGTCGTCTACTTCGTTTGGATCAACAAAAGCAGAAACGATGTCACTTAAACGAATTTCTTCAGCTTCAAATTTATCCCACTGTTCCAGCAGGTAAGTAATGGCTTCCGGGTATTCAGCCACAGAAGTCTGAACCTGGTTAATGCCTTCTTCGATACGCTTAGCGATGTCAATTTCGCCTTCACGGGTCAGCAGTTCAACTGTGCCCATTTCGCGCATATACATCCGGACCGGATCTGTAGTGCGGCCCAGTTCTTTGTCGACGCTAACCAGTGCTTGTGCAGCTTCTTCCGCGGCGTCTTCATCCGGCGCAGCATCAGACATAATTAAATCGTCGGCATCTGGTGCAGTTTCAAACACCTGAATGCCCATGTCGTTAATCATGCGGATGATATCTTCGATCTGATCTGAGTCGATGATATCTTGTGGAAGGTGATCGTTTACTTCGGCAAAAGTTAAATAACCTTGCTCTTTACCTTTTAAGATAAGGAGTTTTAATTGCGACTGAGGATTATGCTCCATAGAGGCTGTTCTTCCACCCAAATATAGTTAAATTTCAAAAATGCGAATAAACGATTATAACAAAGCGCGGCTTTTCTAGCCAGCGAAGCGCGCTTATCCGCAGTTATTTGCTCTTAAATGCTTTTAACAGCATCACGTATTCGTGCTTCTCGGCCACCGTTAATTTGCTTAATTGGTCCTTGCGTTGTAAGGATTCAAGGCGCTGTTGCAAATATTGATCTTCGATTGAACGAAACGTATCTAAAAACTCCTGGGTTAGCTGTTCCTCGGCAACCTGATGGTCCCAAAGTGCCAGTTTGCTCAGAATGTTGTACTCAGGTAACTCACGCCAGTATTCCAGCAGCTGGGCTGTGGTTAACTGGGGTTTTTCCAATAACAGTTGCTGGATCGCCATCAGCAGCGGCATACCTGGCAAATTTGCCTGCGCCAGTTCAGGCGCCACCGGCATTACTTGGGCTAAAGCCGGATACTGTAATAACAACGCAATAGCACGGCGCATTGGTGTAATTTTGGTTTTTTGCACCACTACTGCTGCTTTACGGTTTTTGCCGGCAGTGATTTGTTGTTCTGTGCGTTTTCGCCCCACCAGATTGGCTAAGCGTTCCAGCAGGCTGTCACGGTAAAACTCACTTGGAATCAGCGCAATCATGTCATTGGCTTTGGCCCAGAGTGCCGATTTACCGGCATCACTGTTCACATCGAGCTCCTGTAATAAATGCTCAAACAGGTAGTTCCCCAATGACATGGCATCACCAAGTCGGGCTAAAAAGGCATCTTTGCCTTCTTTTTGTACTAAAGTGTCCGGGTCTTCGCCGTCGGGTAAAAATACAAAATTCAGTTCAACGCCGTCTTTTAAATTGGGCAGTGCACTTTGTAATGCACGCCAGGCGGCATCACGGCCAGCTCTGTCGCCGTCATAACAACAAATCACTTTGCTGCAGAATCTGAACATGGTTTGCATATGTTCAGAAGTAGTGGCCGTGCCAAGGCAAGCCACCGCAAACTGGATGCCGTGTTCAGAAAGCGCCACCACATCCATATAACCTTCCACCACCAGCAACTGCTCAAGACGGTCTTGCTGCTGTCTGGCTTCATACAAACCGTAAAGTTCACGGCCTTTGTGAAAAAGCCGGGTTTCCGGTGAGTTCAGATATTTAGGGGTGCCGTCACCCAGCACCCGGCCGCCAAAACCAATCACCCGGCCGCGTTTATCGCGGATAGGGAACATAATACGGTCGCGGAAAAAGTCGTATTCGCGGCCATTTTCATTACGGTTGGTCAGTTTTAATTCAAACAGCTGGTCGCGGTTATTTTTACCTTGCCCCAGTTGTTTTAATAATAAATCCCAGCTGTCCGGCGCATAACCAATCCCATATTTATGAATGGTGGCTGCCGACAACCCCCTTTTGGCAACATAAGCTGCAGCCTGAGGGTGCAAATTCAGCTGTTGTTGATAAATATGTGCAGCTTTTTGCATCTGGCTGTAATCGTCAGCGCTGCCCTGAACATAGGTTTTGCCTTTAGAGCCAGCTTCACGCGGCACTTCCAGATGATGTATTTTGGCAAGCTCTTCAATAGCTTCTACAAATTCGAGCTGTTCAAAGGCCATCATAAAGCTGATGGCATTGCCGTGCGCACCACAACCAAAACAGTGATAAAACTGTTTTTCGGCACTCACAGTAAAAGAAGGTGATTTTTCGTTATGGAAAGGGCAACAAGCGGTATGGTTTTTACCGGCTTTTTTTAACGGCACCCGTAAATCTATTAATTCAACGATGTCGGTTCTTGCCAGCAAATCGTCGATAAAGGGCCTTGGGATTTGTCCTGCCACCTTTTTCCTTTTGCTACAAAATGCTCATTTCAGAAAAAGACAAACCGTGCGCGAGGCACGGTGTGCAGTTTAACAGCGGTTACCGTTGTTTCAGGCGGTTAGCTTAGCTTGCTTTTCACCAGACTGCTCAAAGCGCCCATATCGGTGCGACCCTGAACCTGTGGTTTTAGCCATGCCATCACTTTGGCCATGTCTTGCATTGAGCTGGCTCCTGTCGCGGCCACTGCCTGCGTCAGTAAATTATTCAGCTCAGCCTGAGTTAAGGCTTGCGGTAAAAACTGCTCAATAATCGCAATTTCAGCCAGCTCTGTTTCAGCGAGGTCTGCTCTGCCACCGGCGGCATATTGACTTGCTGACTCTTTGCGTTGTTTTGACATTTTAGTCAGAACTGCAAGAACGTTGGCATCATCAGGTACCATTTGCAGGTCGATCTGGCGTTGTTTAACTTCAGCCAGTGCCATACGGATGGTATTCAGACGCAATTTGTCTTTGGCACGCATTGCGTCTTTTTGTGCTTCCTGAAGTTGCTCTAACAGAGCCATCTGAGGAATCCGATCTTAGTAAAGCTTGATGCGACGTGCGTTTTCGCGAGAAAGCTTTTTCATGTGGCGCTTAACAGCAGCAGCTTTCTTACGTTTACGAACCCACGTTGGCTTCTCGAAAAATTCTTTGGCGCGTACGTCAGCTAATACACCAGCTTTTTCGCAAGAACGTTTGAAACGACGTAAAGCAACGTCAAATGGTTCGTTTTCTTTTACTTTCACTACAGGCATTAAAATCTCACCTCGGTTAATCTGGATACCGCGTTCTGGTCAGCGGCTAACCAATACGTTTAAATTTGGTGCGGCATTTTACTCAAAAGCCTGACCCAAAGTAAAGCAAATATATGCTTTGCTGGCTCTGTTGCCCAGATCCCGTTACAATCCGCGGCTTCGAGGTCAGTAATGGGGCAAAAAAATGCGGGTTCTTGGGATTGAAACTTCCTGTGACGAGACGGCTATTGCGGTTTATGACGGCAAACAGGGCTTATTAAGCCATGTGTTGTATAGTCAGATTGCATTACATGCCCAATATGGTGGTGTGGTGCCTGAGCTGGCGTCACGTGATCATATCCGCAAAACTTTGCCGCTGATCCAGCAGGCGCTGGCTGAAGCAAACTGCACAGCAGATAGCATAGATGCGGTTGCTTATACAGCCGGCCCTGGCCTTGCCGGCGCTTTATTGGTTGGCGCCGCTATTGGCCGCAGTCTGGCTTTTGCCTGGGGCAAACCTGCGCTGGCGGTGCATCATATGGAAGGGCACTTATTGGCCCCTATGCTGGAAGCCAATGCGCCGGCCTTTCCTTTTATTGCGCTGTTAGTGTCCGGTGGCCATACCCAGTTGGTGAAAGTGGATGGCATTGGTTTATACGAGTTACTGGGCGAGTCGGTTGATGATGCCGCTGGCGAAGCTTTTGATAAAACAGCCAAATTAATGGGGCTGGATTATCCGGGTGGACCCTTACTGGCAAAACTGGCGCTGCAGGGAAACAACAAAAAATACAAATTTCCGCGCCCTATGACCGACAGACCTGGCCTTGATTTTAGCTTTAGTGGTTTAAAAACAGCAGCCGCTCATGTGATTGCCAGTGAGGGCAATAGCCCGCAGGTGCAGGCTGATATTGCCGCTTCTTTTCAGCAGGCTGTGGTAGATACCCTGGTGTTTAAATGCCGGCGGGCACTGCAGGAAACGGGGCTGAAACGACTGGTGGTGGCAGGTGGCGTCAGTGCCAATCAGTCACTGCGTGAACAGCTGGAGCAGCTGTTAAAAAGTCTTAAAGGTGAAGTGTATTATCCGCGAAAAGAATTCTGCACCGACAATGGTGCCATGATTGCTTACGCCGGTTATCAGCGTCTGATGGCTGGACAGCATCAGGATTTAACCATAGGCGTCACACCGCGCTGGCCTATGACGCAGCTGCCACCGCTTTAATACTGCAGGGCACAGAAGGGTTATCTGATGTTATTGATGATCGACAATTACGACTCTTTTACCTACAACCTGGTGCAGTATTTTGCTGAGCTTGGGCAGGATGTTGTGGTGCGGCGTAATGACGAAATTTCGCTGGCAGATATAGCTGCATTGGCTCCTGATTATCTGGTGATTTCTCCTGGTCCCTGCACCCCGAATGAAGCCGGAATTTCACTGGAGACCATCCGGCGTTTTGCCGGGGAGATACCCATTTTAGGGGTTTGTTTGGGCCATCAGGCGATAGCTCAGGCTTTTGGCGCTCAGGTAGTTCGGGCCCGTCAGGTGATGCACGGTAAAAACTCTTTGATTAAACACAACAACTTGTCGATGTTTCAGGGATTAAACAACCCCTTGAGTGTCACCCGTTATCACTCTTTGGTGGTTGCCGCCGACACTTTATCGGATGAGTTTGTGCTGACGGCCTGGACTGAACAGGCCGATGGCAGTATTGATGAAGTGATGGGTATGATGCACCGTACTTTGCCGCTGCATTCGGTGCAGTTTCACCCAGAAGCGATTTTAACCGAGCAGGGGCATCAACTTTTGGCGAATTTTCTGGCAATAACACGCCGTTAAACGACTCTTGGTTGACAGTGTTTAGGCGTAATTGCACACTGACCTGCTATTAAATGAGGGAAAGCTAAAACAGCATGTCGATTGCAGTAGTGTTACAACAGCGTTTTTTTGATTGCATCCTTGAAGTCAGTCCGGATCAAGCCCGGATCGGCGTTAAACGTTCTTCGCAGCAAGCTGCTGCCGCCTCAGATAAAAGAACTTTATTGGCTGTTGAACAACAAGCCATGCAAAACCGCCAGGCCGGTGTTGTGGCTAAACAACAGTTTCTGGAATTTACCCAGGCCCATTTGCATGATCAGGTGGCTGAAGAGCTGTTCTTAAAACTCAGTAAATTTGAAACTGTGTCTAATACAGTGTTTAACCTGGCCGATGGTTTTCCTGCGGTGCTGGATGCGCTGAGCGCTAAAGCTGTGACACTGAGCCAGCTTGAAGCTTTGATCAATCCTGTGGATTGGCTCAAAGAAGATTTACTGAAACTGGCCAATCAGCCGCAATACCGCAAAAAAGTTGCCACTTCTTTTGTCAAAGAGCTGAAAGTGGCGTTAGGTATGTTTGGCATTGAAAGCCTGAAACAAATTATTCCGCTGTTTGCGTTTAAACGTTGTTTACCACATTCCACCGACCCTTTTACCCGCTTTAAAACCAATATCTGGGAATACAGCATGGCGGTGGCGATGGCGGCAAAACGTTTAGCCGAAGAAAGTGGCGACAACGCTTTTGTCGCCTTTTGCACCGGTTTATTCCAGAGCCTGGGGTATCTGGTGGTCACCCGTACTTATCTGCGCACTTATGCGCAGGTGAAACAGGATGCACTACTCAAAGCCAGGGATGCCCGCGACACTGAGCTGACCAACGCACTGGACAGCCTGAATGCCGATGCCAGTTTCTTGACCAGTTGTTTTGCTGAGTTTTCTGCGTTTATCAGCGCCGATTTAGTGTCGAAGTGGCAGTTAAAACGGATGCCGCTGGGGCAGACTTTAGACCAGCTGGCTGAAGGTGTTGGTTTTCAGGGCGCCGGACCTTTAGCCAAACTGGTGCAGCAGGCCGATTATTTTGCGCAGGCCCAGTGGCTGAAACGTCACCGCCAGTTATCAGAAGCCGAAGATTTATTGTGGCGCCAGCAGGTGCAACTAAGGCCCGAATACCTGGAAATTTTGCAAAATACCAGGTTGGATAAAGTCAGCCTCGAATAAAAAACGAATTTTTTTTGCCATATTCATGCAACAGCAAGAGCTTTGGGAGCACCCCAGCTTGGCTGTTGCATGCTAACAAGGCTGCCGCAGCCAGTTGCATTATCACTCTGCTTAGTTATTCACCCGAACTGCAAATCTATCTGCAGCCCTTGATTTTCTTGGGTTTTGCGCTTTTTCATTCAAGACTTTCAAATGTTATTCTGTAATAATAATTGTCAATCTGAACAAAAAAACAGCGGCTGATCCAGCCTGTGCTGTGACTGTGCCGCGGCTTGCAGGCCCGGTTCAACCTTATCCCAGGAGAAGATGATGTCTGAAACATTTGCAGTGACCCGTGCTTTATTCGACGAAGTTATGGTACCCAATTATGCACCAGCCAATTTAATTCCGGTGCGTGGTCAGGGTTCAAGGGTCTGGGATCAACAGGACAAAGAGTATGTTGATTTTGCCGGTGGTATCGCAGTGAACTGTTTAGGCCATTGTCACCCGGCTTTGGTGAATGCACTGACCACTCAGGCCAATAAACTCTGGCATTTAAGTAACGTGATGACCAACGAGCCAGCGCTGCGTCTGGCAAAAAAACTGGTTGACAGCACTTTTGCCGAAAAAGTGTATTTTGCCAACTCAGGTGCTGAAGCCAACGAAGGTGCATTAAAACTGGCGCGCCGCTGGGCTTTGGATAACTTCGGCGAGCAAAAACAAGACATTATTTCATTTGGCAAAAGTTTCCACGGCCGTACTTTTTTCACGGTGACAGTGGGCGGTCAGGCGGCTTATTCTGACGGTTTTGGCCCTAAACCAGGTGCGGTTTATCATGCCGAATATAACAATCTGGACAGTTTAAAAGCGCTGATTTCTGACAATACCTGCGCTGTTATCCTGGAACCTATTCAGGGTGAAGGCGGTATTATTCCGGCAACGGCGGAGTTTATTAAAGGTGTGCGTGAGCTTTGTGATAAACACAAAGCGCTGCTGATTTTTGATGAAGTACAAACCGGCGTGGGCCGTACCGGTCATTTATACGCTTATATGCAATATGGTGTCACTCCGGACATTCTGACCAGCGCCAAATCCCTGGGCGGTGGTTTTCCGATTGGCGCTATGCTGACCACCACTGCTATTGCCGCACATTTAAAAGTAGGTACCCATGGTTCTACTTACGGCGGTAACCCTTTGGCCTGTGCTGTGGCCGAAGCTGCGCTGGATACCATCAATACCCCCAAGGTGCTGGCGGATGTGCTGGCTAAAGAAGCGTTGTTCCGCTCTGAACTTTCGCGTATTAATGCCAAATATGATGTGTTTACTGAAGTGCGGGGTCAGGGCATGTTGTTGGGGGCAGCGCTGAATGAAAAATTTAAAGGCCGCTCGCGCGACTTTTTGCTGGCCAGTGCCGATCAGGGTTTGTTTGTGCTGATGGCAGGTTACGACGTGGTGCGTTTTGCCCCCAGCCTGGTGATCCCGGATGCTGACATTATCGAAGGTATGGCGCGGTTTGAGCGTGCTGTAGCCAAGGTCGTACAGGGTTAAGCATCAAAGCGCTGCTATGGCAGCGCCGCCCGGATTGCCTGTGCAGCACTGCGCCGGCAGTCTGAGCGAACCCGGCCGGCTGAGGCGGGTCAAATGAGTAGCTGTGACAATAAGCCAATACAGGCGGCACAGCATAAATAAAGCAAAAAAATGGCAGGACTGAAGCACCTGCCACCCAATTGGAGTAA
The DNA here is from genome assembly GCF_036782235.1 of Rheinheimera sp. GTDB lineage: Bacteria > Pseudomonadota > Gammaproteobacteria > Enterobacterales > Alteromonadaceae > Pararheinheimera. Next base: position 164,953 of record NZ_DAIPZL010000001.1, on the reverse strand, counting down.
GCGACGATGATGATTATTCGCCCAATCCGCGCTGCTGATTATCCTGCTCTCTACGAGATGGCAGTCGAGTCCGGCCACGGTTTTACCTCTTTGCCGGTCAACGACGAATTGTTGCAGCGCAAAATTAACCGCTCTGAAGCCTCTTTTGCCAAAGAGATCCAAAAACCCGGTGACGAAGGTTATTTGTTTGTGCTGGAAGACACAGACACCGGCCATATTTGTGGTACCAGTGCCATAGAAGCCGCTGTTGGTCTGGATGATGCGTTTTATCATTATCACCTGGGCAAAGTGGTGCATACCTCAAGGGCGCTGGGGGTGTACAACACAGTTGATATTCTGACTTTGTGTAACGACTACACAGGTGCCACTGAACTTTGCACCCTATTCCTTCGGGAAAACCGCAGGTTAAAACATAATGGTAAGTTATTATCCAGGTTCCGCTTTTTGTTTATGGCGGAATTTCGTGAGCGTTTTGCCGACCGGGTGATCGCCGAAATGCGCGGCGTTTCTGATGAAAAAGGCAATTCACCGTTCTGGCAATGGCTGGAAGAGCACTTTTTTTCGGTGGATTTTCCAACTGCAGACTACCTGACCGGCATAGGGCAAAAAGTATTTATTGCTGAATTGATGCCCAAATACCCGATTTACGTCAGTTTACTCAGTAAAGAAGCCCAGGCGGTGATTGGTCAGGTGCATGAAAAAACCAAACCGGCGTTAGCCTTGCTGCACTCTGAAGGTTTTTCCACCACAGGTTATGTCGATATTTTTGATGCCGGCCCGACAGTGGAAGCCAAGCTTGAGCATATCCGCACAGCGCGCAACAGCCGCCGGTTACAGGTGCGGGTCAAAGATGTCAGCGGTGGTCAGCCTTATCTGATTTGTAATACCGACCGGATGAATTTCCGTGCCGGTTGGGCGCATTTACATGTCAGTGAAAGCAGTGACGAAGTGAATCTGCCGCTGGATATTGCCGCGGGTTTACAGGTGCAGGATGGCGACTGGGTGCGGTTAGCACGGTTATAAGCGCAAGCAACAATTGGAATTTTCAGCATGACAACTCATTTTATTAATGGTCAGTGGCAGCAGGGTCAGGGCCAGCTTTTTGTATCAACAGACCCTGCGAAAAATCAGCAGATTTGGCAAGGCCAGGCTGCAAGCGAAGTTCAGGTAGACGCTGCTTTTCAGGCGGCGCGTGCTGCTTTTGAAGCCTGGGCCGATTTATCTTTTAGCGCGCGCTCTGACGTGGTGAAAAATTTTGCGCAGAAGCTCAATGAACACAAAGAAGCGTTGGCGCTGACCATTGCTGAAGAAACAGGTAAACCTTTGTGGGAAACCCGCACTGAAGTGGCCGCCATGATTGGCAAAATTGATATTTCGATTCGTGCTTATCAGGAGCGCACCGGCGAAAAAGAAAACCCAATGCCACAGGGCCGGGCTTTTATCCGGCATAAACCTCATGGTGTGGTGGCGGTGTTTGGTCCTTATAACTTCCCTGGCCATTTACCCAATGGTCATATAGTGCCGGCTTTGCTGGCCGGTAACACTGTGGTGTTTAAGCCCAGTGAAATGACCCCAAAAGTAGCAGAAGCCACGGTGAAGTTATGGCAGGAAGCGGGTTTACCTGCCGGTGTGCTGAATTTAGTGCAAGGTGAAGTAGCCACTGGTAAAGCCGTGGCGGCGCACTCTGAGCTGGATGGTTTGTTTTTTACCGGCAGCTCCCGCACCGGTCACTATTTACATCAGCAGTTCTCAGGGCGGCCGGATAAAATTCTGGCGCTGGAAATGGGCGGTAATAACCCGCTTATTGTCACTAAAGTGGCCGATATTGATGCTGCAGTGCACGATATTATTCAATCGGCTTTTATTTCTGCCGGTCAGCGTTGTACCTGTGCCCGCCGTTTGTACTTGCCACAAGGCGCACAAGGCGACGCCATTCTGGCGCGTTTGCTGGACGTGACCAGCAAGCTGAAAGTGGGCTTGTATGATGCTGAGGATCAACCTTTTATTGGCTCTATGATTTCCAATAAAGTGGCGCTTGGTATGCTGGCAGTGGAAAAACAGCTGGTGGAACTGGGGGCTCAGGTGTTATTGCCGATGCGGTTATTGGCGCAAGGCACAGGCTTATTAACGCCAGGTATTGTCGAATGTAGCAATACAGCGGCTTTGCCGGATGAAGAGCATTTTGGGCCACTGCTGAAGGTATTCAGATTCAGTGATTTTGACGACGCCATTCGTCAGGCCAATCACACCAGTTTTGGTTTATCAGCAGGGTTGTTGTCGGATGATGAAGCGCTGTACCAGCGATTTTTCCGCCGGATCCGAGCTGGTATTGTCAACTGGAACCGGCCTATCACCGGCGCCAGCTCGGCCGCTCCTTTTGGTGGTATAGGTGGCAGTGGTAATCACAGAGCCAGCGCTTATTATGCCGCTGATTATTGTGCTTACCCTGTGGCGTCAGTGGAGCTGAACCGTCTGGAAATGCCGGCGCAGTTATCACCTGGTTTGCAGTTTTAACCAGGGCGCTTGAGCCATCCAAATCAGGGGCACTTTGATGCCCCTGTTTTTTTAATTGAAGTTTCAGTTTTTTGCCAGCGTCGTGCAACGACGCTTTTAATAAAAATATTTTTGCTCAGTGCTTTACGCTGCTTCGCGTTCTGTGGCAGATTTGACTACTCTTTCACTACTTCGCTTTTTTGGTTAATCGCATGGTCACAGATAAACCCGGTTATGAACATCTGATCCAGTTTTTAACTGAACACTTAGCCTTGTTTGAAAAAGCTGGCACAGCCACCTCTGATGGCAAAACTTTGGGTGTTATTATTGAAGAGCGTATTGCCGAGCAGATCATCCAGCTTTGCACTCAGCATACCGAGCTTGAAACCATTCACCGCAGCCAGATTATCCGTGAAGTAGACGGAATTATGTATGACTTCCAGGAAGTGCTTGCGTCTGTGTTAAACCGTCCCGCCACCGAAGAGCAAATTGAATTAATTAACGAAGTTGCTTTGTTGATTAAAAACCTGTTTGACAACGCTATTGCCCACCTGATGGATTAATCCGGCAAATAGAGCCGCATTGGCTGGCTTGCGCTGCCCACATTTTGTAGAATAACCGCCTGATTTTTAATGGAGCAACAAAATGGCAGGCGATAATCAATTACATGCAACGGTAAGCTGGGCTGGCGACAGTAATTTTATTGGCCGCTCCGGTACTGGCCATGCGGTGGTGTTTGATTCCAATAAAGATTCTGGCGTAGCGCCAACCCCAATGGAAATGTTGTTAATGTCGGCCGGCGCCTGTTCATCGGTGGATGTGGTTAGCATTTTGCAAAAAGCCAAACAACAAGTGACGAACTGCCGTGTGGTACTGACCGGCGAACGGGTTGACACTATTCCGCGGGTATTTAGTAAAATTCACCTTCATTTTGAAGTAACAGGTTTTGATGTCAGCGAAAAACACGTGGAGCGCGCCGTAAACCTGTCAGCAGAAAAATACTGCTCAGTGTCTATTATGTTGCAACAAGCGATGGAAGTAACTCACTCGTTCAGCGTCCACCCTTCTGAAGTTCAGCCGCAAAGCTGAGATAAGTTTGAATACACTATACTGCTGATGCCCGACACCGGCAGTGGAGATTGAATACCGTGGTAAAACCTTTTGAAAAATTGAAGCTGCATGGCTTTAACAATTTAACCAAAAGCTTAAGTTTCAGCATTTACGATATTTGTTATGCCCCGACCGAACAGGACAGGCAGGAATATATTTCTTATATTGACGAGCAATATAACGCCGACCGTCTGACCGATATCCTCAGTGAAGTGGTAGACATTATTGGTGCCAATATTCTGAATGTAGCCCGTCAGGATTATGATCCGCAGGGCGCCAGTGTCACCATTCTGGTGTGTGAAGAGCCGATTGATAAACCGGAAAACGCCAAAAGCGATAACTCAGAGCAGCCAGGACCGTTGCCCGAAGCTGTGGTGGCGCATCTGGATAAAAGCCATATTTGTGTGCACACCTATCCGGAACATCACCCGCACGGCGGCATCTGTACTTTCCGCGCTGATATTGAGGTGTCGACCTGTGGTGTGATTTCACCACTGAAAGCCTTGAATTATCTTATTCACAGTTTTGAATCTGACATTGTCACCATCGACTACAGAGTGCGGGGTTTTACCCGAGATGTGAATGGCGTTAAACACTATATCGACCATCCTATTCATTCAATCCAGAACTTTATGGATGCCAATACCAAAAATGCCTTCCAGATGGTGGATGTGAATGTGTATCAGGAAAACCTGTTCCACACCAAAATGATGCTCAAAGAGTTTGATTTAAATAATTATTTATTTGGTGCAGGCATAGATTCGCTAAGCAGTGACGAGCAAAAAGACATCAGTAAAAAAGTAAAACGCGAAATGCGGGAAATTTTTTACGGCCGTAATCTGCCCGATATGAACTGATGTGCAGATAAATACTTAGCCAATAAAAAAACCGCTGCATGCGGTTTTTTTATGCTTGTTCGGCCAGAACATTATTCCAGCCAGTTCACCTGGCCTCTGGCCTGACGGCGTTTAAGCATCAGCTCTTCTATCAGCGGCGTTAAAATCAGCTCCATAGCCAAACCCATTTTGCCACCCGGCACCACCAGCGTATTGACCCTCGACATAAAAGAGCCGTTGATCATCTGCAGGTAATACGGGAAATCCACATGTTTAATGCCGCGAAAGCGGATCACCACAAAACTTTCATCCAAAGACGGAATATCTTTGGCACTGAAGGGGTTGGAGGTGTCCACTGTTGGCACCCGCTGAAAGTTAATATGAGTGCGTGAAAACTGCGGTGTGATGTGATTGATGTAATCGTCCATGCTACGCACTATGCTGGCCATCACGGCTTCACGCGAATGGCCACGCTCTGAAGTGTCGCGGATAATTTTCTGGATCCATTCCAGATTGACGATAGGCACCATGCCTATCAGTAAATCCACATGCTGCGCCACATTGTGCTGTTCAGTAACCACACCTCCATGCAGGCCTTCGTAAAACAATAAGTCGGTGTCGGGGCGCAAATCCTGCCAGGGCGTAAAAGTGCCCGGCAACTGGTTATAAGGCACGGCTTCGTCAAAGGTGTGCAGATAACGCCTTACTTTGGCCATGCCCTGTTCGGCATAACTGGCAAAACAGTTTTCCAGCGCGCCAAAATCGTTGGCTTCGGCGCCAAAATAGCTGATGTATTTGCCTTGCTCTTTGGCTTTCCGAATGGCAACGTCCATTTCCGGGCGACTGAATTTATGAAAACAGTCACCTTCCACCATGGCAGCATCAATGCCTAAGCTTCTGAATATATGCGAAAAAGAGTTAGTGGTGGTGCTGGTGCCGGCGCCACTGGAACCTGTGACGGCAATAATAGGATTGCGTTCTGACATAACTTCTCTGCCTCATTTGCCTTGGCCTTACCATAAAGGATAAAGTGAAAACTTCGCAACCGCTTTTGTCGTGCCAAGGCAAAGCTGCCGTACCACTTATAAAGGAAGGACCTTGATGGCTGTTCTTAAAAAGCTTTTGTTTATCAGTACGTTTTCTGCTGCCAGTCTGGTTCAGGCACAAACGGCAGCGCCACAGTTTGATATTTATCTGGCTGATTTGCATCAGCAAAAAATCAGTCATGTCAAAAAGGTGAATAACAACAGCGGTTACCAGAATCAGCCGGCTTTTAGCAGTGATGGTCGCTTTTTATACTGGACCTCAGAGCAAAAAAACGGCGATGCCAGTCAGATGGATATCGCCAGCCTGGAGCTTAGCACCGGCAAAACCGGTCTGTACCGTGCCACAGCACTGAGTGAATTTTCACCTACTGTTTTGCCAGACGCTGCCTTGTCGGCTGTAGTGGTCGAAGCCGATGGCACACAGCGGTTATGGCGTATTCCGGCTCAGGGCGAGGCCAAAGCCTTGTTTGCCGAACCAAAAGACGTGGGTTATCACGCCTGGGGCCCAGAGGGTGATTTATTATTATTTATTCTGGGCAAAGACGAAGCCGACCATCAGATTGCTTATCGCAGTAGCACAGGTGAATTAAAAACGCTGGCAAAAAATATCGGCCGTGCGCTGGCGTGGCGCCCTGGCAGCCAGCAAGGATATTTTACCGAAAAACAAGGGGATAGATTGTCGTTAAGTTGGTTTGATACTGGCAGGAACACACTTAAATCCAAACAGATATTGTTGCCACAAACAGGGCAGGATCTGCGCTGGTTGAACACAAATACATTATTAGTATCTGCCGGCAGCAGCATTTATAGCTGGCAACCAGGAGCAAACAGCTGGCAGCTCTGGCTGGATTTAAGCAAAAGCTGCAACGGCAGTGTCAGCCGTTTTAGCATCAGCCCCAATCAGCAGAAACTGGCCTTTGTCTGCCAGCCAAAAGCGGAGAGCGCAACATGAGTGTATTAATTTGGGTGGCTTTTGCCTTGGTGCTGGTGATTTACCTGGCGCGTATTCCGGTCATTCAGGCACAAAAAAAACTGGGCGGTTATGACTACCATAATCCACGCGCGCAACAGGCCAAACTGGAAGGTTTGGGACAGCGTGCCAATGCGGCGCATCACAATAGTTTTGAAGCTTTACAGCTGTATCTGGCGGCTTTTATTGCTTGTGTCGCCAGTGGCAACACTGATGTTTTAATGCAGCAACTGGCGGTGTTTTATCTGATTTGCCGGGTGCTGTTTGTGTTGTTGTACTGGCTGGATAAAGCTTATTTACGTTCAGCTGTGTGGGTCCTTGGCTGTGCCGCTATTTTAACCATGCTGGTGCGCTCTGCTTTAGCTGTGGCCTGATCCAAACCTCAACTTAACACAAAGGGGCCATTGGCCCCTTTGTTGTTTCCTGCTTGTTATCAGAATTTAAAATCCATCAGCAAAGGGTCGTGATCTGAAGAGCGGAACGGCGTCGGCGCGTACAGGCTCTGCTGCTGATGTTTTGACTTAAATTCAGTGTTGTAATCAAGCACGGCCGGCTCGTCGGCATTAATGTTCCAGTGCTGGAACTGTGTCAGTTGTTTGGCAAGGCTTGGGCTGGCCAGCGCATGGTCCAGACTGCCGGAGCGGCCACGATAGACAAAAGACCAGTGCTGACCTTCACCTGCCAGATGCACAAAACCGGCTTGCTCCAACGTTTTTACCGGATCTTCCATCCGATATGCATTTAAATCACCAATCACCAGCTGATGTGGTGTTTGAATGCCTGTTGGGTGACTAGCCAGCCAGCTGGCCAGCGCTTTGGCGGCTTTGACCCGGCTTGGGTTCCAGCAGGACTGGCCATCATTTTGATCGCTATCCGGCATCTGTTGTTTCGGGCAGCTGCCTTTGGATTTAAAGTGGTTAATGCTGACGGTAAATTCAGTGCCTGAGGCCGGATGACGGAAACTTTGCGCCAGAGGCGGCCGGCTGCCGCGATCAAAAGGCGCATCCAGATTCACTGCGGCTTCACCAATTGGGCTGACCACCGCCTTTCGGTAAATCATTGCCACTTTAATATCGTCACCACCAGGTTTTACCTTGGTGCTGACAAAAGCGTATTGTGCACTGCCCAGTTGCTGGTTCAGGCTACTTACGATAGTGGCAATGGCGCTGTCAGCAGCTTCACCATTGTTCTCTACTTCAAGTAAACCTATGACATCAGCGTTTAATGCCGTTAGAGTGGCCAGCATTTTGGCTTGTTGCCGCTTTAACTCTTCTGCGTTGCTGGCGCCTCTTTTGGTTGGAAACTGAGGATTATTGCCGGCGCCGGTAAAGAAGTTCAGCACATTAAAACTGGCCACCCGCACAGTGTCGGCTGCTTTGGTGTTGGGGGCTGTTTGTCTTGGGTTGGCACTGTGAAACTGTGGTGCCTGGCTGACCAGCAAACGGTAACCGGCTTTGGTCTGCACCAGATAACCTTCAACCCCCTGCACTTTATCACCCACCCGCACTGTGTTCACTGCAGTTAAGCCGCCGGTAGGGAAGGCAATAGGTTCGGCATTTTGTTTGTTGTTGTGATCATCAATGACAATTTCATGCAGCTGCTGTTGCTGCTCAAAAGCGCTGGCGGTTTTGCCCGGTTGTGTCACTTCTGTTGCGACAAACAATCTTTTGTCGGCCAATAACAGCTCACCGTAACGCGCCAGGCCATAACTGTCGTTCACCACCAGCTGTTGTGGCAGGCTCAGCCAATGACCTTCCAGACTTTCCCAGTCGGATAACTGCTTAACCGGCAAGGTTAGGCTGGTTTTGCGCACCGGCTGTTGGTCAGCACAAACACTGCTGTTGCTGATATTGGTTAAGGCCGTCATTTGTTGCAGTTCACGTACTGTGCCTGTCAGCTCAAGCACTTGCCCTTGCTGATAAAGGCCGGCCAGTTCTTTGTCGGCGATTAAAATCGCTTCTGCTGTCTGGGGATTGTCATCCGGCTGCACACTTTGCAGCAACAACATCGGCTGTTTGCTGTGCTGATATAAAATGCCAAGCACCACCCCCTGAGTGGTCAGGGTTTTGCCAACTAAAGGGCTTTGTGTGCCAGGGCCCTGAATGTCGGCAATGGCGGTAAATTCTTTACTGCATTTAGCAGCCAGCGGCAGCGACAATAAAGAACAACTCAGGGGCAACAGCACCCAAGCAGCAGTGGAAAAATTCATTGGAATGTCCTGACAGAAAAAGCGCAGCAGAGCGCGATAGCGGCTTAGCTTAATCAAAGTGGCCAGACAAACAAAGGGGCTTGGTATAAAGTGCCGGATTTTAACGATAAAAAAGGCAGCCGTCGGCTGCCTTTTGCTTATTAAAGTGATCACCAGCCGTTATTTTTGCTGTTCGCGGGCAATGGCTCTGTAACCAATATCACGGCGGCTGAATACACCTTGCCACTGAATTTGATCAACCAGCTGATAAGCCGCTTGTTGTGCTGCTGTGACATTGGCACCTAAAGCAGTGGCACATAACACCCGGCCACCTGCTGTCAGTACCTTGCCATCTTCCAGTTTGGTACCGGCGTGGAATACTTTGGCTTCACGGCTGTCGGCTTGCGGCAAACCGCTAATCACATCACCTTTACGGTAATCATCAGGGTAACCACCGGCTGCCAGCACCACACCCACTGCAGCGCGACTGTCAAAGGCAATTTCCGTTTGGTCGAGCTTGCCCTCAACGGCGTTCTGGCACAGCTCAACTAAATCCGACTGCAGACGCATCATAATGGGTTGCGTTTCAGGGTCACCAAAACGGCAGTTAAACTCCAGCACTTTACAGGTGCCATTTGGGGCTACCATCAGGCCGGCATATAAAAAGCCTGTGTACACAGTGCCTTCTGCTGCCATACCATTCACTGTTGGATAAATCACGTTTTGCATCACCCAGTCGTGCACGGCCGGAGTCACCACTGGCGCTGGTGAATAAGCGCCCATACCACCGGTATTCGGGCCTTTGTCGCCATCGTCGCGGGCTTTGTGATCCTGACTGGACGCAAAAGCCAGGGCTTTTTTACCATCAACCATCACGATAAAAGAGGCTTCTTCACCGACCAGAAACTCTTCAATCACCACCCGGCTGCCGGCATCACCAAATTTGTTGCCGGACAGCATATCTTCAATAGCGGCAAAAGCTTCAGCTTCAGTCTGGGCAATAATCACCCCTTTGCCGGCCGCTAAACCATCAGCCTTGATCACAATAGGAGTGCCTTGTTCAGCCACATAAGCTTTGGCGTCGGAGATATCGCTGAAAGTGCCATAAGCTGCGGTCGGGATATGATGGCGGGCTAAAAAGTCTTTGGCAAAGGCTTTGGAGCTTTCCAGCTGAGCAGCAGCTTGGGTCGGGCCAAAAATTGCCAGACCGGCAGCGCGGAAGCTGTCCACCACACCGCGGGCCAGTGGGGCTTCAGGGCCCACAATGGTCAGCTCAATCTGCTCGGCCTTGGCAAACGCCAATAAAGCCGGCACATCGTCCGCGGCAATGGCCACATTCTGCAGATTGTTTTCCAGTGCAGTACCGGCGTTACCCGGAGCGACAAACACCTGGCTGACTTTTGGCGATTGGGCTGCTTTCCACGCCAGGGCGTGTTCGCGGCCACCGCCGCCTATGACTAGAACTTTCATCGATACATCCACTTAATTGGCTTGGGGTTGATAAATTATTCAGCTTTTTTACGGAATTTCAGTGTCATACGGTCGCTTTCACCGATGGCAATATATTTGGCTTTATCCTGCTCTTTTAGCGCCAGCACTGGCGGTAAAGTCCAGACACCTTTTGGATGATCCGCAGTATCTTTTGGATTGGCGTTCACTTCACTGGTGCCATCGAGCACAAAACCAGCCTGCTCAGCCACACGGATCACCATGCTTTGTGGCATATAACCCGACTCAGTCCAGTCAGTATTAAGTTTGCTTTCCGGTAAACGGTGTTCAACCACACCCAAAACACCACCTGGTTTTAGTGCAGTGTGGAAAGTTTTAAAAGCGGTCAGCAGGCTGGCTTCACCTTTGTCTTTTTCGTACCAGTTGTGCAGGTTACGGAAGGTCAGTACCACATCAGCTGTGCCGGCAGGTGCCACTTCATAAAATTTATCCGGCGCAAAACCTGTCACTGTCACTGCACTGTATACAGGGTCGGATGCCAGTTTTTCCAGATAAGCAGCACGGGTTCTTTTGGCGTAATCAGAGGTGGCATCGGCAGGCTGATGCGCGGCGTAATATTTGCCTTTTTCTTTTAATAATGGCGCCAGAATTTCGGTGTACCAGCCGCCGCCAGGGGAAATTTCCACCACAGTGCTGTCGGCTTTGACATCAAAAAAGCTCAGGGTTTCGTATGGGTGGCGGTGGACGTCGCGCGCTTTATTCACCGCACTGCGGTTTGGATGATTAATGGCTTCTCTTAAAGCGTTAGTGGCGGCGTAACTTGGTAAGGTATTGATAGTGCAAGCGAATAAGCCTGCGAGTACAACGAACTTGGTCAAAGCTTTCATGCGATCGATCCTTGTTGTGTTGAGGAGGCGCTAGTTTAGCAAAGCTGATTCAGCTTTGCAGTGGCAAATGGACAAATTCGCCATTTGCCCCGACCAGTGAAATTTGTTTGATTTTGGATGTCTACACATCCGAATTTTGCGCGCAGTCGTAAAATCCTTATGCTAAAATGCCGCTCTTTTTTCAGGCGCTATGCTTTTTCCGGGAATTTTCATTTTATGCTCGATCAAATCCGCATTGTTCTGGTTGGAACCTCACACACCGGCAATATCGGCTCTGTCGCCCGGGCGATGAAAACCATGGGCTTAAGTCAGTTATGGCTGGTATCCCCCAAAGAATTGCCCGATGGTCAGGCCTATGCCTTGTCGGCCGGTGCCAGCGAAGTGCTGGCCAATGCCAAAGTAGTCGATACGCTGGAAGAGGCCATCGGCGATTGTGGTCTGATTGTTGGCGCCAGCGCCCGTTCCCGTACTTTGTCCTGGCCTATGCTGGAGCCGCGTGAATGTGGTGAAAAAGCAGTGCAGGAGGCAACACAAAAGCCGGTGGCACTGGTGTTTGGCCGCGAGAATAACGGCCTGACCAACGAAGAGTTGCAGCTGTGCAATTTCCACGTCTGTATTCCGGCTAACCCTGAATACAGTTCGCTGAACCTCGCGATGGCCGTGCAAATCGTGACTTATGAAGTGCGGGTAGCGGCGCTTGCCGCCAAACCTGTAGCTGTTGAAGCTGATGAAACCCAGTATCCGACGTCTTTGCAGATGGAAAGGTTTTTTGTCCATCTGGAAGAAACGCTGAACGACACCGGTTTTATTATCAAACAACACCCGGGTGTGGTAATGACCAAACTGAAACGTTTATTTACCAGAGCCAGGCCGGAAGAAGCAGAGCTGAATATTCTGCGTGGCATTTTAACTTCAGTGCAGCGTAAGCAAAAACAACAGAGCCAAAGCGAATAAGCCACAGCGGCAAAGGACAATTCCATGTTTGCAGGTATCAAAGAAGATATTAAAAGTGTGTTTGACCGGGATCCGGCGGCGCGCAGTTTTTTTGAAGTGCTGACCAATTACCCCGGTTTGCACGCCATCTGGTGGCACCGGATGAACCACAAACTCTGGTTGGCCGGCTGGAAATGGCTGGCGCGGTTTTTAAGCACTATAGCCCGCTGGTTCACAGGGGTGGAAATTCACCCAGGCGCGAAAATTGGCCGGCGTTTTTTTATCGACCATGGCATGGGTGTGGTGATAGGTGAAACTGCCGAAATTGGTGATGACGTGACTTTGTACCATGGTGTGACTTTAGGTGGCACCAGCTGGAATCCGGGTAAACGCCACCCCACTTTAGGTAACAACGTGGTGATAGGCGCTGGCGCAAAGGTGTTAGGTCCCTTGTATGTCGGCGAGAACGCCCGTATTGGTTCCAATGCTGTGGTGGTCAAAGACGTGCCAGCCGGTGCCACTGTGGTGGGGATCCCGGGCCGTATTGTCGCCAAACAGGATTCAGCAGTATCTGAGCAGCGGCAGAATCTGGCGAAAAAATTTGGTTTTGACGCTTATGCTGTGGCCAGTGACAATCCGGATCCTGTTGCCAATGCCATAGGCCGCATGCTGGATCATATTCATTGCCTCGACAACAAAGTGGCCGAACTTTGTAAGAGTGTCAATGACTTAGGTGGCAACGTTTGTGACGCTGTGCCCAGCATGGATATTGGTGATGAAGCTTTTTTAGCGGCTGAACGTGAAGCGGCCGAGCAACGCAAAAAGGCGCATGAAGAGTTTGATCCGACGATTTAGCATGAGCTGAGATTTATATCCGGTGCCATGACCATAATAGTTGACTGTTTTAGTAGGTTTTATACTTGACTAAATCAGTCAGGAATGTACAATTTGCGCCATTCTCAGGTCGAAGCTAATGGGGTCAGGATGAGGTTAACATCGAAAGGGCGTTATGCCGTGACTGCAATGCTGGATGTGGCGCTACACACCAGTTCAGGTCCGGTGCCGCTGGCAGATATTTCTGCCCGGCAGGAAATTTCGTTGTCTTATCTTGAACAATTGTTCGCCCGGTTGCGTAAACAGGGTTTAGTCAGCAGTGTGCGTGGCCCGGGTGGTGGTTATCAGCTGGGCAAACCGGCCGCTGAAATTTCAGTGTCTGAAGTGATCAGCGCCGTAGATGAGTCGGTAGACGCAACCCGTTGTCAGGGCAAATCTGACTGTCAGGGCGGCGCCAAATGCCTGACCCATACCTTGTGGAGTGACTTAAGTCACCGGATTGAAGATTTTCTGACCCAAATAACTTTGGGTGAATTGGTCAGCCAGAATGAAATTCAGAGCGTGGCCAAGCGGCAGGACAGCCGCCTGTTAAAGAACCCTGAAACTGAAATTGAAGTCAGCTGCCAGTTGTAACAGCAGACGGAGCCCAAGATGAAGTTACCTATTTATTTAGATTACGCCGCAACAACCCCGGTTGATCCTCGTGTTGCAGAAAAAATGATGCAGTACCTGACGATGGACGGCGACTTTGGTAATCCGGCCTCACGTTCACACCGATTTGGCTGGCAGGCGGAAGAAGCGGTAGAGATCGCCCGTAGCCATATTGCTGATCTGGTAAACGCCGATCCACGTGAAATTGTGTTTACTTCAGGCGCAACAGAGTCCAACAACCTGGCCATTAAAGGTGCAGCGCAGTTTTACCATAAAAAAGGTAAACATCTGATCACCTGCAAGACCGAGCATAAAGCCGTACTGGATACCATGCGTGCTTTAGAGCGTGAAGGTTATGAAGTGACCTATTTAGATGTACAACACAATGGTCTGGTTGACCTTGGCCAGTTAGAAGCCGCGATGCGCCCAGACACCACTGTGGTCAGCATTATGATGGTGAACAACGAAACCGGCGTGGTGCAGGACGTGGCCGCTATCGGTGAGTTATGCCGTGCCAAAGGCATTATTTTCCATGTGGATGCGGCCCAGGCAGCAGGTAAAGTTGCTATTGACCTGCAAACATTAAAAATTGATTTAATGTCGTTTTCTGCTCACAAAATTTATGGTCCTAAAGGCATTGGTGCTTTATATGTGCGCCGTAAACCGCGTATTCGGTTAGAAGCCCAGACGCATGGTGGCGGCCATGAACGTGGTATGCGTTCAGGCACTTTACCAACCCACCAGATCGTTGGTATGGGTGAAGCTTTCCGTATTGCCAAAGTTGAAATGGCCGCTGAAAACGAGCGTTTTGCCAAGCTGCGTCAGCGCTTGTGGGACGGTATTCAGGACATTGAACAAGTGTTTTTAAATGGCGATGCCACACACAGAGTACCCGGCATTACCAATATCAGCTTTAACTATGTCGAAGGTGAGTCGCTGATTATGGCGCTGAAAGACATTGCGGTGTCTTCTGGTTCAGCCTGTACTTCAGCCAGTTTAGAACCTTCTTATGTGCTGCGCGCTTTAGGTTTAAGCGATGAACTGGCACACAGTTCAATCCGTTTTAGCATTGGTCGTTTTACCACTGAAGAACAGATTGATCACACCATTAAAATTGTGCACGAAGCCATTGAAAAACTCCGTGCCATGTCGCCGCTGTGGGATATGTACAAAGACGGCATTGATTTAAACACAGTGGCCTGGGTGGCACACTGATCCGCAGCGACAACAGCTGCGTCCACCCGCAAGCAATTGCGGGTTATCCGGATTAATGAGGTAAAGTACCATGGCATACAGCGAAAAAGTCATAGATCACTACGAAAATCCACGTAACGTTGGCGCCTTTGCCAAAGACGACCCGACAGTGGCCACTGGTATGGTTGGCGCGCCTGCTTGTGGTGACGTGATGAAACTGCAAATCAAAGTTAACGAGCAGGGCATTATTGAAGATGCCAAGTTCAAAACCTATGGTTGTGGCAGCGCCATCGCATCCAGTTCGCTGGTGACCGAGTGGGTCAAAGGCAAAAGCCTGGACGAAGCGGCACAAATCAAAAACACTGACATAGCGCAGGAGCTGGCGTTACCGCCGGTAAAAATTCACTGCTCTATTCTGGCCGAAGATGCCATTAAAGCAGCCATTGCTGATTATAAAACCCGGCACGGGAGCTAAGTTGTTATGGCAATTTCAATGACGGCAGCAGCAGCAGAGAGGGTTCGCAGTTTTTTAGCGAACCGCGGCAAAGGTCTGGGTTTGCGGGTTGGTGTAAAAACTACCGGCTGCTCTGGTCTTGCTTATGTGCTGGAATTTGTTGACGAGCTGAATGACGACGATCAGGTGTTTGAGCAGGACGATCTGAAGTTGATTGTTGATGGCAAAAGCCTGGTCTATATCGACGGCACTCAGCTTGATTTTGTCAAAGAAGGCCTGAACGAAGGGTTTCAGTTTAATAACCCGAACGTCAACGGCGAATGTGGTTGTGGCGAAAGTTTCACAGTATAAGCTGGCGGTCTGATGAATTATTTCCAGCTGTTTCACGTGCCTGCTCAGTTTGATCTTGATTTAACTGAGCTCGGTACCCGCTATTTAGAACTGCAACGGAATTTTCATCCGGATAATTTTGCCGCTGCCTCTGAACGTGACAGGTTGTTAGCAGTGCAACAAGCCGCCAATATCAATGATGCTTATCACAGTCTGAAACAACCACTGCTCAGAGCCGAACATTTGCTGGCGCTGCGTGGGGTAAAAATCAGTCATGAACAACGCAGTTTTACCGACACCGCGTTTTTAATGCAGCAGATGGAGTTGCGGGAGCTGCTGGCTGATATTCTGCATTCAACAGACCCCTATGCACTGATAGACGAAGCTGAACAACAAATCCAGCAGCAGAAAAAGTTATTACTCAAGCAGTTAGCCAATGCACTTGATGCCAATCAGCCCGAGCAGGATCTGCTGGCGGCTGATATAATCCGCAAACTCAAATTTTTCTTTAAACTGCAGCATGAGCTGGAGTTAATCGAACAGCAACTACAAGACTAAATCCTATTATGGCTTTATTACAAATCGCTGAACCCGGCCAGAGCGCCGCACCTCATCAACATAAGCTGGCGGCAGGTATTGACCTTGGCACCACCAATTCACTGGTGGCCACAGTGCGCAGCGGTGAAGCCAAAACACTGAAAAACAGTGCCGGCGACGATATGGTGCCTTCGGTGGTGCGTTATACCGCTGACGCAGTGCAGGTGGGCAAAGCAGCGCAGCAGGCAGCAGTCAGCGACCCGCACAATACCATCAGCTCAGTGAAACGTCTGATGGGGCGTGGTTTTGCCGAAATCATGGCGCAGGATCATAAGCTGCCTTATCAGCTGGTGGATCAGCAAGGTTTAGTTGCGATAGAAACAGCTCAGGGCATTAAAAACCCGGTCGAAGTGTCGGCTGAAATTCTGGCGACGCTGGCCGATACCGCCAGTCAAACCTTAGGCGGTGAGCTGACGGGCGTGGTGATCACAGTGCCGGCTTATTTTGATGACGCTCAGCGTCAGGCCACCAAAGATGCCGCTAAGCTGGCGGGCTTAACAGTGCTGCGTTTATTAAACGAGCCTACCGCAGCGGCACTGGCTTATGGCCTGGATTCAGGTCAGGAAGGGGTGATCGCTGTTTATGATTTAGGCGGTGGCACCTTCGACATTTCCATTCTGCGCTTAAAGCGGGGTGTATTTGAAGTGCTGGCAACAGGCGGTGATTCTGCCCTGGGTGGTGACGATTTTGACCATGTGATTGTTGACTGGCTGCAACAACAAAGTGGCGAAACTGCATTGTCGCATCAGGCACTGCGTCAATATCTGCAACTGGCCCGTGAGGTTAAAGAGCAGTTAAGTTCACTGGCAAGTTATAGTTTTGTGCTGCCAACAGCCAAAGGCGAGCTGAGTTTGAGCTTAAGTCGTGAAGAACTCGACAGCCAGATTTTACCTCTGGTACGCCGCACTATCCGCGCCTGTAAACAAACTCTGCGTGATGCCGGTGTTGACACCGATGAAGTGGCACAAGTGGTGATGGTTGGTGGTTCGACCCGGGTGCCGCTGGTGCGAAGCCTGGTTGCCGAGTTTTTTCAGGCCGAACCTTTAACTTCAATTGACCCGGATAAAGTGGTGGCTATTGGCGCTGCAATTCAAGCCAATGTGCTGGTTGGCAATAAATCAGATGCCGACACTTTATTATTGGACGTGATCCCACTTTCGCTTGGTTTAGAAACCATGGGCGGTTTAGTGGAAAAAATCATTCCTCGTAACACTATCATTCCGGTGGCCCGTGCCCAGGAATTTACCACTTTTAAAGATGGTCAGACCGCAATGTCGTTGCATGTACTGCAGGGCGAGCGTGAACTGGTGGCTGATTGTCGCTCTTTGGCTAAGTTTAACCTGACCAATATACCGCCGATGGCAGCCGGTGGTGCGCATATCCGCGTCACTTTCCAGGTGGACGCCGATGGTTTATTGAGTGTCACAGCCCAGGAAAAATCCAGTGGCGTCAGCGCCAGTATTCAGGTGAAACCTTCGTACGGCTTAACCGACGATCAGGTGGCCACCATGATCCAAAGTTCGATGCAATACGCCAAACATGATATGCAGTTACGCTTGCTCCGTGAACAGCAGGTAGAAGCCAGCAGAGTCTGGGAAGCGGTCAGTGCTGCTCTGGCGGCTGACGCGCATTTGCTTGGCGCGGCTGAACTATTAGAAATTGAACAGGCCTTGTCTGAGTTAAAACAACTCAGTCAAAGCGACGATACTGCTGCTATTAAAGCCGCTATCGATAAAACCAATCATATCACCGATGATTTTGCCGCCCGTCGGATGGACAATTCAATCCGGCAGGCCCTGCAGGGTCACAAAGTAGACGAGGTGTAACGTGCCACAGATTATCTTTTTACCCCATGCCGAACTCTGTCCTGAAGGTGCCGCATTAACAGCGGAGAAAGGCGAGACGGTGCTGGATGTGGCTCTGCGTAACGGTATTGCCATTGAACATGCCTGCGAAAAATCCTGTGCCTGTACCACTTGTCATGTAATAGTTCGGGAAGGTTTTTACAGCCTGAACGAAAGTGACGAGCTGGAAGAAGATATGCTGGATAAAGCCTGGGGTTTAGAGCCTGAGTCGCGTCTGGGGTGCCAGGCCCGTATTGCTGATGATGACTTAGTGGTGGAAATTCCAAAATACACCATTAATATGGTCAGTGAAGGCCATTAATACCATTGTGGCACTAAATAATATCCTCCTGTTTTTATTCATATTTTTAAGCCAGCGTTGATGCTGGCTTTTTTCTGGCCGAAATTTGGCATTTTCTTGTAAATAATTGAAAATTCGTATAAATTCCCGCCGATTTTATTTTTATCCGTCGGGAACTAAAATTTATAGTTCTGAATTTTCTGGTTTTTTTAGCTTCGTTGTCTACGCTAGACATAGTTGTAAGCATTCTGCTTGGAGATCTGTATATGAAGAAAACTTGGGTTGCGGCATGTGTCGCAATGGCTTGTTGTGCCACAACAGCCACAGCGGAAGTGAAGATGAATGGTTTTGCTTCAATTAAAGCGGGTAAAGCCAGCAGTGGCGACACTTTATACGGCTATACCGACGAGATTGACTTTAAAAATGAAAGTTTGTTTGCGCTGCAGGTGCAGTCTGATCTGGGCGAAAAATTGTCGGTGACAGCCCAAATTATGGCGCGTGGTGCCAATGACTTTGATGCTGAATTTGAATGGGCTTTTTTAACTTATCAGCTGACGGAGGAGTGGCGGTTAAATGCCGGTCGCCTGCGTACACCTTTTTATAAATATTCAGATTTCCGTGATGTAGGTTACGCCTATGATTGGCTTCGCACACCACAAAGTGTTTACGACCTGGGTTTTGATACTATTGAAGGCGTGTCCTTGTACCACAGCACCAGTTTAAGTGACATGCAGTCTAATCTGCAGTTGGTGTTTGGCGCTTATGATGGCGAAGTTACTGTGGTCGGCACTAAAGCTCCGGCGCAAATCAACAATATCGTGGGCGCTACCTGGGAGTTGAGTCAGGAATGGTTATCCCTGCGCATGGCTTATCTGATGGGTGACGTCAGCATTAACGCCAGTTCTCTGAATCCCTTATTGCAGGCGCTGACCAATGTTGGTTTGAGAACAGTGGCACAACAGATTGATTTTAATGAAGATGACGGTAGTTTTTTTGGTGTTGGCCTGAACTATGACCGTAATGACTGGCTGATGGTGGCTGAATATACCCATGTGAAAGTTGAAGACAGTTTTTACGCCAATCAGGACTCTTATTATCTGTCTTTAGGACACAGATTTGGCGCTTTTACCCCTTATGTTTCTTATGAAAAAGACGAAGATGATGCCAAGCCTGAGATTTATGCCAACTTACCGGCTAATTTCCCGTTACGGCCAACCATCGCCACTATTGTCAACAGCCAGTGGTTTGACAATACCACCTGGAACCTGGGGCTTCGTTATGACTTTCACCCGTCGGCTGCATTAAAACTGCAGTTCAGTTCAGCCAAAGACAAATTGACCGATGATAAAAACAGCTTGATGGCTGTGGGTGTGGACCTGGTATTTTGATGAAGCGGGCTCGCACCTGCATCACATTAATCAATGAGGAGTAAGCATGAAAAAGCTCTTACTTACGACAGCGGTGGCGGCTATCTGCAGTTATCCGGTTCAGGCTGAAGTTGATATTTCTGGTTTTGCTTCTGTGATGGGAGGTAAGCTAACCAGTGGCACTGGCGTGGCGCTGTTTGGTCTTGAACCTACGTTTTTGGCCAATTATCCAACCGTTGGGGTTTATGAGGAAGACTGGACCTTTAAACCTGATTCTAAATTTGGTTTGCAGATGACCGCCGAATTAACCGAAGGTTTAACAGCAACGGCACAGCTAGTCGGGCGGGGCGCAGATGATTTTGATGCCGGTTTTGAATGGGCTTATTTGTCTTATACGTTGAACGAGCACTGGACATTGCAGGCCGGCAAAAAACGTTTGCCTTTGTATTATTATTCCGACTTTTTTGATGTCAGTTACGCCTACCTTTGGATCCGGCCACCGGCAGACAACTACACCTGGCAGATTTTTAACTATACCGGCGTCAATGCCCAGTTTAACTATCAGCTCAGTGATTGGTCTGTGTCCGGCAATATCTACACAGGTCGTGAGGACGACACCGAAAATAAACTATTGTCGGAGTTTTTTGGCTCTGAACCAGTGCGCGAGATCTGGAAAGATATTGTCGGTGGTGTGCTCAGTTTGAACCGGGATTGGTTTGATTTGCGCCTGACCTATATGACCTATCAGAACGAAAGGTACAGTGGCGGACAAAGAGTGTTTTGGGATGGCGAAGACACCCGCAGAGGCAATTTTGCTGGCCTGTCCATGAATATCGACTACAACAACTGGTTGTTATTGTCCGAAGTGAACCGACTGGCGCTGGATGGCAGTGACTTTGACACTTATTTGTTGTCAGCCGGTTATCGTATCCAACAATTTACCCCTTATGTTTCTTATGCTGATTTTGATTCTGAAGGCGAAAAACACAACACCACCAGTGTGGGCGTGCGCTGGGATTTTCATAATTCAGCAGCCTTTAAATTTCAGTTTGATGACGTGAATGATAAAGGCATTGGAAATAATCAAGTGGCAGGTGACAGCAAAGCTATCACCATGGGCGTTGATTTAGTTTTTTAGTATTGGAGAAAACCATGAACTGGTTCAAAGTGATAACGCTGACTGCGGCGCTGGCTGCCAACACTGCATTTGCCGAAGTAGCAGTAATTGTACATCCGTCAAATGCTGCTGCTCTTGATCAGGCTGAAATTACCCGTTTGTTTACCGGCCGCGGCGCCACTTTTAATAACGGCAATAAAGCCACACCACTGAATTTGTCTGAATCTGCCCCAGCCCGTGCTGATTTTGACAGCAAGGTATTGGGTAAATCGTCCAGCCAGATGAAGGCTTATTGGTCAAAACTGGTGTTCACCGGGAAAGGCACGCCACCAAAAGAGTTAAATTCTGACGCTGAGATGAAAGCGGCAGTGGCCGCTGATGCCAATGCCATTGGTTATATTGACGCTGCAACAGTGGATGCAACGGTCAAAGTTGTGGCGAAGTTTTAACCTTTTCCTGCTACTCAACCAAAAACCCGGCCAGTGCCGGGTTTTTTTATTGGGTTTTGCCGGGAGCGGCATTTTTTTAATGCACAAATAGGCATTTGATAAGCAATAGCGTATAATTCGCGGCCGCTAATTTTTAACCAGTTATTTAATCAGATATTCAGGGAGTCTTCGATGGCCTTAGAACGTACTTTTTCAATCGTAAAACCAGATGCAGTAGCTAAAAACCACATCGGTGCTATCTACCACCGTTTTGAAACTGCCGGTTTACGTATTGTTGCCGCTAAAATGTTACACCTGAGCCGCGAACAGGCTGAAGGTTTCTACGCTGAGCACAAAGAGCGTCCATTTTTCAACGCTTTAGTATCTTTCATGACTTCTGGCCCGGTAATGGTTCAGGTGTTAGAAGGTGAAGACGCTGTGCGTAAAAACCGCGAAATCATGGGTGCTACTAACCCGAAAGACGCTGCTGCCGGCACTCTGCGTGCTGACTATGCTGCCAGCATCGACGAAAACGCAGTTCACGGTTCTGATGCTGCTGCTTCAGCTGCCCGTGAAATCGCGTTTTTCTTCACTGACGCTGAGCTGTGTGCCCGCACTCGCTAAGTTAAGGTGAATTCAGCCCAGGATTGGGTTGAATAACAGAAAGGGGGCATGGCCCCCTTTCTGTCTATCTGTTGTACTGTTTTTAAAGAAGTGAACCCGGTTGTATTTTATCTGTCTCAACCTGTTGATGACACAGACAAAATCCAACCGCCAGACCCCTAAGTCAGACCAGGAGTAACCCCACATGAGCGCAGTTGAAAACAAAGTCAATCTGTTAGATTTAACCCGCGAGCAGATGAAAGAGTTTCTGGTGTCTCTGGGCGAAAAACCATTCCGCGCCGATCAGCTGATGAAATGGATTTACCATTTCTGCATTGATGATTTTGACAAAATGACCAACATCAACAAAGACTTGCGTGAGAAACTGAAACGCAGTTGTGTGATTGAGGCTCCTGTGGTGGTAACACGTCAGGACAGTGCCGACGGCACTATCAAGTTTGTGATGGGACTCAAAGGCGGTCAGGAAGTGGAAACTGTCTGGATCCCGGAAAAAGATCGCCGTACTTTGTGTGTGTCATCTCAGGTCGGTTGTGCGCTGGACTGTTCGTTTTGCTCTACAGCACAACAAGGTTTTAACCGTAACCTGAGTGTGTCGGAAATTATTGGTCAGGTGTGGCGTGTCAGCCAAATCATTGGTTCTTACGGTGATACCGACGTTAAACCTGTCACCAATGTGGTGATGATGGGGATGGGCGAGCCATTGCTGAACCTGAACAACGTGGTGCCGGCGATGGAGTTGATGCTGGAAGATTACGGTTTTGGCTTGTCTAAACGCCGTGTCACCTTAAGCACCTCTGGTGTGGTGCCGGCTTTAGACTTATTAAAAGATAAAATTGATGTGGCTTTGGCCATTTCACTGCATGCACCCAATAACGAGTTGCGTGACCAGCTGGTGCCAGTCAACAAAAAATATCCGATGGAAGAATTTCTGGCATCGGCAAAACGATATGTGCAAGATTCGAGAGCCAATGATAAAGTGACTGTCGAATATGTGATGCTTGAGGGCATCAATGACAGTATGGAACAGGCGCACGAGCTGGCAAAAGCGTTAAAAGACACGCCGTCAAAAATTAACCTGATTCCATTTAACCCTTATCCGGGATCGCCTTATAAAAGATCAAGCAATTCACGCATTGACCGTTTTAATAAAGTGCTGCAGGAACACGGTTTTACTGTGATGGTCCGCAAAACAAGAGGCGACGACATAGATGCTGCTTGTGGTCAGCTGGTGGGTGATGTGATTGACCGCACTAAACGTCTGGCGAAAAAACAGATGAAAGGTGAGGCGATTTCCGTAAAAATAGTGTGATAACTACAAGGATTAGTGCACCAAGATGCGAAAAATTTCGGTTGCTGGTTGTGTTTTCCTGCTGCTGTTAAGCGGCTGTGTGTCTGAATCTACCATTGTGGGCAATGACAGGCCGGGACAACCTCGTACGGACATGAAGGAAGCCGCCCGCACCCGGATGTCGCTTGGTTTAAACTATTTGCAGCGTGGTGATAATACTCAGGCGAAATATAATCTGGAAAAAGCCAAACAGCTGGCACCGGATCTGGCCGAAATTGACAACGCGCTGGCCTACTATTACGAGCAGGTAGGCGAGCTGAAACAAGCCGAAGATTCCTACCGCAGTGCCTTACGCAAAGACAGTAATAACGCCGACACCTATAACAACTTTGGTGCTTTTTTATGTCAGCACCAAAAATACCAGCAAGCTGAAGAATTATTATTAGCCGCCATTAAAAGACCGGGTTATATCCGGGTAGCCGACAGTTATGAAAACCTGGCTTTGTGTGCGCTGGAGCAAAAAAACTATATTCAGTATCACCAGTATCTGAAGCAGTCGTTGCAACACAACAGTAACCGCAGCTCTGCTTTGTACAATATGGCGGTGATGGAATATGCCATGGGTAATCTGGCGGAAGCAAAAAGATGGCAAGGTCGTTTACATCAGCTGGGACAGGTATCACCGGAAGCCACTTTATTACGTTATATAGTGGCTTATTACAGCGGTGATGTGACTGAACAACAAACGGCGGAAAAATTCCTGTTGTCTGTCTACCCCAGTAGCAGCGAAGCCGCTATGTTGCTGGCCAGTGATTTTAGCCAGAGCAAACCGGAGCAAATGCGTAAGGCTTATAAAAGTTCATTGATGCAGGATGCTGAAGCTTCTGCAAAAGTGTCCAGCAGCGACAAACCTAAAATGAAAATTGTCAAACGGAAGTCTGCAGCTGCCGCCCAAACTGTTGCTGTACCCGCAGTAGCTGAAGCGTTACCTGACACTCAGTTGCCTGCTGAAACACCGCCCACCGAAGTATTGGCCAGCACGGACACTGCCGCTGTAGCAGGAAATCCTGAACCTGCCGCATCTGAACCAGTCACAGGGGCAGATCAGCTCGCTGCGGATAGCAGCATTATTCCATCAAAGAGCGGCAACTCAGATGCTGAAGAGTTGGCGGCACTGGCTGCTCCCGAGCCTATGCCTGCAGAAACGATGACAGCTCAGGTTCCTGCGGTTGTATCGGCAGAACCAAATGCTGCAGTAAACACAGAAAGTACGGTGTTAATTGTTCCGCAACAGCAGCAAGCCGCGCAGCTTGTACAAGCTGTACCAGATCAGAACATATCTTCAGCAGCCACGGCAGAAACTGCGCCACGGACCCACAAAGTTGCTGCCGGTGAAACCCTGTACAGTATCGCCAGCAGATATCGTTTATCGGTGTCTGAGTTGCAGGCGATGAATAATCTGAATAATGCAGCGCTGATTAAAACAGGGCAGGTGTTGAAGTTAACCGCAACTACAGGGGAAACTTCTGCAGCAACAAGGCCTGCGATGGAAAAAGCGAGTGAGGATATCCCTGCCACCTATCAGGTGAAAGACGGTGAGTCGATGTTCAGCATCTCTTATAAATACAACATCAAACTTGATACCTTATTAAAATGGAACAACATGACGGTGGACCAGCCACTGTCGATTGGTCAAACGATTTATCTTCGGGATCCTGCCACTTCGTCATTATGAGTACTCAAGCGCAATCACAACAGGGCGGAGTTGGCGCCCTACTAAAACAAAGCCGCGAACAGCGCGGCCTGACCACAGCTGAAGTTGCCAGTCAATTGCGGCTGAAAGTCAGCCAGATTGAACAGATCGAAGCAGAACAGTGGGATCCTGCAGTCTCAGCCACTTTCATCCGGGGTTATCTGCGGGCTTATGCCAGATTAATGAAATTGCCGGAAAAAGAAATTCTGGCCAACTTTGAATTACAGGCGGCTTATTTACGCAACCAGGCCAAACCAATGCACAGCTTTTCCAATAAAGCCAGTCTGGATGCTGTGGATAACAGATTTATGCTTGCCAGTTATTTGCTGGTGGTACTATTGATAGGGTTGTTTCTGGTCTGGTTCTGGCAAACCCATCTGCTCGATTCCAAACCTGTGACCGTTTTGCCTGAACTGACACCTGCTGAATTGGCAAGCACTATAGCTGCAACGCCAGCTGAACCTGATGCCAATGTTGCACAGGCCGATTTGAACTCAACACAAAATACTTCTGTGCCTGCAACTGCAGCGCAAAATACCGCTACTCCTGCAGATGCTGTCAGCGATACTGAGACACAGCAAGTCACTGATGCTGGCACTGACACCGGCACTGCAGCAACAGCTGCCAATACATCACCGCAGATCGGTGCGACGCCAACGCAAAATCAGCCGGAGCTTGTCGCAAGTTCGCCAGCTCAGCCTGCACAAAACGAGGTTGTTGCAACTGAAACCCCAGCAGCCAATGCAGCACAGAACCACAGTGCAGCAGGTGCAGGCTCTGCCCGCTTAAACCTGCAGTTTAGCGCCGAATGTTGGCTGGAAGTGACAGATGCCACCGGCAAAAGACTGGCTTATGGCACCCGTCAGGCCGGTCAAAATGACGTTTTAACCGGTACTGCGCCTTTTAAAGTACTGCTTGGCAATGCGGCAGCAGCCAAAGTGCAATTCAATGATGTCGCTGTTGATTTGTCTGGTTATGCCGCCGGACGGGTCGCACGTTTAACCTTAGGTGGACAGCCTTAATATGTTTGCAGAAAGTCCTATTATCCGCCGCAAATCAAAACAAATCCGTGTTGGCAATGTGCTGATCGGCGGTGACGCACCTATTGCAGTGCAGTCGATGACCAACACCAGAACCACAGATGTAGACGCTACTGTGGCACAAATTCAGGCCATTGCCAAAGCGGGTGCTGATTTAGTACGGGTGTCTGTGCCCACTATGGAAGCGGCTGAAGCTTTTAAACTGATTAAACAGCAGTCGCCTATTCCGCTGGTGGCTGATATTCACTTTGACTACCGTATTGCGCTCAAGGTGGCGGAGTATGGGGTGGACTGCCTGCGAATTAACCCTGGCAATATCGGCCGGGAAGACCGCATCCGGGCTGTGGTGGAGTCGGCGCGCGACCACAATATTCCAATCCGTATTGGCGTCAATGGTGGTTCACTGGAAGCGGATATTCAGGAAAAATATGGCGAGCCAACACCTGAAGCGCTGGTGGAATCGGCCATGCGCCATGTCGAGATTTTAGACCGGCTGAATTTTGATAATTTTAAAGTCAGTGTCAAAGCGTCCGATGTGTTTTTAGCTGTGGGGGCGTATCGACTGCTGGCCAAACAGATTGAACAGCCGTTGCATCTGGGGATTACCGAAGCCGGTGGCGCCCGTGCCGGTGCTGTTAAATCGGCCATCGGCTTAGGTATGTTATTGGCCGAAGGTATTGGCGATACTTTACGGATTTCTCTGGCAGCAGATCCGGTTGAAGAAGTAAAAGTGGCTTTTGATATTTTAAAGTCACTGCGCATCCGCTCCCGCGGCATTAATTTTATTGCTTGCCCCAGTTGTTCACGGCAGGAATTTGACGTGATTAAAACCATGAATGAGCTGGAGCAACGGCTCGAAGATGTGGTCGACCCTTTAACTGTCTCTGTGATAGGGTGCGTGGTCAACGGCCCGGGTGAAGCGCTGATTTCCGATTTAGGCGTGGCCGGTGCCAACCGCAAAAGTGGTTTTTACCTTAAAGGTGAAAGGCAAAAATTACGCATCGACAATGACAGCGTGGCCGAGCAGCTGGAACAACAGATCCGTGCTTATCTGGCGCAGCAAAAACAGCTGATTGATATCAAAGCTGTGGATTAACAAGTTTCCGAATTTGAATTGAAGGCAGCCTGCATCTGCGGGCCGGCCATTTATAGTCAGGATTAAAAGTGTCTAAAGATATCCAAGCAATTCGTGGCATGAATGATTGTCTGCCGCAGGATACGCCGGTGTGGCAGTATCTGGAACAAATGATTAGAAGTACCGTCAGCAGCTACGGTTATGACGAAATCCGTTTTCCTATTGTGGAAATGACCGAACTTTTTAAACGTTCTATCGGTGAAGTGACTGATATCGTTGAAAAAGAAATGTACACCTTCGAAGACCGCAATGGCGACAGCCTGACCCTGCGCCCTGAAGGTACCGCCTGTTGTGTGCGCGCCGGTAATCAGCATGGTCTGCTGTACAATCAGGAACAGCGTTTGTGGTACATGGGGCCGATGTTCCGCCATGAAAGGCCACAAAAAGGCCGTTATCGTCAGTTCCATCAGTTTGGTCTGGAAGCTTTTGGTATGCAGGGCCCGGATATTGACGCTGAAGTGATTATTTTAACGGCCCGGTTATGGCAGCAGTTGGGGCTGGCGCCTTATGTCAAGCTGGAGCTGAACTCACTGGGCTCTAATGCTGCCCGTGCCGCTTACCGCGACAAGCTGGTGGCTTATCTGGAACAGCATCAGGAACTGCTGGATGAAGACAGCCAGCGCCGCTTGCACAGCAATCCACTGCGGGTACTGGACAGCAAAAATCCGGCTATGGCCGAGATGTTGTCAAAAGCGCCGCAGTTGCTGGATCATCTGGATGAAGAATCTGCTTCTCACCTCGAAGGTTTAAAACAGCGTTTGACCGCGGCTGGCATTAGCTTTGAGATCAACCCGCGTCTGGTGCGCGGGCTGGATTATTACAACAGAACCGTATTTGAGTGGGTCACCACCAACCTGGGTTCACAAGGCACAGTCTGCGCCGGCGGTCGTTATGATGGTCTGGTGGAACAACTTGGCGGAAAAGCCACACCGGCCGTTGGTTTTGCCATGGGCATGGAACGGCTGGTGTTATTGCTGCAAAGTCTGGACTTAGTGCCGGCGGTCAGTAACAATGCAGACCTTTATTTAATGCCACTGGGTGAAGCGGCGGAACTTGCCGCAGTTTCGGTTGCCGAACAGCTTCGCAACGCCTTACCGGGTAAGCGCATTGTGATGCACTGCGGTGGCGGTAACCTGAAAAAACAATTAAAACGGGCTGATAAGTCTGGCGCAGCTGTAGGTTTATTATTGGGTGACGACGAACTGGCCAGCGGTCAGGTGACCTTAAAATGGCTCAGAGCTGACAAACCACAACAAACAGTCGCAATAACTGAGCTGGCCACAGTGCTCAATGCAGTCGTAACGGAGTGATGGATGGAAATTTACAACACCGAAGAACAACAGGTTGAAGCGATTAAACGTTTCTGGAAAAACAACGGTACTTCAATTCTGGCGGGTATCGCTATTGGTTTGGCCGGCCTTTATGGTTTTCGCTATTACCAGGCGCAACAACTGGGCGCTCTGGAGGCTCAATCTGGTCAGTATGCTGCGTTAATTGAGCAGGCCAGTGCTGAAGGTGCTGATAAAGCTACCTGGCTGGTTGAAACGCAAAAGTTTATTGATGCCAACAAAGGCAGCAGCTACAGCGTGCTTGCAGCCTTGCTTGCAGCAAAAGAAGCGGCCTTTTTGAAGGATTATGCCGCAGCTGAAAAACAACTGGCTTTTGTGATTGCCACCAGTAAAGCGCCTGAAGTGATTGCACTGGCAACTTTGCGTCAGGCCCGTTTGCAGCTGGAGCAAGCTAATTATGAAGCGGCGTTAAAAACACTGGAGACCACAGTACCTGCAAGTTTTGTTGCTCAGCAGCAAGAGCTTAAAGGCGATGTGTTATTAAGAGCCGGAGACGAAAGCAAAGCCAAAGCCGCATATCAGGCGGCGTTAACGGCGTCTGAAGCGGGTAAAAATCCGCTGTTACAAGTTAAATTAAACGAGCTGGCCCACGTCGCCGGTTAAGAGGTTGCTGTGAAGTTATCGGTAAAAACCTGGGCCCCGCTGATGCTGGTGCTGGCGTTAACAGCTTGTTCGTCGAATGATGAAGAAGAGCTGGTACTGCCGGAGATCAGCAACAAGGTCGAGCCAAACGAAGTGTGGAGCAGTTCGGTCGGCAATGGCATTGCGCATTACGACTCCAGACTTAAACCCGCCATTTTTGATAACAAAGTCTTTGCTGCAAGCCGTGATGGCAAGGTATCTGCTTTTGACCTAGCATCCGGCGACAACCTTTGGTCTGTTGATTTACGCGATGGTGATGATGCGCCTTTGTTTGGTGGCATCAGCCACTGGTGGAATAACCGTTCTGCCAAAATTGGCGGCGGCGTTTCAGTAGGGTTCGACAAAGTTTTTGTGGGCACCGAAGACGGCCAGGTGATTGCTCTGAACCCACAAAACGGCGAAAAACTCTGGTCGGTCAATGTTAAAGGTGAAGTGTTGGCAGCCCCTGTTGCCGCTGAAGGTTTAGTGCTGGTCAATACCGGTGGTGGCCGTATTTTTGCGCTGCAACCAGACACAGGCGAGCAGCGCTGGATGCACGAAACCGAAAACGCTATTTTAACTTTGCGTGGCATCAGTCAGGTGTCGGCGCAAAGTGGCGGTGTGATTTATGGTACCGGCAATGGCAAAGTGGGCGCTTTAATCGCTGATAAAGGGGTTCCTGCCTGGGAAGAAGCCATTACTGTCGCCAAAGGTGCTACTGATTTAGCCCGGATCATCGACGTAGACGCGACACCTATAGTGGACAATGGTACAATTTACGCCATTGCCTACAACGGCCAGCTGGTCGCGATGGAATTACGCAGTGGCCGTGTAATGTGGAAACGTGAATATGCCAGTTTCCGCGATATGGTGTTAGAGAATAACGTTCTTTATCTGGTTGATTCTGTTGGTAAGTTGTACGCCGTTGATGCCCGTACCGGTCTGGAAACCTGGGCTCAGCTGACATTGCATAAACATTTTGTCACAGCGCCTGCAGTGTACAAAAAGTATGTAGTAGTGGGTGATAACGAAGGCAATCTGCATTGGTTTGACAAAACCAGCGGTGAATATCTGGCGCGGCATGAGTTTGACAGTTCAGGCTTTTATGCTGAAGCTGTTACCACCAGCGAGCATTTATTATTGCAAAGCCGTAACGGTGAAATCACCTTACTGAACGTGCCTGAATAAACGCAAAAAGTACATTTGCAGAAACAGGCCTGCTTGCAGGCCTGTTTTTTTGTTGTAAAAGACCGTCATTTTTTACTGATAGCAGCGTTGAAGCTGTATCAGGCAGCATGCTGCTGCACTTTACCCCTGAGGGTAAAAATCCAGCTACCTGAAACAGGTAGCCCTTAGTATTGAGGAATTTACATGTTACCGGTAGTCGCCCTGGTTGGCCGTCCTAATGTCGGCAAATCTACATTATTTAACCGTCTCACCCGCACCCGCGATGCTTTAGTGGCGGATTTTCCGGGGTTGACGCGGGATCGTAAATACGGCTCAGTCGATTACGAAGGCCTGGAGTTTATTGTGGTGGATACCGGTGGTATCGACGGCAGTGAAGAAGGTATTGAACTGGAAATGGCCGAGCAGTCGCTGCGCGCCATTGACGAAGCCGACGTGGTTCTTTTTATGGTGGACGCCCGTGCCGGTGCCACAGTGGCTGACATCGCCATTGCCAACCATATTCGCCGTATTAATAAAACTGTGTTTTTAGTGGCCAACAAAACCGATGGTCTGGATGCCGACAGCGCTATTGCCGACTTCTACAGCTTAGGTATTGGTGAAGTGTATCCTATTGCTGCTGCCCATGGTCGGGGTGTCACCAACCTGCTGCAACAGGCGCTGGTGCCGTTATTAACTGAACAACAGGCGGCCCGTTTAGCGGCTTATGAAGCAGGGGAAGAACCTGTTGTTGACGAAGATGCTGAAAAAGCCGAGAGGGATCAGCATATTAAACTGGCTATTGTCGGCCGGCCTAATGTGGGTAAGTCCACCTTAACCAATCGTATTCTGGGTGAAGAGCGGGTGATTGTGTTTGATATGCCAGGCACCACCCGGGACGCCATTTATATTCCTATGGAAAGAGGCGATCGCAAGTACACCCTGATTGACACCGCTGGTGTGCGTCGTCGTGGCAAAATTGACGACATGGTGGAAAAGTTTTCGGTGGTCAAAACACTTCAGGCTATTGAAGATGCCAACGTGGTGATTTTAGTGCTGGACGCCCGCCAGGGTATTTCAGATCAGGACTTAAGTATTTTAGGTTTTGTACTCAATGCCGGCCGTTCTCTGGTGATCGCCGTCAATAAATGGGATGGCCTGGACGATGGCATTAAAGATGAAGTGAAACGTGAACTGGATCGTCGTTTAGGTTTTATCGATTTTGCCCGTTTGCATTTTATCTCAGCACTGCACGGCTCAGGTGTTGGTAACTTATTTGAATCTGTGGAAGAAGCTTTTGATTCTGCCACCCGCCGGGTCAGCACAGCGCTCCTGACCAAAATTATGATGATGGCGCAGGAAGATCACCAGCCGCCATTGGTGAAAGGCCGCCGGGTCAAGCTGAAATACGCTCACGCCGGTGGTTACAACCCACCACTGATTGTTATTCACGGTAACCAGGTGGAAGATTTACCGGATTCGTACAAACGTTATCTGATGAATTATTTCCGAAAATCGCTGCAAATGATGGGTACACCGGTGCGGGTGGAGTTCCGTGGTGGTGACAACCCATTTGCGGAGCGTCGCAACACCTTAACACCAAATCAGCAATATAAACGTGAGCGTATTTTAAAAGCGCGGGCGAATCTGGCGAATAAAAAGAAACCAGGCCAGTCAGGCTGATAATGGCCGCTGTTCTGATAAAAAACCGCCTGTTGGCGGTTTTTTGTTGTGAATTGATGCCCGGTATTTATGATGACAAGTCTGCAACTGCAGCCCAAACATGATAAAACGGCTTTTGCCGGAGCAATCTTAATGAGCAGAACCCCTGATACCGCGACGGTTCAAACTGACCTAGTGCCAGCAACTTTGCAGCTCTTGCAGCAAAGTGCCCCTTTTCAGTTGGCACAGCAATTACAACCCAGTCTTGAAGGCATCACTTTTGGTATTGGCGGCAGTTTATTATTGCTGGAGTTAGGCTTACTCAACACAGCACGTGATCTTGATCTGGTCTGCAGTCTGGCTGACTTTCCGCGGCTGAAGGCCGCGCTTGCTGCAAGCCTGACTCCGGTCGAGGTCCCCCCACATCCGCAGTATCAGAGTGAAGCTTTTGCCCGTTTTGTGAGTACCGAAGGGGTTGAAGTGGATGTAATGGCCGGGATCAGGGTGCAGCAGGCTCAGCAACTGCACTGCTGGCAATTTAAGCCAGAACGCCTTGAGTGGAGGCATCAGTTGCCCTGGATGTTGGCGGACGACTGGCTTGAACTTTATCAGCTGTTTCAGCGCCCTGAGCGGGTGCAGTTGTTACAGCGTTTTTTAGCGCAGTGTTAAAGCCTGGCCACCACCACAGCCGTTGATTCTACCCTTAGTGGTACCGGGTTATCACTGAGATGGCGGTATGCTGACCTCTGTGACTTCGGCGGCAATATCACCGTCAGCCAGTTTGAGCCGGACTTTATCACCAGACTGCAGTTGTGATGCCGACTTCACCACAGTGCTCTTGGCATCAAACACTATGCTGTAACCGCGCTGTAACGTTGCCAGCGGGCTGACGGTGTGCAATTCACGGCTGAGGGCCTGCCATTGTTGCTGCTTTTTCTGCAGCTGCTGGTTCAGGTTGAGTGTCAGCCTTTGTTGCAGCTGTTGCAGTTTCAGTTGCTGACGTTTGAGCTGTTGCTCTGGTGATAACAACCACAGCGCTTTGTGCTGCAGTTGTAACTGCTGGTGGTGCTGTTGCAGTTTGTGTTGCATCGCCTGTTGCAGACGGATCTGCAATTCATCGAGCCGCTGTTGCTGCTGTTGTAATCTTCTGGCCGGGTGTAACAGCTGCAGTTTACTGTGCTGATGTAAAAACAGCTGGGCTTTTTGCCCCAAGCGCTGGCGTATGCTCTGCGTCAGACGTTGTTTTAATTGCAGCAAGACCTGCAACTGATGCTGCTGATCCGGTGACACCAGTTCAGCGGCTGCTGAAGGCGTGGCGGCACGAACATCAGCAACAAAATCACTGATGGAAAAATCAATTTCATGGCCAACAGCACTGACAATAGGAATAGGGCAGTTTGCTATAGTGCGGGCCAGGGTTTCGTCGTTAAAACACCACATGTCTTCTATTGAACCACCGCCCCGGCCGATGATCAGAACATCACATTCGTTGCGGCGAATGGCATGCTGCAGTGCCGCTGTTAAATCGCCAGCGGCCTGGGCGCCTTGCACCAAAGAAGGGTAAATAATCACTTCAAGCGCCGGGGCACGGCGTTGTAGCACAGTTAAAATGTCGCGAATAGCAGCGCCCGTAGGGGAGGTGATCACACCTACTTTTTTCACCTGCAGCGGCAGGGCTTTTTTCCGTTCCGGCGCAAATAAGCCTTCAGCGGCCAGTTTGGCTTTAAGCTGCTCGTATTGTTGTCTTAATAAACCATCACCGGCCGGTTCGATAAAATCGGCCAGCAGCTGATATTCACCCCTGGGTTCATAGACACTGATACGGGCCCGCACCATCACCTGCTGACCATTGCGTGGAGTAAAAACGGCGTTGCGGTTGCTGGTTTTAAACATCGCCACTTTCACCTGAGCCGCTTGATCTTTCAGCGAAAAATACCAATGCCCTGAACTTGCCGCGACAAAATTTGACACCTCACCCACCAGCCATAACTGACGGAATTGCAGCTCTAAGGTGAGGCGAACTTCGGAGTTTAACCGGGAAACTGTGTAGATATCGGCTTGTTGCATAGCTTGGGTTCTGACAAAGCGCTGTAGCGAAAACTTTGGCTAATCTACCACAAAAGTAAAAAATGCGTTGTGACTGTGCGCGAAAGCGACTAAAATAGCGCCGCAACATTCCCCGATATTTAACTCACACAGCGAGATTGTTGCAATGCTCAGGATCGTGAAAGAAGCCCTCACATTTGACGACGTGTTACTTGTGCCGGCGCACTCCACAGTGTTACCCCATACCGCAGATCTGCGAACTCAACTGACCAGCAAAATCACTCTGAATATCCCGATGGTGTCTGCCTCGATGGATACAGTGACCGAAGCACGCCTTGCTATTGCGTTAGCACAGGAAGGTGGTCTTGGTTTTATCCATAAAAACATGACGATTGAAGAGCAGGCGGCCAACGTTCGTAAAGTGAAAAAATACGAAAGTGGTGTGGTATCTGACCCTGTGACAGTACGTCCTGAACAAACAGTGCGTGACGTACAGCAGCTGTCACAACAACACGGTTTTTCCGGTTTCCCAGTGGTGGATGCTGATCATAATCTGGTGGGTATTGTCACTGGCCGTGATTTAAATGTGGAATCAAACCCGCAGGCGCCTATTGCTTCTGTGATGACACCACGCGAGCGTCTGGTGACAGTGCATGAAGATTCACCACGCGAAAACGCCCTGACCTTAATGCACAAACACCGCATCGAAAAAGTGTTGGTGGTTGATAATGCCTTCAAACTTAAAGGTTTAATTACCGTTCGTGATTATTACAAAGCCGCCAGTAAACCAAATGCCTGTAAAGACGAGTTTGGCCGTTTACGGGTTGGTGCAGCTGTGGGGGTGGGCCCAGGTACTGACGAGCGTATTGCTGCGCTGGTGGAAGCCGGTGTCGATATTCTGCTGATTGATACGTCCCACGGTCACTCGCAAGGGGTGATTGACAGGGTAAAACAAACCCGCGCTTTGTACCCTGACTTACAAATTGTGGCCGGTAACGTGGCCACAGCTGAAGGCGCCAAAGCACTGGCCGACGCCGGTGCTAACGCAGTCAAAGTTGGTATCGGCCCGGGTTCTATCTGTACCACCCGCATTGTCACTGGTTGTGGTGTACCACAAATCACTGCTATTGCCGATGCAGTGGAAGGGGTAAAAGGCACTGATGTTTGTATTATTGCCGATGGTGGTATCCGCTTCTCCGGTGATATTTCCAAAGCTTTAGTAGCCGGCGCTCATTGTGTGATGGTCGGTTCTATGTTTGCCGGTACTGAAGAAGCGCCGGGCGAAGTAGAGTTGTATCAGGGCCGTTATTACAAATCTTACCGTGGTATGGGCTCGTTGGGCGCCATGGCACAGCGTAATGGTTCTTCAGACCGTTATTTCCAGGGCAGCAACAATGCGGAAAAACTGGTACCTGAAGGTATTGAAGGCCGTGTTGCTTACAAAGGTCCAATCGAAAACATCATTCACCAGCAGATGGGCGGGTTACGTTCATCTATGGGTCTGACCGGTTGTGAAACCATTGCTGTGCTGCGTACCAAACCAGTGTTTGTCAAAGTGACCTCTGCTGGTATGGGCGAGTCACACGTGCATGATGTGCAAATTACCAAAGAAGCGCCAAACTACCGTATTGGCTAAGTTAAAAACGCCGGCAGCCATGCCGGCGTTGTTTTTATCGCTGGTGCATGCCGGCGTAGTTTTCCAGCCGGAGCACTCCGGCCAGCTACCAACACAAGGTTGATATGAGCAAAAATATCCATTTCCATCGTATCCTGATCCTCGATTTTGGTTCGCAATATACCCAGTTGATCGCGCGTCGTGTCCGCGAAATTGGCGTGTATTGTGAGCTGTGGGCCTGGGATGTCACTGCAGAGCAAATCGCTGAATTTAACCCAACCGGTATTATTTTATCCGGCGGCCCTGAAAGTGTGACCGAAGCAGGTTCACCGCGGGCACCGCAGTATGTGTTTGAAGCCAATGTGCCAGTGCTTGGTGTTTGTTATGGCATGCAAACCATGGCAGAGCAGCTGGGTGGTAAAGTGGCCAGTTCAGATAAACGTGAATTTGGTTATGCCCAGGTGGAAGTGATTGCTTCGAACCCGATGTTTGCCGGTATTGAAGATCACGTTAATGACAAAGGCCACGGTTTATTAGATGTGTGGATGAGTCATGGCGACAAAGTTGTTGAAATTCCAGCAGGTTTTGTCACCACAGCCCAAACGCCAACTTGCCCGCATGCCGCCATGGCCAACGAAGCCAAACAGTTTTACGGTGTACAGTTCCACCCTGAAGTCACACATACCCGTCAGGGCCTGCGGATGCTGGAACAGTTTATTGTTGATATCTGCGGTTGTGAAAAACTCTGGACGCCGGCCACTATCATTGATGACGCCATTGTGAACATCAAACAACAAGTGGGCGACGATCAGGTGATTTTAGGTTTGTCCGGCGGCGTGGATTCATCCGTGGTTGCCATGTTGCTGCACCGTGCCATTGGCAAAAACCTGACCTGTGTTTTTGTCGATAACGGCCTGTTACGTTTGAACGAAGGCCAGCAGGTGATGGATATGTTTGGTGACCACTTTGGTCTGAACATTATCCATGTGAAAGCCGAAGATCGTTTCCTCGACGCACTGAAAGGTGTGGATGAACCAGAAGCCAAACGCAAAATTATCGGCCGTGTTTTTGTGGAAGTTTTTGACGAAGAAGCAAAAAAATTAACCAACGCCAAATGGTTAGCACAGGGCACTATTTATCCTGACGTGATTGAGTCTGCCGCCTCAAAAACCGGTAAAGCCCATGTGATTAAGTCGCACCATAACGTGGGTGGTTTGCCGGCCGAAATGAAGATGGGCCTGGTTGAGCCTTTGCGTGAACTTTTTAAAGACGAAGTGCGCAAAGTAGGTCTGGCGCTTGGTCTGCCTTACGACATGCTGTACCGTCATCCGTTCCCAGGCCCAGGTTTAGGGGTGCGGGTATTGGGTGAAGTGAAAAAAGAATATTGTGATTTACTGCGCAAAGCCGATGCAATTTTTATTGAAGAGTTGCATAAGTCCGGTTGGTACGAGCAAGTCAGCCAGGCCTTCACTGTATTCCTGCCGGTAAAATCAGTAGGTGTGATGGGCGATGGCCGTAAATACGACTGGGTAGTGTCGCTG
Source organism: Rheinheimera sp. (assembly GCF_036782235.1). Taxonomy (GTDB): domain Bacteria; phylum Pseudomonadota; class Gammaproteobacteria; order Enterobacterales; family Alteromonadaceae; genus Pararheinheimera. The sequence goes on along the minus strand of NZ_DAIPZL010000001.1, from coordinate 128,086 downwards.
CGCGCGGTACAAACCGTTGATTTTATGACAGCGCACTGGGCGCATCTGCCGTACGAGCTGCTGGGTCATGTGTCGAACCGTATTATTAATGAAGTAAACGGCATTTCCCGCGTGGTGTATGACGTGTCTGGTAAACCACCAGCCACTATTGAGTGGGAATAAGTCGAGCGCAGGCGCGTTTTGACGGCCTGAGCAAATACAAAAGGAGCCAAATGGCTCCTTTTTTTATCCGCAGTGCTTGCACTTTCTTTTGTTGTTCAGCTTTGTATTACAGCTGATTAATTTGTTGTTTCAGGTGATAAGATTTGTCGGTCACTATGGCTTCCAGTGTCGCCACTCTTTGTTTTAAATCTGCAATTTCTTGTTGTAAGGCTTCGCTGCCGGCGCCGGCATTTTGTAACTTCACTTTTGTTTTATTGCGCTGCTCATAAAAAGCGTAAGCAAAAGCCAAAACCACAGCAACAAAACCAATATCAAATATACCCATGATGTTTCCCTTATTGTTGAAATGATAGGAGGAAAGGCAATTGTTATACCAAAGTTATAACTTAATAAAAACAATAAGTTGTAAAAACATCTTTTCACGGATTTAGCAACTTCACCAGAAAATAGTCAAATTTGTCAGTGGCTGGTGGTAAAATTTTTCATCCCCGGGATTTTGATAAGTAGTGTGATGTCCGAAATACCACAAGTTGTCACTGAGCAGCAAACTGATGAACGCTGGATGCACTATGCGTTGGCGCTTGCCGACAAAGCCGAACAAGCCGGCGAAATTCCGGTCGGGGCTGTGCTGGTCAAAGACAATCAGGTGATTGGCGAAGGCTGGAATATGTCGATCTGCCGGCATGACCCATCGGCCCATGCCGAAATGCTGGCTATCCGTGAGGCGGCTGTGCGGGTGCAGAACTACCGGTTATTGGACACCACTTTATATGTGACACTGGAGCCCTGTGCTATGTGCGCCGGCTTGCTGGTGCACAGCAGGGTGAAAAGACTGGTGTTTGGCGCTTTTGACACTAAAACCGGAGCCGCTGGTTCAGTCACAGACTTAGTGCGCCATCCGGTGCTGAATCATCAGCTGGAAGTGACTTCCGGGGTGCTGGCTGAGCAATGCGCCGACAAACTGTCCAGTTTTTTCCGGCGTCGCCGGCAGGAACATAAAGCGGCCAAAGCTTTACGACAGGCACAGGATCCGGAAAATCAGGGGAACAGTGAAAGTTAGCTAACGGCTTCGTTTTGTTGTTCAGATTGCAGTATGGTCTGGAAGTTACGTTGCCGGCGATGCAGTTTGAGCACGGCCACATTACGTTTAATACGACGACGAACAGCACCAACATCCATAATGCGGCGCTTTTTTAACATTTTAGGTCTTTTGCGTTTAAGCATGCAGCACTCCAGCTGAGGGTAAAACGAAGCGCAACTATAAACAGCACCAGTGTTGATCTCAAGCTGGCTTGACGGCTAACAGCCCGGATCTGGTGTTGCTGTGGTTAGTTTTTGCGTTCTGAGCCAGTTTTACCTTTGTTGTCAGGTTGTTTTTTAGTGTTTTTGCTGGCCGGTTTATTTGCAGCGGCTTCGAGTTGTTCGCCGTATTCTTCCGCCAGTTTTTGTTTTTGTTGCTGAATTTTTAATTCGGCTTGTTTTTTCTCATCAACCCAAAGCAGGGTATCAAAATAACGGCGGATATTTTCCACGTAATAAACCGCATGGTCGCCCCGGGCGTAACCGGTGCGGGTCTGGCTGTAATATTTCCGCTGGCGCAATAATGATAAACGTTGTTTAACTTCAGCCCATTTATCCGGATCAGCACCGTCTTTTTCCGTCAGCATCCGGGCACTTTCCACATGGTTATAACCAATGTTGTAGCCGGCCAGCGCAAACCAGAGCCGGTCCGGCATTTTTACCCGCTCCGGCATCCGATCAATGAGTTTTTGCAGATATTTACTGCCACCTCTGATGCTTTGTGCTGCATCTACCCGGCTGGTGACTTTCATCGAGTTTGCGGTGTTCACGGTGAGCATCATCATACCCACCACCCCTTGTGGGCTGCGGGCTTTAGGGTCCCAGCGCGATTCCTGGTAGGCAATAGCGGCCAGCAAACGCCAGTCTAAATTGCCGGAATGTTGCTCGAACAGCGCGCGGTAACGCGGTAACACTTTATCTATGGCTTCAATATAATCCAGGGTGTCGGCATAGTTAAAACGCCGGACATGGCCAAAATATTTATCTTCCAGACTTAATAATTCAGCACCTTCGTAACTGCGGCCAAAAAATTCCACCAGCACGCTCATCAGTGAGTCGTCATTATTTTTTGCCAATAACCAGGCCACCGGCTGCTGGCTTTTCAGCACCATGGCGACACCAAGATTGGGATAAAAACGCTGATTGATCGCCAACAAGTGGGAGTCGGCCACAGTGTACTGAATTTTGCCATCGGCCACTTGTTGCAATAATTCAGTGGCATCGTCTGTTTCGTTCAGGCTAAGCGCCAGCTCAGGCAATTCTGCCTGCTTTTTCAGCATGGTTTCTGCCTGACTGGAGCCTTTTAATACCACCACCGGAGCGCTGAGTTCGGCCAGCGACTTGGGCTTTTTTTCAGTTTGACGAAATACCAGTACTTCGTCGCTCCACTGGTAGGCCGGCGCCAGCCGGTATTGGGCGCGCAAACTTTCAGAAACTGTGGAACCCGACGCAATCACATCCACCTGGCCGGTGCGCAGTTTTTCCAGTAGTTCTTCTAAATGAAAGCTGGGGACCAGCTCTAATTTCACACCCAGTTTTTCCGCGAGTGCCACCGCCAGTTCATATTCATAACCTGTGGCGCCATCGGCGGTTACATAATAACTGGTAGGGCCGTTTAAAATGCCGACTCTGATGCTATCGCGTTGATAAATCTGATGTAAATGCATAGGCTCAGGCGCTGGCGTACAAGCAGCCAGGCTCAGCATCAGCATGATCATCAGTACTAGCAACAGCACTTTCCAACGCATTCTTTCAGGCCTTTTACAAAATTGAGCCGCCAGTTATATCAAAATTCCGCCTTGTCGTCAGTTTTTACTCATACCCTTTATGCTGGTTCTTCTATATAATGCAGCGCCTGATTTGAGGTTCCATCGACGTTCAACCCACGGGAAAAAAGCCTATGTTGATCCTGCGTGGTGCACCAGCACTGTCCGAGTTCAGAATTCAAAAGTTCATCGATCAATGCGCCAAAGCGGCGTTACCTGTCACCGAAATTTATGCCGAGTTTGTCCATTTTGCCGATGTCACCGGCGAATTAACTGCCGAACAGCAGCATGTACTAGACAAATTATTGACCTACGGACCAACCATCACCAGCCATCAACCAACAGGATTTTTATTGTTGGTGACACCAAGACCCGGCACTATTTCGCCCTGGTCGTCCAAAGCCACTGACATTGCACACAACTGTGGTTTAAATCAAATCAAACGCTTAGAACGTGGTCTGGCTTATTATGTCGCCACCAGCCGTACTTTAACGGCCGAAGAGCACAAACAACTGGCCGCTTTATTACATGACCGCATGATGGAGTCGGTGTTTACCGAACTTGATCAGGCACAGGCGCTGTTCCGCAAAGCTGAACCTGCACCTTTAGCTTCAGTTGATATTTTAGCCGGTGGCCGTGAAGCACTGGTTGAAGCCAATATCCGCATGGGTTTAGCACTGGCTGAAGATGAAATTGATTATCTGGTCAGCAACTTTAACGCGCTGGGCCGCAATCCAAATGACATCGAACTTTATATGTTCGCGCAGGCCAACTCTGAGCACTGCCGTCACAAAATTTTTAACGCCGACTGGACTATAGACGGTGAAAAACAGCCCAAGTCGCTGTTTAAAATGATTAAAAACACTTTCGAAAAAACGCCGGATTATGTGTTGTCGGCCTATAAAGATAACGCCGCTGTGATGGTTGGTTCCAAAGCAGGCCGTTTTTTCCCCACGCCTGATGCACAGGAATACCAATATCACCATGAAGACATTCATGTGCTGATGAAAGTTGAAACCCACAACCACCCAACCGCTATTTCACCATTCCCTGGTGCGGCCACTGGTTCTGGTGGTGAAATCCGTGACGAAGGTGCAACAGGGGTTGGCTCTAAGCCAAAAGCCGGTCTGGTTGGTTTTTCGGTGTCTAACTTACGTATCCCGGGTTTTGAACAGCCGTGGGAAAGCGACTTTGGCAAACCAGACCGTATTGTCAACGCGCTTGATATCATGATTGAAGGCCCACTGGGTGGCGCTGCTTTTAACAACGAATTTGGCCGGCCGAATATTTTAGGTTATTTCCGTACTTACGAAGAAAAAGTGCCAAGCCACAATGGTGAAGAAGTGCGTGGTTACCACAAGCCAATTATGCTGGCCGGTGGTTTAGGCAATATCCGTGCTGAACATGTGCAAAAAGGTGAGTTACCTGTTGGTGCCAAGCTGGTGGTGTTAGGTGGCCCGGCGATGAATATCGGTTTGGGTGGTGGCGCCGCTTCGTCGATGGCTTCAGGTCAGTCGGCGGAAGATTTAGATTTTGCGTCAGTACAACGGGAAAACCCGGAAATTGAACGCCGGTGTCAGGAAGTGATTGACCGCTGCTGGCAGCTGGGCGCAGACAACCCTATTGTATTTATCCACGACGTGGGTGCCGGTGGTTTATCCAACGCTTTCCCTGAACTGGTCAACGACGGTGGTGTTGGCGGTAAATTTGAGCTGCGCAACGTACCCAATGATGAACCAGGCATGTCGCCGCTGGAGATCTGGTGTAACGAATCACAAGAGCGTTATGTGATGGCCATTCCGGCCGACAAAATGCCGGTGTTTGAGCAAATCTGTAAACGTGAACGTGCGCCTTATGCGGTGGTGGGTGAAGCCACAGCTGAGCAGCATTTAACACTGTCAGATAAACACTTTGGCAATATGCCTATTGATTTACCGTTGTCAGTATTACTGGGCAAAGCTCCAAAAATGCACCGTGACGTGACAAGTGCCAAAGGTGCGGGTAAAAAGCTGGATTTTGCCGGTGTCAGTATCAAAGATGCCACTGAGCGTTTATTGCGTTTACCAACCATCGCTGAAAAAACTTTCTTAATCAGCATTGGCGACCGTTCAGTGACTGGTATGGTGGCGCGCGACCAGATGGTCGGCCCATGGCAGGTGCCTGTGGCTAACTGCGCTGTCACCACAGCGGCACTGGACACCTATCATGGTGAAGCCATGTCGATGGGTGAACGTACACCTGTGGCGCTGTTAGACTTTGCCGCTTCTGCACGTCTGGCAGTGGCAGAAGCTATTACCAATATTGCAGCCACTGATATTGGCGAGCTCAAACGCATTAAACTCTCTGCCAACTGGATGTCTGCTGCCGGTCACCCGGGTGAGGACGCTGGTTTATATGCCGCAGTTAAAGCTATTGGCGAAGAATTATGTCCAGCGCTGGAAGTGACGATTCCGGTCGGTAAAGACTCGATGTCGATGAAAACCAAATGGCAACAAAACGGCGAAGACAAAGCTGTCACGTCACCATTATCCCTGGTGATTACCGCTTTTGCCCGGGTTGAAGATGTGCGTAAAACAGTGACGCCACAACTGCGCACTGACAAAGGCGCGTCGTCGTTATTGCTGATTGATTTAGGTTTGGGCGAAAACCGGTTAGGTGCTTCTTGTTTAGCTCAGGTATACAAACAGCTGGGCGAGACGACACCGGATTTAGCCACACCAGATTTGTTAATCAATTTCTTTAATGCCATTCAGAAGCTGACCACAGAGCAGAAACTGCTGGCGTACCATGACCGTTCAGACGGTGGTGTGCTGTTAACGCTGGCAGAAATGGCTTTTGCCGGTAAAGCGGGCTGGACAGTTGATGTTGCGGCTTTAGGCCAAAACAGCCAAAGCGACTTAGCGCTGTTGTTTAGCGAAGAGTTAGGTGCTGTTATTCAGGTGGCTGACAGTGATCTTGCTTATGTACAACAAGTGCTGGCGAGCTTTAACCTGCAGGCCAACAGCCATCTGTTAGGCGCTGTCAACAACAGCGATGAGCTGGTGGTACAACGTGATGGCAAGGTTATTTTCAGCGATTTACGCACCCGTTTACGTTCTATCTGGGCAGAAACCACCTATCAGATGCAGGCACTGCGTGATAACCCAGATTGTGCCAAACAAGAGTTTGTGGCGAAGTCAGATAAAAACGATCCTGGCCTGAACGTGAAGTTAAGCTTTGATTTAAATGAAGATGTGGCAGCGCCTTATATCCTCAAAGGGGCAAAACCACGCATTGCTGTGCTGCGTGAGCAGGGTGTGAACTCTCATGTGGAAATGGCCGCAGCCTTTAACCGCGCTGGTTTTACTGCGGTTGACGTGCATATGTCGGATATTTTGTCTGGTCGTCGTGGTTTAGCAGAATTTAACGGTTTAGTGGCTTGTGGTGGTTTCTCATACGGTGACGTTTTAGGCGCCGGTGAAGGCTGGGCCAAGTCTATTCTGTTTAACGACAAAGCCCGCAGCGAATTTGCCCGTTTCTTTGAACGTGACAGCACCTTTACGCTGGGCGTGTGTAACGGTTGTCAGATGGTCTCTAACCTGAAAACGCTGATCCCTGGTGCTGAGTTATGGCCACGTTTTGTGCGCAATAAGTCAGACCGTTTTGAAGCGCGTTTTAGCCTGGTGCAAGTGCAGCAAAGCCAATCTGTATTAATGGCGGGTATGGCCGGTTCACAGATGCCAATTGCGGTGTCGCATGGTGAAGGTCATGCCGAGTTTGCAAGCGCTGCTGCTTTGGCCGCCGCGGAGCAACAAGGTATAGTGGCGCTGCGTTTTGTTGACAACTATGGTCAGGTGACGCAGCAGTACCCGAACAACCCGAACGGTTCGCCAAATGGTATTACCGCTCTGACTACCACAGATGGCCGTGCCACTATTATGATGCCACACCCTGAGCGGGTATTCCGCGCCGTCAGCAACAGCTGGCATCCGGATGAATGGCAGGAAGACAGCCCGTGGATGCGGATGTTCCGTAACGCGCGGGTTTGGCTGGGGTAATGTCAGCCTGGCGTGATTTGCTGCGGCAATAGCGCCAATCTGTGTTTGTAAAAAACCAGCTGCGGCTGGTTTTTTATTGCGGTAGGTTTCAGGTGTGGTAGCAGATAAAAAAACAGCGGCATTAGCCGCTGTTTTTTTGTGTGGTTGTTTAATGCGCTTTACATTGTCCAGCGTACGCCAACCATCACCACCAGCGGGTCAATCTGTACCTCAACTTTTTGAATAGTGTTGCCGTTTACTTTGACTTCACCTGTAGTGTCGATGTCCATTTTGCTGACCATCAGGTGGGCACCCCAGTTGCTATTGATCTGATAATTAACACCAGCCTGCAAGGCTAAACCAAAGCTGTCATCCAGTTTTAAATCCACGTCATCCGCGCTGGTGGTGACTTTCAGTGCCTGAAGTGTGCTTTTTAACGTACCAGATGCGGATGAATCAAAAAATTTGGTGTAGTTCAGGCCAACACCAACAAAAGGGTCAAACTTGCTGTCGCCCAAGTCAAAATGATATTGCGCCACTAAGGTTGGTGGTAAATGTTTGGTATTGCCGATATCCAGACCGTCAATGGCTGAACCTTTCACTTCCACATCATGGCTGAACGGCGTGGCAGCAATCAGCTCGACAGTCCAGTTTTTGTTGATGGCATAATCCAGCGTTAAACCCAGCTGCGTATTGTTATTCACGGAGACCGCGGTAGAGCCTGCCGGTAACCCAGCCACTTGTTCCACCACATTCAGCGAGCTGCTGCTGTCGTTTGGCGCTACGGTAATAGCGCCCACATTCACCGATAAACCGGCAAAAGCCGGGGCAGACAGAGTTCCAATAGCCAGAACCAGAGCGCTGATAGCTGTTTTCATCTTTGTTTTCCTTAGGATTTGTGCGTTTTTGCAACTGCAGGCATTGTGCGCTTTGCCGGATGAAAAACTTTGGGCTGGATCAAAGAACAATGGAGGTAACCCTGATTTTCCGTGCAGAATTTGATGTAAAACAAAGTTTGCTATGGTGCCGACCAGACTCACTTTGTTGAAAAATTACATACGTATGCAAGGGGTGGTGCTTTGCATTCGGGCTGCCTGCGCGTATAGTACAAACAGTCTGATATGCGTGCAGGCCTTGGCAGTCAAGCCTGGCGGGGGAGAGAACTGCAAAAGCGCACATCGGGTACATCACAGGATAGACAGACCATAACAAGAGAAATTGTATGTCAGTAACCACACCGACCAGCGCAAGCGCAGCGCAGGGCGAAGCCGGGCAAAATTATCATTTTGCTCTGACCAGCCTGACTTTTTTGTTTTTTATCTGGGGTTTTATTACCTGTTTAAACGATATTTTAATCCCGCATCTGAAAAACGTGTTTGACCTGAACTACACCCAGGCCATGTTGATCCAGTTCTGTTTTTTTGGTGCTTATTTTCTGGTATCCATTCCGGCCGGTTTCCTGGTGAAAAAAGCCGGTTACCAGCGCGGTATTGTGATAGGGCTGATTATTGCCGCCATCGGTTGTTTATTGTTTTATCCGGCCGCTTCGTTGCAGCAATATCCGTTATTTCTGGGTGCACTTTTTGTGCTGGCATCCGGTATCACGATTTTACAGGTGGCAGCCAACCCCTATGTGACAGCCCTTGGCAAAGCAGAAACGGCGTCCAGCCGCTTAACCATGACCCAGGCGTTTAATTCATTGGGCACTACTATTGCTCCCTGGTTTGGCGGTTTGTTGATCCTGGCTGCTGCAACTGCCGAAGCGGGCACTGCTGAATTTAAAGCGCAGGAAGCTGCCGCTGTGCAGGTGCCTTATCTGATGCTGGCCACAGCCTTATTGGTGCTGGCGGTTATTTTTGCGTTGCTGAAACTGCCAAAAGTGACAGAACATCACCAAACTGAAGTCGCTGATGCCAACCCGGGGTCGGCCTGGCAATATAGCCATCTGATGTTGGGTGCTCTGGGTATTTTTGTGTATGTGGGAGGTGAAGTCGCCATCGGCAGCTTTTTGGTGAACTTCCTTGGTGAGCCGGACATTGCCGGTTTAGCCGAAGCCGATGCCGCCAAGTACATCAGTTATTATTGGGGCGGAGCTCTGGTTGGCCGTGTGATTGGCGCTTTAGTGATGCAAAAAATTGCGGCAGGTAAAGTACTGGCCTTTAATGCGGTGGCCGCTGCGGTCTTGGTATTGCTTGCTATCACCGGCTCTGGTGCCCTCGCTATGTGGGCCATTCTGGCGGTGGGTTTATTTAACTCTATTATGTTCCCAACCATATTCAGTCTGGCGGTGACAGGTTTAGGTAAATACACCAGTCAGGGTAGTGGAGTACTCTGCCTGGCTATTGTCGGCGGCGCTATAGTACCGCTGCTGCAGGGCGTGCTGGCTGATACCATTGGTTTGCAGCTGTCCTTTATTCTGCCGGTGCTTTGTTACGCTTATATCTGTTTTTACGGTTTAAAAGGGTCTGTGCCAAAACAATAAGGTTGTGACCTGACAATAAAAAACCGCCGGCTGGCGGTTTTTTTATGGGTTGCCGTCGCTTGTGCTACTGTGTTTTGCCATCAGATATCGGCAGTTGCAGCTTCCTGCTCGTGTTGGGATTCGCCAAGATAACGTTGTTTTTTCGCACTTTTCAGCATAGTTAAATCCACCAGCACCAAACCATCCACACAATCGGCAAAGTCCGGATCCACACCAAAAGCCAGAAACTTCACACCTCCAGGTTCGGCAATTTCGCTGTACTGTTTATACAAGGTAGGCACACTGAGGCCCATATGTGCCAGCAGGTGTTTGAGCTGGGTAAAGTCGGCCTGATAGTTATTGCCGCTAAAATGTTGTTGCAGCTGCTCCAGAGTGGCAAAAGGCAGCTGATAAGGCAGATTAGGTACAGCACTGTCATTTTCTTCCGAAAAATACAAAGTGTAAAAATACACCAGCAAGTCGCGTGCGGCTTTGGGGTAGGCATTGGACAAACTGACCCCACCAAACAAATACCGCAGCTGGGGCTGACGTTTTAAATAAGCACCAATGCCATACCACAAATAGTCGAGGCTGCGTTTGCCCCAGTATTTGGGCTGCACAAAACTGCGGCCAAGTTCCAGCCCCTGCGCCAGATAAGGCGTCATCTGCTCACTAAAACGAAACAAAGAAGCGGTATACAAACCTTCAATGCCATGTGCTGCCATCACCTGTTGGGTATTGGCAAAACGATAAGCACCCACAATTTCCAGCTCATCGTTGTCCCATAAAATAAGCTGCTCGTAATAACTGTCAAAACGGTCGATGTCGCGGCGCAGGCCACTGCCTTCGCCTACGGCACGAAAAGATATTTCCCTAAGCCGGCCAATTTCACGCAATATCGGCGAGCTTAAAGCCGACTGATACAGATAAATTTGTTTGCCATCTGCGGTTTCACCCAATAACTCGCAGGCTGCAATGGCTTTTTTCAGTTCTTGCCGGTCTTCGGGGTGGGCAATGGCGGTTTGGGTTTTAAACAGCGGCGCTTTGTTTTTGCCAAGCCGGTATAAGTGTTTTTTAAACAGTTTGACACAGGCCTGGGTTTCCAGCGGCAGCTGGGCAAAACTGTCATAAGGGATCAGCTCACCAATCCGGATGCCTATGCTTTTATGTTTTTGTTTAAACATCTCCTGCACCAGCAACATAGTTGCCAATGGTTTGTACAACATCGAAGCGCCGTAAAACAGCGCCGAGTTGCGGGCATCGATATACACCGGCAGCACCGGCGCTTTGGCTGCTTTGGCAAAACGTAAAAAACCGGCATGCCATTTGCCGTCGCGGATGCCGTTAGGTTTCAGGCGGGACACTTCACCGGCTGGAAAGACAATAACAGCCCCTTCGCCGGCCAGATGTTGACTGATCCGATCCAGGCAACGTCTTTCGGTGCCACCTTGCATATTATTCACTGGCAACAGCAGCTGATGCAGGGGGGTGACCGCACTCAGCAACTGGTTGGCAACCACTTTTACATCAGGGCGTACTTCGTGGACTAATTTCACCAGCGCCAGGCCATCGAGCGAGCCAATAGGGTGATTGGCAATAATTACCAGCCGGCCCTGGGGGGGAATACGTTCCAGTTCGTTGTCGCGTACGGCATAACTAAAGTGGAAATACTGCAGCACCTGCTCAATAAATTCGATGCCCTGCAGGTGTGGATAACGCTCGGCAAAAGCGCTGAACTCCTGCTCATGTAACAGATGTTTGAGTGCCCCTTTCACCGGTTTTTCCAGCCAGGGTTTTTGCTGTAACTGTGGCAGATGTTGTGCCACCACCTGATCAACGTTAATCATACCCACTCCGCTTGGCTTGTATTTGCTTCAGGCTAAGCATCGGGTATGACATTCAGGTCACAAATTTATGGCAATTTGCTGAATATTTTGCCTTGCACTCGATTAAGCCCTGCGTTCGCTTTGGACTTGTGCGGGATGGCTGGGTGATAACAGGCTGGACGCACAAAGTTGCTTTGTTAGAATGCGGTATTGGCCGAAGGAGTATTTATGTCTATTGCCCTGCTGATCCCCGATCGCAAGCTCGATCAGTTACAACAAAAATTACAACAACAATTGCCCGGAGTGACGATTGAAATCTGGCCGGAGATCAGCAAACCAGAGGCTGTTGATTTTGCGGTGGTATGGCGCCAGCCAGCCAATAGCCTGACGGCTTTTCCAAAGTTAAAAGCGCTGCAGTCTTTTGGTGCCGGGGTGGACAGTATTCTGTCAGATCCCGGATTACCCGATGTGCCGCTGGCCCGCATTGTCGACCCCGATTTAACCCGCGCTATGCTGAATTATCTGCACGGCGTACTGCTGCATTATCAGCTGCGTTTTGATCAGTTTGCCATGCAGCAGCAAAAGCAGCAGTGGAAAGCGCGCAGCCCGAGAAAAATTCAGCAGCTGTGTGTGCTTGGGTTAGGTGAGCTTGGCAAAGCAGCTGCCTTGTATTTTCAGGCTTTGGGTTATCAGCTTAGTGGCTGGTCGGCCAGCCCTAAACAAATTGCCGGTGTTGCCTGTTATGCCGGTTTAAACGAATTTGCTAAAGCCGTTGCAGAAGCTGATGTGGTGATTTGTTTATTACCCCTGACGGCTCAAACCGAAAATTTGCTGAATGATCAAAGGTTATCGCAGTTTAAACCCGGCGCTATTCTGGTGAATGTGGCCAGAGGCGCTATAGTAGATGACCTGGCATTATTACAAAATCTTGACAGTGGTCAGCTGGCTGCCGCTTGTCTGGACGTGTTCCGTACTGAACCTTTACCGGCAGAACATCCGTTCTGGCAGCACAGTGCAGTGCTGCTGACCCCCCACATTTCAGCGGTCACCAATGCCGATACTGCAGTGTTACAAATTGCAGAAAATTACCGCAGAGTGCAGGCTGCTTTGCCCATGTTCAATCTGGTCGATAAACAACGAGGTTATTAATGGCGGCGTTTCAACTGGAAAAATACGATCATCTGGCGGTGTTAACGTTAAACAGCGCGGAAAAACGCAATTTGCTGACACCCCAAAGTGCGCTGGCGATTGCAGAGGCGGTGAATGCATTACCGGATGATCCAGCCATTAAAGCGCTGGCTGTTACAGGCCGCAATGACTCTTTTTGTTCAGGTGCAGATTTAGCCGCTTTACAGCAGGCAGCCTTTGGGGATGGTGAAGAGCTACAACAAATTTATGCTGCTTTTACCTCTGTGGCACATAGTCCTTTACTCACCATTGCTTTATTAAATGGCCCGGCCCTTGGCGCCGGAATGAATCTGGCGATGGCTTGTGATATTCGCCTTGCCAGCGAACAAGCCTGGTTTGAAAGCCGGTTTTTCCAGCTTGCCATTCATCCGGGCGGCGGTCACACCTGGTTATTGCCGCAATTGGTTGGTTGGCAGCAGGCGGCTGCTATGGTGTTTTGTGGTGAACGTTTATCGGCGCAACAAGCGCTGCAAACAGGTTTTGTAAAAGAGTTATGGCCGGAAGAACAACTATTAACCCGTGCGAAACAACTGACCACCGGGTTAAAATCTCTGCCCACCGAATTAGTACGTCAAACTAAAAATACCATGCTGGCGATGCGCCACTGTAGCCGGCAGGATGACGCTGTTGCCTTTGAGTTCCGGCAACAATTTCATAGTTTGCAGCAACCGGAAGCACAGCAGCATATTGCTGCTCTGATTGAAAAAATCAAAAGGAAGTTCTGAGTTTTATGGCAAGTGTTGAAGTGACGACCTGGTATCTGGATTATCTGGGGCCGCAGCTGCAATTACCGCAGTGGCCACAACAGGTGGAGCTGATTGAGGCTTGCCTGCCAAGCCCTGAGTTCAGTCAGTTTTTATTTTGTGCTGTTGGTCATCACTGGCGCTGGTTCAGCCGTCTGAGCTGGGACTATCAGCAGTGGCTGGATTATTTATCTTCCGGCAAAGTGCGTACCTTTGTGTTGTATAAAAAAGGCACTCCGGCTGGTTTTGTCGAATTGCGTCAGCATGACGATTTCTCTGTGGAGCTGAAGTTTTTTGGTTTGTTGCCCGCTTTTATCGGCCAGGGGCTGGGTAAAATGCTGGCACAGGCTGCTATAGCGCTGGCGCAGCAGTGGCAGGCCAGTCGGGTTTGGGTGCATACCTGCTCTGAAGATCACCCCTCGGCCCTGAAAACCTATCAACAAGCTGGTTTTACTGTGGTGAATACCGAGGTGCAGCAGGAGCAGATGCCCGATGATTACGCCGAAGCTGCATTGGCCCGGCCTTTTGTCTGGTCGCGGCTGAATTATTTTCAGCCTCAATAAGCAATGTCTAAAAAACTCAGCAGATGAAGCACTTAGTCGTGTTTCTTAGTTGTATACATCGAAAAAACTGTCTACACTGCTTGACGTTAGTGCTGACTTGGTTTAGCTGCTAACCAAAAAGAACATAAAAAATAAAAATGCAGAGGTTTATTTTATGAGTAAAGCGTCCAGTCGGGGTTTTGGCTTTACCGCAATCGCTATCCTGGTGATTTTGATGGCGTTATCGGCAGTATTGACCACTGCCGAGGCTTGCAGCCTGTTTTGATGCGGTACTTTTGTACTTCGCGGATAAAAAATACCCTCAGCTGAGGGTATTTTTTATGGTGCGGGTAATAAGTACAGGTCAGCGTTTTTGATGACGTTCGCGGTTTTCCCGTTTTTGTTCGGCATTTTTTTGCAATAGCACATAAGTTGCAGCGCTGCTGCCATGAATTTTTTGTGCGCTGTGACAGGCCAAGACTTCCGGAATTTGCTGCAGCCATTTAAAACAATAACTTTTCAGGATGGCCGGATGTGGTTTGCTGTCTCTGCCCATCCCATGATGGATCAGCAGGGTGCGGATGCCGCGCTGATGGCAGTCGGCGACAAACTCAAATAAAGAGCGGCGGGCATCTGTCAGATTTTTACCAAGCAGCATCAGGGTAGCATCAACCTGATATTTACCCAGCCGTAAATTTTTGTAAACGCCTTCCTGTACCCCATCTTTTTTATACGCCAGCACCTCATCCGGTGCCACTAAGTCGACATATTCCATGCTGAGATAGTTGGCGTCATATTCAGGTTCAAGTTCAGCCGCTTTGCGCCTGGCAAGCTGGGCCATAGTGGGCGCATGTTCACCATTGATATCACTCAAGACATCAGCTTTGAGAGGTTTTACGTCGGCCATTTCCTGTAAAAACAACTCAAGATCATCATTGGCCATACATTGTTATTCCAAATCTTTGTCAGGTTTAAATTATAACGTCAGCTGCTCGACAAACATAGCCAGTTGGTTTTGCGGCTTTGCCGCCAAAAACACCTAAGTTCACTTTGAACTTAAATGAATGGGGTACTGGCATTGGTTATTTCTTGCTCTACACTGAAATTTGTACGACTGCTGAATCAGGAGTTTCCGATGTTACCAAATTATTTGTATGAAACCCTGCCTTATGGCTATATGACAGCAGGCGCAGCCGCTGTAGTCTTCACTCCGGGTTATGTTGCAGCTTTGTCAGGGGCCTTGTTGATCCTGGCCGGCGCTTTAGTCTGGATCCTTCGTTCTGAACATCGTCGGGGTGACCGACATAAACTACAGCTCAAATCTGGTGTACTGCCGTTCTGGGTCTACGAAATACAACCCTTTGCATATGTGATTGCCGGCTTGTTATGCTGGCAACTTAGTAACAACCAGTTTGTGTATCCATTTGCCCTTATTTTTATTGTGGTGGGCGCTCAGGTTTTTGTGATGCGCTCGAGCCAGCGTAAACATCAGCTTCCTCAGGCCCAGCGTATGTCGCATTTGTAGTTCCACAGTTCAAATTAACAAAAGGCCCGATTTGTTCGGGCCTTTTGTATTGTAGCTACTTGCGATAATCAGTGGCTGAATCTGCTACTGCTCTGGTCATCAGTAACCAGGCTTGTAAATTCTGTTCCAGATCTGCCGGATTAATTTTATCCAGGGTGTCGTTGGGTGTATGGTGGTAATCAAAATAATCGGTACCGTCCTGTTCCAGCGAAACGACTGGCACGCCTAAAGCTGCTAATACCGACACATCAGGACCGCCATAAGCTTTATTACCGCCCAAAGCTATACCCAAAGGTGCCAGCTGTTGCTGGATTTTGGCCGCAGTTGCTAAAGATTCAGGGCCAAACTTGGTTTCAAACTGCCAGATTTTGCCGGCGCCAAAATCAGATTCACTTGCCAGCACGTGGTTTTTCAGCTCTGCTGCATGTTTAGCAGCATAAGCACGGGCACCAACCAAACCGCCTTCTTCATTGCCAAAAAGCACAACCCGAACCGTACGTTTTGGCCGGCCTTGTTGTTTTAGTAAAGCGCCGGTAGCCATCACTAAACCTACACCAGCACCGTCATCCAGAGCGCCAGTGCCCTGATCCCAGGAGTCTAAATGGGCGCTAATCAACACAATTTCGTCAGGTCGCTCTGAACCGGTAATTTCTGCAATCACATTATGACTGATGGCATCCTGACTTTCTGTTTGCATCGTCAGCCTGAGTTTAGCTTCTGGTGCCCGCGCAAGAATTTTACTGAGCTGTATCGCGTCCGGTACTGAAATAGCTGCTGCAGGGATTTTGGCGACTCCGTCCTCGTAACTCATTTTGCCGGTGTGAGCAAATCTGTTGCTGCTGGTGCCGATAGAGCGGATCAGCAGAGCTTTAGCGCCAAGCCGCGCCGCTTCAACGGCACCTTTAGAGCGGGCGCCGACCACAGTGCCATATTGTGAACCCAATTTGTCTTTTTGCATTGCTTTATTAATAAAGACAATTTTTCCGCGCACCTGCTCAGGTTTGGCCAGCATCAGTTCATCAAGACTGTTAAACATCACAACACTGGCATCAATACCATTGGCATCAGTGCCAACTGAGCCGCCAAGTGCCGTTAACACCAGTGACTGCGGAAAAGGTGAGGTGACTTCCAGCCTGGCCTGGCCCCTTTGCCAGAACGGGGTTTTGAACTCCTCTGTCCAAACTTTGTCGTAGCCCAGTAATTTAAACTTGTTGCTGGCCCATGCCACAGCTTTGGCATCTGCCGGGCTGCCTGCCAGCCGGGGACCAATTTCCACAGTAAGCTCTTCAACCAGTTGATACGCCAGCTGATTGTCTGTTGCTGCGATGGAGGGTAACGAAGTGAGCCAGAGGGCGGCCGCAGTGAATAATAAGGTGTGCTGCTTCATTCCAAGAACCTGTTTTTCTTATGTTAAGTCATCGTCGACTTTACCATGAGGAACGGATTTGCCGACAGTAAACCTGTCGGTGTATTTATGGTTCTGAACTCATTTATGGCAGTGTTTTTGACAAGGGCGGCTGGCATTTAAAAAGAACAGAAACAAAAGTTAACAAAACGTAGGTGTGTTTTTGCTGTATTAGCGGAGTATAATGCGAAAATCTTCAGCCCGTCCTCAGGCAATATCAGGCTGAAGGCTATGGAAGGCCAGCAAAAACGCATTTTTATCAGACTCAAATAACAGTATCAGTATCTCAGTTTTTATTGTTAATTTATTATTTTGTTTGAGTTAATGTGTTGTTTTTTTAATTGCTGCTAGTAGATAATGAGACGTCTAGACATGCACGGTGTAACTGAAATGAACTTACAAGATATGTTGAATAATTCAGCCAAGGCAGTAAAGCTGCTGAAAGCTGTTTCTAACGAACGTCGACTGCTGATCCTTTGTCATTTGTTGGCAGGTGAGTTATCTGTTGGGGAAATGAATGATAAGCTCGGGCTCAGTCAGTCGGCTTTATCACAGCATTTAGCGTTGTTACGTCGTAATAAGCTGGTAAAAACCCGTAAAGAAGCACAAACGGTGTTCTACAGTATGAATAGCAAAGAAGCAGAAGCTGTGATCGGTTTAATGCACCATCTTTATTGTGCCAAAATGCCGGTGTAGTTGTGTAGCCGGCACTGTAACCCTGAGTACAACCCATAAAAAAAGCCAGCTATTGCTGGCTTTTTAGTATTTATTTATCGGCGACCAAACGCACATCAATAGCAGGACTTATCAGTCTGAGTGGCTGCCATAAACTGCAGATACAAAAAAACGCCTTTCGGCGTTTTTTTGTTGGTGTCAATTAAGCAGCTGTTACCAATGCCTTAACGTGGGCATTTAAACGTGACTTATGACGTGCAGCTTTGTTCTTATGGATCAGACCTTTGTCTGCCATACGGTCAATCACTGGAACCATTTTCTTGAACGCTTCTTGCGCAGCTACTGCATCAGAAGTTAACACTGCTGCGTAGGTTTTCTTGATGAAAGTACGCATCATTGAGCGCTGACTTGCGTTTTGCTGACGACGCTTTTCTGATTGAATAGCGCGTTTCTTAGCAGACTTAATGTTAGCCAAGGTAACACTCCTAAAAACTAAACCGGGACTCTTTAAAGGCCGCATAATATGCCTATTTTGTAGGCCCTTGTCAAATGATTTTACCAGCCTAAAGCAGAATTAAATCCTTGTTGTACTGGTATTCACACAAGGCTCAGGCGACAATAGCGCGCAACAGGAAAAAGGAGAGTTTTGTGTCAGCTAAGTTATTAAAATCAGGCATGATTGTCAGTGTAATGACGCTCATTTCGCGGGTGCTTGGTCTGGTGCGTGATGTGGTGACTGCCAATGTGTTGGGCGCCGGCGCTATGGCTGACGTGTTCCTGATGGTCAATCGTATTCCTAACTTTTTACGACGTTTATTTGCCGAAGGTGCGTTTTCTCAGGCATTTGTGCCTGTGTTGTCCGAAGTAAAAGCCAAACATGGTGATGACGCTGTGCGGGAGCTGATGGCCAAGGCCGCCGGTACCTTGGGTTTGATTGTGACAGTCGTGACTTTATTGGGCATGATTGGTTCGCCTGTGCTGATGGCGTTATTTGGTATGGGCTGGTTCCAGGACTATCTGCAGGGCAATGCCGGGGGCGAAAAATATAGCCATGCCAGTTTTTTATTAAAAATCACATTTCCCTATTTATGGTTTATTACTTTTGTCGCCTTATCCGGCGCCATTCTGAACACTTATAACAAGTTTGCTGTTGCCGCTTTTAGCCCGGTGTTTCTGAATATCGCCATGATAGCAGCGGCTTTGTTATTAACGCCTTATCTGGATGATGCTTCCACTGCACTGGCCTGGGGCGTTTTTTTAGGCGGTTTGTTGCAGTTTGTGTTTCAGCTGCCGTTTCTGGCAAAAGCCGGTTTGTTAGTCAGACCTCGCTGGGCCTGGAAAGACGAGCATGTCACCCGGATCCGCACTCTGATGATCCCGGCTTTGTTTGGTGTGTCTGTCAGTCAGATTAATTTATTGCTGGATGCTGTTATCGCGTCTTTTTTAATGACGGGCTCTGTTGCCTGGTTGTATTACTCTGACCGTTTACTGGAGTTTCCGCTTGGTATCTTTGGTATTGCTATTGCCACTGTTATTTTGCCGAATTTGTCGCGGCAATTTGCCACCGATGATCAACATGAATTTAAACGCACGCTGGACTGGTCTTTTAGCTTGATTTGTTTGCTTGGCCTGCCTTCGATGGCCGGTTTAATAGTGCTGGCCGAGCCTATTTTGCTGACGGTGTTTGCGCACGGTAAATTTACCGCTTTTGATGCCAGCCAGGCCAGTTTAAGCTTGATTGCTTATGCCTCAGGTCTGGTGCCATTAATGCTGATTAAGGTACTGGCACCGGCTTTTTATGCCAGACAGGACATTAAGACCCCGGTGCGTATTGGTATTATTGCGATGGTGGCCAATATGGCGTTTAACCTGATGCTGGCGCCTTTTATCAGTTATGTTGGGCTGGCGCTGGCAACAGCCTTGTCGGGCTCGCTCAATGCCTGGTTGTTATACCATGGCCTGGTGAAACGGGATATTTACCGGCTAAACAGCACCACTTTGTGGTTGCTTGGCAAAGCCGTGCTGGCGGCGGCTTTGATGGCTGCTCTGATGTACTGGTGTTCGCCCGACCTTGCAGGCTGGCTTGACATGGCTTTTGCGGCTAAAGCCTGGACCTTGTTGTGGCTGGTAGCTATGGCCGTGCCGGTCTATTTTGGCCTGCTTTGGCTCTTTGGCGTGCGTATCAGTCAGCTGAAAAGACAGACAATTGCTGAAACTAAAAGCTGATGCAGTTATAATCGGCCGTTTAGACAGCAACACAGAGTAGTTAATCCGGCATGGAGCTTATTCGCGGCCTGCATAATATCAAACCTGGTCACCGTGATTGTGTGCTGACCATAGGTAATTTTGACGGTGTGCATCTGGGGCATCAGGCAGTGCTTGCTCAGGTGAAACAGATTGCAGCTGCGTTGGGTTTGCCTGCGGTGGTGATGGTGTTTGAGCCGCAGCCGCTGGAATTATTTAAACCCGATGCCGCGCCGGCGCGGTTAACCCGTTTTCGGGAAAAATACCACTGGCTGGCCAGATTAGGTTTAGACCGGCTACTTTGTGTGAATTTTAACGCTGATTTTGCCGGCCAGGAGCCACAGGCATTTATTGAGCAGTTATTGCTTGGCAAACTCGGTGTGCGTCACCTGATTGTCGGTGATGATTTTTGTTTTGGTAAAAACCGCGCCGGTAACTTTGCATTGTTGCAACAAGCCGCCGCCAGGTATGGTTTTGGCCTGACCAGCACCGCCAGTTTAAAACAGGATGACCAGCGGGTATCCAGCACTTTGATCAGGCAAGCGCTGGAGCAGAATGACCTGACACAGGCAGAGCAAATGTTAGGGCGGCCCTTTTCGCTGATGGGGCGGGTGCGCCATGGCGAAAAAGTCGGGCGTCAGCTGGGGTTCCCTACAGCCAATGTCTGGTTATACCGCAATAAATTGCCGGTACGGGGTGTGTACGCTATTGAGGCTTTTACCGCCCACGGCCACTTTCATGGTGTGGCCAATATTGGCGCCAGGCCAACGCTCAAAGGCAAACAGGAACAGCTGGAAGCGCATTTTTTTGATTTCCAGGGTGATTTATACGGCCAGCAGATTGAAGTGCTGCTGCGCCACAAGCTCAGAGCCGAGCGTAAATTTGCCTCGCTTGCTGAGTTACAACAACAAATTCAGCTGGATGCTGCTGCGGCGCGGCAGTTTTTCAGCCATAACAATTAAAATTTGCAGGCACGCCAAAGCGGGTCAACACAGAACTAACACGGAAATAATCGGATGACAGACTATAAAGCAACGCTGAATTTGCCGGATACGGCTTTTGCCATGCGCGCCAACCTGGCGCAACGTGAACCGCAAATGCTGGCAAACTGGACCAAGGCTGACTTATACGGCCAGATCCGTGCTGCTAAAAAAGGCAAAAAAACCTTTATTCTGCATGATGGTCCTCCGTATGCAAACGGCAATATTCACATTGGCCATGCCGTGAACAAAATTCTGAAAGACATTATTGTTAAAGCCAAAACACTGGACGATTTTGACGCGCCTTATGTGCCGGGCTGGGACTGTCACGGTTTACCGATTGAGCTGGTGGTTGAGAAAAAATACGGCAAGCCCGGTGTGAAGTTATCGGCGGCAGAATTTCGTGAAAAATGCCGTGAATACGCGTTAACGCAAATTGAAGCGCAAAAAACTGATTTTATCCGCTTAGGTGTACTGGGTGACTGGAACAATCCATACCGCACTATGGATTTTGCTTTTGAAGCCAATATCATCCGCTCTTTGTCACGTATTATTGAAAATGGCCATTTACAACAAGGCTTTAAGCCGGTGCATTGGTGTACCGACTGTGGTTCTGCTTTAGCTGAAGCTGAAGTGGAATATCAGGACAAAGTCTCTCCGGCCATTGATGTACGCTTCCGTTTTGTGGATGAAGCTGTGGTTGATAAGTTTGATCATCCACAAGGTCATAGTGGTCAGGGCCCGGTGTCAGTGGTGATCTGGACGACCACCCCCTGGACTATTCCGGCCAACCGCGCTGTTGCACTGAATGCCGAGTTAAATTACAGCCTGGTGCAGGTCGAAGAAGGCCCGAATGGCGCCGAGCGTCTGGTGCTGGCCACAGATTTAGTCAAAGACGTGATGGCCCGTGCCGGCATTGAAAAATACCATGCGCTTGGTTTTTGCAAAGGCGCAGCGCTGGAGCTTTCACAGTTAAAACACCCGCTGTATGACTTTCACGTCCCTGTGGTGCTGGGCAGCCATGTCACTACGGATTCTGGTACCGGCGCTGTGCACACTGCACCTGGTCATGGTCAGGAAGACTTTGTGGTGGGTCAGCAATATGGTCTGGAAGTGGCGAACCCTGTGGGTGCCAATGGTGTGTATCTGCCGGACACGCCGCTTTTTGCCGGTCAGCATGTATTTAAAGCCAATGACTCTGTCGTGGAAGCGTTAAAAGCGGCCGGTGCGCTGTTGGTGCATAAAGCTTATAACCACAGTTACCCGCATTGCTGGCGCCATAAAACGCCGATTATTTTCCGTGCCACCCCTCAGTGGTTTGTCAGCATGGAACAGGCTGGTTTACGGGCTAAGTCCTTGAGCGAAATTGAAAATACCCGCTGGATCCCGGATTGGGGTCAGCAGCGTATTGAAAAAATGGTGGCAGGTCGTCCGGACTGGTGTATTTCTCGTCAGCGTACCTGGGGTGTGCCTATTGCGCTTTTTGTCGACAAAGACACAGGTGCTTTGCATCCAAACAGCAAAGATCTGATGGAGCAGGTGGCAAAACTGGTTGAACAACAGGGCATTCAGGCCTGGTTTGATTTAGATGCCGCCACTTTGTTAGGCGCCGAAGCTGCGCAGTACGTCAAAGTTACAGATACGCTGGATGTGTGGTTTGACTCTGGGGTGACTCACGCTTGTGTCATTGACCCGCGTCCTGAATTTGGCGGCGCTACTCAGGCCGACTTGTATTTGGAAGGTTCGGATCAGCACCGTGGCTGGTTTATGTCCTCGTTAATGACCGGCGTGTCTATTAAAAACCACGCACCTTATAAACAAGTGTTAACCCACGGTTTTACTGTTGACGGTGAAGGCCGCAAGATGTCGAAGTCTTTGGGCAACGTAGTGTCGCCGCAGGATGTGATGAACAAACTGGGTGCCGATATTCTGCGGTTATGGGTGGCCACCACAGACTACACCTCGGAAATGACAGTGTCGGATGAAATTCTGAACCGCGCCGCTGATAAATACCGCCGTATCCGCAACACCGCCCGTTTTATTCTGGCTAACCTCAACGGTTTTAACCCGGCAACCGACTTAGTGCCGCTGAACGAACTGGTGGAGCTGGATTTATGGATGGTGCAACGTGCAGCTGCATTGCAGCAGGAAATTATTGCCGATTATGACGATTACCAGTTCCATCAGGTGAGTCAGAAACTGATGAATTTCTGTACTGTTGAGCTTGGCAGTTTTTATCTGGATGTGATTAAAGACCGCCAGTACACAGCAAAAACCGAAGGGCATGCCCGTCGTTCTTGTCAGACTGCGCTTTATCATATTATTGAAGCCATGGTGCGCTGGATGGCGCCTGTAATGAGCTTTACTGCGCAGGAAATCTGGGAAAGTCTGCCGGAGCGCAGCGAGCCATTTGTGTTTACCGGTGTCTGGTATCAAGGTTTTGCCAAGGTGCCAGAGGGCAAGGTTGACCATGCATTCTGGCAGCAGCTGCTTCAGGTGCGGGACGAAGTGAATCGCGTTATTGAAACTGTGCGTAAAGAAGGCCGTATCGGCGCTTCATTACAGGCCGAAGTAACCTTATATGCTGATGCACCTCTGGCGCAGGCATTGCGTCAGCTGGGTGATGAGCTGCGTTTTGTGCTGATCACTTCAACAGCCACAGTGGCTGAAGGTGCAGCACCAGCGGATGCTATTGCCACTGCTATTGCCGGTTTACAGGTGCAGGTACAGACCTCCACTGCGGCCAAGTGTGATCGTTGCTGGCATCATCGCCACGATGTTGGTGCCAACGCGGCTCATCCGCTGATTTGTCTGCGTTGTGTTGACAACGTCGAAGGCGCCGGTGAAACAAGGATTTTTGCATAATGACGTTGTTTAAAGAGTCGGGCTGGCGCTTCTGGTGGCTGGCCCTGTTAGTGTTAGTGGTAGACCAGCTGACCAAAATCTGGGTGTTGCAGCGTTTTGAACTGGGTGAATCTATTCAGTTGTTGCCGGTGTTTAACTTTACCTATGCCCGGAACTATGGCGCTGCCTTTTCGTTTTTAGGGGATGCCGGGGGCTGGCAGCGCTGGTTGTTTACGCTGATCGCCGTAGTGGTGTCTGTCGTACTCAGTGTCTGGTTATCGAGATTACAACGTGCCGAATGGAAATTGTCGCTGGCGCTGGTGCTGATTGTTGCAGGTGCCATTGGCAATTTGATTGACCGCAGCCTTTATGGTTATGTTGTTGATTTTTTGCACGTTTATTATCAGGAATGGCATTACCCTGTGTTTAATATTGCCGACTGTGCCATTACCATTGGTGCAGCCTTGTTAATTTGGGACAGCTTTTCACCCGATGTGGTGGATAAAACAAAATAAGAGTGGTTGAGTTATGTTGATTGGAGCTGGCAGTACTGTCATTTTTCACTTTGATATTAAACTGGCGGATGGCAGTGCCGCAGAAAGTACAAGGGTGCATAACAAACCGGCGCGGCTGCAAATGGGTGATGGTTCTTTGTCACCGGCTTTTGAAGCCCAATTAACCGGCATGCAGGCCGGTGATAAAAAAACTTTTACGCTGGCACCTGAAGATGCTTATGGTATGCCAAACCCCGACAATATCTATTATGTTGACCGCAGTAAGTTTTCGCTGGAAGCACCAGCGCAGGTGGGCATGATTGTTGGTTTTGCCATGCCGGATGGTTCTGAATTGCCAGGCCTTATCCGCGAAGTGGTTGGCGATTCAGTGACTGTCGATTTTAATCACCCACTGGCCGGTCAGACGCTGACCTTTAATGTAGAAATTGTGCAGGTAACCAACTAAAGATGGATATTTTTCTCGCCAACCCCCGTGGTTTTTGTGCCGGTGTTGACCGCGCCATCAGCATTGTGTCCCGTGCTTTAGAACTGTACGAGCCGCCGATTTATGTGCGCCACGAAGTGGTGCATAACAAATTTGTGGTGGACGGCCTGCGCCGCAGTGGTGCTGTATTTGTAGATGAGCTGGACGAAGTGCCGGATGGCAATATCGTGATTTTCTCAGCGCATGGTGTCTCTCAGGCGGTGCGGGAAAATGCTAAGCAACGTGGTTTAAAAGTATTTGACGCCACCTGCCCGCTGGTGACCAAAGTGCATATGGAAGTCACCCGCGCCAGTCGCAAAGGGGTGGAGTGTATTTTGATTGGTCACGCCGGCCATCCTGAAGTGGAAGGCACCATGGGGCAGTACGACAATCCGGCGGGCGGCATTTATCTGGTGGAGTCGGTGGAAGATGTTGAGCGGTTGGTGGTGAAAAATCCGGATGAGCTGTGTTTCTCCAGTCAAACCACTTTGTCGGTGGATGATACCGCTGATGTGATAGATGCACTACGCAAAAAATTCCCTGATATTGAAGGGCCGCGTAAAGACGATATTTGTTATGCCACGCAAAACCGACAGGATGCAGTGCGCGAGCTGGCGGCCAAGGTGCAGTTGTTATTGGTGGTTGGTGCCAAAAACAGCAGTAACTCCAACCGCTTGCGTGAACTGGCTGAAAAAATGGGCTGCATCGCTTATTTAATTGATACCGCTGCAGATATTCAGCAAAGCTGGTTGGCAGACGTGACCGCTGTGGGTGTTACCGCTGGTGCTTCAGCACCTGAGGTTCTGGTGCAACAAGTTGTGCAACAGTTAACAGCCTGGGGCGGCAAACAGGTGATTGAACATCCAGGCCGTGAAGAAAACGTGGTGTTTGCCGTGCCGGCAGAACTGCGTTAAGGCTCCCTGATGGCAGCTCAACCGGCATCCAGTTTGCAGTTTGAGCAATTATTGCCGGCTTTTTGTCAGGGCCGTATTGTGATCCGGGTGTTGGTGCTGGCCCAGGCGCTGGCAATTTTGCTGGCGCTGGCACCGACGCTGGATCAGGACTTCTGGGCACGGCTGGGTCTGATGTCGCTGTTTGTGCACTGGGTTGCGTTGTTAACAGTGGCGCTGTTATGCCAGTTAAAAAAACCTTTGTTGCATCTGAAACCGCGCCAGCTCAGCAGTGTGGCGCTGCTCCTGCTGCTGTTGATCACCTGGCTGGTCAGTACTGCGGCTTTTGCTTTGCTGAGCCATCATGGCTGGCAAAGCCGCGCCGATTATTTTGCCTTTTTATTACAAACCATGCTGATCGCGCTGTTGGTCGGTGGCATGGGCATTCAGTTATTCGCCCTTTATATTGAACACAGTTGGCGTTTGCAGGCGCAGTCACGTTCTGAACTGGATGCACTGCAAGCCAGGATCAGACCCCATTTTTTATTTAACAGCCTGAACACTGTCGCCGAGCTGACTCAGCAGGATGCGGCAGCTGCTGAAACCGCTTTGCTGGATTTAGCCAGTTTATTCCGGGCAGCACTGAATGCTGGTGCTGTGGCTGAACTTGCGCAAGAGCTGGACCTTGCCAAAAGATATCTGGCGCTGGAGCAGTGGCGCCTGGGTGACAGGCTCAGGTTGCAATGGCAATTGCCGGCCGATCTACCTAAGGCGCAGCTGCCTTGTCTGACATTACAACCTCTGCTGGAAAATGCCGTGCATCACGGGGTGGAGCCCTGCCCGCAAGGGGGGCTGATCCGCGTTGAACTGCAGGTTTCTGCCACTTCTATCACCCTGGTGATTAGCAATCCGATGCCGGCAACACCGGCGCAAGGCGGAAACGGTATGGCGCTTGAGAATATCAGGCGCCGGCTGGAGCTGCAGTTTGGTGATGCCGCCAGACTCAGTACCCATAGCCGTGCGCCAAGTGGTGATGAGCCGGCTGAGTTTCGGGTGAAGCTGGTGATCCCACTGGCAGGTCTTAGCGGGAGTTTCCGATGAACATTTTGCTGATTGATGACGAGCCTTTGGCTCGTGCCAGGTTAAAACGATTATTACAGGCATTTGCTGAACATCAGGTGGTAGGGGAGGCCAGTGACGGTGACACTGCACTGGCGCTGGCCAGCAATTTGCAGCCTGACTTAGTATTTCTGGACATTCAAATGCCGGGTCGTGATGGTTTAAGTGTCGCAGCCGAGTTATTACATCTGCCGTTGCCACCAGCAGTGGTATTTTTAACCGCCCACCCACAACATGCACTGGAAGCTTATCAGGTAGCGCCGGCCGGTTATCTGCTCAAACCCGTTAGTGCTGAACAACTGGCCGCCACTTTGCAGCGTATTGGCCTGACGACCAAAGCTCATCTG
Organism: Rheinheimera sp.; assembly: GCF_036782235.1. GTDB lineage: Bacteria > Pseudomonadota > Gammaproteobacteria > Enterobacterales > Alteromonadaceae > Pararheinheimera. The sequence goes on along the minus strand of NZ_DAIPZL010000001.1, from coordinate 101,295 downwards.
CAAAAACAACAGGCGCAGCAGTGGCTGAGTTATAAAAGTGGCAACACTTTGCAGCGGGTTGAACTGCAGCAGATGTTTTATCTGCAGGCCGAAGACAAATATGTGCGTTTTGTGTTTGCCGGTGGTGAGGCCTTGAGCGATCTGAGCCTGAAACAGCTGGAAGAACAGTTTCCACAGGATTTAATCCGTATTCACCGAAATACATTGGTGCTCAAACGCCGCATCAAAGCGCTGCATCAGCAAGAAGGTAAACATCTGCTGGAGCTTTGGCAGTGCGCTCAGCGACTTGAAGTGAGCCGGCGGGAGCTGCCAAAAATCCGCCAGTTGCTTTGTGCCGGTTAACCCAGGTTGCGCTGCAGTTATTATCACCTCAGTTTTGTTTTGCTCAGTCGCCACCGCATTGCCAATTACACCAATTGACCGTTTATCGGCTGTTCTGACCTTTGGTCCGAAAAGGCTGTAATTTTGCCAGTTACTTCCATTAGATTACGATTTCGCAACAAATTTGTTGCTTGTCGTTATCTTGTGGCGGGTGGGAGGCAACAATGCCGGTGCAAAAATATCAATCTCAGTTTGGTGTGACCCTGATTGAATTACTGGTCGCTATGACCATTCTGGCTATTAGTCTCAGCATCATGCTGCCTTCATTTGGCGCTTTAATCGGCAACAATAAACTTGTTGGCCAATCTGACGAGATCCGCACTGCGCTGGTGTATGCCCGTAGTGAAGCTATCCGGCTGAATCAGGCTGTGGTGTTTTGCCACTCCAATAACAATATGACCTGCACTGTGCCTGGCGCCAATGGCTGGGAAGGTTGGATAGTACAAACTGCAACAGTGGCGCTGGCTGCTCCGGCAGTACCTGCATTACGTGCCGGTTTTTTCCCGCCAGCTCCGATGAAAGTGACTTCAGATATCAACCTGACGGCAGCCGGCCACATTATTCGTTTTACCCCGCAGGGGCTGGCCAGAATGCCGGCCAGTAATACGCCATTATCGGCACAAATCCGCTTTTGTGTCGCACAGGCTCAAACCAAACCAAATATCCGAGATCTGCAGTTTGATTCCGGTGGCCGCATTGTGCTTCGTTCATCCGATGCTTCGGGTGTATGCGCTTAAGCGCAACATTGATGATGGAGGAATAGTTGATGAAATTCGCTTGCCGCCAGCCAAAAAGGGGGCATCACCCCAGGCTGAAACTGCAACGTGGTGTGTCCTTGCTGGAAGTGCTGATTGCGGTATTGGTATTGTCGCTCGGTTTATTGGGTGTCGCCGGTTTGCAAACCGCCAATATCCGTAATACCCAAAGTGCCCATCAGCGCACTATGGCGGTGTTATTGGCAAGCAGTATGGCTGAACGCATTCGCGCCAACGCCACAGCAGCGGTCAATGGTAGTTTTGCCTTACCCCTGCGTTGCAGCGCTATGTCGGCTGGCGCTTCTATTCAGAGTGTGGAGCACGCCAGCTGGCTGACGGAAATTATGACGGCTTTTGGCAACTCAGGCACCAGCTGTGGCGGCGTGACTTATAACGCCGCCACCCGCACTTACATTGTGACTGTGCAGTGGGACGACTCCAGAGCTTTGGGTGGCAGTACCACTATGACTATTACCCATGTGGCAAGGATTTAATGATGAGGTTGTGCAGTAAAAAAACAGCGCGGGGTTTTTCACTGACCGAACTGATGGTGGCCTTGCTACTGGGCTCTTTTTTAGTGGCTGGTGTCATTGGTGTTTATTTGTCGAACGTCAGCACCAACAGGGTGAATCAGCAGATCAGCCAGTTACAACAAGCAAGTCAGGTCAGTTTTCAGCTATTGAGCCAGGATGTGCAGCATGCAGGTTACGCCGGTTGTGGCAATGTGATGGCGGCGCATGTGTTTAATGCGCTGAACCCACCGCTGGCCTGGTGGAATAGCTGGATCGGTGGTTTACAGGGTTTTGAGTTTGGTGCTTTTCCGGATTTCAGTAGTGGTGCTGTGGTGCCCCTGCCTAATACTGACGCGCTGCAGGTGATGTATGGCCGAGGTGTCAGTGCTTCTGTGGTTTCCCACAATGCTACCGGTAACCCTGCCATGGTCATTAATCAGAACCTTGCCGGCATAGTGGCCAACGATATTGTGATGTCCTGCGATTCCAAATGGGGATTGATTTTTCAGGTGACGGCGGTAGCCGGCAATAGCCTGAGCCATGGGGTAGGCGCCGGTGCGCCGGGGAACCGCACCCTGCAGTTTGGTGTTGCGCCCAATGGGATGACTTATCAGCGCAATATCAGTAGTGATGCAGGTTTTGTCATGCCGATAGAGTCAGCGGCCTGGTTTGTCGGTACCCGCAATAATCTTACTTCGTTATACCGGGTGGTGGTGGTGGCAGGGCAGCTTCGGGTGGAAGAAATTATCCCCAATGTCAGCAATCTGCAGTTGCAGTACTTGCAACGGGGCACACCCAACTATGTCGATGCATCTGCGGTGGTGGACTGGGAAACTGTGGTGTCGGTGCGTGCAGTATTAACGCTTGCGGATAATCCAAATGCTCCTGTTGCCCTGGCATTGCGGGAAATCAGTCAGGTAGTGAACTTACGCAACAGAAGGGATCAGTAAGATGAAACATGCGTTATCTCAGAGTCGGGGTATGGCGCTGGTAGTGAGTTTGTTGTTGCTGGTGGCCATGACCTTATTGGCGGTGAGTGCCATGCGAAGCACCACTTTGCAGGAAAAAATGGCGGCCAATTTTAACGACAGGGAAATTGCCAAGCAGGTGGCGGAGGCCACAGTGCGGCAGGTTGGGACCAATTTATTACCACCGGCTCCCGGCGCTGGTTGGTACAGAGCCACATTGCCAGCGCCAGTCGCTGGTGCGCCGGATTTATGGCAAGACCCTGTGGCCTGGGCTAACCGTGGCCAGATTGCAGTGGCGGTGAATGGCATTAATTATACCGGCGAATTTATGGTGGAGAACCTCGGCATGTGGCCGGATCCACAAAATCCAACCTGTAAAGTGACAGATCCTTTGTGTGAAAAACAAACCTACAGGGTGACGGCAAGAACGGCGCCTCAGGCAGGGCGGGCCAGTGTAACCATTCAGGCTATCTGGCGGATTTAAGCAGTATGATGGCGGGAGAACCATGATGTCATTTGCAAAAACACCTATTGCTGTTCGCAGCAGCTGGCTGTTGTTCAGTGCTTTGTTTGCGGCCAGCACAGCACAAGCTGCTATCAATATTGCGCAGGCACCGCTGGAAACGGGTACGGCGGTTGATCCAAATATTTTATTTGTGCTGGACGATTCAGGCTCAATGCGCTGGGGTTTTATGCCGGATGAATTGGACACCAGTTTTAACCTCGGGCATGACTGTAGTAGTTCAACCATGGATTATGCCGGTGCCAAAGCGCTGGCTTGCAGTGCCAGTGGCCGCAAATATCTTGCGTCCAGTCATTTGAACACAGTGTATTTTGACCCGGCAGAAAACTATCCGGTACCCTTGAAACCGGATGGTGTCACTCCTTATCCCACACCTTCTTTTACCAGTGCGCCCCACAATGGTTACGACTCAGGCGCTTCAACAGTCGATTTGAGCAGCCAGTATTATGCGCTGATTGCTGATTATTTTTATCCCAATGCTAATGGTTCTTATGGTTTTGCCGTCAGTGACAGTACTTCTGATCGCAATCCGAGTCCGGCTTTTTATTTTAAATATAAAACAGGTTGTACTCAGCACGAACGCAGTGATAGCTGTTATGACTATGTTAATGTTGCAAATCTGGGCGCAGCGGAAAAACAAAAATTTGCCAACTGGTTTTCGTTTTACCGCACCAGGTTGATGCTGGCCAAAGCTGGTGTGTCCGGTGCTTTCCAGAGTCAGCTGCAGTCGATGCGGGTAGGTTATGGTGCAATTAACAGTGGGGTGATCACCGCAGACGTTGCGCCCTTTGGTGGCGGCAACCGTTCCGGCTTTTTCACCTGGTTACACGGTAAAAAAGCGACGGGGGGGACGCCATTGCTGAAGGCTTTGGACACTGCAGGTCAATATTACCAAAGTGACAAACCCTGGCTGACAGTGCCTTCAGATCCGAGCTCAGCCAAACTGGAGTGCCGGCAGAGTTTTACCATTCTGATGACAGACGGTTATTACGATGGCACTGTCGACGTTGGTGGCAATCAGGATGGCAGTGACGGCACAACCATTACTGGACCGAATAACCCGGATTATACCTACAAAGCCAGCGATCCGTTTCGTGATGGTGAGAGTAACACTCTGGCCGATGTGGCGATGAAATACTGGAAAACTGATTTGCGCACTGATTTAGCCAATACAGTACCGGTATCGCTGCCGAATCTGAACCCGGCATTCTGGCAACATATGGTGACTTTTGGCGTAGGCCTGGGCGTGACAGGTTCGGTCACAGCACAACAGGGTTTTGATGCAATCAGCAGCAAAAGTGCAGTAAATTGGTGGGGCGGAACTGAGAAGCAAAACAAAATCAATGATTTATTGCACGCCAGTGTCAATGGTCGTGGAGGCTTTTTTAGTGCCAACAAACCCAGTACCTTTGCCTCGGGTTTAGCCAATACCTTAGCCAATATTTCAGCCCGTGCCGGTTCAGCTTCGAATATTGCGGCAACAGCCATTAACTCGTTACAGACGGAATCCAATGTATATCAGGCGCGTTTTATTGCCGGTGAATGGGCCGGTGATTTATGGTCCTACAAAGTAGATGATGTCAGTACCCCGGTATGGAAAGCCAGTGAACAACTGCCGGCACCTGCTGCACGGAATATCTGGTTTGGCAGTAGCGGCAGTATGGGCAATGCCAAGGCTTTTGTCTGGAGTGAAATGAGTGCCGCTGAACAAAAAGCCTTTAACAACGATGCGGCCGTGGTGGATTACATCCGCGGCGATCGCAGTAAAGAAAAGAAAAACGGCGGCCTGTATCGTGATAGAACCAGCCTGCTCGGCGATCTGGTGAACTCGTCACCTGAGCTGGTTTCTGCGCCTGTGGATATGAGTTATCACAGGTATAACTGGTCTGGTGCTGCATCTTATCGCAGTTTTCTGGAAGGTAGTGCCAAAACCCGGCCACCGGTGATTTATGTTGGTGGCAATGACGGTATGTTGCATGGCTTTCATGCAGATACCGGCCGCGAGTTATTAGCCTTTATTCCTGCAGCAGTGGTTGCTCCTATTGGCGGTCAAACGGTCAATGTGCTGAAAAAATATTCAGAGCAGAATTATCAGCATCTGTTTTCTGTAGACGGCTCGCCGACAGTAGTGGACGTGTTTGACGGCAACAACTGGAGAAGTATTTTGCTGGGGGGACAGGGCCGTGGCGGTAATGCATTGTTTGCGCTGGATGTCACCAATCCTGAACGATTTGGTGGCAATAACGTGCTGTGGGATAAAACTTTTGCCGAGCTTGGGTTGTATCTTGGTGAGCCTCAGGTGTTCCGCCTGAACAGTGGGCACTGGGCCTTAGTGGCCGGTTATGGTTATAACAACAGCACTGATCAGTCTGGCATTTTGTTAATTGATGTGTTGACCGGCAATATTATTAAGAAATTGCCCACCGGCAAAGGCAGTGCCAGCGACTCCAACGGCATGTCAGAAATCAGTACCCTGGATATTAATAACGATGGCAACATCGACTGGGTGTACGGCGGTGACTTGCACGGTCATGTCTGGAAATTTGATTTGTCGGCAGCCAGTGAATCAGGTTGGGCCATTGCCAACAATGGTCAGCCGTTGTTTTCAGCTGTGAATGCCCAGAGCAAAAGACAAGCTATTACCGGTGGTGTGCTGGCCAATATAGACCCTAAAACCGGCAAAGCCTGGGTGTTTTTTGGCACTGGCCGTTATTTAAATCAGGACGACCCGTCCAATACCGAACAACAAACCATGTACGGCATTATTGATGGTGCCACTGTCAGCTCCAGAGCCGAGCTGGATGCACGCACCATTACCACAGTTGGCGACAAGCGGGTTGTCAGTTATGCAGCTCAGCTGAGCGCAGGTAAAAAAGGCTGGTATATGGATTTAGTCGACAAACATGAGCGGATTGTGGATATGCCTTCCATGCTGGGCGGTGATTTGGTGCTAAATACCACAATTCCTGATACCAATGTCTGTAACCCGAGTGGTTCTGGTTACATTATGGCGGTGTCTGCCTATAGCGGTAGCCGGTTGAAGAAGATCTTCTTTGACAGTTCAGGCGACAAAAACTTTGATTCAAGCGACAAGGTACAGATTTCAGGCACAGCGACTGATGTCAGCGGGATCCGGGTTGGCAGTTTGAACAGTGTGGTGACATTTGCCAAAAATGGCAGCAATGTGCTGGCACTGGCGAACTGTGACGGCGTCAATATGTGTGGCACAGCGGTCAATGCTTCCGTGGCGAGGCAGATGTTGTCCTGGCATGAAATCAGTAATTAGATCAAGGGGTAACAATGCATAAGTCGCGTGGATTCAGTTTGATGGAAATGATGGTGGTGGTGGCTATTGTTGGTATCGTTGCTGCTGTGGCGATGCCGGCTTACAGCAAATATGTGCTGGAAACCCGCAGAACATCAGCCACCGCCTGTATGAATGAACTGGCGCAGTTTATGGAGCGGGTTTATACCGGCTCAATGAACTACAGCCAGTCCAACGGGGTGCCTACAGTGCTACCAGAAACCAGTTGTCGTGTTGATTTGGCTGACTTTTATACTTTTAGCCTCAATGCTGCCGCCCAGACTTTTCTGCTGACGGCAGCGCCAAAAGGCCCCCAGCAGAAAGATACCAGTTGTGCCACTTTAACTTTAAATCAGGCTGGTATTCGTACCGCTGCAGGTGCCAACACCGCAGCCATAGTACGAAAATGCTGGGGATAAAAATTTGCATAAATTTGATTTTTTGTTTTTAAGTTGTAAGTTTAAGGTAATCAAATCGGTGTAAGGATGCACCGTTTATGAAAGGATTCACCTTATTTGAGTTGTTGATCTGCTGTTTGTTATTCAGCCTCGGCATGCTTGGCGCTCTGAGTTGTCAGATTTATGCCAGGCAGCAGGTGTTGCTGGCGCAGCAACGGTTAGCTGCATCGGCTGTGGCGACCGACGTTATGTCTTCTTTGCAGTCGGTGTCGGCCAGTTCACGTGGTTTTCAGGCCGATATACAACAAAAAACTGCCATAGCTCCTTGTGATCAGCCCGGTCTTTGTGATGGTCAGCAGCTGCTGCGGGCGCAACTGGCCGCCAGTCTTGGCCAGGTGTTTCAGCCTTCGGCCATCTTACCTCAGGCCCAACTTTGTATCCGCAGCGGCGCGGCTGGTCCGGCAATCAGTTTGAGCTGGCAGCCGGTTCAAAATGCACCTTTTCAAAGCAAGTCCAGCCTGTGCCCAATCAAAAATGGTCATTTTCAATTGGAACTGATGTCAGGCAGGGGGCTTTGAGATGAATTTCTGTCACGAGCGCGGCTGGACTTTCATTGAGATGCTGATAGCCATGGCACTCAGTTTATTGCTGACCCTTCTGCTGGTGAATAGCTGGCAAGTGAATTATCAGGCTTTTAAACAAACCAGTCAGCTGGCGGAAATGCAGCAGTCGGGTCAGTTTGTGCTTGGTTTTTTTCAGCAGGAGCTGTTAAACCAGAATTTCTGGGCCGGTGCAGATCCCAGGTTATTGCACCCTGCGGGTCTTCACGTGCAGGGAGATTGCCGCAGTGCGCTCGACAGCGGCAGTTTTCCAAAAAACGCTATGGTATTTGTGCCTGTGCTATCGGGTATTGTTGGTGCTGCCCATACCCCGGATTGTCTGACGTCAGCCCACAAAGGCTCGGCATTTTTACAGCTCAAACGTCTGGCCGGAGCCCCGCTGACGGCGGCAGCGGCCAAAAATAACAGAGTCTATCTGCAGCAACAGGGACGCTCTTATCGTTTTGTCAGTCAAGCTTCTTCAGCTGCTGCCACATACTGGCCTTATTTGCATCAGCTGTTTTATGTGGCACTGCAAAGTCAGGGTCGGCAACAGGTGCCGGTACTGATGCGTAAACGTCTGGTGCGTCAGGCCAGCGGTCAGCTGACAATGGACACAGATTCAGTGCTGGATGGCGTAGAGATGATGCATTTTGAAGCCGGCATCGACAGTAATTTTGACGGCCAGGTGGATTATCTCAGTGATGTTGCACAAGTCTCAGCCGATGTCTGGCAACAACGCAGTGGTCAGGTATTACAACTGCGTTTTTATGTGCTGGTACGCAGTGTGATGCCAGACAACACCTATACCAATGTGCAGCAGTACACCTTGGGAAAACGGCTGTTCCAGGCACCAGGCGACCATTACCGCCGTTTATTGGTGTCCAGCGCAGTCACCTTTCACAACTACTAACTGAAGGAGCAATCAAGATGCAGGCCAAAGGATTTGTGCTTGTTGTCTGTTTGTGTTTTATCGTGATGGTTAGTGCCATGGCATTCAGCGCCCTGACCATCAGTCAACTCAGCCAACGGATAGGTATGGCAGGTCAGCTGCAAACGCAGCGCTACCTGAGCATGAAGTTCAAACACTTGCAGCAGTTACAACAACTGGCTGCAACACCTCAAAGCGGTACCGACCAGATCCGCTGTCCGGCGCAACTGGCGGTCTGGAGTGAACCGCAGTTGCAGTGCCAGTTGCTGCAGCTGCAAAGTAGCGCCACTGCGCCTGATGACGCTGAGCCCTGGGGCACTTTGTTATGGCGGCCGGATCTCACCGCTGTTGTGGCAGGAGGTGTATGATGAAAAGCAGGTTTTTGTTGCGCAGCATTCACATCCCCGCAGTGATGCTGGGTTTATTGCTGCAGATGATGGCCGCTGAGACAAGGGCAGCTGGCGCTAGCGCATCGGGAGCAGGAGCTTCTGTTGCAACAACACAGCGCTGGTATCAGTTGCAAGCCGATTTAACTTATCAGCAGCTGCCCCAGGCTTTGGCAACCAATCTTTGTCCCATGCCACGTCCCGACACTGCGCCAGTGCGTTATCACGACAGTAGCGGTAAACCGCTGTGGTTGCAGCTGAGCAATGAGAACGGCCAGCTACGCTGGTTTGGCGACACAGAGCAGGGTGTATTAGTGTCCAGTGTGCCTACCGCAGCCACTTCGGTTTTGCCCGAACCGGCTGAAGCCATCACTTCGCCGTTATTGCTGACAGATGCCGTAACAAGTGGTCTCAACAGCGGCCTTGTGCATTCACCTGATGTGATTTGGCATGATCTGGCGGCCAATCAGTACCAAAGGGCAGATTTAACCGATTTGCAGGCACCACGTTTAAAGTGGCGCTGGTCAGCGCCTTTGGCTCAGCAAAGCCCCTGGTTACAAACGCCGGTGCTGCAGCGGCTGGATAAGCAACAAGTGCTGTTGATTAATTCGGGCACAGCAAGCACACCGGCGCTGTGGCTACTGCAGGCAGAGAGCGGAAAACTGCTGGCGGAATTTGATCTGCAACAGCAGTACCAGAAGGGGTTCCAGCCTGCAGCCGGGCTTGCTGCATTAAAAGCAGCACCGGCAGCGCTGGATCTGGACGGGGACGGCGCTTTTGACCGTGTTTATCAGATTGATGAACAAGGACAATTGCTGCGGCTTGATGTCAGCACTGATTTGAGTTACCGAAGTGCACTGGTCGCTGATTTGTCCGGGAACAATGCTGTATTTGCAACGCCTTTGCTGGCGGTACGGGCTATGCTGCCAGGCAACTTGCCTGCAGTGTCCAGCCGTCAGGCGGTGGATGTGTTGGTACTGCTGGCAAAAAGTCAGAGTCAGTATCAGCTGCTGGTGTTATTTTTAGCCGATAACATCAGTTCCCCTGTGTTATTCAGTGATTTACAGCAAGCAGGGGCGGCAGCACAAACACAGCCACAAACAGCGCCAGCAGCTCAGCCAACTCAGTTGATGCAACTAAAGCAGGGCGCTTTTGGTTGGTTTTTGCCGTTATCTGGTCAGCCGGTATGGCTGCCACAACTGATAGCCGGCGTGTTGTACCTGCCACTGCAAAGTGCGGTATCAGGCAGCTTAGTGTGTGCCGATGCACGTGAGGCTGACGCGCTGCTGGCGCTTCATTTGTATCAGGCCAGCGCGGTTTACAGCGAAGCAGTGCTTGATAAAAAGATGCAGCTGCCGCTTCGGCTGTCGCTGGCAGCGGATGGCAGTTTGCAGTTACAGCAAAGTGGTAACAATGTGGTGGTACTGGAGCGGCTGCAAGGCGTAAGCGAGAGCTGTGCCGGCTGCACTGAAAAACTCAATGTGGCGCAGTTATCACAATGGCGGCAGCTTGCCATCTACCGTCAGGAAGAGGTGTACTGATGGCCGCCGTGAAAACCACAGCCCCTGGTTTTGTGCTGATTGAAATTATGGTGGTGGTGGCGCTGATTGGCATTATTTTATCAGTGGCTTTGCCCGGTTATCAGCAGCATGTATTGGGCAGTTATCGGCGCGAAGCCTGTGCTGAGCTGTTAAAAGTGGCCAATATGCAGCAGTTATTATTGGCTGAGCAGTACAGATACAGTGCAGATCTGACTGAGTTTGGTTTCGCCCAGAGCAGTTATCTGACCGAATCAGGGCGTTTTTGGATCTCTGCGGTATTAACCAGCCAGGGTTATCAGCTCAAGGCCGTGGCCACAGGGGCTCAGCAACAAGACAGCGATTGCCAGTTATTCCAGTTGGATCAGTATGGCGTGAAAAGCAGTCAACCGGCCGCCGACTGTTGGTTACCATAACAACCGCTGTCTTGGTGTAGGCCAGGGCAGAATCAAAAAATCCTCCGCTTTGATACTCAGGGCGGAGGATTTTTGTTGTTTGAACCGGCAACAATACAGACTTTATTGCGGGCAGGGGGTATCGACATAATGCAGCTGGCTGCGGCCGGCCTGACTGATACTCAGTTTGTAATGCCAGTGATATTGTTTAGCACAGTATATAAAGGTGCCGTTTTGCAGCACATTTAAACTGCCGTCGCGGCGAAACTGCAGTTGCTCTCTGTTGTAATACAACCAATGTGAATTGATGGGTTTGTCCAGTTGCTGCAGCATTGCCAGTGCGCCTGAACCGGGTGTCTGACGCAGGATCTGAATAGGCACCTGCCACCATTGATTCACACATTGATTGCCCTTAAGCGGACAAAAAGTGACAGTGCTGCCGGAACTAATAGCCTCCACCCTGGCATATTGCAGCTGTTGTTTTAATTGCCTGACATAACTTTCTGCCTGTTGCCTGGCCACCATTTCCTGTAGCGACGGTAAACCCAGCATCAGTAACAGCAGCATCAGATTCAGCACTATCATCAGTTCCAGCAGGCTAAAACCTTGCTGTTGCCGCTGACCTGAGGTGGCGTTATTTGGGGGAGTGAAAGCGGGCATCACAAAATCCTTTTTGTGGAGCTGTTACAGATAACCATAGCGCAGTTTTTAGTTGCGGCAAATTTGCCAGATGCCTTACTTGACGAGGATTTGTAGTGCTGCCGGGCTGATATCGGGTTTGAGAATCCACTGAAAAATCGCTACCATAGCGCGGAATTTTTCTGAACAGGTTAGGCCTTATGTCGCAGTCTCTTTCCATCAGTCTGGTGCAACAGCAGTTTCCCATAGGTGCAGTAAGGCAAAACGTGTTGCAGGTGATTGAACTGGCCAACACCGCAGGCACAGATCTGGTGATCTTTCCTGAACTGACACTCACCGGTTATCCGCCGGAAGATTTGTTATTCCGTGATGATTTATTAAGTCTGGTGGAAACCGGGTTACAGGACATTCAGGCAGCAGCCTACCCTGGTGTACTGGTGGTGGGGCATCCATGGCGTCAGGATGGCCTGTTATACAATGCCGCTTCCGTTATCCAAAACGGCAAGCTGATTGGCCGTTATTTTAAGCAGGAACTGCCTAACTACGGTGTGTTTGACGAAAAACGTTATTTTACACCTGGCAATGCCGAAGATGTCTGCACTTTTACCATTAAAAATCAAACATTTGCGGTGCTGATTTGTGAAGACGTCTGGCATGGTCATCCGGCAGCTGCAGCCAAAGCCGCAGGCGCGGATTGGGCTTTGGTGTTAAATGCGTCCCCTTATGAAACCGGTAAAATCGCCCAGCGCCAGCATCTGCTCACCACGCTGGCAGAACGTTTAAATCTGGGTTTTGTGTATGTGAATCAGGCGCAGGGCCAGGATGAACTGGTGTTTGACGGCAGCTCTATGCTGGTCAATCCGGATGGCAAGCTGGTGCTACAGGCACCTGCCTTTGCACGGGATATTTACCGGGCAGAGCTTCATAAAAATTCTGCCCATGCTGTTGCCAGTCATCAGTTGGTGCTGTCTGAGCCTTTATCTTTTGAGGCCGAGGTGTATCAGGCCTTAGTGATGGCCACCCGCGATTATATTCAGCAAAACGGTTTTCCGGGTGCAGTGCTTGGCCTGTCCGGCGGCATCGATTCGGCTTTAACCCTGGCTATTGCCGTGGATGCTATTGGTGCCGACAAAGTTCAGGCGCTGATGTTGCCGTTCCGTTATACCTCGTCGATGAGTGTGGAAGATGCTACAGCCCAGGCCAACACCATGGGCGTAAAGTTTGACATAGTGTCGATTGAGCCTATGTACGACAGTTATATGCAGCAGCTGACGCCGCTTTTTGCCGGCAAAGCTGTGGATACCACCGAAGAAAACCTGCAAGCCCGTTTGCGCGGTGTGCTCTTGATGGCCATGTCGAATAAAACCGGCAAAATGCTGTTAACCACAGGCAATAAAAGTGAAGTGGCTGTGGGATATTGTACCTTGTATGGGGATATGTGTGGTGGTTTTGCCGTGATTAAAGACGTGCCAAAAACCCTGGTGTTTCGTTTGGCACAATATCGCAACAGCATTTCAGCTGTGATCCCACAACGGGTTATCGACAGACCCCCTTCAGCTGAGCTGGCACCGGGTCAGACCGATCAGGACAATCTGCCACCTTATGATGAGCTGGACGCCATTATTGATGCTTATCTGGAGCAGGATAAATCGCTGTTGGAGATAACGGCGATGGGCTATGCTGAAGCAACAGTGAAACGTGTGATGAACCTGATTGATTTAAATGAATATAAAAGACGTCAGTCGGCGGTGGGCCCTAAAATCACCAGCCGGAACTTTGGTAAAGACAGACGCTATCCGATCACTTCGGCCATGCGCAAACAGCGGTAGAATCAGTATATGAAAAAGATTGAAGCTATTATCAAACCTTTTAAGCTCGATGATGTACGTGAAGCGCTGGCCGACATTAATGTCACCGGTATGACAGTGACCGAAGTCAAAGGTTTTGGCCGGCAAAAAGGTCATACAGAGCTGTATCGTGGCGCTGAATATATGGTCGATTTTCTGCCAAAAGTGAAACTGGACATTGTGGTGGCCGACGATCAGGTTGACCGTTGTGTTGAAGCCATTATGAAAACAGCCCAGACCGGTCGTATTGGTGATGGTAAAATTTTTGTGTTTGACGTAGAGCGGGTCATTCGGATCCGCACCGGCGAAGAAGACGAAGAAGCGATTTAATCTGGTGTCAGAGACCATCTCGGCCTCTCAGGCTTTTGTGCCTGAACCCCACAAAGCACCGGACTCTGAGCTGGTGCTTTGTCGTTATTGTGATTTATTACAACAACTTCCGGCGTTACAGGATGGCGAAGCAGCCAACTGCCAGCGCTGCGGCCACGAACTGGATGCCAGACAACGCGAGTCGGCGCTACGCCCTATTCTGTATGCCCTCAGCGCACTTTTTATGTTGCTGCTGACCAATCTGTTTCCTTTTGTCGGTATGGACGCGGCCGGCAGCCACAGAGATATGAACTTTCTTGATACTTCAGCCGTGTTGCTGGACGAAGACCATCCCTGGCTGGCGGTGCTGGTGTGGTTATTTATTCAGGCTATTCCCTGTTTTTGTATGCTGGCCATTATTTACCTGAAACTGGGCATGTATATCCGCTTGCCGGCATTGGTGCAAATGGCGCGGCTTTTATACATGCTCAAACCCTGGAGTATGGTGGATATTTTCCTGATGGGGCTTATTGTCAGCTTTGTGAAGTTGTTGAGTCACTTTGATATTTCGCTGGGCATGAGTTTCTGGGCTTTTTGTTTATTTTGTTTATTACATTTACGCACTTTTCAGGTGGTGGACCGTCACGAGCTCTGGTCGCGGATTGCACCTGCACCTCAGCCTGTGGCCGGCAAAGTGGCCGGGCAAACCGGTTTAAGCCAGCAACTGAAAGTCTGTGGTTGCTGCACTGCATTAGTACCGTTGAACGAAGTACACTGCTCGCGTTGCGGCACCAAGGTGCGTCAGCGTATTCCCGATAGTATTCAGCGCACTATGGCGCTTTTGATCACCGCCAGTATTTTGTATATACCGGCCAACTTGTTGCCGATGATGGAAACTGTGTCGCTTGGTGAGAGTATTCATTCCACCATTATCAGCGGCATTATTCTGATGTGGCAGGACGAAGCTTATCCTGTGGCTATTGTGGTATTGCTGGCCAGTGTGGTGATCCCGATTTTAAAAATCGCCGTGATGTTCTGGTTGTGTTATCTGACAACTTTGCCGCTGAGTGAACGTAGCCAGCACGGCACCTGGATTTATCCGGTAGTCGACTGGATTGGCCGCTGGTCAATGGTTGATGTGCTGGTGGTGGCCATTCTGGCGGCGCTGGTGCGGTTTGATGCCCTGGTTGGGGTTTACCCTGGCATGGGCACCTTTGTATTTGCCTGTGTGGTGATTATTACCATGCTGGCGGCGATGAGTTTTGATCCAAGATTATTATGGGACCCGAGTCCGTCCGAACAAATGGAGACAGAGCGTGACTGAACAGCAAGGGCATTCTTCGAAAGACAGAGGCCATGGAGCAAAAGATCACCCACAAGCTGCCGGTAAAAGCGGCCCGGCTCATGCTTCAGTGCAGGCCAGGGTGCGTAAAATCACCCAGTGGTCGCCGATCTGGATAGTACCGGTAGTGGCGGTGCTGATTGGGGGTTGGATGCTGTATCACACCTACAAAAATCAGGGGGCCACTTTAACTTTGCTTGCCAGCAATGCCGAAGGTTTGGTGCCAGGTAAAACCGCCATTAAAAGCCGCAGTGTGGATGTAGGCAAGGTGGTGTCGGTAGAGCTGTCGCAGGATTTAAAACAAGTGGTGATTAAAGCGCGGATGAATCCGGGCACAGACGTGCTGCTCAACGACGAATCCCAGCTCTGGGTGGTGAAACCCAGTGTTGGCCGCGGTGGTATTACCGGTTTAAACACTTTGTTATCAGGCGCTTATATTGAGCTACAGCCAGGCAAAGGTGCCAGCAATAAGTTTAACTTTGAGTTGCTGGAAAGCCCGCCGATAGCGCCGCCTGATGCACCAGGGGTGCGGGTGTTTCTCACCAGTGGAGATGCCACTTCGTTGTCGGTCGGCGATCCTGTGTTGTACCGAGGTTATGACGTGGGCACAGTGGAGCTGGGTGAATTTGACGCCAAAGCACGTTCTATGCGGTATCAGCTGTTTATCCGTGCCCCTTATGATGCGCTGGTCACTGAAAACGTGCGTTTCTGGCAGGCCAGCGGTATGGCACTGGATATGTCGGCCGAAGGGGTTCGGATAGAAATGGGCTCAGTCGCGACTTTGTTAAGTGGTGGTGTGACTTTTGATGTGCTGGACGGCTGGCCCAAAGGGCAGCAGGCGGCCAATAACAGTGAGTTTCAGCTGTTTCAGAATAAAAAGAGCATTCAGGACGGTTTATATAACGAATATCTGGAATACCTGCTGTTTTTTGACGAATCAGTGCGGGGCTTAACCTCAGGCGCACCGGTCGAGTACCGTGGTGTACGTATTGGTACTGTGATGACAGTGCCGTACTTTTTTAATATGAAAAAACCGCTGCAAATCGCATTTAACCGCGGCATCCCGGTGCTGATCCGGGTGGAGTCGGGACGTTTATATGACAATTTAACCTTGCCGGAATTACAGCAGGAACTCGACAGTGCTGTGCAAAAGGGACTGAGAGCCGTATTAAAAACCGGCAACCTGTTAACCGGCGGTTTGTATGTGGATTTAAATATTGTCGAAGGTGCCGCCGACAATACGGCCGCCACTCAGAACACTGCTCAGCCTGCAACTGGCAAAGTACATGAACTGGCAGGCACTGATGCCGACGCTGGCAGCAACACCCACAGCGGCGTTGTAGCAGCAGCCATGCCTGCGCCTGTACTGGATGAATTTGCCGGTTACCGTTTAATGCCAACGGCCCGCAGTGGTCTTGGCCATATTGAACAAAAAGTGCTGCAGGCACTGGATAAAATCAACAACTTACCTGTGGAGCAGGTGCTTGCTGACAGCTCCGCCACCCTCAATGAAACCCGGGCACTGATGCAGCAAAGTCAACAGCTGGTGCAAAGCCTGGACGCTCTGATTGGCAAAGACAGCACACAACAACTGCCGGCTGAGCTAAAAAGTACGCTCGAGCAATTGCAACAAACTTTGCAAGGGGTAAGCCCTGGTTCACCTGTGTATGAGCGGCTGAACAGCAATTTGCAGGCCATGGATAAAGTGCTGCGTGATTTACAGCCCGTGGTACAAACGATGAATCAACAAAGTAATGCACTGGTAATTAGCGCAGATCCGGTGTCGGATCCTGAGCCGGAGCGGGGAGTTCAGCCATGATTAAACTTCAGCCTAAACAGGTCGCATTGCTGATGCTGCCCGCTTTATTAGCAGGATGCAGCTCAGCTGTCACTATCAACTATTTTCAGTTGCCACAACCTGCCATCAGCACCAGTAGCCCTGCTGTCGATGCGCCCGTGCTGGTGGTAGAGCCTGTGATGGTGGCCAGTTACCTTAATAGCAATGCGCTGATTTTACAAACCTCAGAAGTACAGCTGGTGAAAACACAGCAGCAACAATGGGCTGAAGCTTTAGATCAGCAGCTGAGTCGTATTTTGCAGCGCACTTTAGCGGCAGAATTGCCAGCTTACCGGGTGACAGAGCGCCCTGTGGCCGGCGCACAAAGGTTATTGGTGCAGGTGGAGCAGTTTCACGGCACTTTGGAAGGCACTGTGCTGCTTAGTGGTCGTTTTAGCCTGATGCCGGCACAGGGCACAACACTGGTGGGCGGCCAGAGTGGCATTATCCAGCAACAATTCCAGTTGCAGATACCACAAGCCGATGACGGTTATCCGGCGTTAGTGGCGGCACTTGGCGAATTATGGCAGCGTCAGGGCAAAGATATAGCGCAGTTGCTTAAAGCTGATACCGCTAAAATTAAAGCGGCTGAATAAGCGTTAATACAGGATGGATAGTTACCAAAAAGCCAGTGTGTACCACACTGGCTTTTTTATTGTGAATTAGGATGATGTTAAAAAGCTAATAAGGCAAAAATTCCTGCCCTAAAACCAAGGCCTGACGTGCGCCTGTCACTGCAGGCACATTACCAGGAATACGCAAATCATAAGCCATCGCCAGCCAGGCAAAAGCCATAGCTTCGACATAATCGGCGTCGACCCCCAGCTCATCCGTGGTGCTGATCCGGCATTGTGGTAACAACTGCCGTAGATCGGCCAGCAACTGCCGGTTTTTGGCGCCGCCCCCACACACAAACACTTCCGAAACTGCGTATTTGCTGATGGCAAGGGCCATAGTGCCGGCACTAAACTGACACAGGGTGCGCTGCACATCAGCGGGTTGATAGTTGCGGCCTGACAAATGTGTTTGCAGCCAGTTCAGCTGAAAATATTCCCGTCCTGTGCTTTTGGGTCCGGTCTGGCCAAAATAAGGATCAGAAAACAACTGCGCCAAAAGCTCAGGTTGTAAGTTACCACTGGCCGCAAATGCGCCGTCAGCGTCATAAGTTTTGCCCTGCTGCAGCTCAACCCAGTTATCCATCAAACAGTTACCAGGGCCTGTGTCAAAGCCCAGCAGCTGTTGATGCGGCAGCAGCAGCGTAATATTGGCAATACCGCCAATATTGAGAATGCAGCGGCCTTTGTCACTTGTGGCAAAAATGGCTTGATGAAAAGCCGGCACCAGAGGGGCGCCCTGACCACCAAAGGCAATGTCTTTACGGCGAAAATCGCCAATAACCCGGATGCCGGTCAGCATTGCCAGCCGGTGCATATCACCAATCTGATAACTAAAAGGCTGGCGGCCATTGGGCCTGTGTCTGATGGTCTGTCCATGACAACCAATAGCCTGGATCTGCTCTGGTTGATGGCCGCTGTTTTTTAATAAAGTTTCCACTGCCGTGGCATAAACATCAGCAAGATCGGCTTCTAATAAACCAAGGCGTTCTATTTCATTGTCACCGGGCTGGCTGATGGCGGCAAGTTCGGCGCGAAGCGCGGCAGGGTAGGGCAGCAGTGCAGTGGCGCGTAGTTTTGGCTGGTCGCCGGCAAAATCAACCAGCACCACATCAACACCATCCAGGCTGGTGCCTGACATGATGCCGATATAAAGCTGGTCGCCGTTCATGCGAAGTGTTGAAGAAACTTAGTTATTGGCGGCCAGTACCACACTTTCATGTGATTTTAACTGGGCGATCAATTGTTTGGCGTTGTTGGCAAAGTTCACGCGCGCCACACCCTGCAGCGGTTCGGCCTGCGGCAGTTTGACGGTGCGAGGGTTACGGTGAACACCACCGACCACAAATTCATAATGTAAGTGTGCGCCAGTGACACGGCCAGTAGCACCTAAACGACCGATAATGTCGCCTTGTTTTACTTTTTCGCCACGTTTTACATCACGTTTAGACAAATGCAGGTATTTGGTCTGAATATTGTTGGCGTGCTGGATCACTACATAATTACCGTTTGCGCCTTTCATTGCAGATTCAATGACTTTGCCATCACCGGCCGCCATAATGGGCGTGCCCATTGGCGCGACATAATCAACACCATTGTGCGCTTTGATTTTACCTAACACTGGATGTAAACGGCGGGGATTAAAGTTAGAGCTGACATAACGGAAGTTGACTGGGGCGCGTAAAAACGCCTGTCGCATGCCGCCGCCGTCTGCTTTGTAGTAGTTACCGTCGGTGTGGCGCACTGCCTGATACACCTGGCCCTGGTTCGTGAATTGAGCCGCCAGAATAGCGCCATTACCAATATATTGGCCTTCAGCATAGTTGCGTTCAAACATCACGCTGAAAGTGTCACCTGAATGAATATCTAAGGCGAAGTCGATGTCGTAACCAAAAACGTTTGCTAAATCAAGAATTTGCGCTTCGGTTAAACCAGCTTTCATCGCCGAGCCCCAGAAGCTGCCGCTGATCACACCAGCCACCACTTCGGTGCGCACTTCAATTTCTTTTTGCAGTTGTTTAGCGGTAAAAGTGCCTTCAGCAGTACGTTGCACCACCAAAGTTTTTAAATTGCTGATGGTGTAACGTAATTCCTGCAGGCTGCCGTCGCTTGCCAAACCAAATTCTAATTGTTCACCAGGGAATAAACGGGTCAGGGTTTTGGCGTCTTTGCCGGTATCCAGAATGGCCTGCATAGTGGCAGCGTCAATATTGGCTTTACGGAACACAGCGCCTAACACATCGCCCTTTTTCACTTCCACAGAAACCCACTCCAACGAGTTGTCTTCCTGCGGCAGGGTGTTGGCTTGTGTCTGAGGTAATGAATCTGTCACAACAGGTACGGCTAAACTATAACGTTTGCCAATTTCCAGACTGCTCTTATCTGAGTCTTTTGACGCTTCTGCAGGATCTGAAGGGATCAGCAGCAGTACAGACAAAAAGGTCGCTAAGCCAGCGATAATAAACCGATGTTTTGTGGGCAAAGATGAAAACATGAAAGGCGCATCTCTTATTATTATGACAAGAACCACGTAAAAAATGAGCATATAACGATTTTTTGCAAGATCCAAGACTTTTGTGCGTTTAATCGCAGGGAATGTTGCAGTAGAATGCGGTTCTATAAATTCAGGCGAAAAATTATCCGAAGGAGTACCGCATGACGCAGTGGCAACAAGCCCTCGCCGAGATCACGCGTGGTTGTGAAGAGGTGTTATTAGAAGAAGAACTGATTGCTAAATTAAAGGAAGGTAAACCGTTAAAAGTAAAGGCTGGTTTTGATCCAACGGCACCGGATTTACACCTTGGGCACACAGTTTTAATCAACAAATTACGCACTTTCCAGCAGCTGGGTCATGAAGTTATTTTCCTGATTGGTGATTTTACCGGCATGATTGGTGACCCAACCGGCAAAAACGTCACCCGTAAACCGCTGACGCGCGAAGACGTGTTGGCCAACGCCAAAACGTACCAGGATCAGGTATTTAAGATCCTGGATCCGGCAAAAACCCGAATTGCTTTTAACTCCGAATGGATGGAAAAACTGGGTGCCGCTGGCATGATCAAACTGGCAGCCCGCCAGACAGTAGCCCGGATGCTGGAACGTGACGACTTTAAAAAACGTTATGCCAATAACCAGTCTATTGCCATTCACGAATTTTTATACCCACTGGTACAGGGCTGGGATTCAGTCGCGCTTGAAGCTGATATTGAAATGGGCGGCACCGATCAGCGTTTTAACCTGCTGATGGGTCGTGAACTGCAAAAAGATGAAGGTCAACGTCCACAAACCGTCATTATGGTGCCTTTGCTGGAAGGTCTGGACGGTGTGCAGAAAATGTCAAAATCACTGGGCAATTATATCGGCATTACCGACAGCCCTACTGAAATGTTTGGCAAAATGATGTCCATCACCGACGATCTGATGTGGCGTTATTACGATCTGCTGAGTTTCCGCCCACTGGAAGATATTGCCGCGCTGAAACAACAAGCAGCCGAAGGCCGCAACCCACGGGATATTAAAATTGAGCTGGCGAAAGAAATTATCGCCCGTTTCCACGACGAAGCAGCAGCCGAAGCGGCGCACGCCGACTTTACCCAGCGTTTTTCCAAAAACGCTTTGCCGGATGATATTCCTGAGCTGACCTTAACTCTTGAAACTGCTGTGATTGCGATTCCGCAGTTATTAAAAGAAGCCGGTTTAGTCGAAAGCACCTCAGAAGCAATGCGGATGATTAAACAGGGAGCAGTCAAACTGAACGGCGACACTAAAGTGGAAGATGCCAAACTGGAATTTGCCAAAGGCTCCAGCACCATTTTCCAGGTGGGTAAACGTAAGTTTGCCAAAGTGACGCTGGTTTAAAATGACAATGGCCTAAAGTGAGACTTGTTTAAAGTCACGCCGGTATCATCCGCTGCTGCTGTAAAAAACCGCCTGTTGGCGGTTTTTTGTTTTTAAGATGTGGGAAAAATAAACAGCTTGCTTGCATTTTAACCAGGTTCGATCTAATGTGATATCAATTTAATATCACATTGAGGTGAATTATGCATAAAGAAATGCCTGCCCGTAGTTCGTCGGGTTTTACCATGTTAGCGCTGTTGTTGTTGTCACAAATTGCGTCTGTGGCTGCTTTAGTGGTGTTGCCCGGCGCGATGAAAATCATCGCCTTGCTTTGGGTGCTGGCTACTGCCATTTGTTGGTTTGGTTTTTATATGGTGCAGCCGAATCAGTCGGCTGTACTGCAGCTGTTTGGTCGTTATGTTGGCACTGACTTTACCAATGGTTTGCGCTGGGCCAACCCGTTTTTCAGCAAACAAAAAGTCAGCTTACGGGTGCGTAACTTTGAAAGCAGCAAATTAAAAGTGAACGACCATGCCGGTAATCCGGTGGATATTGCTGCAGTTGTGGTATGGAAAGTGGTCGACAGCGCAGAGGCTGTGTTTGAAGTGGAAGATTACGAAAACTTTGTCACTATTCAGAGTGAAGCGGCTATCCGGTATCTGGCGTCCAGTTATCCTTATGAAGCTGAGCAGGCCAGCGATATCAGCCTGCGCAGCAGTGGTGATGAAATTACCGACTTATTACGCACTGAAATTCAGAACAGGCTGCAAAAAGCTGGTGTCACAGTGATTGAAGCCCGCATCAGCCATCTGGCCTATGCCCAGGAAATTGCCAGTGCCATGTTGCAGCGCCAGCAAGCCCGTGCTGTGGTGATGGCGCGCCAGCAAATTGTTGAAGGGGCAGTGGGTATGGTGGAAATGGCGCTGAACCGGCTGGCGGAAAAAGATGTGGTGACACTGGATGAAGAGCGCAAAGCGGCCATGGTCAGCAATTTGCTGGTGGTGCTTTGTGGTGATCACAGTGTAACCCCTGTGGTAAACACCGGAACTTTATATTAAATACAACAAGATAAAACGCGTTGCCGCTATCCGGCACGCGTTTTGTGTAATGAGGTTGTCTGATGGCAAAAAAAGCCTTTGCGCTTCGCATTGACGAGCAGGTGCTGGCGCAGCTGCAAAGCTGGGCTGATGCCGAATTTCGCAGTGTGAACGGCCAGATTGAATATTTGCTGCATCAGGCGTTATTACAATCAGGCCGGTTAAAAGCCGCTGCATCATTTCAGGGTGAACAAAGTGCTGTGTCAGGCGCTGCTGAGTCAGAGCCTGACACCTGAGCTGCCGGCCAAGGCTGATGCGGCATGTAGCTTAAAAAAACAAAGGCGACCGGAAGGTCGCCTTTTGTATGTCTGGCCTTTTCTGCTAAATTACAGCGCAGCAATTTCCGCTTGTTGTGCCTGTAATTTCGTAATAGCCGCTTGCGCTTCCGCCAGTTTTTCGCGTTCTTTGGCCAGCACTGCTTCCGGCGCTTTGGCGACAAAACCTTCGTTGGCCAGTTTGCCGGCAACCCGGGCTGCTTCCTGCTGCATTTTTTCCAGCTGTTTAGCAATACGGGCCAGTTCTGCTGCTTTGTCAATCAGACCGGCCATAGGGATCAGAATATCCATGGCGCCCAGAAGCTGCGCGGCAGAAGCAGGGGCAGTGTCATTGGCAGTCAGCACTGTGATGCTGTCGAGCTTGGCCAGATTTAACAGCAGTGCCTGGTTGTGCTCAAGACGACGGCTGTCGTCAACGGATAAGTTGCGCAGCAGCACCGGCAATGGTTTGGTTGGCGGAATGTCCATTTCACCGCGGATATTACGGATGGCCACAATAAAGTTTTTCACCCATTCAATATCGGCTGCTGCGTTGTCATTAACAAGCGTCTGGTCCACTTCTGGATAAGCCTGCAGCATAATGCTGTCGCCTGCCTTCAGATCGGTGCGGATCATCGGAGCAACCCGCTGCCAAATCTCTTCAGTGATAAAAGGCATAATAGGGTGCATTAAACGCAATAACGACTCCAGCACTGTCAGCAGGGTATGGCGGGTGCCACGTTGCTGCGCTTCGTCACCTTTAAAGAGGACAGGTTTGGTCAGCTCTAAATACCAGTCACAGAACTGGTTCCAGGTAAATTCATACAGCGTATTGGCGGCCATATCAAAACGATAGCTGTCCAGATACTGACGGAACTGCGCGACGGTTTGTTGGTACTGGCTTAAGATCCACTGGTCGGCTAACGACAGTTTTAGCTCGCCGCCTTGCAGACCTACATCTTTGCCTTCCGTCATCATGGTGACATAACGGCTGGCGTTCCACAGCTTGTTACAGAAGTTGCGGTACCCGTCAAGGCGTTTCATATCCCAGTTGATATCACGACCGGTAGAGGCCAGTGCCGCTAAGGTAAAACGTAAAGCGTCGGTACCACAGGCATCAATCCCTTCAGGGAATTGTTTTTTCGTCTGGTTGGCAATTTTTTCCGCCAGCTGCGGCTGCATCATATTGCTGGTGCGTTTTGCCAGTAAGTCTTCCAGGCTGATACCGTCAATCATATCCAGCGGGTCAATCACGTTGCCTTTGGATTTTGACATTTTGTCGCCGTTTTCATCACGGATAAGGCCTGTCACGTAAACCGTCTTAAAGGGCACCTGAGGTTTGCCGTTTTCATCTTTAACAAAATGCATCGTCATCATAATCATCCGGGCAACCCAGAAGAAAATAATGTCAAAACCTGTCACCAGCACATCTGTTGGGTGGAAGGTTTTTAACTCTTCAGTTTGTTCCGGCCAGCCCAGGGTTGAGAAAGTCCAGAGCGCTGAGCTAAACCAGGTGTCCAACACGTCGTTGTCCTGACGCAGTGCCACATCAGGTGTTAAACCGTGTTTGGCACGCACTTCGGCTTCATCACGGCCAACATACACTTTGCCGTCAATGTCGTACCAGGCCGGAATACGGTGACCCCACCACAATTGGCGTGAAATACACCAGTCCTGAATATCGCGCATCCAGCTGTAGTACATGTTTTCGTATTGTTTTGGCACAAACTGAATATCGCCGTTTTCCACAGCTTCAATCGCCGTTTTGGCAAGTGGCGCAACACGCACATACCACTGGTCGGTCAGCATAGGCTCAATCACCACACCAGAGCGGTCGCCGTACGGCAGAGTGTTGGTTAAATCTTCAATTTTATCCAGTAAACCAGCGGCATCAAAAGCGGCCACTATAGCTTTACGGGCGGCATAACGGTCTAAACCGGCCAGCTCTGCCGGAATTGGCGCTGCCATATTCGGGTTTTCTTCGCCATTGCTGCTAAAACATTCGCCCGCAGAACGGATAGTGGCGTCTTTGGTCATCACGTTGAGCATCGGCAACTGATGGCGTTTACCCACTTCGTAGTCGTTAAAGTCATGCGCAGGGGTGATTTTGACACAGCCTGAGCCTTTTTCTTTGTCAGCATGCTCGTCGGCAATAATAGGAATACGGCGATTGACAAGAGGCAGCAGAATTTCTTTGCCAATGAGCGACTGGTAGCGCTCGTCGTCCGGATTCACCGCTACTGCGGTATCACCCAGCATGGTTTCAGGACGGGTGGTGGCAACGACCAGATAGTTTTTGCCATCGGCAGTGACTACACCATCGGCCAGCGGGTAACGTAAATGCCAGAAATGGCCTTTTTGTTCTTTGTTTTCTACTTCTAAATCAGAAATAGCAGTGTGCAGTTTTGGATCCCAGTTCACCAGGCGTTTGCCACGGTAAATTAGGTCGTCCTGATACAAACGTACAAAAACTTCCTGCACTGCGTTAGACAGGCCATCGTCCATGGTAAAACGTTCTTTGTCCCAGTCTACCGAGTTGCCGAGGCGACGCATTTGTTCAGTAATGGTGCCACCGGATTCGGCTTTCCATTCCCAGACTTTTTCGATAAAAGCGTCACGGCCCATCGCATGGCGGTCTGGTTTGCCTTCGGCGGCCAGTTTACGCTCCACCACCATCTGAGTGGCGATACCGGCGTGGTCTGTGCCCACTTGCCATAAAGTGTTTTTACCTTGCATACGCTGATAACGGGTAAGCGCATCCATAATGGTTTGCTGGAAAGCGTGACCCATGTGCAGGCTACCCGTGACATTTGGCGGCGGGATCATAATGCAATAAGCGCCGTTGGAATTGTCACCTGAAGGTTTAAAGTAGCCTTTGGTTTCCCAGGCTTGATACATCGCCTGTTCGATTTGACTTGGGTTAAATTTCGTTTCCATGTTTCTACCTGTTTCAGCTGGCCTGCACGGTTTGGGGTGTCACACCAAGCTGGCGATAATGTTTATACTTTTGCCGGGCTATGTCTTTGTCAGACTCAGCCGTTGGCACAAATTCGATGATCTGACTGAACCTGTTGGCAAATGCCGGTACAGCAGCGGTTAAATTAATTAATACCTGACGGTTATTTTTGGGGGGCAGCCAGCTGATTTCAACCGGCGCGCCGCGGGCAGGGCCTTCGCCCACCAGGTTATGCGGTACAAAACTGTGCGCATCAAACTGCCATAATACCTCATCGACCTGTTCAGCGTCTTGCTGATTTGCGCAGTACACAAAGACTTTCAGATTTTGCCGGTACATAGCAGCACAGAGCTGGCAGGCCAGCAGCAGCTGATTATTCCCCTTTGCTTCGCTGCTATCACCCTGCGCTTCGCTGCGATCAGCCGACGCTTCGCTGGGGTCAGCTGCTTTGGGCAAATAAAACTGAACTTGCATCAGTGGCCTTCTGTTGTGCTGTGGCAGCCCAAAGGCTGCAGGGGCTAAAAACAAAACTGGCCAGGGTTCCCGGGCCAGTTGCTGCGCAAAATAACTGCAGAGAAGTTCGCTTAACTTTCCGGATGATGGCCGGCACGGTTAATTAAAAACTGCATCAACATGGCCACAGGGCGACCTGTGGCACCTTTGTCTTTGCCGCCGCTGCGCCAGGCAGTGCCGGCAATGTCTAAATGCGCCCAGTTATATTTGCGGGTGAATTTTGACAAAAAACAAGCGGCGGTAATAGTACCGGCGGCGCGGCCACCTAAGTTACTAAAGTCGGCAAAAGGACTTTCTAACTGGTCGTGGTAATCATCCCACAATGGTAAACGCCAGGCGCGGTCGCCACTTTGCTCTGATGCATTGAGAATTTCATGCGCCAGCGGATTGTGGTTACTCAAAAGGCCAGTGGCATGTTTACCCAGCGCAATCACACAGGCACCGGTTAAAGTGGCCACGTCTATCACCACATCCGGGTCAAAACGCTCCACATAAGTGAGCGCATCACAAAGCACTAAACGGCCTTCGGCATCTGTGTTTAACACTTCCACCGTTTGGCCTGACATAGTGGTTAATACATCACCGGGGCGATAAGCTTTGCCATCAGGCATGTTCTCAGCTGCGGCCAATACACCAATCACATTCAGCGGTAAACCCAAAGATGCCACGGCGTTCATGGTACCCAGCACAGAAGCGGCGCCACACATGTCGTATTTCATTTCGTCCATGGCGTCACTGGGTTTAATGCTGATACCACCGGTATCAAAAGTTAAACCTTTGCCCACCAGCACCACAGGGGCGCTGTTGTCCATGGCACCCTGATATTTAATCACCGCCATTTTCGCTTCGTTGTCAGAACCGCGGGCTACAGCTAAATAAGAATGCATCCCCAGCGCTGTCATTTCCGGCACGCCCAGCACTTCAATGCTGAGTTTGTCGCTGATAGTGGCCAGACCCTGCGCCTGTTCAGCCAGCCAGGCCGGAGTACAGATATTCGGTGGCATATTGCCAACGTCTTTACATTGTTTAATGCCGGCCGCAATGGCCAGGCCATGTTCAACGGCTTTTTCACCTATGGTGAGGTCACGGCGGGTTGGCACGTTAAACACAATTTTGCGCAGCGGACGACGGGTTTCGTCTTTTTTGCTTTTGAGTTTATCAAAGGTGTACAGGCAATCCTGGGTGGTTTCCACAGCGTGGCGTACTTTCCAGTAGGTATCGCGGCCTTTGACATGCAACTCGGATAAAAAGCACACAGCTTCCATCGAGCCGGTTTCATTCAGAGTACTGATGGTTTTGGCAATGATCTGGCGGTACTGGCGTTCATCCAGCTCGCGTTCTTTGCCACAACCGACCAATAACACCCTTTCGCTCAGTACGTTAGGCACATGATGCAACAGCAACATCTGGCCTGGTTTGCCTTCCAGATCACCCCGGCGCAGCAGGTTACTGATATAACCTTCGCTGATTTTATCTAATTGTTCGGCCACCGCAGACAACCGGCGTGGTTCATACACGCCGACAACAATACAAGCACTGCGTTGTTTCTCCGGACTTCCGCTTTTAACGCTGAACTCCATGTCAACTCCTGATTCTGATGGACTATGCTGGGGTAACACCGCGCTTTAGGCCAGTAAAAGAGGTGCTGGCGCTGATAAAAAAGCTCGGATTTCACCGGACTTTAGTCGATAATAATTGCTATAAATATCCAGTTTACTTAAAAATTGCCAGGGTGCCAGCAAAAAGACTGGTTTTTGGGGGGCATTTTGATTGTTTTTCGTTATTTGATTGGCGAAGTATTTAAATCTCAGCTGGCTGTGTTTCTGATTTTAATCACTATTATCTTAAGCCAGCGCTTTGTCAAAACCTTAGCAGACGCCTCAGAGGGCGAGCTGCCTGCTTCACTGGTGCTCACTTTGGTGGCATTAAAACTGCCGCAGATGGCCATTCTTATTTTACCTTTGGCGGCATTTTTGGGAGTTTTAATCGCTTACGGCCGGATTTACGCAGAAAGTGAAATGACAGTGTTACATGCCACCGGGGTCAGCGAATGGCTGGTGGGGCGTATGACACTGGTGTTGTCTTTATTCATTGCCTTGCTGGCCGGAGGTTTAACTTTGTATTTAAGTCCCTGGGCGGCGGAGCGTGAATATCAGCTGCTGGAGAAAGTGTCGTCCGATCCCGGTTTATCCACGCTGATCCCCGGGCGTTTTCAGCAAACGTCCAATGAAAAAGCCGTGGTGTTTGTCCAGGATATCAGCCGTGACGGCCACAGCCTGTCCAAAGTGTTTCTGGCGCAACAAGCCACTGAAGACGGTGGTCAGCATTCGGTGGTCTATGCCCAGACCGGCACAGTGCTGGAGGATAATACCGGGGCGCAGCGACTGGTGCTGAGCAATGGCCGCAGGTATGCCGGCGCCGTGGATGCACCACAATATGATGTGCTGGAGTTTGGCCGTTATGATTTGCAAATCCGCGAGCAGCAGGTCGAGCAGCGCCGGCGTAAATTAAAAAGTTTACCCACCATGGATTTATATCAGCAGCGCGATAACCCCGAGGCTGTGGCTGAGCTGCACTGGCGGCTGGCCATTCCGCTGTCTATTCCCATTTTAATGTTGCTGGCGGTGCCGCTCAGTAAAGTGAACCCACGTCAGGGCAAGTTTGGCCGTTTGTTGCCGGCTTTGTCGTTGTTTTTGCTGTATTACATGCTGCTGATTGTCAGTACCAATTTGCTGCAAAAAGAAAAGTTACCTCAGCTGGCGGGCCTTTGGTGGATCCATGGCCTGATGCTGACGTTGGTGGTGCTGTTGTTGCTGCAAAACCGGGCCGGGGCGCAGCGGCTCAAAGCCAGAATTTTTGGCCGGGGTGAACATGCTTAAGATTGTCGATATTTACATTGGTCGCAGTATTCTGACCACTTCGGCTTTGTCTTTGTCTGTGTTGCTGATTTTATCCGGCATGTTCCGTTTTATCGATCAGCTTAAAGTGGATCGCGGTGATTACACAGCGCTGACTGCTGCGATATTTAGTTTATTTAGTGTGCCAGGGGATATGGTGTTGTTTTTCCCGATGGCGGCATTAATTGGCGCTTTGATTGGCCTGGGTATGCTGGCCAGCAACAGCGAGCTGGTGGTGATGCAGGCCTCCGGCATGTCCAGGCTGAATATTATCGGCTCTGTGATGAAAACCGCGTTATTGATGATGGTGCTGGTGATGGCGGTAGGGGAGTGGCTGGCGCCTGCTTCGGAAAAGTTTGCCAGAGAGCTGAAAACCAAAGCCATTTCCGGCGGTAATTTATTTGCAGCGCAGCAAGGGGTCTGGGCCAAAGATGGTGACGATTTTGTCAATATCCGCCAGGTGTCTGATGATGGCAGTCTGAAAAATGTCACCATTTATCAGTTTTCGCCGGAGTTAGTGCTGCAGGGCATTATTAATGCCAAGTCGGCGGTGTTTGTCGCCGGTGTCTGGCAATTAGAACAAGTCAGCCGGTTGAATTTTCGGGATGACAAAGTAGAGCAGCATCAATGGGCGCAGCAGCGCTGGCGCTCGGGTTTAACACCGGACAAACTTGGTGTGGTCAGTGTTAAACCTGAACTTCTGAGTTTGCAGGGCTTAAGCAGTTACCTGGATTATCTGGATGCGAATCAGCAGGACAGCAGCCGTTATCAGCTGGCGTACTGGCGTAAAGCCACCCAGCCTTTAACCATAGTGGCAATGATGCTGATGGCGTTGTCGTTTATTTTTGGCCCGCTGCGCAGCGTGACTATGGCAGCAAGGGTGCTGATGGGTATTCTGACCGGTTTTGCTTTTCATATGGCCAATGAAGTGTTTGGCCCTATAGCGCTGGTGTATCAGTTACCGCCTGTGCTTGGCGCTGTGTTGCCCAGCGGCATTTTTATTGCGGTTTCTGTGTATCTGATGCAGAAAAAATAACAGCCACAGCCTGATGCGGGTATTTTCCTGTGATGGATTTAGTGCTGAAACTGGCCCGGGTGTTGATTGTACTGGCGGATAATTGCATCAAAACGGCCATTGTGTTTGAGCTCATTAATGGCTTGCTGCAGACGGTGGGCAAGCCCCGGTGATACCGCTTTATTCAGCGCCAGGAAGTTATTGCCTATAGCTGAAATGTCCAGTACCGGCTCCACCAGACGCAGATCTTTGCCATATTTGGCCAGCCAGTCTGGCAATACCAGCTCCGAGCCGATAATCAGGTCTACTTTTCCCTGTAAAAACAGCGGAATAGGTTCTGATTTGGTGGCAAAGTCCAAAAGGTTCACACCACGTTTAAAACCTTGTTCCGTCAGATACTCTTCATAAACATCCCCCCTGGCCACTGCGATGCCAAAGTTTTTTGCCTCATTAAGATTTTGGGGGGAAATCTGTGGCCGGCTTTTTAGCCGGTATAAATAAGCTTTGGCGGAGGCGATAGGGCCAACCCACTGAAACAGCGCACTGCGTTTGGGCGTTCTGACTGTTGGAAACAAACCACTTTGGCTGTCTTGTTGGGCGCGTTCAAATGCACGCAGCCAGGGCAGGCTGACCATGTCACATTTTAACTGTGCCAGAGTGCAGGCTTCCTGCAGTATGTCAGCGTTAATGCCGCGAATTTTGCCCTGGTGTAAAAAACTGTATGGCGGAAACTCTTCGGTATATAAGGTCAGACTCAGTTGTTGAGGGGACGCCAGCAGATTTTGCACACTGAATAAACAACAGAACAATAAACAAAATACAGGCAAAGGCAACCGCATCTGACAAACTCCGGATGATTTGTGCGCAATATGCCAGAGTCTGTGCCGGGACGGTAGTCTTTGTTTCATTGGTGCGTGGCACCGCAGCAAGGGCCTGATGTTGCATTGGTGTTGCTGTTTAAAAGCAACTTGCGAAAGCTGTTTGATTTGGCTTATGTTTTAGTTGGTAGCCTTGAGCGGGTGCTTTTGCTTATGACTGCAAACACCAGCTGATGGCATTCATATCAAGCGTTCAGGCTTGGCAGAAAACAAGGAACCTTTATGTCAACTTATGTGCAGGAACCGGGACAAGACAGTAAAAACCTGGCGGCGATAACCCATGTGGCCTCGATCTTTTTTGCTTTTTTGGCACCTTTGTTGGTGTATCTGATTAAATCCGATGATGAATTTGTGAAAGCTACCGCCAAAGAAGGGCTGAATTTTGCCATCACAGTGCTGCTGGTTTATATCCTGTTGGGTATTTCGGTGATAGGGGTGGCGCTGATGCCGGTATTATGGCTGGCAACTGTGGTGCTTTATATTATTGCCGCCAAAACTGCCAGTGAAGGCCAGGTGTATCGTTTTCCGCTGACCTGGCGTTTAGTGCAATAAGGGTAGCAGGCAACAATTTACGAAAAACAACAAAGGCCGGTTGTTAAAACACAACTGGCCTTTTTGCTTGTTGGCAGCGCCTGAAAAATGATGTTGAGCCGGGCATCAGACTGCCGTTAAAAATACCTGCTAGTGCAACAAAGGCTCTATCGCTTCAGGTTTATTATGTATGGCAAATTTATCCACCAAAGTAGCGCTGGCCTGATTTAAGCCTATCACCTCAGCTTCGATATTGTTTCTGCGAAACTTCAGCACCACTTTATCCAGTGAGCTGACTGCCGTGATATCCCAGAAGTGAGCATGTGTCAGATCAATCTGTACTTTGCTGAGCCGTTCTTTGTAATCAAAACTGGCAACAAATTGCTCTGCCGAGGTAAAAAACAGCTGGCCTGTGACCTGATAAATCCTGCAGTTACCATCTGCTGAGCGTGAGGATTGCACCGCCAGTAACTGGCCAATTTTATTGGCAAAAAATAAGGTACTCAGCAGCACCCCCACCAGAACACCATAAGCCAGATTATGGCTATATACCACTACAGCCACAGTGGCCAGCATCACCACGCTGGAGCTGGTTGGGTTATGGTTTAAGTCGCGCAGCGACTGCCAGTTAAAGGTACCGATAGACACCATAATCATTACTGCCACCAAAGCGGCCATTGGAATAAGGCCAACCCAGGGGCCCAAATAGACGGCAAAAATCAGAATAAGAATACCGGCAACCAAAGTTGATAAACGGGTACGGCCACCGGATCGCACGTTGATCACCGACTGGCCAATCATGGCGCAACCTGCCATACCACCAATCAGGCCAGAGCCAATATTGGCAATACCCTGACCCACACATTCGCGGTTTTTATTGCTGTCGGTTTCGGTCATGTCATCCACAATAGTGGCCGTCATCAGCGACTCTAATAAACCCACCACGGCCAGGCCTAATGAATAAGGAAAGATTATGTCCAAAGTCTGCCAGTTCAGTGGCACCTCGGGCCATAAGAATACCGGCAGGCTGTCAGGCAAGGCACCCATATCGGCAACGTTTCGCACATCAATCTGGAAATACAAAGTGATGGCCGTTAACAGCAGAATGGCGACCAGAGGAGATGGAATACTCTTATTCAGATAAGGAAACAAATAAATAATGCCAAGGCCAGCTGCGGTCATGGCATAGACCTGCCAACCATGGCCTATCAACTCTGGCAACTGTGCCATAAAAATCAGGATCGCCAGCGCATTCACAAAACCTGTCACCACTGAGCGCGACACAAAACGCATCAGCTCACCGAGTTTACATAAACCAAAAATGATCTGAATAACGCCGCACAGCAGGGTAGCAGCCAATAAATATTGCAGGCCATGTTCCTTGACTAAGGTCACCATCAACAGCGCCATAGCACCGGTTGCAGCGGAAATCATCGCCGGCCGGCCACCGGCAAAAGCACAAATCACCGCAATGGCAAAAGAAGCGTATAAACCCACTTTGGGGTCAACACCGGCAATAATTGAAAACGCGATGGCTTCCGGGATCAGCGCCAGCGCCACCAGAATGCCGCATAAAATATCAGCACGGGTATTGCTGAACCACTGTTGCTTCAGTTGTTGAAACATGAATTTTCCTTTTTAAACATAAGTTTGCCGTTTTTAAAGTTGTCGCAGCCTAAAACTGCAGTGGGTCTAAAGCCAAACCGGGAGAAAAAAAGCCGGCATTCTAACAGACTGAGCTGTAGCGGGCGAATGAGGAGCAATCAGCCTGAACTTTAATCTTTATACAATCTTTATAATGCGGCTTTGCCACAACTTATAAAATCGCA
Organism: Rheinheimera sp.; assembly: GCF_036782235.1. Lineage (GTDB taxonomy): Bacteria > Pseudomonadota > Gammaproteobacteria > Enterobacterales > Alteromonadaceae > Pararheinheimera. The sequence continues at coordinate 68,210 of NZ_DAIPZL010000001.1, read as the reverse complement.
GTTATCTGCTGTTCTGGTGTGTTGTGATGACGACTGCTGTGATGTCCCGTGTGTTGTTGGTGCCTGGCCGGTATTTAATGTACCGGGTGCTGGGTTATTTATTGTTGCTGCTGTCGCTGGTGCAGCTGCTTGGCATGCTGGTGGCGATTTATTACCACGAGAGTATCTTCTGGGTGTTTTTAACCTGTGCAGTGCTGGGCGCAGTGGTGGGTTATACGCTGATTTATCTTGGCCGGGGGGCCAGTGATTTAAAAAGCCGGCAGCTGTTTTTACTGACCACCTTAAGCTGGCTGATGATGTGTTTTTTTGCTGCTCTGCCCATCTGGTGGATAGTACCGGATTGCAGTTTTACCGACGCCTGGTTTGAAGCCGTTTCTGCGGTAACGACCACAGGCTCTACTGTGTTATCCGGTCTGGATCAGATGCCCAAAGGCTTGTTGTTCTGGCGCGCTTTGCTGAACTGGATAGGCGGCATTGGTATTATTGTGATGGCCATTGCCATTTTACCTGCATTAAAAATCGGTGGTATGCGGTTATTTAAAACTGAAAGCTCAGACACTTCAGAAAAAATTCTGCCGCGCAGCTCGTCGATGTCGGCCGCTATTGGCATGGTGTATCTGGTGCTGAGTGCACTGACCATGCTCAGTTATTATCTGGCCGGTATGACAGGTTTTGATGCCATTAGCCATGGCATGACCACAGTAGCAACAGGTGGTTTTGCCAATTACGACGCTTCTTTTGGCCAATTTAAAGACACACCGCTGATTTTCTGGCTCAGCAGCTTTTTTATGATGGCGGCGGCTATGCCTTTTGTACTTTTTGTCAGTGTGGTCAAAGGCAACCGGCTGGCGTTGTGGCGTGACCCTCAGGTGCGGGCTTTTATGGCCATAGTGCTGGTGGCGGCACTGACGCTGACTTTTTATCAGGTACAACAACAAAACCGGCCCTGGTTTGATGCGCTTACCCATAGTTTGTTTAATGTTGTGTCTATTATCACTACTTGTGGTTATGCCTCAGAAGACTATACGCTGTGGGGCAATCTGGCGGTGATGCTGTTTTTTTATCTGACCTTTGCCGGTGCCTGCTCTGGTTCTACTTCGGGTGGCTTAAAAATATTCCGGATACAGCTGGCGGCTATGTTGCTGGTGAAACAAATGAAGTTGCTCATTCATCCAAGAGCAGTCTGGGATCAGCGTTATGGCGGCAAAAAAGTTGACGACCAGCTGTTGGGTACTGTGCTGGCTTTTTGTTTTATTTATTTTGCCACTATTGCTTTTATTGCCATGGCCTTGTCGTTTTATCAGCTGGATTTAGTGACAGCCGTGACAGGTGCCGCCACTGCAGTTGCCAATGTTGGCCCAGGCCTTGGCAATATTATTGGGCCTGCCGGTAATTTTTCCAGCTTGCCGGACGGGGCCAAATGGTGGTTAAGTTTAGGCATGCTGATGGGACGGCTGGAGATTTTAACTTTGCTGATATTATTTACCCCTTCTTACTGGCGTTATTAAGATGCGGCTGTACCGGATGCGGCCTGACAAAAAACTCTGGGGCTGGTTTCATGCCATTGTCTGGCCTGTGCTCTTTACTGTGTTGTTGATCCCACTACGCCAGCATATCAGCCCAACCGATGTGGCCATGCTGCAACTGGTCTGGATCAGCTGGATGGCGCAGCGTTATGGCAAAACTCTGGCTATCACCAGCACTTTAGTGTCGGTGCTGGCGCTGAACTGGTGTTTTGTGCCGCCTTATTACACTTTGCATGTCCACGACACCCGCAATCTGATTAGTTTTGTGGTGATGGCAAGTCTGGGTATTTTTATCAGTTATTTGTCTGATCGTATTAACCGGCAACTGCAAAAGACCCGCAATCTGATGTCGCAGCTACGGGGCATGTATATGCTGGCGAAAGGTTTAACCGGTCGCAGTGACTGGCCAGGCCAATGTGCGTTTGCGCAAAAATTATTGTCACGTCGCCTGCGCGCGCCGGTCAGGCTCTATGCCAGCGCTGTGGCTCCTGCAGCACAAGCCGGTTTTTGCCAGCTGCCACTGGGCAAACCGCAGCCTGCCGGCTGGCTGGTGTTGCCACAAGCGCTGTTGTTGCCGAACCATAATCTGCTGCATGCGGCGCAGTCATTGTTAAGCCAGAGCCATGCTGCACTGGAGCTGCAGTATGAAGCCAATAAAAATCTGCTCAGGGTTGAGTCGGAGCAACAACGCGCCATGTTATTAAGGTCGTTATCCCACGATTTACGCACGCCGCTGGCCATTATTATGGGCGCTTCGAGCATGCTAGCCGACACCAGCCTGACCTTATCGGACGTGCAGCGCCAGCAACAAGCACTGAATATTTACCGCCATAGCAAACTGCTGCAACAACATTTTGAAAAAGTGCTGGAGCTGTCCAAAGCACAGCTGGCCGATGTGCAATTGCAATACAGTCATTTTAGTTCCGACGATTTAATTGCCGGCGCTTTGGCCAGACGCAGTGAATTTGCCGCAGAGATAGCCGCCAGATTACAGTGCCCACCGGCGCTTGAACTTTGTGGCGATGCAGATTTACTGGAAATTGCCCTGGCCAATTTATTGGAAAATGCCCTGAGATATGGCGCTGGCATTATTGAACTTTGTTGTGACACCACTTTGCTGGAGCAGGCGCAGTGGCAAAGGCTGGAGCTTCACAACCAGCTGCCGCCACCTGGCACAGCCAGCGTGAATGCTGCTGACGCCGGTCATGGCCTTGGCATTCGGATTTGTGAAACTGTGGCCGCTTTGCATCAGGGCCGTTTTAGTTTTTCGCTTGAACCGACTAAGGCCGTTGCTGTGCTGGAGTGGCCGTTATGAGCCAGAAAATCCGGGTGTTGCTGCTGGAAGATGACGCCGGCATGCAGAGTTTTTTAGCGACTTTATTGGCCAGTCAGGGGTATTTGCCAGACATCTGTGCCTCAGGCCAACAAGGACTGCAATTGTTGGCACAGCAGGATTATGCCCTGTTGCTGCTGGATCTGGGATTACCGGATCTGGACGGCCTGCAGTTGTTAACGCAGTTGCGGTTATGGTCGGCTATTCCGGTCATTATTATTTCGGCCCGTGGTAAAGAGCAGGATAAGGTGCAGGCACTGGATTTGGGGGCCAATGATTATGTCACCAAACCTTTTAGTGCCGGTGAGCTGCTGGCGCGGATGCGCAGTGCGCTCAGGCCGCGTCAGGGCACAGTGCGGCAATGGCAATTTGGCACTGTAGAGCTGGATCCGGTGCAACATACTGTGACTAAAGCCGGCGAGCGGGTACATCTGACCAAAACCGAATATGAACTGTTGTTATGCCTGCTGCGCCATGCCGGAGTGGTGCAAACCCATAATCAGATTTTGCAACAGGTGTGGGGCGAGGCATATCAGGGCCGGCCTGAATATGTGCGGGTGCATATGGCACAGCTGCGGCAGAAGCTGGAAGACAATCCGGCAGCACCGCGTTATTTAACTACCGAAGCCGGGGTGGGTTACAGATTGTGTCTGTAAGCTGCCGGCACTTTTGCGATAAAGCACAATTACTTACATTATTTTGACTTAAATTAAACGCCAGCTGCTGAGTTTTTTCTGCTGTTGCGCTAGCATCCGGCTTATCACATTTGCAGTTGTAAGGTGGCAGCCTTCTTATGACGGCGACAGACAAGGCCACCGCAGGAACTGCCCCGGTTCCAGATTCAGTGAAGGACTACCCAGATGAGTACTTATGTTGAAGCAAGTCTTCGCATCTCCCAGTTACAACAAGAATTTATCCGCACTGACGGCACAGATCCCGCCACAGCGCCTTTAGTGAAACACCGAAAAATGACCCAAAGCCCGTTCCGGTTTTTGCGCGGCAGCTCAGGTTTGTTTTACGCCGATATCCATCGCCAGTTACTGGCATTGCCCAAAGCACTGTGTGAAGTGCCGTTGGTAAGGGTGATGGGCGATTGTCATCTGGCAAACTTTGGTTTTTTTACTGAAGAAGGCAGCAGTGGCGACAGGGTGATTTTTGGCCCCAACGATTTTGACGATGCCTGTGTTGGTCAAGCTGTTTGGGATTTAAGCCGTTTTGCCGTCAGTTTATTATTGGCGGCTGACTATTGCCGTGGTTTGGCCGATGGCCGTTATCAGGCCGACGACAGTGTTGATTTTAGTCAGTTAAAAGCGGCGACCGAGCAAGATGCCGACAAAGCCATGCTGGTGTTTTTCCGTGAGTATCAGCAGGAGCTGCTGCGCATCAGCGACGACCCGGAGCGCAGGTTTTACGCGCAGGACGATTTTCCCAAAGAACATTTATTAAAACCTTATCTGAAAAAAGCCATTAAAAGATCGGCTGCAGGTGAGCAATTTTTAACCAAAAGTACCCTGGCTAAAACTGTCGACTTCACGCAAAAACCACTGAGGTTTAAAGCCGATGCTGGCAAATTTACCAGGTTAAGCGAGCAGGACTATCAGCGGGTGCTGACCAGTTTCCGCCCTTATGTGGACGATGACATTGTGGATTTGGTGGCGCGTCAGGGCGCAGGCACCGGTTCGCTGAATCTGCAGCGTTATTATTTGCTGGTGGGGCCCAAACAGTGGCACAGCAACGAAGATCTGGCGCTTTATCATGTGGTGGAAGCTAAACAACAACGCCGCTCGGCGCCGCTGGCATTTTTTGCCGAGTTAAGTCCGGTGAATCAGCTTAATGATGCTCACCTGACCGTCGATTGTCAGCGCCTGATGCAACGCCGGCCGGATTTAGTGCTGGATGAACATCAGTTTGACGGTGCACATTATCTGATGCGTTCGTTACACCACGCTAATGTGGATCTGGATCCGGAAGATATCTGCCTGCATGGCACAAACCCGGCGCTGTCGATGCGTCAGTATGCCCAGGCTTGTGCTGTGGCACTGGCGCTGGCGCATAGCCGCAGTGACAGGCGAAGTTGCCGATTTGAGGTACGAATGGCGGCCGCGCTACAGCAGCATCAGGCGGAGCTTGCCGTTGTCTGCCGCCGTTATGCGTTGCAGCAAGTGCAGGATTGTCAGTTATTACAACAGTTGTTGCCACAGGCGGAATAACTTCGCAGCCGCTTCTGGCCTCCGGCTCCGGACTAGCGACAGCAGTTGACACTCGGCTGGTGTTCTGGCAGCTGTGCCGGCGGCTTGCTCAGTGGCTCGACTTCTTTGGCGATAGTGTCGCGCGCTTTGGGAATTTGTAACCAGACTTGCTTGATAACATCAGGCTGCAGTTGGGCCAGTTGTAGACTAAATGCCAGAAACAGCGGCTGCTGATAAAAAGGCGGTTGCAGCTTTTTAATCAGTGCCGCTTTGGGATGCTGTTTGAGCTGGGCGTCTGCGACAAATTCGGCCAGCACATAACCGTCCAACCGGCGATTGAGCACCAGCTCCAGCCCGGCATTCAGGCCGGAGGGCAGGGTGCTCAGGGCATTCAGCTGTTTTAGTTTTTGTTCCACCACAAAACCCTGCGGTGCTGATAAACCAAATTTAACCCCTGACAGTCTGCTGCCATCCCAGGACAAAGGCTGGTGCTGATGAGTATAAATATGATAATCGACCTGCATCAGGCTCAGGCTGGCATCAGGCTGTTGCTGTGCATCCAGCGGAAAAGCCAGTTGTTGCTGGCGCTGCGCTGTCCAGCCAATCCCAATGACGCCATCCATTTTGCCAATAGCGGCTTCATGCAAACAGCGTTTCCACGGAATACGATGTAGCTCAATAGGTACACCAGCCAGACTAAAAGCCAAAGTGGCGGTTTGGCTATGGGCGCCATAAGCTGCAACACCCTGCACCATTTGTTTGGGTAAAGCCGGTGAATGTTCGTTGTCTTCATAACAAATCTGCAGCGGAGCGGCCCAAAGCGGCATGCTGAACAACGATAAGACGGCAAACAGAAGTTTCATCAGCGATCTCCGATGGACGATAGGCTGAGTATAAGAGTTTTCTAAACTGCTGGTACAGCTTTTCAGGCGAAACAATGATGCAAGAAGCTATTGATGTTGTTGGTATTAATTCACGAAGAGTAAAGATTTTGCTGCAGAGCTTATGCTCAGGTTGTTGTTTGAAGCAGCTCAGAAAAGAGAGCGCTAACAGGGCGGGAGCAAAAAAGCAGCAGGGCCAGTCATTGGCCCTGCTGCTTTGAGGATCAGAATTTATAACCAATATTCAGCACAGCAATAGTTTTGCTGTCGCCGTACCGACCTTTGTCGGTGCGATCGCCCTGGCCTAAACCTGCGCCCAGCACCCAACCGCGGCCACTAAAACTGGTTAAGTGATAGTCATAAGTAACTAACACCAGCTCTTCAGCGTTGAAGATGTCGGATTCGGTGCCGTACATCACACCAAAAGCATGAGGGCTGCTTGCCGCAGGCGCCATTTGTACACCCAGCGCCGCACCATGAATACCCACACCGGCATAAAACGCCAGATTGTTCTCGCGATAGCTGATTTTGGCGCCTAAGTCACCATATTGCGGGCCAAAACCTGCAGCAGGGATAAATTCACCGGCCAGGATGGGCGTGCTCAGCAGCGCTGCTGCCATCATCATCAGGATATTTTTTTTCATATCAGCTTCCTTGATACCAGAGGCAATTGCTGTGTTTAAACAACTGCCGGATTCGACCACCAACAGCGGGTGCTGTGGGCTTCACGGGAAAAGTGCAGGTGAGTGTAAAGGACAAAAATGAATTTTACCTGACTAGAACCGCAATATTGCTGCATGCTTTACCTGGTCTGGCCACAATTTTATTGTTTTAGCGCAAGCACAGTTGAGTTTTTGCACAAATTGCCTTTGATATGCCATAAAGTGAAATAACAAAGCCAAGCCGCCACAATTTTGCCAGGCCCAGGCCCAGGCCCAGGCCCAGGCCCAGGCCCAGGCGGTGCGCCGTAAAAAGCGCCGTGAAAAACGCACGCAATAAGCCGTCAGAAGCACCGTCAAAATTGGCCGTTTTCAGGGACTTAGAGATGCAACAACAGAAATCGGGGTATGTACCACAAGGGCGCAGCAATCTGCTGTTATTGGGGCTATTGGGCCTGCTGCTTATCGTAGCGGCCGGTTTTTGGGTTCAGCATTATGCTAAGCAAAATGGCAACAACAACGTGCTGCGCGCCAATGGCCGTATTGAAGCGACCGAAATTGCCATCGCCAGCAAAAGCCCGGGCCGTATTAAAACCATTTTGGTGGACGAAGGGGATTTTGTCAGTGCAGGCCAGTTGCTGGCAGAGGTGGAGTCCGACGCTTTGCAGGCGCAGTTGGCTCAGGCGCAGGCGCAGTTAAAACAAAGCGAAAGTATGTTGTTAACGGCACAAAGCCAGGTACAACAAAGAGAAAGTGAAAAAAATGCGTTAAAGGCCGTGCTGAAACAACGTGAAGCTGAGTTGCAAGCGGCCCTTGCCAGAGCCAGCCGCACTGAGGCGCTGGCACAAAGTGGTTCAGTGTCCAGACAGCAGGCCGATGACAATGACACTCAGGTGGCCAGTGCCAAAGCTGCGCTCAGTGCTGGCTTGGCGCAAATTACTGCAGCAGAAGCGGCCATGACCTCAGCCAAAGCGCAGATTTTATCGGCGCAGTCGGCAGTGGAGGCCGCTGTGGCCACAGTACACAGAGTGGAAGTGGAGCTTAGGGACACTCAGTTAACGGCGCCCCGCGCCGGTCGGATTCAATACCGTATTGCCCAAAGTGGCGAAGTGGTGGCGGCTGGTGGCAAGGTGCTGAGTCTGATTGATTTAACGGACGTGTATATGACGTTTTTTCTGCCGTCCGCCAGTGCCGGCCAGATTGCCCTTGGCAGTGAAGTGCGGCTGGTGCTGGATGCAGTGCCACAAAGGTCTATCCCGGCCAAAGTGTCTTATGTGGCTGATGTGGCGCAGTTCACCCCCAAAACTGTAGAAACCGCCAGTGAACGGGAAAAACTGATGTTCAGGGTAAAAGCCAAAATCAGCCCGGCACTGCTGCAAAAGCATATTCAGAAAGTAAAAACCGGTTTGCCCGGAGTGGCTTATCTTCGCCTCGATGACAGCCAGCCCTGGCCTGACACGCTGCCGGAGCTGGCGCAGTGACCAGCGCAGAGTCTGAGGCCGGGTCGAGTCTGGCTGATTTCAGCAAAGTTGCTGCGCCCGTGGTTGCGCCTGTCGTAAAAGTGCAGTCGGTGTCCTTAAGTTACGGCAACACTGTGGCGCTTGTGGATCTGACTTTGCAAATCCCGGCCGGTCAGATGGTTGGATTGCTCGGGCCTGATGGGGTGGGCAAATCCAGTTTATTGGCGCTCCTTGCCGGCGCGCGGCAAATCCAGCAAGGCCGGATTGAAGTGTTGGGCGGCGATATCAGTAAAGGCGGTCACCGTCAGCGGGTTTGCCCGGCAATAGCCTATATGCCGCAGGGCCTTGGCAAAAATCTGTATCTGAGTTTGTCGGTGGAAGAAAATCTGCAGTTTTTTGCCAGATTGTTTGGCCATAATGCCGCCGAGCGCCGCCGCCGTATTGATGAACTAACAGCGGCCACAGGTCTTGCCGGCTTTTTAAACCGGCCGGCCGGTCAACTGTCGGGCGGGATGAAACAGAAGCTAGGTTTGTGTTGTGCCCTGATCCACGACCCTGAGTTATTGATCCTGGATGAACCCACCACAGGGGTCGACCCTTTATCCCGCAGCCAGTTCTGGCAGCTGATTGGCCATATCAGAGCACAAAAACCTGATCTCAGTGTGCTGGTGGCCACAGCTTATATGGACGAAGCCAGCCATTTTGACCATTTGCTGGTGATGAATGCCGGCACCTTGCTGGCGCAAGGCAGCCCGGCTCAGTTGTATCAGCAAACCGGATGTAGCACATTGGAAGCGGCTTTTATTCAGTTGTTGCCGCCTGAGCTTCGCGCTTTACATCAGCCGGTGCTGGTGAGCCCGCTGGCGGCACAAGCCGAGCCTGTGATAGCCATAGCGGCCGAGCAGCTTACGATGAAGTTTGATGATTTTGTCGCTGTTGACGCCGTGAGTTTTCAAATCCGGCAGGGCGAAATTTTTGGTTTTTTAGGCTCAAACGGTTGTGGCAAAACCACCACCATGAAAATGCTGACCGGTTTATTGCCGGCCAGTAGCGGCAAGGCCTGGCTTTTTGGTCAGGAGCTGACCAGCCATGATTTATCCATCCGCAACAGGGTGGGTTATATGTCGCAATCCTTTTCTTTGTATAACCAGCTGACGGTCAGGCAAAACCTGCAGCTGCATGCCAGGTTGTTTCACCTGCCGGAAGAGCAAATTGCCGGACGTATTGAGCTGATGCTCAGTCGTTTTTCGCTTAAAGCGCAGCAACACAGCCTGCCTGATCAGTTGCCGCTGGGGATGCGCCAGCGTTTGTCGCTGGCGGTTGCCATGGTGCATCAGCCGGAGCTGCTGATCCTGGATGAGCCCACCTCTGGTGTGGATCCGATAGCACGCGACCAGTTCTGGCAGCTGATGCTGGATTTAGCCCGCAATGACAAAGTCACTATTTTTATCTCCACCCATTTTATGAATGAAGCAGAGCGCTGTGACCGCATCTCCTTGATGCACGCCGGCAAGGTGTTGGTCAGCGACACACCGGCCAATTTAGCGGCTGATCATCAGGATTCGCTGGAGCAGGCTTTTATCTGGCATTTGCAGCAGGCCGGAGCTGGTGCGCCTACTGCTGCTGTGTCGGAGCCTGCAACCCTGCATCAAACAGCCGTGCCAGCTAAAAAGCCCGCCAGTCGCAACCGGCTTTTTAGCTGGCGGCGGTTATTCAGTTATTCCCGCCGCGAAGCGCTGGAGCTTAAAGGTGATCCTATCCGTGGTGCGCTGGCGCTCTTTGGCAGTCTGGTATTGCTGCTGTTTTTTGGCTACGGCATCACCATGGATGTGGATGATTTAACTTTTGCCGTGCTGGATCAGGATCAGTCGTTATTAAGTCAAAATTATGTGCAGAACCTGGCTGGCTCCCGTTATTTTATTCAAAAACCGGATTTAACCAGCCAGGCGCAACTGGATGCCCGAATGCGCAGTGGTGAACTGGCGCTGGCACTGGAAATTCCGCCTGGTTTTGGCCGGCGTTTAAGCCGGGGCGAGCCGGTTGAAATTGGTGCCTGGATAGATGGTGCCATGCCTACCCGGGCCGAAACCACCAAAGGTTATGTGCTGGGCATGCATCTGCATTGGCTGGCGCAGCAAGCCAGGCTGCATGGCGGGAGCAGCACCCTGAGCCAGCAGGCTGTGGTGCAAACCAGGTTTCGATATAACCCGGATATCCGCAGTTTAGTGGCCATGGTGCCGGCGCTGATCCCGATGTTGCTGCTGATGATCCCTGCGCTGTTAACAGCGCTGTCGGTAGTGCGGGAAAAAGAGCTGGGCTCCATTATTAATTTGTATGTGACACCGGTCAGCCGGCTGGAGTTTTTATTGGGCAAACAGCTGCCCTATCTGCTGCTGGCGCTTCTCAATTATGCGCTGATGCTGCTGATGGCCGTGACCCTTTTTGCCGTGCCTTTTACCGGCTCACTGTTGGCGTTGTCGCTGAGCGTGCTGGTATTTGTGATTTTTGCCACTGCTTTTGGCCTGTTGGCTTCTACTTTTACCCGCAGCCAGATAGCCGCCATTTTGTTAACTGTACTTGGCACTATTATTCCGGCGGTGCAGTTTGCCGGCATGATCAACCCGGTGTCGGCGCTCGAAGGCGGCGGGCGTTTGATTGGTGAACTGCATCCGGCCAGCCATATGCTGACCATCAGCCGCGGGGTTTTTAGCAAAGGGCTGCAGCTGGCCGATATTTACCCTTCGTTACTGGCGATTACCGCTGCAGTGCCTGTGGTGCTGCTATCGGCGCTGTTGCTGTTAAAAAAGCAGGAGCGCTAAGATGAAACAACAGCAGACAACAACACAACAGGGCTGGCGGCAAAAGCTGTTAAATATCTGGTTTTTATTACAAAAAGAGTTATGGAGCCTGTGGCGGGAGCCTGTGATGTTGTTGCTGATTGGCGTGAGTTTTTCGCTCAGCATTTACCTGGCCGGTTCGTCTTTACCCGAAACCTTACATAAAGCCGCTATTGCCATAGTGGATGAAGATCAGTCGCCTTTGTCACTGCGTATCCAGAGTGCGTTTTACCCCCCTTATTTTGTCAAACCGGCGTTATTGGCACTGGATGAAGCCGACGCTGCGCTGGATGCCGGTCGTTATAGTTTTGTGCTGAATATTCCGCCTGAATTTCAGCAGGATGTGCTGGCCGGGCGTTCGCCTGCACTGCAGTTAAGTGTGGACGCCACCCGTATCAGTCAGGCTTTTAGCGGCGCCGGTTATATAGAGCAGATAGTGACAGCACAAATCAGTGAATATCAGCAAAAACACCGCAGCAACACAACGCTTCCGGTGGAGCTGGTGCTCAGGGCCAGATTTAATCCAAACCTGAAAAGTGCCTGGTTTGGCGCTGTGATGGAGCTGATTAATATGGTGACGATGATTTCAATAGTGCTGACAGGCGCTGCGCTGATCCGTGAGCGTGAGCATGGCACCATAGAACATTTATTGGTGATGCCGGTGACACCGGCGGAAATTATGCTGGCAAAAATTCTGTCGATGGGCGCTGTGGTGCTGATTGCCACTGCATTGTCGCTGCATTTTGTTATTCAGGGTGTGCTGCAGGTGCCGATTGAAGGTTCAGTATTATTGTTTTTAGCTTGTGCCGCTTTGCAGCTGGCCGCCACCACCTCAATGGGCATTTTTATGGCCACCATTGCCCGCTCCATGCCGCAGTTTGGTTTGATGATGATCCTGGTGTTATTGCCACTGCAGTTGTTGTCGGGCGGGATGACCCCCAGAGAAAGTATGCCGCAGCTGGTGCAGTATCTGATGCTGGCTGCACCCAATACCCATTTTGTGCAGGCGTCACAGGCCATTTTATACCGTGGTGCCGGTTTTGCTGTGGTATGGCCGCAGCTTTTGGCATTAAGCCTGATAGCGGCCACCCTGTTCTGGTTATCACTGGCCAGATTCCGCGCCACATTGAGTAAAATGGCTTAAGCAATATGGCCAACACAACCTGAGCAGAGGCTTTTACAGCCTCTGGCCAGTCGCTGAGTTAACGCCGCTGAGTTAACGCCACTGAGTTAGCGCTGATAAATCTGATCAAAAATACCACCGTCGCCAAAATGTTCTGGCTGCACTTTGTCCCAACCGCCAAAACTCTGGATATCCACCAGTTTGATGGCCGGGAATTGTTTGGCGTATTTGGCTGCAACTTCAGCATCGCGTGGCCGGTAATAGTGTTTGGCGGCAATTTCCTGGCCTTCTTTACTGTACAGATATTGCAGATATTCAGTGGCTGCAGCTGTGGTGCCTTTGGCATCGGTGTTTTTCTTCAGCACGGCTACTGAAGGCTCCGCCAGCACTGACACTGAAGGCACCACAATTTCAACTTTGTCGGCACCCAGTTCATTAACCGCAAGATAAGCTTCGTTCTCCCAGGACAACAAGACATCACCAATCTCACGCTGGACAAAAGTAGTAGTTGAGCCACGGGCGCCGGAATCCAGCACAGGCACATGGGTATAAAGTTTACTGACAAAGGCTTTGGCGCCTTCTGATGAGCCGGTGTTTTGCTGCGCCCAGGCCCAGGCGGCTAAGTAGTTCCAGCGTGCACCTCCCGAGGTTTTTGGATTGGGAGTAATGACTTCCACGCCGTCTTTGACCAAATCACCCCAGTCTTTGATGTTTTTTGGATTGCCTTTACGCACCAGAAACACAATGGTGGAGGTATAAGGGGCGCTGTTTTCTGGCAGGGCGCTGACCCAGTTATCCGGCAGCAACTTGCCAATACGGGCCACGGCATCAATATCAGCGGACAGCGCCAGAGTGGCCACATCGGCTTTCAGGCCGTCGATAATAGCGCGTGACTGACTGCCGGAGCCGCCGTGTGATTGTTCAATTTTAACGGTGTCGCCGGTTTTGGCCTGATAATGTTTGGCAAAAGCCTGGTTATAGTCGCGATACAGCTCGCGGGTTGGGTCGTAGGACACGTTCAGTAGGGTGATTTCTTTGGCTTGCGCCTGGCCGGCAAAGACAGTGCCAAGGGCAAGCACCAAAAATGCGATACGGGATTTGCTCATAGTGTGCTCCAGTGGAACCTGTGTTCCTGATTCAATGGTTCTGTCCGTTGTTTTGGTCAATTGGTGTTCTGGCCCGGCGCTTCATGTTCCGGGCCTGGTTAAAAACAGCGTTAAAATTCAGCTTTGACGCGCAGACCGATATTGCGCGGGTCGCCGACATGGCCATACACAGCACCCGAGTTACCGGCCTGAATGCTGAGGAAACTTAAATAATCTTCATCAAAGGCGTTGCGGGCATAAATCGACACATCGGTGCCATTGTCGGTTCTGAACCCCAGGCGCAGGTTGACCAGCGTTGAGGCTTCCACCACCAGGTATTTCGACACTGACGCATCTGAGTTCCAGTCTGAGCGGTAACTTAAATCAGCCGCGCTGTACCATTCACCGGGGATATGAAAAGAGGGGCCACTGAAGCCACCGCCCCAGCCGTATTCAGTGCCGAGTGAACCGGCATTTTTTGACACGCCAGGCAAGTCGCGGCCGGACAAATCAAAGGCGGCTGTGCCGGATGCCAGCTCTTCCAGTGGTGGCGGGCCATTGCGGAACGAATCATATTGGCCGTCGGTGTAAGCGTAAGTGGCGTACACCGACCAGCTGTCGGTCAGCTGCGCCCGGCTATCAAATTCAAAACCACGCACGCTGACTTTTTCGATATTGGCGAGATAACCGCGTAAAGCGCCCGGGCCTGCATCAACCACGTTGGCCTGATAGTCGGTGACTTTGGTGTCATAAAGTGCAAAGTTGGTGGTCAGGCGTCGCCCCAGCCATTGTGATTTCAGCCCCAGCTCGACTGTGGTGGATTTTTCCGGTTGCACTGTGGCGCTGACCAGCGACGGATTGCCGGCAGCGTCGGTTGGAATACCGGCCGCATTAATACCACCGGATTTATAACCGCGGGCCCAGTTCAGATAAACCAGCTGGTCATCGTTGAAGTCATAAGCAAGGTTTAATTGACCGGTCGGGCTCGAATCAGAGAACTCGGCATCATATTTCTGGTTACGGGCAATACCACGTTTGGCGGTGATGAGTGCAGCGTCCGTGGTTGTCAGACCGCCGCTTGCCACCTGGGTAAAATCACCGGTTTTTTCTTCTTTGGTATAACGCACACCCGGTGTGACACGAAAATCCTCTGTGATATGCCAGGTCGCCTGGGCATAAGCGGCGTAAGAATCTGTGCTGGAGTACACGTCAGTGTTGGAAGTGTAACCATCAATCAGGTTCGACGGGACGCTTATGCCTCCTGACAGGGTCTGGCCAATCAGCCAGCGGGCGCCGTCTTTGCCCCATTGTTCAGTGCCGTGGGTTTCCACGTCCTGCGCAAAGGCGTATAAACCTGCCACCCAGTCCAGTTCGCCGCTGCCATTAGCGCTGTTATTTGAAGCGAGGCGGAATTCCTGACTCCATTGCTCCTGCGCCGAAGGGTTATTTGATTTGGTGCGAATGGCCAGTGCTGTGTAATCGCGGTCATTTTGGGGTGTCCAGTCCCAGGCGCGCACAGCGCTGATGGAGGTAAAGCTGTAATCACCTAAATCCCAGTCGACTTTAGCGCTGCTGCCTTTAAGAATTTGCCGCGCCTGAATGGTTGAATTGACATCCACCAGCCGGTCATAAGGGTTTTCGCTGGCTGGTTGGTAATTCAGCGCTGCAGCTAATGCCGGGAACTGCGAAGCGGCAGAACGTTTGGTGGCACCATAACGTACAAACACCTGGGTATTGGCATTGGGGTTCTGGTAAGCATAATCAGCCGATAACTTAATGGTTAAATCCGGTGCTGCTTCAATCAGCAGCTGGCCACGTAGCGCCTGGCTGTTGGTATCATTTTGTTTGGCGCCTGTGGTGACGTTATAGACAGTGCCGTCACGACGAGTGCTGGATGCAGCCAGCCGGCCTGCAACTTTCTTCGTTAAACCGCCAGAGATAATGGCTTTGCCCTGGGTATAACCATCTTCGCCTAAAGTCACTTCAGCTTTGCCTTCCGGCGTAAAAGTCGGGGCTGCAGTGCTCAGGTTCAGCGCACCAGCCGTGGTATTTTTGCCAAACAAGGTGCCTTGTGGCCCGCGTAATACTTCGACCCGTTCGATATCTAACAGATCAACGACCGCAGAGCCTGGCCGGGCGTAATAAACTTCATCCACATAAAAACCAACACCGGATTCCAGACCGTCGTTGGTCAGGCCAATCACACTGCCAAGGCCGCGAATGGTCACCGCAGTATTGCGTGGGTTGGAAGAAATCAGCTGAATAGAGGGTTGTAAGCGTGTCAGTTGTTCAGTGGAATAAGTGCCGGTTTTATCTAAATCCTGCGCAGTCAGCACCGAAATGGCGATAGGCACGTCCTGCACATTTTCTTCTCTTTTACGGGCCGTGACTTTGATCACCTCCAGCGGCGCAGCTGTTGCCACTGCAGCGCCTGTTGCAACCTCAGTGACAGCGCTGCTGCTATTGTTGTCTGCCAGCAGGGCGGGGCTGGTGATGATGGCGAGACTGGCAGCCAGCGCCACAGGGTTAAGGGCGCGATAGCGACGGGTTGGCAACTCCAGCTTTTTACTTTTTGTGCCGTAATACAGATTTAAATCAGATTGCACTGACATGGTTTACTCCGTTTGTGTTAAGTCGTTTTATCGTTCAGTTGTCACTGCGCGACTTCCGGTGATCCGGTCAGTGCATCGATGCCAAACTTTGGCTAACGCCGTTTAGACGTCTGCACTTCCTTAAGTGCATCACTGGATGTTAGGTGGATTAACCATAATAAAAAAGTAACTAAATAAGATTTATTATTCCTAAATGGAATATAACGAGCTCGCTGTAAATTGCTGTTGCAGGCTGGCTCAGCCGGTTGCATAACAGCTGGCGTTTGTTGTGGTCTGGCTGATTGGCTGACTGGAGGCTGTGGTAAAAAAAAGCCCGCAACAAGGCGGGCTAAAATTCCAACAGGACGAGGAAAGGTTCGCTGCAGCGGCTGGCCCGGAATGGATCGGCCACTGTCGCAACACACAACAACAGGGCAATGTTGCTGTGATGTGGTTAATTTAGTTAGATCAAAAAAGAATTACAATAAAAATAAATATTGCAAAAAAGAATATGTTATTTCGGGACATAAAAACTGACATGTTGTGCTTTTAATTCTTTTTTGGAATATTAAATTAGTTATATATTATTTATGGTTATGTATGGCTTTCTGTTTTAATAACAGTCATCTGACAACCAGCTATGGAATAATGATGAAGGAATGGCAACAAAATCAGTCGCTTGAACAGCAGCGGCTGGTGGCTGAGCTGCTGAAGCAACTGGAGTCGCTGATAGGGCCTGTTGAATTTGGCAAAGTGGAATTGGTATTTCATCAGGGCCGTCTGGTGCAACTGGAGAAAACCGAAAAATTGCGGGTGCAATCCGGTTGAGCCGCTACGGCTGATAGCGCCCGTGCCGGGGTCTGTCTGCTGTTGCCCGGGCTTGTGTTTACTGAGCTTTAACCTGGCACTGCGGCAGTAGCGGTTTTTTGGTATCTGTTGGCGCATAAAGTGGCAATTTGCCGGCGCAGCCACTGATGCAACAAATCGTCCTGACAGCGGGAGTGCCAGATTTGGCTGATCTGCACCGGTTTTAGCGTTAAAGGGCAAGGCAGCAGCTGTAAGCTGTCATGCTGTGCCACTGCGGTTTCAGCCACAGAGCGTAAGCAGGTTAATAACACATCGTTGTGCAGCACCAGCGCAGGCGGAGCCATAAAACTGGAAATGCCGGCGCACACATGGCGTTTTTGCCCGAATTTAGCCAGCTCTTTGTCCACAATACCGTCTAAATCGCCGGTCAGGGTGGTGACTATATGCTGCGCCTGACAATAAGATTGCAGCGTTAGCGGTGCACCGGCAAGCGGGTGCTGGCGGCGCAACAGTACAACAAAATCTTCCTGATACAGCTGCTGCTGATACAAGGTTTGGGGCAAATCGGTATAAAAACCGGCAATGGCCAAATCACATTCACCACGCTCCAGCTCCTGCCTGGGTAATAATCCCATTGTATTGCGGGTCACCAGCTGCACAGCGGGCGCTTTTTCCAGCAACAGCTGTAATAACGGCGGTAATAACAGGCTTTCAATATAGTCAGTGCTGTACAGATAAAAGCGGCGTTGCTGCTGCAAAAAATCCAGGCTCTGACTGTCCTGATAAAAAGCTTCCAGCTGACTGGCCAGGGCCAGCACCTGCGGTGCCAGCCGGATAGCTTTAGGAGTGGCTGTCAGGCCGCGGGCCGAACGTACAAACAAGGGATCCGCAAATTCGTGGCGCAATTTATTTAATTTATGGCTGAGCGCCGGCTGGCTCAGTGCCATACGCTCGGCCGCAGCTGTAACATTCAGCTCTTCAAATAACACCTTAAATAACAGCAGCAGGTTCAGATCTTTGTTTTGAATATTCATAATTTGAATTACACAGATTTAATCTATTCATTTCCCGTGATGTTAGCTGCTGTCTACACTTTGCACCAGTCGCAGCCTGGACGGGCCAAAACCCCGCTGCGGTAAACAACCTGAACCACAATGCCGGCAGCGCCGGCGCCGGAGTGACAGATGAACAACTTTTTAATGGTAAAAAAATTAATGCTGGCTGCAGTGCTCAGCCTTGGCAGTCAGCTGGCGCTGGCGGCAGATAAAGTGCTGATCGTGGTCACCAGCCACCAACAGCTTGGCAACAGTGGTGAAAAAACCGGTTATTGGCTGGGCGAAGTCACCCATCCATACCAAAAACTGCTGCAAGCCGGTTTTGAGGTGGATATTGCCAGTATTCAGGGTGGACAAGCACCGCTGGATGCACGGAGTGTGGCGGAAAAAGATGCGGTCAATGACTGGTTTCTGGCAGATAAACAACACGCCGATAAACTGAACAACAGTAAAAAACTCAATGAGTTAACGCCAACAGCTTACAAAGCTGTGCTCTTTGCCGGCGGTCACGGCACCATGTGGGATTTCCCGTCTGATACAGCGCTGCAGCAGCTGGCCGCTGCCATTTATCAGCAAAATGGTGTGGTGGCTGCTGTGTGTCACGGTCCTGCGGCTTTATTAAATATCCGGCTGAACAATGGCCAATATTTAATTGACGGCAAAAGGCTGACCGGTTTTAGTAACACTGAAGAAGATGCCGTAAAACTGACAACAGTGGTGCCATTTTCGCTGGAAGATCAACTGCGTCAAAGAGGTGGCCGTTATGAAAAAGCCGCCGACTGGCAGGTGAAAGTGGTGACAGATGAACGGCTGGTGACAGGACAAAACCCACAATCAGCCGCCGAAGTAGGTGCCGCAGTGGTGAAGTTATTACAGGCCAAATAACAGCAGCTGTGCTAAACAGCGGATAAAGTGCAGCACAAGTGCTGTAAAAAGTGCAGCAACGGGTGCAGTAAATAGTGCAGCAAAGCGCGCAACAACGAGGATAGGTGATGCAACAACAAGATGAATATATACCACCCAAAGTCTGGGTCTGGGATCAACAAAACGGCGGTGCTTTTGCCAGTATCAACAGGCCTGTTGCCGGCGCCACCCATGAAAAAACGCTGCCTACAGGCCAGCATCCGCTGCAGCTTTATTCGCTGGCCACCCCCAATGGTGTCAAAGTGACCATTATGCTCGAAGAGCTGCTGGAGGCTGGTTTTTCCGGCGCTGACTATGACGCCTGGCTGGTCAGTATCCGCGACGGAGATCAGTTTGGCTCGGGTTTTGTTGCCATTAACCCCAACAGCAAAATTCCGGCTTTAGTGGATAGGTCGGTACAGCCTGAGCTTAGGGTATTTGAGTCCGGCAATATTTTGTTGTATCTGGCAGAAAAGTTTGGCGCTTTTTTACCAACCACTCTGGCAGAGCGCACCGAAGTGCTGAACTGGTTGTTCTGGCAAATGGGCAGTGCGCCTTTTTTAGGCGGTGGTTTTGGCCATTTTTACGCTTATGCCCCGCAAAAATTCGAATATGCCATTAACCGTTATGCGATGGAAAGCAAAAGGCAGCTGGATGTATTAGAGCGCCAGCTGGCGGTGCAGCCTTATGTGGCCGGGCAAGCATACAGCATTGCCGATATCGCCATCTGGCCCTGGTATGGTGCCCTGGTATTAGGCCGTTTATATAACGCCGCTGAATTTCTTGATGTGCAAAGTTATCCCAATCTGCAGCGCTGGGCAAAAACCATCGATGCCCGTCCTGCGGTACAACGCGGTGTTAAAGTGAACCGCAACTGGGGAGAGCCGCACGAGCAGCTGCCGGAGCGCCACAGTGCCGCTGATTTTTTGCCGCTGTCGGCAGCTGAATAACCACAAAGAGTAAAGCGACCTGAGTCAGGCAAGCCGGGTCGCTTTGCTGCAGCCACTTTTTTGTTCTGCCCTCAGGCGCTGTTGTCCTTATTCTCCCGTCACCGCTGTGTTATCAGTTCAGGCCAAATGTCGTTATTGCCGGCTCAGGTCGTGGGGTATTGCCTTTGTTCTTGCTATCAGATTATGTCTTGACATAAAGATTCTTCATGTATTAAATAAATGTATCTTCAGGTGAAGATACATTGTGTTGAGATACAGGCCAAGAACTCGAAGGGAGAGCAAAATGAAACATCTGATCCAGGTTGCCGGCATTATCGACCGGCAGGAAGCACAACTGATCGTCGATGAAGGCGTGGAGTGGCTGGGTTTTCCATTGCGGCTGCCGTCGGGTCGTGACGATATCAGCGAGCAGGCTGCTATCGATATTATTGCCGGGCTGGAACAACCACATGCCGGTGTGCTGATCAGTTATATGACGGACGCTGAAGAGGTGAGTACATTTTGCCGCCAGCTTGGTGTGACCGCAGTGCAGCTACATGGTGATATCAGTGTTGCTGAAATGCAAAAACTGCGTCAGTTAAGACCTGATCTGTGCATTCTGAAAAGCCTGGTGGTGAAAGAGGATAACGCTGACGAGCTGCTGCAACTGGTGGATCAGTGTGCAGAATATGTCGATATGTTTATTACCGATACCTATAACCCGAAGACGGGGGCAAAAGGGGCGACAGGTTTAACCCACAACTGGGATGTCAGTGCTGAACTGGTGCGGCGCTCGCCAAAACCACTGATGCTGGCCGGTGGTCTGAACCCGGATAATGTGGCTGCAGCCATCCGTCATGTCCGTCCGGCAGCTGTTGATGCCCATACCGGGCTGGAAGGGCCGGATGGGCGCAAGGATGTGGCGAGGATCCGTCGTTTTGTTGCACAAGCCCGTCAGGCTTTTGCCGAATTGGCCGCCTAACCCCTGTCAGCCCGCCCTTTGCCGGTGGGCTGTTTTGTTGCAAGGAGCATCTTATGTCTGCACAAACTCTGCCGGTGACCCCGCTGCATTGCGGCCCGGCACTGCCTGTAATCGAACTGGCACAAACTGACCGCCTGCGTGCTCTGCATGCCCAGATGCGGGATAAAAGAGCCTGTCAGTCTACTTTTACCTTTTATGCTGATCAGGTGATCCGCTTGTTGCTGGAGCAAGCTTATGCCTTGTTGCCCTTTAGCGATTATCAGGTGACCACGCCACTGGGAGTGCCCTATCAGGGCAAACGTCTGGCGACCGGGCTCTGCGCCGTTTCTGTGATGCGGGCCGGTGAGAGTATGGAATTTGAATTGCAACGTATTAACCGCGACATCCCTATTGGCAAAATTCTGGTGCAGCGCCATCAACAAAGCAAACAACCCCATTTGTATTACAGCAAACTGCCGGGAAATATCGCTGACGGTTATGTGATGTTATTTGAACCTATGCTGGCGACCGGTGGCTCGGCCTTATGCGCGCTGGATGTTTTGCTGGAAGAAGGCGTGAGAGCGGACCGTATTTTGTTACTGAATTTATTGTCATCACCGGCCGGCCTTGCCCGCATTGCGCAGCAACAACCTGCAGTGCAGATCATCACCAGCAGCATTGAACAGGGGCTGACTGAGCATGCTTATATGCTGCCGGGTATTGGTGACTTTGGTGATCGTTATTTTGGTACCTGGCAGGCGGAGGCAGTATGAGCAGCAGGTCTTACACGCTGGCGCTGCTGTGTGGGGGGCTGGCTGCAGTGATCTGGGGCAGCACCTATGTTGTCACCACAGAACTGCTGCCGCCGGACCGACCTTTGCTGGCTTCGCTTGCCCGCGCCTTGCCGGCCGGGCTGTTGTTATTGTTATGGCAACGCCAGTTGCCACAAGGCCATTGGTGGTGGCGCTCTGCCTTGCTGGGTAGCCTGAATATAGGTTTGTTTTTTTATTGTCTTTTTGTGGCTGCTTATCATTTGCCGGGTGGGGTAGCGGCGCTGGTGATGTCTTGTCAGCCGGTGCTGGTGATGTTGTTCAGTGTGTTTTTATTACATGAAAAACTGCGGTTGCGGCCTGTGCTTGCCGCCGGTATTGCCAGTGGGGGTGTTGCTTTGCTGGTTTCGGTGCAGGGGGCGGCGTTGTCGCTGACAGGTGTGGTGGCCGGCGTTCTCGGCGCTGCTTCAATGGCGCTTGGCATAGTGCTCAGCAAAAAATGGCCCAAGCCAGCCCATATCAGCCTGGTGACTTTTACCGGCTGGCAACTGCTGGCCGGCGGTTTGTTGTTGTTGCCGCTTGCTTTGTATCAGGAAAGTTTACCTGCACAGATCAGCCTGCAAAATCTGGCCGGTTACAGTTATCTCTGCCTGATTGGTGCTGTGCTGGCGTATTTGTTGTGGTTCCGAGCTTTACAGCGTTTGCCGGCAGTGACTTTGTCATTTTTAACCTTTACCAGCCCGGTTTCGGCTTTGCTGTTTGGCTACCTTGTTTTAAATCAGCAGCTTACTTTGCAGCAATCGTTGGGGGCTGTGGCTATTTTGCTGGCGATAGTGCTGGCACAACGTCCGCCGGCACCTGGGGTGCCGGCTGCTGACACTTCGTTGACCCCCTTACCTAAAGGAAAATTCTGATGGCATCTTTATATAGTCCGCTGACAACAGGCGCTCTGGCGCTGCAAAACCGTTTTGTGATGGCTCCGATGAGCCGCAACCGTGCCACAGCCGATGGTCTGGCGACAGCGCTGATGGCGCAATATTATGCCCAGCGTGCCAGTGCCGGCCTTATGATCAGTGAAGGCATTCAGCCCAGTATCACAGGCCAGGGATTTGCACAATCACCAGGTTTACACAACCAGCAACAGGCCGACAGCTGGCGGCCTGTCACCGCAGCTGTCCACCGTCAGGGGGGCCGTATTGTGGCTCAGCTGATGCACGCCGGCCGGATCGGTCATCCGTCTTTATATGCCAGTGCCCATCAGTCACTGGCACCTTCGGCTATTGCGGCCAATGGTTTGGCGTATACCGCCGCTGGCCCGCAACCTTATCCGGTGCCCAGGGCTATGACAGGTGCTGATATCCGGCAATGTATTGATGATTTTGCTATTGCCGCCCGTTTTGCCATCGAAGCAGGTTTTGACGGTGTGGAAATTCATGCCGGTAACGGATTTTTGCTGCACCAGTTTATGACACAACACTGTAACCAGCGGACCGATCAGTATGGTGGCTCAGTGCAAAACCGGCTGCGACTGACACTGGAAGTGGTGGCTGCTGTCGCTGACGCCATAGGCGCCCATCGCACCGGCGTGCGCTTGTCGCCACAAAATCCATACAATGATATGCAGGAAGCGGATGCAACGACGCTGTATCCGGCCTTATGCCGTCAGTTGCCAGCAGATCTGGCTTATCTGCATCTGATGGAAGCGGCAAACCGCGATATGACCTTGCTGATACGGCAGTTATGGCAGGGTTGTTTGATCCTGAACCCGCACCACAGTGCCCAGTCCGGCCCTGTGACCCCACAAATTGCCGCAGAAGTTCTGCAGCAGGATCTGGCAGATGCGGTGGCCTTTGGCGCTTTATTTCTGGCCAATCCGGATCTGGTAGCCAGAAGCCGGCGTGGCGGGCCTTATAACCAGCCTGATCCCAGCTTTTTTTATGGTGGGGATGCCACAGGTTATACCGATTATCCGACTTTGCAGTTATCGCCACGGGCCGAGCCTGAAAGTCTGAGCTGAATAAAACAGCCGGGCTTTACCGGCTTTGGTGCGGACAACAGGCCCGGTCACAGGGCCTGTTATTTACATCCCCTGCGACTGCAACAGTTTTTTCAGCAACAGCGCCAACTGCTCCCGCTCGGCCAGGCTCAGTGCTGCCAGCAGCTGGTCGCCTTTTGCCAGATGTTTGACCAGCGCTTTATCAATAATCTCCAGCCCTTTTGGCGTTAGAGACACCAGCACACCACGACGGTCGTGTGGATCCGGGCTTCGCATGACCAGTTGTTTTTCTTCAAGTTTATCAATTCTGTTGGTCATAGAACCCGAAGTCAGCATCAGGGTTTGCAACAGTTGATTGGGCGTTAAGGTATAAGGTTTGCCTGAGCGGCGTAAGGTGGCAATCACATCAAACTCGCCGCCATTTAAGCCAAATTCACTGAAAACTGTGCTCAGTTCCCGGTCAAATAATGCACAACTGCGTACCAGCCGGCCCATCACCGCCATAGGTGCCGGGTTGAGGTCAGGACGCTCCTGCTGCCACTGCTGGATCACCAGATCCACTAAATCATCTGTCATTTTTATCTTCTCGTGAAGTTTCTTTATAGGAAGGAATATTAGCTTGTGATTGATCACTGAGCAATAGCTGGCGGCAGGGCATAAAAACTTAACAAAGACATTATAAATCAATGATAAACGGCATGATTCTGTTTGATTGTCCTCAGCTTTATGACAATGTCATTAAATTATTAATCTTCATATAAAGATACTTGTTATAAAGATTTTGACTGTTATCTTGACATGGCAGTTTTCAACAGCGGCGGTGAAGCAGCCGCCGGTAAGTTTTTATCGAACGACAAGGAGGCAAAAAGAATGGAAAGAGTACAGTCAGGGGCAAGTGTTTTAATGCGCCCAGTTCAGACACAGTTGCATAAACAATCTGCACAGGGTTGCAGTGACTTGGCCACATTATTGTTATGGCAATGCCAGCAGCAGCCAGATGCAGTGGCGGTGCGCACCCATCAGGAAGAACTGAGTTTTGCCAGCCTGGTGCAACAGGCTGGTGATATAGCGCAGCAGCTGGCCGGCCGGATGCAGTCAGAGCAGCAATGTATTGGTTTGTTTATGGAACCTGGTACTGACTTGATCCGAGGTGTCTGGGGTATTCTGTTTGCCGGTGGTTGTTATCTGCCATTGTCCCCCGAATATCCGGCCGAGCGTATTCAATACATGCTGGCAGATGCCAAAGTGTCCGTGGTGTTAACCCAGCGGCATTTACGCGCACAACTGCAGCAGTTGGCACCGCAGGCGCTGACGATTTTAACAGTGGAAGATCTACCTTCAGCTTTGCCGCCATTTCAGCCCCGGCTCAATGCCCGGCAGCTGGCTTATATGATTTACACCTCAGGCAGCACCGGCAAGCCAAAAGGGGTGATGATTGAACATCAAAGTATCACAGCGCAGCTGCTGTGGCTGGCAACAGAATATGGTTTTGATCACAGCACGGCCATATTGCAAAAAACACCTTTTAGTTTTGATGCGGCGCAGTGGGAAATTCTGGCGTCGGCCATGGGGGCGACTGTGGTGGTTGGAGCAGCGGGTATCTACCGTGACCCACCGGCTTTATTAGATACAGTGGCTGAGCTTGGGGTCACAGTGCTGCAGGGCGTGCCAACCTTATTACAGGCGTTGCTGGAAGTACCGGGCTGCACTATGGCCACTGGTTTAAAGTTTATCTTCAGCGGGGGGGAGTTGTTAACCCGGCAATTGGCGTCTGAGCTGCTGCACACTTTTACACAGTGCCGGCTGGTAAATCTGTATGGCCCGACCGAGTGCACTATTAATTCTTCTGCTTTTGAAGTGACAGCCAGGCAGCTGGCACAGATCCCGCTGGCGGTGCCTATTGGTTATCCGGTGGCAGACACCCGTTATTATGTGTTGGATGCGGCTTTACAGCAGGTTGCCCCCGGTGAAATTGGTGAACTTTATATCAGTGGTGTTCAGCTGGCGCGTGGTTATTATCAGCGTCCGGATTTAACGGCCGAGCGTTTTATCGACAATCCACACAGTGCTGATCCGCTGCATCAATCCCTGTACCGCACCGGCGATCTGGCGCGGGTGGAAGCGGATGGCAATACCCATTTTGTTGGCCGGGCGGATAATCAGGTGAAGCTGCGTGGTTACCGGGTGGAACTGGATGAAATTCGGCTGCAGATTGAAAAACACCGCTGGATTAAAAATGCTGCTGTGCTGGTACAACAAGACAGCCGTACCGGCGGTGATCAGCTGATTGCTTGTATCGAACTGGACAAACAACAAGCCAGCCTGATGGATCAGGGCCGTCAGGGGGCGCACCATCAGTCAAAACAAAACAAATTACAGGTTAAAGCTCAGCTGTCCGATGCCGGACTGCGCCAGAGCCATCAGCTGTTGGGTTACAGTCAGCTACCGCTGCCGGGCGCAGAAGCAACGGCTGAGCAAAAAGCGCTGGTATTTGCCCGTAAAACTTACCGCTTTTTTCAGGGCGGCGCCGTCAGTCAGCAAGATTTAACCGCTTTATTACAAAGTACAGCACCAAAGCCTGCCAAAGTGCAGACTTTATCCAACCTGAGTTTTGCCGATTTTGGTTATCTGCTGCGTTATTTTGGCCAGTTTCACAGCAGCGAACGGTTGTTACCCAAATATGGTTTTGCGTCCCCCGGCGCTTTGTACGCCACTCAGCTTTATCTGGAAATTGACGGCCTTTTTGGCTTGGACAGTGGTTTTTATTATTACCAGCCAAAGCAGCACAGCCTGTATTTAGTGGCGGCTAAAACAGCAGCGACAAAACCTGGCCTGAAATTGCATTTTCTCGGCCGGGTGAGTGCCATTGAACCTGTGTATCAAAACAATATTGCCGAAGTGCTGGAGATGGAAGCCGGCCATATGCTGGGGCTGTTTGATCAGGTGCTGCCTGGTTTTGGCCTTGGTATTACAGCACAGAGTTTTGAGCCGGCGCTGCAACCGCTGTTGGCCGTTGATGAACAGGACTTGTATCTGGGGTCTTTTGCTGTGGATAGCTGGGTGGC
Organism: Rheinheimera sp.; assembly: GCF_036782235.1. GTDB lineage: Bacteria > Pseudomonadota > Gammaproteobacteria > Enterobacterales > Alteromonadaceae > Pararheinheimera. The sequence continues at coordinate 42,040 of NZ_DAIPZL010000001.1, read as the reverse complement.
ACCGGATTGCCCTGTGACCCAGATTTTGCAGGTGCAGCCCGATGCTGTGCCGGGTTTGGCTGCTGGCCAGTATCTGTGGCAAGGCACCAGTTTACAGTTCCTCGATGAAGAGCGCATCGAAGAATCGGACGTGATTGCTATCAATCAGCAGGTGTATCAACGCGCCAGTTTTGGCATTGGTTTATTAAGTCAGAGCAAGGACAACTGGTATCAGTACATTGCGCTGGGACGACGGTTACAGCAACTGCAACAAAATGGCTTGCAGTTGGGGTTGATGTCGTCGGGCTATAGCTCAAAATCGGGTGCGCCGCTGAATGCCGCGCTTCGGATGGATGCACTTTGTGACGTCCGGCAGATGCCAAAAGCGGCATTTTATTTTGCCATAGGCGGCAAAGTGAGCCTGCAGCAGCAAGCCTGCACTGGTATGCAGGAAGACAGTATCCATATGCGTGGTCCAGCCGAAATTTTGCGGGATGAACTGCAAAACAGTCTGCCCGCTTACATGGTGCCCAACAATATTGTGGTGTTTGACCGTTTCCCGCATACCGCCAACGGCAAAATTGACTTGCAGGCGCTGCGTCAGTCCCCTCAGGTGCAAAGCAACAACAATGCAGCTCCAATGCTGGCCCCCCGGAACCACACAGAAACCTTATTGCTGAGCCTGTGGCAGCAAAGTTTGCGGCTGGCTCAGGTGTCGGTGCTGGATGACTTTTTTGCCTGTGGTGGCAACTCGTTAAAAGCGGTGGCGCTGATGCACCAAATCAATCAGCAGTTTGCGTTGCAATTGCCGATGCAGGCCATTTTTACTGCCCCCAATATCGCTGCTTTGGCCGAATTGGTGCAACAAGCCGCAACAGAGGGCAAAGAGCAGAGCCGGTTATTGCCGCTGCATCAGGCACAGAGTCAACAGAATATTTTCTGCTGGCCCGGTCTTGGTGGTTATCCGATGAATCTGCGTTTGTTGGCCGAAGCCACTGCCGGCGGGCAGAATTTTTATGGGGTAAAAGCTGAAGGCCTGGAACCTGGTGAACAGATCCAGCCCGATATCAGTGCCATGGCGCAGGCGGATATTGTGTTGTTAAAGCAGGTGCAGCCAGAGGGGCCTTATCGGATCTGGGGTTATTCTTTTGGCGCCCGGGTGGCCTTTGAAGTCGCTTATCAGCTGGAGCAACAGGGGGATGTGGTAGAGCAGTTATTTTTACTGGCACCGGGTTCGCCAAAGCTACAGTGTGAAAATCACAGTGGTTTGGCTGATTTTACCGAAGCTGCTTTTGTCACAGTGTTGTATTCGGTTTTTGCGCAGAAAATCAGTGGGCCTTTGTTACAACAATGTCTGCAACAGGCCCGTTGTCAGGACTCCTTTGTCGATTTTATCTGTCAGCACTACCGCACTTTGCCAAGACAGCTGGTGGACAATATTGTCAGTCTGGTGCGTCAAACCTATCAGTACCGTTATACCTTTGCCGAACTCAGTCAGCGCCGGCTAAAGGTAGCCCCTGTACTGTTTAAAGCCAAAGGTGATGATTATGCCTTTATTGAGGCGGTTGGCCGCGAGCTGGGCTTAGTTGAAGTGCAGCTGGAAGCTTGTCATTACGCCCTGTTGCAGGCCAGTGGTATGAAAGAGCTGAGTGGTTACATTCAGCGTTACCAGCAGCTGAGCCGGCAACTGGAAATATTGCAGTCTGCCTGAGCTGAAAAGGCTCAGCCAAACCCCCTGTGCAAAAGCACGGGGTGTTATTCACCCGCCGGCCGGTTTGTCCGGCCTGCATTGAATCATCAGGAAAATATCATGCAACAATCCCTTTTGACCGGCAGGGCCACCCGGCAGCTGCCACTTTATTACAGTGCTGAAGTGAAGGCTGCACTGGCGCAACAGCAAGCAGTGGTAGCACTGGAGTCCAATGTGATTTGTCAGGGGTTGGATTACCCGCAGAATTTGCAAACGGCACTGGCGCTGGAGCAGATAGTGCGGGACAAAGGTGCTGTGCCGGCCACACTGGCGGTGTTGGATGGCAAAATCCGGGTTGGTCTGACGCACGACGAACTGGTGTATCTGGCCACCCGGCCGCAAACCCCCAAAATCAGCAGCCGTGATTTGGCTTTTGTGCTGGCAAGCGGCAGCAGTGGTGCCACCACTGTGGCCTGTTCTTTACAAATTGCGGCCCATGCCGGCATCCGCTTTTTTGCCTCGGCTGGCCTGGGTGGGGTGCACCGTGGTGCACAACAGAGTATGGATATTTCCGGTGATTTGATTGAATTGACCCGGAACGGGCTGGCTGTGGTTTGTGCCGGTGCCAAAAATATCCTGGATCTGGGACTGACGCTGGAGTTTCTGGAAACCCATAATGTGCCGGTCGTTTCTTATCAGTTTGATGATTTTCCTGCGTTTTATTGTCGATCTTCCGGTTTTAAAGCGCCAAGACGATTGGACGACCCATGGCAGCTGGCCGCCGCTATTGAATGGCAAGCTGCACTGGCACCACAGCTTAGCACCCTGATTTGTACACCCACAGCAGAGGCTGACGCTTTAGACGCCGCTTTGGTGGAGCAAGCCATTGGCGAAGCCACGCAGGCCGCGGCACAAACTGGCATCAGTGGCAACGGCCTGACCCGTTTTATTATGAAAGCCGTTGAGAAGGCAACAGCCGGTTTATCGGCGCAGGCCAATGCGGCAGTGCTGCGCCATACCACAGCAGTGGCTGCTGAACTTGCCGTGGTGCATGCCCGTTATTGCCAGCGACAGCAGCAAGCTGGCAGCCAGGCTTTTGGTTGACAAAAAAAATTTCATTATATATCTTCACATAAAGATACTTTACGTAAACATTGCTGCTCTGTGTCAGAGTCAGCCTGTCAGGAGGACACCGATGAAACTGATGCCATGGTCTATCACCGTTATTTTGCTGGTTTTGCTTGCTGCTGTGGTTACTTTGTTGCGCCAGTGGCAGCAAAACGGCCCGGTTAGCAGCGCTGAACAATCTGCTACTGTCACGGCCCAGACTGTCGCCAGTCAGCCCTATCAGCCCAGGCGTCAGGTGAGTGGGGTGCTCAAAGCGCCCCAATATCTGCAACTGACCAATGAATTGTCCGGCACCGTCAGCAGGATCAATTTCAGTTCAGGCGCTGTAGTGGAAAAAGATCAGGTGTTGCTGGAAATTGATCATCAGGAAGAACTGGCAAGGCTGGCAGCCACTGAAGTGCGGCTGTCACAACAGCAAAAAACGGTGCGCCGTTATCAGCAACTGTACCAGGGACAAAAAGTCAGTACTGAAGCGCTGGAGCTGGCGCAGGCCCGCCTTAGTGAATTGCAGGCTGAGCAACAGGTGTTGCAGACAGTCATTGGCAAAAAAGTGCTGAGGGCACCGTTTCGTGCCAGAGCCGGTATTCATGATCTGCAACAAGGCCAGTTTTTAGAACGTAATCTGGTGTTAACAACGCTGGTTGGCCTGACCGACCACAGTTGGGTGGATTTTTCGGTACCCCAGGGGTTACCTGAACTGGCAGCCGGCGACAAAGTGGATGTTTATCTGCCCGGCAAAACACAGGCGATGACGGCGCAGGTGGTTTCAGTGGAAGCAGAAGTCAGCAGCAGGCTGCGTCAGCTCAGATACCGGGCCAGTTTGCCAGGCAGCCAACAACAATTGCGCGCCAACCAGCTGGTGCAGGTTGATTTTGCCACAGGCCAAAGCCGGTTGTTGCCGGTGATCCCGGCCACTGCTGTGGTGCGTGATCAACTGGGTGATTATGTGTATTTACTGGAAAAAGACCAGGCCGGCGTGCTCAGGGCCAGAAGGCAACAGGTGCAGCTGGGCGCCAGACTGGGTGAGCAGGTGTTGGTCACAGCGGGCCTGCAACAGGCGCAGCTGATTGCCAATGAGGGGGCTTTTAAACTGCGCGATGGTTTAAGGGCACAAGTGGCGGTTGCAGCACCCGACAGCCTGACTGCGGCGGCGGAGCTCTGAACATGACCAGCTCAGCACAGCGCAGTACCGATATTTTTGTCAGTCGTCCTATTCTTGCCATTGTGTTTTCATTGTTGATTTGTTTTGGTGGTTTGTGGGCGGCAAAAGAAATTGCCGTCTTACAGTTTCCGCGTCTGGAAAGCACGGCGCTGGAAATCAGCACCCGTTATACAGGGGCGGCGGCGGCCACAGTCAAGGGTTTTATTACCGATCCGGTAGAGCGGGTGGCCGCCACTATTCCGGGGCTGGATTATGTTGACGCTGTCAGTAAAGCAGGTGAAAGCAAAGTGACCGTTTATCTGCGGCTGAATGAAGACAGCACCAGGGCGCTGGCCGAACTGAATAGCAAACTCAGCCAGATCCGGTATCAGTTGCCTGCCGGGGCTGAAGATCCGCTGGTCAATGTCAAAAGGGCAGACCGGCCCCATGCGCTGTTTTATTTAAATGTCAGTGCGCCTGGCATTCCACTGAGTCAGTTAACCGACTATTTATCCCGACAGGTCACCCCAGTGCTTGGCAATATTCCCGGTGTACAAAAAGTGGATATTGAAGGGCGGCGCACCCCGGCGATGCGGGTCACGCTGGATGCGGACCGCCTCAGTACCTTTCATTTAAGCCCTGATGATGTCTGGCAGGCATTGGCCGCCAATAACAGTATTGCCACTCTGGGTTTTACCGAAACCAGCAAACAACGTATTGATTTAGTTGCCAATACTCAGCTGGCAACAGCAGAAGACTTTGCCAGCCTGATAGTGCGTCAGGCTGAAGGGCAAACAGTGTACCTGCGGGATCTGGCCACAGTGGAGCTTTCGCATGAAGAGGCGGCAATGACTGCAAGGCTTGATCAGCAGGACACAGTGTATTTGTCGGTCTGGCCTTTGCCCGGTGCCAATGAAATTGCCGTGGGGGATGCACTTTATGCCGCCACGGCGGCGCTGAACCCAACACTGCCGGATGGGGTTGAGATCCAATACGCTTACGACGGCACTTTGTATATGCGTGATGCGCTTAAAGAAATTTTTATCACCCTGGCCGAAACCATTTTGCTGGTGGCACTGGTGGTGCTGCTGATGATGGGCTCATTGCGCACTGCCGCTGTGCCTTTGGTCACTATTCCGGTGTCTATTCTCGGCGCCATTGCCGCCATCAGTCTGGCTGGTTTTTCACTGAACCTGCTGACAGTGCTTGCCATTGTATTGTCGGTCGGGCTGGTGGTTGATGACGCCATTGTGGTAGTGGAAAACGTGGCAAGGCTGGTACGCCAGGGCCATTCACGCTATCAGGCGGCCTTACTCAGCGCCCGGCAGTTGTTTACGCCTATAGTGGCAATGACACTGACGCTGGCTGCTGTGTATGCACCTATTGGTTTATTGTCAGGCCTGAGCGGGGTGTTGTTCCGCGAGTTTGCTTTTACCCTGGCGATTGCCGTGATTATTTCCGGAGTGGTTGCCGTCACTTTATCGCCGGTGATGAGCAGTTGGGTGATTGCCGATGCGGGGCGGGAAAGCAGGTTCAGCCAGAGGGTGAACCATAGTTTTGGTCGCTTTAGCAATTTATACCGGCGCTCCTTGGTGTGGGCGCAGCGGTTTCGCCTGCAGTTATTAAGCAGCGCTTTGTTGTTGAGCCTGTTATTGCTGCCGCTTTATCAGGGCTCGCAAAAAGAGCTGGCGCCGGTGGAAGATCAAAGCAGTATTTATGTGCTGGTGCAGTCGCCGCCAGAATCGTCTTTGTTGTATAACGAACAACAAATGCGGCCTATGGTGGATGCACTGTTGCAACTGCCGGGGGCAACCCAGATGTGGCAGAATATTTTTATCAATGGCGCTTTTGGCGGCATTGAATTCAGCCCGGCGGCAGAGCGGGAACAAAGTACCCAGCAGTTGTTAGGCCAGGTGTATGGTTTATTGTCGGCGCAGCCCGGTATTCAGCCTTTGCCTATTATGCCGGCACCATTGCCCACTGCCGGTCAGTTTGATGTGGAGCTGGTGGTTAAAGCCAATGCGCCTTATCAGGAGATGAAAGCGTACGCCGATAAACTGGTTGGCGCAGCCTTTGCCAGCGGCCATTTTTTATATGCCGACACCGATTTAAAAATTGATTTACCCCAAACTGAATTGCGGTTAAACCGCGAAAAAATTGCCGATTTAGGTTTGCAGATTGCCGATGTCAGCCAGCAGTTGTCGGTGTTGTTGTCGGGTAATTATGTCAACAGGTTTGATGCACAGGGCAAGGCCTATCAGGTGATCCCGCTGCTGAACCAGAACTTACGTGCTGATGTCAGCCGCTTGCTGGATTTACCCATCAAAACAGCGGATGGTAGCCTGTTGCCCTTGTCTGATATTGCCCAGCTGCACTGGCAAACAGTGCCCCGTCAGCTGAATAGTTTTTCCCAGCAAAATGCGGTGCGGATTTATGGTGGCGTAGCCCCGGGCAGTACTAAAGAAAGTGCATTACAGGCACTGGAAGCTGCAGCGCACAAGTTGCTGCCACCAAGTTACCTGTTGGATTATGCCGGTGAGTCCCGTCAGTTGCGCCAGCAAGGCACTTCGATGTTGCAGGTCATGATGTTGTCATTGCTGGTGGTGTATCTGCTGCTGGCGGTGCAATTTAACAGTTTCCGTGACCCGCTGGTGGTGCTGTGTGGCAGTGTACCGTTGGCGTTGTCGGCGGCGATGTTATTGTCTTATCTGGACTTCACCACGCTGAACATTTATTCGCAGATTGGGCTGGTGACCCTGGTGGGGCTGGTGGCAAAAAACGGCATCCTGATCGTGGAATTTGCCAATCATCTGCAACTGACCGGGTTAAGCCGGGCTCAGGCGGCCATTGAAGCTGCGGTCAGCAGATTCCGCCCCGTGATGATGACCACAGCCGCCACTGTGCTGGGCCATTTCCCGCTGGTGCTGGTCAGTGGCGCCGGCGCCGAAGCCCGCAACAGCATTGGCATTATGTTAGTGGCCGGTATGTTGTTAGGCACTTTGTTTACCCTCTTTGTGCTGCCGCTGTGTTATCAGCTGTTTGCCACAGCAAGGCAGCCGGCGTCAGCACATCAGAATGAAGCTGCAACCGCTGACTCCGGGCTTTTCACACCCCAATAATCACAATACAGGGCAAGGGGGATAGACCGCTTGCCCTGTGCTGCGCTTTTATCTGACCGGACAACAGCCGGCTTTTTTACCACCAGGCATAATAAAAACTGGCCACCACCAGCGACACCGCCACTGCCGCCAGATTAAAAGCGGGTTTAGTGTCAAAACGGATATCCGACAGTTGGACTGCTGTTTGTGGTGCCGGTTTTTGCTCGGCTAAAGTCACCAGCACAGCCAGCAACACACAACTTAAAAACACCAGGCCCACCCTGTCCATAAAAGGCAGCTCAGGCCAGAATTGTTTGGCCAACAGCGACAACAGCGCTGAACCAATAGCGGCGGCTAAAGCTGCATTGGCCGTGGTGCGGGGCCAGAACATGCCCAATAAAAACAGCGCCACTATGCCAGGGGTAAAAAAGCCGGTGAATTCCTGAATATACTGAAAAGCCTGATCAAAATCGCCAAGCAGCGGTTTGGCGGTGACTAAAGCCAGCGCCAGTGCCAGCACACCGGCAATACGGCCGGTTTTGACATAATGCAGCTGCGACTTTGCCGGTTGCAGCTGACGGTAGATATCCATGGTAAAAATAGTTGCGACACTGTTGGTCATCGAGGCCAGGCTCGACAAAATGGCCGCCACTAAAGCTGCAAAAATTAACCCTTTAATTCCTGATGGCATCAGGTTCATCAGCGCAGGATAGGCCTGATCCGGTTTGGTTAAATCAGGCAGGATCAACACTGCGGCAATGCCGGGCAAGACCACAATTAACGGCATCAGAATTTTTAAAAAAGCAGCAAAAACAATGCCTTTTTGGGCTTCAGCTAAGTCTTTGGCGGCCAGCGCCCGTTGAATAATATATTGATTAAAACCCCAATAAGATAAGTTCATCACCCAAAGGCCGCCCAGCAGCACGGATAAACCGGGCAGGCTGACATAATGCGGATGGTCCGGGCTTAAAATCATGTCAAATTTATCCGGGGCCTGCAGCATCAGCCGGTCTAAACCTGCCAGTACACCGGCACCGGCGCCAATTTGCTGCAAAGTGATATAAGACAAAAATAAACCGCCGGCCACCAGCAACACCACCTGAATAATATCGGTAAAGGCCACGGCTTTCAGGCCGCCATGCAGCGAATAGGTCAGCGATAACAGCGCCAGCAACAACATACTTTCAAAAAGCGCCAGGCCAGTCACGGCATTCACCGCCAGGGCGCCAAGCCATAACACTGCAGTCAGGTTCACCAGGACATAAACCGCCAGCCAGAACAACGCCAGTGTGGTGCGCACCCTGTTGTCAAAACGCTGCTGCAAAAACTGCGGCATGGTATAAATTTGTCGTTTTAAAAACACCGGCAGGAAATATTTACCCACAATAATCAGGCTGATGGCCGCCATCCATTCATAAGAAGCAATGGCCAGACCAATGGCATAACCCGAACCCGACATGCCGATAATTTGTTCAGCCGAAATATTGGCGGCGATCAACGAGGCACCAATTGCCCACCAGGGCAGGCTGTTGCCGGCCAAAAAATAGTCGTTGGTGCCTTTGGCTTGTCCGCTTTTTTCACGCGACACCTGATAAGCCAGCAGCAACAGCCCCAGCAGATAACAAAAAACAATCATTAAATCTAAAGTACTGAGTGTCATACATCTGTCCCCGTTGTGACCTGATGGCTGCTGGGCTCTGTGGGCCAAAGCTCAGCCGGATGTTGTAAAAACTGATAACACAGCTGGTGCTGATACCATTGGCCGGCCTTTAATAACGCCGGTGGAAAGTGCGGCTGGTTAGGTGCATCCGGCCAGTGTTGTGCCTCCAGACACAAAGCCTGACGCGGCAAAAAAGGTGTGGCTAAAAACTGGCCGGTATACAGCTGCAAACCGGTTTTATTGCTAAAAAGCCGAAGCTGTATCCCACTTTGTGGTGACCATAAGCTGGCGCGCCATGTCAGTTCAGGCCCGGCTTGCGTCGCTGTTGCCGGCCAGACCAGGCAGTGATCAAAACCGGATTTAGCCGAAAGTTCCGTTGCCGGCTGCTGCAATCGCTCTGACAGTGCTGTGGGTTGCTGAAAATCAAAGACGGTACCCACCACAGGGCTAATGTCACCTGTGGGCAGCACATCGGCATCTGTCGGCAGGTAATGACTGGCACCCGAGTGCAGCAGGTGATTGTCGATGCAGCTGCCGTCAGTATTGAAATTAAAATAACAATGGTTGGTTAAATTCAGCACTGTGTCTTTATCACTCAGCGCTTTGTATTCACAAAATAGCTTGGTGTGCTGCAGTTTGATTGTGCACCAGATCTGTAGCTCACCCGGAAAACCACAGCTGCCGTCCGGTGACAATAAATACAGCTGCAGTGTGTCTTTTGTGTGCCAAAGCAGCTGCCAGCACTGCTGGTGTAAAGCGCCGTTCTTGCCAGCGCCCCCATGTAAACAATGGCCCTTGGCATTGTTATCAAGCTGATAGCTTTGCTGCTGCAGACAAAAGCGGCCATGGCGGATGCGGTTGGCATAACGGCCTACTGTGGCGCCCAGATAATAAGGGTCGCTGTGATACTGGGCCGGTGTGGGGTAGCTTAAGGTCAGCTGCTGGCCAAAACAGCGGATAGCACTGATATAAGCGCCAAAAGGCAACACATCGACCTCAAGCCCGGCCTCAGTAAACAGCGTGATGCAGTGAAATGCAGCATCTGCTGCCCCCGGCCTGGTCACAGTTGTTGTGCTCCCTGACTGGCTTCACAGACAAAGATATCGGCCTGTAAGCCGGTTTTTGCCTGATACTCTGCCGCGATCACCGCCTGCACCTGCGCTATTTTGGCTGTGGGCAGCAGCGCCACCACACAACCGCCAAAACCACCGCCTGTCATCCGCACACCACCTTCATCACCGACCACAGCACTGATCAGCTGCACCAGCAAATCAATAGCGGGTACAGTGATCTCAAAATCCTGCTGCATCGACTGATGCGACTGAGCCATCAGCGTGCTTAACAAACGGATATCACCCTGTTGCAAGGCTTTGGCGGCAAGTTTAGTGCGCTGATTTTCACTGACCACATGACGGGCACGTTTGGCTTCAATCGGACTGAGTTTGTATTGCTGTTGGTTCAGCTCCAGATCGCTGATATCACGCAGCGCCACCAGCCCCAGTTTGCGGGCCGCTGCTTCACATTGTTGCCGCCGCTGGTTATAGGCACTGTCGACCAGACCACGTTTTACATTGGAGTTAATAATCAGCACCGACAATGACGGTGGAATACCAACTGCTGTGCACTCTAAACTTCGGGTATCAATCAGCAGTGCTTTGCCTTGTTGGCCCAGCGCTGAAATCAGCTGGTCCATAATGCCGCACTGACAACCCACAAACTGATTTTCCGCCTGCTGGCCGTTGAGCGCATTGTCGCGCCCTGACAGCACAAAACCGCTGACCGTACTAAAACAAAGGCCAAGCGCCACCTCAAGTGAAGCCGACGAGCTTAAACCCGCACCCTTGGGCACATTGCCGCTGATGGCAATATCACACCCCTCTAGTTCATAACCCTGTTGCAGCAGGGTGTTGGCTACGCCCCGCACATAGTTGGCCCAGCCAAAACAGGGGTGAGCCTGTAGCGGCGCCCTGAGGTCAAATTCATCCTGCTGCTGATAATCCAGCGCCAGCACGCGGATTGTTGCCGTGTTATTTCGCCTCGCCAGCACCCAGGTGTAAAAGTTAATGGCGCAAGGCAACACAAAACCGTCGTTATAGTCGGTGTGTTCGCCAATCAGATTCACCCGCCCCGGCGCCTGAAAGGCCAGCTGATGCGGCTTTTGATAATGGCTGGCAAAAGCCTGTTGTAATGCCTCAAACTGTGCTGGCTGCTTATCCATGTTCTGCTCCTGAGCGGGCGGAATCAACCCGTTGTTTTTTATAATGAATGTCGCTCTGGGCGCGCAAGCGCTCAGCCGCCTGCTCCGGTGTCATATCCCGCTGGGCTTCGGCCAGCATTTCATACCCTACCATAAACTTTTTGATGCTGGCGGAGCGCAGCAGCGGCGGATAAAAATGAGCGTGTAATTGCCAGTGTTGGGGGTTATCCGGTTCTTTATGGTCTGCAGATAGATAAGGAGCACCATGCCAGCCCATTGAATAAGGAAAAGCACACTGAAATAAATTGTCGTACCTGCTGGTCAGGCGCTGCAGAATGTCGGCCAAAGCCAGTTGCTGGGCAGCGCTCAGTTGTTCCATCCGTGCCACCTGTGCTTTTGGCAATAACAAAGTTTCAAAAGGCCAGCTGGCCCAATAAGGCACCACCACCAGCCAGTGTTCGTTCTGTAACACCAGCCGCTCCTGGGATTGAAGTTCAGCAGCGGCATAATGCATTAACAGATTTTTGCCATGGTGCTGCAGATACTGACGCTGTGCCTGGTCGGCTTTGGCCGGCAAAGTCGGGATAAAGTTACTGGCCCAGATTTGGCCATGGGGGTGCGGGTTGGAGCAGCCATTGATCGCACCTTTATTTTCAAACACCTGCACCCAGCGATACTGCGCCGACAATTGCTGATATTGGCTGATCCAGCTTTGGATCAGCTGCACTATTTCTGCCTGGCTCAGTTCAGGCAGGGTTTTGCTGTGGTCGGCTGAATAACAAATCACTCTGCTGGTGCCCTGCACCGACTGCAGCACAAACAAATCATCCTGATTATGCTGATAACAGGGGCCATCGGTTTTTAGCGCAGCAAAGTCGTTGGTAAACACAAAAGGGCTGCGGTAGTTGGGGTTGCGCTCGCCGCTGATCCGCACATTGCCGGCACATAAATAACACTCAGGGTCGTAAGAGGGCAGTACGTCAGTGTCGGGGTTTTCCAGCTGACCTTGCCACGGGCGTTTGGCTCTGTGCGGTGACACCAGCACCCAGTCGCCCGTCAGCGGATTGAAGCGCCGGTGTGGATGTTCGTGTTGCATAAACACCGGTGTCCGCAGCTCTGACGCTGTGCTCTGAACAGGCTTATTCATCCGCCCCTCCGGCTTTGTGCGGCTGATGGTTGTTGCGACCTGATTGTTGTTGCCAGCGCCAGGCATCATCTGTCATTTGTTGTAAATCCCGCTCTGCCACAAACCCAAGTTGTTGCCTGGCTTTGGTGGCGCAGGCCACAGAGCTGGCCACATCGCCCTGCCGTCTTGCCACGACACGGTAGGGCAAGGTGCGGCCACAGGAGCGTTCAAAAGCGCGGATCACCTCCAGCACCGAATAACCATGGCCACGACCCAGGTTATACAGATGCAGGCCAGGCTCTGTCAGATGGTGCTGCAGTGCTAACAGATGGCCTTTGGCCACATCTTCGACATGAATATAATCTCGCACCCCAGTGCCATCTGCTGTGGGGTAGTTATTGCCAAAAATCTGAATTTCACTGCGTTCACCACTGGCCACCTGCGCCACAAAAGGCAGCAGATTATTGGGAATACCGCTTGGCGCTTCGCCTAACAGCCCGGAATGATGGGCGCCGGCCGGATTAAAATAACGTAATAAAATCACACTGATAGCCGGATTTGCACTGCAAAGATCCGTCAGCATAGCTTCGACAAAATATTTGCTGCGGCCATAAGGGCTGGCCGGGGCACAAGGGCTTTGTTCATCCAGGGCTTCGGCAGAAACGGCATAAACAGTGGCCGAGGAGCTGAATAACAAACAAGGCACCCGGTGTTTTTGCGTCAGAGATGCCAGCAACAGGCTGCCGGCCACATTTTGCTGGTAATAATCCAGCGGCTGCTGCCAGGAATCCCCCACAGCTTTTAAGCCGGCGCAGTGCAGCACCGCAGCAAAGTTGCCGTCGGCCAGTACCTTGTCCAGCAACTCTGCGTCGCGGATATCCCCTTTAATAAAACGCGGCAGCCGGGTATTGCTGCCGCTGTTACCCTGAGCTAACTGGCCGATACGTGCCACCACAGTTAAATCACTGTTGGATAAGTTATCCAGCAAAGTTACCTGATAACCCGCCTGCAGCAATGCAACAGCACAATGTGAACCGACATAACCTGTGCCGCCGGTTAATAAAATATTCATAAGTTCCCCTGGTTTTGGCCTGGAATGGCGCGACCTTAGCGCCGGCACTTTGGCGGCGTCAACGACAGAAAACGCAAAGGTTAGAAAGCAGGAATATTCCGGCCAAAAAGCGCAGCCGATAAGGCCCGGCAGGGACCACAGCACCTTTGGCAAGGCTTTGTTTCTGATACGGTGGCAGCGGCCGGCCCATTTGGGCAGCTGTTGGTGTTGTGCTTATTTTTCAAGAAATAGCCGGAGGATTTAAGGAGGCATCCAGCGGTAAAAAGGCGGATTAATAAAACCGTTCCAGCGTTGAACAGCAATCAGACCTGACGTCTGGTTGCCCCCAACTTTTGGCCGACGGTTTTTATCGCTGCTGCACAGCCGGGTAAAAAAGCCAGGCCAGATTCATTGACTACACGAGGCAACAGCATGAAAAAAACCTATCTGGCCATTTTGATCAGCTCAGCACTGGCATGGCCACTGGCAGTGAAGGCTCAGGATCAAAACAACTCAGCACAGCAAGTGCAGGAAAGTGATACTGCAAGCACTGAGAAAAAAGCCAAAAACAACAAAAAGAAAACAGTGGCGAATGAGCAGGTGGAAGTGATCCGCGTCAGCGGCATTCGCAGCAGCTTAAAAGAAAGCCAGGAAATTAAAAAACTGGCTGACAACGTCATTGACGCCATAGTGGCCGAAGATATCGGCAAGTTCCCTGATGAAAACGTGGCTGAAGCGCTGCAGCGTATTCCGGGAGTCAGTGTCACCCGCTCCAATGGTGAAGGTCAGACAGTGACAGTGCGTGGTTTAACCGGCGATTACAACATCACCACCTTAAATGGCCGCAAACTGGCGTCCGACAACCCGTCACGCGATTTTAATTATGACGTGATTGCCTCTGAACTCATCAGCGGTGTGCAGGTGCATAAAACACCACAAGGCCATTTGCCGGAAGGTGGCATTGGTGCTGTGGTCAATGTTCAAACAGCGCGGCCTCTGGATATTGGCAAATTTGTGATGTCTGGATCACTGAACAGCACTTACAACGAAAGGGCAGAAAGTCACGACCCCAGAGCGTCATTTTTTATCAGCGACACTTTTAACGACGATACTTTTGGTGCGCTGGCTTCTATTACCCATTCCAATTACACCAACCGCCACGACAGTTATCAGGCCTGGAGTTTTAGCGAAAGGGCCGTGGATATTGGCCGCGACGGTTTAGTGGAGCACAAGGCAGTACGTTTCCCGGGTTATGCCCAGCTGACTTCTTATGAAGATGAAAGAACCCGCACCGGCGGCACCATGGCGCTGCAATGGCGGCCGGCCAACAATATTGATGTGAATTTTGACGCTTTATACAGTGTGTATGACATTAATTCACACGGCCGGCAGTTGTCGGTGGTCACTTATTCTGAGTCCTGGCTACCGGCTAAAAACGGTGTTTATACCGACGTAGATGTGGCTGCCGATGGCTGGGCCAATAAGCTGGCCTGGCAAGGCCCGGCGCTGATGGACATAGTGGATACCAGGGCACCCAGGCGCAACACCACTTATCAATATGGTGTGAATGTCAATTGGATGCTGGACGACCTGACCTATACCTTTGATATTTCAAGTTCAGAAGCGCAAAACAAAAACAACGGTGATAACAAATATGTGGTGGCGCGCTCAGGTGTGGAGTCGGCCAGCATCAACTGGAATAACGGCCAGGCGGTGCCTGATATTATTTTGTCGGAAGAAGTGACCCCCAATAGTGTGTTTGGTGCCTGGTACACCAATACCGACGGCACAGGTGTGAATGACGCCACCCAGAATGCCGCTGTGACCGGCACCTGGGAAAACGATGGTCTGGTCAGCAAAGTGATCTTTGGTGCAGGCTTAGATAGTCAGGAAAAAGAGCGTATTACCCACCGCTCGCGTAATGCCTCTATTTTTGCCGGCGAAAACCTGGCGAAAATTAACGCGCCAAGATCTGCTTTGGTGAACTTTTATGGCCATGAATGGTGGCGATTACCGGCCAATGCGCTGGATGCCGGTAATATCAGTAATTTTATGGGCAATACCAAAGCACTGATCCCCGCCAACTGGGCCACGGTCAATATGGACAACCTGTATAAGTTTCTGGGGGAGCTGGATCCTGCTGCTGCCGATTTACTCAAAACCGATATCGCTAAATCGCAGTCTTTTATTATTAAAGAAGAAATTGCCCATGCTTTTGTTGAAATGAATATTGAAGATGAGGTGTTGGACATGCCTTATCTGCTCAATCTGGGCCTGCGTTACACCCGCACTGATGTGTCATCCAGCGGCCATAGCCAGAATATTCATAATCTGAAGTTTGGTGCTGATGGCAAACCGGTCGACAACAGCTGGGAAGCGGTACAGCCGGTGCAGGAAGAGTCGGATTACGAGGATATTCTGCCAAGCCTGAACTTTAAAATGAACCTGACTGATGACGTGATTTTCCGCACTGCAGCATCTCAGGTGATTTCACGGCCGTCGCTGAACGAACTGGCACCTTATACCTACATCAATGTTAAACCTAATGATCAGGGTGTACGTTATTACGAAACCCGCACCCCGGGTTTAAAACCCTATACCGCAGACCAGTTTGATACAGCGCTGGAATGGTATTACCACGAAAGCGGCACTGTCACCTTTGCCACTTTTTACAAAGAAGTGGCCAGTTTTATCAAATGGGATAAAACCAGTGAAACCATTGACGGTCAGCCGTTTGAAGTGTGGAAACCTTATAACGACAGCAGCAAAACGGCGCGCATTCGTGGTTATGAGCTGGCGTTTTTACAAACCTTTGATGAGATATTGCCTGACTACTTAGCCGGTTTTGGTTTGCAGGCCAACTACACCTACAACAACAGTGTGTCCGGTGAAAAAGACGACAAAGGTAATGAAAAGCCATTCCGCGGTTTGTCAAAAAACCAGACCAACCTGGTGGCTTTTTACGAAAACGACAAGTTTGAAGCCCGTATTGCCTATAACAACCGCTCTGGTTATTACGCCTGGGACAACTGGTCGGTGATTGGCGGGGTTTGGGTGGCCGAAGCGCTGCATAATAACAGCACCAGCTGGATGGACCTGGGGGTCAGTTATGACATTACCGACAACATTACCTTGCGCGGGGATGTCGCTAACCTGCAGGACAAAATTGATACCCGTTATTTAGGCGACCGGTCGCATATTCAGTATGCCGCCACTTATGGCCGGCGTTTTTCACTGGGGGTGCGCGCTAAGTTTTAATCGGGTTGTGTGAGATCTCTGCACATTGTTGTTTGCTCCCATCACTTCAGGAGCAGTGAAAACAAGTAGTACACCTAGAGTTTGACCCGGCTTAGGCCGGGTCTTTTTTGTTATTAGCTATTGGCACAGTCGGACGGGCAAAAAGATAAATGATTTGCGAAATTTTCCGGGCTGTATCAGGTGTGCAGCGACAGTCAGGGTTTGAGGTCGTGCCCTGCCAGTCTTGTCTGCCAGTGGTATTTGTCAGGCGTATTTGTCAGAAGTGCGGCGGCAACTGTGGTTACAAAAGTGCCGCAGGCGGCAGGAGGTTCTGCATTGTTTTGCCTTTTACCGGCCGGCTGACCTGAGCCTGTTGTTTTACCGGCAGGCACTTATCAGCTGCGGTTAAGGCAATAATTCAGGCGGTAAATAATATTCCTGCAGTACCTTTTTCAGTTTGCCCTGCTGTTGATAACGCTGGATTGCAGTGTTTATTTTCTCAAAAGCATTTTTGTGCTGTGGATGGCAAATCAGATTGTCGCGGATAGTGGACGGTGAATAGTTGTGGTCATAGGGAAATTGCTGCTCAAGGCCAAGCTCACGGTAAGCGGCCAGTACGTCCGGATAAAACACCAGGCTGTATTTCACCCGGCCGGACATCAGCATCTGCAGGTTTTCCAGTTCACTGCCAACAGTATAAAAATGCTGGGCATTATCCAGGATACGCTGCATCTGTGGGCTAATGGGCACACCACGCACAATACTGACCTGATCTTTGTTTGTCACATCAGCAGCGCTGGTGACCAGGGCTGTGCCAGGCCTGCTGATCACTTTAACCATGGCATAATTAAAGGGGGTACTGCTTAACAACTGAGAGTCCAGCAGCTCTCGCTCTGGGGCATCAAAGGTATCCAGACCAGGGGCATAACAGGCAAACAGTCCCTTGGCAAAATCGGCCTTGGCTCTTTTCATCGGCAGCACCACCAGCTCATAACGACTGGCAAGGCCGGTTTCCTGAAGCATTTGTGACAGCAGCTGATAATACACTCCTTGTTGGGAGGGGGTTTGTGAAGTCATGTCAGGCGTATTAAACAAACCACTGAGTTCAGCTGCTGCAATCTGAAATTTCTGCCCTGGCTGCGCCTTGGCCGACAAAGCGCCGAGTAGCATAAAAAACAAGAAAAAATACCGGTAAAACAAAGACATTTTAGTCAGCTCCCTGCAGGCTTAGTGGCAATAACCACCATAGCAGCATAATAACCTTATTTTTCCTAAGGAATATAGCAGGTTGCATATATTGCCCATTTTGTTGAAGAAGTCAGTGATTTTTTATCTGTGGCAGGTGATGATTGTTGTGCTGCCAGCGAGCAACACTGTGCTGATACTTGGGTGATTACAGGGCCAACAAGGATGCAGGGATAGATGTCATTTAAAGATAAGTTATTAGCGCTCTGTGTGGTGGTGGTCTGGGGCCTGAATTTTGTGGTGATTAAGATTGGTGTTGAGCAGATGCCGCCGCTGTTACTGGCCGCGTTACGTTTTGTGCTGGCGGCATGTCCCGCTATCTTTTTTATCAAACGCCCTCAGGTGCCGCTGCGCTGGCTGATTGCTTATGGCATGACCATCAGCTTTGGCCAGTTTGCATTTTTGTTTTTTGCCATCAAGCTTGGCATGCCGGTTGGCCTGGCCTCTGTGATGTTGCAGGCGCAGGTGTTTTTTACCATCTTGTTTGGGGTGCTGCTGCTGGCGGAAAAACTGTGTTGGTACCATATCCTGGGCATGCTGGTGACTGTGTTTGGCATGGTGATTCTGGCAACTGCAGGCTTGCAAAGCGATGCCAGCCAGGTCGGGATCACACCAGGTTATGTAACAGGGGGCATTACCCTCACCACTATTCTCTGTATTCTGGCTGCGGCGCTCTGCTGGGGCCTTGGTAATATCAGCAATAAAATGATTATGCGTGACCATCCAACCCCTGTGATGTCGTTGGTGGTATGGAGTGCGCTGGTGCCGATAGTGCCGTTTTTGGCCTGCTCCTGGTTATTTGATGGTGTGGCTGTGATGACTGCCAGTGTGGTCAATATCCAACTGCCAACTGTGCTGGCACTGTTTTATTTAGCTTATATCGCGACTTTTGTTGGTTATGGCATTTGGGGTTACCTGCTTAGCCGCTACGAAACCTGGCGTGTTACCCCACTGTCGCTGCTGGTGCCTGTGGTGGGTATGTTCAGCGGCGCTTTGCTCCTTGGCGAAAAGTTGTCGCCACAACAAATGCTCGGTGCGCTGGTGATTATTATTGGCCTGCTGGTGAATGTGTTTGGTGGTTCGTTGCAACAGCGGTTGTTGCAAAGGACATAGCTGTTGCCTGATGCCTTTTAGCTTATGCGCTATGCCTTTTAGTTGAAGCCTGCGGCTTGGCGCTAAATTGGTTTTCAGTTTTCAGTTTTCAGTTTTCAGTTTTGAGTTTTCAGCTTGCAGCTGCTGGTGCTGTGGAAGCGGGGACTCGCCCCCGCAGGCGAGTCACTTTTTGTGTCGACAAAAAGTGACGCAAAAAACGACCCCGGTAAGCCTTCGAAAGCCCGCTAAAAATCAAAAGTTTGAGGCGCCGCCAAAACTCGGCAAGCGCTAGCGTCGCTTGCCTCAAACAGTTGGCGTCTTAAAACCTCAAACTTTCAATTTTTATCGGCTTGGCTAAACGGGGAAGGGGCGTTTTACCCGAGCTTTTATTTTTTTATTTTTCAATTGGATATGTTTTTTGGAAGCAGGCTCCGCTCCCGAAGGCACTACAATTAACTTGTGATTCTAAACCAGTCTTTTAATGCCAAATCTAGACGCAGAACCTCGTCATCTGCCAGAGCCGAACAGTGTGCTATTGGGTTTCGCAATGAGTTGAGTGCAGACATTACTTTTTCCATAGCCTTTAAATCGTTGAAAACTACGCCGCCAAATAGCTGCCAATTGGATTTTATGATCTCTCCTAGCTCTCCGAATGTCGTATAGTCAATTGGGTCAGTTGATCTTGGTGTGACAGCTGCCTCTTTCTCACGTTTAATGCTTTTCTGAGCATTTTGCTTAACTGCTTCTGGCACCAAGTTATCCCACCAGTTTGAATCTCCGGTTGCCTCAAAAACATCAACAATTAGCTGCCTTATAGATTTTTCGAGACAGTAGAACACGACATAGTGCTCAGACATTTTCTTTGCTTCTGCGCGTAACGTAGCGTCAAACTGAGGAAAATATGTATCCTCAATCTGGCTTCCCTGGACTCTCTGGCGGCCCAAATCAATTTGAAATTTTTGTTCAATTTGGTCAAGTTCGGCTTCCAATAACATATTGGTCATTGCAAATGATTTTATGGCAGCAACACGATTCATTTTCTAATCCTGTATCAAGTGCTGTTTCAAACTCTTGAAAATCGCATTGAACACATCGATATCGGTAGTGGCAGGCAAATTAAGATTTATTGTGTAGGATAGATTTATACCCTCTTTGATATTTGCACCAGAACGCCCATTGCCATGTTGAACAATTGGAATATGTTTTGGATTTTGGTCTGCATTGCTTGTATCGCGAGTTACTTCAGGTTCGATTTCATCTTTATCGAAGTTTGCTCTTTTTCTTAAAGCTTGAAAGGTTGAAAGTGTTTTTTGTACTACGGTAGAGTTTGCCTCTGCTCCTGTAGCCTCGACAATCAAGCCTTTCAATTTAGGAGTATCAAGATCATATACATACTCATTCATTTCGAATAAAGGTTCAAATAGCTCTCTCATTGCATCCGCAATCGCAAAATCTGACTTGTGAGGATTTCTGAACTCTTTGTATCTCTCAGTCGGGGTTCCATCTGAAGATACAAGCCCCATTTTCTTAACGAAGGGAATTATGGCTCTTGCCGTACCTCCCTTGAGGAGTAATTTAGTAGAGACGAAATCCTGCGAAAACTTTTCAGGTACAGAAGCGCTTTTTATTTTATCAAGCATTGATTCTAGCGTTCCTGTTGCCTGAACATATGGCAAATTAGACATTTAACTCTCCTATGTTTGACTGACTTCAAACTATTAGCGCTGGCCGCGAGTGCCGTGTCTTGTTAGCGAACAGTGCAACAATTAACGCCAGCCGAGTAATTTAAAAACTAATAACAGTAAGATAACCAAACCACGTTGCCGTTTTCTGGTCGTTGGCGCAAGACGCCAACGGTTTTATCTACTTTTAATTACCCTTCCAAGCTATTTGCGTGATGAAGACCGGCGTTTCCGCAACAAACAAGGTAACCAACCGAACGTATCGTAAAAGCGCAATTGCACCTACTTTGCTTTCACACACTAAAAACTTATTCAATGGAACAAACCACACTTTAAATCGTGCCTCGTCCCTTTTTTCGCTTAACTATGTTTTGAAGTTACACAGAAATATGATTCGCGACAAGTGGTTATAACAGCTTCAATTTTTATTGGTCGTGAAAGCGTGGATAAGCGAGTTGCAGCTGCTTAAATCAGAAAACCAAATCCTCAAGTAAGCGCTTTTCCTCCCCGTCAAGTGAGCCGTGGTTTTGGCCGGTTTTGAGGTTTTAAGCCGACAACTGTTTGAGGCAAGCGACGCTAGCGCTTGCCGAGTTTTGGCGGCGCCTCAAAATCGAGTCAAAACTACGGGCTTTCGAACGATCTCGGGGGAGTTTTTTATGTCACTTTTTGGCGGCCCAAAAAGTGACTCGCCTGCGGGGGCGAGTCCCCGCTGCTATAACGCCATTAGCTGCAAGCTAAAACAAACACCATATCAGCAAATGCAACATTCCCCTGCATAACGCCATTAGCTGCAAGCTAAAACAAACACCATATCAGCAAATGCAACATACCCCTGGCATAACGCCATAAGCTGCAAGCTAAAACATCCTCAGACCCTATTGCAGGCACAACCGCAAAACCACATCCCGTTTTACACGCAGTTATTCCTGTTTTCTAAGCTATAAATTGCGGATACTGTATACAGTATGTAGTATCAGCTTGAACTAAAACAATAAGGCGAACAGGCTGTTGTGGCTGAGCAGGAACAAGGCTGGGGTGAGGGAAAAACCCTGTCTTTAGCAGCGCTGTAGCGCTCTGCTATTGCCATACAGCACAGGGCCATCACAGGAGGCAAGCGATGCAAGAATGGTTACAGCGCATTATTTTTGACTACAGCAGCCCGTTAACCCGCCAGGGCAACGAAGATAAATTTGGTTTTCGTATTCATAGCCCCGACGTGATGCCGCATAGCCACTGGCATGGCCATATTGAAGTGAATTTCCTGTTTAACTGCGAAGCCGAATATTTAATGAATGGCCGCAAAATTTATCTGCCACAAGGGCGGATGATCCTGTTCTGGGCTTCCATTCCGCATCAGATGACGGCCAGTGTTGGTGACGGTTATATGGTGAATATTTATATTCCGCTGCAGGCCTTTCAGCAGTGGAAGTTTCCCAGTGAGTTTATTGGCGCTTTATTAAGGGGCGAAGTGCTGGTAGCTGAGCAATGCCATGCGGCGGATGTGGCTCTGACCCAACTCTGGGATAAAGATTTAGCACAAAAAAACGACGCTCTGACAGCACAGGTGGTCAGTGAGATCCGCGGCCGTATCCGCCGCATGTCGGTGGAAGGTTATCAAACACTTGGCGTGTCCGACAAAACCACAGGCAAAGAGCAAAAAAATCCGGTGGCGGGTTTGTCGCATATCGACACTATGCTCAGGTATATCGCCGACCATTATGACCAAAAAATTACCATTCCTGATGTGGCCGCAGTTACAGGGCTGCACCCCAATTATGCGATGAAGTTATTTCACCGTGTGATGAAAATCTCGATTAAACAATATATTAACCGGTTGCGGTTATTACACGCCCAGGCGCTTCTGGTCGACACCGAACAAGGGGTGCTCACTATTGCCATCGAAGCAGGTTTTGGCTCCATCAGCAGGTTTTACGATATTTTCCAGCAAGAACTGCAGATGACCCCACAACAATATCGCAATAAAACGCAGAAGATCAGCGCCTGATGCCGGCAGTTAAGGCTGTTCCGGGCTCGGATCGCTGGGTTTGTTGTGCTGCTTATTATTTGGGAGTGAATTGTGCTGTAGCCATAAGTCAGGCCGCTTCACACCATGCTGCAATAACAGCCAGAACTGCCGGCCCTTGCTCTGGCCGCTGTATTTAAGGAGTGAAGATGAAAAATCCAAAGTTACTGGCACTTGGTGCCGGTTTGTTCTGGTGCTGTACAACTTTGTGGTCTTGTACCAGTCAGGAACCTACCGCTGTTGTGGCCTCTAATGCCAGATTGCAGGGCAGTGCAGAGGCTGTGCACTCAGCCGCACATCCAGCTACCAAATCTGATCTGAACCAGCTTGCCAATAGTCTGACCGACCGTTGGCAGCTGCAGCGGGGCGCTATCCGCTGGCAGGTTCAGGATGCACATCAGGACCATCTGGAGTTTAGTGGTGAGCAGCTGTCGGCCATTATTTATTACGGCGCTGACACAAAAGGCAATCTGATATTAGAGCGCAAAGTGGTTTGGCCTATGCTGCGCACTATTCCCAATGACACCCACGCCAGTTTAATCCATCAGTTTGACCTGGCCTTGTCGCCCGCGCTCAGCATCAATGGCCAACCCTTGGTTCAGGAACGTCCGCTTTGGGTGCAATATGATGGTTTGCTGAAAATTCACAGTGCACTGGGTTCTGGCCTGACATTAACCAGAACCTTAAGCCCCAGCCCAACCGGCGCTTTTCTGGTGGAACAGCATGAACTGCATAACGGGGGCAATAGCCCGCTGACAGTGCAGGTTGCCCCGCTGGATTATCGCCACAACACAGAAGCAGCCAAGGGGGTAGACGGCAGCTATCTGATCCGCGCCCGTAGTGATTTTAGCGGCAGCATCACGCTGGCCAGAGGTGGGCGTCAAAGTTATCAGCTAACGTTCAGTGCAGTGCGGCAGTCGGATGCAGGCTTTACCATCAGCGCCAAAGAAGCTGCTGATACCTTGCTGCAACGCCAGTTGTATCTGGCCTCTTTGCAGCAAAAGTTACAGCTGGAAACGCCGGATCCTGTGCTCAACCAAATGTTTGAATTTGCCAAGCTGCGTGCCGCCGAAAGTATTTACCGCACCAAAAGTGGTTTGATGCATGGGCCTGGTGGCGGCCGTTATTATGCGGCTATCTGGGCCAATGATCAGGCCGAATATGTCAATCCGTTTTTCCCGTTTTTAGGAGATGCCAACGGCAATGAGTCGGCGCGGGTCAGCTTTTTTCATTTTGCCCGTTTTATCAATCCACAGTTTAAACCTTTGCCTTCCTCTATTGTGGCCGAGGGGCTGGATATCTGGAATGGGGTGGGCGACAGGGGCGACTGTGCCATGGTGGCTTATGGTGCCAGCCGTTATGCGCTGGCCTCAGGCGACGCAGAGCAGGCTCAGCAATTGTTGCCGTTGATCCAGTGGTGTCTGGACTACAACAAACACAAAATGACCGGCGATGGGGTGATTGCCTCCGACACCGATGAACTGGAAAACCGTTTTCCGGCCGGCAAAGTCAATTTAAGTACCAATATGCTGGCTTATGGTGCTTTGGTGTCGTCGGCGCATTTATATCAGGCGCTGGGGGACCCTCACAAAGCCACAGCATTAGGTGCTGATGCGGCAAAGCTGCGTACTGCCATTCACCGTTATTTTGCCGGCGAAGTTGAGGGTTTTCGCACTTACCGTTATTACCAGGGCAATAGCAAACTGCGGGCCTGGATAGCACTGCCACTGGTGATGGGTTTTGATGAGCAAAAACAAGGCACGCTGGATGCGTTGTTATCGCCACAGCTGTGGACTGAAAACGGTATTTTAACTGAGTCCGGCGCGAAGACCTTCTGGGACAGAGCCACCTTATACGCCTTTCGTGGCATTTTTGTGGCGGGTGAAACCGACACCGCGATGAAATATCTGAAGTATTACAGCCGTAAACGCCTGCTGGGTGAGCATGTGCCATTTGCGGTGGAAGCCTGGCCGGAAGGGGATCAACGTCATCTGTCGGCAGAAAGTGGACTGTATGCCCGGGTGATCACAGAAGGTTTATTTGGCATCGAGCCTACAGGTTTTAAAGATTTTACCGTGGCACCCAGATTGCCTACCGGCTGGGATCACATGTGTTTACGGCAAATTCGTGCTTTTGCCAGCAATTTTGACCTTTGTGTGCAGCGACAGTCTTCTGTGGATAAACCTTATCTGCTGGAACTGAAAGTGCAGGGGCAGGGCAGCCGTCAGTACAGCTGGGATGGCATCAGGCCACTACATTTAGTGCTCTGAGCGCACCAGCCTCAACAATGCCCTGCCGGTTTGCGTCAGGGCATTCTTTCAGGTGGTTTTATCTAATGTTTTATTTGAGTGTGGCCTCTATGGCAGCTTTGTTGTGCGAGGGATTAGGCAAAGGCGGGTAACCGGCCAGCACTTTTTGGATTTGTTCCGCCACCAGCGGAGCCAGCTGGCGGTGCTGATGGTGCAGCACATGATAAAACGGTAGTGGCATATGGGCGATTTCAAAACGTTGTGAGCTCACCTGCAAAGTGGTGTGAAAACGCCCGCCATCTACCATTAAAAACCTGTCGACCTTTTTTTGCTGAAATAAATCCAGCAATTGCTGCCAGCTGTTGACTTCGTAGGTTTTGGCCAGCACCTGCAGCTTAATCAGTTGCCGCACCTTTTTCACCACAGGGGTAAATATCAGCAGATTGGGGTCGTTGATGTCGTCGGCGCTGCATCGCACCATAGCGCTGCAGTGGTAGCTGACCTGCATTTGATCCAGTTGCTGCACTAACAACAGCTGGGGCAGCAGCTGGGTGAGCGCCTCAATACGGGCAATATCGCCGTCAATTTTGCCTTGCTGGTATAACTGTGCAAAACGTTCAGTGGCCATTTCAACCAGCTGAATTTCAATGCCCAAAGCCTGATAAGCCTGCAGCACTATAGGTAAATAATATTTTTGCACTGTCGGATGGTTGGTGTAACTCAACACCAGAACTCTGGGTAAAGTGCCTTTGGCTGCGGCAAAGCCCGGCAGGGCGCTATAACAACAGAGCATCAGCAGCCAGAACTGTGCTTTGAGGCCACGCCAGATACGCACGGCAATATCGGAAAGACGCCTGTTGTTGTGGGGCACTGTTTTATCCTGTATGAGTGCAGCTCAAGGGCTATTGTGGCCATTCGGTCAGACACCTGCTGCGCACCAAGTTTAAGCATCATGGCTGCGCGCATTGATTATGGCGTTATCATCAGAGTTATAGCACTGATTTTTAAAAGAAAGCTGTCTTTTTTATATTTTCACTTTCCTCTTATATCACAGACAAAAGGCAGCATTGCTGTTGCCTGATATAAAGCTTTAAAAAAATTATGGTGTTATTTCTGGCCGTAGGCCTGTTGGAAGTTGCGTGTTGCGGCTGTCGTTGTATCCGCATCCAACCTGATATCGGCTTCTTCAACAATATGGCTTATTTTGTCCTGAGCGGCGTCCCGCATTTGGGCGTGCATTGCCGTGGCCGCTAAAGCACGACCATATACCAAAGTTCGCAGCTGTTATTTGTCATTGTCAGCAGAAACACTGGCTCTGTCAGTAGTGCAGGAAAGTCACTGACAAGTTGTGGTGGGAGGATGATTCAGAAACTTAACTTTAGCAACTGATGTTATAGGCACAAAAATTTTGCAGGGGCGGGCGAAAAAAGCCCGGCGCTAATGCCGGGCTTTGAGGCCATTACAACAGCTGTTGTGTGCGGATGTGGCTCACAAAGGCGTTAAAATAGCGGCAAAACCACCCCCGGCCACCATGGGGATATCCAGGCTGTCACCGGCTTTGACCACACGTTTTTCCAGTTTGTAGTCTTCTGCATGACGGTCAGCATTGATGCCGTCTTTCATCAGCTCCAGTTGGTAAGAACCCTTCGGCAGGAAATCCAGTTTGACCGGTAAAGTGCGTGGCTGGTCATTGGTCATGCCCGCCAGATACCAGTTGTTGCCGTTTTGTCTTGCCATCAGCAGATATTCACCAATATTGGCGTGCAGCACTTTAAAGTTGTCCCAGACGGTTGGAATTTTGCTGATAAAGGCCGGAATTTCAGGTTCTGCCAGATAGCTGTTGGGCGTGTCGGCCAGCATTTGCAACGGGCTTTCATAAAGCACAAACATCGCCAGCTGATGAGCGCGGGTGCCCAGGCTCATAGGGCGGGAAAACACTGCATTAAAATCTTTGCGATGGGCGTTACGCATAGCCCCTGGCGTGTAATCCATGGGGCCTGCAATCATCCGGATAAAGGGCAAATGCAGGTTATGCGCCGGTGTGATTGAGTCCGACCATTTATGGTTTTCCAGCCCTTTAACCCCTTCACGGGTCAGCACATTGGGGTAAGTGCGGTGAATACCGGCCGGTTTATAAGAGCCGTGAAAATTCACCATCAGCTGATATTTGGCGGCCATAGCGGCGGCGCGCCAATAAAAATTCACCATACTTTGGCTGTCGCTGTTCATAAAATCGATTTTAAGGCCGGTGACGCCCCATTTTTTATACAGTGCCATCGCCTGCTCCATGTTTTTATCAAGGCCAGTCCAGGGCACCCACAGCTGCACATCAACTCCTTTATTTTTGGCATGGGCAATAATGGCTTGTACATCAATGCTTGGCAGCACTGTCAGCACATCGTCGTGGCTTGACCAGCCATCGTCGATCAGAATATTTTCGATGCCAAATTTGGCAGCAAAATCCGCATAGTACTTATAGGTTTCGGTATTAATACCGGCTTTAAAATCCACGCCTTTAAAGTTGTTTTCGTTATACCAGTCCCAGGCAATCTGGCCAGGTTTTATCCAGCTGGGCGCGCCAATACGGGAAGGTTCTGCCAATAGATAACTGAGCTGAATGTTCAGCAGCTCAGCATCAGAGCGGGCCACACCAATAATACGCCAGGGAAAATTACGCTCACGCGACACTGTGGCAATACGGGTGGTGAACTCGCCGGCTTGTTCAGGGTTCTGCGGGTTCTGTTTGGTGAGATCGAGATCTTTGGGATGCACACCATAAATGCGGCCATCACCCTGACCCCGCAACCACAGCCCGGGGTAATCCTGCAAATCGGTTTCGGTGAGTAATAAATTTACCCCTTTGGCAACAAAAAGCGCCGGTAAACTGCCAAGCTCATCACCATCAATATTTTTGGTCGGCAGCGGGGTAAAAGTAGGTTGGGTGGCGGTTCGGAAGTTTTTTTCAAAAGGAAAATAACTGTAAGTGCCGGCGACAAAATTAAACTCGGCCTGTTCGTTTTTCAGCTCTGCTTTGTCCGTTTGCTGACCGACAAAACGATAAGCAGCACCTTGGTTAAACAGCCGGAAGTTCAGGCTGAAATTTTGTTTAAAATCAATAATAAGTTCGTTGTAGTGATTCTGAATAACCGCTGTTCGCACCTTTATTTCGGGCCTTAGTTGTTCATTCACAGTTTTTTGTTGTTGGCCTGTCACCACCAGCTGCTTGCCAATATCCATACCGTCGGCAAATTGCAGCCCAATGGCGGAGGGGGTGATCAGCACTTCACCATCCACTTTCAGCTGATACTGCAGCTGTGGTGTGGTGTTGATGTCGACTTCCAGCCTGCCATCAGGCGACTTTAGGCTAAAAGTTTGGGCTGCTAACTGCAGCGGCAATAACAAGCCT
Source organism: Rheinheimera sp. (assembly GCF_036782235.1). Taxonomy (GTDB): domain Bacteria; phylum Pseudomonadota; class Gammaproteobacteria; order Enterobacterales; family Alteromonadaceae; genus Pararheinheimera. The sequence continues at coordinate 14,036 of NZ_DAIPZL010000001.1, read as the reverse complement.
AACAACAGCACAACAGCACGGCGCAGTGTGGTTGTGGGGCGCACAGCAGTAGCGGGCTGAATGCCCGGACCTGGATTTGAATACAGATGCAACATAAACGGCTCTCCTTTTGCTAAAAAGCCATTGCAGCAGCTGCGGCTATAAGCCGGCGCATGTTTTTTGTGTTGTTGTTTCCCGGAAAATAACTCCTGTGTGATTGGCCGCAACTAACTCTAGTGCTATCGCCGTGGCGCTATCACTTTGGACAAAAAAGTAAAAACAACTAAGGTTGAGGATGCCGGCTCTGGTGTTGTCTGCAGTGCCGGCACACCTGTTTTCTTGTGAACAGCCAGATTGTGGTGATTGTTGGCGCGAGCTGTGGTTCAGGCTTTGTCCTTGTGGTGTTTCCATTCATTGTTATGGAGGATCGCAAATGACCTACCCTAAATTAACACAGGGCAGTAAAGGCAAAGATGTCAGTGCTTTACAGACATTATTAAACAAAGTGGGCGCTATGCTCAGAGTAGACGGCGATTATGGCCCCGGCACCACAGCAGCTATCCGTTATGCGCAGGATGTGGCGCGCCAGCAGGTCACAGGCGTGGCCGACGCCGCTTTATGGGATTTTTTACACAAGCAGCCACAACCTTTTGCCCCGCTTGACACCAATGGTGTGGCTTTTATTGCGCTGGAAGAAACCGGTGGTCTGGCTTATTACCAGAGAGTGACCCGGTTCCCGCATTATCCGGGGGGAAAGAGTGGCATCACTATTGGCGTGGGGTACGATTTGCGTTTTCACACTGCAGATGAGTTTTACAGTGACTGGAGTGATTATTTGCCCAAAGCAACATTGCAGGAGCTGGAGAAAGACATTGGCAAACAGGGCAGTGCAGCAAGGGCAGAGGCGCTAAAAGCCCTGGGCATTGAAGTGCCTTTTTATGCGGCCTGGCAGGTATTTGTCCGTAAAACCTTACCTGGTTTTTATAAAAAAACACTGATAGCCTACCCTTCGCTGGCCGCTTTGCCCGGCCTTTGTGCTTCGGTGCTGGTGAGTCTGGTGTATAACAGGGGGCCGGCACTCAGTGGTCATAACAGAGAAGAAATGGCCAATATCCGCCGGATCCTCGACCAAGCCGAACAGGCCAGACAACAAGGCAAAACCGGTGCAGAGCTGAAGCAGATGTTACTGCCGGTGGCTGATGAGTTGCTGGAAATGAAAAGATACTGGCCTGTCACTTCGGGTTTAGTAAAAAGACGGCAGCTGGAAGCCAATATCTGGCGTGACAGTTTAGATGCACATTTGGTTTAAGCTGGCATTATCAATTGCTGGCCAGAGTAAAAGCAGGCACACCGCAGCTGCTGCCTGCTTTTTTATTTAGCCCTGTGCGGCTATTGTATCCATCCAGAACAACTCCCAGACATGACCATCCGGGTCGCTCAGGCTACGGCTATACATAAAACCATGATCCTGAAGCGGATTGACATCAATCACGCCACCTGCTTTTTGTACCCTGGTCAGCATGGTGTCTACTTCAGCGCGGCTTTGACAAGACAGCGCCAGCATCACTTCACTACTGTTTTGCGCCGGTATAGGTCTGCTGGTAAAACTGCGCCATTTGTCGTGGGTTAATAACATCACATAAATACTTTCGCTCCACACCATACAAGCCGCAGTGTCGTCGGTATATTGCGGATTGTTGTCAAACCCCAGTGCCTGATAATAGGCTATGGCAGTTTGAAGGTGGCTGACCGGTAAGTTGATAAACACCATCCGTTGTTTATTGTTCATCCTGTTGCTCCTGCTGGATCAATGAAAAAATCAGTTGGCCCCGCAATCGGGATTTTTACTATGGGTGATGAACGGTTTTTTTGCCAGTCAGCAGGTGTTTTCATTACGGGCGGACCATAGCAGCACTTTGCACTCAGTCTAGGGCAAAAATAACTTATGATGGATAATGGTTAGAGCTAAGTTGTTGTAAATAATCGTTAATTTTAGTCTGATTTAATGCCATTGTTGATTAGTCTTCATGCATTTTTTCGTAACGCTGTACCAGATAATCAATCAGGCTGCGCACCGAAGGCAATAAACCACGCCGGCTTGGAAACACCAGATGAATCATTTCCCGCCTTGGCGTCCAGTCAGGCAGTAGCTGGCTCAACTGACCTGACGCCAGATAAGGGCCAACCATCAGTTGTGGTAATTGCACCACACCCACACCGGCCAGTGCTGCTGACAATAAAGTAGCCATATCTGTGGTGATCAGCCTCGGCTGGTAATCGACTTTTTTTATCTGGCCATCGGCATGATGCAGGCACCATTGCTGGGGTTCATTTACTCTGGTGCGGCTCAGTGCCGGCCAGCTTGCCAGTTGTTCCGGCTGTTGTGGCAGACCTTGCTGCTGCACTAAAGAGGGACTTGCCACCAGGCACTGGCCACGATCGGATAAAATCCTCAGCACCAAATCTGAATCTTCCAGCGGCGCCGGCCGCACCCTGACTGCTAAATCAAAACCTTCAGCCAATACATCCACTCTGCGGTTGGTGGCCTCGAGGTGGATCTGCACGCCCGGATACAACAACATAAAATCGGCCAGCATCTGCCCCAGATGAAAATGCAATAAACCCACAGGGCAGCTGAGCCGGATAATGCCTTTGGGCTCATGGGTCAAACGGTCAATGGCCTGCTGCGCCGCTTCAGCCTCCACCAGCATGGCTTTGCAGTGCTCCAGATAAATCTGTCCAAGTTCGGTTAACACAAAATGCCGGGTCGAACGCTGAATAAGCCGCACTGCTAATTGTTGTTCCAGCCTGGCAATACGGCGGCTCAAAGTGGATTTAGGCAGTTGTAACTGCCGGCTGGCGGCGGCAAAACCACCGGCTTGCGCTACTTTGGCAAATAAATACAGGTCATTCAGATCTGGCATCTTGATTGTTCCAAATTTAAAACGATGAGTGCCAATTTAACCATCTACCGAAACATTGTGCCACTGACTAGCATTGTTTTGCCTTTTGAGGCCTTAGTGCTGCGCTGCAGCGCAGCTCCTATGAGCTATTGGCACTACACTTGTTCTGTGCTTTAAAGCACAGGGCAAAACCGGGCAGGCCTGGCCTGCCTGAACAGCAAGGAGATTAGAAATGAGCAACTCTTATAAGCGTTTGGATAAAAACAATGCGGCAGTACTGCTGGTTGACCACCAGGCCGGTTTATTGTCGCTGGTGCGTGATATTGAACCTGATAAGTTCAAAAATAACGTGTTAGCGCTGGCTGATTTGGCAAAATATTTTGCCTTGCCCACCATTTTAACCACCAGTTTTGAACAGGGCCCCAATGGCCCGCTGGTGCCTGAATTAAAACAAATGTTCCCTGAAGCTCCTTATATTGCCCGCCCGGGTCAAATTAATGCCTGGGACAATGAAGATTTTGTCCGGGCTATTAAAGCAACGGGCAAAAAGCAGCTGATTATTGCCGGTGTGGTGACTGAAGTTTGTGTGGCTTTTCCGGCTTTGTCCGCACTTGAAGCCGGTTATGAGGTGTTTATTGTCACAGACGCTTCCGGCACTTTTAATGCGATGACCCGTGACGCTGCCTGGCAGCGGATGGCAGCAGCTGGTGCCCAGCTGATGACCTGGTTTGGCACCGCCTGTGAGCTGCACCGGGACTGGCGCAATGATGTGGAAGGTTTGGGCACCTTGTTTTCCAACCATATTCCGGACTACCGTAATTTGATCACCAGCTACAACACCTTCCAGCGTTAAGCTGCGCAGCCGGCCGCGGTCTTTTAGCGGCTGGCTTTTAGTTGTTCAGACGACAAGCTGGTTGTCCGCGAGCACTCAGTTTGGGTTGACATTATTAATCTAAATCCCAAAGTTCATCATCGCTGGCCCACAGTTGCAGCAACTGTGCCTGGCGAGCCAGTTGTTTAGCTTGTTGTGGCAGATCGCCGTCAAGTTCCGGGCTGCCTTGCCAGGCTAGTCCTTTGGTCGCTGCAGCGGCAAGTTGCGCCCATTTTTTGGCAAAAGCTGCTATGGCCTCCCTCGGCTCATTGATGTCTGTGGCTGGCAAATGATCAAAAGGCACTGGCTGTGGTTGCTTGCCGCTGCTGTCGCCACAAAGTACCCAAAAACCAACATAACCCGGGTCTGCCACATCTTCTACCGCCCAAAGCGCCACATAAGGTGCGGTAAACCACTCTGGGCTATCACAAATCACACCATGTGGTAACTGTTGTGCTTTTACATAAGCTTCTACTGCGGCCAGCTGGCTGTCACACCATGCCCAGTCTTGTGCATCATCAAAATCCATATAGATCCTATTGGGCAAAAAAAGGTATTGTCGCTGCCAGACCACAACAGGGCAAGCTGGTTAAGTTGCTGGCACTATGGTTTTGCTCTCCAGCTTTTCGGCTGATAAAACACAAATTAAAGTGTTGCCGGCGGTTCAAGCGCACGGCTGAGTTGCTGATAAAGCTGAAGATGAGCATCCGACAACTTCAGATGATTAACTCTGGCCAGATAATGGCGGGCATTAGTGTTGTCCTTGAGTTGCCAATAAATTTCTGCCAGCCGCAGCTGATAAATAGCCGCCATAATCAGATTATTTTCCGCCTGCAGATAAGGTAATGACGTCAGATACAAATCACGCGCCTGTTCCAGCTGCCCCAGCAACTGAAAAGTGCGGGCCAGATTCCCATAGGCCACTATCAGTTTGCCGTTATGGCCCAGGGCAAGTGCTGCCTGCAGTGACAGCTGGCGCTCGGCTGCTGCTTTTTCCAAATTGCCGGCAGCGTGGCTTAACAAAGCTTTATTTGCGTTCAGTTCAAAGCGAAATAACGGATCTTTGCTTTTGGCAAAACGTTGTTCGGTGTAAGTTAAAATTTCAGCTGCTTTATCTGCTGCACCAAATTGATGCTGCAGATTAGCAAGCTCCAGCAAACGGAAAGGTTCACCAAACATCTGGTAAATCTGTTCCAGACCCGCCATGGCTTTGTTGGCATATAACTCAGCCTGCTCACGCTTTTGCTGCAGATTCATCACTTTGGCGTAATAAAAATACAGCTGCACCGCAAAACTTTCCGGCAACTTCTGCTGTGCCAGCAATGGTTCTATGCTCTGCTGCAGTTCGGTAAATTTGTGATGATCAAATAAATAGTCGAACTGATAAGCGGTGATTTTGTACCACTGTGCCGAATAGGGTTTAGTTCCAGCCAGCTGTTGCTGCAGATATAAATCACAGCTGATACTTTTGTTGTTGGCACAAAAACTTTCATGATCGCTCATATGCTCAGAGCCAACACCAGATACTGTATAAAACAGCAACAACAGCAGAAAAAATAAACGCATTTAAATACTCATCAGGACAAAAGACAGGTAAGGCTTTTGCATAACAGGTTGGTCTGGCCACTTTCGTTTAAGCACTATGCCTGCTGAGATTTTATGTGGCAACTGGGGGCAGACTGAAAATTAGCAGATGCTAAAGATCACAGCAGCAGGCTGCCGGCAGGCCGGCTAAAATCACCGTAAAAAAATAAACCGCTAAAAGGTTGATCGTTTTGCAGACAGACGCGTAATTAATTTAATACAGGCTGATATTTCCGATGGTGTCAGCTGCAAACGACCTTGTCGCGACTAAAAACCAGCAGCTTTTGCACACAGTTCTCAACTTTTCAGGAAGGGTAATTATGCGCGACACACTCGACAGTTTTTACACTCTCGACACGCTCGCAAAATTTACGCCTGGTGTGTTTTACCAGTTCCTGATGAGCCGAACCCAGCAGTTCCGTTTTGTAAAACTCAGTGATCGTTTTAGCTTGATCACCGGTTTACCTGTGGCGGCTTTGCTGCAAGATGCCAGTCTGTTATTTAACTGTATGACGGCCGAACAGCGTGACGTATTGATGCGCGACATTTTGCACTCAAGCCAGCACTTAACCGAGTTTTATGGTTGTATTGCATTGCATAAACCGGACGGAGCGCAAATCTGGCTGGAGGCGCGTTCTTCACCTGAAGTCACGCCGGACGGAGATATTGTCTGGACAGGTTTTGTTTATGATGTGACGGCAAGGGAGCTGGCGCTGTCGCAATTGGCTAAATCCTCTGAGCTGTCGCGCACTATTCTGGACAATATGCTCGACTCAGTGGTCAGCATCAACCAGCAAGGCATCATTATGTATGCCAATCAAACTGCATTAAGTTTATTTGGTTATCAGGCTCACGAATTAGTTGGTAAAAATGTCAGCTGTTTGATGGGTGCACACCATGCCAGTCAGCATGATCAGTATCTGCAACATTACGCCAGTACCAAAGAGCAACGCATTATCGGTAGCAACAGAGTGGTACAGGCCAAACACAAAGATAATTCGCTGATCCCGGTGGAGCTGCGGATCTGCGAACTCGATAACACCCATGGCCGCAGTTATCTGGGCGTCATGCGTGATTTAAGTCACAAGATGATGCAACAGCAGGCTATTGATCAGCTGACATTACAAGATACGCTGACCGCTTTGCCAAACCGAACCGCGCTGAACCGCAGAATTAATCAATGCATCGATAATCTTGCATTAAATCCCACACAGTATTGTCTGATTTGCCTGGATGCCGATGATTTTAAGCTGATTAATGAAGGTTATGGTTTTGAGCATGGGGATGAGTTTTTACGCCAATGTGCGCGGGTACTGAGCGACTTTGAACTGTATTTTCTGGCCAGAACAGGCGAAGACGAATTTGCGCTGTTGCTGGAAACCAATCAAGGACGGCCTGCGCTGGAACAACAGTTAGGGTCTATAGTACAGGCTCTGGCCAGGCCAAAGCAGGTGTTTGGTGATGTGGTCAGCTGTAATTTCACCGTCGGCGCTTTTTGTTTTTCGACGGCAGATTTTACTTATTCTGAAGTGGTCCGCAGCGCCGAACTGGCGCTGCATTATGCAAAATCCGGCGGTAAAGGCAGTATTGCGTTTTATGATCACCGGCTTGATCAACATCAGCGGCAAAATGCGCTGCTGGATCAGTATTTAAGAACACCCGACATTCTGTCGCAGTTTTATCTGGTGTATCAGCCACAATACGACGTGGCAGGCCAGTTATTAGGTTTTGAAGCCCTGATGCGCTGGCACCATCAGGAGCAAGCCATTGCACCTGATGTTTTTATACCGCTGGCGGAGCGTAATGGTGCCATTTTTATGTTGGGTAAGTGGTTGTTGCAGCAGGTCTGCCAGTTTATCCGGCAGGCGCAAGGTATCCCTGCGCTGGCACAGTGCCGGGTGTCGCTGAATATCAGTGCCCGCCAGTTCGCCAGTGCCCATTTTACCGACGAAGTACTGACTGAAATTCGGCGCTCAGGCATTGCCCCAAACAGAGTGCATCTGGAGTTGACCGAACGTTTATTGCTGGAGAATCCCAAAGATGTGGTCGCCAAAATGCAGCAACTGAATCGTTGTGGCATCACTTTTTCGCTGGATGATTTTGGCACCGGTTATTCATCATTGGCTTATCTGAAACAATTGCCTCTGCATGAGCTGAAAATTGACAAATCTTTTGTGCGAGATTTGCCCGACAACATGTCCGATCGCAGCATAGTCAGCGCTATTTTACTGATGGCAGGCGGTCTGGATCTGGAAGTGATAGCTGAAGGGGTTGAAACCGAATTGCACCGGCAAAGTTTGCAGCAGCTTGGTTGCAGGCGTTTTCAGGGCTATTTGTATGGCCAGCCGATGCGGGCTGAGCATTGGTTGCAACACTAATTTTTGCTTTTAAATCATAAATATATGGAATAAAAACACAATCAGTCATCTGACAGACTACAGTTTGTTACAAGTTGTGAGGTTGCTAAGGCATAGGGCGTGCCGCTTTTGCAGCTGGCCATAACGCAGTAGTTGTCTTTAAACGAACAAAGTGCCAAGGCAAGGAGCGACAAACAAAGCAATACAGAACTGTATAGCGGGCAATGGCATGCAGCGGCAGTTGATAGTGCACTCTGTTTTAAACCATGTACGAGAATGAGGATTTTTATGCTTTCAATCATAACCTTATTACAAAACCTGAGTATCAGAATCAAACTTCTTGTCGGTTTTGGCTTAGTGCTGTTGATCCTGTTGTTTATCTCTGCGCTGAGTTATCAATCATTACAAGGCTTAAGTGCCCGTTTTGAAATGGTGACCAAAGTCAGCGAAACCAATCTGCTGATTAGCGAAGCAAGGCAGCAGGAAAAAAACTTTCTGTTGCGCAATGACCGCCAGTATTACCAGGCAGCGCAAGACCTTAGCAATAAAGCCAAACAACTGGGTGAAACCAGCCTGACTCTTTTTACCACTGCTGAGAGTATTGCTTTAATGCGTGAGTTGTTAGCTGAGCTCAACACTTACCAGCAGCTGTTGTCTCAGCTGGCTGCTATTGATATCCAAAACAACAAAGAGGCTGCCCTTGCAGTTGAAGATAAAATGCGGGTAGCGGCCCGTGCCGCAGATCGGGCTGGCACCCGTTCGGTGGAACGTCAGATTGCCACTATGCGTGATGAAGTAAAGAATAAAGAGCGGCTGATTATTGCGTGTGCGCTGGTTGCACTGATGATTGGCATGCTGGCCGCTTCTGTGATCACCAGTCTGGTGGTCACTCCAATCCGGCAGGTGGTGCAGGTGGCAGAAAAAATTGCCTCAGGTGATTTAAGTGGCAATTTACCGACAGACCGGTTGGATGAGCCAGGTCAGCTGATGCAGGCTATGCAAAAAATGACGGTGAATCTTCGGGTGCTGATCAACAGTCTTACTTCCGGTATTGCCCAGCTGGCGGCGGCCACTGAAGAAATGGCCGCTATTTCAGAGCAAAACTCTGCCGGTGTTAGCCAGCAAAAAGAAGAAACCGAGCAGGTGGCCACGGCCATGAACGAAATGGCGGCAACTGTGCAGGATGTGGCAAAAAATGCCGAAGAAGCATCAGCTTCAGCCACTGAGTCAGCGCAGCAGGCCACTCAGGGGGGGATGGTTGTACAAAAAACCACCAGTCAAATTAAAGCACTGGCGCATGAAGTGGCCAGTTCCGCAAAGGCTATTGTTGAGCTGAAAGATCAGAGCAATAACATTGGCGCTGTACTGGATGTGATTAAAAGTATTGCCGACCAAACCAACCTGCTGGCACTGAATGCCGCTATTGAAGCTGCGCGGGCAGGGGATGCCGGCCGTGGTTTTTCTGTGGTGGCCGACGAAGTACGGGCGCTGGCATTTAGAACTCAGGAATCCACCGGCCAGATTGAGCAGCTGATTAGCAATCTGCAGCAAAAAGCCGAAGCTGCGGTGGCCAATATGCATAAAAGCTCCAACCTGGCCGGCGACACATTACAAAGTGCTGACGAAGCTGGTACCGCAATTAACGCCATTAATCAGGCCATTAGCAGTATTCAGCATATGAACCAGCAAATTGCTGCAGCAGCGCTGCAGCAGGCGACAGTAGCCGAACAAATTAACCGCAGTATTTACAGCATCCGCGATGTGGCTGAGCAGTCTGCCATTGCCAGTGAACAAACCGCCATCGCCAGTACCGACTTAAGCCGGCTTGGCACAGAGCTGCAGCAACTGGCGGCGCAGTTTAAGGTGGCTTAAAACCTGGCCTGCTGCTGCGTTTGTGTCCGGAGCATCACCTAACCGCCTGCAATTGCGGTTAGGTTGCTGCTAGCCTGGGCTTGGGTATTGTGGTTTTCGCTTATTCCGTTGTTTGATGGAGTTTATGATGGTGCCTGTTCAGCAGATAAATGCTGAGCAGCAACAGCACAAGCACAGCGGCGCTTAGCGTAAAGCAGGTGCTTAACGCAAAACCTAACTGCTCTGGGCTTGCCTCTGCCATTGTTGTGTTGTGTAACAGCGCACTAAACAGGCCGGTGATCAGCGCAGCGCCCGTCATCAGTCCAAGATTTTTTGTCAGGTTCAGCATGCCGGATGCAAGGCCTTTATCCTGTTCACAAACGCTGTTCATCACATAACTGTGGTTTGCATTGAGGAAAAACTGCCGGCCAGGCGTCATGATAAGTAAAGCTGCGATATAACCATAAACCCCAAATAACACAGGCAAATAAGCAAAACAAAAAGCACCGAGACTCATCAGAGTCAAACCGAAAAACATCATATTTTTTACCCCAAGCCGATCCACTAATTTGCCGGCCGGATAGCCCGAGCAGGCGGCAGCCAGCGGCCCAACCGACATTAATAAACCGACTTCAAGTGGCGACAGGGCTAAAGCATAAGTCAGATAAAAAGGCCCGATCAGCAATGTTGACATGGCAATGGCATCGACGACAAAACCGGCAGCCAGCGTCAGGTTACGTAAATGCTGGCGGAAAAAACGCAGATCGATGAGCGGATACTGACGCTTAAGCTGAGTTCGCAAAAATACAATAAACAGCAGCAAAGCGAATAACAGCAGTAGGGGACCGGACAGAGGCAGAACCTGGCCGTTGTCTGTGACCGACATGGCATAAAACAAACAGCTTAATGCCAGTAACAGGGTTCCGGTTATATCAAAGTGTTTCAGCGAACGGGCCGACTGATATTCATCCGCAGCAATCAAACGGGCACACAAAATAAAGCTAAGGCCAGCAAGCAGACACAGCAGCCAAAACATAGCTTGCCAGCCAAAAAATTCCAGCAGCAAGCCGCCCACAACAGGCCCAAGCGCAGTGCCAATAGCTGCAGTGCTGCTAAGCAGGCCAATGGCTGAACCTGTTTGTGTTTTGGGCAGCACAGAGCTGGCAAGGGCAAGTGTTTGCGACAAAATAAAAGTGGCGCCCAGCCCCTGGATAAGTCTGGCAGCCACTAACATCCACAGGTTTGTCGAGACAGCACACATCATGGACGCACCGGCAAAAATACCAATACCGCTCAACAGCAGCAGTTTTCTGCCAACAATGTCCCCAAGCACTGCTGCACCTATGACAAAAGTGACCAGCGCCAGTAAATAAGCAATCACCACCCAATTTACCAAAGCCATAGAAGCGGCAAAACTGCTGGCCAGTGTGGGGAGTGCGACATTTACAATACTCATACCAAGCGACGGCAGCAATACAGCAAAAGCCAGACTGAGCAGTGCTGCGTTGCTGCCACCTGCTTTTGCCGCCGGGTTATTCAACGGATGGGCGATGTTATCAGACATAGTGATACCTCAAAGATGTAACAAGCACTCAATCTGCTTGCAGCGGCATGGCCGTTTTTGTAAGGTACAACTTCAAGCGAACTTTAAGTCAAGGGCTTTGTCATGGGTGATATCGATATTTCACAATTGGTCAAAAAATCAGGCGTTCCAGCTTCGACTATCAGGTATTACGAAGAAAAAGCATTGATCAAATCTGTGGGCAGAGTGGGTTTAAAACGCTTATTTGATACTCAGGTGCTGGACCAGCTGCAGTTTATTGCGCTGGGGCAAAGGGCGGGTTTTGCACTTGAAGATATCCAGTCGATGTTGACCACCAAAGGACGTTTTGAGGTAAACAGAGAGGTGTTATTAGAAAAAGCCAATGAGATAGCAAAGCGCGTTAAACAGCTGGTGGCGATACAACATTGTCTGGAGCACGCAGCAAAATGCACGGCACCCAGCCACAGCGAATGTCCCAGGTTTCAGCAGTTATTAAGAGTGGCCGGTAAAGATCAGGCCAGAAAACACAAAACAACAAGTGGTACTACAGCTAAAAAGGAAACAGCAAAAGGGGCAAAATAAACTTTTGCTGTTTCCTTATAAGCCCGGGTTCAGATTTTTATACCGGCGCAGCGGATGGGCTGCTAAACCTGACCAAACGGCCTTCCTGCATTTCTTTTTGAAAATCCGTGCTGGTAAGACGCAATTGCACAAAAGCGTCCGACAAACACCGGGTGTCGTGAATATCCCCTGGTAAAAATACCCGGCACTGGCCAGCCTGCATCAAATCTGTGCCTCTGGACACCAAATGAGTTTCACCCGTCACAGTGGTCACTTGCTGATAGGTACGCATGGCCATTTCACCAGATAACACGGCATAAAACACCCAACCGGCACCATGATTGTGAGGCTGGCGGTAAGTGCCTTTTTCTTCAGTGTGTGCCAATAAGATAAAGCCATGTTCAGGGTCCCGATACAGCTCTTTGGCGGCAGGCTTCCCGCTCAGCATGTCCTTAAACCATGGTTCATCTTTGGCGGCTCTGGTCAGGTTTATCAACAATTGCCTGACCGATTCCACAGTTTCAGTATTCAGTCCGGACCAGGCTGTTTTCACCTGGCTAATAAAGTGTTCAAGCGCTGAATTTTGCATCACATCACCTCACAAAGTTAAAGTTCGGTTGCAGCATAAATCTTCAAGTTAACTTGAGGTCAAGCGGAAATTTCAATAAAAATGGAGCTGATGAATTATGTGTTTTGCTGCTGTTGAAATGCCTGAGAATCAAGCTGTTTTGATGTATGCACAGCGGTAACTGCAAAGTGCTGTAAAACGTTCAGATAAATCATGACAGCTGTCAGGGTGAAAAATGTCGGTACTAATCCGGGCAAATATTTGTGGATATTTAATCAGTATTGGCAGTGGTGATTTTGGTGCCTGGGGTCGGACTCGAACCGACACGATATTTCTACCGGCGGATTTTGAATCAGTTATCTGTCGTTATAGAGTAATGTAAAGCATTGATAAATATTTACATTCTAGACTGATTTTTTACCATTTTTAATTGCGCCCGGTTCCAAGTAATTGCAAGTGATGCTAGATGAAAACAAACTACTCTTTAGCTGTCATAAGCGGATATAGCAAAAATGCGTTGTCCTTTTTATCATCAACCCTGAAGATAAAGGATCTGTGCTGACCTCGAACTTTGTGGCTTGTAAATCTTCCAGAACTGAGTAGTTCGGACCATGGGTATAACCAGATTCGCTCTAACTTATAGTCATCGTCTAAATGAACAAACATCAAGTGAGACGGGCAATCTTCACCTTCGATCTTGGGTATCGCGCTAGTTTGCTTCCAACCAGATCCCCAGCCTTTTCTCGTTTTAACTGATACCGTTCTCCCGTCATAACATTCGAAATCGTGTTCTTCACGATCACTAACCAGCTTGCCGTCTAAAATAAGTTTTCCATAAATTTCACCAAGCCAGCCAACGAGTTCATTTCCCTTCAGTGTCTTCCCGTCAGATTGTGCTTCTAAGCGCTTATGTATGTTTGCTTGCAACGCTGAAAGCTGACGAAAAACCCCAATAAGTTCAGCTTCCAGCGAATGAACATCAGCTAGTGCCATATATTGTTCCCTCCATCAAAATTTAGGCATACATTTGTCATTTCTGTAACTTTACTGAGATTTTCACTAAATTCGACTTCGCGCAAATGAAAAAACATCCAAATATAATTAATGCAAATTCAAACAAATGATTTCTTATCAAATAACTCAACTATGGTCGATACCCACTTTGGAGTTAAATTTGTTGAATTTCCGACCTCTCGAAGTTCGATTTCTTTCTCAACGTATTTTTTTGCGAAGATAATTTTATTTGCACCTTCATTGATCTTAAAAAAATCTTGAATGTATGTATTTCTAAAATTATGTATAAAATCAGAATTGCCACTTTCATTTTCTATAGATGTCACTTTAAATTCATCATCTTGAGCCAATTCATTAATGGTTTCTCTAAACACTAAGGGGTTTAAAGATCTTTCTACATCAGTAAGATACATTTCCCCATGATTCAAATTCACCAATGCAGTCTGTTGAGTTGTGCCCGAATTATTAAATCTCTTGATAACTAAATTAGATGACCCATTTCCAATATCTTCAGGTCTTACGTTATCTGTATCGACTAAGCAAAAAACTTTGCCATTAAGATCATCCTCTCTTATCGGAGTTTTAAGGTACTCATACAGTCTAGTTACATTTTTAGAGCCACCCATCGGAAGTATCCTAAGATTAAGCCTTGCAATAACATCCTTAAGGAAATGCTCTAAGTAAATTTTTTCAGTTATCCCTTCACATATAATCCAATTGTTTGGTTTTTCTCGTTTCAGCGAATAAAAATGAATCGCCACTAATTTCCTAGACACCTTTCAGTTAGATAAACTAACTCAAAGAG